>NZ_JALHLE010000003.1 GCF_022832385.1 Novosphingobium album (ex Hu et al. 2023)
TAAATCACAACCTCAAATCTGTGCCATTGGCGCTGACGGGGAACACATGTGCTCGTGCGATTGTCTGCACCAGTTCCCGCTGCAAGGATGAGATATGCCGCCGCCGGATCGGGATCGCCGAGGCTGCATACCTTTGCGAAGGTCGGTAAATCGACAAGGAAAAGGTGGCCGCGCTTCTTTGGCCGTTTGACTGCCTTGTCGGCAATCGAATGGGCATCCTGTGGCTGGGCCATATCAGGCCGCCTTGTCGGTCGTGCCGGTGCTGACCAACTTCTTGATGCTTGCGACTTTGACCAGACGGCGAGTGCCGATAGTCACACACTCAAGCATATTGTCGGAAATCAGTTCGTAGGTCTTGGTTTTTCCAACACCCAAGCTGCGGGCTGCTTCCGCAATACTGCAAAGGACGGGTTCCATGTGCAATGTTCCTTTTGTTGGTTCCCGTCCGCAATCGCACGATTGCGCAGGAACACGTTGGGAACAGGATGATTCGCTGCGGCGGTGAGTGCAAGGATAAAATGGCTGAAATCAGCCGTTTCTGGGGATAAACATTCCGTATTATTCACTATCGCTAGGATGCCCGCTGAGCGGGGTTAGCGGGTCGCTCTGGGCGTGAACGTCAAGACTGCCGCAGCATCGCCTCCAGAGACAAATCGGCTCCAAGAATCCATCAGTTCGCGGCGTTTGTCGAAAAAGTCAGTGCGCCGATAAGCTGCTTCGACAGCCTTGGGCACCGTATGAGCGAGGGCGGCTTCGGCCACTTCGCCGGGGAGGCTCGTCTGTTCTGCCGCCCAATCGCGGAAAGTGGAGCGGAAGCCGTGCACGGTGAAGGGGGCGTCCATATCCCGTAGGACTTTCGTCAGCGTCATATCGCTCAGCGCCTTGCCGCTGCTGGCAGGGAAGATCAGGTCGGTTCCGGCACGCTTGATCGAAGCGGCCTCGCGTAACAGGGCAACTGCGGCTGGCGATAGCGGAACACGGTGGGGGCGTCGGGCTTTCATGCGCTCTGCCGGGACCGTCCAGACGGCGGCCTCCAGATCAAGTTCGCCCCACGTTGCGCCCCGGACCTCGCCACTGCGGGCGGCGGTCAGGATGGCTGCCCGCAATGCCAGTGCGCCCATGCCGCCCTTGTCCGCCAGCCGTGACATGAATGCGGGCAGTTCGGCGTAGGGCATGGCTTCGAAGTTCCCGCGCTTGGGTTGCGCGGGCAGGCGGTCGGCAACTGCGGGGCCAAGCGTGCCGATGAACAGCGCGCCATCGGGCCGCGCGAAACGCAGCGTGCGGATGATCAGGCTGCGGACCTTGCGTGCGGTTTCGGGCTTGCGCGTCCAGATCGGGCGGAGGCAGGCCGCGATGGTATCTGCGTCGATGCTCTGCACTTGCAGCTTACCAAGGGCAGGGAAGGCATAGGTCTTCAACTGCGACAGGTTCTGCTTGCGCTTGGCGTCGGAGATTTTGGCGTCCGCTGTCTTGGCTTCCAAAAAGCCCAAGGCAGCCTCGCGGAACGTCCGTGTCATTTCCTTGGGCGGCTTCAATGCCAAATGCGGATCGCGCCCGGCCACCAGTGCGGCCTTTACCGTCGACGCCTTCTCGCGCGCCTCGCCAAGTCCCACGGCACGAAGGCTTCCCAAGCCAATCTCGCGCCGGGTGCCGTTGTGCTGAATGCGAGCTACCCAGCTTGCTTGGCCGGATTCGCGAACGAATAGCACCAGCCCGTCGCCATCGTGGTGTCGGCCCGGTTTGCCGATGGCTGCCTTGATATGCGCCTGCGTTAACTTGCCCATGCCCGCCTCAAAGTTAGAGTTTGACCTGTTCCCCCATTCCGTCCCCCACTATTAGCGCGAAAGGAGGCGAAACGCAACGAACGCACGCGGGCGCTTGCGGATTAGTTTTTCTAGGTTTTTGGGGTGTTTTGCGGTCGCTGGCGAACGCCTGCGAAAAGGAAAGTGGCTCCCCGAGTAGGATTCGAACCTACGGCCATTCGATTAACAGTCGAATGCTCTACCGCTGAGCTATCGGGGAGCAGCCCTGCAGTGTCTCCACCGCGGGGCAGGGGTGCGCCTATAAGCGGCCCTTCAGGGCTTGGCAACCCCGTCCTTGAGGAAATTTCATCGAAAGTTTTCTCTGTCGATTCAGACCTGGAACTGCTCGGCGAAGATACGCTCTTCCAGCGTGTATCCGGGGTCGAACAAAAGGGTCAGTTCCTTTTCCGCAGTGGCCGTGATGCGCACCATCGAAACGTCGCGCACTTCCTTCTGGTCGGCTACGGCAGCGACCGGTCTTTTACCCGGTTCGCGAATCCGGAATTCGACTTCCGCGCTCTCAGGCAGGATCGCGCCCTTCCAGCGACGGGGACGGAACGGGCTGATCGGGGTCAGCGCGAGCATGCGGCTACCCAGCGGCAGAATCGGCCCGTTGGCGGAAAGGTTGTAAGCAGTGGAGCCGACCGGGGTGGCGACAAGAATACCATCACCGGCGAGTTCCTCCATCCGCACGCGCCCATTGATGCGCACTTCCAGCTTGGCGGTCTGACGGGTTTCGCGCAGCAAGGATACTTCGTTGATCGCGTGGTAGCTGAATTCCTGCCCGTCCTGCGTCGTGGCGTGCATGCAAAGCGGACGGACAGGCACGCGGTGCGCTTCGGCGATGCGCTGGGTTACGGGCACATGGTCGTGCTGCCCGTTCAAAAGAAATCCGACAGTACCCAGGTTCATGCCGTAGACCGGCTTGACGAAATCCCAGTCGAGCATTTCGTGCAGGACATGGAGCAGGAAACCGTCGCCGCCCAGCACCACCAGTACATCGGCATCGACGGGGGAAACCCAGGCATAGGCGTCCCTGAGCGACTTGGCGCCGGCCTGCGCTTTCGCGCTGTCCGATACGATGAGTGCCAGCTTCGGATCGTCGCTCAATCAAATTCTCCGGCTGCTGCCGTCCCAATATGGGTGGGCTGTAGAATTTTGCACCGTTTGGCAAGGGGTTTAGGCTAAAGGGCGGGCATGGGCGCACCACACCAGGAACACATTTCAAGCCATCCCCACCGGATCGAGGACCGCCTGACGGGGATACCAGGCATCGAGGCCGTGCATGACCGGATCGCCGCCTGGCGTGCCGAGCCGGCCATTCCACCGCGTTCTGCGCACGTGCATGCCATGCTGTTGGGGTTGCGTCGGCTCGAAGCGATCAACATCACCTATGGCGAAGCGGCCGGCGATGGCGCGCTGGAGGAAGTTGCGGGCCGCATCCAGCATTTCGCCTCCGAAGAACTCGATGGCTCCTGGCAGTTCGCCCGTGTCGGCGGCGGCAGTTTCCTGCTGGTTGCCAACGAGGCCTGCAGCCGGGAGCGATGGCAGCTTGTTGCCGACCAGCTAGCCGACTTGATCGCGCGTCCGATCGGAATCCCCAGCGGTATCCTGCGCCTGTCGCCCCGGGTTGCGCTGCTGCGCGCGCTGACCGGCGAGAGTGTGGAATCGATCCTCGACCGGCTGGGTACAACCTTGCAGCACCTGAGCGAGCAGCAGGGTGGCCGGCTCGCCTGGGCCGATGGCGAAGTGACACCACCAGGCCGGTCAAGCGCGCAACTGGAAGCCGACCTGTTGGAAGCCATCGACCGCGACGAGATCGAGGTGCTGTTCCAGCCCCAGTTCAGCCTGACTGATGACAGGCTGACCGGCGCCGAGGCCCTGGCGCGCTGGAACCATCCCCAACTCGGGCGGATCGGCGCTGGCGCTCTTTTCTCGATCGCCGAGCGTGCGGATTTCGTCGCGCAACTCTCTCATCATATCGCGCGCAAGGCGCTACGGGCCGCCCGCGGATGGTCGGGCGACTTGCGCCTTTCGATCAATGTCACTCCGGCAGATCTCGCCTTGGGAAGCTATGTTCGCCAGATGCTGGAACTCGTGCGTGAGAGCGGGTTTCCGCCACGCCGCCTGACACTGGAGATCACCGAGCAGGCCTTGATCAGCGACATCACGCAAACGGCGCAGATGATGGCCGAGTTTTCCGCGCAGGGCATCCGCATCGCGCTCGACGACTTCGGGGCGGGCTTCTGCAACTTCCGCTATCTCAAGGTCCTGCCGATGCATTATCTCAAGCTCGACCGCTCGATGATCGAGGGCATCACCAGCGACAAGCGCGACGTGGCGGTGCTGCGGGCGATCGTCGCCATGGCCGAAGCGCTCGATCTCAAGGTGATTGCCGAAGGGATCGAGGAAGAGGCACAGCGCGAAGTCGTGGCCCGCGAAGGCTGCACCTATTTCCAGGGCTTCCTGCGTGCGCAGCCGATGAGTTCGGACATGTTCGATGTGATGGTGCAGCAGAACGTCGCCTGACTGTCAGATACGCTCGTAGATCTCTACATCGCCGAAACGCGCGGCAAGCTGGTAGTGCGCGGCCAGCCAGCCGTCGATGTCCTTGCCTGCCTCGCGCACCCACTTGCGCCCCCGTTCCATGCGATCGGTCACGACAAAGCGCGGGATGCTGGCCATGATGCGCCCGGTCTCGTCCGTGCCGACATATCCCTGGCGACTGAGCGTCCCGATGATCGCCTTGCGAGCCAGGTTGCTGGGATAGACGCCCGCGCGCGAGAGCGGCGATGCATCGAGATAATAAAGCACGAGATGCATGTGCAGTGCCCAGACTTGCACATGTGCGCCCCCGCGCTCACGGATCCAGTCCGCCGCGTCCCGGATCGAGTGATCGATCGATTCCGGATGCCGCAACAACGCAAGCGTTCGCGGAATTCCCATAGCCAGCGCGGTCACCGGAGGGACGGCGGCCAAGGCTCCGGCAAGAGACAGGGCGATTGCGGACATCTTCTTCATGCGCGCGGCTGCGGCGATTGCGAAGGTTGCGAAGATGCCGAGGAAGGGCATGGCTTGCAGCCAGTAGTGGGGATAGGCTGCGCCGCCGATCAGCAAGGACGCCCCTACGGCAAGCAGTCCTGTCCAGGCCAAGAGAACCACTCGTGCCGCCCCCGGGCTGTCGCGGTGTACCGGCCGCGTGCTCGCCACCAACCCGGTGGCTGCGAGCAAGGTCATCGGGACATAGGTGAACGGAGCGATCTGGGCGGTGTAGTAGTATTGCGTCGCGTGAAGGCGCAGCACCTCCAGCGCGGAAAGCTGCCCCGAATAGGCCAGCGGAACGTCGATCATCGCGAGCCGGAACGTGCCGAATTCTCCGGCCAGCGCATAAATGGTCGCCAGCACCGCGGGCGGGACAAGCCCGGCCGCGCCATATGCCAGCCAGCCCAGCCTTGTACAACGCCGGGATCGCTGCGCCGATAACACGACAAGCAACAACCCGAAGGCCAGTGCCACCACCGCCAGGTTGGTCCGCGTCAGCACCGCCAACGAGGCCAGCAACCCGCATCCGGCCGCATCGCGCACACCGATCGCATCGTTCCGGATCAGCAGCCAAACGGCAGGCATAAGGAAGGCAATGGCGGGTAGTTCCGAGCTCGTATCTAGCCCGATCACGCCCGAGCACAGCGCCACTGTCATCAGAGCCCCTGCCAACGCCGGCCAACCGCCCACGGCACGGCGCGCGATCAGGAACACGAAAAAGGAGGCGATGAATACGGACATGGCACCGATCGCGCGGATCGCGAGCAAGCTCTTGCCGAACATTGCGATGACCGCTCCGAACAGCAGGAAGACCATGGGCGGCTTGAGATCAAACTGATGGACGAAAGGCAGGTGACCCTTCGCCACATCCGCTCCCATCAGCATGTAGGCCCACTCGTCCGAATCGATGTGTTCGGTCAGAAACGTACCGGTGCGCACAAGCAGAACGACCGCCGCGATTAATAGCGCAGCGGGCAGGGGGGAGACGCCCTTCGACGTTTCCGCAGAGGTGGAAGGCAAGGCCATTCTGGCCGTGACTGCCTGAAATTGCTTGCAATCGCGTTACGCGGCAACCGCCCGCAGGATCAGCCCGCCTTGCGGGCGACGGAGGCGAGGCCCTTGGTCAACTGGAACAGGCCGTTAAGACGGCTTTTGGGATCGCCCCATGCACGCGCGAGCACCAGCTTGTTGTCCGGCCGCAGCTTCACCGTGCCCTGCAGCCGCTCGGCATAGGCGATCAGGCCCATCGGGTTGGGGAAGCTGTCGTTGTGGAAGCTGACGAGCGTGCCGCGCGGGCCCACGTCGATCTTGGCGATATGCGCCTCGATCGCCTGCCGCTTAATCTGGATGAGCTGGATCAGGTTGGCAGTGGCGGCGGGCAGGTCGCCGAAACGATCGATCATCTCGGCAGAAAGCGATTCGATCTCCTGCTGGCTGTCGGCATCGTTGAGACGGCGGTAGAGCGCCATGCGCACCGCCAGATCGGGCACGTAGTCGTCCGGGATCATGATCGGCGCGTCGACGGTGATCTGCGGTGACAGGCCCGAGGTGTCCTTCTCCAGCCCCACACCGCCCGCGCGCGCTTCGAGAATCGCGTCTTCCAACATTGACTGGTAGAGTTCGAAGCCGACTTCGCGGATGTGGCCGGACTGCTCGTCGCCCAGCAGGTTGCCGGCGCCGCGAATGTCGAGATCGTGGCTGGCGAGCTGGAAACCTGCGCCGAGACTATCGAGATCGCCCAGCACTTTCAGACGCTTCTCGGCAACTTCCGATAGCTGCTGGTTCGCGGGCGTCGTCAGATAGGCATAGGCGCGCAGCTTGGAACGGCCCACGCGCCCGCGAAGCTGGTAGAGCTGGGCAAGGCCGAAGCGGTCTGCGCGGTGGATGATGATCGTGTTCGCGCGCGGAATGTCGATGCCGCTTTCGACGATCGTGGTGGAGAGCAGCACCTCGTACTTGCCCTCGTAGAACGCGCTCATGCGCTCTTCCACTTCGCCTGCGCCCATCTGGCCATGCGCGGTGATGAACTTCACCTCGGGGACGTGCTTGTGCAGCCAGTCCTCGACTTCGGGCATGTCCGAGATGCGGGGCACGATGATGAAGCTTTGGCCGCCGCGATGATGCTCGCGCAGCAGCGCCTCGCGCATCACCATGTCGTCCCATTCCATCACGTAAGTGCGCACCGCGAGGCGGTCGACCGGCGGGGTCTGAATGGTGGAGAGTTCGCGCAGACCGCTCATCGCCATCTGAAGGGTGCGCGGGATCGGCGTGGCGGTAAGCGTCAGCACATGCACGTCGGTGCGAAGCTGCTTGAGCTTTTCCTTGTGCGTGACGCCAAAGCGCTGCTCCTCGTCGACGATGACGAGGCCGAGCCGCTTGAACTGCACCGATTTCGACAGGATCGCGTGGGTACCGCAGACGATGTCGACGGTGCCGCTCGCGAGTCCCTCACGAGTGGTGCGGGCTTCCTTCTCGGGCACGAGGCGCGAGAGGCGGCCCACGTTCAGCGGGAAGCCGTTGAAGCGCTCGGCAAAGCCGGAATAGTGCTGGCGCGCGAGCAGGGTGGTCGGTGCCACCACCGCCACCTGCTGCCCAGCCATGGCGGCCACGAAAGCCGCACGCAGCGCCACCTCGGTTTTGCCGAAGCCGACATCGCCGCAGACGAGGCGGTCCATCGGCTTGCCTTCGGAGAGGTCGCCCAGCACGTCCTCGATCGCGCGGTCCTGATCCTCGGTTTCCTGCCAGGGGAAACGGTCGACGAATTGGTCGTAGGCCGAACCCTCGGGCACCAGCACCGGCGCTTGCCGCAAGGCGCGCGCGGCGGCGGTCTTCATCAACTCGCCCGCGATCTCGCGGATACGTTCCTTGAGACGCGCGCGGCGCTTCTGCCACCCTTCGCCGCCCAGCTTGTCGAGCGCGACGCCCTCACTCTCGCTGCCGTAGCGCGAGAGCACATCGAGGTTCTCGACCGGAATGTAGAGCTTGTCGCCGCCCGCATAGGTCAGCATCACGCAGTCGTGCGGGCTCTGGCCCACCGGGATTGACTGCAGGCCTTCGTAGCGGCCGATGCCGTGGTCCATGTGGACGATCAGATCGCCCGGCGTCAGCGCCGAGAGTTCGGCGAGGAAGGCGTCGGAATCCTTGCGCTTCTTCTTGCGGCGCACAAGGCGGTCGCCGAGGATGTCCTGCTCGGTGACGACTTCCAGCGCATCGTTCGAAAAGCCGGTTTCGAGAGGCAGCACCAGCGCGGCGGAGCGGCCCTGCACCGCAAGGCCCAGCGCTTCCTGCCAGGTATCGGCCAGACGCAGCTCCGGTCCCTGCGCTTCGCCCAGAATGGAGACGAGGCGCGCCCGGCTGCCTGTGGAATAAGCAGCGAGGATTGCCTTGCGTCCGGACTTGCCGATCGCCTGCAGGTGTTTGGCCGCGGCCTCATAGGCATTGTCGCCGCGCGCCCGCTCGGGCGTGAAGTCGCGGGCATTGCCGAAGCCGAAGTCGATGACCTTGTCGCTTTCGGGCTTGGAGAAAGGATCGGCCTGATGGACCGGAAAGCCCGCGAGCGCCTGCCGCAATTCCTCCTCGCCCAGATAGAGCGCATCGGTCGCCAGCGGGCGGTAGCTGCCCGCCTTCTGGCCGGAAGTGTCGAGGCGGGCCTTGTGATAATCGGCAATGTCGCCGAGCCGCTCCTCCACCGCGCCGATGGCGGACGTATCGGCGACGATCAGATCATCGTGCGACAGGTGGTCGAACAGCGTGACGAGCCGTTCCTCGAACAACGGCAGCCAGTGCTCCATGCCCGCAAGCCGCCGCCCGTCGCTGACCGCCTGATAGAGCGGATCGCCGGTGGCATTGGCGCCGAACATCTCGCGATAGCGGCTGCGGAAGCGCTTGACGGTATCCTCGTCGAGCAGGGATTCGCTGGCGGGCAGCAGCAGGAACTGCTCGATCGTGCCGGTCGAACGCTGGGTGCCGGTATCGAACAGGCGCAGCGTTTCCAGCTCGTCGCCGAAGAAATCGAGCCGCAATCCGCCATCGAGCCCGGACGGCACGATATCGAAGATCGAGCCGCGCACCGCGAACTCGCCCGCATCGATCGCGGTATCGCTGCGCTGGTAGCCCTGACGCCGCAGCAGCGCGATCAGGCTTTCGTGACCGATCTCCATGCCCGGCTTGATGAGGCGCACCGATTCCCGAATGCGGAACGGCGTGAGCACGCGCTGCAGGACAGCATTGGTGGTCGTGACCAGCAGCTGCGGGCCACTGCGTTTCGCCTGCAGCCGGTGCAGCGCCGCCAGCCTGCGCGAAGAGACCGACAGCGCCGGGCTGGCGCGGTCATAGGGCAGGCAGTCCCACGCCGGAAACTCGATGACATCCAGTTCAGGCGCGAAGAACCGTGCCGCCTCGGCAATCGCGCTCATGGCCGCTTCGTTGTCGGCAATGAACACGGCACGGCCTTTGGCGGCGCGGGCGAGATCCGCCATGACCAGCGGCTGCGCCCCACGCGTCACCGAGGCCAGCGTAAGCGGCGTCGTGGCCGCGAGGATGCGTTGAATGTCGGGCATGTCAGGAGAGCCGCGAGATAACGGCTGCGGCGGGAAATTCAATCGGCTTGGGAGTCTTGGCGCGCGCGAGAAATTCTATCGATGGAAGGGCTGGCGGCTATTGCCATTTTTTATCTGCAAGCAGCCATTCCGGACACGCCAACATTGCTGTCATCAGCGCCTTCAGCCAGAATGAAGCCATGAACGAGGCTGAAATTTTGAAGAAGCTGCATCGTCTTGAAGTGACTGATAGTCACTTAGAGCGAAACTCGCTCGCACTGGAGCTTTCTGATACGAAGGAACCAAGGCTTTTTCGGCATCTCGTAGAACTAATTCAGCGGCCGGAACTCGTGAATAATCGCGGGATGCTTGTATACTGCCTCAAAAACTACGATTGTTCGTCGATAGTCGATTTACTGGTGGAACTTGCTGAATCTGGCAACTTCGAAGTCTCTGCAGGAGCAGAGATTATCTTGAACGAACAGCGGCTACGTTAAGCCCTTTCTGATGACCGCTCCCCCCGACTTTCCAGTCATTCGCTACGTCGCGGTACTTTCTGACATCCGCCAGTCGTTCATGGGCATGGATAATACACGAAACGACAGCCAACCCTTCAGATCACGCATTCAGCCAGCGCTTGAGGTCCTCTTCCTTGGGCAGGCCTCCGGAATGGACCACCTTGCCGTCGATGACGATGCCGGGCGTCGAAACGATGCCGTATTTGGCCATCTCGGCATAGTCGGTGACTTTCTCTACCGCGACGTCGAGGCCGAGATCGCTGGCGGCTGTCTTCACCATGTCTTCGGTCGTCTGGCACCGCTTGCAGCCCGGGCCGAGCACTTTGATGTCTTTCATGAGCGAATACCTTTTTACGAGAAGAGGGCGTTGAACAGAAAGCCGACGGCGAGGATGCCGCTGCCGACAACGGCAATGAACACGGCGATCAACTTCAGGCTGAGCACCTTGCGCAGAATGATCATCTCGGGGAACGACAGCGCGATCACCGACATCATGAAGGCGAGGACCGTGCCGAGCGCCGCGCCCTTGCCGATGAGCGCCTCGATGACCGGAATGATACCGGCGGCGTTCGAATACATCGGGATGCCGAGCAGGACCGCGGCAGGTACCGACCACCAGCTATCCGCGCCCATGATGTGCGAGAGCAGTTCGGCAGGCACGTATCCGTGAATGAAGGCGCCTGCCGCGATCCCGGCGATGATCCAGTACCAGACCTTGCCGACGATCTCCTTGACCGCGTCCCAGCCCGCCTCGAAGCGGTCGACCCAGGTCATGCGGATGTCTTCGAGTTCGGTATCGGCGGCACGCACTTCGCGCACCCAGGGCTCAAGCCAGTGCTCGAGGTGCAGGCGGCCGATGACCCAGCCCGCGACGATCGCGACCGTAAGACCAAAGGCGAGGTAGGTCAGCGCGACCTTCCACCCCACCAGTGCGAAGAGCAGACCGAGTGCGATTTCGTTCACCATCGGCGCGGCGATCAGGAACGAGAAGGTCACGCCGAGCGGGACGCCCGCAGAGACGAAGCCGACGAAGAGCGGCACGGCCGAGCAGGAGCAGAAGGGCGTGACAATGCCCAGATGCGCGGCGGCAATGTTGCCGAGCCCTTCGCGTTTGCCTGCCAGCAGGGCGCGGGTGTGCTCGGGCGAGAAGAACGTGCGCACCACGCCCATCGCGAACACCACCAGCGTCAACAGCATCAGCACCTTGGGCGTGTCATAGAAGAAGAACTCGACCGACGAGGCCAGATGGCTGCCCGGCGCGATCCCGGTCTGCGCCACCAGCCACTGCGCCGAGGGCAATAGCTGCCAGTAAAGGGCGAACCACAAGGCGAGCGCGGCAGCGAGACCGGCGAACCAGACGGCCTGCGACTTGCGCATCTGTTGCAGCGACAGGGCATGGGTGTTCATGTCAGGCAGCCTTCCTGTGGCATGAGGCGTCTTGCATTGGAGGCAGTGCCGCCAGGACGGCATCGACGACAGCGACCCACGAAGCGGGCAGGTCCGGGTTGCGGCGATAGCGCACCCATTGCGCGTCGCGCCGGTCGATGAGCAGGCCTACGGTCTTCAACCGCGTCATGTGCCGGGACATACGCGACTGGGTCGAGCCCAGCCGGTCCATGAGTTCGCACACACAATGCTCCTCACCGTCCCAGACGATTTGCAATGCACGCAGTCGGGTGGGTTCGGCCAGGGCACTCAGCAGGTCATCAATTTGCGAATCCATAGGCCATGCATATGCGTTCATCCGCATATGCGCCTTGAGGCAGATCAAGTCAGGAAGGAATTTTGGGGCCGGCCCCGAAACCTGGCACGTTTATCCGCTCAGCGCGGGATCTCGACGTAGTCAAGCTTCATCATCCGCTCGACCAGTGGGCCGCGGTATTCCTCGGGGATGGACTGCGTGCCGAGCGCCCAGGCCATGATATCGACGTCTTCCTCTTCGATCATCTTCTCGAAGAGGTCGATGTCCGCCTCGGACCATTCGGCGTGGAAGCGGTCGAAGAAGCAGCCGATCATGTAGTCGGCCTCGCGCGTGCCGCGATGCCAGGCGCGGAACTTCAGGCGGGCGAGACGGGGTGAAAGCTCGGTCATGGCCCGCGCCGATACGCTACCGCGCGGACTTGGGCAAGGTTGGCAGGAGCGGCCATGGGCTAGTGAGCGCGCAGGGCTTTTATGATCTCGTCCGGCTTGCGGCCAGTGAGCGTCTTGGTCAGTTCACCGACAAGCGCCTCTTCCAGCTTCTTGTGGTAGTGGCGGCGCATTTCGCCGAGCGAACGGGGATCGGCAATGATTACAAGTTTCTCGATCTTGTGGGCCAGCACTTCCGAATTGAGCCAGTGCGCCACCGCGGATGCGTGGGCTGCTTCCTCGAGTTTTTCGAGCCGTCCGGGCGGCGCGCCGAGTTGCAGGCGCGACACCTTATCATGGTCGTTACCACCTGAGCTGTAGTCGGTCGCTTCAAGGACAGGAACGTCGATCGCCGTCAGGTCTGGATCGGCCTCGGTTCCAGCGTTGCGGTAGAGCTCGAAGTGCTCTCCATCGACAATGGCAAACATTGTTCCGTGCGGTAAAAGCATGGCATATTCCTCTCTTCAGAGAAGCTGACAGCCTTCGGAAATTCCGGGCATTGCTCCATAGCATAGTCTGGCGAAAAAGTGCGCGCGCAGAGTAAGAGGCAATCATGCGGCCCGAAGCGCTTAATTCCCTGTTCGTCGAAGTCGAGGCTCTCGAAGGTGTCGGCCCCAAGTTGCGGCGGCCTCTCGAAAAGCTCGGGCTCGCCCGGATCAAGGACGTGGCCTACCACTTGCCTGACCGTTTCGTGGAGCGGCGCGCGGTCATCGATCTGGACGATGCGGGGGTGGGCGAGAACATCGTGGTTTCGCTCACCGTGCGCGAACACCGATCGCCGTCGGGACGGGGGCCGTTCCGGGTTCTCGCGGAAGATGCCGTGGGCAATGTCTGCACGCTGACCTACTTCGGGCGTGCCTCCTACACTGCGAAGAAGCAGCTGCCGGTAGGTGAGACGCGCTGGGTGGCCGGGCGGCTCGACCAGTACGGGCAGATGCTACAGATCGTGCATCCCGAGCATGTCTCGGAGAGCGCCTCCGCACCGCTCGGCCAGCTGCGCGAGGCGGTCTATCCGCTCTCGGAAGGGCTGACGCAGGGGCGCGTGGCCGGGTTGGTGGCGCAGGCGCTCAAGGGCCTGCCCGAACTGCCCGAATGGATCGAGCCGGGGCTGCTGGCGAAGACGGACTGGCCAGCCTGGCACACAGCGATGCGAGTGGCGCACAAGGAGCCGGACGCAGCGGCGCGGGACCGGGTGGCCTACGACGAACTGCTCGCCAATGCTTTGGCCCTGATGCTGGTGCGGCAGAGCAATCGGTCGCAGCGTGGCACTCCGATGGCGGGTGACGGCTCACTGCGGAGCAAGCTGCGGCTGCCTTTTGCGCTGACAGGCGCACAGAAGCGCTCGATCGCAGAGATCGAGGGCGACATGGCGCAGTCCGCGCCGATGCTGCGTCTGCTGCAGGGCGATGTTGGTGCGGGCAAGACCGTCGTGGCGCTTTCGGCCATGCTCATAGCGGTAGAGGCGGGGGCGCAAGCGGCGATGCTGGCGCCGACCGAAATTCTCGCGCGGCAGCATTTCGAGACCTTGCGCAAGATGCTCGAAGGCACCGGCGTAGAGATCGCGCTGCTGACCGGACGCGACAAGGGCAAGGCGCGCGAGGCGATCCTGATGGGGCTGGTCGGTGGCTCGATCCAGATCGTGGTGGGCACGCATGCGATCTTTCAGGACACCGTCGAGTACCGGAACCTTGCCCTCGCCGTGATCGACGAGCAGCACCGCTTCGGCGTTGGCCAGCGTCTGATGCTGGCCCGCAAGGGCCGCCGCACGCCGCATACGCTGGCCATGACCGCCACGCCGATCCCGCGCACGCTGACGCTGGCCCAATATGGCGAAATGGATGTCTCGAAGCTCGATGAGCTTCCACCGGGCCGTCAGGCGATCGATACCCGTGTGGTTTCTGTCGAGCGGATGGGAGATGTCGTTGGCGCGCTGACGCGGCATTTCGAGACAGGGCAGCAGGCATACTGGGTGTGTCCGATGGTGCGCGAGAGCGAGAACGATGACCTCGCCGCTGCCGAAGCGCGGTATGCGGCACTGAAGGAGCGCTTCGGCGAGGATGTCGTGCTGGTCCACGGCCAGTTGCGCCCCGAGGCCAAGGATGCAGCGATGGAGCGGTTCGCTGCGGGCGAGGCGAAGTTGCTCGTCGCGACGACGGTCATCGAAGTCGGGGTCGATGTGCCCAACGCCACGCTGATGGTGATCGAGCAGGCCGAGCGCTTCGGCCTTGCTCAGCTCCACCAGCTTCGCGGGCGGGTAGGGCGCGGCAGTGAAAAGTCGACCTGCCTTTTGCTACGAGGCCAGAGCCTGTCGGAAACGGCCAAACAGCGCCTCGCCCTGATGCGCGAGACGCAGGACGGGTTCAGGCTGGCCGAGGAGGATCTGGAACTGCGCGGCGGCGGCGAGTTGCTGGGCACGCGGCAATCCGGCGATACGCCGTTCCGCATTGCCAGTCTCGAACAGATCCAGAAACTGCTGCCGCTGGCGCACGACGATGCGCGGCTCCTGATCGAACGCGATGGCGGCCTTTCCGGTTCGCGGGGAGAAGCGGCCCGGCTGTTGCTTTACCTGTTCGAGCGGGACTGGGGTGTCCAGTTGCTCCGCGGCGGCTGATACTTCCGCCTTGAAACAGGAAAGGGCGGAGGACCTTTCGATCCTCCGCCCTCTCAATGGCCTGGCCGTCTTATCGTCAGTGACGATCAGCGCGAGCCGAAGGCGTAACGCACGTTGATGCCGAACTCGCGCGGCGGCGTCATGGTTACACCGGTGTAGGTGCTGGTGTACGTCTGGGCCGAAGGCAGTCCGGTATTGGGATCCGGAATGAACGGATCACGATAGGACGTGAACAACGGCGCCGAACGGGTCAGCGTCTTCTGCGTGTTGAGCAGGTTCTTGGCGAACAGCGTCACGGTCCAGGCGCCGCCCTGATCACGGATGCCGGTGAACAGGTTGACGAGGCCGTAGGAGCTCACATCGTCGAAGGCATTGTTGGGATCGACCCGCGAAGCGCCGTTGAAGCTCAGCAGGCCGCGCACGAAGGCATCGGTACTGGCCGACAGCGGCAGGCGGTATTCGGAAGTCACGGTTGCGCTGAAGGGCGAGCCGAAGCCTGCCCGCTGACTGACCTGACATGCCGAGATGTTGTTGCTGCCGACAATGGCGGCAAGGTCACTCAGGCTCGGCGCTGACGTCGTCGCGTCCGGAATGCCGTCACCGTTCAGATCGTTGCACGGCACAGTGCCGTTCTTGATCTTGCCGAGTGAGTAGGCGGCAGTGATGCCGATGTCCCAGTTGTCGGTGACGTTCACGGACAGGTCGCCTTCAACACCGTTCACTTCCACCGGCACGGCGCCGACGAAATTGAACTGGGCGACTTCAGGATAGACCGTGACGGGAGTGGTGGACTGATCGACGCCGTAGTTGATGTAATAGACGCCCTGACCCGGAATGCGGTACGGGTAATTCTTGAACTTCTGATGGTACGCCGTGACGTTGAGGTGCGCGCGGCCACCCAGCAGCGTGCTCTTGAAGCCGATTTCATACGACTTGGAGGTTTCCGCCGGCAGGTTGAGGAAGCTCAGTTCAAGAGCGGACGGAGCGGCGCTGAAGTCACCCACGACGTTGAGGCCCGGACGCCATGAACTGCCGGTGCTGGCATAGACCATGAAATCCCGCGAGAAGTCGTGCTTGATCGAGGCGCTGTAAATCCACTTCTTGGCGCTCTGGCCACCCTGGACAACCGGACTGCCGTTGATGAACAGGCCGTTAGTCTCATTGTAGTCGATGTGGCGCAGACCGCCGGCGATTTCGGTGCCCTCGCCGATGTGTGCGGTTACGTTGCCGAAGAACGACTGTTCGTGGGAGTTGCCTGTGCGCGAGATCTCGGTCTGTGCGACAGCCGCCGTGAAGCCTTGGGTTGCCGAAATCGGAAAGCCGATGATCGTCGGCTTGTTCAGTTCGGTGGGCGTGTCGTTCTTGTAGTCGAAGAAACCGATCACATAGTCGAAGATGCCCAGCACGCGTGCATCATTCTGCAGACGGATTTCATGCGAGGTGGACGAGATGTCCGAATAGTTGTTGCGGTTGAACTGGCCGGTAAAGAAATCGCCCTTGTCCTCGTTTTCCAGCCCGGTCAGCTTCTGCGTGTAATGCTGGCCCTGGTAGATCAGGACCTGCCCCATGGCCGAAGCTTCTGCACGCCAGTTATAGATGTCGTAGATCTGCCGCACGTCACGGCCCGACTCCATGTTCGAGAGGCGGTCCTTGGTGCTGATGTAGACCGGGCTTGCCTGTGCGTCGGGATTGACCTCGCTGAACGAGGCGACCTGATCATAGGTCCGGGCCTTGCGGTCCAGGCGCTGGTACATGCCTTCCAGCTTCAGCCAGTCGGTCGGCTGAACGAGCGCCGAGATTCGGCCGCTCTTGGTGCGCGCGAAGGGGTCCTTGGCAGCATAGATCGAACGGACGCGATCGCCTTCGTTCTCGTCCCACACGCCGGCGGCACGGATCGCGGCGACGCCTTCGATGACCGGAATGTTGACGGCGCCCTTGAAGTTGAGCGTGCCGATGTCGTTGGCGGTCATGTCGGCGAAGCCGCCGTACTCATACAGGTCGGGCTTCTTGGCGGTGACGGTGA
The DNA here is from genome assembly GCF_022832385.1 of Novosphingobium album (ex Hu et al. 2023). Lineage (GTDB taxonomy): Bacteria > Pseudomonadota > Alphaproteobacteria > Sphingomonadales > Sphingomonadaceae > Novosphingobium > Novosphingobium album. The sequence goes on from NZ_JALHLE010000003.1 coordinate 16,662, forward strand.
TCGAGCCTGACGGGGAGGCACGGCCGCGCAGGGTGCCCTGCGGGCCGCGCTGCACTTCGATCATGCCGATGTCGTACATCTGCTGCAGGATGACGCCTGCGGTGATCGGCGCATCGTTGAAGTAGAATTCCACGGTCGGGTTGTTGCCGCTGGCATTCACGTCGAAGTTGACGCCGCGCAGCTTGGCGCCGCCGCCCACGCCATTGGCTTCGGATTCCATCTGAAGGCCAGGAACGATGGCAGACACGTCCTGGAAGCTGCGCATGTTCAGCTTGCTGACCTGATCCGCCGAAACGGTATCGATCACCGCCGGGACATCCTGCACGTCTTCAGCACGGCGGCGCGTCTGAACGATGATGACGTTCTCGGTATAGGAGGAATCACTCTCTGCTTCAGGTGCAGTGTCCTGAGCGAGGGCAGGTGTGGAAAGGCCGGCCACGCTCGCAGAGCACAGCAGTAGAGTCGACAGAAGGCGCATAATCTCTCCCAAGAGGGTTGTGCAGGATTTCCAGTTCTTGCGCGAGGGAGCTGAATTGCTCTCAGTTTTAAGTCAACAACAGTGTTGAGAGATTACGTGCCAGCGATACACTGTGGCTTCCGCGCCACGGGTCCCGCAAGAAGTGCACAAAAAGTGGCTAGGTTCGCGTCTAACAGCCGTTGATGACTGATGACGGCTTGGCCGGCGTGCATTCGCGAATCGTGAGCGATCGACGCAGACACGGGGTACTAACGGCAATGGGCGCCGAGGTTACCCTGACGCCAGGCCGAAGGGGCCGACGATGGCACGGCCATGCATAGTGCTTGAAGTGTGAAATGGTCGGGGAGAGAGGATTCGAACCTCCGGCCCCTGCCTCCCGAAGACAGTGCTCTACCAGGCTGAGCTACTCCCCGACCGATCGTTCCGCGTTGAAGCGGCCCGAGGCAGGAGCGCGCCTATAGAGAGCGATTCTCTAGGTGGCAAGAGGCCTTCGTGTATTTCATGCGGCGCGGCGTACCGAGGCGGATGTGGCGGCGGCGCCATTGCCGGTCTGTTCGCCGGTAAGATGGAAATGGGCGACGATGTCGGCCATGCTCACAGCCTCATTCGACAACTGCCGGGCAGCTGCCGTGCTCTCCTCAACCATGGCAGCATTCTGCTGAGTTGCAGAATCGAGACCACTCACCCGATCGTTGATATGGCCGATTTCGCGGGCCTGATCCCGCGAAACACTGGCGATCGTGGCAAGGGCTTCGTCGATGTGCGCGATACCCGAAACAATCGTCATCAGAGATTCTCCGGATTCGCCCACGAGTTTGACACCGCGCGAAACCTGTTCCGTCGATGTGCCGATGAGCGACTTGATCTCATTTGCAGCGTCAGCCGAGCGCTGGGCAAGGGCGCGCACCTCGGTCGCGACAACTGCAAAGCCCTTGCCCGCTTCGCCTGCACGGGCTGCTTCCACACCGGCGTTGAGTGCGAGCAGGTTCGTCTGGAAGGCAATACCGTCGATCAGAGTGATGATCTGACTGATCTCCTGCGCCGACCGTTCGATTTCTCCCATCGCATGAACCGCGGCTTCGACAACCGAACTGCCGTTGAGAGCATCGTCGCGCGCCCGCGCGACATTGGTCTGGAGATTGTGGGCGCTTTCCGCGTTAGCCTTTACCGTCCCATTGAGCTGCCGGAGCGTGTTGGCGATGTCCTCGAGAGTCGATGCCTGCTGTTCCGTGCGAAGTGCCAGATCGTCTGTAGCGCTGCGAATTTCGGTGGAGCCGGATTCAATCTGCCTGGCCGAGCCGGTTACGTCGCGCACGATGCGTTCGAGATCGGACGCCGCGGAATTGAAATGACTGCGCAATTCCTCGTAGCTTTCCGGGAAGGCGCGCATCAGCCGTTTCGAAAGATCTCCCTTGGCAAGCGAACTCAGGCCCGTGCCGATCTGGTCGATGACCTGCCTCTGCTGGGCGGCGGCCTCGTTGCGCTGAGCAGTTGCCTCTTCCTCGACCTGCCGGCGGGCTGTTTCCGCTTCGGCTTGCTCGATGACGAGCTTTTCGACGTTTCTGGCGATGACCAGAAGAACTTCCGTTTCAACCACCACGATCACGGCGTGGAAGACAACCCGGCCGAAGTCCGATCCGTTGGGGAAAACGATTGAAGGCGCTGCGAAGTTGGTCGTCAGGTGATGGACCGCAGTGACGGCGGCTGCGAGCAGGACTGGACGCCAGTCCGCGAGAATCGTGAGCATGGCAATGACGGCGAAGAACGTCATGTGAATGTCGAGCATCCAGTGTGCCCCGGTCCACTGCCAGAGCAGGATCGCCGGATAGAGGGGCAGGGCAAGGCCTATGGCCATCCGGGTCTGCAGATCGTTCGATCCGCGGAGCACTTGCAGGGACGGCACAACCGTGACTGCAGCCGCAACCACTAGCGGGAGAAACCCGGTGTCAGTGGCAAATGTACATGCTGCGATGGTCAGCACGCACAGCCAGCAGACCGCGATAAGGACCAGAGCGCCCTTGCGGCGCAGTTCGTTCAATTCGTTCATTGTTTTGCGACCACATTGCTTCCCGTGCTTCCGCACAGGAATTCAGGAACCGAGATAAGGAGTGCGCCATTGGACAAGGCGGCTGTGATGTTGACTTGCGCGCCCGTCCGCACGATGAAAGCGCCTTCATACGGGCCTGGCGCGATCAGGCTTGCGCCGTGCTCGCGGGACCATTCAATCGTGTTCGTCATGCCGCCCCCCGCCACGGGGAGGTAGATCGCCGTGCCCCCATGCACCGGAGACAGGGCAAACACCAGGGCAGCCAAAACCACGAAGCCCTGCAGTGCCAGTGGGCCAGGCAGGGCGCGCTTGACAAGGATTGAAGGTGACGGATGCATGATGGGCTTTTTACACGACGCGGGTCGGCGCCATGCAAAAACGGCACTAGGTGGAAACACCGGCGGCGTGGATGAAACGGAGCAAGTATCTTTCGTTAACCGGACCACGCCGGTAGGACTGGGGTACAGACAGAGGAAACCTATGCCGTCCGCACCCCTTTCGCACTTCGAACACCAGTATCTCGACCTGCTCCAGGAGGTTTGGGATCACGGCGATGAAAGACGCGACCGCACGGGCGTCGGAACCCGCTCGTTGTTCGGGCCGAGCATGCGGTTCGATCTGTCCGGTGATGCCGTGCCGCTGCTCACCACCAAGCGTGTCGCCTGGAAGACGGCTGCCCGCGAGATGCTGTGGTTCCTCACGGGCGATACCAACATCCGGGAACTCGTTCGGCAGAAAGTGCACATCTGGACGGACTGGCCACTGGACCGCTTTCGCCGCGAAACCGGTGAGGAGATCGACCGCGATACCTTCGAGGCACGCATTCTGGACGACGACGCCTTTGCTGCCGCATGGGGTGATCTCGGGCCCGTGTACGGCAAGCAGTGGGTGAACTGGGATACTTACGAACCGGTGGGCGACGGCCTGTTCCGCAAAGGGCAGCCGGTCAACCAGATCGCCCAGCTGGTGCACGACATCCGGCACAACCCTGCTTCGCGCCGGTTGCTCTTCACAGGCTGGAACGTCGCTGAACTGGGCGGCATGGCACTGCCGCCGTGCCATATGACCTATCAGTACCATGTCGCCGGCGGGCGCCTGTCGGGCATGTTGTGGCAGAGGTCCTGCGATCTCGGGCTGGGCTTTGCATTCAATGCCTTTTCGGCAGCGATGCTGCTGCGGATGCTGGCGCAGCAATGCGATCTTGAGCCAGGCGAACTCGTCTGGAGTGCAGGCGATGCGCATGTCTATCTCAATCACGAGCATCTGGTGCACGAGCAACTTGCCCGCACGCCGCGCGGCCATCCGATGCTGAAGATTGGCCGCCGGCCGGACTCGATCTTCGGCTATCGGATCGACGACTTCGAAGTACTGGATTACGAGCCCCATGCCCACATTGTGGCACCGGTGGCCGTATAGGCGGATTCCTGCACCGGGTTGACAAGGTCAGTCCGGCGTTTCAGCGCCGACCTCGATTGCCAAAGCAGGAGAGATGCGCCGTGTCGTTCGAAGTCAGCACCCAGAAGCACGGTCATGTGGGCGAAATTCGCTTCTCGGCACCGCCGCATAATTTCGCCTCTTCGGGAATGCTCTGCGCAATAGCTGACGCGATCTACGAGATGGATGGCGACGAAGAAGTTCGCTGCATTCTCCTGACGGCCGAAGGCAAGGTTTTCTGCGGCGGCGCCGATCTTGCCGGGGCCGATGCCGTACAGGGTGCCGACGGCATGAGCGAGATCGCGCTGTTCTATGAAAACGCGGCGAGGATCATGAACCGCAAGAAGGTGATGATCGCAGCAGTGCAGGGCGCCGCCATCGGGGCAGGACTGGGACTGGCGCTTGCCGCCGATTTCCGCATTGCCTCTGCGGCGGCCCGTTTTTCGGCGAATTTCGTGAAGCTGGGGTTCCATCCCGGTTTTGCGATCACCTACACGCTGCCCCGCGTGATCGGAGAACAGAAGGCCGCATGGCTGATGCTGTCGGGCAACCGTATCAAGGCGCAGGAAGCGCTGAATCTGGGTCTAATCGACCGCCTCGCGCCCGCCGAGAATCTCCTGGCCGAGGCGCTGACGATGGCTGGTGAAATTGCGTGCAATGCGCCTCTGGCATTGCTGGCGATTCGGGAAACGCTTGCGTCCGAAGCGGGCAGCAAAGCCGCGGCCACGATGCGGCACGAACATGCCGAGCAGACCAAGCTGAAGGAGACCTCCGACTACGCCGAGGGCGTAGCCGCCGTTTTCGAGCGCCGTACAGCGAACTTTACCGGGCGCTAGGCGTTTTTAGCACCCAGGAAGCGCGTCCTGCGCCCGGCGTTGCACGATTGACATTACCGAACTGAGTAATATTATGACCTAACCGTAGAATTTTGATACACAAGGTTCTCACGGCCCGACGATGGCGGGAGAGCATGAAAATGGCCGAAAGTCCGGTCCGATCAGGTAAGCCGCGGGGCAATTTGCCGCCGCTTGAATTCCATGTCCCGGAGCCGCGCTACCGGCCCGGAGATACGGTCGATTATTCGCATCTGGTAATTCCCGAAGCGGGAACGGTTACGCGACCTGACGAGGCATGTGATGCCCGTGACACCTGGCCTCTGACCACTGACCTGATCCGCGTTCTCGACGATGCCGGCTATGCCCTGGGCCCGTGGAATCCCCATCTCGATCCGGAAACCCTGCGGCGTATCCTGCGCATGATGGCGCTGACCCGCGCGTTCGACGATCGCATGTATCGCGGCCAGCGGCAGGGCAAGACCAGTTTCTACATGAAGTCCACCGGCGAAGAGGCGATTTCGGTCGCCTGCGCCTTTGCGCTGGCGGAGGACGACATGGTGTTCCCCAGCTACCGCCAGCAGGGGATCCTGATCTCGCGCGGCTATCCGCTGGTAGAGATGATCAACCAGATCTACTCGAACCGCGCGGACCGGCTGAAAGGCCGCCAGTTGCCCATCATGTATTCGGCGAAGGACTACGGCTTCTTCACGATCTCGGGCAATCTCGCCACGCAGTTTCCGCAAGCGGTGGGCTGGGCCATGGCCAGCGCGATCAAGGGCGATACCCGGATCGCAACCAGCTTCATCGGCGAGGGCTCGAGCGCGGAAGGAGATTTTCACGCCGCGATGACCTTTGCGGCCGTTTACAATGCGCCCGTGGTGCTCAACGTGGTCAACAACCAGTGGGCCATTTCCAGCTTCTCCGGCTTTGCCGGTGCCGAGCGTACGACGTTTGCCGCGCGTGCTGCCGGTTACGGAATTGCCGGTCTGCGCGTTGATGGGAATGATGCGCTGGCGGTCTATGCAGCGATGGAATGGGCGGCCAACCGCGCCCGCGCCAACAAGGGCCCGACGCTGATCGAGCACTTCACCTACCGCGCCGAAGGGCATTCCACCTCGGACGATCCCAGCGCCTATCGTTCTGCCCGCGAGGCCGAGGAATGGCCGTTGGGCGATCCAATTACGCGGCTGAAGAATCACCTCGTGGCGTTGGGTGAATGGTCCGACGAGCAGCACGCCGGGATGGACAAGGCGTTGGCCGAAGACGTCCGCGCGGCCACCAAGGAAGCCGAGAAGAACGGCATCCTCGGCCACGGTCTGCACCACCCGTTCCACACGATGTTCGAGGACGTTTTCGAGGAACTGCCCTGGCACCTTCGCGAGCAGGCGGAACAGGCCATCCGCGAGCGCCGGACCAAATGGCCCGAGTGGAAGGAGTAAGGGCATGCTGGAAGAAGAACCCGTCAGCCTCCACGAGGCACCCACGCGCTCGCTCAACATGATCGAGGCCATCAACGAAGCGCTCGACATCACCATGGCCCGCGATCCGGACATCGTGATCATGGGTGAGGACGTCGGCTTTTTTGGTGGCGTGTTCCGCGCCACGGCTGGGCTTCAGACGAAATACGGCAAGAACCGGGTGTTCGATTCGCCGATCAACGAATGCGGGATCGTCGGCGCAGCGGTGGGCATGGCCGCCTATGGCCTGCGTCCGGTCCCCGAGATCCAGTTCGCGGACTACATCTATCCGGGCCTTGACCAGCTCGTCTCGGAAGCGGCGCGACTGCGTTATCGTTCGGCGGGTGAGTTCATAGCGCCGATCACGATCCGCTCGCCCTTCGGCGGCGGGATCTTCGGCGGCCAGACCCACAGCCAGAGCCCCGAAGCGCTGTTCACGCATGTCGCTGGTCTCAAGACGGTGATCCCGTCCACCCCGCATGATGCCAAGGGCCTGCTGATCGCCGCGATCGAGGATAACGATCCCGTCATCTTCTTCGAACCCAAGCGCATCTACAACGGTCCCTTCGACGGGAATTACGACAGCCCCTCCAAGACTTGGAAATCACATTCCGGGGGCAAGGTGCCGGAAGGCTACTATTCGATCCCGCTCGGCAAGGCGCGCACCGTGCGTGAAGGTTCCGCCATGACAGTGCTCGTCTACGGCACCATGGTCCACGTCGCCGAGGCCGTGCTGGAAGCCAAGGGCGTCGATGCTGAAATCATCGATCTGCGCACGCTGGTGCCGCTCGACATAGAGGCTGTGGAAAAGTCCGTGGAAAAGACGGGTAAATGCCTGGTGATACACGAGGCGACCCGCACTTCCGGCTTCGGCGCGGAGCTGGCTGCGCTCGTGCAGGAACGCTGCTTCTACCACCTCGAAGCCCCGATCGAGCGCGTGACCGGGTTCGACACGCCGTATCCGCACAGCCTCGAGTGGGCCTATTTCCCCGGTCCCGTCCGCATTGGCGAGGCGGTGGACCGGCTCATGAAGGATTGATCCGATGGGTCGCTTTACGTTCCGCCTCCCCGATATCGGGGAAGGCATTGCCGAAGCCGAGATTGTCGCCTGGCACGTCAAGGTCGGTGACATGGTCGAGGAAGACGGCCGCCTGGCCGACATGATGACCGACAAGGCCACTGTGGAAATGGAAAGCCCGGTGGCCGGCAAGGTGATCGAGGTCGCGGGCGAGACGGGCGACGTGATCGCCATCGGCTCACCGCTGGTCGTGCTCGAAATCGAGGGCGAAGGAAATCAGGTGGACGCGGAGCGCGAGGCCGCAAAACCCGAGCCTGCCGCGATTGCCGAAGAACCTGCGCGAGCAGAGGCAACCGTTGCCAGACCTGAGCCGGCTCCGGCCCCCGAAGCGGTTGACGCACAATCAGCCCCGTCTCCTGCACCCATGGCAACTGGCGCAGCGGTTGCCGCGCCGAGGGCACCTGCTGGCCATGCGAAGGTCATGGCCAGTCCGGCCGTGCGCAAGCGTGCCGTCGATCTCGGCATCGATCTGGGCGAAGTGCGCCCTGCCGAGGACGGCCGCATTCGCCACGCCGATCTGGATGCCTTTCTGGCCTACAACGCAGCGGGCGGCTTCCAGCCTGCCGGGCACAAGGGCAAGGACGAACAGGTCCGTGTCATCGGCCTGCGCCGCCGCATCGCCGAGAACATGGCGGCAGCCAAGCGCAACATTCCGCACTTCGCCTACGTCGAGGAATACGATGTCACGGCGCTGGAGAACGTGCGCGGCCAGCTCAATGAAGGGCGTGGTGACCGCCCCAAACTCACGATGCTGCCGTTCCTGATCACCGCGATCTGCAAGCTGATCCCGAAGTACCCCATGCTCAACGCGCATTTTGATGACGAAGCAGGAGTGGTTACGCGCTACGGCTCGGTGCATCTCGGCATGGCGGCGCAGACCACGGCAGGGCTGATGGTGCCGGTGATCCGCGACGCACAGGACCGCAACCTGTGGCAACTCGCCGCCGAGATTTCGCGCCTTTCCGCCGCCGCACGTGACGGATCGGCCAAGTCGGCCGAGCTTTCCGGCTCGACGATCACGGTGACCTCGCTCGGCCCCATGGGTGGCGTGGCCACCACGCCGGTAATCAACCGGCCCGAAGTCGCGATCATCGGGCCCAACCGCATCGTCGAGCGGCCCATGTTCGTGAAAGATGCCGGTGGCATGGAGCGGATCGAGAAGCGCAAGCTGATGAATATCTCTATGAGCTGCGATCACCGCGTGGTCGACGGATGGGATGCAGCCAGCTTCGCACAGGACCTCAGGAAGCTGATCGAGGCGCCTGCTCTGATCCTCGCCGGGTAAGCTGCGTCAGCGCACGATCCCCGCATAGGCGATCTCTCCGCGCCCGCGGGCAGCTCTGCCTGCCGGAATGCGCCAGCGCACATGCGTGACGTCTTCAGGCACTGCCTCGTGGCCGTCGATACGCAAGTTCTCGAGGCGGCCCCAGGTGCGGCCTCCGTCGACCGAGACTTCCTGCATATTGCTGGCACTTTTTTCATAGGCGAGCGAAGCGGGAAGGGGGTTGGTGATAACGAAGCCGCCGTCTCCGCCCATCCGGAACCATCGCACGACCGTAACGACCCGGTCCCCGGGCGCGAGTTGCCGTGCAGGCTCGAGACGACGGCTCGCATCCGGGTCGATGCGTTCGACGTAGACCGCGCTATCAGTGGCAACGGCGGCCGGTACCTGGGCTGTGACGGACGAGGCAAAAGCCGCACCGAGCGTCAGGGCGGCTGCAAAAGGGATCATTAGCTTCGAAAACACTGGTTTCATCCCCGGCATGCCCGTTCGTGGGCGCCCCGCAGAATGGCTGCACAGTCGCCAAAATATGGTTAACGCCATTTCGCCATCGCAGGGCCGAAACGGTCCCCGGCAAAAAATCGATCGGCTCCCGGCTAGGCTGTTGACAGGCCCCCACGGCTGGCTTAGTGGCGCGGCTCCCAAGCGGACGCACCGCAAAGTACGCGGGTGTAGCTCAGTTGGTTAGAGTGTCGGCCTGTCACGCCGAAGGTCGCGGGTTCGAGCCCCGTCACTCGCGCCACTTGGGATCTCTACCGGGAAAACCGGAAGAGATGCGGACGGTCAGGGTCAACCTGATCATTTACATTGCTGCGCGGGTGTAGCTCAGTTGGTTAGAGTGTCGGCCTGTCACGCCGAAGGTCGCGGGTTCGAGCCCCGTCACTCGCGCCACTTGGGATCTCTACCGGGAAAACCGGAAGAGATGCGGACGGTCAGGGTCAACCTGATCATTTACATTGCTGCGCGGGTGTAGCTCAGTTGGTTAGAGTGTCGGCCTGTCACGCCGAAGGTCGCGGGTTCGAGCCCCGTCACTCGCGCCACTTCCCACGAAGTGGTTCCAGCAGCAAAGAACGAGGCCGGGGAAACCCGGCCTTTTTTATTGTCCGCACCGGTGACCGAGAGCATCAGCTCCAGCGCCCGGTCTCCATCCAGATCAGGAAGCGCCGCAAGGGCAGGATCCAGATCACGCCGAGCACCACATAGACGGGCGTCTGGGCAAGCGCGTTCCACTCGCCGATCAGGGGCGGCACGAAACTGGCGACCGCGATTCCATAAACAGTGAGCGCAAGGACCAGCAGAAGGACGCCGATGGGAATCCGCAACGTCGGAGCTTCGCGCATTGTCACTGTTGTCCTTCGTAGATGCGGGTCGGTGTTACCACTGCGGCAAGCGGGTGGTCGTGGGGTTCGAACGGCAGCTCCTCGGCGATCTGGCAGTCCCATGCAAGACCGATTGCAGATACGCCGGGATGGGCGGCCAGCCAGCGGTCATAATGCCCGCCGCCCTGTCCGAGCCGGTGGCCGGAAGCGGTGAAAGCGAGGAGCGGTACGACAACGATGTCCGGAATGACTAGCCCATCGCCTTCTTTCGGCTGCAAGGCGCCCCAGGGACCGGCAGTCAGCAGATCATCGTCCCACGGATTGTTCCAGGCACGAAACTCCATGACCGCATCACGTCCCGCGAACCAGGGTAGGGCGACCTGCCTGCCGTTTTCCGCAAGCCAGCGGGCCCATCCGATAGCAGGGGCCTCGGCGCCGGTGGGATGGTAGAGTCCGACCGCGGCGCCTTCCGGGATCATCGCCACAATCGGGGCTGGGGGACGTTTGAGCACAAGCGCACGCAAGCCCTGTGGCAAGCCGGCTACGTGATCCGCACGCGCCTTGCGATGGGCCTTGCGCAAGGCAGCCTTTTCGTCGGCGAGGGAAATGGGGGGTGACGGGTCCACCATGGGTCGTTTTCCTAGAAATCCTCTGACGCCTCAACGTCAGGTGGGGACCATGTGCGTCGGACCAGGATCCGGGCAGGGACAGCCCCCTTGGATTGCTTATAGCCTCAGGGATGTTCGAACGGCTCGTGCCGGGCAGATCCCGTCCTGCACTATCTAGGCGTTCGCCGCGCTACCCTCAAGGAGGTCTGCAAGATTTTCAATGCGTACCGCCATGCTGGCGAGCCGGTCCTGCAATTCCGCAGGAACGGCTGCGGGAGTCTGTCTCCCTTTCAGTTCATGCACCTCGTCGGCGAGTAGCAAGGCGGCATACAGCATCATGCGCGCTTCGGTCTGCCCGGTCGCGCCGGCCGCCGTCACCTTGGCGTCGATCAGCGTGCCCAGATGGCCAACATGGGCTTCCTCCCCGTCAGCACAGGCAACGGTAAAGCGCTTGCCGCCGATCGAGAGTGTGACGTTGCTCATGGCACGATCAATCCGGCTGATTTTCAATAAGCTGGTCGAGCTGTTCCAGCGAGCGCGACACAGAGGCCTTGAACCGTACATGACGGTCGCGAAGTTCGGTCAAGGCAGGCGCCGCAGCTTCGACGCGCGCCAAAGCCGCCTCGATCCTTTCAACCGCATGCACGATCGGCACATCCTCCATCCGGCCATGGCTATAGCCTTATTGCTCCAAGGCAAGTATTTGGGGGCGGTTGTTCACAATCTTGTGAACTCGCGGGCCAGCCATGAATACCGCTGCGGCGTGGCGAAATCGGGGGCTGAACTTGACGGGAAGCCGCCTCTCCCTAAAGGGGGGCGCAAAATAACGAATCGTCCACAAATTCCGCTCCGGAGCCAAAAACATGACGCTTACCCCCGACCGTCTTGCGACGATGGCCAATGCCATCCGGGCGCTGTCGATGGATGCGGTTCAGGCTGCCAACAGCGGCCACCCGGGCATGCCTATGGGCATGGCCGATGTCGCTACGGTGCTTTTCGCCAAATTCCTGAAGTACGATCCCGCAGCGCCCAAGTGGGCTGACCGTGACCGTTTCGTGCTGTCGGCCGGTCACGGTTCGATGCTGATCTATTCGCTGCTCCATCTCACTGGCTACGAAAGCCCGACGATGGACGACATCCGCAACTTCCGTCAGCTCGGCTCAGTTTGCGCAGGGCACCCGGAAAACTTCCTGATTCCCGGCGTCGAATGCACCGGTGGCCCGCTGGGGCAGGGGCTGGCAATGGCTGTCGGCATGGCGATGGCGGAGCGCCAGCTCAACGCCACGTTCGGCGGCGATCTCGTCGATCACAACACCTGGGTAATCGCGGGTGACGGCTGCCTCATGGAAGGCATCAACCACGAGGCCATCGGTCTTGCCGGCACGCTGAAGCTGGGCAAGCTCAAGGTCCTGTGGGACGACAACAAGATCACCATCGACGGCGACACCTCGCTCTCGACGTCCGAGGACATTCCGGCCCGTTACCGCGCGTCGGGCTGGGACGTGTTCGATTGTGACGGCCACGACTTCGCCGATATTGAACGCACACTGGCAGCTGCTGCCGCTTCGGACAAGCCGACGCTGGTCGCCTGCCGCACCGTGATCGGCAAGGGCGCGCCCAACAAGCAGGGCGGCCACGACGTTCACGGCGCTCCGCTCGGTGCTGCCGAGATTGAAGCGGCTCGTGAATACCTGGGCTGGACGTCCGCGCCGTTCGAAGTCCCTGCTGAGATCATGGCGGACTGGCGTTCGCTGGGCGCTGCCGGCGCCAAGACCCGCGCCGAGTGGGAAGCGCGGCTTGCCGCAGCCCCGGACGCGGCCGAATTCAACCGCCGCATGGCTGGCGAACTTCCTGAGGTCGAACCGATCCGCAAGGCGCTGGCCGAATGGGTGGAAGGCGATGCCACCGTGGCTACCCGCAAGGCGTCGGAAAACTGGCTGAACGTGCTCGCGCCAGCGATCCCGGAAATGATCGGCGGCTCAGCCGACCTTACCGGCTCGAACAACACCAAGGCCAAGTGCCAGGCTCCGTTCACTGCCGAGGACTATTCGGGCCGCTATGTCTATTACGGCATTCGCGAGTTCGGCATGGCTGCCGCGATGAACGGCATGGCGCTGCACGGCGGAGTCATTCCTTACGGCGGCACATTCCTGATCTTTTCGGACTACTGCCGTAACGCGATCCGCATGTCGGCGCTGCAGGAGACGCGCGCCATCTATGTTCTGACCCATGACTCGATTGGTCTGGGTGAAGACGGCCCGACCCACCAGCCGGTTGAGCACGTGATGAGCATGCGCCTCATTCCGAACCTCAACGTGTTCCGTCCGGCCGACGTGATCGAAACCGCAGAGTGCTGGAACCTGGCGCTGGAAGCCGCCGGCACGCCTTCGGTCCTCGCACTGACCCGCCAGAACCTGCCGCAGCTGCGCAAGTCCGGCGACATGCTCTCGGCACGCGGCGCCTACGTGCTGCGTCACGCCGAAGCAGATCGCAAGGTGATCCTGATCGCTACCGGTTCGGAAGTCGAACTGGCCTGCAAGGTGCGCGATACGCTCGAAGGGCAGGGCATCGGTGCCGATGTCGTCTCGATGCCGTGCATGGAACTGTACGAGGCGCAGGACGAGGCCTACAAGCACGAGATCCTGCCGCACGATCCCTCGATCCTGCGCGTCTCGATCGAGGCCGGCACGACCATGGGCTGGGAGCGCTACACGGCAGCAAGCCGCAATGGCGGCCTCAACATCGGCCTGGACCGCTTCGGCGCGTCGGCCCCGGCCAAGGACCTGTTTGCACGCTTCGGCTTCACCGCCGAATCCATCGTGCCCAAAATTCTGGACAAGCTCAGCGCCTAAGGAGGAGTATTTATGGCGACGAAGGTTGCGATCAACGGTTTCGGACGTATTGGGCGCCTTGTCGCCCGCGCCATTCTCGAGCGCCCCGATTGCGGGCTCGACCTGGTTTCGATCAACGACCTGGCGGACACCAAGTCCAACGCGCTCCTGTTTGGCTTCGACAGCACCCACGGCCGCTTCCCCGGCACCGTGGAAGCTGGCGAAGGCAAGATCACTGTCAACGGCAAGGACATCGTCGTCACCGCCGAGCGTGATCCCGGCAAGCTGCCGCACAAGGAACTGGGCATCGACATCGTGCTCGAATGCACCGGCTTCTTCCAGTCGAAGGAAGCGTCGCAGCCGCACCTCGACGCGGGCGCCAAGCGCGTGCTGATCTCGGCCCCGGCCACCGGCGTCGACAACACCATCGTCTTCGGCGTGAACCACGAGACGCTTACCGCCGATCACATCGTCGTGTCGAACGCGTCGTGCACCACGAACTGCCTGGCACCGGTTGCCAAGGTGATGAACGACACCGTCGGCATCGAGCGTGGCTTCATGACCACGATCCACTCGTACACCAACGACCAGCGCATGCTCGACCAGATCCACAGCGACCTGCGCCGCGCCCGCGCCGGTGCCGCCAACATGATCCCGACCACCACGGGTGCCGCCCGCGCCGTCGGTCTCGTGCTGCCGGAACTCAAGGGCAAGCTCGACGGTTCGTCGGTCCGCGTGCCGACCCCGAATGTCAGCCTTGTCGACCTGTGCTTCGTGCCGAAGCACGACACGACCAAGGAAGAGATCAACGCTGCCCTGAAGGCCGCTTCGGAAGGCGCGATGAAGGGCGTTCTGGCGTACACCGACCAGCCGCTGGTTTCGTCGGACTTCAATCACTACCCGGCGAGCTCGACCGTCGACAGCCTCGAAACGGCCGTCATGGAAGGCAAGTTCGTCCGCGTCGTGTCGTGGTACGATAACGAGTGGGGCTTCTCGAACCGCATGCTTGACACTGCGGGTGCGATGGCGAAGTTCCTCTGACAGTGAATCCGGCAGCGGGCACGCTCCGGGGCATCGCGCGGCGATCTCGATCGCGTGGTGCCATGGAGGAACTGGTGTCCGTTGCCGTCACAGCCGCCGCGGGAGTCCATGGGGACTTTCGCGGCGCCGTGCGTCAGGGAAAGCTGCCGCGCCGGCAGGTCTCGCTGATCGAGGCGGAAAGCTGGGAAGCGGCGCTGCGTGAACTGGATGATGCCCAGGCACAGCTGTTACCGTGGTATTCGCGCCGCGCGAACTTGTGCGTCGCCGGTATTCGCCTGCCCCGTGAAGCGGGCGCGATCATCGCGATCGGGTCGAACTGCCGCATAGAAGTCACCATGGAATGCGATCCATGCAGCCGCATGGACGAGATCAGGCCGGGCCTGATGGCCGCGCTGACGCCGGACTGGCGCGGTGGCGTGCTGGGGCGGGTCCTGGATGACGGCGAGATTGCCGTCGGCGACGATGTGAGGATCGAAAGATGAGCGCTTTCAAGACGATTGATGATCTGGGCGACGTGACCGGCAAGGTCGCGCTTGTGCGTGTCGACCTGAATCTGCCGATGCAGGATGGCGCCGTCACCGACGATACCCGCATCCGCGCAGCCGAACCGACCATCAAGGACCTGTGCGACAAGGGTGCCAAGGTCCTGCTTCTCGCGCACTTCGGCCGCCCCAAGGGCGAGCGCGTTTCGACCATGTCGCTGTCGATGGTTGTCGGCGCTGTCGAGAAGACGATCGGCAAGGAAGTCATGTTCGTCCCCGAGATCGCCGGGCCTGTCGTCGAACAGGCGATCGGCATCCTGCGTCCGGGCGACGTGGCAATCCTCGAGAACACCCGCTTCTGGAAGGGCGAGGAAAAGAACGACCCCGAACTGGTCAAGGCAATCGCTGCCAACGCCGATTTCTACGTCAATGACGCCTTTTCGGCTGCACACCGAGCCCATGCCACGACCGAAGGTCTCGCCAAGGCGCTGCCCGCATATGCCGGGCGCTCGATGCAGGCCGAACTGGAAGCGCTCGACAAGGCGCTTGGCACGCCGGTGAAGCCGGTTGCCGCCGTGGTCGGCGGCGCCAAGGTCTCGTCCAAGCTCGACGTGCTCAAGCACCTCGTCACACAGGTCGATCACCTCATCATCGGCGGTGGCATGGCCAACACCTTCCTCGCCGCCAAGGGCGTCGACGTGGGCAAGTCGCTGTGTGAGCATGACCTCACCGGCACCGCCAACGAAATCCTCGAAGTCGCCGATGGAGCAGGCTGCACGGTCCACCTGCCGTACGATGTCGTCGTCTCAAAGGAATTCGCCGCAAATCCGCCGTCGCTGCGGACCTGCAACGTCCACGAGGTTGCTGCCGACGAAATGATCCTCGATGCCGGTCCGCTGGCGGTCGAGGCATTGGGCGACGTGCTCAAGACCTGCCGCACGCTGGTGTGGAACGGTCCGCTCGGCGCGTTCGAGATGGCGCCGTTCGATGCGGCCACCGTGGCACTGGCCAGGACGGCCGCAGCCCTGACCCTCGAAGGTACCCTGACGTCCGTGGCCGGTGGCGGTGACACCGTTGCGGCACTCAACCATGCGGGCGTGGCTCAGGACTTTACCTACATCTCCACTGCTGGCGGTGCCTTCCTCGAATGGATGGAAGGCAAGGAACTGCCCGGCGTGGCGGCGCTGTCCGCCTGACCCCGCCGCGCGCGCACGGTGCGGAGCACTGCGATGAGCGATGACGGTTTCCTTTCGGGAGAGGCGCCAGTGGTCGCACCACGCTCATCGCAGCGGTATGTGACGCTCGACGGCATGCGCGGTATTGCCGCGCTCGCCGTCGCGCTGTTCCATTTCGACTTCATCCGGGCACCGCATGGCTATATCGCGGTAGATTTCTTCTTCGCGCTTTCGGGCTTCGTCCTCTGGCAGGCCTATCACGAGCGGTGGAAGCAGAAGGGATACGGCATTCTGCCCTTCATGCGCCAACGCGCCATCCGGCTCTATCCGCTGTTCCTTCTGGGCATCCTGCTGTGTACCGCCACGACACTGGGACAAATGGCCGGGGGTGACTGGAACGCCCGGACAGCGCACAAGATTGCCTACAGTCTTCCCACCAATCTGCTGATGTTGCCGTCGCCGGTTACGCAGGCACTGTTTCCGATCAATCTGCCGGCCTGGACGCTGTTCTTCGAACTGGTGGCGAGCTTCTTCATGGTGACGGTGCTGTTCCGTTTGCCCTGGATGGGCCTCGTTGCCGTCTGCCTGCTAAGCGCCTGGGCGCTCGTGCCCGTTGTGATCGAGCGCCAGAGTGCGAATATCGGCGCCCTGTGGCGGGAATGGCCGGTAGCCCTTGCGCGAACCGCGTTTTCGTTTGCGCTGGGAGCGATAGTCGCCCGTCTGCCGCAACCCGCCGTGCGGCCACGAGGCTGGGTGGGCGCGCTATGCCTGCTGGCCATCGCCTATGTTCTCGGCCTGTTCGTGGGTTTCGGGATGGGCGTCAGCATTCCGGTGAAGACGCCTGCTATCGGCCACTATGATCTGACCTGCATTCTGCTGCTCTGGCCGGTGCTGCTGGTGCTCGGTTCCCGTTTCGAAGTGCCCTCTCTGCTCGCAACACCGTCCAAGTTTCTCGGCGATGTGTCCTTCGCACTCTATGCCGTGCATTGGGCGCTGATCGATCCGTTCAAATGGTTGAAGGACGACGTGGGCGTCCCGGCGTTGCTGAGCGCGGTGCTCTATATTGGCACAGCACTGACGGTGTCGTGGTGTGCCGTAAAATGGTTCGACGAGCCCGTCCGCCGTAAGCTTTCCGCCATTTTTCGGGGGGGTACCAGGTCCCCGCTTACCGCCAGCGCGACATGACCACAGCGGTTCTTGCCTCAGTTGCGAAACGCCGGTGCGGACGATAACGTCGCGGCAAATTTTTAGAGCCAATCAGGAGGAGTAGTATGGAATATTCGGACATGAAGGCGAAGATGGCCGCCGGTAACGGCTTCATCGCCGCGCTCGACCAGAGCGGTGGCTCTACCCCGAAGGCGCTCAAGGGCTATGGCATCGAGGAAGGTGCCTGGTCGACCGAAGAGGAAATGTTCGGCCTGATCCACGAGATGCGTTCGCGCATCATCTCCTCGCCGGTGTTCACCGGTGACAAGGTCATCGGCGCGATCCTGTTCGAACGCACCAT
This sequence comes from Novosphingobium album (ex Hu et al. 2023), assembly GCF_022832385.1. Classification (GTDB taxonomy): domain Bacteria; phylum Pseudomonadota; class Alphaproteobacteria; order Sphingomonadales; family Sphingomonadaceae; genus Novosphingobium; species Novosphingobium album. The sequence goes on from NZ_JALHLE010000003.1 coordinate 34,237, forward strand.
GGACGGCCAGGTTGGCGGCGTGCCGACCCCGGCAGCGCTGATCGCCAAGGGCATCGTTCCCTTCATCAAGATCGACAAGGGTCTGGAAGACGAAGCCAACGGCGTGCAGCTGATGAAACCGATGCCGACGCTCGATGCCCTGCTGGAGCGTTCGAAGGCACTCGGCGTGTTCGGCACCAAGGAGCGCTCGGTGATCAACTCGGCCAATGCCGAAGGCATCGCCGCCGTCGTCAAGCAGCAGTTCGAGATCGGTGCGCAGGTGATCAGCCACGGCATGATGCCGATGATCGAGCCCGAAGTGAACATCAAGAGCGAAACCCGCGCCGAGTGCGACACCATCCTGCTCGCCGAGATCCTCAAGAACCTCGACGAACTGCCCGAGGGTCAGCAGGTCATGCTCAAGCTCTCGCTGCCGGTCGTCCCGGGCACCTTCGACCCGCTGGTCGAGCACCCGAAGGTCCTGCGCGTCGTGGCGCTCTCGGGCGGTTACTCGCGCAAGGAAGCCTGCGTCGAGCTCGCCAGGAACAAGGGCATCATTGCCAGCTTCAGCCGCGCGCTGCTCAACGACCTGCGCGCGCAGATGAGCGAGGACGAGTTCAATGCCTCGCTCGCTGAAGCGATCGACGACATCTACAAGGGTTCGACCCAGAAGGCCGAGGCGGCAGCCACGGCCTGAGCCGGAACGAAATTTTCGGAATAAGTGAAAGGCGGTGTCCCTTCGGGGATGCCGCCTCTTTCTTGTGGTGACCGGTGCGGAATGTGACAGGTCCGGAGGTAATAGGAAACCGGATATTCACCCGGATATTGCACTCAGCACAGCATCGTCTTACATAGACACCAGCATCAAGAGTTGGGTCGACGCCCAACGCCAACCTGCCGATCCGGGCAAGGTGGCACCTCTGCAAAGAGGGATGTGGCCGATCCGGCAACCAAACGGACCCAGCCACTTCGCGTCGTTCCACATGAAGGAATGAACAGAAGTGCCGATCACGATCCCCGATGACTTGCCAGCCCGGCAGACCCTGGAAGCCGAGGGCCTGTCCGTCATGCGCCAAGCAGACGCGGTGCGGCAGGATATCCGGCCCTTGCGGATCGGCCTACTCAATCTGATGCCGGACAAGATCAGCACCGAAACGCAGCTTGCCCGCCTGCTCGGCGCGACGCCGATCCAGATCGAGCTGACACTTGTGCGGATCAGCGACCATGTCGCGCGCAACACCTCGGCCGACCACATGGAGGCATTCTACCGCCCGTGGAACGATGTGCAGACCGAACGTTTCGACGGCTTCATCATCACCGGGGCCCCGGTCGAACACCTGCCGTTCGAGGAAGTGCGCTACTGGGACGAGCTTTGCGCAATCCTCGACTGGACGCAGACCCATGTCCACCGCACCCTCACGATCTGCTGGGCGGCGCAGGCGGCATTGCAGTACTTCCACGGCGTGCCGAAGCTGAACCTGCCTAAAAAGGCCTTCGGCGTGTTCCGGCACCACAACCTCGTACCGCACTCGCCGTACCTGAGGGGCTTTTCCGACAGCTTTGGCGTGCCGGTATCCCGCTGGGCGGCGTCTTGCGCAGACGCGCTGGATGCAGCAGATGCCCTGACAGTTCTTGCGGCGAGCGCCGAGACTGGCCCTTGCCTCGTGGACGATCCCGACCACAGCGCCCTGCACATGTTCAATCATCTGGAATATGACGGCAGTACGCTGGGCGACGAATACCGCCGCGATGGCGGTCGTCAGCTCCCTCTCGGCTATTTCCCGGACGACGATCCCGAACAGCTGCCCGAGAACCGCTGGCGCAGCCATGCGCATCTGCTGTTCGCGAACTGGATCAACGAGATCTACCAGACGACACCGTTTGATGTGAGTACGATAGGCAGCAGGGAAATTCCAGCACCGGCGATCGAACAGCCTGACCACTCCCCGTCGGCAACGCTGAGCTAAAAACCGCCGACGAAGCGGAAGCCGAAGCGGTAGGCGGCAGGCTCTACCGCACCGCTGTTCTCGTTCGTGAACTTGTCAGGCCGGACCTCTACGAGTTCGAGCGTGCCGTCCGCCACCTGAACCTGTTTGCCTGAGGTCACCTCCAGATCGCGGTGGCGTGTTCCCGTTTTCACCCGCACGCGCAGCCGCACCTGTCCGGCCCAGACGCAACGGGCGTTGGCGGGGCAGCGGCTGTCTTCCAGCACTTTGAGCGGAGTCACCTGCGGGCCATCCACCGAAACAGTCTGGCCCAGCGCCGCATAGATGAGCGGTGCATTTGGCGCGGGCACTGGCGGCGAGCTGTGTGCCTCAAGTAGCGGAGGGGGTGACGGCGGCGGGGAGGGCGCATTGGCACCGGGTTCAGCGGCAGGAATGATCGTACAGCCGGCAAGGGCGAACGATGCGATGAAGGAAAGTTGCGCACGCAATGTCATGCCCTCAGGAAGCATCCGGGGCCTGAATGGTTCCGGAATGCCAGGAACGCTTGGCGCGAGCCCTGTGCGCGGCTAGAGCGCGGTGATGACCGACGACACCGAACAGCCCGAATTCGAACGCGAACCGGCACAGCTCTACCTGATTTCGCCGCTCGAGGTTGGCGGCGACTTTCCGCAGCGGCTTGCCCGCGCGCTCGATGCGGCGCCGGTGGCGGCATTCCAGTTCCGGGTGAAGGATATCGATCAGCATGAGGCAGCGCGGCTCGCCGAACCGCTGCAGGCGATCTGCGCCCAGCGCGAGGTGGCGTTTATCGTCAACGATTCGATCAGCCTAGCCAAGCGGATCGGGGCCGATGGCGTGCATCTCGGGCAGGACGACGGCACGGTCGAAGAAGCCCGCAAGGCGCTCGGCCGCGATGCGCAGATCGGCGTAACCTGCCACAACAGCCGCCACCTGGCCATGGAAGCAGGCGAGGCGGGCGCGGACTACGTGGCCTTCGGCGCCTTCTTCCCGACCTCCACCAAGCAGGTGAAGCACACGGCCGGCCTCGACCTGCTCGAGTGGTGGCAGGGGATCTTCGAAATTCCCTGCGTCGCCATCGGCGGCATCACGCCGGAAAATTGCGGGCCGCTGGTGCAGGCAGGCGCGGACTTCCTTGCCGTCAGCGGCGCCGTGTGGAACGGGGATGAAGCCGCTGCGGCCAAGGCCTTTCACACGGCGATCAGCGGTCAGTGGGATTTGCTATCGAAAGTGGGATAAGCGCCAAGGCGCGTAACCAGCAACACCGCCGCAATCGCCAGAACGAGACCGGTCGCGAGGAAGGCGGAATAGGTGTCTGTCGCATCGCGGATATACCCGGCCAGAACAGGACCAATCCCGGACCCGAGGCCCATGCCGCTCGAGGCGATGCCATAGATCTTGCCGAAGTGGAGCACGCCGGCATAGCGGGTAACGAGATAAGTGCCGACGGTGACACAGGCACTTGAACTGAAACCGGCAAGGAGCACGCCCATCGTCAGCGTGGTCTGCGAGCTGTGCCCCTCCATGAGTACCGCAAAGGCGGCCGCGAACAGGCCGTAGCAGGCGAACGGCAACAGCGCGCTCCGGGTCCTGTCTGCCAGAAACCCTGCCAGCAATTGGCCTGCGAGCGCCGAAATCCCGATCAGCGCGATGATGCGGGCTGCCGATACGCCGGACACACCGCTGTCGGTCAGCAGTGGGAACAGATGCATCGACAGGCCGCTCATCACCAGACTGAACAGCGACATGGCCAGGATGATCCGCCACACGGTGACGCTCCGCAGCGCCTGTTTGAACGTGAGACCGCGTTCGCCGGCATGAGCTGAAGGTGGCGCCGTGCCTGCCCGGGCCGGGCTTGCGCGCCCCGGTTCGCGAAACAGCACAAGGTTGACCAGAAAGGCTGTCCCGGCCCAGCCGATACCCATGACCGCGAAAGTCACGCGCCAATCGAAGCTGGCGATTAGATGCTGGGTTACGAGCGGGGCGGCAATCTGCGTGAAAGACATTCCGAGCATCACGACAGCAAGCGCAAGCCCGCGGCTGACGTGGAAACTGGAAGAGAGGGCGCGATGCCAGACGGTGGTCCGGATCAGGAGCTGCGAGAATGAATAGGCCACCCAGCACGCCAAATAGAGCGCGTACCAGCCAGTCATGAGCGAAAAGGCAGCGAAGGCAAGGCCGTTAAGAACCAGTCCCGGCAGGATCAGCCTGCGCGAGCCGAAACGGTCGGCGAGGGCGCCGGCCACGGGTGCCAGCGGGGTGGTGATCAGCGCGAAGATGGTCATCCCCAGCGAGACTTCCGCCCGGCTCCAGCCGAATGCGGCCTGCAGCGGCTCCATGTAGATACCCAGAGTTACGGCTGGAATGGCGATGACGGACATGCCGAGAAAACTGGCGAGTGCCAGCCCCCAGTGCATCCGCCATTCGCGCCCCGCGGTGTCCGGCACGCCTGCCAATGATGCGGTCATTCTCTCTCCCTTGCATGCGATGGCCATGCGTTTCCAAGGCATCGTGCTGTTATTCGTTCCCCCGGTCTTGCCCGGCTGTCTTGAACTGCGGGTAAGGGCCAAGCCCGATGAACAGCAGTGCGCACAGGAGCATGACCGGTGCGGCGGTCATCAACAGGGCGTCGTAGCTGCCGGTGAGATCGTGAACCGAGCCGGCGATCAATGGTCCGGCAGCGGTCCCGGCCATCATCGTCGAACTGATCGTGCCAAAGATCGCGCCGAAGTTCCTGAGGCCGGCATAGCGCGATATCAGGTAAGTCGAGATCTGCAGTCCGGCACCGGAGGCAAAGCCCACGCACATCGCCCCAAGGGTGAGCGGCAATGCTCCAGTGAACAAGCCGATCAGCAGGAAATACCCCGCCGCGCCGGTGACAAAACCCGAAAACGGGATCACGCTGCCCTGCACCCGGTCGAGAAGCCAGCCACAGCCCAGCTTGCCGGCGAGCCCGGCAAGCCCGGCGGTTGCGGCGATATCGACTGCGCGGTCCATCTCAATGCCTTTTTCCGCGACGATTCGCACAAGGTGCACCGAAACCCCCGACCCCACGATCGACATTACCAGATTCGCAACCGCGATCCGGATTACCCGGCTGTCGCGCGTGGCCTCGCGGATGGTCAGCCCGGGCAGCACGGCCGCGGGAGCAGCACCGGCGGCGGGAGGCTGCCGCGCCTTGCGGGCATGGGCATCGAAGTAGAACGGCACCAGCAGGACGAGCGCCAGCCCGGCCCAGCCCAGACCGAGCCAGAAATAGGCCTCGCGCCACCCGAACGCGGCAATCAGCTTGTTGGCGATGACGGGGGCCAGGGTCTGCCCAATCGCCGATCCGCTGAGCACCACGGCCAGTGCCAGACTGCGCGCAGAGGTAAAAATGCTCGAGATTCCGGCGCTCCAGACCGTGGACTTGATGGCCAGCGCAAAGACGCCATAGACGACATACAGCGCGATCCATTGCATCATTGAACCACTGAGCAAGCTGAAAGCGGCAAAGGAAAGACCCGACAGGACCATCCCGGCGATGGCGAGCTTCCGTGTCCCGAACCGGTCCACCGCCATCCCCACGAACGGCCCGCCCAGCATCGAAATGCCGGCGAAAATCGTCAGGCCAGAGGAGAGGGCAGTGCGGCTCCACCCGAACTCCTTCTCAAGGGGGCCGATGAAGGTACCGAGCGAATAAGTGATGACCGTGTAGAACGACATCCCGACCATCGCCGCGAGGACAGTGGCCCAATATCTGCGCCACTCTTCGCGCGCTGTCATCGGTTCGTTCATCAGGCAGCCCCTCCCAAGGCTCCGTTGCCGGCTTTGCGCCGGATCAGAAGTCGATCTTCGCAATCACCTCTTCGCCGAACTGGCGCGCCATGTCGCAATATTCACCGCGTGTACCGGCATAGACCGTGGCGCCGGAGGCATCGATGCCGATCGACTTCAGGTGCGCGAAATGGTCCAGTGCTTCCTGCGCGCTCCATCCTGCCTTCACCGAATAAGTGGACGAGGCGATCACCTTGGGCGGTGCCGCGCGGCCGACCTTGGCGCAATGGTCCTGCATATAGGCGATCGCACCCTTCACGTCGTCATCACCTTCCATGCTGGCGGTACGTGCAGTGTCGGTGATGGTCTTGGGCACGAAGAAGGGGTGCCAGGCATCGCCCAGTTCGACCGTGCGGCGCAGTGCGCGCTTGGAATTGCCGCCGACCAGCAGCGGCGGATGCGGTTTCTGCGCGGGCGTGGGCAGCACCCGGTTGCCCAGTGCGGTGTAGCCGGTGCCCTCAAACGTGAAATCCTCGCCGGTCCAGGCCAGCTTCATCGCCTGGATATATTCGTCCATCAGGTCGTTGCGGGTGTCGAAATCGACGCCCAGCGCCTTGTATTCTGCCTTCATGTACCCGGCCCCCATGCCAAGGATCACGCGCCCGCCTGTGAAGTGGTCGAGCGAGGACACCGCGCGCGCGGTGATGAAGGGATTACGGTAGGGCAGGACGATGATGTTGGTCTGCAGCCGCAGCTTCGTGGTCACGGCCCCCAGCATCGAGAGCATGACGAACGGGTCCTGCGCATAGTGCCCGCCGTTATCGAGCCAGCGGGCCGAAGGCACCGGGTGATCGGTGACCGAACCGGCATAGAAACCCGCATCCTCGACGGCGCGGGCGATTTCGTGAAGCGCCTGCATCGAGACGAATTCGTCGGCCTGATGGACATGGTCGAAAGGCAGGCTGGTGCTGAGAGTGAAAGTCATGGTCGTGCTCTTGTTTGTCCGGGGGAAACTTATTCGATAACTTCGGGCGGAAGTATCCACGTATCTTCGCGGTTGCGGACCCAGCCGCTTGAGGCCCATGAGCCGCCGTCTACCGGGATGATTGTTCCGGTGACGTAGCTGGCCATCGGTGAGGCCAGGAAGACTGCAACCTTGCCGCATTCCTCCTCGAAGCCCCAGCGTCCTGCCGGGATGCGCTTGCGAATGCCTTCCATTTGCGCTGGGCTCGGCTGATACCAAGCGTCTTCATCCACCGGTCCGGTAAACTGGCCGCTGGTGCCGGGCGTGCGGGTGAAATCCGGCGCAATCGTGTTCACGCGGATGTTGTGCTCTGCAAATTCGAGCGCCAGCGTGCGGGTAAGATTGTTGATCCCGGCCTTGCATGCGGCATAGACCGCATAGCCCGGCGCCGCGCGCGAACCTTCGATGCTGGTGACGTTGATGATCGAGCCGCCGCAGCCGCCCTCTATCATCACCGGCACCGCAGCCTGCGTGGCAGCAAGGTTGCTGATCAGGTTGATATCGATGTGTCGACGCCAGTTCTTCTCGGCGAGATCGAGGAAATTTCGGCGGGTGACACCGCCCGCATTGTTCACGAGCACATCCAGACGCCCGAACTTATCCGCCGTGGCGGCCACTGCGTTCTGCACGGCGTCGACGTCCATCACGTTGCCCGGGATACAAAGCGCCTTGCGCCCGCGCGCCTCCACGATCTGCGCGACCTGCTCGCAGCGCTCCGGGACCACATCGATGATGGCAACGTCAGCGCCCATGTCCGCCATGCACAGCGCAATGCCGCGGCCAATGCCGCCACCGCCGCCCGTTACGAATGCCACCTGTCCCGTCAGGTCGATGTCGCTTGCCTGCAAATGTCCTCTCCACCGCTTCCGTGCCGTATTCGGCATCGGCGGCCACGTTGACGGCCTAGAATGTATACACCTCTCGAGCATCAACCAGATCGCAGGGCTCGTCTATATCTTTCTCCAGCCCCTCGCTGAGGATCGTCTCCACGGTAAGCCCCAGCCTTTCGGCCTCCTCGCGGTGGCGGGCCGCACTGTCCGTGCCGTAGCAGAAGCGAAAGCCTGCCGCCTCGGGCAAGGGCAGAGAAAGGGCATTGGTGCCGGTGCCGTGCCGGTCAGGGGCGATGGCGACACTGCGACGCGGCGCTTCGGCCAGAAGGTCCAGATCGAGCGCGGTGACGCGCGGAAGATCGGCGGCGATCACGATGAGCCGATCCGGGCGCCCGTCCATGCCCGCAATCTGCGCCAAAGCACCTTCCAGCGCGGCGTTGAGCCCCTTGCCGGAATCGCCGATCAGCGGAATGTCCGCATCCAGCCCGTGACGGGACGGGCCTGCCAGCACGGTCCGCGCAATCCGTCCCGCACCCTTCGCGGCAGCGGCGACATGGCGCAGCATGGCATCGACAAGCGCCTCACGCTCGCTTTCGGACAGCGCGTCGGCAAGCCGTGTCTTGCCTTCGCCACTGCCCTTGATCGGGATCAGCGCCCAGGTGACGGTAGCCTCGCTCATGGGATGGGCGGCGCGTCCGTCAGGTTGGTGAAGCGGATTCCCGCGCCATCGGCCTTGTAGGTCTTGTTCATGTAGATGAGGATCGAGGTCAGCGCCTCGGCCGCCGCCGAATTGCACAGCGCGCCGCCAGAAAGGCCGCGCAGGCCCATGCCGGGGCACAACTCGACCACGGTCTTGCGGGCTTCCACATCGTCGGAGAAGACCAGCACATCGCAGTCAATCGCATGATCACTGTCGAGGTGATGGGCCGAGACATTGTGGAAGGCCGTGACCAGCTTCACGTCAGGCCCGAGGTGTTCGCGCGCCTGCATCGCCGCGCTTCCTTCGGCGGGAAGCTGCACGCGCATGACCTTGGGCGGGACCAACGGCACGGTCGTGTCGACGACCACGGCATCGCCGACCTTGTCCTTGATGAGAGCCAGCGTGTCTCCCTGCGAGGAATGGGGCACGGTCACGATGACCACGTCCTTGCCGGCCGCGGCGTCTTCATTGGCTGCATAGCCCGCGGCGCCAAGTTCCTCGGCCGTGACCTGAGCCTTTTCCGCCGAACGCGAACCGATCGTCACGTCATGCCCGGCCTTGACGAGGCGGCGGGCGATGCCCTTACCGAGTGCGCCGGTTCCCCCGATGACCGCGATGGATGCCATTTCCACTTCTCTCCTGCGAATTCTTGAACGTTATGGTTGTCGTTGGCAGCACAGCGGACCTAGAGGAAGTCCCCACGAGGAAACAGGCCATGCAGCCTGCTGAAAGAAGGCCCCGAATGAACAGTCCCCCTGCGATCGTCGTGCGTCCGCTTGCCGGATTGCCCATGTTCGCCCCCGGAATGCCAATTGTGCAAGCGATTTGCAGTGCCCTGGAGGCCGAAGGCGATGGCTTCCGTGACGGCGATATCTGCGTGATGGCGCAGAAGATCGTATCCAAGGTGGAAGGACGTGCTGTCGAACTGGCTGACCTGACGCCGGATCGGACAGCAGAGGATCTGGCTCGGAACACTGGCCGCGAACCTGCCATGGCGCAGGCCATCCTGAACGAGAGCAGCGAGATCCTGCGCGCCACGCCTGCCGCGATCATTGCTCGGCACCGGACCGGGCATGTGCTGGCCAACGCCGGGATCGACGCGTCCAATATCGAGGGCGGCGATACCGGAACGGTGCTGCTGTGGCCCGAAGATCCCGACGTCTCGGCGCGAACCATCCGGGCAGGACTTCAGGCGGCGAGCGGCAAGCAAATTGCCGTCGTGATCGCGGATTCGATGGGCCGGGCCTGGCGCATCGGGACGGTCGGCACGGCTATCGGCTGTGCAGGCCTGACAGTGCTGGAAGACCGGCGGGGCAGGGCCGTGGACCTGTTCGGGCGCACCTTGCAGGCAACCGTTATTGCCGTGGCGGATTCAATAGCCGCGATGGGAGCGCTGGCCATGGGTGAGGGTGATGAGGGTACCCCTGTGGCCATTGTTCGCGGCGCCGGAAAGTGGGTTTACGACGAGGACGGGCAGGGCGCCGCGAGCGGATTGCGGCCGATCGAACAGGACATGTTCCTATGAGCGAAAAACACGTTCTCGCGCTGTCCGGCGGTGTCGGCGGGGCCAAGCTGGCTGCAGGGTTGGCTGCCGTACTGGCGCCTGAGGACCTGACGATCGTCGTCAATACCGGCGACGATTTCGAGCACCTTGGTCTCACCATCTGCCCGGACATCGATTCCGTCACTTATGCGCTTGCCGGCCTAAACGACACGCAGCGGGGCTGGGGGGTCAAGGACGAGAGCTGGCAGGCCATGGCCATGCTCAAGGATCTGGGCGAGGCGGACTGGTTCAACCTCGGTGACCGTGACATGGGCATGCACATCGCCCGGTCCTGGCGGTTGCGGGCGGGCGACACCCTGTCTGCCGTTACGGCGCGATTGACCCGCAAACTGGGTATCGCTTCAGCGATAGTTCCGATGAGCGATGCCCCGTTGCGCACACAGGTGGGCACGGCTGATGGATGGCTGGACTTCCAGCGCTACTTCGTCGCCGAACAGTGCCGTCCGGTAGCGACCGCAATCCGCTTCGACACGGGACCGGCCGGAGCGGCGCCGTCACCCGCCTTTGCACAGGCACTGGCGCGCGAGGACCTCGGCGCAATTGTCGTATGCCCCTCGAATCCGTACCTCAGCGTCGATCCCATTCTGGCTGTCAATGGCGTTCGCGAATTGCTTGCTGCCCGCAAGGTGCCGCTGGTGGCTGTCTCGCCGCTGGTGGGCGGAACGGCGCTGAAAGGGCCGCTGGCAAAGCTTCTGAGTGAACTCGGGCAACCTGTATCGAACCAGGCGATCGCCGCTCACTATGGCGATCTGCTCGACCACCTGATCATCGACGAGAGCGATGCCGCCGATGCAGGGGGCTTGCGCGAAACGGGGCTTTCGGTCACGGTTACGGGAACAGTCATGTGCGATGCCGGAGATCGGGAGCGGCTTGCGCGCGTAGCACTGTCGGCAGCCCGTATCGAAACAGGATAACCATGGCTCGTGACGACAGCGCACTGATTACACGACTCCTTTCCACGCCTCTTGAAGACCTGCTCGCCGAAGCCCGCGCCTGCCGCGGCACACGGCAGGGCCCGGGCACGCCCGCGCGGATGACCTATTCGCCCAAGGTCTTCATTCCGCTGACGCGGCTGTGCACCGACGTGTGCCACTACTGCACTTTCGCAACGACGCCCTCGCGGCTCGAGGCTCCCTACCTGTCCGAGGACGAGGTGCTGGCGATTGCCCGCGCCGGGGCGGAGGCAGGTTGCAAGGAAGCGCTGTTCACGCTGGGCGATGCGCCCGAACGCCGTTACAGCGCCGCGCGCGAATGGCTGGCCGAGCGCGGCTTTGCGCGCACGATCGACTACGTGCGCCACTGCGCCGAGCGGGTGCTCAAGGAAACCGGCCTGCTACCCCATGTGAACGCCGGTGTGCTCGGGGAAGAGGACTACCTGATGCTGCGCCCGGTCGCCGCGTCGGTGGGCCTGATGCTCGAAAGCACGTCGGAGCGGCTGCTCGAGAAGGGAATGTGCCACCATGGCTCGCCCGACAAGCTGCCGGCGGTGCGTCTCGCCTCGCTGGAGGCGGCGGGACGCGCCAGCGTGCCCACGACCAGCGGTGTGCTGATCGGCATCGGCGAGGCGCCGGAAGATCGCATCGAAGCGCTGATCGCGCTGCGCGACCTGCACGCGGCGCATGGACACCTGCAGGAAGTGATCGTCCAGAACTTCTGCCCCAAGCCGGGCACGAAAATGTCCGGCGCGGACGAGGCGACCGAAGCCGATTTCCTGCGCGTCATCGCCGCCGCGCGCATCATCCTGCCGGGCGAAGTGTCGGTGCAAGCGCCGCCCAACCTCAACGACGAGCGGCTTGCCGAACTGATCGACGCCGGGATCGACGACTGGGGCGGCATCTCGCCAGTTACGCTCGACCACGTGAACCCGGAAGCGCCCTGGCCCGAAGTCGAACAACTCGCGGCAGTCTGCGCCAAGGCGGGCCTGCCGCTGGTTGAGCGGCTGACGGTCTATCCGCGCTACATCGGCTCCGCGGGCAGCGAATGGCTCGATCCGGCAATCCGGCCTGCTGTGCTCAAGCTCGCCGATGCCGAGGGGCTGGCGCGCGACAGCCGCTGGAGCCCGGGCGTTGCCGATAAGGCGCCCGGTTCCGTGCTGATGCCGCTGGGCCGGCGCGACCATGGCCCGGTTGCATCACGAATCCATCGCATCCTCGACCGCGCCGCCAGCGGCGCTTCGCTGGGCGAAGACGAGATCGTCTCGCTCTTCGCCACGCGCGGCGCGGCGGCGCAGGCCGTGGTGGAGGCTGCCGATGCGCTGCGCGCAGAGGTGCGCGGCGATACGGTGACCTATGTCGTCAACCGCAACATCAACTACACCAACATCTGCACGCATGCGTGTTCGTTCTGCGCCTTCTCCAAGACCAGCATCAAGGCGGGGTTCCGCGACAAGCCGTACAATCTCGATCTCGACGAAGTGGCGGGACGGGCGCGCGAAGCGGTGGAGCGCGGGGCCACCGAGGTCTGTCTGCAGGGCGGCATTCACCCCAGCTATACGGGCGAGACCTACCTTTCGATCCTTCGCGCGGTGAAGGACGCATGCCCGGACCTGCACGTCCATGCCTTCTCGCCGCTCGAAGTGAGCCAGGGCGCGCGCACGCTGGACATGCCCGTAGCGGACTATCTCGCGATGCTGCGGGACGCCGGGCTGGGCTCGCTGCCGGGCACCGCGGCGGAAATCCTGTGCGATGACATCCGCGCGCAGATCTGCCCGGACAAGCTGACGAGCGAGGAATGGCTCGATGTCGTGGGCACCGCGCACCGGGTGGGCCTGCCGACGACCTCGACGATCATGTTCGGCCATCTCGAAGGCATCGAACACTGGGCCCGGCACCTGCTGGCGCTGCGCAATCTGCAACTCGATACCGGCGGCATCACCGAATTCGTGCCCCTGCCGCTGGTGCACATGGAAGCGCCGTTCTACCGGCGCGGGCAGTGCCGCAAGGGGCCGACATGGCGCGAAGCGGTGCTGATGCATGCGGTGGCGCGTCTGGCCCTCCACGGCGCGATCGATTCGATCCAGTGCTCGTGGGTCAAGCTGGGCATGGACGGTGCCGCCGCCGTGCTGATGGCGGGCTGCAACGATCTGGGCGGCGTGTTGATGGACGAAAGCATCAGCCGGGCCGCAGGGGCCGCGCACGGCCAGATGGCAACGGCCGACGATCTGCGCACGGCTGCAGAAAGTGTCGGACGCACGCTCAAGCAGCGCACGACGCTCTATGGCGACGTTGCAAGCTCTGTGCGGTCGGATGAAATGGCCTGAGCTTCAGGCGGCGATCAGACCCATCCCGATGCCGCGGACAGCGGCGGACGTCCGGTCCGCCACGTCCAACTTTTCGTAAATGCGGCGCAGGTAGGTGTCGACGGTGCCAGCGGAAATCCCGAGGATTTCGGCGATGACGCTGTTGCTTTTGCCCCGCGCGACCCAGTCCAGGACTTCCCTTTCGCGCATGGACAGCGGCCGCTCCCCGGCGTGGCTGCTGGCGGTAAATTCGCAGATTCGCAAATGGGCAGCCTGCGCGGCAAGGTGCATTTCCCGCAGTGTGTTCTCGTCGGTCCGGGCGGACTCGGTCATCTTGCCGATACCCACGTAGCCGTCGTGCCCGCTGGGGCCGTAACATGGGATCGTGTAGCCATCACCAATCTCGAGCTCTTGCATCATCTTCAGGAAGCCCTGCTCTTCGGGTGTGGTGTCCACCGATTGCCAGGCCTCGGTCCAGCGAACGGGAACGCCCAATGCCATCGCTGTGCGTGGCACCACATCGAGCCGCTGGAAATTCGCGGAGAGGTAGGCCTCAACCACCTCGCGGCTCAGGCCATGGTGTACCGGCTCGATCAGGCCCTGCGGAGTATTACCGTGCGTTCCCGGAGGTGCGGAAAAGTAGAAACTGGCAGAAAATCCATTGCCCTTGAAATAGACCAGCATGACCTTGAGAAGGTCCGGCAAGCTCTTGCTACGCAAAATCTTGTCCATCACCGCTGGCATGGCGCTGTCCTGCAGGCATGACGGGAAGAGCAGAACGTCTGTTTGGCCACACAGCTGTCGCAAACCAACTGCGGAATTTGGAAAACGTTACACAACGGAATCTGCATAGCGTCCTTCCTCCCCAAGGATGAACAACTATACCCTAAATATGCGATTCAGGCACGGCTGAATAAATTCTGTTTCATACTTGTTATATAATCCGTCGCTCCGCCAAAAGCGGATTGAGCCAGCCGGTGCCACGGCGTTGTCACGTAAGTGCGGGACTCGAGCGCAAAACGGGCAACTCTTATGTGCAGCGTTCTGCCAATCAGCGGGCGCCTTCCTCCTCCCTCGGGCGCCTGTCAGATATGCCCCAACCCTCGGGTCGCACCAGGTTGCCGAGCATCACTGCTGTGCCGCAGGCCTGAAACAGACCTGTCAGTTCTGACAACAGACTGACAGGTCCATTCCCTGAAACGGATTGTCACATCGCCCGGATCTGCTGCCACATGGCGTCCGGCATCCAGGTATATTCGATGTAGTGCCCGAAGACGTTGCGGGCATCGAGGTAGAGGAACTTGAGTGCGTTCGGATCCTCGCCGGACAAATCGCGTTCCATCGCCACCGGAAATTCCTGACTGTCGACGCGGGTGCGGAAATCCGCCCAGTCATCGATGCGGAAGCATATATGGTGGAATCGCAGCGGCCCGCCATTCGAGAGGCAGTTGGCATAGATGCCCACTTCGTCGATCTCGTTCTCGATCAGCTCGTACTGCAGGTCGCCGATCCAGATAAAGCAGATCCGGCCCTTCTGCCGCTTGGGGCCTTCCGGGGTCAGCACCGTCTGGTCCACGGGGATGATGAACGGTTCTTTCGTGAGCCCTCGTCCCCGGAACAGGTCGATCGCGGCCTCGAGGTTATCGCAGACATAGGCGTTCTGGTAATGCATGCCTTCGAGCATGTTTCTCTCCCAATTGAGAAGGGGCGGGCTTTTTCAGCGCCGCCCCTGACGTGTGTCAGCCCTCGCGCGCGACGTCGTAGCGGGAGAGGTAGCGCTCGAAGAGCGGCTCCAGTTCTGCCTTGGTGAGACCGTACTGGGCGAGCTTGTACTCATGCTTGCCGAACTTGTTCTGCGGGTTGTCGTCCACCCACTTCTGGACGCCGGCCTCGGCTTCAGCCGTCCATTCATCGCCCAGCTTGGCGTAGAGCTTCTTGGTCTCGCCAACCGGGTCATCGACGAGATCGGCGTAGTGGACGTCGATAATCTTATCCTCGCCGAACTTGTCGCGGAAATCCATGATGCGGTTGGCGTGCTCGGCAGCCTGCCAGGGATAGTCTTCCTTCAGCCACTCGGTGTCGACCTTGCCCATGTGCGCCATGTGGTTGAGCGAAATGATCGAGCACAACGAGCCGGTCGCGGTGAAGGGATCGCGGTGCGTCCAGACCACGCGGGCATCGGGATAGACCTTGAAGATCGTCTCCAGCCACAGCGAGTGGCTCGGCTTCTTCACGTTCCACACGCCGCTGGTGTGATGCTGCAGCACCTGCAGGAACTTCTTGTGGTACTCGTAGGCACTGGTCATGTCGCACGAGAAGATGAAGTCCTTGTAGAGCGGCAGCTTGCCCTTGGACTCGATCATCAGCGTCTTGAAGTCGTGCGCCATGAAGAACACGCATTCGTTCGGGTAGATGGCCGAGCCGCGATAGTACTTGCCCATCTCCGGATTGGCCTCGAGCATGGCCTTTTCCTGCGCCAGACGGTCCTGCGCGCGCGGATCGTTGATCAGTAGGTCGTTCGAAGAAACCGGTGGCACCGGATCGTCGATTTCCCAGGTCAGCGGCGAACGGCGTGCCGGATCGGCTGCCAGCAAGTTGGACATCAGCGTGGTGCCGGTACGCGGCACGCCCATGACGAAAACGGGCCTTTCCACCGGCCGATCGAGCAGTTCCGGGTTCTCGCGAAGGTACTGCGAAACCTTCAGGCGCCCGCGCAGATAGTGCACGGAATCGCTCTTGGCGCGATCGACGCCACCTTCGTTCATCCACCCCTTTTCGATGCCTTCGTTGAAGGACCGGACGAAGGCGTCGAGGCCTTCGCGGTAGGTGTCGTTGTCGAATTCGGTGATGCCCGTTTCCTTCATCGCCTGTTCGATGAGGGCGTCGGCGACCAGAAGCTCGGTCATGCGTGCTCTATCCTCTGTCCCGTTGGGTTGTGGTCTCGGGCCATAGCGGCCTGTGTTCAGGCCCCGAATAACGCCCTGCCACCACCGATTGGCAATGCGCCACAAGACATAAATCAGGACATTAGATCGAAGTCAGGTCAAGACCCGGCATTGGCCAGTGCCGCGTCCAGTGCACGCCCCTGCCGCTGGCGGAACGTCGTGGGCGTGGTTCCCACCGCCCGCCGGAAGGCAAATGTGAAGCTCGATGGCGAGGCAAAGCCCATTGCAAAGGCAACCGCCTTCACGCTTTCACCTTCCATCAGCAGCCGCTTGGCCGCCTCCATCCGGCGCTGCTCGATATAGTCCCCGATGGAGCAGGCCCGGCTGACCCGGAATCCGCGTGTCAGTTGCCGCACGGAAAGACCGCAAAGTCCCGCCAGTTCCTCCAGCGAAGGAGCCTCGAGGTTTTCCGCCAGCCGTTCGTCGATCAGGCGCAACCGCCATCCGGCCAGCCCGCCAGTCACCGGCCTTTCTGCCACTTCATAGCAATAGCGGCCCAGCTCAATGGCCAGTTCGGCGCCGAGAAGTTCCAGCATTTTCGGGGCGGCCAGACCGGGATGACGAACCTCGGCGGTGATCCGGAACAACAGGGCCCGCACTTGCGCGCTGGCGATATCCAGCGTGGCCGCCAGATGCTGATCATCCCAAGTCAGGTCCCGGCCAACCACTTCGTGCACCAGCGCTGAATCAATCGTGCAGATCAGCGAAGCCTGCTTTCCGCTTTCGCCTTTGACATAGAGCTTCTCGCCCGGCGGCAGCATGAAGATGTCACCAATCCTCTCGAACCGATGCGGCCCCCAGCGGTCCCGGAAACCGCCGCGAGAATTGAGCGGCCGGGGCGTGAGGCACATGTTGACGTGATAGCGGTCGGAGACTTCGTGAAAGGTGGCCGTCGGCTCGGGAATCGCGAAACGGACGATCTGCGCGACAATGCCCGGCGCGCTCAGTTCGGCATCGACCGAAATGGTAGGTTGCTGCGCGGGGGTGGGGGGCAAAGGGCTCAACTCCAGTCTCGGTCAGGGGACCAGCATTATGTCCCCAATAGAAAAATTAGGCTGGAATTCTATTTCTGCTCCCCTTGATAGGCAAGCCTGAGCCGCCGAAACCTCTGCGCATAACCGCGCCGTTGCCGGCGCACGTTTCGGGATTGAGGAGATAGGACGATGGCCAAGGGCCTTTTCGACTGCACTGGCAAGGTAACCGTGGTGACCGGCGGCAATGGCGGCATCGGCTTCGGTTTTGCCATGGGTGTCGCCAAGATGGGCGGCGATGTCGCGATCTGGGCGCGCAACGCCGAAAAGAGCGCCAAGGCCAAGGCCGAACTGGAAGCGGCCGGTGCAGGTAAGGTCATCGCCTATCAGGTCGACGTCTCCGAGGAAGCGAACATCACCGAAGGCTATGCCAAGGTCATGGACGATTTCGGTCGGGTCGATTGCGTGTTCGCCAATTCGGGCGCCTCGCCGCGCTACAACTCGGTGTTCGAAATGCCGACCGAGCACTGGTACGATTTTCAGAAGACCGCGCTTCACGGTGCTTTCTTCACGCTGCGCGAAGGCGCACGCCTGATGAAGGAACGCGTCGAGGAGGGTGATACCACCGGTGGCAGCCTTGTGGCTTGCGGCTCGCTCTCGTTATTCCAGGGCCTGCCGGGCAAGATGGAATATGCCGCCTCGAAGTGCGCCGTGGCCGCCACGATTCGCTGCCTCGCGATCGAACTCGCGCCGCTGGGCATCCGCGCCAACGTCGTCGCGCCGGGCCTGATCATTACGCCGATGATGGGCGAGGGCGCCCGCGCCGAAGGCGTGGCCGCGCACTTCGCGCCGACGATTCCGATGCAGCGCTGCGGCCGCCCGGCCGACTTTGAGGGCATCGGCGCCTACCTGTGCTCGGACGCCAGCTCGTTCATGACCGGCGAGACCGTCACCATCGACGGCGGCTACATGGTTCGTCCGTGATCCCGGACACAACGGGGCGGCACAAGGAGAGAGGCACATGGAACTGCTCACAATTCACGGCCCCGGCGATGTGCGTCTGGACAACTACGAACGACCCGGCGCGGGTGACGGCGATGTCGTCGTCAAGATGAAGTCGGTCGGTATTTGCGGGTCCGATCTCTCCTACATCAAGATCGGCGGCATCCCGCCGGGGAATGTCACCCCGCTCGGCCATGAAGGCGCGGGCGAGGTGATGGAAGTGGGCGCCGGGGTTTCGGGCATCGCGGTGGGCGATCCGGTGATTGTCAATCCGATGATGACCCCGGGCAACATCGGCTCTGGCGGACCGGAAGGCGCGTTCACCCAAGAACTGCTGGTGCGCGGGGCGAAGCTCGGCGAATCCATTCTGCCGATCCCCGAAGGCATCCCCTACGACGTGGCCGCCATGTGCGAGCCGCTGGCCGTCGCGATGCACGGCGTCAATCGCGCCGAAGTGAAACCGGGCGACAAGGTCGTGGTCTTCGGCTGCGGCCCGATCGGCCTTGGCATGGTGCTGTGGCTGGTCGATCGCGGCATTAAGGATGTGGTCGTGTTCGACCTCGCCGAGGAACGCCTCGAACGCGCCCGTGCACTGGGATGCCTGGCCGCGCTCGATCCCACAAAGGTCGACGTCCGCGCCGAACTGTCGCGGCTTCACGGCGAAGTGCCGAGCTATGGCCGCGTGGGCGTGGGCACCGATGCCTTCATCGATGCCGCGGGCGCGCCGAACATCCTGTCCGACGTGATCATGATGGCCAAGTTCCATTCGCGCATGGTGATCACTGCCGCGCACATGAGGCCGATCGAATTCCCCGTCGGTCGCATGCTGACCAGCGAAATGACGATCACCACCGCCATGGGCTATCCCACCGAGATGCCCGAAGTGATCGCCGCGATGCCGCGCCTGAAGGACACGATCGCGGGCATGATCAGCCACAAGCTGCCGTTCAGCGACGTGATGAAGGGCCTCGAGATTGCGGCAACGCCGCAGTCGAACAAGGTCATGATCGGGTTCGAGGAGGCCTGAGCGATGAGCGATACCAAGGACGCCCGCCCCAAGCTGGCCGGTCTCGTCCGTTCGGGCGACGAGCAGGCCGATGCCATCGCCGTCACCGACTTCATCTTTCAGGCCAACGACATCTCCAACGCCTACCTCGTGACCACGAGCGAAGGCGACGTGATGGTCAACACCGGCTTCATGGACAATGCCGAGCGCACCAAACGCCTGTTGGCGTCGCATCGCACCGGCCCGCTGGCCTTCATCATCCTGACCCAGAGCCATGCCGACCATTACGGCGCGGTGCCCGACTTCCTCGAAGAGGGGACGCAGGTCATCGGCGGCCCCGGTTTCAACGAGGCGCTGGCCGACATGATGCGGCTGCAGCCCTTCTTCGGCCCGCGCAGCGGCAAGCTTTGGGGCTCGACGCTCAAGCGCGGCGGCACCCCCAAGCCGCCGCCGGACGTGAAGCCGGACATCCTCGTCGACCGCAAACTGACGCTGGAACTGGGTGGCCGCACCTTCGAGATCATCTCCACGCCCGAGGGCGAGACGATCGACGCACTCACGGTTTGGATGCCCAAGGAAAAGATCGCCTTCACAGGCAATGTGTTCGGGCCGGTCTGGCTGTCGATGCCGTTCCTCAACACCCTGCGCGGTGACAAGCCGCGTCTGGTGCGCAACTACCTCAAGTCGCTGGAGACGATCCGCGATCTGGGCGCGGAAATCGTGATCACCGGCCACGGCGATGCCATTGTCGGCAAGGAGCGCATCAAAGCCGATCTCGACCAACTGCACGCCGCGGTTAGCTATGTACGCGACTACACGCTCGACGGCATGAAGGCGGGCAAGGACGTCCACAACCTGATGCGCGAATTCGCCTGGCCCGAGGGGCTGGAGATCGGCGAGTTCCACGGCAAGGCAAGCTGGGCGGTGAAGTCGATCTGGCGCGAATATTCGGGCTGGCTTCACTACGAGGACGGCACCACCGCGCTCTACGGCGTGCCGCGTTCCAGCGTGGATGCCGATCTCGCCGAACTGGCGGGCGGTGCGGATAAGCTCGCGGAACGGGCGAAGGCCAGGCTGAACGAAGGCAAGCCGCTCGAAGCCATCCACCTCGTCGATATCGCGCTGGGCGCCGATCCCGATTGCCGCCCGGCTCTCGACGTGAAGCGCGATGCCAATCAGGCGCTGCTGGCGGCCTGCGGCGGCAAGAACCTCAGCGAGACGATGTGGCTGCGTTCGGAGATCGCGGCGGCCGAGACTAAGCTGGGCGAGGGCGCTTGCTAGGGCAGTCAATGGCGCGGCAAATGGTGCCTTTCCCGCAGACCACCGCCTAAGCCATTACGGCGACACTATCGCTGACGAGCCGCACCAGTTCTGCTTGCCCGCGAACGCCCAGCGCCGCGTAGAGGCGCTTGGAATAGTTGCGCGCTGTCTCCAGGGTCAGTCCCATGTGTTCGGCGGCCTCGGCTATAGAA
Source organism: Novosphingobium album (ex Hu et al. 2023) (assembly GCF_022832385.1). GTDB lineage: Bacteria > Pseudomonadota > Alphaproteobacteria > Sphingomonadales > Sphingomonadaceae > Novosphingobium > Novosphingobium album. The sequence goes on from NZ_JALHLE010000003.1 coordinate 54,685, forward strand.
CGGCCGTCGTTCAGAGCTACGGCCAGTTCCGCCTCGCGGCGAGGCAGGTCGAAGAGCGTAGCAAGCCGGTTCACGCTCTCGCTCGTCCGGGCGTTGGGCAGCCTGCAAAGCACGAGCATCGAAGGACGCGGCATGTCAGCCGTCGCGGATAGCAGCGCCTCCAGCCGCGGCTGTTCATTGAGAAGGAGCGGGCGGGGGGCTCCCGCGTCTTCGCTTGTGAAATGGGCTGCGGCCGCCATCAGTTCACGCTCTGTCTGGACTCCGAGGTCGCGCAGCCGCTCACCAATTCGGGGATGGTATCCTAACGTTTCCACCATCCAGGCATCCAGACGGGGATCAATCGACTGCAGCCGCGCCTCCCGGTCCATCACCATCCACGCCGTCGCCGAGCGAGCCAGTCCCTGAACACTGACGGCAGCGCGGATGCGGCTTCGTTCAAGTTCAACAGCGGCGCGCAGCGCTTCGCCCACATAGGGCGCGAGGTTCGAGAGCAGCGCGCTGTCCGATGCCGTACAGTGGGCCGCCCGGGCCATGATAAGCCAGGCGCTGACATCGCCGATATCGGGAATGCGCACGACGCGCTCGTCCGCGATACCGAGCTTTTGCATGCGCCGTTTTCGCTCGGCGCGGTAAACCGGATCGTGGTCGAAAAATTCAGAAATCGAATAGACGCGGCCCGGCCGCAAGCTGTCGTAGTGGAAGCGGTCAAGCGCGTGCGTATCGAGCGGATCCGAACTTTGCGCGCGGGCTCGCAGGTCGATTCCTGCACTGAATTCGATCACATTTGCGTTCACTCCGCTGCCCGTGCGCTGGATCAGGCCAATGTATTCGGCGCCGATCCGCCGCCTAAACCTTTCAAGAAACGTCGAAAATGGCGCATCCTCTGACAGTCCGCTAAGAAGCGGAAGCAAAAGATCGGTTTCATCGTGACTGGTCAATGTCATACCCTCCCATATGGGAGGTTTTTGCAAATGTCATCCCTGCAAAGAGAGTCGCGACCCGGAAACGGGGCTAAATCAACAAAGGGATGTTCGATGAAAACCCTGACACACCTCGAGAGGCTGGAGGCTGAAAGCATCCACATCATCCGGGAAGTCGTCGCCGAGGCTGAAAAGCCGGTGATGCTCTACTCGGTCGGCAAGGACAGCGCCGTCATGCTGCACCTTGCCCGCAAGGCGTTCTATCCTTCTCCGCCGCCGTTTCCGCTGCTCCACGTCGACACCACGTGGAAATTCCAGGCGATGTACGAGCTGCGCGACAAGATGGCCGAGATGTCGGGCATGGACCTGCTCGTCTATCACAACCCCGAGGCGCAGGAAAAAGGCATCAATCCTTTCGACCACGGTTCGCTCCACACCGACATGTGGAAGACCGAAGGGCTGAAGCAGGCGCTGGACAAGTACGGCTTTGACGCCGCCTTCGGCGGTGCGCGCCGCGACGAGGAAAAGAGCCGCGCCAAGGAGCGCATCTTCTCGTTCCGCACGCAGTCGCATGGCTGGGACCCCAAGAATCAGCGCCCCGAGCTGTGGAACCTCTACAACGCCAAGAAGGCCAAGGGTGAATCGATCCGCGTCTTCCCGATCTCGAACTGGACCGAGCTCGACATCTGGCAGTACATCCACCTCAACGACATTCCGATCGTGCCGCTCTACTTCGCCGACGAGCGCCCCACCGTGGAGCGTGACGGCATGCTGGTGATGGTCGATGACGACCGCTTCCCGCTCAAGCCCGGCGAAAAGCCGGTGATGCGTTCGGTCCGCTTCCGCACGCTCGGCTGCTACCCGCTGACGGGTGCCGTCGAGAGCACGGCCAAGACTCTCCCCGAGGTGATTCAGGAAACCCTGCTCACCACCACGTCCGAGCGGCAGGGCCGCGCCATCGACAAAGATGCCGGCGGCGCCGGCATGGAAGTCAAGAAGCAGCAGGGGTACTTCTGATGACCACCAAGACCGAAGAACCCGTCTACGTCGTCGACAGCCTGATCGCGGAGGACATCGACGCCTACCTCGATCAGCACGAACACAAGACGATGCTGCGCTTCATCACCTGCGGCAGCGTCGATGACGGCAAGTCCACGCTGATCGGCCGCCTGCTCTACGATTCGAAGATGATCTTCGAGGACCAGCTCGACGCGCTGACCTCGGATTCGAAGAAGGTCGGCACGCAGGGGCAGGACATCGACTTCGCACTGCTGGTCGATGGCCTTGCCGCCGAGCGCGAGCAGGGCATCACCATCGACGTTGCCTACCGCTTCTTCAACACCGAGAAGCGCAAGTTCATCGTCGCCGACTGCCCGGGCCACGAGCAGTACACCCGCAACATGGTCACCGGCGCCTCGACCGCCGACCTCGCGGTGATCCTGATCGACGCGCGCAAAGGCGTGCTCGTCCAAACCCGCCGTCACAGCTACCTGTGCCACCTGCTGGGCGTGAAGAACATCGTGCTGGCCGTCAACAAGATGGACCTTGTCGACTACAAGCAGGAGGTCTTCGACAAGATCGTCGCCGATTACACCGCCTTCGCGCAGTCGATCGGCATCGAGTCGTTCACCGCAATGCCGATCTCTGGCTTCAAAGGCGACAACATCACCAAACTGTCGGAAAACACCCCCTGGTACACGGGCCCGTCGCTGGTCGAGCACCTTGAGACCGTCGAAGTGCTCAGCTCGGTCGATGCCGAAAAGGCCTTCCGCATGCCGGTGCAGTGGGTCAACCGTCCGAACCTCGACTTCCGCGGCTTCTCCGGCCTGATCGCCACTGGCGGCGTGAAGCCGGGCGACAAGATCCGCGTCCTGCCCTCGGGCAAGACCAGCACGGTCAGCAAGATCGTTACGTTCGACGGCGAGCTGGACGAGGCCGTCGCTGGCCAGTCGGTCACCGTCTGCTTCGAGGACGAGATCGACTGCTCGCGCGGTTCGGTGATCTCGATCGCGGACAACCCGCCGCAGACCGCAGACCAGTTCGAATCCACGATCGTGTGGATGGCGGACGAGGCCATGGTTCCGGGCCGCGCCTACTGGCTCAAGCTCGGCACCCAGATGGTTTCGGCGACGGTTCAGGAGCCGAAGTACGAAGTCAACGTCAACACCATGGAGCACCTGGCGGCCAAGACGCTGGAGCTGAACGCCATCGGCGTGGCTGAGATCGCGACCGACAAGCAGGTGGTGTTCGAGCCCTACGGCGAGAACCGCGCGCTGGGCGGCTTCATCCTGATCGACAAGATGACCAATGCCACGGTCGCGGCCGGCATGCTGAACTTCAGCCTGCGTCGTTCGCAGAACGTGCACTGGCAGGCGCTCGACATCGGTCGCAAGCAGCACGCTGCGCTGAAGAACCAGACCCCGGCTGTCCTGTGGTTCACCGGCCTGTCGGGCTCAGGCAAGTCGACGATCGCCAACCTCGTCGAGAAGAAGCTGCACCGGATGAACCGGCACACCTTCCTGCTCGACGGTGACAACGTGCGCCACGGTCTCAACAAGGATCTGGGCTTCACCGAGGCGGACCGCATCGAGAACATCCGTCGTGTGGGCGAAGTCTCCAAGCTTATGGCGGACGCGGGCCTGATCGTCATCACCGCCTTCATCTCGCCGTTCCAGGCCGACCGTGAGATGGTGCGCTCGATGCTGCCCGAAGGCGAATTCTTCGAGGTATTCATCGACACGCCGCTGAAGGTGGCCGAAGCGCGCGACGTCAAGGGCCTCTACAAGAAGGCGCGTTCGGGTGAACTGAAGAACTTCACCGGCATCGACAGCCCCTATGAAGCGCCGCGCAGTCCGGAACTCCGGATCGACACCACCGTACTGTCACCCGAAGAGGCTGCAAACCTCATTGTCGACACTCTGCTGGGAGACGCATGATGAGCATGACTGACGGTGATCTCGCCGCCCATCTGGCCGATCAGGCCGGCAAGATCCTCCTGCAGGTTCGCGCTTCGGGCATGTTCGAGGGCAAGTCGCTCGGCAAGGCCGGGGACCAGACCGCGAACCAGTTCCTCGTCCATGCGCTGCGCCAGCAGCGCCCCGAGGACGGACTTCTCTCCGAAGAGGAGAAGGACAACGCGGAACGTCTCGCCAAGGAGCGGGTGTGGATCGTCGACCCTGTCGACGGCACCCGCGAATATGGCGAGGAGCGCACAGACTGGGCAGTCCATGTCGGCATGGCCGTGAACGGCGTGCCGGTGCTGGGTGCAGTTGCGCTGCCGGGCCTCGACGCCGTGCTGCGTTCGGACGAGCCGGGTCAAATCCCGGCTGCGCCTGAAAAGCTGCGCATGGTCGTAAGCCGCACGCGCCCTGCCAAGGAAGCAACCGGTGTATGCGAGGCGATCGGCGGCGAACTGGTCCCGATGGGCTCAGCCGGCGCCAAGGCGATGGCAATCCTGCGTGGCGAAGCGGACATCTACCTGCACTCAGGCGGCCAGTACGAGTGGGACAGCATGGCACCTGCCGCCGTCGCACTGGGCTGGGGCCTTCATGCCTCGCGCATCGACGGCAGCCCTCTCGTTTACAATCAGCAGGATGTCTACATGCCCGACCTGCTGATCTGCCGAAAGGAGCACGCCGATCTGGTGCTCGACAAGGTAAAGGCGTTCCTCTGACCGGAACCTGATCATGAATGCAGGCGGCCGGCACGAGGGGGGTGTAGTGCCGGCCGCCCGTTCGACTCCGGGCTCATCCCAGGCCTCAATTCTTCCTTGGGGAGAAGAGACAGCGGCCTGAAAACTATCGTGCAGCCACGGCCTGAGCGGGTGCATCATCCAGCAACACGATGGAACGGGATGCGGAGGCGAAGTAGTCGAGCATCGCGGAATAACCGCGTGCACTCAGCTTGACGTAGACCCGCCTGGCATCGCCGGGGTCGGCTTCGCGGGCCAGAAACTCATTCTTTTCGAGGATCGCAATCCAGCGCAGCGCAGTCGTAGAAGGGACTGCCGATCCGATACAGGCGCTGGTCACCGAGACCCGCCGGCGTTCCTTGGCCGCGATAAACAGGTCCAGGAGAATGTCCCAGGCGGGCTCCCCGAACAGATCTTCGGAAGCGAAGATCTTGGCACGCCTGCGGCGGTCGTCATAAGTCTGGCGCGCCAGTTCCACCCAAACCGGGTGGTCCTGCGTCGCAGCTCTGCCCTTGTGAACCTCGTGCTCACTCTCGGCCAAGAAGCAGGCAGGCAGTGAGGGCTTCTCGCCGATTTCGAGTTCGCGCGCCACGGCGAGCAATTCGTTCGCAATGGCAATGAGGCGAATGGCTTTCGCCCTGTTGCGCATCAACTGACCAGTGCTGTTCATCGACGAAGATCACCAAGCCCGGGGCCGCACCTTCCGTCACAACTGAAGATGCAGCGGTTACTTCATATTCATTGATGGAACAGCCCGAACAATGTTCCGGTTAATTCACCCGGATTTGGTCGTGACTATTGTTGACCACCAATGCCCAGAAATAGTGCCATCCGTTACCTTGGCCGTCTTGAAAAGCTTACTCCGGATCGGATTTACCTCGCGAGAGTCCAAGCTCATCACACAAGGCATTTATGGCCGCATCAAGATGTGCAGCTGCCATGAGAGCATTCAGCTCCTCTAATTTCATGAGACAAGCTTCCAGTTCATCTTTGACTGAAGTGGCGGCAGCAACCTTGTCCACTGGAATATTCTCCGATTCACGCCGCCACACCCGGTATCAGGGCAGTCTGCTTGGCAGCATCGAAGGGGGCTGTGAGATCGAAAGGGGTATGAACAACTTGCAATGTCCAAATCCGATCAAAATTTACAACCTCTTCATCCCCAATATACCACAAACACCACACTTGAATCGATTTATTCTTGCTGACAGCATTATTGCAACAATCACGAACATATTTTTAGTTAAATGGATTAACTTGCACAAAAAGCACGACCCAAGCTGGTGAATATTTCGCAGTTCTATGATTCGGTTGCCTGCAGCGCATTGTTAAGGCTCTGGATCTGTGCAGATCCGAGCGCCAGACGTGCCGCACCCACAAGATCAGCCACTTGCGCCGACGTTGTAGCACTTGCAATGGGCGCGGCGATGCCCGGCTGTGCATTGAGCCATGAAAGGGCAACTTGCGCGGGCGCAACATCCAGTTCAGCGGCAATCTCGCGCAATGCAGCCAGAACATGCCAGCCACCCCGAGCCGCCACGGCGTCGAGCGAATGCGCGCGGCTCGATCCAGCCCAGTCACTGGCACTTTGATATTTTCCGGTCAGGAAGCCCGCGGCGAGACCGTAGTAAGGCAGAACGGCAATGCCGCGGGCCACACAAAGGTCCTGCAAAGGGCCTTCGTATTCGTTTCGCTCAGCAAGATTATAGAGCGGCTGCATCACGGAGAAGCCTTGCGCGCCCATACGGTCTGCCGCGGCAAGGATTTCGGCGAGTCGGCTGGGCGAGTAATTCGAGGCCCCCAGCTCGCGCACTTTGCCCGCCCGCAACACCTCGTCATAGACGCCCGCGACCTCCTCGACCGGGGTCGTGCCATCGTCGCGATGGGCGTAGTACAAATCAATATAGTCCGTCCGCAGGCGATCAAGAGAACCTTCGAGCGCCTGCCGGACTTTCGTCGGCGCCAGAGAGCCGGGCGCGCCGCCCTGGCCGGTCTTCGTGCCGACCCGCATGTCCGTGCGCACGCCTCGGCTTTCCATCCATTCGCCAATGACCGCCTCGGATTCGCCGCCCTTGTTGCCGGGCACCCAGTTGGAATAGCCCTCGGCGGTATCGATCATCCGCCCGCCCGCTTCGTAAAAGGCGTCGAGCACGGCGAAGCTGTCATCCCTGCCGATCGTCCAGCCGAAGACATTGCCGCCGAGAACCAGAGGAATGCCTGCAAGCGCCGGATGATCGCCAGAAAATTCAGCCACCAAATTTCTCCCTCAATTCGAGCAGGGCGATCGCAGCCCTGGCTGCCTCACCGCCCTTGTCCTTCTGGGCCGGATCGGCGCGCACCAGCGCCTGAGCCTCGTTTTCCACGGTAAGGATGCCGTTACCGATGGCAATGCCGTCCATGGTCAGTGCCATGACCCCGCGTGCACTTTCACCCGCGACGATCTCGAAATGATAGGTCTCGCCGCGAATGACGACACCAATCGCGACATAACCATCGTACTCGCCGCCAGCCTCGGCCAGCGAGATGGCGCCGGGGATTTCCAGAGCGCCCGGGACGGTAATCACGTCAGCCTTGTGACCCGCCGCCTTGAGCGCGGCCTTGGCTCCGGCCACCAGCATGTCGTTGAGGTGATCGTAGAATCGGGCTTCGACAATGAGAAAGCGGGCCATATCAGTTCATTTCCAGCGTAACGTCAGAGGGGATCGGGCGTTCACCCACGATGTTGAGGCCATAGCCTTCGAGGGCCACGAGCGAGTGGTGCGTATTGGTCAGCAGCATCATGTCGTGAACGCCCAGTTCGGCCAGAATCTGGGCACCGACGCCATAATCACGCAGCTCTTCCAGATCGGGTGCTTCACCGGCGCGAACGCGTTGCTTGATGTCCATCAGGGTGGAAACAAGCTTGTTCATCGGCCGGTTGATCACGACGATGACACCGGCGCCTTCTTCGGCGATGATCTGCATGGAACGCTGCAGCAGATTGCTGCGGTCTTCGACCTCTTCGCCCAGAACATCGACGAATATCGAAAGCGTGTGCATGCGGACCAGCGTCGGCTTGGACGGGTCGATCCGCCCCTTGATCAGGGCCATGGTCTCGTCCCCGGTTGCCTTGTTGAAATAGCTCCGGGCAGTCCACTGTCCGCCGAAGCGGCTCTCGAAGGTGATCTCGTTGCGCTTTTCCACCATGCGGTCGTGCTTGCGGCGGTAGGCGATGAGATCGCGGATCGTGCCAATCTTCAGGTCGTGCATGCGCGCGAAGCTGATCAGGTCATCCATGCGTGCCATAGTCCCGTCATCGCGCATGATCTCGCAGATCACGCCCGAGGGGTTGAGACCGGCAAGCCGCGAGATGTCCACCGCCGCTTCCGTGTGCCCGGCCCGCACCAGCACGCCGCCATCGCGGGCACGCAGCGGGAAGACGTGGCCGGGCGTGACGATGTCGTCCTTGGTCTTGCTGCCATCAACCGCGACAGAGATCGTACGGGCACGGTCCCCGGCGGAAATCCCGGTGGTCACACCCTCGCGCGCCTCGATCGAAACGGTGAACGCGGTTTCGTGCCGGGTGCCGTTGTTCCGGCTCATCAGATTGAGGCCGAGCTGATCGACCCGCTCGCTGGTCAGCGTCAGGCAGATCAACCCGCGCCCGTGCGTGGCCATGAAGTTGATCGCGGCCGGAGTCGCCATCTGTGCGGGGATGACGAGATCGCCTTCGTTCTCGCGGTCCTCGTCATCGACGAGGATGAACATTCGGCCGTTGCGCGCCTCATCGATGATCTCCTCGATCGAAACGAGCACTTCGCGGTCATCATTCGAGAGGAGCACGCGCTCGAGCTTGCCCAGTGTTTCCGCCGTCGGATTCCAGTCCGCCTCGGTGCAGTCACGCAGGGTGTTGGCGTGGAGGCCTGCCGCGCGGGCGAGCCCGGCCTTGCTCATTCCGCCCTCGGAGACAAGCTGGCGAACCTTTTCAATCACATTGCTGGACATTGGAATATCGCTTTCACATTTTGATGTGAAGTCCGTACCTCCAAATCACATCGCAAGGCAATATCCATCTGTTGCCACTGTGGACCCATCCCCGAAATACGTGAGGGCAGACTTCGAAAAGCCCGCCCTCTGCGTTTCCCATGCGGGCAATATAATTCAGGCGTCCTGCTTCTTGCCGCCCATCATGGCAGTGATATCGACCTGGCCGGTGGCGAGGCCGCCCATGAAGCCGCCATCGACCGGCATGACGATACCATTGACGACGCCAGCCAGATCAGAGTTGATCAACACCAGCGGACCAGCCTGTTCTTCCGGCGTCGTGTAGCGGCCCAACGGCTCGGCGGCGGCATCAACCACGGCCTTGCCCGAAGTTTCGTGGAAGGTCTTCATCATCGGGGTCTGGGTGGGCGAGGGCAGCGAGCAGTTGATGCGGATGCCCTTCTTGATCAGCTGCGCGCCCATGAACTGGGTCCACACGATCACGGCTTCCTTCGAGAAGGCATATCCCTCAAAAACCTGATCCATGTTCGCTTCGCACCACTCGACACCGGCCTGGAAGCCTTGAGTCATCATCAACTGCATGTGAACGGGGATGCGGCGGCTCCAGCCCAGGCCGCCGGTCGAGGCGATCGAGACGATGGCGCCCTTGCCGTCCATCAGCGGGATGACCTGTTCGGTCAGGTGGCGGGTACCGAGGAAGTTCACCTTCATCACGTCCATCGGCGGGAAGCCGCCGCCGCCGGGAAGGCCGGCGCAGTTGAACAGTGCATCGACCTTGCCGCCGACACCGGCCACGGCCGCTTCGATGGTGGCCGGGTCGCGAAGGTCGATCTGCGTGAACGAGGCCATCGGCACCGCACTTTCCCTGAAGTCGAACCCATGCACTTCGGCGCCGAGATCGACCAGCAGCTTCGCGGTCGCTTCACCCATGCCCGAAAAGCAGCCGCTGACGATTACCCGCTTGCCCTTGTAGCCGAGAACATCACTCATCTTGTCCGTCCTTCCACGTTCGGGCCCGATGCGCGGCATCCAGCCCAAAAAAACCTGCGCCGTAGCTACGCGGGGAGGGCCCCTCGCTTCAACCGCTGTCCCGGCTGATCGCTGGCACGATAACGGAGATCACGACGGGCCCGAAGGCGCCGTATCGTCCTTGGGCCGCTTCCCCAGCGCCTCGCGGGCCCTGGCCCGGATATAGGCGTGAATCTGGCGGATTTGCGTGTCCGTCAGATACTCGAAGCGCGGCATTCCCAGTTCCATCAAGGCGCCCGAATGCAGCAGGTCCTTGAGACTGCCTGGGTCAAGCGCGATTGCCGATTCCCGCAAGTCCGGCCCCGGCGTTCCGGTGGCGTGCAGGCCGACGCCGTGGCAGGCGGCGCATTGCACCGAAAGCGCGCGTCCGGCGGCGACATCCGCCTCGTTGAGCTTGAGCGACGGATCATCGAGCGCGTGAACGGTGAAATCGGGTGGCGGTGAGGCTGGAAGCGTCTTGTCGCCGCCGATGGCGAATGTCAGCAGCCGCCGGGGCTGCACGCCGAACTTGTAGCCCATGTCCATCAATTGCCCGTAAGCGGCAGTTGAGCCCCCATAGCCGGCCAGCACCGACACGTATTGCTTGCCGCCGAGGCTGTAGCTCATCGGTGCGCCGACAATGCCGAGCCCAGCGTTGAACTTCCAGAGTTCCTTGCCGGTCTTGCCGTCGTAGGCCTTGAAGTAGCCCGTAGCGGTGCCCTGGAAGACCAGACCGCCCGCGGTCGCCAGTGTCCCGCCGTTCCACAGGCCCTTGTGCTGGACGCGCCAGACTTCCTTCTGCGCCACCGGATCCCAGGCGACCAGCGAGCCATGGCCGTCGCCGGGGTCTTTCTTGAGCGCGCTGACCGACACACCCATGACGTCGAACGCATCGTCCGGCCCGCCTTCGCGCGAGAAGCGCTGGGCGATCTGCTGCACCGGAATGTAGACGAGCCCCGTGCGCGGGCTGAAACTCATCGACTGCCAGTCATGTCCGCCGACACCGCCCGGCCACACGATCGAGGCTCCGGTCACGTAGTGCGCATCGGGGCTGATTTCCGGAACTCCGGTCTTCGGATCGACACGCGTAGCCCAGGTGACCTTGGTCGTCTTGCCGGGTTCGTTGAGCAGCTTTCCGGTCTCCCGGTCGATGACGTAGAAGAAGCCGTTCTTGGGCGCCTGCATCAGCACCTTGTGCATTTTTCCGCCAATTTCGAGACTGGCCAGCGTCATCTGCGAGGTATTGTCATAGTCCCAGGAATCGCCGGGCACGGGCTGGTAGTGCCAGGCGTACTTGCCGGTGGCGGCGTCGAGCGCGAGGATTGAGGCAGTGTAGAGATTGCCCCCGGGGCCGCGCGCCTGCTGATCGTATGGGGCGGCGTTGCCGGTACCAATGTAGACGCGGTCCATTTCCGGATCGAACGTCATCGCATTCCACGGCCCGCCACCGCCGCCGGTCTTCTTCCAGAAGCCGTCCTCCCAGGTCTTGGCGGCCGCTTCCATGGCAGGGTTGCCCTTGTTGTCCTCTGGCGAGCCGGGAACGATGTAAAAGCGCCAGAGCTGCTTGCCGGTCGCGTCGTCGTATGCCGTCACGAAGCCCCGCGTGCCGAAGTCCGCGCCACCGTTGCCGATGATGACCTTGCCGTTCATCACGCGCGGTGCGCCGGTCACGATCGCGTTGACGCCCTCGGGGATGGTCTCGGCGACCCACAGCTCCTTGCCGGTCCCGGCATCGAGAGCGAACAGGCGCCCATCGAGCGAGGCAGCATAGACCCTGCCATTCTCAAAGGCGACACCGCGGTTGGCCCCGAAAGAGAAGTGCATCGCCTTCGGGTTGTGCTTCCACGTTTCGGGATCGTAGGTCCATTTGATCTGGCCGGTCCTGGCATCGACCGCGTAGACCTTGGCATGGCTGCCGGTGAAATAGATCGTTCCGCCCACCTCGACCGGGGTCGCCTCCAGGGTGACTTCGCCCGGCAAATCGAGCGACCATGCCAGGCCCAGTTTGCTTATACTGCCGGTGGTCACCTGATCGAGCCGCGAATAGCTCGTCTCGTCGGCGCCGCCGCCCACGCCGGTCCAGTCGTCTCCGCCGCCTACCCCAGCATCGGATGCGCTGGAACTGCCGCCAGGGCCGGAACATCCACCTAGAGCACCTGCGAAAACAACCGCCGTGATCGCCAAGACCGGCAGGATCCTACGCCGCATATCGAAACCTCTCCCATGATTTGGCGTCTTGTCTAAGGCAGTTTGAGCCATTGTAAATCGCATCTTGGCCGGCTCGCAATTGGGGCGGTGGCTTGCTAGGGCAGAAGGATGTAAAGGCAGGCGGAAGGTTTGCAGTTGGCAACAAGGCTGGTCAGCGCGCGCAAGAAGAAAGAGGATCGGCGTCAGGCAATCCTCGAGGCTGCGGCACGCCGGTTTGCCGAGTTCGGTTTCGAGGCGACGACCGTGCGCCAGATCGCTGATGACGTGAACATTCTGTCCGGCAGCCTCTATCATCATTTCGCGACGAAGGAAGAAATGCTCGGCGAAGCCGTGCGCGACGCGGTGCTGGACCAGCGTGAGCGGGCACAATGCATTGCCGCCTTGCCTTGCGATGCCGAGACGAAGCTCGTGACGTTGATCCGCGAGGAACTGGCAGCGCTGGCGGGGCGGATCGAGGCCTATGCGATCATTTTCAACGAGCGCAAACTCTTCCGCCGCAATCCCGATTTTCTCTATCTGATGAAAGCACGCAAGGAAACCTTCGAGGCCTGGCGCAGCGTGCTGGAGCAGGGGGTCCTGGAGGGGCAGTTCCATGCCAGGATCGATAGCTATCTGACGATCTCGGCAATCATGCGCATGCTCAACTCGGGCGCCGACTGGTACCGGCACGAGGATGGCTCGCCGCTCGATGCGCTGGCTGAATATTCGCTCGAAGCGCTGACGGAGTTCTACGCCGGTTTCGTGCTGCGCTCGGTACGTTCTGCGGAACGGGCCGCGCAGCCGGTACCGGCCGCTGCGGAACTGGCATGACTGGTCCGGTCCCCGTCATCTACCGCGAACCGGAAAGGGCTGCGCGGATCGCGTTGATCGCGGAGAGTTATGCCCGGCTGCTGGGACAGCCGCTGACCGGAGAGGCAAGTGATGTGCTTGCCGCCTTGTGGGCTTCACCTCTCGCTATCGTCGCGCATGGCACCGAAACGGACCCCATATTTTTCTTCGGCAATGCGGCTGCGCTCACCGCTTTCGAAACAGACGTGGAAGCCTTTACCCGCATACCTTCCCGGCTTTCCGCCGAAGCGCCCTTGCGTGAGGAACGGCAGGCTCTGCTGGACCGGGTCACCGCCAACGGCTTTATCGACGACTACGCGGGCGTCCGCATCAGCGCCAAGGGAAAGCGGTTCCACATTGGCCCGGCGGTGGTGTGGAACCTCGCCGATGCCGAAGGGCGCCGCCATGGCCAGGCTGCCTGTTTCGCACCATGACGCACCGGCCTGACCCGCGCGTGATCACTGCCGTCATGGCGCAAGTGCAAGCGGTATTTGCTCAGTCTCCCCGGCGGCCCGCCGTTATCGGCCTGTGCGGCGCACAGGGCTCGGGCAAGACGACTCTGGCGCGGGCCGTGCTGAAGGCATGTGAAGGTGCCGGTTTGCGGGCGGCGGTGCTCTCGATCGATGATCTTTACCTGACCCTTGCGGAGCGGCAGACGCTGGCACGCGACGTCCATCCCTTGCTGGCAACGCGCGGGGTTCCCGGCACACACGATGTCACCTTGGGACTGTCCGTGTTTGCCGCGCTCGATGCCGGCGAACGTGTCGCCTTGCCGCGTTTCGACAAGGCTCATGACGACCGCGCTCCGCAGAGTGAATGGCCAAGTTCCCCGCTGGAATGCAATGTGCTGCTGTTCGAAGGCTGGTGCGTAGGAGCACGACCGCAGGCACGGGTCGATTTGCTGGTGCCGGTCAATGTGCTGGAAGCAAGCGAGGATGTCGACGCCAACTGGCGCACTTACGTGAACGATTCACTTTCAACCGCTTACCAAACATTGTTCGCGCGGATTGACAGATTAATTCTGCTAGCCGCACCGGGTTTCGAGGTGGTCCAGAACTGGCGGCTGGAACAGGAACACGAACTTGCGGCAAACGTGGGGAAGGGCGGCAAGGTGATGGATGAAGCGTCTATCGCGCGGTTTGTTGCCCATTACGAAAGACTGACGCGCTTCATTCTGCAGGAAATGCCCGGCCGCGCCGATCTCGTGATCAGGCTCGATGCTGCAAGGCAACCTGTAGAGATCAGAGAGCGTACCTGAAGTCAGGGCACCCCCGCTCTCTGGCGCGCGACTGCTGCCCGGCTACGCTTGTTCTGTTCCAGCTGCTCGAGCGACGGCACTGCTTGTTCGATGACATCGGCGAGCACTGCACCGCGCTCGCCGGGCGGGCGCTCGGGCCCCACTGTCGTATCGCAATGGACCTGCCGCTCGATCTCAGCATTCAGAAGCGCGCCTAGCAGAACGCCATAGGCCGAAAGGTACATCCACATCAGAAACACGACCACTGCGGACAATGATCCGTAGGTGGCGTTGTAGTCGCTGATATAGGCTACATAGAGCGAGAAGCCGAACGAAATGGCGATCCACAGCAACGTGGCCAGAAGAGATCCCGGTGTCAGCCAGCGCCACTTGGCGGGGCGGCGGTCCGGGCCATAGCGCATGATCAGCGCGAACCCCGCGCTACCCAGGCAGATCGCGGCGATCCACGTCAGTGACTTGAACAGCATCTGGGAAGATGCGCCGAGATAGACACTCGCATGCGTCTGGAGCCACGCGAAGACACCGCCAGACACAACACCGGTAAGCGCTACCAGAATCGTGGCGACCGTCAGTGCGGCCTGACGCAGCGACAACGCGATCGTTCCGCGTGTCTCGTGTTCGTCGTTGATGATGTTGAGGGCACTGATCATGCCGCTGGCGGCCCGCATTCCGCCGAAGATCGCGAAGAACAGCGCGATCGCCAAAGCGAGTCCGGTCACGCCCGAGCTGGTGGAGACGATACGGATCAATTGCCCTTCCAGCAGGTGGGTCGCTTCGGGAGGAAGGACTCGCGCCAGTTTCTCCATCTGCTTGCCAACCGTATCGGTATCGCCGATTAGCCCATAGATCATCACGGTGGCTGCGATGAGTGGCGTAAGTGCCAGAAAAGTGTAGAAGGCTAAGCCCGCAGCCAGCAGACCCAGTTCGTGAAAACCCGTCATCACCCAGACACGTTTAAGCACTGTACGCCACGCGGGCCAGGGCATCGCCCATGGCGACGTTGCAGTGGCGCCGGGAGGCGGTTCGCAGGCCGGGGCGTCGCTTTTCGGCATGGACCGGAGTCTGCACGGGAACTTTGCGTGTTGCAATGCGATAGCGATGTTCAGGAAGGATCGTGTCGTCCGGTCTCGCTAAGGGGTGATTCGCAGCGTTTCTCATGTCTCGGTTAGTTGATCGTCCAGCCTTTTGCGGCCTTCGGTACCGGCGAGAGGCCGGACTGCTGGCCCTTTCCGCAGTCCTTGCGTCTTCAGCTTCGCCAGTGCTTGCGCAAGGCACGCCTTCCGCGCCCGGCGTGGATGCGGAGAATGCCAACGCCAGCGAAGAGCAGCTCTCAGCCGGCCATGTTGCCGTGCCTGCGCCACCGGCCGATGCAACACTCCCCGAAGTTGAGCCGGTCATATCGGACAAGGAATTCAACGCGTCCGTGCCCACGCTTGATGCGCAGGATGACCCGGAACTCGACAAACCGCTGGAATCGCTCGAATCCTTCGAACGAAGGCTGGCGGCGGAACAATCGGGCGCTACTCCCGAAGAGGGGCAGTCGCCGCCGCTCGGTGATGCCTCGCTGGCCGATGGGGATGCCGCAGAGGAAATCGGCGATGCCCCCGTCACCGACACCGAGCTTGCGGCACCGTTGCCATCGCTCGACACGTTCGAAGTTACCCCGGTCCAGTTTGCTGAAGACGAGTCCACTGACGAGAAGGAAGTGGAAGTCGCCTATTCGGTAGATCTGGAAGGGCTGGAAGAAGCCGACAAGCAGACTGATGTAAGCCTTAAGGGGGAGTTCAATTCGTTTTCCGCGCTCAAACAGGGCGATGGGAAAGCCGCCAACACGGCGATGGTACGGGCACGGCTGAACGAGGACAGCCAGCTTCTCCAAACGATCCTTGCTTCGGAGGGCTGGTATTCGCCGGTCGTACGTTCGCGTCTCACGCCATCGCGCGACAAGGACCGCAAGGGGCTTGTCGCACTGCTTTCGGTCAAGCCAGGCAAGCGTTACGTCTTCTCGGACATCGTCATCGAGGCTGCCCCGACCGAGCCGCCTGACCTGATCCGGAACAATCTCGCGCTGAAAACCGGCGGCCCCATCATCGCCGACCGCGTGCAGGGCGCAGAAGCGCAAGTCGCGGTGGCTCTGCCCGAAAATGGCTATCCTTTCGCCGAAGTGGGAGAACGCGACATTCTGCTCGACCGGGACACCGGAGAAGGTGTCTACAAGCTGCCGGTTGCTGTTGGGCCACGCGGACGGTTCGACAGTTTCACCACCGACGGCAGCCTGGCGTTCAGCGCTGACCACATCCACGTTCTCTCGCGGTTCAAGCAGGGCGAGCTCTATGACAGCCGCAAGGTAGATGATCTGCGCAAGGCACTGATCGCCACCAATCTTTTTCGCGCCGTCTCGGTCGCACCACAGCGCAACGGTGAGACGCAAGGCGACGGGACCGAGTATGTCACG
This sequence comes from Novosphingobium album (ex Hu et al. 2023), assembly GCF_022832385.1. GTDB lineage: Bacteria > Pseudomonadota > Alphaproteobacteria > Sphingomonadales > Sphingomonadaceae > Novosphingobium > Novosphingobium album. The sequence continues at coordinate 71,037 of NZ_JALHLE010000003.1, forward strand.
CTCCATGTACAACAGGAAGCCGGGCCGCCGCGCACGATTGCTGGCTCGGTAGGCTACGCTGCGGGCGAAGGCATTAGCGCGCAGGCATCCTGGACCCACCGCAACCTGTTCCCGCCGGAAGGCGCGCTGATAGCCAGTGCTACCGCCGGTACGCAACAACAGGGGGCAGGCGTCACGTTCCGGCGTTCGAACGCAGGCAAGCGTGACCGGACGTTCGAGGCAACAGCCGAGGCCTTCCACAACGACTACGATGCCTACAGTGCCTACACGGGACGGCTGGCGGCCCGCATCAGCCGCGATTCCACACCGCTTTGGCAAAAGCGCTACACCTATGCCTATGGCGTCGAACTGCTGGCAACCGCTGAAACCGACTACGATGCCGGGACCGGCGAGCGGAAACGTCACACCTACTATGTGGCCGGGCTCAACGGGCAGCTGGGCTTTGACACGACGGACGACCTGCTCAATCCCGCCAAGGGCTTTCGCGTGACGGCTCTGGTTCAACCTGAAACGACCATCGACGGGGGCTTCAATCCCTATGTCCGGGCCCGGTTCGACACATCGACCTACTACGCGGTCAGCGACAGCCTGGTTCTCGCAGGCCGCATCCGGTTGGGAACTATCCAGGGAACCGGCCTGTTCGATATCGCGCCGTCGCGGCGGCTCTACGCGGGTGGCGGCGGCTCAGTGCGCGGCTATGCCTATCAGGGCCTTGGCGAGCAGGCACCCGACGGCAAGCCGGTGGGCGGGCGCAGCCTCAACGAAGGCTCGTTCGAGGCGCGTTACCGTTTCGGCAACTATGGCGTCGTGGCGTTTGTCGACGCGGGGCAGGCCTACCGCGAGACGATGCCGCAGTTCTCTGACATGCGATATGGCGTAGGTCTCGGCGGCCGGTTCTACACCAATTTCGGACCGATCCGCCTCGACGTGGCAACGCCCATCAACCGGCGGTCGGGTGAATCGCTGATCAATGTCTACGTCTCGATCGGGCAAGCGTTCTGATGACGGACGAGGACAGCATCCCGGTAACGGCTCAAAGCGATGACACCGCCGGTCCGGATTCGGCGACTCCCACACTTTGGCAACGCGCCAAGGTCCGCGCATTGAAGACGGTAATCCTGGCCGTGCTCGGCCTCACCGGACTTGTTATTGCGGTGATATTCGGGATCGACACCGGTCCGGGGCATCGCTTCGTAGCGAACCAGATCGCCGCGCTCAAGTTCGAGAACGGCATGCGCATTACGGTGGGCAGGATCGAGGGATCGCTTTACGGCAAGATGACGCTCCACGATCTGTCGGTACGCGATACCAAGGGGGAATTTCTCTTTTCACCCGAGATCGACGTGGACTGGCGGCCTTTCGCCTATCTCGACGACCATGTCGATGTGCGCAGCGCCATTGCCCAGCGCATGATTCTGCGCCGGGTGCCGGAGTTCAAGGAGACACCACCCAGCGACGAGCCGCTACTGCCGGACATCGACATCGATGTAGGCACGTTGCGCATCGGCCGCTTCATTGCCGAACCTCCCGTTTCCGGCGAGCGCCGCATCGTAACGATCGATGGCAGTGCCCATATCGCGGATGGCCGCGCTCAGGTGAAAGCGAAGGGCGGCACAATCGCGATCGAAGGCAGGGAAGGCGGCGATGCCTTTACGCTCGATCTCGATGCCGTGCCTGCGAAGAACCGCCTGGCTATCGATCTCGACATGGACGCGCCCACTGGCGGCCTCATCGCGTCGCTTGGCGGGCTGAAACAGCCGCTCAAGCTCAAGGTCGGCGGAAAGGGTGACTGGACCGCATGGAACGGGGCCCTGAATGCCGATCTGGGGCAAGGGGAACTGGCCCGGCTCAACCTGACCGCACGCAACGGCACCTTTGCCATCAACGGCCCCACACGCATTGCCCTGCTGTTCAGCGGGCCGACCGCAAACCTGCTGGGGCCGGTGACGCACGTCGACGTTTCGGCCGAGCTGGACCAGCGGCGCGCGAAACTGACGGGCATGATCGAAAGCGATGCGTTCAACCTAACGCCGACCGGCACGATCGATCTGGGCAAGAACCGGTTTGAGCAGCTCCAGCTTGCCTTCGAACTGCTCAAGCCGTCGGCGCTGGCCGAGAACCTGAGCGGCGCAGGCCTGCGCGCGCTGGCAACGCTCGATGGCGCATTCGCCACTCCGGCCATCGCCTATCAGATCAGCGCGCGGCAGATCGTCATGAACGGCATGGGGCTGGAGAACCTTGCCGCGAGCGGAGCTGCCAAGGTCGATGCCGGTCACATCATGATCCCCGTGGCCGCGAAAGTGCAGCGGGTGACCGGGCTGGATACAGTGGCAGGCGGCACGCTGCCCAATGTCACCCTGAATGGCGATCTCGCGATAGAGGGATCCCGGATCCTGTCGGACAACATGCGGCTCAGGTCCGACAGGATCGATGCCGGACTGATCCTGGTGGCCGACGTGAGCAAGGGCCTCTACACCGGCGCCATCGACGGCAGCATAGACAACTACCGGCTCGCCGGCGTCGGCATCTTCAATATCCGCACCAACATGGACCTGAAGACGGAAACCGGCGGCTTCATCCTGCAGGGTTCCGTAAAGGCCAAATCGACAAAACTGCTCAACGACAGTCTCCAGAGCTATCTCGGCGGCAATTTTGCCGCGTCGAGCGACGTCCGTTACGGGCCGGATGCCGTGGTGCGCTTCTCCGGCCTTCGCCTGACGGCGCCCGATCTGAGGATCACGGACGGAGACGGCCTCTGGGCCCCGGACGGGCGCATCGCGCTGAATGCGGACGGGGCATCCGAGCGCTACGGCGCTATCGGCGTGCGGGTGGCAGGCACGATCCGTGATCCCGACGCGCATGTGACCGCAGAGCATCCGGGGCTGGGCATAGGGCTGGCGAATGTCGACGCCCGCGTCACCGGCGCGGAGGGTGGCTACCGCCTGGCCCTGACCAGCCACACCGACTACGGGCCGTTAAAGGCAGATGTCACGCTGGGCATCGGCAAGGCCACCGCCGTAGCGATCAACGATGCCAATCTGTCCGGCGTTCGCTTTGCCGGAAACCTTGTCCAGACACCTTCCGGGCCTTTCTCGGGAAAATTGACGGCCGATGGCAACGGCGTAGGGGGCGTGCTCGACCTTGACGCGGAGGGCGAATACCAGGCCGTCAATTTCCATCTGCGCGCGAACGACGCGGTATTCGACGGGCCGGCCAAACTGACGATCGGTTCGGCGATCATCGACGGGCGTGCGGTCCTGTATGACCGGCCTCTGATCGTGACCGACGCGCAGCTTGCGGGTACGCAACTGGGCTCGTTCGACCTGGCGGCAGGCCGCGTGCTCGTCGACTATCGTGACGGGCGTGGAAAGGCCAAGGCACTGGTCGAAGGCGTGAGCGGTGTACCATTCCGGCTCGGCATCAATGCGGACCTGACACCGGACATCTGGCGGGTGGCATTGCGCGGCCGCATGCGTGGCCAGACGATCAAGACGGAAAGCCCCGCGCGCATCGTTCCAAAGGCTGGCGGCTATGAACTGCTGCCTACCGGGATTTCCATCGGCGGCGGCACTGCCAGGGTCGCCGGGCGCTATGGGCCGGGAATGAAGCTCCAGAGCCGCCTGGAAAGCATCGACATGGCACTCGTGAACGCTTTCATGCCGGGATACGGGATAGGCGGAAAGGCCAGCGGCAGTCTCGATTTCGAGCAGACCGGTCCGTCCGCATTCCCGCGTGCCGACGCGCGGCTAACAATCAGTGATTTCACCCGGACCAGCGCCAGCACAGTCAGCCAGCCCGTCGACGTCAACTTCGTGGGCAAGCTGTTGCCCGACGGCGGAGAAGCGCGCGCCGTCATCCGCCGACGCGGATCGGTGATCGGGCGCCTTGTCGCCAGCCTACGGCCTTTGCCTTCGGGGACTGGCGCCTGGACGGCCCGGCTGATGCAGGCACCGCTGGGGGGCGGTATTCGCTACAATGGTCCTGCCGATACGCTTTTTTCCTTTGCCGGGCAGGGCGGGCAGACACTGTCCGGCTCGATCGGACTTGCAGCGGACTTCTCGTGCCGGGTGTCCGATCCCTGCCTCAACGGCGTCGTGCGAGGCAGAGAGATGGCCTATGAAAACCTGGCCTACGGAACCCGCCTCACAAGCATGGATCTTGCCGGAAAGTTCACCGGCGATTCGCTGGACATCACTTCGTTGACGGCCAAGGCAGGCAGCGGCTCGCTCAGCGCCAGCGGCCAGGTCAGCCTCGCCGCAGCGGCGGGGTATCCAACGGACATTTCCGTGACGTTGAACAATGCCCGCCTGGCGCGGAGCAATGCGCTTGCGGCAACGGCCATCGGCACGCTGCATCTCACCAAGACCGCTGGCCAGCCGGCTCTGCTCAGCGGAGATTTGAAGCTTCCCGAGACCCGCTATCAGATCGTGCGCGAAGGGGCCGCACAAGTGCCGCGCCTCGCCGGTGTGCATTTCAAGCCGAGCCGGGGCATCACGCGCGTTACAGGCGACGAAGTCGCGCCAGCCTTCTCCAGCGTCTTTGCGCTGCTGCGCCTCGACCTGAACCTCAGGGCACCGGAAAAGCTCTACGTATCGGGCATGGGGCTGGAATCGGAATGGAGCGCGAGGTTCCACCTGGGCGGAACCAGCGCGGAGCCTGTCATGACGGGTCAGGTGAACAGCATCCGCGGCACGCTGGGTTTTGCCGGGCATTCCTTCAAGATCGAGCAGGGCCTGATCACATTCACCGGCGGGAAGACCATCGATCCGACAGTAGCGATCACCGCCACTGATACGATCGAGGACGTGGACGTCAGTGTGGTCGTCTCCGGGCAGGCGATGAATCCGCAGGTTTCCTTCAGTTCCTCGCCATCGCTTCCGGACGACGAAGTGCTTTCGCGCATTCTGTTCGGCAGTTCGGTGGCCAATCTTTCGGCAATCCAGGCGGTGCAACTCGCCAGTTCACTCAACTCGCTGCGCGGAACAGGGGGAGGCCTCAACCCGCTGGGCAAGCTGCGCTCGGCCGCCGGTATCGATCGCCTGCGCATTCTCGGCGCGGATGAGGCTTCGGGGCGCGGCACCGCTCTGGCCGCGGGGCATTACCTGACCGACGACATCTACGTCGAGCTGATTACCGATGCCCGTGGCTTCACCGCGACGCAGCTGGAAGTCAGCGTCACGAAATGGCTTTCCGTCCTCAGCCAGGCCGGTGGCTCGGGCGCCAATAGCGTCAACGTTCAGATCAAGAAGAACTACTGATGAAGCGCCGGACAATCCTTGTGCTGCTGGTCCTCACGGCAAGCGGCTGTAGCCAGCGTCAGCCCGGTTTCGACGAACGGTACGACGCCGCAAGCGCAAAAATCGGCAAGATGGCAGAGGATATCGACGCCCGCGTTTCAGCCAGCGAAATGCCTCAGGATGAAGCCACGTCGGCGGATCACTGATCCGTTCGATTTTCCGATTTGATTGGGGATGTGGTGGACGCACTAGGGCTCGAACCTAGGACCCGCTGATTAAGAGTCAGCTGCTCTACCAACTGAGCTATGCGTCCCCACGAGTACCGCGGGAGGAAGGCTTGGTGGACGCACTAGGGCTCGAACCTAGGACCCGCTGATTAAGAGTCAGCTGCTCTACCAACTGAGCTATGCGTCCACGCTGCCTGTCCGGTAAGGGCCTTGCGGCCCCGCCGATTCGGCGGCGGAGCGGCTCCTATAACGTATGTTCCGGGCATTGGAAGGGGAAACTTGAAGGAAATTCAGGAGAATGTCGCCGGCCTTTGATTCCAGCGGTTTACCGCCATCATGATGCCAACGCAGATCATGTTGGTGAGCATCGAAGTACCGCCATGGCTCATGAAGGGCAGGGGGATTCCCACAACCGGCGCAAGGCCCATCACCATCATCAGGTTGATCGCGACGTAGAAGAACACCGTAGCCGCCATGCCCGCCGCCAGCAGGCTGGAGAAGCGGTCAGGGGAATTGCGGGCAACGTTCATGCCCCAGTTCAGCAACACGCCGAACACGAACAGCACGAACAGACCGCCGACGAAGCCCCATTCCTCCGCCATGGTCGCAAAGACGAAATCGGTGTGAGCCTCGGGCAGGTACTGGAGGTGGCTCTGGGTGCCGTTGCCAAAGCCCTTGCCGAATACACCGCCGGAGCCAATCGCGATCTTGGACTGGGTGATGTGATAGCCGGTGCCCAACGGGTCGCTTTCCGGGTCCAGGAAAGTCAGGACGCGATTGCGCTGATAATCGTGCAGAAGCGTGAAGAACGCGACTGGAATTGCGATAATTGCTGCTGCGCCGGCGCTCAGGAACCACCACAGGGGAAGTCCGGCGAGGAACATCGTGACCGCTCCGCCGAAACAGATTGCCAGCGCTGTTCCCAGATCGGGCTGGAGAACCACCAATCCGGCGGGGATGCCGATCAGCACACCGGCGGGCACCAGGCCCCGCCAACTCCCGGTCATGGGCGGTGGCAAGGTCTCGTAGAACCTGGCGAGCACCAGAACGATCGCAGGCTTCATCAGTTCGGATGGCTGCAGCGTCATGAAGCCGAGGTTGAGCCAGCGCTGGCTGCCGCCGCCGACGGCGCCAATCAGTTCAACCAGAACCAGCAGCGCAACGATACCGCCGTAGATGGGATAGGCCGCCATACGGAAGAAGTTCCGGCTCATCCGGGAAATGACGATAGCCATTACCAGGAAGACCCCGAAACGGATCACGTGGCTGAGCGCATAGGGATGCAGGTGCCCGCCAGCGGCCGAATACAGGACTGCCGCGCCCAGTGAAATGAGACCGAACAGCGGAATCAGCATCTGCCATGGCTGAGCAGCGACGACTTCGGGGATGATGGACCTGCTCATCATGGATTGCCGCCTGACGTGGCCGATGCGGCCTGACCGTTCGCAGTCGAAGCCTCGCCCCCCGCATCGGCCCCGCCGGGCGCACCTGCCGCTTCCCCTCCGACTGCTTCCTGACGGCTGCCCGGCTCAGCGGGCGCCTGTGTCGCGTTTGAAGCCGGCTCCGCGTCCTGTGCCTTTCTGGCTTTCTCGATTTCCTCCTCGGCAGACACCTTCGGCGCACCAACGCCGTATTGCGCGACATATTGCCGGTACCGCGCGTCGAGACGTTCCTGCGCAGTGCCTCCCCAGCCCTTTTCCATTGCCAGCAGCGTATCCCAGGCCTTCCCGGGATCGAACAGGTAGGTCATCACGTCCTTTGCAATCGGAGCCGCCGCGCTGGCGCCGAATCCGCCGTGTTCCACGACCACGGACATGGCATAGCGGGGGGAGTCAGTCGGAGCATAACAGATGAAATGCGAGTGATCGCGGGATTTCCAGTCAGCCACATGCCCGCGCGAAATCATTCTGCGCACCTGTGCGGTCCCGGTCTTGCCGGCCATCAAGACACCGTTGATGTCAATCCGGCTGCCTCGCCCGGTACCCGAGCCATTGACGACGTTGAACATTCCATCGTGGACGACGGCCAGTTGTTCCGGGGTGAACGGCAACGCCGGTCCGAATGGCTTGGGCTGCCCGTAGAGCAGCGAGGGCTGGAGATTGTGTCCGCTGGCGATGCGCGACGTCATCACCGCCATCTGGAAAGGCGAGACCGAGACGTAGCCCTGACCGATCGAGGCATTCAGCGAATCAGCCGCTGTCCATTCCTGATGATATCGGCGCATCTTCCAGGCAGCGTCTGGAATGGTGCCATAACGTTGCTGCGCGACCGGGATATCGAATTCCTGGCCCAGCCCGAGCAACCGCGCAACCGGCGCGATGGTATCGTAGCCGACCCGATGCACCATGCTCCAGAAATAGGTGTTGCAGCTGCGTTCAATCGCTGAGCGCATGTCCACCGAGCCGTGCACCGCGTCACAACGGAAAAAACGCCGGCCGAGCCGATAGCCGCCCGGACAGTTGACCCGTTCATCGGGAGAGACGCCATGAAGCTGGAACGCGAGGGCGGCCATCGGCTTCATTGTCGACCCGGGAGGATACAGGCCGCGCAGGGCCTTGTTCAGCAACGGGATGTGGTCATCCTCGTTGAGCATCTTCCATTCGAGACGGCCGATCCCGTCGGCAAAACTGTTCGGATCGAACGCCGGCATCGAGCAAAGTGCCAGGATGCCGCCGGTCTGGCAGTCGATCACGACAACGGCGGCAGACTGGAGGCCGATCCGCCGTGCGGCGTAGTCCTGCAGCCCGCCGTCGATCGTCAGCTTGATCGATTGGCCAGGCGTATCCTCGCGCGTTTCCAGTTCGCGCACGATGCGGCCGGAGGCGGTGACTTCCACTCGCCGTGCACCGGGCTTTCCGCGCAGTTCCTTTTCGAACACCTTTTCAAGGCCGTCCTTGCCGACCTTGTAGCCAGGTGTGATCAGCAATGGATCGTGATCTTTCTGATATTCCTCAGCCGAAGCAGGACCGACATAGCCGATCAGATGCGCAACCGACGGACCGTTCGGGTAGTACCGCGAAAAGCCCCGCTGAGTGACGATGCCCGGCAGGTCGGGCAAACGCACGCTCACGGCAGCGAAGCGCTCCCACTCGAGGCCTGAGGCAACTTCGACGGCAGCAAAACCGCGAGCCTTGTCGATCTTGTCTTCGAGATCCTGCCGCTGGACGGCATCGAGCTGGAGCAATTGCTCTACAGCGGCGATTTCCTGTTCAACATTCTTCATCCGTGCCGGGATGGCATCGACACGGAAATCCGCATGGTTGGAAGCCAGCGGTGTGCCATGCCGGTCGAGAATCCAGCCCCGGCGCGGCGGAATGAGCGAAAGATTGACTCGGTTGCTTTCGGCTTCGAGCTTGTATTTCTCGTTCTCGAAGACAGCGAGATAGCCCATGCGCGCGGCCAGCAGCATGCCGATGCCACCCTGCACCGATCCGACCACCAGACTGCGCCGGTCAAAGCTGTTGCGCAGAGTGGCGGAGGTCGTGTGGATTTGGGGTAGCAGACGCCGGAATGAAATCTTCATTGCACGACCATGATGGGCGTCAGCCGGAAGCGGTCAACAACGGCGACGAGGCGTCCGACCAGAGGATAGGAAAGCACGGAAATCACGACTTGCGGCAGGATAATCCCCACATGAGCGCCCGCACCCGCCAGGTTGACCAGCACCAGGCATGCAACGATATAGGTGACGATCAGGCCGATCGCCACCAGCCATTCGGTGAGAAAGCTGCGCCAGGGCACGCGCGCCTCGATCAGTTCGAGTACGATGGCCGCGAGTGACCACAAGAGCACGGCAGCGCCGAAAGGCTGGCCCGAGAACAAATCGTCGAACAGACCAAGTGGGAGGCCGGACCAGATCGGCAACAGACCCGGCCGCAGTTGCCGCCAGGACAGGAACAGCAGGAATCCCAGCGGGGGCAGCACCGGAGCCGAGGCAATCATCAGCCAGCCGGGCACGAGCGAACCGACCAGAATGGTCAGCCAGGGCAGGGTAAACGCCAGCAGCGGCGAGGGCGCGCGGTTGATGTTCCGCCGGGCCGGTCCGCCGCTGCGCGATCGCTTGGGCACGGTCAGCGCCCTCCGGATTCGATATTGGCAGGCGGCGGAGGTTCCTGCGGCGCCCAGGTGTGCTCGATCATCACGAAATCGGTGTCCGAAGGATTGGCAAGCACGCGCGCGATGGCCCCGTCGCGCAGGATCTTGGTCAGGATGACCATCGGTGTGCCGGGGCGATACAGCCCACCGGACCCCGACGAGACCATCACGTCACCTGTCTTCAGCGGATTGATCCCGAGATTGATCAGACGGACGCGCACGGTACCATCGCCATTCCCCTGAGCAAACGCGGGTACACCATCAGTAGCCCGGCGTACCGGCACCAGGCTTTCGGTGTCGGTGATCAGCAGCACGCGTGCGCTCGACGAACCCACTTCCATGACGCGGCCGATCAGGCCCTCTGGCGAACGCACCGGCATGCCTTTGGCCAGGCCGTCCTTGCGTCCGGCGCTGATGATCGCGAAGCGTCGCGCGCTGGCGCTCGTCGACCGCGTAAGTCGCGCGAAAGCCACCGGGGCGCTTCCAGCCTCCTTCAATCGCAGAAGAGACTTGAGCCTGCGGTTTTCCGCTTCGGTCGCCTTGGCTTCAACCAGCCGCACTTTCGCCTCGGCGAGCTCGCGTTCGAGCCGGGCCTGTTCTCGTCCGGATACAAAGAAACCACCGATACTGGCCCACACGTGCCTGCCATAGGAACGCCCGGCGGCCGTGACTTCTCCGGCCGGTTGAGTCGCATCGACCGCAACGCCGCGCAACCCTGAGAAAGCGCCAGGATTGAGGATGGAAACGACAAGCAGGATAAGCCCCACCACTACGACAACGCCGCCTGCAGTGTAGCTGAAGAACGTCGAGTACTGCGCTCTGCGGGAAAATCCGGAGCGCCGATTTGCAGGCGGTGCCATGCGCCATGCACTCCTGTATTCCGGGCGGCGGTCCCTGCCGGGGCTGGCGCCGCCCCCTTAGCGACCTGTCAGGCGGACATCAGCACGCCGCGATACACCGGATCTTCCATGGCGCGGCCAGTACCCAGCGCAACGCAGGACAGCGGATCTTCGGCGACGCTCACGGGCAGGCCGGTTTCCTCACGCAAGTAGTCGTCGAGGCCCTGGATGAGCGCGCCGCCGCCAGTGAGCACGATACCCTGGTCGACGATGTCGGCAGCCAGTTCGGGCGCCGTATTTTCCAGCGCGATACGCACGCCTTCGATGATCGCACCGATCGGTTCGGCAAGGGCTTCGGCGACGTTCGCCTGATTGATCGTGATTTCCTTGGGCACGCCGTTCACAAGGTCGCGGCCCTTGATATGGATAATCTCGCCAATGCCGTCCTCGGGGATTACGGCGATTCCGTAGTCCTTCTTGATGCGCTCTGCGGTGGCATCGCCGATCAGCAGGTTGTGGTGACGGCGGACATAGGACACGATCGCTTCGTCCATCTTGTCGCCGCCGACGCGCACCGAAGTGGTATAGGCAAGGCCACGCAGCGAAAGCACCGCGACTTCGGTAGTACCGCCGCCGATGTCGACGACCATCGAGCCGACCGGTTCGGTGACAGGCATGTCGGCGCCAATCGCGGCGGCCATCGGTTCGAGGATCAGGTAGACCTGGCTGGCGCCGGCGTTGCTGGCCGCGTCGCGGATCGCGCGACGTTCGACCGAAGTCGAACCCGAGGGCACGCAGATCACGATTTCCGGGTAACGGAACAGGTTCTTCTTGCCGTGCACCTTGCGGATGAAGTGCTTGATCATTTCTTCCGCGATTTCGATGTCGGCAATGACCCCGTCGCGCAGCGGGCGGATCGCCTCGATGTTGTCGGGCGTCTTGCCCATCATCATCTTGGCGTCGTCGCCGACGGCCTTGACCTTCTTGATGCCGTTCAGTGTTTCGATGGCCACCACCGAAGGTTCATTAAGAACGATTCCGCGATCCTGAACATAGACGAGCGTATTGGCGGTCCCAAGGTCGATCGCCATGTTCTGGGAGCCGAGTTTGAAGAATCGCGAGAAGGGGCCGGCCATTTAAAATCCGTCATTTTTCCAGTCTCTTGCCCGAGAATCCTCGGAACCGTCGACAGGCAGGTTGGCATGGAAGGGCACCCCTTAGCCCATCGATTCGCGAAACGCCAAAATTTTGTGTCGATTTCCGGTGGGTTTCCGCTGGCATCCGTCTCGAATTGAAGCCGTTTCACCGCTAGGGTTTGCCCATGCCCACCATTCGCCGCCTGCCAGAACACCTCGTAAACCGCATTGCCGCGGGTGAAGTGGTCGAGCGCCCTGCCTCCGCACTCAAGGAAATCGTGGAAAATGCGATCGATGCGGGCGCCACGCAAGTGACTGTGCGCCTCGCTTCCGGCGGCCTCGACATGATCGAGGTGACCGATGATGGCTGTGGCATGCGGCCTGACGAAATCGCGCTGGCGCTGGAACGGCACGCGACATCGAAGCTTCCGGACGAACATATCGAGCAAGTCGTGACGCTCGGCTTTCGCGGCGAGGCCCTGCCTTCGATCGGTTCGGTGGCACGCCTGACGATTGAAAGCCGTCCGCACGACGCGGGAGAGGGCTGGAAGCGGGTGACTGATCATGGCGAAGTCACCGCCGATGGTCCCGCCGCATTGCCGCCGGGAACCCGCATCCGGGTGGAAAACCTGTTCGGCAAGGTCCCGGCGCGGCGCAAATTCCTGCGATCGCCGCGTTCGGAATACGCGGCCTGTCAGGACGTCGTGCGCCGTCTGGCGATGGCGCGCCCTGATGTCGGATTCGTGCTGGAACATGACGGGCGCCGGGTTATGGCGGTGCAGCCGCGCGAGGAACTGGCTGCACGCGTCGCCCGACTCGTCGCCCGTGAACTGGCAGACGACGGTGTGGTCATCGAAGCGGAGCGAGGCAGCGCGCGGCTGACTGGCGTCGCGGGCTTGCCCACCTTCAACCGGGGCGTGGCCGATCACCAGTACCTGTTCGTCAACGGTCGTCCGGTGAAGGACCGCGTGCTTGTCGGCGCGGTGCGCGGCGCCTACGCCGACATGCTTGCGCGCGACCGGCATGCCGTGCTGGCGCTGTTCCTGGACATTCCGCCAGAGGAAGTGGACGTCAACGTGCATCCGGCCAAGACCGAAGTGCGCTTCCGCGATCCCGCCTTCATTCGCGGCTTCCTGATCGGCGCGTTGCGCCATGCGCTGGAAGGGGCAGGGCAGCGCAGCGCCCAGCCGCCGTCCGCCAGCGCCATGGGCAACTGGCAGGTCGAGCCGGCCGCGCCCGCGGCGACAGCGCCCGCACCGGCGCTGGGATCACTCTTCGCGCGGCAATACGCGGCACCGCAAACACGCATTCCGCCCGCCCGCGTCTCCGAGGCAGGCTCGGCTTGGCGGTCCTACGAAGCCGAAGTCATGGCCGAGCCGTCGGCCCGCGCGGAAGCAGCGCCGGACGAACCCGAAGAGGCCCTGCATTATCCCTTGGGCGTGGCACGCGGGCAGGTTTCCGGCACTTATATCGTGGCCGAAGCGGACGACGGGCTGGTCATCGTTGACCAGCACGCCGCACACGAAAGGCTCGTTCTCGAACGGCTCAAGGCGGCAGGGGCCGGAGACGCCGTAGCGCGTTCACAGGCCCTGCTGCTTCCCGAAGTCGTGGAACTGGAAGAGATCGCCTGCGACTCGCTGGAAGACAAGCTTGAGGATCTGGCCAGGTTCGGCCTTGCCCTCGAACGGTTCGGCCCGGCTGCCATGCTGGTGCGTGCAGTACCTTCGGTGCTGGGCAAGAGTGACGTCCATGCGCTGGTGCGCGATATTGCCGACGATCTGGCACGCAATGGCGATGCTTTGCTGCTCGGCGAAAAGCTCGATCTGGTGCTGGCGACAATGGCCTGCCACGGTTCGGTCCGGGCCGGACGCTCGCTCTCGGTCGCCGAGATGAATGCGCTCCTGCGCGAAATGGAACGCACACCGCGCTCCGGCCAATGCAACCATGGCCGCCCCACATGGGTTAAACTTGCCCACCAGGACATCGAGAAACTTTTCGGGCGAAAGTGATGCAACGGACAAAACTGAAGCTGTTGCTTCCTGCCATTGCGGCCGGTGCGATCCTGACCGGCTGCGCGGAGAAGGATCCCGCCACACAAGCCTCCGAGGACGCCCGCGATGTCGCGATGGCAGAGCGCATGAGCCGGGTTCCCGTCCAGCCTGTCGTGCCGGAGCCGCTCACGGCGGACCTGATCACCCGCTATGGCCTTGATCGCGCCAGGTGTTCGTTCCGGAAGAGCAAAACGGGCGAGCCGCTGTTCCTGGCCAGCACGCAGGAGGGCTTCCTGAGCCTGTCTGGCGAACTTGCCCGCATGGCGGCCAGAACCGGCAGCGGTGAACTGCTGGGCGGTGCGCGTGCTGCTTATACGGGGCTATCAAACTGGGTGGATTTCATGGCCCTGCCGGAGACGGGGGACAAGCCAGGGCCGGACCGCTGGCCGGTGCGGATGATCATTCACGATTCGCAGGACCGCATTGTCTTCACCGCCGACGGCGTGATGTCCTGCGCCGAATGAGTGTCGGTCAGTGCCGAGAGGTTGGGCGTTACCCCCCGGTCAAGATAATCAGCGCGAAACCCATCGATGGACACCAGGATGACGACCTGCGTGCGGGCTGGTCCGGCCGCAGCGGGAACAGCGGACAATAGCGAGAGCAGCGCGGCGAGCAGCAAATGGATTCGGCCCATGGCGTTCTCTTGCTCCAGACGCGTGACTATTTGAAGTCGTTGGAAAATCAGTTACCCACGATGAGCATCCAAAGCCCCATGCCGATCATGAAGAGGTTCTCTGTCATCGAGACGAAGCCCAACAGCACTTTGCCAGAAGCCCCCACGCAGGCGCATTCGAGTTGCCGCTTCTGGACATAGACCGCGTAACAGACCGATGCAGCTCCCACTGTGCCGATAAACAGCGCGATCGGGATCGAGACCCATGGCAGCACATGCGCCGTCATCAGGGCACCGGCGCTCCATTCCAGAAATGGATAGGCATAAGCGTAAGGGACCCAGCGCTGCGCCAGCAGGTCATAGCCCAGGAACATGATCGAGAACTGCTCGATGTCCTGCAACTTGAGCATCGCCAGCAGCATCATGGTGATCGAGACGAACCACCCCGCCGCCATGATGGACAGCGGCGTGTCCAGCACGGCCCAACTAGCCCCCAGCGCAATCAGCGCAGCCGTCAGAAATACGCAGAGGACCGGCGTGTAGCTGGTCCTAGCGGAATCCTCTTCCAGCCCGAAGAAGCGCCTCAAGTCCTCATAACCGCCAATCCTCTGGCCCGCGATGAAGGTCTGCGGAGTCGCGTCCACCCCGTGCGCAGCCTTGAAGGCTTCCACGTCATCACGGGTGGTCAGGCGCTGGTCCTCGATCGCGTAGCCCCTGCGCTTCAGCAGGTCCTTCGATTTCAGGCCATAGGGGCACACATGCTTCTCCATCACCATGCGATAGAGAACGGCATTCTGATTGGGATCGGTCATTGGGCAGGCAAATCAGGTAACAGCAAATTCCCTCATTGCTTGCCCAACGCCGCAGGACGGATTTGGTGCCCGATAATCCGGTAAAAGGCGATCAGACGTTGAACTTGAAGTGCATCACGTCACCGTCACGCACGACGTATTCCTTACCTTCCTGTCGCAGTTTGCCGGCATCCTTCGCGGCCGTTTCGCCACCCAGCGAAACGAAATCGTCGTAGGCAATAGTCTCGGCGCGGATAAAGCCGCGCTGCATGTCGGAGTGGATTTCGCCAGCCGCCTCGGGCGCCTTGGCCCCCTTGTGCACGGTCCAGGCACGGGCTTCCTTCGGGCCAACGGTGAAGAAGGTGAGCAGGGCGAGCAATTCATACCCGGCGCGGATCACCCTGGCGAGACCGGTTTCGTGCAGGCCCATTTCCTCGAGGAAAACCATGCGCTCGTCTACTTCCATGCCGACCAGTTCGGACTCGATGGCGGCCGACACAATCACGGCAGTGGCGTTCTCCGCAGCGGCCTTCTCAAAAACGCGCTTCGAGAATTCATTGCCTTCTGCAGCCGACTCTTCCTCGACGTTGCAAACGTAGAGCACCGGCTTTGCCGTCAGCAGTTGCGCCTGCTGGAACACGCGCGCTTCCTCGTCGTCCTTGGGCTCGGTGAGTCGCGCGGGCTTGCCAGCACGAAGCAGTTCCAGTGCCTGCCCAAGGACCGAAGCCATGATCTTGGCTTCCTTATCACCACCAGTCGCCTTCTTCTGGGCTGCGGGTACGCGCTTTTCGAGGCTTTCAAGGTCCGACAGCAGGAGTTCGGTCTCTACCGTCTCGGCGTCGGCGATGGGATCGACCTTGTTGTCGACATGCTGGATATCGTCGTTCTCGAAGCAGCGCAGCACGTGGATGACGGCATCAACCTCGCGGATGTTCCCCAGGAACTGGTTGCCCAGGCCTTCGCCCTTCGAGGCGCCGCGCACGAGGCCGGCGATGTCGACGAAGGACAGCTGGGTCGGGATGATCTTCTGGCTGCCCGCGATCTCGGCCAGCTTGTCAAGGCGCGGGTCGGGCACGCCAACCTGCCCGACGTTGGGCTCGATCGTGCAAAACGGATAGTTCGCCGCCTGCGCCGCCTGTGTTTCGGTCAGTGCATTGAACAAGGTCGACTTGCCAACATTGGGCAGGCCCACGATCCCGCAACGGAAACCCATGTGTAACTCCGGAAATGAAATTTGGCCGCCCATAGCGGCCGCAACCGGTCTTGGCCAGTTTCACCTATTCTTCACCCGTAACAGCTAGGTATCCGAGGATGAAACGCGTCATCAGATCGAGCATTCCGTTCGCTGCGGCCGTGCTCCTTGCCGGATGCGGATTGAGCCCGGAAGACCGCTTTGCCCGTGCGGAAAAAGCCTATGCAGAGCATGAATGGTCTGCGGCACGGATCGATCTCAGCAGTATTGTCCAGAGCTCGCCGGATGACGCTCAGGCACTGCAACTGCTGGCACGGACCTATATCGCACTGTCGGATCCCATTTCGGCCAAAGCCATTCTTGAACGGCTCGATAAACTAGGAAGTTTGCCACCGGACGCGGCAATCCTGCAAGGAAACGTCGCTCTTCTGAACAAGCGATTCGACGAAGTATTGACCGCGGTTGCCAACGACAGATCTGCGGAAGCCTGCCGGCTGACGGCGCTGGCCCGATTGGGAAAGGAAGAAAGGGACAAAGCTGCCGAAGCGTTTGCCCTGGGCGAGAAAGCGCCGGGCGAGAAGGGGCGTCTGCTTGCGGACTATGCCAATTTCCAGTTCGCTTCCGGAAACCTGCCTGAAGCCCGGCGCCTTGCAGAGCTTGCAGCAAGGGAAAGGCCCCGCCCGCTCAATTCCTACCTGACCAGCGGGGATCTGCTGGCATCCACGCACGAACTCGACAAGGCCCTTGCTGTCTACACTGCCGGCCTCAAAGACTACCCCGAGAGCAGAGCGGCTCTGCTCAGCAAGATCAGAATGCTCGACGCTTTGGACAAAGCCGAAGAAGAGCGCGCTCTGGTAGCGAAAGGCCTTGCCGCCAATCCGGACGATCTCGATCTCATCTATTTCAACGCTCATCTCGATGCCGCAGGCGGAAAATGGGACAATGCGCGGACCAAGCTGCAAGCGCATGAACAGGAGCTGGAAAAACAGCCCCTGGCCAATGCGCTCTATGCAAAGACATTGCTTGAACTCGGTCAGGGGGAACAAGCCAGGACCCGGCTTTCGTCACAAGTTTTGCGCGAGCCCGGCAATCGTCAGGCCCGCATGCTACTGGGTGAAACAAAGCTGAAACTGGGCGATGCAGCAGGGGCTGTCGAGACCCTTCAGCCCTTAGCCCAGTTGCCCAACGCAACTCCGGAGGAACTTGCCCTGCTTGCGAAAGCCTACAATGCGTCCGGCGGTTCCGGCTCCGACGCGACGGCGCAACGGGCGCGCGAAGCTGCTGCCGCTGAACTGATGTCCCGCATCGCAAAGGCGGACAAGGCGATCCGGGGGAAGGATTGGCAGACAGCCATTCACGAATACGAGACGATCCTTCAGCAGACAGATGGCCGAAACGCGCTGGTGCTCAACAATCTGGCATTTGCCTATAGCGAGACCGGGGATACGGCCAGGGCGCTCGGCTACGCCGAACGCGCACTCAAGCAGGCGCCGGACAATCCTTCAGTGATGGATACGACCGGGTGGCTGCTTCATCAGACCGGCCGCAACAAAGAGCGCGCAGCGAAACTTGTTCGTGAAGCCGCCCGATTGGCTCCAGGCAATCAGACAATAGCGCGCCATCTCGCGGAAATCGCCAAAAGCTGAAATGCGAAAGGCCCCTCCCGATGGGCAGGAGGGGCCTCTTCACGGCTTCCCTGGGGAGCTGATCCAGGGATGTGAGTACTTATGCGGCCGCTGCGCCCCCAGGACGCTTGCGCGAACGCATCAGACCAAGGCCTGCGAGACCAAGGCCCAGAATGCCGAGCATACCCGGCTCCGGAACTTCGGTGCCGCCGGAAGAGCTTGAACTGCTCGTAATCGTTCCCGAACCGCTGGCCGAAGAGATACCGCCAGCGCCACTGATTGCCTGATAGCGGTCGTAGAAGTTCGACAGGGTGATCGATGACGGGGCAGAGTCGAAGGAAAGGGTCAGCGTGCCGGAGCCGGTATCGCCGGTCTGGACACCGCCCGAGTTACCGCCGCACGAGTTGCTGAACCCGCTCTTGAAGCACACATCGACTGAGCCGATCTGGTTCGGGTACTGGCTGTTGAGCACGGCGTTCGAGAAGGTGCCGGTGCTGCTTGCGCCAGCGATGTTGGGATCGACATCGAATGCAAAGCTGGAAACGGTCGAAGTGACGCCGCCACTGGAGGTGTTGGTCACGCTATAGTCGAACACATATCCGCTCGAGGTGATGTCAGTGAGCGTGAAGGTTGCCTCGGACGTGAGGCCGGAGATCGAGGTGCCGCCGGAAAACCCATCATAGGCGACCGTAAATGACTGACCGATATCGCTCGAATCCAGCGTGATGGCATCGGCCCACGCCGGTGCAGCGAAGGCGAGGCTGCCTACAGCGGCCAATCCGGCAATAGTTTGCGTCAGTCGCGACATGAATGGCTCCCTGAAATCTTTTCAAATTCAGCAACGATGTTGCCATTTGAAACGCAAACTGCGTGCCAACTCAGGGATTGTGCCATGGTTCCTGGTTAACGATGGGAGCGCAAGACCGAGGATGTAAACTAACTCGACACAACATTCGGACTTAATAAGTTAACACGCCTAATGTCAGGGGAGCGCACTGGAGAGGTCCGGGGTGATGCACACGCATCTGCGCCTCGGTATTGCCGACCCTTGTCCTTGCGGATCATGCTTGCTGGCGCAACGCAACGTCATTCATGAAACGGGTTTCGTCGCCAGCTGCCAGCCTGTCCGCCTCGGCCGCTACCGCGCCAAGCATGTCTGCCAGCGGGTCCATTTCCGCCTTTGCGTAGTTGCCAAGCACGTAGCCGGTCACCTTGTCCTTGTGGCCGGGATGGCCGATTCCAAGCCGGACCCGGCGGAACTCCGCTCCAAGGTGCTGGCCGATCGACCGCAGTCCGTTGTGTCCGGCATGGCCGCCGCCCTGTTTGACCTTCACCTTGAACGGGGCGAGATCAAGCTCATCGTGGAAAACGGTGAGGCCGGAAAGGTCCAGCTTGTAGAACCGCATGGCCTCGCTGACCGCGCGGCCACTTTCGTTCATGAAGGTAGCGGGCTTGAGCAGAAGGATTTTCTCGGTGCCGATGCGGCCTTCCTGCAGCCAGCCCTGGAACTTCTTCTGCACCGGCCCGAAGCCATGGACCTCGGCGATCGTGTCCATCGCCATGAAGCCCACGTTGTGGCGCTGCATCGCGTATTGCGGACCGGGGTTTCCGAGGCCGACCCAAAGCTGCATGGCAAATACGTATCCGTAGAAAAAAGAAAGGCCCTTCCCGCGCGCCGGTATGCCGGGGCGGGAAGGGCCATTTCAAGCTGGAAAAGCTTACTCGGCTTCGCCTTCGGCCTTGGTCGTGTCGCCTTCCGAGCTCTTGAGAGCCGAGGGCGCCGCGATCGTGGCGATGGTGAAGTCACGGTCGGTGATCGCCGAATCGACGCCCGCCGGAAGCTTCACGTGGCTGAAGTGGATCGATTCACCCACGTCGAAGCCGGTGACGTCGATCACGACGTCATCGGGGATCTTGTCGGCGGGGCAGACCAGCTCAAGCTCGTGACGCACGATGTTGAGCACGCCGCCACGCTTCAGGCCCGGCGACAGCTCTTCGTTGGCGAAGGCCACCGGCACGTTGACGTGCACGGTCGCGCCCTTGGCGAGGCGCAGGAAGTCGACGTGCAGCGGACGGTCGCTGACGGGGTGGAAGGCAACGTCCTTCGGCAGGGTGCGAACCTTCTTGCCGCCCACTTCGACTTCGACGATCGAGTTGAAGAAGTGGCCGGTCATGAGCTGACGGGTCAGCTCCTTTTCCCCGACGTGGATGGCGAGGGGTTCTTCATTGGCACCGTAGACGACGGCGGGAACGCGGCCTTCGCGACGCAGGGCACGGGAGGCTCCCTTGCCTGCCCGTTCACGCGTCTCGGCCGGCAGGGTAAGCTGATCGCTCATGGGACTTGCCTTTCGAAAACTGGATATATCCGGCACGAAACCGCGTATTCGGCCCGTACCGCCCGTCACGCCTCCAGGGATGACCATGACGGAGAGGGCGCGCCCTTACGCGTAAACCGGCAAAAAGGCAAGCGTCAGACGGGCAGTCCGCGTCACTCCACCCGGGTAACCGTAAAGCCCTGGCTGGCCAGCATCGCGGGCAACCCGTCGGGACCGGCCATGTGGGCAGCACCGACTGCCACGAACGGCTTCCGGTTGGCCTGTACGGCCTGTGCAATGCTGGCAGCCCATTGGCGGTTCCGTCCCGTAAACAGCGCCGCGCGCAATTCCGGGTCTGCCAGCAGCCCCGTGCGGGTATCCTGCTCGATCGCCGTCATGTCCCCCTCGCGCCAGGCGGCAGGGAGGTCAAGGTCGGGCTTGTCCGCCTCCTGGACGACCACACTGAGCAGGTCCCGCTGATCCTTTTCGGGCAAGGCATCGAATATGCTCAGCTGCCGGGTGGCGCCTTCCAGTTCGACGACCGGCCGGTTGCCCGCCTGCGCAATCACCGCACGGTCCACACCGTAGCGCGGATCGCTTCCCTCCTTGTCCTGCCGCACGATCGTGAGTGCAGCCGCCCAGGTATCCATCGCGGCAAAATCCCCGTCATGAAAACCATTGCGCTTGAGCAGCGCGGCAAGGGCAGGGCGTTCGGCCGGGGCAATGCGCTGTGAAAGTGGCGGCTGCCCTTCGCTTTTCGCCAGCGCCGCGAAGGCCGCCCCGACGGCCGCCTCGTCGGCCAGATTGGCGACTTCGACCATGATCGTGCCCGCACCGTCCAGCGCATCGCCAACCGTTGCCGTCCGCCATTCGAGCGGGCCGGGCGCACTGTGGATCGTTCCGAAGAGCCAGCCCTCATGCCCGTCCGCACTCTCGATATGCCACAAGGCCGGATCGGCCTTCTGCGGCGTGGGCGCGCAGCCGAGCAGCGCCAATGCAGACAGGGCAAGGAACCAGCGGCGCATTGCCGGTTACTGAACCCGTTCGGACGACACACCGTCCTGCGCGAGTTGATCCTGCACGCTGCCTTGTCCGGCAAGATGTCCAGCGCCCACCGCGATGAACACGGTTCCAGGCTGCTTCAGACGCTCCTCGATCCACTTGGACCAATGAGCGTTGCGATCCGTGAGCAGAACCTTCCGCAACTGCGGGTCGTCCTCCTGCTCGTTGAGCAGGCGCGCCAGGTCATCGGCCTTGCCGGCCTTCCACGCCGCAACCATGGAGTCGATATCCGTCTTGACCGTGGGCAGTGCTTTAAGAACCTCATCCAGATACCGGCGCTGGGTGGCCTGCGGCAGGTCGTCGAATAGCGAGATCTGGTATTCCGGCGTTTCCAGCGCCGTATTCTCCATCTGGCGCGCCTTGGCCATGGCGCCGATTTGCGTATCGACGCCGCTTTCCAGATTGTAGCCCGACACCTTGAGCGGGATCAGCGTGAGCATGAGCGCGGCGAACCAGGCGTCGTTCTTGTCGAACGCTTGCGGCGGCAGGCCGATCGAGGTCATCCCCGCATCGTAAGCGGCCCGTTCCTTGTCATCCAGCGTATCGGGCAGCGTCTTGCCATCCTCGCGCAGGCTCTTCTGCATGATGACCGACTGAGAGCCCTCGGCCTTGTCGATGGGAATTTCGGTGACGAGCTGGCTCGAGGAATCGAAAGCCTTTGCGACTGGCCCGGCATACCAGGCAACATTCTCGGGCAGGATGTGGATCGTGCCGAACAGCCAGATAGTGGTGTCCTCGTCGGCCACTTTCCAGAGCGCGGGGGTGGCCGGGGCGAGCGTTTCGGCCGCCGGCGCGGCGGGCACCGTATCTTCCGCGGCAGCGGGTAGGGTGGAGAACAGGGCAAGCGCGCAGGCAGCGTTGCGCAGGGCAGTCTTCAGCAAGGTCATCCTCATAGCCATGCGGGACAAAGGCCAAACGCAAGCTTAATGCAAGTGGCATCGCCAGTTCCCCGCTTGCGCGGTTGATTTGAACCGCCCGATCCGCCAAAGGCCGCGCAACCAAGAACTCGACGGAATTTCCATGACTGCCGCCGCGAAACAGCCGCTCAGCTTCCAGGACATGATCCTGACGCTCCACAATTTCTGGAGCGCACAGGGATGCCTGATCCTCCAGCCCTACGACATGCGCATGGGCGCAGGCACATTCCACCCGTCAACGACGCTGCGTGCACTGGGTCCGGAACCCTGGAAAGCCGCCTATGTCCAGCCTTCTCGCCGCCCGACCGACGGCCGCTATGGTGAGAACCCGAACCGGCTGCAGCACTACTATCAGTATCAGGTCATCCTGAAGCCGAACCCGGAGAACCTGCAGGAACTCTATCTCCAGAGCCTCGCCGCCATTGGCATCGATCCGCTGGCGCACGACATCCGCTTTGTCGAGGACGACTGGGAAAGCCCGACGCTGGGCGCCTGGGGGCTCGGCTGGGAGGTCTGGTGCGACGGCATGGAAGTGACGCAGTTTACCTATTTCCAGCAGGTCGGCGGGTTCGACTGCAAGCCGGTCGCGGGCGAGCTGACCTATGGCCTCGAACGCCTCGCGATGTACATCCAGGGCGTCGACTGGGTCTATGACCTGCGCTTCAACAACGAAGGCGTGAGCTACGGCGACGTCTACCTTGCCAACGAGCAGCAGCAGTCGAAGTACAACTTCGAGATTGCCGACACCGAGCAGCTGTTCAAGGGCTTCCAGCACGCCGAGGCCGAGTGCAAGCGCTGCATCGAGGCGGAAATACCGCTCGCGGCTTACGATCAGGCGATCGAAGCCTCGCACCTCTTCAACCTGCTGCAGGCGCGCGGCGTGATCTCGGTGCAGGAACGCGCCAGCTACATCGGCCGCGTGCGCGATCTCGCCAAGGGATCGTGCCAGGCCTGGATCGACAAGAACAAGGACCAGTGGGAAGCCAAGTTCCCGGGGTGGACCGTATGAGGCTTCGACAAGCTCAGCCTGAGCGGGGCGGAGAGGGCGCTTTCACACCTACTCCGCTCGTCCTGAGCCTGTCGAAGGACGCTGGCGCCACCCTATCAACCCGTGAACGGGCCGACTGACATGACCGACTTCCTTCTCGAACTTCGCTCCGAGGAAATCCCCGCCCGCATGCAGGCCGGCGCGCGCGCCGATCTGGAAAAACTGTTCCGCAAGGAAATGGACGCTGCCGGTGTGGCTCTGGATACGGTTGCGGTGTGGTCGACGCCGCGCCGTCTCGCGTTGATCGCGACAGGCCTTCCCGAAACCACCGAGGCCGTCAGCGAGGAAACCAAGGGCCCCGCCACCAGTGCGCCCGACCAGGCGCTCGCCGGCTTCCTTGGCAAGGTGGGGCTGACCAAGGACCAGCTCGAAGTCCGCGACGTCAAGGGCAAGCCCACGTACTTCGCCGTCGTCGAAAAGCCCGGCCGTTCCGTGAGGGACGTTCTGGCCGAGGCGATCCCGGCGATCGTCCGCGCATTCCCCTGGCCCAAGTCGCAGCGCTGGGGCGCAGCCTCGATCAGCACGGAATCGCTGCGCTGGGTGCGCCCGCTCTCGGGCATCGTCGCCATTCTCGGCGAGGACCTCGTCGAATGCGAAGTGGGTGGCATCGCCTCGGGCTACGTCACCAAGGGCCACCGCTTCCACCACCCGCACGAGATCACCATCGGCAGCGCGCATGACTATGCCGACAAGCTGCGCGCCTGCCACGTCCTTGTGAACCACGAGGAACGGCAGGACATCGTGCGCGAAAAGGCGCGCGAGGCCGCCGCCGCAGCCGGTCTGACGCTGGTCGAGGACGAAGGTCTGGTGATCGAGAATGCGGGCCTGACCGAATGGTCGGTACCGCTTCTCGGCCGCTTCGACGAAGCCTTCCTCGAAGTGCCGCCCGAAGTGATCCAGCTCACCGCGCGCGTGAACCAGAAGTATTTCGTGTGCGAGGATAGCGCGGGCAAACTCGCCAATGCCTTCGTCTGCACCGCCAACATCGCGGCGACCGACGGCGGCGCCGCGATCGTCGACGGCAACCGCAAGGTGCTCGCCGCCCGCCTGTCCGACGCGCGCTTCTTCTGGGAGCAGGACAAGAAGACGCCTCTTTCGGTCCAAGCCGAAAAGCTGGGCCGCATCACCTTCCACGAGAAGCTCGGCACCGTCGCCGACAAGGTCGAACGCGTGGCCAAGCTGGCCGAATGGCTGGCGAACGAGTGCGTGGTTCCGGACTGCGATCCCGCACTGGCGCGGCAGGCCGCCGAACTGTGCAAGGCAGACCTCGTGACCGAGATGGTCGGCGAGTTCCCCGAACTGCAGGGCCTGATGGGCGGCTACTACGCCCGCGCCGAGGGCCTGCCCGACGCCGTGGCCGATGCCATTCGCGATCATTACAAGCCGGTGGGGCAAGGTGATGAGGTGCCGACGGCGCCGGTGACGGTGGCGGTGTCGCTGGCGGATAAGCTGGATACGCTGGCTTGCTTCTACTGCATTGATGAGAAGCCGACAGGCTCCAAAGATCCGTTCGCGCTTAGACGAGCTGCCATTTCTATCATCCAACTGTTAATCGCGAACAGCACTCGGGCCTCACTCACCCGTCTGCTGCTGTCTGCAACACATGGTTGGTATGTTCAACAAGCGCAGAAGATCAGTCAGCAAACCTACGTTGACGTCTATTTTGGCTTAGAGTTGGTGCATGGGCGGCAACCAAATCTCGATGAAGTCGAACGAGTTGCAACTGAGCGCAATCCAAGCAGTATGCCACTTCGCGAGCAGGCCTTCGCCGCGGTAAGACTGTTGCTCGACTTCTTCGCCGACCGCCTCAAGGTTCAGCAGAAGGAAGCTGGTGTCCGCCACGACCTGATCGACGCGGTTTTCGCGCTTGGCGGGGAGGACGATCTGGTCCGCCTGCTCGCCCGCGTCCATGCACTGCAGGCCTTCGTCGAGACCGAGGACGGCACCAACCTGCTCGCCGGCTACAAGCGCGCCGCCAATATCCTCAAGAAAGAGGGCTATGCGTCCGTCCCCGGCAAGGGCGAGGCGGAGATTGCCATCGCCCGTACTGGCGACGAGGACCCGCTTGAGAACGTCGACGATCCCGACATGCGCGATGTCTACGCCGCCCGGAAGGGGCTGGGCTACGAGCCGGAAGCTGCTGAAAAGGCCCTGATGGACGCACTCGACGTGGCTGCGCCCAAGGCTGCTGCGGCAGTCGCGGCCGAGGACTTCTCCGGAGCCATGGCGGCGCTGGCTACCTTGCGCAATCCGATAGATACGTTTTTCGCGGATGTTACGGTAAACGATCCCGATCCGCTGCGACGTGATACCCGTTTGGCACTGCTTGATACCTTTCGTGTTGCGGTGCACAATGTTGCTGACTTCTCGCGGATAGAGGGCTAGGACCGCGCCCCGAGTGCGAGAAATCGCAAGAAGACGAAAGAGAGCCAGGGGATAGATGAGCACGCAGGTTTACACGTTCGGTGGCGGGGTCAAGCACGATGATCCGCGCGCGAAGGACAAGGTGATCACCGGCGGCAAGGGCGCGAACCTTGCGGAAATGGCGGGGATCGGGCTTCCGGTGCCTCCGGGCTTTACCATCACTACCGAACAGTGCGTGCAGTACCTCGCCGAGGGCGGCGACTTCTCCGACGCGCTGCGGGCCGACGTGGCACAGGCGCTGACCCACATCGAAAAGACCGTGGGCAAGAGCTTCGGCGATGCCGCCGATCCGCTGCTGGTCTCGGTCCGCTCGGGCGCGCGCGTCTCGATGCCGGGCATGATGGACACCGTCCTTAACCTCGGCCTCAATGACGAGACCGTCGAAGGCCTCGCCGGAACCTCGGGCGATGATCGCTTTGCGTGGGACAGCTACCGCCGCTTCGTCCAGATGTATTCGGACGTCGTGCTCGGCGTCGAACACCATCTGTTCGAGGAAGCGCTGGAAATCGCCAAGGAAGACAACGGCTATCTCAACGACGTCGAGATGACCGCCGACGACTGGCGCAAGATCGTCAAGGAATACAAGGGTATCGTCGATGCCGAGCTGGGCCGTCCGTTCCCGCAGGACGTGACCGAGCAGCTCTGGGGCGCGATCCGCGCCGTCTTCGATTCCTGGGATTCGGACCGCGCCAAGGTCTATCGCCGCCTCAACGACATTCCGGGTGACTGGGGCACTGCCGTCAACGTGCAGGCCATGGTCTTCGGGAACATGGGCGATACGTCTGCTACCGGCGTCGCCTTCACCCGCGATCCGGCGACCGGCGAAAAGGCCTATTACGGCGAATGGCTGGTCAATGCTCAGGGTGAGGACGTCGTTGCCGGCATCCGCACCCCGCAGTACCTGACCAAGGCGGCCCGCGAGCGCGCCGGAGCCAAGCCGCTGTCGATGGAAGAGGCGATGCCTGCCGCCTATGGCGAACTGGCCGCCGTCTTCGAGCTGCTCGAAAAGCACTACACCGACATGCAGGACATCGAGTTCACGGTGCAACAGGGCAAGCTGTGGATGCTGCAGACCCGTTCGGGCAAGCGCACCGCCAAGGCCGCGCTGAAGATGGCCGTCGACATGGTCGAGGAAGGCCTGATCGACGAGGCGACAGCGATCAAGCGCGTCGATCCGATGGCGCTTGACCAGCTGCTGCACCCGACGCTCGATCCCAAGGCGCCGCGCGACATTCTCGGCAAGGGCCTGCCTGCTTCGCCGGGCGCGGCTTCGGGCGCGATCGTGTTCGACGCCGACACCGCCGAAAAGCGCGCGGATATGGGCGATGCGGTGATCCTCGTGCGCGTCGAGACGTCGCCGGAAGACATTCACGGCATGCACGCGGCCAAGGGCATCCTCACCGCGCGTGGCGGCATGACCAGCCACGCCGCCGTGGTGGCGCGCGGCATGGGCCGTCCCTGCGTCTCGGGCGCCTCGGGCCTGTCGATCGACATGAAGGCCCGCGTGATGAAGATCGGCAAGCGCGAGCTGAAGGAAGGCGACATCCTGACGCTCGACGGCGCTTCGGGCGACATCATGGCCGGTGAAGTGCCGACCATCGAGCCCGAACTGGCCGGTGACTTCGCGACGCTGATGGTCTGGGCCGACAAGCACCGCCGCATGAAGGTCCGCACCAATGCGGAAACGCCCGCCGACTGCAAGATGGCCCGCCAGTTCGGTGCCGAAGGCATCGGCCTGTGCCGCACCGAGCACATGTTCTTCGACGCGAGCCGCATCAGCGCAGTGCGCCAGATGATCTTGGCCGAGGACGAGGCAGGCCGCCGCACCGCACTCGAAAAGCTGCTGCCCGAACAGCGCGCCGACTTCGCCGCGATCTTCGAGATCATGCGCGGGCTGCCGGTGACCATCCGCCTGCTCGACCCGCCGCTGCACGAGTTCCTGCCGCACGCGGACGAGGAATTCGCCGAGCTTTCGGACGAGATCGGCATCGGCGTCGATACGCTCAAGCGCCGCGCGGGCGAGTTGCACGAGTTCAACCCGATGCTCGGCCATCGCGGCTGCCGCCTCGGCATCACGTTCCCCGAGATCTACGAGATGCAGGCCCGCGCGATCTTCGAAGCCGCCTGCGACGTGGCCAAGGCGCATGGCGAGGCGATCGTGCCCGAAATCATGATCCCGCTGGTGGCAACGAAGAAGGAACTCGAAATCCTCAAGGCGCTGGTGGCCCGCGTAGCCGTGCAGGTCTTCGAGGAGAAGGGCTCTACGCTCGAATACATGGTCGGCACCATGATCGAGCTGCCGCGCGCCGCGCTGATGGCAGGCGAGATCGCCGAAGTGGGCGAGTTCTTCTCGTTCGGCACCAACGACCTGACGCAGACGACGCTGGGCCTCTCGCGCGACGACGCAGGCAAGTTCCTGCCCGTCTATGTCCAGCAGGGCATCTTCGCGCGCGACCCCTTCGTCAGCCTCGATGTCGACGGCGTCGGCCAGTTGGTAAGCCTCGCCGCCGAGCGCGGCCGCGTGACCCGGCCCGACATCAAGCTCGGCATCTGCGGCGAACATGGCGGCGATCCGGCCTCGATCGCGTTCTGCGAGAAGACCGGGCTCGACTACGTCAGCGCCTCGCCGTTCCGCGTGCCGATCGCACGGCTGGCAGCGGCACAGGCCGCGCTGGCCTGATAACCCTGTGCGGGCTGGAGCCTAGCGCTTCCAGCCCGACAGCGTCAGAATCTCGAACCGTTCTACCGTGCGGCCGTCCTCACCGGCGGCCGCAAAGGCTTCGCGCGCGCACGCCAGCCCGGCTTTGCCTAGTGGTGGGCCAGGATCGGAGAGGACATTACTGAGCCCCAGCGCGCGCAGATCGCCGACGAGGCGCTCCAGGCTGCGGAAAACCACGTCCAGCGGCCGGTGGTCCGTTACCGGGTCGGCGAACAGAGTACGCTGGAGCAACTGGGCACCGGCCCGCACATCGATGGCGGGATGCAGGCGCGGGGAAGGGCGGTCACCATCGGCGGCCAGCATGACCTCGCGGAGGACCGGCAGGCTGCCGGACGACACGAAGCTGGCAATCACCATGCCGCCGGGCGCCAGTGCCTTGCGCATGTGAACAAGCGCACCGGGCACGTCATTTACGGTATCGAGCGTGCCAAGGCTGGCGATGAGATCGAAACCCTCGAACGGAAAGGGCTGCTCTTCGGTGAACCCCAGTGCCGGTTCGGCTTCGATCACCTCTACACCGCGTGCCAAGAGCGTCTGAGCCAGCGCACCGCTGTAATCGCCAATGATCAGTGCCTTGGCAGGCTCGAAGCGCAGGAAGGCGAGCCTCTCCAGAACATCTTCGACCATGTCGTCGATCAGGTAGCATGGAGCATCGGGCAGGGCTTGTAGCGCCAGCATTCGACGGCGGGTGGCGATGCGGCGGGCGGAGGAGAAAATGCGGGGAGGAGCTTTGCTGGCCATCACCACCCCCTGCCGCGCGGATGAAATCCTTGCAATGGGTTGTCGCACCAAAGAGCTCCGATAGCATCGGTGCATGCGAATTGCCCAAGCCATGGCACCACTTGTGGATCTGGTGTTTCCACCGCGCTGCCCGCTATGCGGCGACGGCATTGGCGCGCAGACCGGCCTGTGCGCTGCGTGCTGGGGCGAACTGGCGATACCCGGCGAACCGGCCTGCGTAACCTGTGGCCGTCCCTTCGGTGATGGCGTTCAGGAGGGCGCGACATGCGGGCCCTGTCTGGAAAAACCGCCGCGCCACGACGGGATCGCCGCAGCGACGCTTTACAACGATGCCTCACGCAAGCTGGTGCTCTCGCTCAAGCACGGCAACCGGATTTCGCTGGCGCCGATGATGGCGGGGCTGATGGTGCCCAAGCTGGAGGAGCTGGGACCGAACTGCCTGCTTGTGCCCGTGCCGCTCCACCGTTGGCGCCTGTGGCAGCGTGGCTACAATCAGGCGGCAGAGCTGGCACGATCGATTGCCAGGCAGACCGGCGCGCGCCTTGCGGTGGATGCCCTGGTCCGGCGCAAGGCTACGCCTTCATTGGGTGGTTTGGGAAAGAAAGCCCGAAATCGAGCCTTGTCAGGAGCCATTGGCGTGAACCACAGATGGGCCAGCCGCTTGAAAGAATCCAAGATCGTCCTGGTCGATGACGTGCTTACGAGCGGTGCAACCAGCAATGCCTGCGTATCAGCGCTCAAGCGCGCAGGAGCAAAGACCGTGGTCGTCGCCTGTTTCGCCCGTGTCCTCGACGAAGCCCTTGATCTCGCCTGAATCGCCACAGAAAACGCCCGGAACCATTGGCTCCGGGCGTCCTCGTGACGAAACTGTAAGGCCCTGCTTTGCAGTTCGACGGTACCCCTGAATACCGCCTGGCCAATCCCTCATCGCTGCGACCGGGTGTGGCCCTACCACAATCCAATCGCAAATTCCCTGAACCGTGGCGCTTGTCTAACAGCGACCTATGGGTCAGAAGCAGCCCCCCAGCTGCAGGTGCAAAATTCAATGAATCGGCACGATTGGAAAGGAGATTCGCGCGAGGGCGTGGATTTTGCCCATCAGCTGTGGTTATCGTGCAACATTAAAATACTGAAAGCCCGATCAAGGAAATCTCCGGAATGACCGATGTCTCCACTGCCGAACGCGAACTCGGCGCTGCCTTCCTGCCGCGCTTTGATGCCAAGGGCCTGCTGATCGCGATTGCCGTCGATTCGGCGACAAAGGACATTCTGATGGTCGCCTACATGGATGCAGAAGCCCTGCAGAAGACCCGCGAGACCGGGCTTGCCCACTTTCATTCGCGCTCACGCGGGAAGCTATGGTTGAAAGGTGAAACCTCAGGCCATTTCCTGCGCGTGCAGGAAATCCGTGTCGATTGCGATCAGGATGCGCTGGAACTGGTGGTCACGCCAGAAGGCCCTGCCTGCCACACCGGTGCCCGCAGCTGCTTCTACCGGCGGCTCGAAGGCGATGCGCTGGAACGCATCGCCTCCTGACCATCAGGCCAGCACTTCGTCGAACAAGCTGAGCATCGCCGCCCACGACTGGCGGTCGGCGCTGCGGCTGTAAGCCAGGAATTCCTGGCTCTTCTTGTCGCTGTCCGGATCTGTAAAACCGTGGCGCACCTGACTGTAGGCATGGAAATGCCAATCGGCATTCACGGCGTTCATTTCCGACCAGAACTGGAGCACCTGTTCGTGGGGAACCAGAGGGTCGGCGTCACCATGGCAAACAAGGATGCGAGCCTTGATGGCGCCCGGTTCAGCGGGTTCAGGTGTCTCAAGGATGCCGTGGAAGCTGACTACCGCCTGCAAGTCTTCACCGGCACGCGCGGCTTCAAGTACCGCCTGACCACCCATGCAATGGCCAATCGCGAACATCGGCAAATCGGGAGCCAGCTCCCGCAGAGCGGCAATCCCCGCGCCGATCCGGCCGCGATAGTAGGCATTGTCCTCGCGGAGCGCCGCCGCCATTGGGAACGAGGCTTCAAAGCTTGCCACCGGATCGCCGTAAAAGTCCGCAATCATGGTGAGATAACCAGCCTCTGCCAGTTTTCGAGCGCGCTCCTCCATCAGCGGGTTGACGTTGGCAATCGTCGGAAAAAGCACGACGGCCGCACGAGCCATTGCTGCTGGCCGTGCCAGCCAACCCGTCAGAGTTTTTCCGGCGTGCACGTAAGAAACGGTTTCGAGTGTGCTCATGAAAAGTCGTGTCTCTCGAAATGGAACGTCTTGCGGGCAGCCGGATCACTCGGGCAGGAAATCCGGCACGGAAAGGTAGCGTTCGCCAGTATCGTAGTTGAAACCGAGCACACGGCTGCCTGCGGGCAGTTCCTTCAGCTTCTGGGCTATGGCAGCCAGCGTCGCGCCGGAACTGATCCCCACCAGCATGCCTTCCTTCGTCGCGCACAGGCGCGCCATTTCCTTGGCGTCAGCCGGGTCGACCTGGATGGCCCCATCGATGGCCTGCGTGTGCAGGTTGGCCGGAATAAAGCCGGCGCCGATACCCTGGATGGGGTGGGGGCCGGGCTGTCCGCCCGAAATCACCGGAGAAAGCGTGGGCTCCACCGCGAAGGCCTTCATGTCCGGCCACGCCTGCTTGAGTGCCTCAGCACAGCCAGTCAGGTGCCCGCCGGTTCCCACTCCTGAAATGAGGACATCGACAGGAGTTTCCGCAAAATCCGCAAGAATTTCCTGCGCGGTGGTCCTCACGTGGATCGCGATATTGGCGGGATTGTCGAACTGCTGCGGCATCCACGAGCCGGGCGTCGCCTCGATCAGTTCCTTGGCACGCTCAATCGCCCCCTTCATGCCCTTTTCGCGCGGTGTCAGATCGAACTGCGCTCCATAGGCCAGCATCAGGCGGCGCCGCTCGATCGACATCGATTCGGGCATGACCAGGATCAGCTTGTAGCCCTTGACCGCCGCCGCCATGGCAAGGCCGATGCCGGTATTGCCCGAGGTCGGCTCGATGATCGTGCCGCCGGGCTGCAAGCTGCCATCAGCCTCTGCCGCCTCGATCATGGCGAGGCCGATGCGGTCCTTGATCGATCCGCCGGGATTGGCACGCTCTGCCTTCACCCAGACTTCGTGATCCGGAAACAGACGCGACAGGCGAATGTGCGGCGTATTGCCGATAGTGGCGAGTATGCTGTCTGCCTTCATGTCTCTTGCTCCCAACGCGCTGAGAATGTGCGGGCCTCTCTGATTTCCGGAAAGATCCACGCCCAGATAAGGGTAATAACTATGGCACCGGCGCCGCCGAAAACAACCGCTCCGGTTGCACCGAGCAAGGCTGCCGCAATACCTGACTGCATTTCTCCGAGCTCATTCGACGCAGAGATCGCCAGACCTGAAATCGCAGAAACCCGTCCGCGTACATCGTCCGGCGTCCGCAGTTGCACCAGTGAACTGCGGATGAAGACGGAGATCATGTCAGCCGCGCCCAGCAGGGCCAGGCACAACAACGAGACGGCGAAGATCTTCGACACGCCGAAGGCAACCGTCATGGCGCCGTAGGCCCCCACCGCCAGCAGCATCTTCACGCCCACGTTCCTTTCCAGCGGGCGGAACGACAGCCACAACGCCACCGTCGCTGCCCCGGCCGCGGCCGCGGCGCGCATCCAGCCGAGCCCCTCAGGGCCCACATGAAGGATGTCGCGTGCAAAGACCGGCATGAGGGCAGTTGCTCCGCCCAGCAGGACGGCGAAGAGGTCCAGCGTGATGCAGCCGAGCAGGAACCGCTCGCGCCACACGAACTGGAAACCGTCGATGATCTGGCGAACGGGATGCGCCTTGCGGGCATCGCGGTGCACTTCTGGAAGATTGTTGATCGACATGATCGACAGTGCCGCGATTACCTGAAACAGCGCCGTGGACCAATAAGGCAGGGCGCGATCGGCCGCGAAGAGAAAACCGTAGGCGGCAGGTCCGACGATCATGCCCGTCTGCATCGCGATCGAGTTGAAGCCGATGGCACGAGGAATCAGACTGGCTGGCACGGTGTTGGGCGCGATGGCACCCATGGCCGGGCCGATGAAAACGCGGACGATGCCGTGCAACATCGCGAATGCGTAAAGCACAGGCAAACTGTGCACTTCGAGTTCGGTCGTGATGCCCAGCCCCAGCGCTACCAGGACGTCGAGCAGCGCCGCCATTCCGGCCACTTTGCGACGATCAATCCGGTCGGCGACGACACCGGCGACAGGCGTCAGCAGGAAGACCGGGAGAAACTGGACGAAACCGAGCAGGCCAAGCTGGAACGACGCCTGCGTGATCGACATGCCGTATTCGCTGCGGGCGACATCGTAGAGCTGGTAGCCGATAATGACGACCATGCCGGTGCCGGCCAGCATCGCACTGAATCGGGCGAGCCAGAATTTGCGGTAGTTAGCGATTTGAAGGGGGGAGGAAAGCGTATTCACGCGACGCTGCATGGCAGCACCTCCTCCCCTTGCCAAGAGATAGCGGATTGAGGAACTAGAAGGAAAGCTTCGCCGTCAATCGCAAGTCCCGTCCGGCAATCGGCACGAAGTCACGCGTTTCCGATGCGGCGATCCTTCCCTTCGCGTCGAGCAGGTTATCCGCCGCGAGGATCAGCATAAGAGGGCTTTGTTCGCCCATCGGGCGCCAGGTGGCGCTCAGGTTCACAAGCGTAAAGGCACTTGTGGGGTTCTCGTTATCGGCAACGTGGCGCTGCCGGGCGTTCCATTCGATTTCACCACGCAGGTCGAGACTGGGCGAATCGAATTCCAGCCCGCCGCGCACGCGGAGAGGCGGGATCCGCGGCACCGGCCCGATGTTGACCAGGCGAGCATGGGTATAGTCGATACCGGCATCGGTCTTCAGCGAACTGCCGTTGTCCCAGCGCAGGAACGTCAGGGCTCCTTCGGCTTCCACACCCCGGAAGCGGGCCGGGGCCTGAAGGTACTGATACACCGGGAAGTCCTCGATCACCTCGCCGGTGGGAACGGCAGTGATGAAGTTCGCGAAGTTGGTGCCATAGGCCGTCACCGATCCCGCAAAGTTACCGCCATTGTAGCGAATGCCGGCTTCGATGCCGTCGCTGCGTTCGACTGCGAAATCCGGATTGCCGCGTTCATAGGACTGGGTGGCATCGTGCATGCCATCGACAAACAGTTCTTCCGCCGAAGGCGCGCGCTCACCGTGCGAATAGTTCACCGACAGGGTCAGATGATCCACCGGGTGCCAGGCCAGTCCGGCAACTGCCGAATACTGTGAGAAACTACGGCGTTCGGACGCTGGTATCGTGTGAACTCGCGTATTCTCGTAGCGCACGGCACCCTCGATATCGAACTGCCCGACTTCCAACTGTTGCAGGGTAAACGCAGCAAACTGGTCAGTCTGGTTGTCGGGCAGCAGAAGCTCGTCACCGCTGATATCAAGGCGGGCGGTGGAATATTGGACGCCGCTGGAACCGGTCCAGATGCCACGACGCGCCTGATCGGCCTGAAGGCGAACCTTGATCGCCTTGTTGTGGAACTGCGTGCCAACTGCGCCGTCCTCGATTTCGGCGTGTTCATAGTCTCCGAATGCACCGCGAACCTCGACCCGGTTGAAAAAGCCATCGAGATTAAGACCCGCACGCAAATCGACGCGAGTCTGGCGCAATGAAATGCTGGTAGCACCGGGATCGACGGAAGGGCGTGGCGGAATTCCATAGTCGGTGGACAGCCGCTGAACCGAGACGCCGATGTCGCCACCCTCGTCAATGAACGCAAGGCCACCGCCCACGGACCAGCCCTTCGTCCAGCTGTTGGGAATGGAGCCTGTCCGGTTCGCCTGGTCAGTGAGAGAAGCAGCGCCGGCCAGATCTCCTGCCGCCTGGAGGTCGTCTGCCTGCGCCAGCGTCCGGGCTCGCAACTCCGGCGACAGCACGTGGCCGCCAATCTTCAGATTGTCGCTGTGGAAGTAGGAGGCGTCGACGTGGGCAACCAGCCTGTCGGCCAGTTTCACGTCGCTGGCGACACCGCCGTTAACGAGGTTTGCCGCTGTCCCGTAGGACGCCAGAGCGTCCACCTTGAACGTGTTGTCCGGAACACGCCGGGGGATGCGCTTATCGATGGCATTGACGGCACCGCCCGCCGGATCGCTGGCGTAGAGAAGGACGCGGGGCCCGTGCAGGACTTCGACGCGTTCGACATTGAGAGTGTCCAGAGAAACAGCGTGGTCTGCAGACACCGATGATGCGTCCAGCGCGCCGATGCCGTCCAGCAAGACCTGCACACGCGGCCCGTCGAAGCCGCGCAGGATCGGGCGCGAGACGCCCGGTGCAAAGCCGCTGCTGGAAACGCCGGGCAGACTGGCCAGCATCTCGCCGATCTGCGGTTTCAGGTCGCGGGTCAGGCTGTCCCCCTGAAGGACGACCGGAGCCGCGATGGGATCGGCATTACCGGAAATGACACGGCCGGTGACGATGATTTCCGGTCCGCTTTCCTGGAAATGGGAAGACTTGGTCTTGCCGGACGATGCACTGTCCGGTGCCACGGACTGCGCAAGGGCCGGGCGCGGCGTTGCGCTCGCAGCCAGAACGGCAAGGGAACTGGCACATGCCAGCACGGCGATTCGGGGGGGGCGTGCAATCATTCCGCCCGCCTAGTTGTGATGTTATATTATATCAAGCAATGATTTGCAGATGCGGAAAAAATTGCTGCTGCGCACCAACATTTCAAGGGTGTGTAAGGGGAAGGGCACCCGCCTTCACCGGCGGGCACCTCGAAAGATCAGCGGCGCGGACGCAGGCGCGGATTAGGCTGCAAGGTATCGACCAGTTTGAGGAAATCATCGACACGGATGATCCGCTCGAACTGAAAACCCGCACGGCCTTCATGCGCCCAGATCAGATGGGCCTCGATACGGCCGACGACAGGCAGGCGCATGACCACGCGCTCACCGCGTTCCAAGCCAAGATCACCATGGACCATGAAGCCCTGGGCGGAAACATTGATGATATGCAAGTTCACATCGCCCTGCTGGCGATGCTCGGCCATCACGGAATAATCCACCGGATGGCGCGCCGCCCGACGCTTGTCGGTTACAGAAAGCTGCGCGCCTGCACTCATTGTCATTGCCCTTGTTTGTGACCTCAGGGTGCGACAATGGAGCCAATTCACCAACATTCGGTAAACCCGGCAGTTTCATGCCGGACGAGCGGTGCATTTTTGCCGCTTAAATGCCTTTAATAATTCCGTGCTTCTTCTTGCCGAGGCTCAGCTTGCGAGTTTCGCCCGCTGCCGGCGCGATGAGCATTCCCGGATCGTCTGTCGCCTCATCGTCCAGCTTGACCGCACCTTCCGCGATCTTGCGCTTGGCTTCGCCGTTGGAAGCCGTGAAACCCAGAGCCGTGCACGCCGCGCCGAGGCGGATGCCTTCACTGCCGACTTCAATCGTGGGCAGATCCTCGCCAAGCCCACCGCCGGCGAACGTCTCGCGCGCGGTGGCTTCGGCAGCGGCTGCTGCCTCGGCGCCGCGGCACAGCTTCGTCGCCTCGTTGGCCAGAATGACCTTGGCATCGTTGATCTCGCCGCCTTCGAGCGCCTCAAGGCGGACAATCTCGTCGAGCGGCAGATCGGTGAACAGGCGCAGGAACTTGCCGACATCGCGGTCGTCGCAATTACGCCAGAACTGCCAGTAGTCATACGAGGGCAGCGAGGCCTCGTTGAGCCAGACCGCGCCCGAGACGGACTTGCCCATCTTGGTGCCATCGGCCTTGGTGATCAGCGGGGTCGTCAGACCAAAGACCTCGGTCGAATCCATGCGGCGCGTCAATTCGACACCGTTGACGATATTGCCCCACTGGTCCGAACCGCCCATCTGCAGGCGCACCCCCTGCGTGTTGCACAAGTGGCGGAAATCGTAGCCCTGCAGGATCATGTAGTTGAATTCGAGGAAGGTCATCGGTTGCTCGCGCTCGAGGCGCAGCTTGACCGAATCGAAGCTCAGCATCCGGTTGACGGTGAAATGGGTACCGACCAGCTGCAGCATCTCGATGTAGCCGAGCTTGCCCAGCCAGTCGTGGTTGTTGACCATCACTGCGTCCGTCGGGCCATCACCGAAGGTCAGGAATCGTTCGAACGCGGTGCGGATCGATGCGATGTTGGTTTCGATCGCCTCGTCCGTAAGCATCTTGCGGACTTCGTCCTTGCCGGTCGGATCGCCGATGCGGGTGGTTCCGCCGCCCATCAGGACGACCGGCTTGTGCCCGGCCTGCTGCAGGCGGCGCAGCAACATGATCGACACAAGATTGCCGACGTGGAGCGAAGGCGCCGTCGCGTCGAAGCCCACATAACCCGGCACAATCTGCTTGGCGGCAAGGGCATCAAGGCCCCCGGCATCTGTCATCTGATGGATGTAGCCGCGTTCGTCGAGCAGGCGGAGCAGGGATGAAGTGTAGGTCATGGGTCTTTTTCGGCTTAAACGGGAGCGGCGCGCCTAGCACGCTGCGGGCGCGAAACAAAGTCAGAGCTGTGTCCGCCGCGCTACGGTCCTCAACCGTTGGTCGCTTTGCGCATGGCAACCGGACGAAACCGCATTGCCCGGCGCCTTTTGTCCCATATAGCGTGGGGCCATGGCCGATCTGACCTGTCATCCCGCCCATCCGCCCGCGCAAGTCCGCAGCGTGGAATTCCGGATCATCGGTTTCGATGCCAACTGGCTGCGCGCCCGCTGGAAAATCATGGGTTCGGGAAAGCTGGTTGTGCCCTCGTTCGCGGGAAAGGGGCGTGCCGACGGGCTCTGGCAGACAACCTGTTTCGAACTGTTCCTGCAGCAACCGGGCAGCCCGGCCTACACCGAACTCAACCTGTCCCCCTCGGAGCGCTGGAACGTCTATGACTTCTCCGCGCGGCGCGAGGGCATGACCGAAAGGCCCATGCCGCGCGAACCAG
Organism: Novosphingobium album (ex Hu et al. 2023); assembly: GCF_022832385.1. Taxonomy (GTDB): domain Bacteria; phylum Pseudomonadota; class Alphaproteobacteria; order Sphingomonadales; family Sphingomonadaceae; genus Novosphingobium; species Novosphingobium album. The sequence goes on from NZ_JALHLE010000003.1 coordinate 109,014, forward strand.
AGTGCACCATGCGCCTCGGCACCGACATGGCGATTTTCGACGCGGCCATTCCCGCGATGGGCCTACCGGCCGCGCCGTGGCTTTGCGGTGCCACGGCGGTGATCGAGGAGGAGGGCGGCGTGAAAAGCTATTGGGCGCTTTGCCACGGCGGCGAGGCCCCCGATTTTCATGATCCGACTTGCTTCGTCGAAGAGGTTGCGGCACCCAGCGCCGCATGAAGTTCGGTATCGACCGCCTGCTGGCGGACCCGTCGCTGCGCAAGCCCCTCGATGGCAAGCGCGTCGCTCTCGTCGCCCATCCCGCCTCGGTGACCGGGGGGCTGGTCCACTCGCTCGATGCGCTGATCGCGGCAGGGGTGAACGTGACCAGTGCGTTCGGGCCGCAACACGGGCTCAAGGGCGACAAGCAGGACAACATGGTCGAGACCTCGGACGAGACCGATCCCGCCTACGGCATCCCGGTGTTCAGCCTCTACGGCGAAGTTCGGCGCCCGAGTGCCGCAATGATGGACACGGCAGACGTGTTCCTGTTCGACCTGCAGGACCTCGGCTGCCGTATCTACACCTTCGTGACAACGCTGCTCTATTTGCTTCAGGCGGCAGCTACACAGGGCAAGAGCGTCTGGGTGCTGGACCGCCCCAATCCTGCCGGACGCCCGGTGGAAGGCACCACGCTGCTGCCGGAGCAGGAGAGCTTCGTGGGCGCGGGACCTATGCCGATGCGCCACGGGCTGACGCTCGGCGAGATGGGGCACTGGTTCGTGCGTCACTTCAACCTCGACGTCGATTACCGCGTAATCGAAATGGAAGGCTGGCAATCGGACGGTGCGCCGGGCTTCGGATGGCCGGAAAGCCGGATCTGGATCAATCCCAGCCCGAATGCGGCCAACCTCAACATGGCCCGCGCCTATGCCGGCACGGTGATGCTGGAAGGCACGACCCTTTCGGAGGGACGCGGCACCACGCGTCCGCTCGAAGTGCTGTTCGGCGCGCCCGATGTGGATGCCAAGGCGGTGCTGGCGGAAATGGAACGGTTGGCGCCGGATTGGCTGACCGGATGCGCGCTGCGCGAATGCTGGTTCGAGCCGACCTTTCACAAGCACCAGAAGGCCTTGTGCAATGCGCTGATGATCCACGCAGAAGGGCCATTCTACGATCACGCCGCGTTCCGCCCTTGGCGGCTGCAGGCACTGGCGTTCAAGGCGATCCGCAATCTCTGGCCGGACTATCCAATCTGGCGTGACTTCCCGTATGAATACGAGTTCGAGCGTCTCGCCATCGACGTCATCAACGGCGGTCCCGCACTGCGCGAATGGGTGGATGACAGAGCCGCGCAGCCCGGCGATCTGGACGCCCTGGCATCGCGGGACGAGGCGGCATGGCGGGAGACCATCGACGATCTGCTGATCTATAAAGGTTAACCCGCTTGCCAATGGGGCTGGTGGACCTAGGCTCCCTCTCCGCGAGCACCGCAAAGGTGCCGCTTGGAGAAGAGGGGATGTCATGCAGAAATTTCCGTTTGCCGTAAGTCTCGCAGCCCTGACGCTGGGCAGCGCCGGTTTGGCCGGTTGTGGCCAGAAGACGACCACTGAAGCCATCCAGCCCGTCACCGAAGCGGAGGCCAAGTCCGTGGTCGCCGATTTCGCGACGGCGGCTCAGTCGATGGACCTGCCCGCCATCGACAAATGGTACAACGACGACGTCGTTGCCTTTGATCCCCAGGAGACCGGACATATTCTCGGCAAGGTTTCCATGCACGTAGCCAATGCACGCTTTGTGGACATGAAATTCGACCATGCCGACATGCCTGATCCGAAGATACAGATCCTCGGACCCGGCCAGTTCATTGCATCAGGTCTGGCGCATCTCACCAGTTCCACGGGCAAGGAGAAGGAAGCGGATTTCCGTTACACGGAAGTCTTCCAGAAGCAGGCCGACGGAAGCTGGCAGTCGATCCACGAACACATCGATTTCCCGCCGAAAGCCTGACTGCTGAGTAACGGACCGTTCCAACGGCGCGGTCCGTTCAGCTCTTCTTTCGCGTCAGTTCCTTCATGGCCCCTTCGAGTCCGTCGAGGGTGAGGGGGTACATCGCCCCGCCCATCAGATCGCGGATCATCTTGGTCGATCCGGAATACTGCCACTGCCGCTCGGGCGAGGGGTTCAGCCAGACAGTGGCCGGATAAGTCTGCATTACGCGCTGCAGCCAGACCGCACCGGCCTCGTCGTTCATGTGCTCGACCGAGCCGCCCGGGTGGCTGACCTCGTAGGGGCTCATCGCGGCGTCGCCGACGAAGATGACCTTGTAGTCGTGGCCGTACTTGTGGAGGATGTCCCAGGTCGGCGTGCGCTGCGACCAGCGGCGGCGGTTGTCCTTCCACACGCCTTCGTAGAGGCAGTTGTGGAAGTAGAAGAACTCCAGGTTCTTGAATTCAGCGGTGGCGGCGCTGAACAGGTCCTCGACCATCTTGATGAACGGGTCCATCGAGCCACCGACATCAAGGAACAGCAGAACCTTGACGGCATTGTGCCGCTCGGGCCGCATGACCACGTCGAGCCAGCCTTGCTTGGCAGTGCCGCGGATGGTTTCGTCGAGATCCAGTTCCTCGGCGGCGCCTTCGCGCGCGAAACGGCGCAGGCGCCGAAGCGCCACCTTGATATTGCGGGTGCCCAGTTCCTTCGAATTGTCGAGATTGGCAAACTCGCGCTTTTCCCAGACCTTGATCGCCCGCCCATGCTTGCCTTCTCCGCCGATACGGATGCCTTCGGGGTTGTAGCCGGAGTGGCCGAACGGCGAGGTGCCGTTGGTGCCGATCCACTTGTTGCCGCCCTGATGGCGTTTCTGCTGCTCCTCAAGCCGCTTCTTGAGCGTCTCCATGATCTCGTCCCACGAGCCGAGCGACTTGACCTTCTCCATCTCCTCTTCGGAGAAATAGCGCTCGGCCAGCTTCTTCAGCCAGTCCTCGGGAATGTCGACCGGCTGCTGGCCGTAATCGGTGAGGATGCCCTTGAACACCTTCTGGAACACCTGATCGAAGCGGTCGAGCAGGCCCTCGTCCTTCACGAAGGTGGCGCGGGATAGATAATAGAAAGCTTCGGGCGTCTGCTCGATCACGTCCTTGTCAAGCGCTTCGAGCAGCACGAGGTGCTCCTTGAGCGAGGTGGGAATACCCGCGGCGCGCAGTTCGTCGACGAAATTCAGCAGCATGATCTCAGCCTTTGCCCGAGGGCTCCGTGTGACGCTCCGGATGACACGGAACCTTGGAAATGTGTGTTCGGTTTGCCTTGCCGCGCGCCGGAAATCTCCCGGTCACCCGCGAATGCGGTGTGAACTTCCGGTACGCCGCATTGTGACGGCACGAGAGAGGAGCAGAGCCAGATCATCGCTGTCACCATATCCCATTCATGCGACTGTAGGAAACGCCCGTCCGGCTTGGGCGTGCTGCTGCGGGCGATGCACTGCGGCAACGAGGACGAAGGAGATGTACATCAGAAGATACCACGCCCCCAGCTTGCCGGGATGGACGAGAGCCCAGCCATGGCGCTGGTCGGGATAGATCCACGCGTGCGAGAATGTCGAGATGTTCTCGGCGAACCAGATGAACAACGCCACCAGAAACCAGCCCAGCAGCAGCGGCATCCAGCGGTCGCGGCGCCATACCCGGAACCAGATGCGGGTGCGGGCGAAGAGGAGGGCGATAGCGGCAAATAAGGCGATCCGGACATCGGGCAGCCAGTGATGGGCGAAGAAGTTCACGTAGATCGCCACCGCCAGAAGTGCGGTATGGGCCGGCTTCGGATACCGGCTGAACCGGAAATCGAAAATGCGCCAGATGCGCGCGATGTAACTGCCCACCGCCGCATACATGAACCCGGAAAACAGCGGCACGCCGCCAATTCGCAACAGGCTTGCCTCGGGATACTCCCATGATCCGTGCGCGGTCTTGAACAGCTCCATCACGGTGCCGACCATGTGGAATGCCAGAATGACCTTGGCCTCTTCCAGCGTTTCGAGGCGCAGCGCGAGCATGGCGATCTGGATTGCAAGCGCGCTCAGCGTCAGGAAATCGTAGCGCGAAAGAGGGGGGTGTGCCGGATAGAACAGGTGCGTGCCGAGCAGCAGCGCCAGCAGCAGCGCGCCAAACAGGCAGGCCCAGCCTTGCTTGAAGCCGAACAGCAGGAATTCATAGACCCACGCGCGCCAGCCCGGCCGGGGCTCGAACGCCTCCAAGCTTGCGCGAATGGCGGCAAAGCGCGTGTGGGATACCGGCTGAACGCCGGCCAGAGGTTCCAAGAATCAGCTCGCGGGGGGCGGAGGAGGAGGCTGACGCGGAAACTGCTCCAGCGCCGGATCGACCACCGCCCACTCCGGGGCCTCTTCGAGCCAGATCGCCGAGGCCGGCTTGAGGCCATGATCGCCATCGAGAAAGCCCAGCCGGACCACCCACGAGCCTTGGCGTGACGAGTTGCGGCCGAAGATCGGCGTGCCGCATGTGGGGCAAAAGCCTTGCTCCACCGTGTTGCCGCTGGCCGCAGTGTAGCCTTTCCATGCGACATCGCCTGTAATTGCCATGGCATCGGTGGCGAACAGCGCGTTGTTGGTCGCAGAACCCGCAGCAGCCTTCTGGCACTGACCGCACCAGCACTGGCGCACCCAGACGGGCTCGGCCGCAATCGTCGCGGTGACCGCGCCGCAGTTGCAGCTGCCGGAGTAGGGGGCGGTCATATCAGGCACATTCCTCGATCAACGGGCTGTCCGGTCCTCGCGAATAGCGGGGCAGCGTGGTGTCGATCGGTGCCCAATGGGGCGCACTTTCCACCCAGATCGTCGCGCCTGGCGCCATGAGCTCAGGATCGTCGAGCGTGCCCGCACGGACCCGCATCGGCATTCCGGCAGGATCGACAGTCTTGCTGTAGAGTTGCGAGCCGCATTTGGGACAGAAGCCGCGTTCGACGGTATTGCCGCTGTCCGCCGTCATCCTCATCGTGCCGATGTCGCCGACATAGTCCACGGCCTCTTCGGGAAACAGCACGTTGACCGTCGCCGAGCCGCTGGCAATGCGCTGACAGTCCCGGCACCAGCAGGAGCGTGCGCCTACGGGCTCCGCGTCGATGGTGAAATGCACCTGACCGCACAGGCATTGTCCGGTGTGGGGACCGGCGTGCGGCACCTCAGTTCCCCCGGCGCGCCATGAAGGCGAGGCGTTCGAACATCATCACGTCCTGCTCATTCTTGAGGAGGGCACCGTGAAGCGGGGGAATGGCCTTCGAGGGATCCTGATTCTGTAGCACTTCCAGCGGCATGTCCTCGTTCAACAGCAGCTTGAGCCAGTCGAGCAGTTCGCTGGTGGAAGGCTTCTTCTTGAGGCCGGGCACTTCGCGCAGTTCGTAAAAGACTTCCATTGCCTTGGTTACGAGAGTCTTCTGAATGCCGGGGAAGTGGACGTCGATGATGGCTTCCATCGTCTCGCGCTCGGGGAACTTGATGTAGTGGAAGAAGCAGCGGCGCAGGAATGCGTCGGGCAGATCCTTCTCGTTGTTCGAGGTAATGACCACGATCGGGCGTTCGAGCGCCGCGATATGCTCGCCGGTTTCATAGACATCGAAGGCCATGCGGTCGAGTTCGGCCAGAAGGTCGTTCGGGAACTCGATGTCGGCCTTGTCGATCTCGTCGATCAGCAGCACCGGCAGCTTGGGCGCAGTGAAGGCTTCCCACAGCTTGCCCTTGCGGATGTAATTGGAAATGTCGTGCACGCGCTCGTCGCCGAGCTGGCCGTCGCGCAGGCGAGCCACCGCGTCGTATTCATAGAGGCCCTGATGCGCCTTGGTGGTGGACTTGACGTTCCAGGTGATCAGCTCCGCGCCAAGGCTCTCGGCAATCTGTTCGGCCAGAACCGTCTTGCCGGTACCCGGCTCGCCCTTGACCAGCAGCGGGCGGCGCAGGAGCACCGCAGCATTGACAGCGACCTTGAGGTCATCGGTGGCGACGTAATTGCTGGTGCCTTCGAAACGCTGCATTGGCCGATCCTGTACCCTTAACTGTTCGATTAAGCCCTATGTTGTGCGTCGCAGCAAGGCAAGATCAATGACGCTTGCGGCCAGACAGCCTGAAAACGCCGCCCGAGCGCTGTCGACCGAGGGTATGAAATCCTGTCATACAGAGGTGCAACCTTCGGAATTTGCGGCTATTATCCGGCCTTGAACATTCTCCGCCCTGAAAAGGATAGTCCATGGCCTCGGCCAGTGCCCGCAGGGGCCGCAACATCGCACTTCTGATCGATGGCGACAACGCGTCTCCCGCCACACTCGACGCGGCCCTGACCATCCTTGGCGATCTCGGGACCGTCAACGTACGGCGCATCTATGGAAACTGGAGCAAGCCGGCGCTGAAAGGCTGGGCCGCACTGATCCACCGGCACGCACTCGAGCCGCAGCAGCAGTTCGATCTCACCAAGGGCAAGAATGCCACCGACATGAAGATGACGATCGATGCCATGGACCTGCTGTACGGCGGCCACGTGGACGGATTTGGCATCATGTCCAGCGACAGCGATTTCATGCCGCTTGCCATCCGCATCCGGCAGAACGGGACGCCGGTCTACGGTTTCGGATCGAGCCGGACGCCCGAGGCCTTTCGTGAGGCCTGCACGCGGTTCATCGACATCGACGCCATGGTTGCTGACGAAGCCGAAGAAAGGCCCGGAAAGGCATCCGCCAAACCGGCGGTCGACGATGAACTCGTCCAATTGCTGAACGACGCATGGAAAGCGAGCAAACGGGACGACGACGGTTTCGCCAGTCTTTCGGAAGTGGGGCAGAGGGTGGCCAACCGGTCCAGCTTCGACGCGCGAAGCTATGGCTTTTCCCGCTTGTCGGAACTCGTGCAGTCGTTGCCGAACTTTGCCACCGAGAAGCGCGAGAGCGGGTTGTACGTGAAGCGCATGCGCTGAAATCCCGCCATTTTGGGCGTGGATGGCCGTGAGGGGACTGCCGTTTGGTTTCGAACGGTAGATTGATAATATATATTATGTTAAATGACGGGTGGCAGAAATCGAAAGGGGCAGCAGTACTCTGTCACTGTTCGATGCGGAAACCCGTCACCTGAATGAGCAGCACGAGACCGATAATGATCGCGGCCCAGATCGCGGCATACTGGACCGTCTTGCTCATGCCGAGATTTCGGAACGGCGCGCCGCGCGTCACCAGGATCAGGCATGCGATCACCGAGATGATCGAGACGATCATCCCCGTGCCGATCATGCCTCGATCACCATTCCATCGAACGCCACCTTGACGTGCTCCGGCACTTCGCTGCTCACAGCCGCGTAATCCATGCTCTTGTCCAGATGCGTCAGCACGACCGTTCCAACGCGCGTGGCATCCGCGAGTTCCAGTGACATGCCCAGGTGCGCGTGCGTCGGATGCGGTTCCCGGCGAAGGCAATCGACGACGAGCACATCAGACCCGTAGAACGTATCGACCATGCCGCGCGTAATTTCACTGAAGTCCGTCGCATAACTGACTGATTTTCCGTCACAATCAAACCGGTACCCCGTCGATTGCGCCGGACCGTGCGGCATTTGCACGTGATCGACCCGAAAACCTTCGCAAAGCCGCAAGGTATCGAGATTGTCGATCGTCGCGATAGTCGGATAGCCTTCCTGTCCGGCGAACACATAACCAAAGCGCTGGCGCAGGCGCCGGACCGTTTCGGACGCGGCAAAGCCCGGGATCGGCCCGCCGCGGCCATAACGTAGCGGCCGCAGGTCATCGATGCCATGGCAGTGATCGGCGTGATCGTGCGTCCAGAACACGGCGTCAAGCCGGTGGATGTCGTTGGCCAGAAGCTGCGCGCGCAGGTCCGTCGGCGTATCGACAAGGATGCGGCTTCCCGCGTCGCTTTCCAGCAGGATAGAGACGCGTGTGCGGCGGTTCTTGGGCTCCAGTGGATCGCAGCGGCCCCAATCGGCACCGTGCTCTCCGCCAAGCCGCGGAACGCCGGTTGACGTGCCGCTGCCGAGGATGGTGACTTTCACGCGGCGGCTTTCCGGAACAGCGCGAAGAAATTGCGCGTCGTCGTCTCAGCCAGATGCTCCGGCGTGACACCGCGAAGACCTGCCACGAAGCGCGCGGTGTCGGCGGTATAGGCGGGTTCGCACTTGCGGCCGCGATGCGGCACCGGCGCCAGGAACGGCGAGTCGGTTTCAACAAGTAACCTGTCTTCCGGCAGTTTCGCGGCAACAGCCTGCAGATCGGCGGCGTTCCTGAAGGTCACGATCCCGGACAACGAGATCGTCAGCCCCAGATCGAGCATCTGACGGCCGAACCCGGCGCTGGCCGTGAAACAGTGGATGAGGGCGGGGAACGCCCCCTTCTCCATTTCCTCGCTCAGGATGCGCGCGGTGTCGTCCTCGGCATCGCGGGTGTGGACGATCAGCGGCAGTCCGGTTTTGCGGGCGACGCCGATATGCGTGCGGAACAGCGCCTGCTGCACCGCGCGGTCGGACTTGTCGTAATAATAGTCGAGCCCGGTCTCGCCGATGCCGATCACCTTGGGGTCTGCTGCCGCTTCGAGCAGAGCCGCCTCGCCCAGATCGGCATGCTGGTCGGCCTCGTGCGGATGGATGCCGACCGAAGCCCAGACATCGGCCTCGCGCGCGGCAGTGCCCACCACCTTGTCCCACTCGCGCTGGCGGGTGGAAATGTTCAAGAAACCGCCGATTCCCGCTTCACGCGCGCGCGCCAGCACGCCCTGCTGATCCTCGACGAGACCTTCGTATTCAAGATGGCAGTGCGAATCGATCAGCATCAGGCAGGCTCGTCCGCCGGCAGTTCCAGTCGCGGAAACACGCCCATGGGCTGCGACAGTGTGAAACCGCTTGCTGCCAGCGCTTCGAGCCAGTCACCGTCGCCCAGTGCGGCATATTCACGCGCATCGGCGGCTACGCCCATCTGGTCCAGCAGCTTGTCGATCGCGGTGGGCACCACCGGACGCACGGCCAGCGCAAGGCTGCGCACGCAGCGCAGCAGCGTCATCAGTACCGCTTCCATGCGCTCGGGATCGGTCTTGCGCAGCGTCCACGGCGCCTGCTCGTCGACATACTGGTTGCAGGCGAACACAGCGCGCATCCAGCTTTCCAGACCGTTCGAGAAATCGAGGTCCATGAAGGCGCGGCGCATTCCGGTGATGCCCAGCGCCACGGCATCGGACAGCGCAATATCGGCTTCGGCAGCCGGGAGGCCGGGTTTCAGCACGCCGCCCATGTTCTTGAAGATCATCGAAAGCGTGCGCTGCGCCAGATTACCGAAACTGTTCGCCAGTTCGGCATTGCAACGCGTCACGATCGCCTCATGCGACCATGAGCCGTCCTGACCGAACGCCACTTCGCGCAGGAAGAAATAGCGCAGCGTATCGACGCCGTAGAGTTCGGACAGCGCGATCGGATCGGTGACGTTGCCGAGCGACTTCGATTCCTTCTGCCCGCGATTGAGCAGGAAGCCGTGACCGAAGACCTGTTTGGGCACCGGCACACCTGCGCTCATAAGGAATGCGGGCCAGTATACCGTGTGGAACCGCACGATGTCCTTGCCGATCAGGTGCAGGTTCGCGGGCCAGTACTTTGCAAAATCGCCGGTTTCGTCCGGAAAACCGAGACCGGTGATGTAGTTGGTGAGCGCATCGACCCACACATACATCACGTGATTGTCGCTGCCCGGCACCTTGATGCCCCAGTCGAAGCTGGTCCGCGAAACGGAAAGATCGCGAAGCCCGCCTTCCACGAACCGCGCGATTTCGTTGCGCCGCGTTTCCGGGCGGATGAAATCGCCGGAATTGTACAACTCCAGCAACCGATCCTGATACTTCGAAAGGCGGAAGAACCACGATTCCTCCACGGTCCACTCGACCGGAGTGCCCTGGGGCGACAGCTTTTCCCCCCCCTCGCCTTCGACCAGTTCGCCTTCGTCGTAATAGGCTTCGTCGCGAACCGAGTACCAGCCTTCGTAGCGATCCAGATAGAGATCGCCATTAGCCTCCATGCGCCGCCACAACTCCTGAGTGGACGCGTGATGGCGCGGTTCGGTGGTGCGAATGAAAACATCATACCCAACGTTCAGTGCATCGCACATCTCACGGAAATAGCCTGACATTTCCGTCGCCAGTTCCATCGGCGTCGTGTCCAGCTCGCGCGCCTTCTGCGCCATCTTGAGGCCGTGCTCGTCCGTCCCTGTCTGGAACCGCACGTCGAACCCCTCGGCCGTGCGATGACGGGCGATGACGTCTGCGGCGATCGCCTCGTAGGCGTGGCCGATATGCGGGCGGCCATTGGGATAGCTGATCGCGGTCGTGATGTAATAGGGCTCGCCCATCGGCGGTCGCACTTTCTCTTCAGGTGTGTCTAGCGAGCGGCCTCTCTAGGCATCGCCGCCGAGGCCAGCAACCCGCCAATTTCCATTATGAGGAGCCCGGCATCGAAATTGTAGATGGGCGCCTGCGAACTCAGCGCGGTCAGCGTGCCATGCGCCTCGATAATCTTCATCTGCCGCGCGCGGGACGCATCGGGCAATTCGGCGACGAGCACACTGCGCGCCAGCTCCAGCGCCGCAAGCTGCCGGTCGCGCGGGGGGCGCGCGCCCATTTCCTCGGCCAGGGCACCGCGAAGATGAAAATCCGCATCGCCCTGCCGCAGGATCTGCATCATCAGGCGGTGAATGTTGCCGAGGTCGTGCTCAACAAAATTGAGCGCCACGCCGGGCGATCCCCGGGAGGCTGCGATGGCCGCCGCGCGTGCTTCGGCGCCGGCCTCTGGCACATCGCGCCGGATCACCGCGTCAAGTTCATCCGGCCTCAGTTCCGCGAACCGCAGCACCCGACAGCGCGAACGCACCGTAGGCAGCAGCCGGCCCGGTTGATGGGTGATCAGCAGGAAATAGGTCCCTACCGGGGGCTCCTCAAGGCTCTTGAGCAGCGCGTTGACCGCGTTCTTTTCCAGATCGTCGGCCGGATCGATGATGATCGCGCGGCGGTTGCCCAGCGTCGGCCGCGTAGTCAGCCGGTGCTGCATCTGCCGGATCTGGTCGATCGTGATGTTGCGCTTGGTCTGGTAGGGCTTGCCCTCGGCCTTCTTCTTGGCCTCGTCGTCGTTGGACGGCAGGTGTTCAAGGATATGGATATCCGGGTGCGAGGCGATGTCAGGCAGTTTGCCGCCCGGTTCCCTGACCAGCTCGGCCGCGGCTGCCCGCGCGAAGGCCCGCTTGCCGAGCCCCTTGGCACCAGACAGCAACCAGGCGTGGTGCATGCGCTCCGAAGCAATGGCGGAAAGCCATTCCTGCCAGGCCGCTTCCTGTCCGATAAAGGGTTTCGGCCGGCTCATGGTGTAGTCAGCAGCGGCGCCAGTGCCGCAAGAACACCCGAGTGGGTCTCGGCAGGCGTGCCGTTGCCATCGATGCGGGCAAAGCGTTGCGGTTCGCTGCCTGCAAACGCAGCAAAGGCTTCCGCTACACGCGTATGGTAGGCGGCGCCGCGCCCGCCGATCCGATCGGTGCCGTCGGTATCGCGCAGAGCAAGCCGTTTTGCCGCCTCACCGGGCGCCACTTCGATCAGCAGCGTCAGATCGGGCAGGAAGCCCATGCTACCAATGGCGTGCAGTGTAAGGATATCGACGTCGGAAAGTCCGCCGCCGCCGCCCTGATAGGCCCGGCTCGAATCGAGGAACCGGTCGCACACGACCCATGCTCCCCGCGCCAGAGCCGGGCGGATCAGCTGTTCGACGTGGTCGGACCGCGCCGCCGCGAACAACAGCGCTTCGGCGCGGGAATTCCAACCCGGACCGTCGTCCCCCGGCACGCCTTCGAGAATCAGCTTGCGGATCGCCTCGGCGCCGGGCGTGCCGCCGGGTTCACGGGTCACGACAACGTCAATTCCGCGCGTGCGCAGGGCCTCGGCAAGAAGGCGCGCCTGCGTGGACTTGCCCGCCCCTTCCCCGCCTTCCAATGCGATGAATCGTCCCGTGGTCATGAAAACAGGTTGATAAGCCCGTTGCGCAGCCTGTCCAGCGGCCCCGCCTTGCCGACGTCGCGCCCGGCAAAAAGCGGAACGCGGCCGGGCGCCAGGCCCTGCACCCTGATCTCCAGTTCTCCGACCTCGTCCCCCTTGCGGATCGGGGCCATCAACGGCCCTTTGTAATGGACCGCGAGCGTAACCTTGGCCTTGCTGCCGCTGGGCATAGTGGCGTGAACTTCGCGGTTGGCGACGAGGGGAACGCTCAGGTCAGCGCCGTCCTGCACCTGCGCTTCGGCAAGGGGCTGCCCCTTGTCGAACAGATGGCGGGCCGTCCACGCGGAAAAGCCCCATTCAAGCAAGGCACGGGCCGCGGCATCGCGGACCGGTGTGGTCGGCGATCCGGCCAGCACCATTACCAGCCGGCGGCCTTCGCGTTCGGCAGTGCCGACGAAGTTGTAACCTGCCTCGCGCGTATAGCCGGTCTTGATCCCGTCCGCGCCGGGCACGACCCCGACCGTCGGGTCGTGGCTGCGCATGGCGACGTCGCCCGCGTGCCCATGCCAGTACCAGTGCTTATGACCGGAAAATTCGCGATAGAGATCCGGGTAGCGCGTGATCATGGCATCGGCGAGCTTCACCATGTCGCGAGCCGTGACATAAGTCTGCCCCTCGTCCATCCACCCGTTCGGTGTGTTGTAGTGGCTGCGGGTCATGCCAAGCCGCCGCGCGGCGTCGTTCATCTTGCCGGTCCACGCTTGCACACTACCCGCATAGCCTTCCGCAAGCACGACGCACGCATCGTTCGCCGATTGAGTCATGATGCCGTGAAGCAGATCGCGCGTGGTGGGGCGGTCGTGGACCGTCAGGTACATGTTGGTACCCTTGGCGAACCACTCCTTTTCGGTTTCGGGCCGTTCGGCAAAGACCCGGTCGAGCGGAAGCCGTCCGGCACTGATTTCTTCGAAGGCAACAAAGGCGGTCATCACCTTGGTGACCGAAGCGGGCAGGAAAGGCGTATCCGGGTGGCGCTGTTCCAGTACCTGCCCCGATCCGAGATCGACCAGCAGGCTGACCGGGATCGGCGCCAGTTCCGCAGGCGGGCTGGGAACGACTGCATGGGCGGCGCCTGCGGTCACGGCAACCGCCAGCCCGAACGAAACGATAGACTTCAAGACCCGACTTCTCCCGCACGCCCGCGCGGGGCGCCAAATGCGTGCGGCGCCGGTACTGCCGGTCAATCCGCTGACTGGATTCGGGCATCCTTATAGCCAGCGTTCCGGACCTTCTCCAGCGCCGGAGCGGCTTGTGCACGGTTTGCAAAGGGCCCGGTGCTCACGATCCAGAACTTGCCCGTCCTTGTGACGTTGCCACCTAGCTGTTTGGCGGCCTTGCGGGCATTGGCTTCGACCGAAAATGCCCCGGCCCGGACCAAGAGCGAACCTTTCGGCGCAGGCGGGGCGGCGGAGGCCACTGGAGGCTTCGCGGCTTCTGGCTTTGGCATCGCGGCCGGAACGGGCTTGGCAGCCTTTGCTGGCGTGGAAAGCTTAGCGGGAGCGGGTTTCTGAGCAGCCGCCTTGGGTGTCGGAACCGGCGCGGGCTTGTCCGTCATTGCCGGCATCGACGGCGGGGTGGAAGGCGGCGGCAAAAGGGGTGACTGGTCGGCCAGTTTGCGGCGAAGAACCTTGAGCAGCCCATCCGGCGTTGCCATCCGCTCCGGCGCGCGTTCGCCCATCCGCAGCATGGCCCGTTCCTGCTCGGGCGGATTGACCCGCCTTACCCGCACCGGCGCGTGGCTGCCCGGCACGATACCAAGCTGCTGCGCCGCCATCGGTGACAGCTCGACCAGCACGTCGTTGACCATTGGCCCGCGCCGTTCAAGCCGCACAAGAATGGTCTTTCCGCTCGCGAGCGAAGTAACCTCGACATAGCAGGGCAGCGGCAGTGTCTTGTGTGCACCGGTCACCCCGGCAAGGCTGATATCGCCAACCGAAGCGTCGCCCACGGCGTCGTAGTTGAGCTGGTCGGTCGGCGTCCAGACGGTCTGGCCAATCGTGAAAGGCTGCCCAATCACCACCGGATAATCGGCGGCAGGGCCCGTAACCGGCGCAGGCTGCTTGTCCTTGTGGTCCCTGGCGCTGGCCGCACCCGTGCCGAGCAGAATCAGAACCGCAAGCGGCAGGACACGGTTAACGGGCAATCTCATCAGCAAGCAATCCCACGGACATGGCGTAGTAATTCGAGCAATTGTACTGAAGGATAACCCGATAATTCCCGGTTAACAGATAGGCGGGCGTGCCCGGCCCATCGGGCTGGAACACCGTGGCCAGAACCTCGTTGCCGATCGGCGCCAGCGGTGCCACGCCCAGAGAGCGCCATTCGGCAACGGTCTTCCACTGCGAATGGCGCGCATGCACCTTTTCACAGGTCGGCGAGACCAGCTTGGTGGCATAAGCACTGACGTCGAAACCCGAAGGCACGGCCGCCCTCACGCCCCAGGGTTCCCCGGAGCGCCAGCCAGCATCGCGAAAATAGTTGGCGATGGATGCAATCGCATCGGCCGCACTGAAGAGGTCGGTGCGGCCATCACCGTCACCATCCACTGCAAGCTTCAGATAGACGCTGGGCAGGAATTGCGGATAACCGAAGGCACCTGCCCAGCTGCCCTTGAGCGTGCTGCGCGGCACGCCGCGGTCTATCATCTTCATCAACGCGATCAGCTCGCCTTCGAAAAGTTCGCGCCTGCGGCCCTCCCAGGCCAGCGTGGCCAGCGAGCGGGCCAGATCGAAATCACCGGTATAACTGCCGAAATTGGTCTCATGCCCCCAGATCGCGAAAAGAATCGAAGCTGGCACATCATACCGCCGCTCGATCGCCGGCAGCATCGACGCCATCGAAGCGTAGCGCGCACGCCCCCTGCTCACGATCGAACTGCCGACGTGCCGGGCGATATAAGGCGCCAGCGGCGGCGGCCCGCCCTGGCTGCCCGGCTGCGAGGTATCCAGATCGATGACGCGCTGGTTCGGGGTCAAGCCTGCCAGCGTGCTGGTGATCGTCGCTTCGCTCACCCCGTCGCGCCGCGCGTGGCTGGCGACGGTCTGCATATAGGCCGAAAAGCTCTCCTGCTGCGCATCCGCCCGCATTGAGGGCAAAGGCAGGGCAGCAAGACAAAGGACCAGAGCGGAAATGCGTAGCATGCTGAATTTCGAGAGAGAAATCATCGCGGTGAATTTCGCACAAACAACCGGTCTTGCAAACCGCTCGGCCATCTCCGTCGTGGACAGACTGGCGCACGTGCAATGCCATTCACCGATGAAGACCCTCTTGCGCCAGCCACGCATTGAGCTATGCGCGAAAAGGCAGCGGACAGGTGGCCGAGTGGTTTAAGGCAGCGGTCTTGAAAACCGCCGTGGGTTTACGCTCACCGTGGGTTCGAATCCCACCCTGTCCGCCAATTTACATTTCCAACATCCCCAGCGCCCCCTGAACATCGCAAGTATCTGAACTTCATGCCCGCCATGCAGCGCCTTGCGATGCCTTACCACCCCGCAGCCAGCCCAACCGAAATGCAGGAAGTGTGGTGCCAAGACACGAGCCGGAACGCCATGCGAGCGCCGGAATATTCATCGGATCGGCCGCTGTAAGCTGCACGGAGGGCATGAACACCAGGCCTCGACGATACAGGCAAAGCGACGACCGCAGGCGCAAACCCCATGAAAGGGTGAGAAATGCTGAATCTTGGACACTTCGCTTGTGCGGACAAGCTCCGGCGCGGCCATGGCCACACTGGAAACAACAGGCAAACCCTGCTGCTGAGCCGTTAAATATTGATCGTCAAAATTGGACTTGAATCCTGCTCGGGCACGAACCTTTTCAAGCGCCTGGCCTCCGGCGTCGCTGCGCGTTGCGACATGCCTCCTGTGACCGAATCGTCACTTCCTGCGGGCGACGATGGAACAATGCCCGTCGTATCATTCCGCTCTATCTCAAGGTGCCACCTGGACCCAGGCGCGCTCTGCTTCCGCACCAGGACAATGGCCTCGTCGAACCTGGTTTGATGCGCATTTATGGCTTCCAGGGCCCGGTTCCGATCTCGGTCAGCCTCTTGCAGCCGAGCCGTCGCATCCGCTAACGCCTCCCCCGCCTTGCGCAATTCACTCTGAATTGCAGCCAGGTCAGGCAAATCGTTCGTCGAACCATTACTCGACATGGTCCCTCCAACGTCCCGCTTAGTGGTTTGAAAACCAGCATTTTTAACCCATCCTTGCAGCGACCTACAAGTGATTCAAAGTAGGTATAAAATTGCTTTTTAGGGGTAGGTATTTATTGCGCGCTCAATCTAGGCCGCGTGGCATATTTCCAGGTGAAAATTATGTTCACACCGATATACAAATCATCGGGCGGTGCGGCTGAATGCACAAGACCAACGGATTACCCACAATACCATTTTAAAAAATGACATCTTTTCATAAAACATATAATAAAATTACAATGGAATAAATCAGAAATGGCAACATCCTCAAAACCACCAGACCACCTATGGTTTATGATCGCCGCCATTTCATTTCCAATATCTTTACTTATCCTGAATTTAGTCTGGTCTAAGCAACTCTGGAAAGGATGGGAAATTTATGCAATCTCCATGATCGCCCTTATCCCAACAATATTATTTATATGTCTTGGGATTTATTTCTGGCGGGAGCGAAGGGTCAGGAAGGCCCAGGAAGATCAGATTGAAGAATTTCTTCGCGACATGATGCGTGACGAATAGAGGCACTTCCACCATTCATGTCGCCAGGCCAATCGGGTTCAACTTGATGACAGCGCCTGTCATTCAAGACTGAACACCAACTCCGCCTAACCGGAGCGGAAATGTGCCCCCATTGTCGCTGGCGCGGTCTATTTCCCGCCCACATCCCGATCAGGCTTTGGGCGCGGGCGGTGCCAGGCGCGATACAGAAGAATTTGCTGTCTGCTCACCTGCTTGCCAAAGCCGGTCGCACGAGGCACAGCCCAACCCATGACGCTGGAACAACTGCGGATTTTCGTTGCTGTCGCGGAACGCGAACACGTCACCCGTGCCGCCGAAGTGCTGAACGTCACCCAATCGGCGGCCAGTGGCGCGATTGCCGCGCTTGAAGCCCGGCACGGCGTCAGGCTGTTCGACCGCGTCGGCAGGCGGATCGAACTCACCGATGCCGGCCGTATGTTCCTCGAAGAAGCCCGCGCCGTTCTTGCCCGGGCTGCCAGTGCCGAACTGGCGCTCGCCGAATATGGCGGACTGCAACGCGGCACCCTGCGGCTGGTCGCAAGCCAGACCATCGCCGGATACTGGCTGCCCGAGCGGCTCACCGCCTTTCACCGCCGCTATCCGGGCATCGAGTTGTCGGTTTCCATCGCCAACAGCGAAGGCGCGGTCGGCGCGGTGCAGGCGGGCCACGCCGAACTCGGCTTCATCGAGGGCACCATCGACGATCCGGCGCTGGCGCAATGGGCCGTCGGCGCCGACCAGATGGTGATGGTGGGGCCCGAACCGGTCGAGGCTGTCACCAACGAATGGCTGGCCAGAGCCCCCTGGATCATGCGCGAGGACGGTTCGGGCACGCGCTCCACGTTCGAAGCTGCGATCCGTGATCGGGGCCTCGATCCCCGCGCCCTCAATGTAGTGCTCACGCTACCCTCGAACGAGGCGGTGCTGGCCGCCGTGCGCTCGGGCGTCGGCCATGGTGTGCTGTCCACGCTGGTGGCGGGGCCCGCCATCGCCACGCGCGCGCTCCACGCGCTGCCGTTCCACCTGCCCGAGCGGCCGTTCTTCGGCATCCGGCACAAGGAACGCTATCGCAGCAAGGCCGCAGGCGCCCTGCTCGACGTCATCCACGGACACGAAGCGCAGGCTGACTGGGTGATCTGATCGCCGCCCGCGATCATTTTGATCGGCAGGCACGCCTCGGAAATCACCCGTTTGATGCCGGCGCGTTCACCGGTCAACGGAAACCCGCCGATCCCCTTGTCAGACCAATCTTAAATTCAGATCAAATCCATACGAATTGATCGTTGGAGTGATTGGTTTTCACCGGTCACATGTCTCCAGTCGCAAGGAGACTGCCATGACCACCCGCCTCGCCCCCTCCCGTATCGCTCCCGGCTTACTGCTCTGCCTTGCCGTCACCGGGGGCGCCTTTGCCCTGCAACAGATCGAGGAAGCCCTGTTCGACCGGGCGTGGCTTGAGGCACTGGTGCTCGCGATCCTGCTGGGCACGGCCGTGCGATCGGTGTGGACGCCGCATGACCGCTGGTTTCCCGGCATCAGCTTCAGCGCCAGGTTTCTGCTGGAGGCGGCTGTCGTGCTGCTGGGGGTTTCGGTCAGCGCCGCGACGATCCTTGCCGCAGGGCCCTGGATGCTGCTGGGCATCGCCGGAGTAGTGGTCGTGGCCATCGGGGCGAGCTTCCTGATCGGCCGCCTGTTGCGCCTCCCGGTTCGCATGGCGCTGCTGGTCGCCTGTGGCAACTCGATCTGCGGCAATTCGGCCATCGCTGCTGTCGCCCCGGTGATCGGCGCGGATGGCGACGACGTTGCCGCCTCGATCGGCTTTACCGCCGTGCTGGGTGTCGCCGTGGTGCTCGGCCTGCCACTACTCGGCATCGCGCTGCATCTCGACGGGTTGCAGTATGGCGCACTCGCCGGACTTACCGTCTATGCCGTGCCGCAAGTGCTGGCGGCCGCCGCGCCGCTGGGAACGGCCGCCGTGCAGATGGGCACACTGGTCAAGCTGGTGCGCGTCCTCATGCTAGGGCCGGTCTGCCTGCTGCTGTCGCTGGTCGCGCCGCGTCTGCGCGAGGAAACCGATGAGTCCGCACCCCACGTCACCGCGGGCGAGCGCCCGGCGCCCGGACGCCCTGCCCTCCATCAGCTCGTGCCGTGGTTCATCATCGGCTTCCTTGTGCTGGTCGGTGTCCGCTCGCTCGGCCTCGTTCCTCACGTGCTGATTGCCCCCGCAGGCACCGTGGCGACGTTCCTTACCGTCGTATCGATGGCGGCGCTGGGTCTGGGCGTCGATGTGCGCACGGTAGCCTCCGCCGGAGGGCGGGTCACCGCTGCAGTCGTGCTGTCACTGCTGGTACTGGGCGCGATCAGCCTCACCCTGATCCAGGTGCTTGCCATTGTCTGAGCGCTTTCCAGCCAAAGCGCTGCCAGCCGGAACAAATGCGATGCAGCCGTTCACGATTATTTATTCATAATTTTCTATCGCCTGCCCCATCCGGCACAACGCAGGCGAAGGGAAAGGGCATTGAACAGGATCATTTCGATCGTTCCGCTGCTTTTCGCCATGGTGACGGTCGCAGTTCCGGCGATGGCGCAGGATGCGGATCATGACCAGCAATCCGCCTTTACAGTGTCGGCCAATGTCTCGCTGACGTCCGACTACCGGTTTCGCGGCATCAGTTCCTCGAACAAGGATCCCGCCGTCCAGGGCGGCATCGACGTAAGCCATGAAAGCGGCCTGTTCGTGGGGACATGGGCTTCGAGCATCGCGACATATGGCGGCTCGAACATGGAACTGGACGTCTATGGAGGATACAGCGGTTCGGCCGGTGCTGTCGACTACACGCTGACCGCGCTGGTCTATCTGTATCCCGGCGGCAGCGGCGTGAATTACGCGGAGTTCTCAGGCTCTTTCACCACCGCGGCGGGCCCGGCAACGGTCGGCGTCGATCTCGCATGGGTGCCCTCGCAAGACAATTTCGGCGGCGACAATTTCTATATCGCGGGCAAGGGCGAAGTGCCGCTGGGCGGCACAAAGGCCAGCCTGTTCGGCCACTTCGGCTATGAGAACGGCGATGCCTATTTCAACAAGTTGGACTGGGAGGCGGGGATTTCCTATTCTGCAGGCCCGCTGACGGCATCGCTGTCCTACGTCGATTCCGACTATTCGGGGATCAATCAGGCGGGCCGCCTTGCCACTGCCGGGCTTGTTGCATCGGTCACGGCCACATTCTGATCCGGATTTGAACATGCATCGTCTCTTCCTCTCCGTGGACATGGTCGGCTCGACCCAGTTCAAGGCAACCGCCTCGGCCAGGGGAGCCGGAGGATGGCTGGAGACCTTCCGCACGTTCTTCACCAATTTCCCGCTGATGCTGGCGGGGCAGATGGCCTTCGAGTTCCTCGACGAGGTCGAAACCCCGGCGGTTGACGTCTGGAAGGCCATGGGCGACGAAGTGATCTTCACTGCCCTGCCCTCCAGCGCGGAAGAGCTGACCGGCATCCTGCGCGT
The DNA here is from genome assembly GCF_022832385.1 of Novosphingobium album (ex Hu et al. 2023). GTDB lineage: Bacteria > Pseudomonadota > Alphaproteobacteria > Sphingomonadales > Sphingomonadaceae > Novosphingobium > Novosphingobium album. The sequence goes on from NZ_JALHLE010000003.1 coordinate 129,287, forward strand.
GCTGTTGCGCACGATGCGGCTTTACGAAGCGCAGCACTTCGAACGGTTGCCGCTGCGGCTCAAGGGCACCGCGTGGCTGGCCGATTTCACCGAAAACAACATCGCGCTGGAAATCCCGGAACTGTCCTCCAACGACGCCGCGCCGCATCTGGACTACATCGGACCGGACCTCGACCTGGGCTTTCGCCTGTCCAAGTTCGCACGGCCCGCCAGCCTCGTACTGTCGCTCGACCTCGTCGAGGTACTGCTCGGCGCGGACAACCGCGCGGACGTCGCGCTCTATCTGGTGGGACGTGAGGAGCTGAAGGGCGTGATGTTCGGGCGCCCCTATCCGATCATCTGGATGCACGATGCGCTGGAAAGCTTCGATTTCCTGCCATGGGAGGCGGAGGCCTGCACATACACCGCCTCGGTGATCGGCGCCGATCCCACGCCCGAACCCGCACTGCGCCGCCAGATCGAGGACATGCGGCTCTACTTGCGCAAGATGCATGGGATCGAACGGCCTCCGATCGCGCTGCGGTAGTCCGCGGGGGTAAATTCGGGCGCGGGCGCGTGGCAGCTATCGGGGATTTACGACCAAGATTGAACCGTCAGGGCCCCCTGATAATGCTGACGTTCGTTGCAATGCTTGGATCATATGTGGTCACGGGCATTCATCCAAGCCGATAAGGCGTTGGGTCCCCCCGCTCGGCAATGAGCTGTTTGCGGGCCTCCGAAAGGCAGAGGCCATATTCTGTCGAAACTTCCTCTCTGGCCCGGCCGATACTCGCGGCAATGAGATCGAGAATCGCGTCTTCTGGCATTACGGCGATTTCGCGTGTCACAATCTGCTCGTCGAGCTTGTAAGATCTAGCCAGAAGTCTGGTCGCACGGGCGCGTTGCCTAAACTCGAAGTCCATGAGCCGAGCGGACTCGAACTCCTCCTTCTTTCGCATCGCTTTGCCAAGATCCCACACCATGAGGACTGGTATGCCGCTGGCTTCTTCGCAACTCAAGACGTTGCTAGCTTCTCACGCCTTTGCGAGCATTAGAGCGGTTTTCGACCGTTCTGAATCGGGATGGGATTCCCTTTGGTCACGATTTCTGATTCAGAATCCGTGCTGGTGAAGGAGGCCGGCATGGATGGCTCTTTCGATGGATTTGCGCACTCGGCTCTTGGCAGCGGTGGATAGTGGATCGAGTTGTCGTGCTGCGGCGGCCCGGTTTGGTGTTGCACCATCAACGGCGGTCCGCTGGCGGGCACAGCAGCGCGAGACGGGTGACATTGCACCAAAGCCCCTAGGCGGCGATATGCGTTCGCGGCGGATGGAAGAGCGGGCAGCGGACATTCTGGCCATTTGGGAGGAGCGCAGGGACATCACCCTCGGAGAACTGCGCTTAGCGCTGGCAGACAAGGGTATGGACGTTTCCGTTGCCGGGCTACATCGCTTTTTTGTTCGCCGCGGACTGACGCGCAAAAAAAGACAGGCCATGCGATAGAGCAAGATCGACCCGACATCCTTAAGCAGCGTCAGGACTGGTTCGAGGGTCAACTCGATCTCGAACCGGAGCGTCTGGTCTTCATCGACGAAACCTGGACCGCGACCAATATGACCCGCAGCCACGGTCGTTGCCCGAAAGGCGAGCGGCTGCGGATGGGCTTCCCGCACGGCCACCGCAAGACCACCACCTTGGTCGCCGGCCGGCATGGTCGCGCCCATGGTGCTCGATGGGCCGATCAACGGCGACTGGTTCGAAGCCTACGTCGCCCAGGTCCTCGTCCCGGAACTGCGGCCCGGCGACGTCGTCATCATGGACAACCTGTCGAGCCACAAGCGCACATCGGTGCAGGTGCTCATCGAGACCGCAGGCGCAACCCTGCGCTTTCTTCCACCCTACAGCCCCGACTTCAATCCGATCGAGAAAGCGTTCTCCCGCCTCAAGGCCATGCTCCGTAAAGCGGGCGAGCGTACCGTCAGTGGCCTGTGGAGCTTGATCGGCAAACTCATCGATATCTTCCAGCCCCACGAATGCGCCAACTACTTCAGATCATGCGGGTACTAACCAGAATGATCGAAAACCGCTCTAAAACCGACCAAGCGCCCGTCTGACAAGGAACTTTCGTTCAGGCGGCAATCAGCAGCTTGCCGCCGCACCCTCGTAGCACACTGTCAGAATCGCAATGTCATCCGACTGCGGCACCGCGCCGACGAAGCCGCGCACGCTTTCCGCCAGTCCTTCGGCGATCCGCCGAGCGGAAAATTCGGCCCGCGCTTCGGCCAGAGCTCCGGCAATCCGGCCCGTGGTGTAGAGTTCGTCATCCGCGCCGGTCGCCTCGGACACGCCATCGGTGAACAGCACCAGCGCATCGCCCTCGCCCAACATGAACGTCCCGGTCTTGTACGGCACGTCCTCGAAGACGCCGAGCGCCATGCCCTGATGCTTTGCGAGCCGCTCCACCGCGCCGCCAGCCCGGACGATGAACGGCGCCTCGTGCCCGCCGTCGCTGTATTCGACCTTGCCTGTCCGCACGTCGAGGATGCCCGCGAAGATCGTCACGAACATCTCCGCTGCGTTGTCGCGCGAGAGTTCGGTGTTGACGCGCTCCATGATCTCTCCGGTCGTTCCGCCGGTCATGGCGTGCGCCTTGAACAGCGTGGTCGTCATGGCCATGAACAGCGCCGCGGGCACGCCCTTGCCGGACACATCGCCGACGACAAAGAACAGGCGGCTCTCATCGATCAGGAAATAGTCGTAGAGATCGCCGCCCACCTGCTTTGCCGGTTCGAGCAGCGCGAAAACGTCGAGGTCCTTGCGGCCGGGGAACGGCGGGAACTTGCGCGGCAGCATCCCGATCTGGATATCGCGGGCGGCGGAAAGTTCGCCTTCCACCCTTTCGCGCGCGGCGGTGGCTTCTTCCACCTCGACGAGATAGCGCTGCAGCCGCGCGATCATCCCGGCCATGGCCTCGGCCAGACTGCCCACTTCGTCACCCCGGCTGTGGCTGATCTGGCGGACGGCCGCCATCTCGTCCTCGTCGGCCTGAAAGCTGCGGGTTTCCATGTTCCGGGTGAAGGCCGTCAGCCGCACGAGCGGCGCGACGATGCGCGAGACCAGCAGCCAGCCGACCGCCATGGACAGCGCGAACAGGGCAATCCCGATCGCGATCGACTTCACCAGCGCATCGTGCAGCCGCTGGTCCAGCATGACGAGATCGATATCCGCCCCGATCACATGGACGCGCCCGTCCGCACTGGTGACAGGCATGTAGATGGACCGAAAGCGTCCGAAGGAATCGCTGTATTCGTCGAACCGCACCCTGCCATCGGCAAAGCTGTTGTAGAGCTTGGCGGGCGCGGTGTCGTAGAGCGTGAAAAACCGCGTCTGCGTGCCCCCGGCGATTTCCTTGGGGGTCGCGCTCGTCGCCACCGTCCGGATCTCCTTGCCGAACTTCATGTACGTGTAGACATAGGTGAAGCGCGAGGCATTGGCGAAGCGTGACAGGCGCTGCTGGATCGCCTGATATTCCCCCTCCGTAATGGAATCGGGGCCGGTGATCTGGCGGTGATAGCCTTCGGGAATGATCTCCCGCACCGCATGCACCGCCGCATAGAGCCTGCCGTCGATGCCGGAGATGATCTCGTTGCGATCCGTACCGTACAGCACCACCGTATAGACCGTTGCCGACACCAGATTGAGGACGAGCAGCAGTAACAGCAATTGCGGCTTGAGGCCGAACCGCCTTATCCGTTGCGCACCGTCCGCACTCGCCTCCACGATGTTCCCTCTGATAACGTGATCGAAACCGAATAAGACCTATGGCCGCGCAAGTTGCAAATTTTGATTAAGGCGCGCCTTCAAAAGTGGCGGGGAGAAAATTGCCCGAATTCCTGAACAGACTGTTCCGCCTTGAACGCGGGGAATGGCCGAAGCTGCTGCAGTTCGGGTTGTTCGGATTCCTGCTGCAAACGGGCATGGGAATCGGGTTCAGCGCGGGCGACGCGGCGTTCCTGAGCCATGTCGGTGCAGACCGGCTGCCACTGGTATTCATGCTGACCCCGCTGGTCATGCTGTTCTACACCGTGGTGTTCTCCTACCTGATGGTACGCTTTTCGATCGGCCGGACCGTCGATGTCACCATGGCGATGCTGGTGACGGGCGGCCTCGGCTTCTGGGCGTTGATCGGCTCAGACCTGCCGCCCGGATGGCAAGCGCCGCTCTACTTCGCGCTGAAGCTCTATCTGGCGATGTGGTACATCGCGCTCTACTCGCTGTTCTGGAACTACACCGACGCCTACTTCGACATTCAGGACGCCAAGCGGATGTTTCCGCTGTTCGCCGCGTTCTGCGCATTCGGCACGGCAACGGGCGCGCTCATCGTCAGCGTGTTTGCCGACGTGGTCCCGGTACAACAGTTCTTCCTGCTGTGGGCAGTCATTGCAATCGGCACGTTCCCGCTGGCCCGGCTGTTGCAACGGCGCTGGCGGCAAATCGCGGAGAGCGATGCCGATTTCGAAGAAAACAGCGCCAGCGCCGTGAGCCAGCTTGCAGCCGTGGCCAAGGCCTTTGGCCAGTCGCGTTACACGGTCGTGTTCACACTGACGCTGTTCGTCACCTTGCTGATGACGAACCTTGCGGAATACCAGTATTCGATGGTCCTCCAGAAAGGACGCGATGAAGCCGGGCTGGCCGCGCTGTTCGGCGCACTTTACGCCGCCGCCAACCTGTTCAACCTCGTCACCTGCCTGTTCGTGTTCAACCGGCTGGTCGGGCGGCTCGGCGTGCGCAACGTCGCCTTCATCCAGCCGCTCACCTATTTCGCCGTCTTCGGCTGGTTCTTCCTGCAAGGCGGGACAGGCGCCGCACTGGCGGCCTTCTTCGCCTATCACGGCGTGCTGACGTCGATCGAATACAACAACCAGAACCTGCTGTTCAACGCGGTCCCCTCACGGGTGAAGCGCCCGCTGCGCACGGTGATGGAAGGCATGGCCGAACCGCTCGCGAGCCTGGTCGCGGGCGGACTTCTGCTCTACGCGGCCAGCCGTCTCGACCTGCGCGAGCTTTCGGGCATCGGGATCATCACTGGCGGTGCACTCATCGCGATCGTCGTGGCTCTGCGCCAGCTCTACCCCCTGGCCATGACCACAAACATGCGTCAGGGATGGATGAACTTCGGGGACAGCGCTGCTGCTTCTCCCGAGTTCGAGCCAGAGGCCCGCGCGGCGCTTGAACAGGCGTTGCACTCGAACGGTCCGGCCGCACAGCTGGCCAGAGCCTTGCTCGAAACAGATACCTTGCCGCCGCCGTCCTGGGCAGACACACGCGAGGTGGACGAACTCGTCGCCTTGCTGGCCCATGAGGATCCGCAGCGCCGAAGGGGGGTAGCCGAGGCCCTGTTCGCTGCCGCAAGCGCGGAAGACATCCATATCGTCTCCCCGCTGGCCAGCCGCCTGCCCGCGCTGGAGCCTGCGGAACGGCAATGCATTATCGCCTTGCTGGAGCACCTTTGCGACAGCGAAGCCATCGACGACGTCCTGCTTGCCACAGCGGAACTCGCACCACGCGAGCGCAGGGCGATCGTGACGATGCTGACAGGTATCGGCGAAACCGCGATCCCGCGCCTGATTGCCGGAATGCGACAAAGGTCGTTTTCCTTGCGGGCACGGGCAATTGCCGCCCGAGCGCTGGCTGAACTGTCTTATGCCCAGTTTGCGGCGCATCTGGACCGGCTGGTCCGGGAGGAACTGCACGAGGCGCGCAACCTGCTCGACAGTGCTGACGTGCTCGACGACGAGCCCGGTGTCCAGGCTTCGCTCATGCTGCTGGCCCGGGCTCAGCGCGAACGCGTAGGCGCAACGCTCGATTTCGTTCTGGAACTGCTGGCAATCGGTGGACTGCTGCCAAATTTCGACCTGCTGATCGTATCGCTGCATTCCGCCAACGCCAAAGTGCGCGGCAATGCGATCGAGTCCATCGAAAGCGGGATAGATGGCCAGTTGTTCCGGCTGCTCGAACCGCTGTTGCTGCCTCGGGCCCTTTCGCCCCGGTCGGGAAAGCGCGCACGAAGCATGGACCAAATCCTCCGCGCCGCACTGACCAGCGGACAGCCGGTCGAGATGGCGCTAGCCGCCGACGCGCTGTACGGCAGACTAGACGCTGCAGAATTCGCCGCACGGATTCAGGACGTGATCCAGCCCGGCATGCCCGGGTTGCTGCGCGGACACCTGCTGGCGCTGATGGGTTTTGACGATGGCCAGGAATGGCGTCTTCTCGATCTCCTTGGCGCCCTTGCCAGCGATCCAGAATTGCGTGTCGCGACTTTGGAATCGCTGCTGGTCCTTGCCGAGACAGTCCAGGACCACCCTGCGCCAGAAGGTGCCTTGCAGGGCATGGCCGGCGGGAAACCGTTCTGGGTCGCCTTCCGCGCCCTGCGCAACGTCGCCGAACGCTTCCCGGACCTCGCGCTGGTGCTCCTCAAGGCGCAGTACGATCGGCGCTATGCGGCGTAAGAGCGTCCCCATCAAGGCGCTGCTGGTGCGTACGTTCCTTCCGGCAGTCGTCGTCGTGTCTGTGCTGCTCGCCGGGCTGGTCTACAATCGGCTCTATGCCTCGATCCTCAATGGGTTCGAGCGCAAGCTGGTGGCGGCCAGCGCCATGACCGGCGCGATGATCGACCCGGATGATCACGACCGGCTGATTGCAGCGGCACGCAGCGACAAGGACACTGCAACTACCGAAGCCTCTCCGCTGTATCAGCGCAATGTGCGCCCGATCCGGCACATCCGAGACGAGCTGGGGCTGACTTATCTCTACACGCAGGTTCTGGGCGGTCCCGGTGATATCCAGTACATTCTCGATGGCACCGAAGGCGCGGATCATTCCCCCCTCGGTTCCGGTGACGACTTGCCCGGCGCAACCGTCGCCGGTCTCAAGCGTGTGCAGGCGCGCGGCGCGGTCTATGTCTCCCCCATCGAATATCAGGAGCAATGGGGCCTGCTGAAAACGGCTGCCTCTCCCGTCATGGGCGCAAACGGCCAGATCACCGGCTCGACGGGTGCCGACGTCAACATCTCGGTAATCCAGGTGGCCACGCAGAACGCGCTGTTCCAGAGCGCCATGATCGGCATTGGCTCGGTCCTCGTCTGCCTGCTCGTCGCACTTGCGCTGGTGCGTCGCATTGCAGTCCCAATCGAAGCGTTGACCGAATACACCCTGCAGATCGCGGGCGGACATACGCCCGTTTCCGGCATCAGTTCGGGGCCGCGCGAAGTAAAGGCCCTGCGTTCGCACCTCGATATGCTGACCGGAGCCATGGCCCGCAGCGCCCAGCAGCGGGAACAGGAAGAAGAGCGCGCGGAAGAGATGGCACGTGCTGCAATCCTGTCTGCTCAAACACATGGGAAGGCCGATGAGCCTGTCATTCTTATTGAGGAGGAGAACCGGCTGGTGGCCTGGATTAGCGGGGAACCATTGATCCCGCAGGGCGTGCTCGCTGCCCGCGCCATGGCAAACCTTGGCCAGATATGCATCGTCAAGCCAGACATTCGGGCCATCTGGCGCGATCTCGCAGATCTGGATCATGGCAAGTGCATCGTAATCGATGCCATTGCCGGAACCATCGAATGCCTCGGCACCAGTGGGTGCGAGGTCGATGTAGACGGTAAGACCCGGAGCATCGCCCCCAACAGCCGAATGGGTCTTGCCCCGCATGAGACGGTGACCCTGATTCGTCCGGACAGGTCCGGTTTCCTTCTGTGGCCACGAGGTGGCCGATGATCACGGCACAGGTTGTGGACAGATACCTTGCGCTGGGCCGATGCGCGCCGTTCGACAGGCTCACCACTGCCGAACTGCTGCTGGTCTCACGCCATGTCCATCCACGCAGCCATTTACCCGGCGAAGTGATCCTTTCCGGCGGTGCAGTCGCGGAACGTCTGGTCGTCGTTACCGGCGGATCAGCGCTGGTCGCGGGCGAAGCGGCACCATCGGTGTTCGACGCGCAATCGGCTTTGTTCGGGCTGGCGGTGCGATCCGACTACTTCGCCGGCCCGGAAGGCGCCGAAACGCTTTGCCTCGCCAAGCCGCACTTGTTCACTATCGCCCGCGAGTGCCCGGATTTCATAGTCGGGCTGGCCGCATTGCGCTCGAAGTCCGGAGCAACATCCGGCACATGACTATCCGTTCCACCACAGTCCTGCTGACGTTACCGCTGTTTCTGGCACTGGCCGTCGTCAACGGTGCGCTCCTCTATTTTCAGGATCGCGCGGAGACACACCAGGCACTGAATGATCTGGCTCTGGTGCCGGCAGTGACGGTCGCCGAATTCGTGCGCGAAATGGACGATCCCTACAAGGAGCTTTCCAAGCCGATCCGCAAGCAGGCATTGCGTGCCGCCCTGCACCATGTGGCAGGCATCGATGGGCTTTATCTCCTTGCTCCCGGCAGGAAACCTCTGCCTCTTATGCCTGGTGGCAGCCACTGGGACCCGTCCGCGCTGGAGTTGCCGTCGAAACCTTCAAGCTTTGCATCGGGTAGCGGAGCGAGAGGAGATCGCTGGGTGACCGCCCTCGCCCCAGCCGGTCAAGGACGCTTCGTAGCGTCACGGTTCAGTACCGAACCGCTTCACGAGCATATGGACGCCGTCCGCCGCGACATCCTCGCCAGCATCCTCCTGCTTGGCCTGCTGGCAACCGGCCTGAGCCTGTTTGTGGCCCGTCGCATTACCCGCGAACTGGAGGCCAACCACCGCCAATTGTCGCGCGGTCAAAATGCCCCCGCTGCCACCGACATGCCGGACCTCGTCATCCGTGAGGCACAGGATCTGGCCGACGCCTTGCGATTGATGGACGCCAGCAAGCAGGCCGCCCAGACGCGCAGGCACCTTGTTGCGGCCCGCAAGCAACGGCTGCGCGATCCTGAGCAGGCAATTGCCGAAACGCAGGCGGACCTTTTCCCGCCCTGCGTGGTCCGAAACGGCGGGTACGAAATCGCGATGCGTTTGTGCGGCGACGTGGAACCCGGCACGTTTTTCGTCCACGCATTGACCGCAACGGGCGGAACCGCCTTCATCGGCCGTTGCCGGGCCAGTTCGCCGGTCGACGCGCTAGCCTCGGCTGCGAACGTGCGCCGCCGGCTCGAACATTGCCGCGACAGAACCTCGCTGGAACGAACGCTCGAACACCTCTGCGCTCTTTACGATTTCGCCGCGCTTGAGCGGTTTGACTGGACTCACGAGGCCGCTGCCTCCCCGATCCTTCTCTCCGTTGCCGATGACGCGGATGCTGTTCGCGCCCAAGTCTATTGGCGTAAAAGTCCCGGAATTGCGCCGCAGGCGCTTCTGGCCGGTCTTGCAGTACTGCTGGCGCCGAACGGCGTCTTCGCCGCTATCGGACCTGCCGGATCAGGCGATCGCTGAGAGCGCACGCCCGACATCAGGCTCGATCGTGAATATCGTACTGAACCCGCTGATATCAAAGACTTCCCGCACTGACGGCAGCAAACCTGACAGGGCAATCTTGTGTCCTGATGATCGGGCAATCTTGGCGCCCTTGAGCAGAACCCGCAAGCCGGCAGAACTGACATAGCTGACGTTCGAAAGATCGACGACTGTGCCTTCATGCCCTTCGACGCGGGCAGGCAGCACCTGTTCGAGGTCCGATGCCGTGTTGCTGTCCAGCCGTCCCGCCAGGGAAATGACCAGGGACGTACCCCGGATTTCTTCGCTGATGTCCATCGGTCCGTCTCCGCCCAATCCAACTTTGCCTGTGCACCTTATTGGAGAAGTTGTGAAATTTTTCCACTCGATTAAGCTGCCCCAGCTGCCGGAGCGAAACGCGCAGGACATTGTCCGCGCAGCAAGGATCGGGTGCCATGAACTGCGATTACGAGCGCACGCTTTCCAACGGCCGGACAGGATTTCCCGAATTTCTGGAATCAATGGAAGCTTTTCTCGAAGAGACAGGTGCGCCGGTAGCGGTAGTGACGAAGTTCATGATCGCCTTCGATGAACTCGTCAGCAATATCCTCAACCACGGCAGCGCCGCTACGATCTCGGCACGCATCTTTCTGAAAGAGAGCGAAGTCGCGGCGGAACTGATCGATGACGGTGACGCCTTCGATCCCTTGTCCCTGCCCGATCCGGACACCTCGCTGTCCGTCGAAGATCGCCCCATCGGCGGCCTCGGTGTCCACATCGTCCGCAGTCTGATGGATCATGTGGACTATTCGCGCGAGGGAAATTGCAACAGGCTACGTTTCGCTAAGAATTACCCCGTAGACTTGTAAACTGCCGATCAGCACCTTCACATATTCACCGGGAAACACGGGCCTTGTTCATCAAGTTGCGGGACGATTCGCCGGGAAGCGGCTCCGAAGGTGCGCAAATCGCTATTTACGAACGCGATGATCTGGGGCTGTGCGTTCTGGCGCTCGCCCCTTTCCCCGAAGGCACCGTAGTCGACAGCTTTTCCGGCGAGATCGGACCGGACTTGCGCCAGCACAGCCTGCAGGTGTGCCCCGGCATGCATATTTCGGGCACGCAGTTCATCGGTTTTCTCACGCACGGCTGCGATCCCAACTGCCGGCTCGACATGGAACGCTTTGAACTCGTGGCCCTGCGGGATATCGCTGGGGGCGAACTTCTGACGGTCGACTATGCCGCGACAGAGGATGTGCTCTACCGTCAGTTCGAATGCCATTGCACCGCACAGATGTGTCGCGGCTGGATCACCGGGCGCATGGAAGACGTCAACGAGGAAGGCCGGGCCGTGCTGGCCGCACGAACCAGCACGCAACGCACATGAACCAGACCTGCAAGCACGGGACTGCCGGTGCCACCTTTTGGTGGGCGCGCGAGGATCTGCACTACCGCAACGGCCGCCTGCTGTTCGCCGGACAGGACGTGGCGGAACTGGCAGCAAAATCCTCCGGTCCGCTCTACCTCTACTCCCTGGACCGGGCCGAAGCCAATCTTTGCCGCGTACAGGCCGCACTCGATCAAACGGGCTGCGCGTCACGCATCTACTACGCGATGAAGGCCAACCGCTTCCTGCCATTGCTCGAAAGGCTGGCACATAGCGGCAAGTGCGGCGCCGACATCTGCTCACCCAACGAGCTCGATCTTGCGCTGTCATGCGGATTTCCGGCCAGCCGGATCAGCTTCACCGGCACCGGCGTCTCGTCTCGCGATCTCGACCGCCTGCTGGCCCAGCCTGATCTCACGATCAATTGCGACACCATCGGCATGATTCGCCGCATCGGCGAACGCCATCCGGGCCGTGAAATCGGCCTTCGCGTCAATCCCGGCCTCGGCACCGGCTACGGCGACGCCGAAAAGCTGACTTATGCCGGCGCCCGGACGACCAAGTTCGGCATCTACCGCGAACAATGGGCCGCAGCGCTCGAAACCGCGCGGCGCTATGGCCTCAAGGTCACCGGCCTGCATTTCCATGTCGGCTGCGGTTATCTGAACGGCCAGCTCGAAAGCTGGGACCGCGCGGTGGGCGCGGCCGTGAACTTTCTCGATGATCTGCCCGATGTGCGCTCCGTGAACGCCGGCGGCGGCCTGGGCCTGCCCCATCGCCCCGAAGATCGTCCCCTCGACCTGGCGGCGTGGTCCGCCATCCTGCGCCGCCACTTCGCCGGGCGCGGGGTCTCGATCGCGGTCGAGCCGGGCGACTACATCGCCAAGGATGCGGGAATCCTCGTGCTTTCGGTCACCGATGCCGAGCAGAAGCGCGACACCCGGTTCGTCTATGTCAACGGCGGTTTCAACCTTCACCCCGAACCGGCCTTCTACGGCCTACCTTGCGAGCCGGTTCCCTGCGTGCCACGCGGTGCCCCCGCAGAGCCAGTGACGATCGTGGGAAACATCAACGAGGCACTCGACATCTGGGCTTCCGACATGTCCATGCCACCCCTTGCCGAAGGCGACTTCATCGCCTTGCTCAATGCGGGCGGATACGGCTCGGCAATGAGCTCCAATCACTGCATGCGCGGCGATTTCCAGGAACAGGCGTTCTGATGTGCTGTCGCGCCGGTATCCGTGACCGGGTTCCATGAAACCGGGAAGCGGCGAGACGGGAAAACATCTTGCCATCCGCACTCACTGAAAGCCAAAAGGCAATGAAATCCGAGATGTGACAAAGGCTGTTTTTGCGCCATTCGGCAACATTTGGCGGTTGCGGAATACGCAGTTTCACGGCTAAAGGCCTTGTAAGCAGTGAACAATTCGCTGACCCAGGGGCGAAGCGACAGACCGAACGGCATTCGGCACAAATCCTGTTTTCTCAGGCGGAGGGGCCGTGCGAAATACCGGGTTCTTGATCAAGTTTGTGTGCCTGACGCTTTTGGCGTCAGCTGGCGTGACGCGTGCGGCCGCGCCGGATGTACGCCCTCTTGAAGCAGAAGACTTTGCCATTGGCACAGGCGGGTCCACTTGCGAAGCGCAAGGCCAGCCCATGGGGCCCCTGCGCAGTTCCGTCTTCGACCGCAAGTGGAGCATTCTGTGTTCGGGCACCGCCAAGGCGGTAGGCAACGCCTATGTCTTGCGTGATACCGCCAACGCCTCATCACGCATAGCTGCCACGCGCGATGAGACACTGGATTGCGGCAACACCCCCGATGCCTTTTCTGCGGACGGAACAACCTGCACCGGCACGACGTCGAACCTGCAATGGCGTGTTTACATGCGGCGGGCCCAAGGCGGCATCGTGGCTGTCGAGGGCTATGCAGCCTATGACAGCGCCCTGCGGCTCGCGCTCGCATCCATCGTCGACAATCGTGTAGTGCCGGGCGAAGTCTCGATCGCCGATCTCGGCACGGGTGATCCGCTCGCACTTGCCAAGGCGCGGGCGGAAACCGCCGGCGTCGCAACGCTGATCGGTCAAGGCTATCGCGGCAACGGCGCCGGCTCATTCGCGGAGGCAGCCGAATTCTTCGCCGCTGCGCCCGCAGTGCTGGCAGATACCGAAGCCACCGATCCGGGCAGCCGCGACGTCCAGCTTCACGAGGCACTGGTCAACCGCGCCCTGCAACTCTCGAATCTCGGATCATTCGCCGAAGCCGCCCGCCAGTTCGCACTGGCCGATGCGATTGCCGTGCGCGATCCTGTGCAACTTCGCCTGTCGCGCAACTACGCCGCGATAGACGCTGTCAACCGGCGGCAGTTCGATCAGGCCCTGACGATCCTCGACCGTCCGGTGCCCCAATTTGCCCCCGTCGCCTCCGCGCCTGGCACGGTCCAGATCGACCGGACTACCGCTGCCGGCCTGAATTCCTCGACGCACACGGCCATGGCAGGGCTGCTGGGACAACCGGCGCGGCTATCCCCGCAGGAACGCGCGGCGATTATCGATGCACAGGCCCTGCAGCTGCGCGGCACTGTCCTGCGCCTGCAGGAGCACCCGCAGGAGGCCCGCAAGGCGCTGGTCAGAGCCTATGATGAGGCCATCAAGGTTCACGACGGCCGGGTCATCTCGATCTATCGCCTGCGCGGCCAGATTCTTTCCGAACTGGCACTGAGCTATGAGGCGGACGGCAATCTGCCGATGGCCGAAACGACTTTTCGCGATGCCCTCATCCTCGTTGAAAGCCAGTATCCGGACAGCGCCTCGGTCAACCTCATCCGCGCACGTCTGGCGGGATTCCTGGTGCGCCACGGCCAGAAGGACGAGGCCCTAGACCTTTATCGCAAGGTTGCGGCCAACGTCGAAACGCGCCGCGCCGCGCTGGTCGGCATGGAAAATCTCATGCAGCCCTATTTCGACCTTCTGGTCGAGACCGGAACGGATGATCCGGCACGAGTTGCCGAGGTGTTCCTCGCCAGCCAGTTGCTTCAGTCCCCGGGGGCCGCCGACACCCTGACACAGCTTTCGCGGCAACTGGAGGGTGGTTCCCGCGAAGCCTCGGCCCTGTTCCGCCGCTCGCAGGCCGTATCCCGCGATCTGGAGCGCACCCGCATAGAGATCGCCCGGCTTTCGGCCGCTGCGGCTGAAGGCGGCGACAGCACCGGCCTTGAGCCGCTGCAGCAGCGGCAGGCCCAGCTGGCGGAAGCCCAACTGACCGTCATGGATCAGCTTTCCGCTTTTCCACGCTACCGGGCAATTGCCAGCCGCACCGTCACGCTGGACGACATGCGCGCTGCGCTCAAGCCGGGCGAAGGTTATCTCAAGCTCGCGCAGGTGGCCGGTTCGCTCTACGCGATCTATCTTACACCGGACACGCAGCGGGCGTGGAAACTGCCGCTATCCACCGCGCAGACCGAAACTCTGGTCAACACTCTGCGCGACAGCATCTCGCTCACCATCAACGGCGTCCAGTCGACCTACCCGTTCGACATCGACGACGCGGTCAGGCTGGACGACGCGCTGCTCGGACCCGCACGGGCGGATATAGCGCATGTCACGCACCTGATCTTCGAACCCGCCGGGCCGCTGCTGCGCCTGCCGATCAACCTGCTGACCGACGACCGGAAGGGTGTTGCCGCCTATCATCAACGGGTAGAGGCCGGTGGCGAAGAGTACGATTTCACCGGGATCGACTGGCTCGGCCGCGACCGCGCGGTCAGCACCGCGCTCTCTGCCGCGAGCTTCCGCGATGCCCGCAAGGCACCGGCCTCGCAGGCTGCCGACGACTATCTGGGGCTCGGCGACAATGTGCCGCTCGGTCCGGTTTCGGCACGCCCCGATGTGCGTTCGGGTGGCGAGGTGGCCATCGACGCCGACTGCAACTGGCCGGTTTCGGCCTGGAACCAGCCGATCTCACCGCGCGAACTGAACGAGGCTTCCGCGCTGTTCGGCGCCGGCCGTTCAGAGGTACTGACCGGAAGCCAGTTTACCGATGACGGCATCATCGCCCGCAAGGATCTCGGCGCGTTCCGCATCGTTCACTTCGCCACTCACGGACTCGTTACGCCGCCGCGTGCAGGCTGCCCGGTTCGCCCCGCCCTGCTGACTTCGTTCGGGGGTGCCGGGTCGGACGGATTGCTGTCCTTCGGCGAGATTTTCAACCTGTCGCTCGATGCCGATCTCGTGGTTCTCTCGGGATGCGACACGGCCGCCGGGGCCGGACTTGGCGTTACTCGCGAGGCCGGATTGACCACCGGCGGCGGCGAAGCTCTCGACGGCCTTGTCCGCGCTTTCATCGCAGCCGGTGGCCGTCAGGTGATTGCCAGCCACTGGCCCGCGCCCGATGACTACAACGCCACCGAGCGGCTGTTTTCCGGGTTCTACCGGGCCAAGAGCGCATCGATCGGAGAAGCGCTGCGCGAATCCGAGCGGGCGCTGATGGACGACCCGGACACCTCGCACCCTTACTACTGGGCCGGGTTCGCCGTGATCGGTGACGCCGCGCGCCCGGTTCCGGCGCGCTGACAGAGCGCACGGCGCGATGGCCAGCAATCCCCTTCCTCTGGCACCCGAGCCTCCTCCACCTCCCGGCGTCGGGACGCGGATTGCCGGGAGTCTGGTGCGAAACGGATGGCGCAAGGTGCGCGCAGCCAGCGCGCGCCAGATGGCAGCGACGGCCCTCTTGCTTCTTGCCGCGATGCTGCTGGCGCGGTTCTCGTGGGCAATCCCGGTGGTCGGAAACGCCGAGGACGCACTTTACGACCTGCGTGGTTTCGTCATGGCGCCCCGCGTGGCCGAGCAGGATCCGCGCATCCAGATCGTCGCCTACACCGACCAGACGCTGATTGCGGTCAAGAAGCGCTCTCCGTTAGACCGCGGACTGCTGGCGCGCGCGCTCAAGGCTATCGACGGCATGGGCGCGAAAGCCGTCGGCATCGACATCCTGTTCGATCAGCCGCAGGACGAGGACGACGAACTGGTGGCAGCGCTTCGGGCAATGAAGACGCCGACCTTCGTCGCCTACACCGACATCGCCACCAACAAGGACGACATCAGATACGAGCAGCAAGTCTACCTGCAGTCCTTCATGAAACGTCTTGAAGGCTCGAATGCCCGTCCGGCAAGCATCATGCTGAGTAACGCTGACGGGGCAACACGACTGTGGCCCGCAATCATCCCCGGAGTCCCGCCGGTTCTGGGGCGTGCCATGATCGGTGCAGTCGATCCTGCGAAGACCCGCGCGTTCGATGGCTATACCGGTTCCATCCGCTATCGCCTCTCGGGCAGGGACTCTCTCGATGACGGTCCCGACACCGTGACGCCCCTGTATTCCGAGCTGCCGGTCGATGTCGTCGCCGCTGCAGCGGATCCGGATCTGGCTGCGGCGATAGGACAACAGATCGCAGGCCGTTACGTGCTGATCGGGGGCGACATCGTCGATACCGACCAGTTGACGACTACGCTGACTGCCGCGACCAGCAGAACAGTGCCGGGAATCACCGTTCACGCCGACCTGATCGCGCAGATGCTGGACGGTGTTCGTCTGACAAAGGTTTCGGCGTGGGAACGCTGGGCCGTCGCGTTCCTCGTCATTCTGGCTGCGGTCCTGACCAGCCTTGTCGAAGCGCGGATCTGGAAAGTCGTGCCGTTCTTCGTGGCTGAACTCGCGCTGATCGGCGGCTTGCCCTTCTGGCTCGCGTACATGCACGTCGACACTTACGGCACCCCCGCCTTCGGCTGGATCGCGGGCTGGATCGTGGCCTTTCTGGCCGTGTCCAGCGCCGTGCGCGCCTCGGGCGCGGTCGAGCGCCGGTTTGCGCAGGATGCGCTGGGCAAGTACCTGCCGCGCGACATCGCTCAGGAAATCATCGACAATCCCGAACGCCTCACGCTCTCGGGCAGCAAGCACGAACTCTACATCCTCTTCAGCGATCTGGAGGGTTTCACCAAGCTCTCGCACCAGCTTGAGCCGGAAGTGGTGGCCAAGCTGCTCAACGAATACCTCGACCGGCTGAGCGCCGTCGTCCTCGAGCATGGCGGCATCGTCGACAAATACGTGGGCGATGCCGTCGTCGCCTTCTGGGGCGCGCCGATTTCCCGGCCGGACGACGGCCGCAAGGCCGCGCTCGCCGCCTATGCGATGTGGCAGGCAGGCGAGGAGTTCCGCAAGAGCGTCGATCCTTCACTGCCGCCGATCGGCCGCACCCGCGTCGGCCAGCACTTCGGCGAGGCCGTCGTCGGCAATTTCGGCGGGGAACGGCGCATCCAGTATACCGCGCTCGGCGATGCCATGAACACGGCTGCCCGTCTGGAATCCGCGAACAAGTCGCTCGGCACCTCGATCATCGCCAGCCGCGAATTCGCCGAGCGCTCCGGGCTCGACTGGTGGCGCCCGCTCGGCAAGGTCGTGCTGCGCGGCCGGGCCAGCCCGGTGGAAATCTGCGAACCGGCGCCGGACTTCCCCGAAACAGACCGGGCGGCCCTGGCCGAAGCGGTTGGCCTGATCGGGCAGGACACGCCGGCCGCCGTGGCAAAACTCACAGAGCTTGCGTGCGCGCATCCGCATGACACGGCTCTGGCGTGCCTGATAGAACGGACGCGTGAATTGAAAGGGAGTGAGGCATATGTCCTTGGCTAACACCACCAGGCGGCTGACCGCCGCCACCGCAGCCCTCGCCGCAGCCGCACTGCCGGGTGCGGCCATGGCGGGAATCGTCGTTGCATCGAGCGGCCCGTCCGCCGCCAGCTATCCGCCGGGCAAGAAGCTCCCGGACGATGCGAAGATTACTCTGAAAGATGCTGATTCGGTTACGATTCTGGATTCCAAGGGCACCCGTGTCCTGCGTGGTGCCGGCACTTTCACGGTAGGTGCGCCCGGAACCCTCAACCGGTCCACGCAGTTCGCCGTTCTCACCCGGGAACGCAGTGCAAGACGCGTGAGGACGGGAGCCGTGCGCGGCGCACACGAACAGCAGGCCAGCCCCAATCTCTGGTACGTCAATGTGACCAAGCCGGGCACGTTCTGCATCGTTAATCCCGCGGAAATCCGCGTCTGGCGCCCTGAAAAAGACGGTGACGCGACCTATCGCGCCGTCAGCGCGGATGGCGCCGACACCACTGCCTTCGGCTTCACCGATGGTGTCACCGTGGCCCCGTGGGACGTGAAGGCGGCGCCGGTCGGCGCAGGTTCGACTTACAGCATCATCGGCAATGATCCTGCTCAGAAAGTGACTGTCACGTTCGAAATGCTGCCCGCGCAAGACTATGCACCGGAAGATCTGGCGGCCGCTCTCATGGCCAAGGGCTGCACCGGACAAGTCGATCTGCTCGCCACATCGCTGGCGCTGCCGGAAGACGCGCAAACAACGATGTAAGCCAGAACCGGGCGGGCGGGCCCGGGCACAAGGGGGTGCGAATGAACCGAATGCCGAAGTTCAGCGGTGACCGTCTCCGCCATCTGCGCGGCTGGAAAGCCGTGTGGATGCTCGCAGGCAGTGTCGTGCTGCCTGCGGCTGCATCGGCGCAGGCAGTGCCCCCGCCGACCACGCGCGAGGAACTCGACATCGAGTCGCGGCTCGGTCAGCGCGCGCCCTCTCGTTCGACGCTGGATGTTCAAGGCGGGATCGAACGCGGCCCCTGCCCTCTGGCCGATCCCGCCTTTGCGCAGACGCGCGTGACGTTCTCGAAAGTCCTGTTCCCCGATCTCAAGGCCGTCGATCCCGCTGTTCTCGATGACACATGGCGTGATTTCGCAGGAACCGAACAGCCCGTGGCGGTCCTGTGCGAAGTGCGCGACCGTGCCGCGACCGCCCTGCGCGCCATGGGATACCTCGCGGCCGTCCAGATCCCCCCGCAGCGGATCGAGAAACTGGGCGAAGTCAGCATGGACGTGCTGGTCGCGCATCTCGCCGAAGTGCAGGTGCGCGGCGAAGCCGGTGCCAACGAGCGGGCCATTGCCGATCACCTCGCCAAGCTGACGTCGGAGCCCTATTTCAACACCCGCGTCGCCGAACGGCAATTGCTGCTTCTCAGCGACATCCCCGGCTATCAGGTTCGGCTGACGCTCAAGCCGGTCGCCGGATCGCCGGGTGACGTGACCGGGGATGTGGTGGTGAAGCGCCGGGCATTCGAACTGTTTGCCGGTCTCCAGAACCTCGGATCGAAAGCGGTCGGCCGCGAAGGCGTCTTCGTGCAGGCGGTGGCAAACGGTATGACCGGGCTCGCTGACCAGACCTCAGTCAGCCTGTTCAACACGCTCGATTTCAGCGAGCAGACGGTGCTTCAGGCAAGTCACAGCTTCGCCGCCGGCGCGAACGGACTGCGGTTCAATGCCAGTCTGCTCTATGGCCATAGCGAGCCAGCCGGACCGCTGAAATTCAAATCGGATACCCTCAGCGGCGAGCTTGGCCTGACATACCCGCTGGTAAGGCGGCGTGCGCTGTCGCTGCTTGCGGGCGGCGGGCTCGAAATCGTCAATCAGGACGTCGATTTCGGCGCCGTCCCCCTGACACGCGACCGGCTGCGCATCCTTTACGGACGCCTGAGCCTCGACACTGTGGACAGCGCCAGCGCGAACGGGCGAGGCGGCTATACCGGCGCCGAGCCGCGCTACCACCTGAGCGCAATGGTGGAGGCCCGCCACGGCATCGCCGGTCTGGGAGCCAGCAACGACTGTTTACCCATCACCAACTGCACTTCACCGAACGTGCCGATCAGCAACCTGCTTGCCGATCCCAGTGCCTTCGTGCTGCGCGCCGAAGCGACCGCGGAATTCCGGCCGGTGCCGATGATCACCATCGCGGCTGCCCCGCGCGCCCAGTATTCTCCCGATACGCTGCTGTCCTACGAGCGGTTCAGCGTCGGCAACTACACCATTGGCCGCAGCCTCGACCCGGGCACGCTGCTGGGCGACAGCGGCATCGGCACATCGCTGGAACTTCGCTACGGCCGCCTCTCGCGCACGATGGACAATGGTTTGGCGCTTCAGCCCTTCGCGTTCGTCGACGCCGCCTGGACCTGGACACACTACGGTCCAGCGAACGATCCGCAGGACGCCTTTACCGGTGGCGGCGGCGTGCGCGCACGCTGGGGGGACCGCATCGACAGTGCCTTCACCCTTTCCGTCCCGTTCAATAACGCGGGTTTCACGTCCACCAAGGGTGACGTCCGCTTCCTCTTCACTATCAGGGCACGGCTTCTGCCGTGGGATCCATCATGAGCATGAGCCCCCCCAAGCGCCCTCGCCGCATCCCCGGCACCGCAATCCACGCAGGCGCCAGCCTTGCAGCCCTAAGCCTCGCTCTGGCCCTGCCCCGCGCGGGTCAGGCGCAGTCCTTCGACGGCACCTACGACCCGGCGTTCGCACTCGGATCTGCCACGATCACGACTGGCGCGGGAACCACGACGGTCGCGGTAGATACCGCCCAGACAGTGATCGACTGGACGCCGAACGATACGACCGGGACCGGCACGATCGACTTCCAGGCCGCGGGCACCACGGCGACCTTTACCAACGGCCTCAGCTCCGGCCTGACCGATTTTACAGTGCTCAACCGGATCATTCCCACCGACACCAATGGCTTTGCCGTCAGCCGCGCTATCGCTTTCAACGGCACCGTCCAAAGCCAGATTTCCAGCGCCGTCGGCCCGTCCACCGCAGGCGGCAATGTCTGGTTCTATTCCCCGACGGGCATCGTCGTCGGCTCTGCCGCGCAATTCAATGTCGGCAGCCTCGTGCTCACGACGAACCCCATCGATATTACTGGCGGTCTGTTCGGTGCCAGCGGCGAAATCCGCTTTCGCGGCGGCGCAGGCTCGACAGGCTATGTCCAGATCGCCCCCGGCGCCCAGATCACCACGCAGATCAATCCGGCCACGCTGGGCGACGCTTACGTGGCGCTCGTCGCGCCACGCATCGAGCAGGGCGGCACGATCAATGCCGATGGCCCGGCCGCTCTTGTCGCGGCCGAACAGGTGGACATCACCATCAACGCCGGCCTGTTCAACATTGCCGTAACCCAGGGTACGACCGATCCCAACGGCATCGTCCACACTGGATCCACAGGCGGCCCGACGACGATCGCGTCCGGGGCTTCCCCGCAAGTTGCGCTCGTCGCGGTGCCCAAGAACGATGGCATGACCATGCTGCTTTCGGGCACGCTGGGCTATACGCCGGCCTCTGCCGTCAGTGTGGACGGCGGCGCGGTGATCCTCTCGGCGGGCAATGGCCTTGGCTATGACAGCACGGGCTCTGCCGCCACGGGCAATATCGCAATCGGCGATGCGGTGTTCACGTCGCTGCTTACGGCCAGCGCGACCGATACGATCTCCGTCACGCCCGTGAACCTGACGCAGTTCAGCAAGCTTGCCACCCTCAATGCCCTGCAGACCGTAGACATTACGGCCGCCGGGGGTGCCGTCGTCGATGCCCTTGCCACGGGTGGCCTTTCCCTCGACGTCTACGCCGGTGACGGGCTAACCGGCGGAACCATCAACGTCGCGGCATCCGGCGGCAGCACAATCAGCGCGGCGGGCAGCCTGATGTTCAGCACCGTCGGAACCGGAACGGCCGCTACCGGGCTGGACGGAACCGGCGGTACGATCGACGTCAACATCGACAATTCAACGCTCTCATCGGCGCTGGCGCTGACGATCGACGCCAGCGGCAGTGGCGGCAGCAGCACGGGCGTGGCGGGCAACGGTTTCGGCGGCTCGGCGTCACTCACCGCGACGGCGGCCACCATCACCGCCAACGGACTGAACCTTTACGCGAGCGGTTCGGGCGGCTCGGGCGACGTGACCGGTGGCAACGGTTTCGGTGGCAGCACGTCCCTCACCCTGGGCCTGGCTTCGACGGCCGATGTCCAGTCCATGTCCGACTATGCGGAAGGCAACGGCGGCTATTCATCGCTGGGTACCGGCGGAGATGGCACGGGCGGAACCGTTGATGTTTCTGTCAGTGGCAACTCCACGGTCAATTCGACTGGATTCTCCTACTTCAGCGCGGGTGGCTCCGGCTCATATGCCGGTGGTCAGGGCGGTAATGGCTTTGGTGGCGCGCTGACATTTACCGCGACGGGCGGCACTCTGGGGTTCACCAGCCCCTACTTTGCCGCGGACGGCTACGGCGGTTCCGGCGATACCGGCCCGGGCAGCGGCGTAGGCGGTTCCCTGCTGATCTCCCTCAGCGGTTCGGACCAGAGCTGGGTCAGCCTCTACGCCAGCGCAGATGCATCATCCGGTGACTATTATGGCGTGACGGGCGGGGCCAGCGCTGCCGGCGCAACCGGCGACACGGCCAATGGCGCGCAGCTGCAGATCGACGGCATTTCCCTGACACTGACCGGCTCCCTCAGCCTCAGCGCCAATGCCTACGGAACCGTCAACTGGAACAACACCAGTCTCGTCAGCGCCGGACTGGCCGATCTTTCCATCATCAACGGTGGCGCGCTGTCGGCCGATTACGGCGTCAGCGTTTCGGCAAGCGCGTCCATATATTTCGGCGACGGTGCCGGTGATCCTGACTACACCCCCAACTTGCAGGGTGGAACGGTCAACCTCACCGTCGATGGCAGTACCCTCACGACCACGCAACTGGACGTCCTCGCGCAGGCACAGAACATGGGCGCCCTGGTTGGCGCCGGCAACGCCACGGGCGGAACCGCGACGGCCACCGTTACCAATGGCGGTCTCGTGACGGTAAACGACGGCACGCTGTTCAGCACCACCGGAGCCTTTACAGTCAGCGCAGCAGCGATCGGCAACTATCAGGACTTTCTCAGTTCCGGTTTCGGAACGCTCGATACCGGCTATGCCTCGAGCGCACAGGGCGGCGACGCGCTGCTTCAACTCGACAGCGGGCAAATCAGCACTTTCGCGGACACTCTGGTCAGCGGTTCGGGTACCGGCGGACCAAGTGGTAATGGCACCGGCGGCGGCATCGGCACCGCCGGTTCGGCACAGCTCGTCGTCAACGGCGGAACGCTATCGCCCGGCGCCAACCTGAGCGTTCTGGCCGAGGGTACCGGCGGGACGGCCGCACTGGGCGGCGCAAGCGGCACAGGCACCGGCGGCCTCGCCGTCTTCAACGCAACCGGCGGCACAACGACGGTTGCCGCGGGAAGCCTCAGGGTTTCCGCACAAGGGCTCTCGACCGACATTGCCGCGACCACGACCGGGGACGGCGGCGATGGCATCGGCGGAACGGCGAGCCTTACCGCAAGCGGGGCGGCGAGCCTTACCGTGAGCGGTACCGCCGATGTGCTAGCCAACGGCACCGGCAGCGCAGGCACCAGTCTGGGCGGCAACGGCACTGGCGGCACGGCATCCATGGCGGTCTCGCAGGGAAGCATCACGACCAATGGCCTGAACCTCTATGCGAGTGGGGCAGGCGGTTTCGGAGACGTTGCCGGGGGCAACGGCACAGGCGGCAACGCATCGCTGTCAGCCGCGCTGGGATCGACCGCCACTCTCCAGTACATCAATGCCTACGCGGATGGCCTGGGCGGCTCCACCTCGACGGGCACCGGCGGCGATGGAACGGGCGGCACGCTCGATGTGCTGGTCAGCGGCAATGCCACGCTCGACGCCAGCAGCCTCGTCTACTTCATCGCCAGCGGCACCGCTGCTTATGGCAGCACCCAGGGGGGCTTCGGAACCGGCGGCGCCGTTACGCTGACAAGCACGGGCGGCACCCTGAGCTTCAGCGACCCGTACATTTTGGCGGACGGTTACGGAGGTGCTTCCGACACCACGCCCGGGGGCGCTCAGGGCGGCACTCTCCTCATCGCGCTCAGTGGCACCGGCCAGACCTGGAACAGCCTCTACGCCAGCGCCGATGCCTCCGCCGGCGACTACTATGGCCTGACAGGCGGTGCCAGCGCCGCTGACGCCATCGGCAATGCGGTGAACGGCGCGAGCCTGCAGATCGATGGCGTCACGCTGACACTGACCGGCGGCGCCCTTGACCTGACGGCAAACGCTTACGGAAACATCAACTGGAACAGCGCCAGCCTCGCCAGCGGCGGACTGGCCAACCTGTCCGTCATCAATGGCGGCGTCCTGTCGGCGGATGGCGGCATCACCGTTTCGGCAAGTGCACAACTCTATTTCGGCAATTCCGGCTCTGATCCCAACTTCACGTCCAGTCTGCAGGGCGGCACTGCGAACGTCACCGTTGATGGCGGCAGCGTAACTACCACCCAGCTCGATGTTCTGGCCGAAGCGCAGGACATGGGCGCCCTGATCGCGGCGGGCAGCGCCACTGGCGGAACCGCAACCGCGGCAGTGATCAATGGCGGGATCCTGACCGTCAACGACGGAACGCTGTTCAGCAACACCGGGGCGCTCACCATCAGTGCGGCGGCCATCGGCAATGCGCAGGCCCTGATCGGTTCCAGCTTCGGGACCCTGCAAACCGGGTACGCCTCGAACGCGCAGGGCGGTTACGCTGAACTGCAACTCGGTAACGGACAGATCAACACGTTTGCAGACATGTTGATCACCGGCTCGGGAACCGGCGGACCAAGCGGCAATGGCACCGGCGGCGGCACCGGCACCGCCGGTTCAGCGCTGATCGATCTCACCGGCGGCACGCTTACGCCCGGCGCCAACCTGAACATTTTGGCGGACGGCACGGGTGGCACGGCCGCGCTGGGCGGCACCGGCGGCGCAGGCACTGGCGGACTTGCCGCCATCTACGGCACCGGAGGCACTGCGACCTTCACGGTTACAAACCTCAACCTTTCCGCAAACGGCATCGGTGGCGACAGCAGTGGCGGCGGCGCTATCGGCGGGGCGGCCATCGGCGGCGCCGCAGCCCTCTCGGCCACGGCCGGGGATATCACCGTCACCGGCAATACCGCGCTCACGGCAAACACAACGGCGGGAGCTGGCCCCGGCGGTGCCGGCATCACGACGGCCGGCTACATTGGCCTGACCGGCGGCAACGTCACCCCCGGAGGAACGATCGCAATCGGCGGAACACTGACCGCCTCCGCGCTGGGGAACAGCGCTCGCGCCGACGGGCTCAGCCTCTCGCTGCGGCTTTACGGCGCGGACCTTGCCGTCACCGGCGACAGCACGATCGACACCACGGGCGACATCGTTTTTGACATCACCGGCGGTGGTACGTTCACCAGCGGCGGCGCACTCTCCATCACCACGCCTGCGAGCGTCACCGGCACCGGCTCGGTAGGAGCCACCGGGAACGTGGCGATTGTTGGCGACAGCGGCATTACCATGACCGGGCTGACCTCGGGCGGCACAACCTTGCTGCAGGCGATCAACGGTGCGGTGAACGTCACTGACCTGCTTTCCAGCGGCCTCGTCACCGTACTCGGCCAGTCGGTATCGATCGGTTCGTCCGGCAGTCTGTCGTTCGCCGATGCCGATGCTACGGCAGGCAATCTCACCATCGCCACCGCGGGCGACTTGCTGGTTCCCACGGTCGATGCCACCGGCGCGGTCTCGCTCACGAGCAGCGGCGGTGCATTCAGCAACACCGGCGCAGTCAATGGTGCCGGGATTACACTCGGTGCCGCTGGTCCGATCACTGCCGGCGGCACGCTGACATCGACCGGTGCGCTGTCGGCAACGTCAGCCTCCGGCTTCACCGCCAGCGCTCCGGTCTCGGCCAGCGGCGCCGTATCGATCCTCGCTGACGGCGGTATCACCCTGCCCAGCCTGACTTCCGGCGGCACCACCCTGCTGCAGGCCAGCAACGGCACCGTGACGGTAACCGACCTTCTTTCCAGCGGGCTCGTCACCGTGCTGGGCGTGACTGTCGATATCACTTCGAGCGGCAGCCTCTCCTTCGCCGACGCCGATGCGACAGGCGGCAGCCTTGCCATCGATACGGCCGGAGATCTGTTTGTCACCACCGTCAACGCAACCGGTGGACTTTCCCTGTGGAGTCGGACTGGAACAATCAGCGCCACCGGTGCAATCGACGGCGTGGGCGTATCGCTCACCGCGGCCGGTGACATCACGCTGGCCGATACGCTGATTTCGCGGCCCGCGATCAACACGGCGAGTATCCAAACCGCAGCCGCAATTCCTACCACCGCTGGCACGTTGTCCGTGATCACGCCGGGCCGGTTCGCGTCCGCCGCGCAGGTGACCGCCTCCGGTGCGGTATCGATTCAGGCCGACAGCGGCATCACCATGGCCGGACTGACATCGGGTGGCACCACCCTGCTGCAAGCCGTCAACGGTGCCGTAACCGTCGCAGACCTGCTCTCCAGCGGTTTCGTCACCGTGCTCGGTCAGTCGGTCGGCATCAACTCGACCGGCAGCCTCTCCTTCGCCGATGCGGACGCGACGAACGGGGACCTCGCGATTGCGACGGCCGGTGACCTGCTGGTTTCAACCGTCGATGGCACCGGTGCGGTCTCACTCGCCAGCAGTGGTGGCACGCTCACCAGTACCGGCGCCATCAACGGCGCGGCGCTGACACTTGCTGCCGCGGGGAACGTCAACGCCGCCGGCGCACTCACGTCGGGAAGTGCACTTTCCGTCGACGCAGGACAGAGTTTCGTGCTCGATGCCGTGGCAAGCGGCACCACAATTCGTGTGGCGTCAGCCGATATCAGCATCGGCACGACCGGCCAGCTCGGCGTTCGCGGCACGACAGCAACGGTCGACCTGATCAATGGCAACACGTCACAGACGAGCCAACTCGGCGGCCTGGCGGCGACGGCCGGTTACAGCCTGGATGCGGCCGAATTTACCCGCATTTTCGCCGACAACGGCATCGCCTATCAGGCCACCGGCGCGGGCGTCGCCGACACGCTGGTGGGTGACCTGTCGCTCGCGTTCGGCGCTTCAGGAAACATCGGGACGGACGGGTCGCTCTCGCTGATATCGGACGGACGAATCGCGGTGACGGGCAACGTCGCGCTCGCCGCGACCGGCGGCGGCGACAGGCTCGAAATCACCGCTCCCCGTTTCGATATCGTAGCGGACGGTGGCAGCCTGGCGATGACCGGCAACGCAGGCACACCGGCAGGAACACTGCTCGTTGATGCGGACATCTTTGCCGTCGCGACGTCCAATACGCTCGGCCTGCTCAACCCGGCGGGCAACATCGCTGCCACCAACGCACTTCTGGACACGCCCGGGATCGCCGGCAGTGCCGCACCGCTGACGGCAGGGGTCGTCAATGCGAACGTCTCCGGCGGTCTCTACGTGCAGAACCTGGGCACTTCGACCGAATATGCCGACCGGCGCGGCTTCGTGGTCAATGCCCTCTCCATAACGACCGGCGGCAGTAACACCCAGATCGTCATCAACGGCCTCACGCTGGACGGAAACGGCAATCAGGTTACCGGCCTCGACACGGCAGCGACCGTCACCATCAACAACCTTGCCGCGACAGCGATTGGAACATTCGATCCGAATTCGACAATCAACGGCTGTGTCATCGGACAAAGCTGCCCCATGGCCGATTTGAGCGGAGACGGGATTTTGACCAAGACGGATCTCGTTTCAAAAGTGTCGTCGGCAAATCCGGTGGGTTCGCCGGGCATCGTCGTTCCGCCCGTCGAATTGAAAGAAAACGAAAGTAATCCACTGTTACCCCTTGTTGATGAGCCCGTAACGGGCGTAGGGAACGAGGACCTATGGGGCAGTCGCTGCGATCCCGGCGTGGATAGTTGCGGAAATAATGGGCAATAACTAACGGGCAAGAACTGATGACGATGGGGGCCAACAGAACTGCCGCGTTCATGCCGTATGTCCGGCTGACACTGCTTGCGGCCATTCTTCTTGTGTTGACGGGCGGACTTCATTCAAGTGTTGCCGTTGCCGGGAACTATGAAGGCGTTGCCAGTTGCGCGGGTTCCACCTGCCACGGCCGCAACGAAGGCGACGGCAAGGTCGTCCGGCAGGATGAACTCAGGATCTGGCAGGACCGTTCCAGCCAGACCGGTGCCCACAGCCGCGCCTATGCGGTGCTGACGAGCCCGCGCGGCGAACGAATTGCCGCGTCACTGGGCCTCGGCCGGGCCGAAAGCGCGCCGGCCTGTTTAGGCTGCCATTCGACTAACGCACCCGGCGATTCACGTGGTGGCCGCTGGCTCGCATCCGACGGAGTGGGCTGCGAATCGTGCCACGGTGCTGCCTCCGGCTGGATTTCCAGCCACTATGCCGTGCCGGCCAGCCATGCCTCGAACGTCGCCGCTGGCCTTATCCCGCTGGAAAAGCCGCAGGTTCGGGCCGGTGTCTGTCTCGATTGCCACTTCGGCAGCGACAAGCCCGGCCAGTTCGTGACTCACTCGATGATGGCAGCGGGGCACCCGCGCGTCTCATTCGAGCTTGATCTGTTCTCAGCCATGCAGGCCCACTACAACCTCGATGCCGATTATGTGCGCCGCAAGGGCAGGCTGGACAGCGTCCAGCTCTGGGCCGTCGGACAGGCCGAGGCGATCCGCCGCTCGACGAGGCTTTTCGCCAATCCGGCATTTGGCAACGAAGGGGTGTTCCCGCAGTTCTACTTTTACGACTGCCAGAGCTGCCACCGCCGCATAACCGACAACCCCAACGCAGTTCGCACGTTCGAGACCAATCCGGGCCGCCCCATCCCCTTCGGCAATCCGCCCTACAATGACGAGAACATGATCATGCTCTCCGCCGTCGCCAGCGTGCTGGCACCGGAACAGGCCGGGCGGTTCGACGCGGCAGCGCGGAACTTCCACGCCGCGATGGGCCAGGGGCGTTCGCAATCGGCTGCAGCGGCACAAACGCTGGGAGCGGCCGCAGCAGGCCTTTCCGATGCGATCGCCGCGCGCAATTACGACGGCGGCACGGCGTTCCGCGTTATTTCCGCAATCGCTGGCAAGGCAATCACCCCTCGCTTCACCGACTACACCGGTTCGGCGCAAGCAGTCATGGCAATCGATACCCTTCTCAACGCCATGGTTCGCGATGGCCGCGTCACCGTGGGCGCAGCGGCAGGCATCCGGGTGCAGATCAACAAGGCCTATGCCGCTGTCTCGGCACCCGAGACCTACAACCCCAAGGCCTTCCGCGCCGCACTTGCCAATGCGGCAGGTGCCATCGAGGCGCTGCGCTGATGCGGCGTTCGATGCGCGTCACCGCCCTGCTGGCAGCCCTCGCACTTCTCGCCGGATGCGGCGGGGGAGACAGCGGTTCTTCCGGCTTGTCCAGCGGTGGCAGCTCGGGATCGTCTGGCAGCAGCGGCGGTTCGTCTGGAGGAACGACCACAACAGGCGTCTACGCCGTGCCCGCGCAGGAATCGCTGACGTCGGCCGAAGTCGGCAAGATCGTCGCGCAGGCCGCCGCACAGGGCCAGCAATCGGGGCACCCGGCCACGATCGCAGTGGTCGATCGTGTCGGCAACGTGCTGGCGGTCTTCCGCATGACCGGGGCAGGAACGACCGCCAAGATCGACGATGCACCCAATGGCGACAATATCGACATCCAGGGCCTCTCGGTGCCATCGGAAGCCGCCGCGATCGCCAAGGCCATAACCGGCGCCTACCTGTCGAGCGGCGGCAACGCCTTCTCCTCGCGCACGGCCAGCATGATCGTGCAGCAGCACTTTCCGCCTGCGGCCAGCACGGTTGGCCTCGAGAGCGGCCCCTTGTTCGGCGTGCAGTTCAGCCAGCTGCCCTGCTCCGACCTGACAGAACGGTTCCAGGCCAGCGGCACCGGAGCTTTGATCGGCCCCAAACGCTCACCGCTTGGCCTTTCCGCCGATCCAGGCGGCTTCCCTCTTTACAAGAACGGCGTGCTGGTCGGCGGCATCGGCGTAATGTCCGACGGAGCCTATTCGCTCGATCCCAATGTGCTCGACACCGACACCGACTTCGACGAGCAGATCGCGCTGGCGGGAACCGTCGGCTTTGAAGCGCCCGACGATATCCGCGCCAACCGAGTCTATGTGGACGGCACCCAGCTGCGCTATTCCGACGCGACCTATTCCAACCTTTTCGATGTGTCTGCCGCCACATACGCGCAGACCGCCCCGGCACTCGGCAGCCTCATCACGGTACGCGGCTACTTCGAGACCGCGGCGCTGCGCGCGGGCACGGCATACGGCACCGAAGCCTCGGGCATCCGTGCCTCCACAACGGCGGAGTTTTCCAACAGCGATGCTTTCGTTCTGACCGATGGCAACGGCGCCGACCGCTTCCCGGTCCGGGCCGGAACGGATGGCGCCGACGTCGCCCAGCCGATCACTGCGGACGAAGCGCGCACCCTGATCGAAGAAGCATTCAAGGTCATGAGCCGGGCGCGGGCGCAGATCCGCCAGCCGCTCGACAGCCGGGCGCAAGTCTCGATTTCGCTGGTCGATACGCATGGTCAGGTGCTCGGCGTGGTCCGCGCGCCCGACGCACCGATCTTCGGCACCGACGTTTCGCTGCAGAAAGCGCGCACCGCGACGTTCTTCTCGGGCGCCAACGCCGGAGCCGAACTGCTCGGCGATCCCAGCAGCGACGTGAACGCGTTCGTCGGCAAGGTCCGCACGTTCCTGAACGATTCCAGCGCGCTGACCGGCACTTTCGCCTTTGCCGACCGGTCCGGCGGCAACCTCTCGCGCCCGTTTTTTCCCGATGGCGAAGTCGGCAATCCGAACGGCCCGCTCTCGCGCCCGATCGTGCAGTGGAACCCGTTCTCGACCGGCCTGCAATCCGCGCTGGTGCTCACCAATCTGGCGCAGCACCTGCAATACGTGACAGGCGCGGCGGCCAGCGACACGCGCCATCGCTGCACTTTCATTCCCGATGTCGCCTCGGGCCAGAACCGGCTGCAGAACGGCATCCAGATCTTCCCCGGTTCAGTCCCGGTCTATCGCGGTAATACGCTGGTGGGCGGCATGGGCGTTTCAGGTGACGGCATCGATCAGGACGACATGATCAGCTTCCTCGGCACCAACAATGCCGGAGTGAAACTAGGCACGCTGGGCAATGCCCCCGCCGCCATCCGTGCCGACCAGATCCAGGTCAACGTGAACGGTTCACTGGTGCGGCTGCGCTTCGTGAACTGCCCGTTCGCACCATTCCTCGATACCTCCGAACAGAACGTGTGCGAGGGTCTGTAGATGCCGCTCACAGCCCTCCTGCTGCCGATGCTGCTGGCCGAGAAGGCGGCAACGGCTAAAACGCCTGCAACGGACGGATACGACGACCCCCAGGACAATACGGCAACGGCAGAAAAGCCGAAGCCGGAAATCCCGCCCGTCTTGCTGCCAGCCGGTACTGAGACTGCGCCCGAAGACATCGACAACGGCGTGATCGAAGGCCGGCGCCGCCCGGGCTATCAAGCCCCGCTTCCCGAGAAGCTCTCGCAGGACAATCCCGGCGCCGTCCGCGCGCCGCCGCCCGAGGCCTTTTCGCAGGAGGAATTCCCGATCCCCGACCGCTGGCGCCTGATCCAGACGCTTGGCGTGGTGAAAGAACACTGGTGGGACCCCTACAACCAGAACACCTACAAGGGCGACCGGCCGATCAACCGGGCCAAGGTGCCCTGGCTGCCGATCAAGGAGGATGACTGGTTTTTCACCGCCGGTCTGACGTCCGACACCGTGCTGGAGCCGCGTACCTTCCCGATTCCCGTCGGAGTGCAGACGACAGAGCGGCCGGGCAGCATCGATGTGTTCGGAAAGGACGCGAGCTTCGTCTTCTCGCAGACCGTGATCGCAACCGCGTCTCTGGTCAAAGGGCAGACGGCATTCAAGCCGCCCGTAATCGAATACAAGGTCGCGCTGGCGTTCAACTACAACTACGTCGATGTGCCTGAAAAGCGCGTTCTTTTCGTAGAACCGTCGAAGCCCTCGCACCGCTCCGACCACTTCCTCGGCGTGCAGGAAGCGTTCGTCGACTATCACCTGCGCAACACGTCGGACCGCTTCGACTTCGACTCGATCCGTGTTGGCATCCAACCCTTTCAGGCCGATTTTCGCGGCTTCCTGTTCAACGACCAGCAGCTCGGAATCCGGCTGTTCGGCAACCGCGACAACAACCGGGTCCAGTACAACCTCGCTGCGTTCTGGCGGCTCGAAAAGGACACCAATTCCGGCCTCAACAGCGTCGTCGAGCGCCCGCGCGACGATTTCGTGTTCGTCGCCAACATCTACCGCCAGGACTTCCTGATCCCGGCGCTGACCAGCCAGTTCACCGTGGTCTACAACCGCAACCGCGAAGCCGGACAGATCAAGGTCGACGACAACGGCTTTCCGGTCCGTCCAGCCCTGATCGGCGACTTGCGCGGCCGCGATTACGATGTGTTCTACCTGGGTTACAACGCTGACGGGCACGTAGGCCGCATCAACGTGACGGCCTCGGCCTATACCGCGCTTGGCCAGGACAAGAACAGCATCTTCACCAGCAAGAAGGCCGATATCCGCGCGTTCTTCGGCGCAGCGGAATTGAGCTACGACCACGACTGGATGCGCTTCCGCCTGTCCGGCCTCTACGCCAGCGGCGATCACAAGCCCTACGACAACAAGGAAACCGGGTTCGACGCAATTTTCGAAAACCCGATCTTTGCCGGCGCCGACACCAGTTACTGGATCCGCCAGACCATTCCGTTCGCAGGCGGCGGCCGCGTGATCGGCGTGAACGGGCGCAACGGCATCCTCAATTCGCTGCGTTCGTCCAAGGATCAGGGCCAGTCGAACTTCAACAACCCCGGCACGATGCTGGCAGGCGCGGGAGCCGATTTCGACCTGACGCCCGAACTGCGGCTGTCGGCCAACGCCAACCACCTGTGGTTCGAGAACACCGCCACGCTGAAGACGCTGCGCAACGAGGGCTCAATCCCGAAGGATATCGGCTGGGACCTTTCTGCCGCAGCGACCTGGCGGCCCAAGGCGACGCAGAACATCGTCGCCCGCCTGTCCGCCGCGGCACTGCTGCCCGGCAAGGGCTTCCGCGACCTGTTCGACAACTCCGGAGGTAACCGGAACTATTACTCCATCCTCGCCAATGTGATCGTGACTTACTGATGCGCCGCGCTTTATATCTCCTCGCACTCTGGGCCCTGTTCCTTGGCGTGGTTGTCCCGTCCGGGCGCCTGTTCGCCAGCGAAGAGGAAAAGCCGGTCGAGCGCGACTACTCGCTGGTGCGCGCGGCGCCCTCGCCCGCGCGGCAGAGCCTCGCCGACGTTCAGGCCAAGTCGTCCGGCTGCCTGACCTGCCATACCCAGTCGGATGCGCCTTCGATGCACGCGACCCCGGCGGTGAAGCTGGGCTGCACGGATTGCCACGGCGGCAACGCTTCGATCACCGGACGCCCCGAACTCGGTTTCGATGCCCCTGAGTATGTCACCGCGCGCGAAAAAGCCCACGTCCTGCCGAAGTACCCCGAAGGATGGCATTATCCGAGCGCGGCCAATCCCAAGCGCAGCTATGCCCTGCTGAATAAGGAAGCGCCCGAATACATCCGCTTCGTCAATCCCGGCGACTACCGCGTCGCGCGCGATTCCTGTGGTAACTGCCACATGCAGACGATCGAGGCGGCCGAGCGCTCGCTGATGGCGACCGGCGCGATGCTGTGGGGGGGCGGCGCTTACAACAACGGCATCCTTCCCTACAAGAACTACCTGTTGGGTGAGGCCTATACCAAGGACGGCGAGCCGGCGAAGATCGAGAGCCCGGGCGCTCCCCCGGGCACGCTCACACCGAAGGAGCAGGCGCGCGGCGCGTTGGCAGCGCTCTATCCGCTACCGCGCTGGAACGTCGTCCCGCCGTCGGACGTGTTCCGCGTGTTCGAGCGCGGCGGACGCACGATCAACTCCGGCTTCGCAGAAGTCGGCCTGCCCAACTCCACCGGATCGATCCAGCGGCTCGACGAGCCGGGCCGTCCGGACCTCAAGCAGTCGAACCGCGGCCCCGGCACCGGCCTTCGCGTCGCGATCGCAGTGCTCAACATCCACAAGACCCGCCTCAATGACCCGTTCATGTGGTTCATGGGCACCAATGACCAGCCGGGCGACTACCGCAGTTCGGGCTGCACCGGCTGCCATGTGATCTACGCCAACGACCGCGAACCGCGCCACAGCCTCGTCTATGCGAAGTTCGGCCGCGACGGGCAGACGATCACGCGCGACCCGACCATCGCCGCGCTTACCGAAAAGGGCTCCCACGGCGCGCTGAAGGATGGGCATGAAGGGGACGGGCACGAGGGTGAAGCCGCCAAGGGCGACGAGCGCGAGCACGGCCACCCGCTGCAGCACATCTTCACCCGCGCCATTCCGACGGCGCAGTGCATGAACTGCCACATGCACCAGCCCAACATCTTCCTGAATTCCTATCTCGGCTACACCATGTGGGACTACGAGTCCGACGCGCCGTCGATGTGGCCGGAAAAGCAGAAGTATCCCGATGCTGCGGAGGTTCACAAGGTCCTCGAACGCAACCCGGAGGGCGCTTCCCCCAAAGGCAAGTGGGCGGATCTGGACTTCCTGCGCAACGTCTACGACCTGAACCCGAAGCTCAAGGACACGCAGTTCGCCGACTATCACAGCCACGGCTGGAACTTCCGCGCGATCTTCAAGCGCGACCGCTCGGGCAACCTGCTCGATGCCGGCGGCAATCAGGCCACCTGGGGCACGGACAAGGCGCATATCGTCTCGCCCGACGACCCGGAGAAGTGGCGCAAGGCCGGCGAAGGCAAGTTCGTCCAGCCCGGCGTGAACCCCGGCAAGGCCGTCCACATGATGGACATCCACGCCGAGAAGGGCATGCAGTGCGCCGATTGCCACTTCGCGCAGGACGCGCATGGCAATGGCCTGATCTACGGCGAAGTTGCCAACGCGGTCGAGATCGGCTGCAAGGACTGCCACGGAACCGCCGATGCCTATCCCAATCTGCTGACGTCCGGCCCCGCCGCGCCGCCCAAGGGCAACGACCTTTCGCTGTTGCGCAACCCGGATGGCCAGCGCCGCTTCGAATGGACCACCGATGCCTCGGGCCGCCGCCACCTGATCCAGCGCTCGCTGGTCGACCCCAAGCTGTCGTGGGACGTCAATCTGGTGAAGGACGCGATGGACCCCGCCTCGCCCACCTTCAACGCCAAGTCCGCGCGCGCCAAGCTGATGAGCCAGTCCGGCGCGGATGACGGATCGTTCCGCTTCGGCCCCGGCGTGCCGATGGGCGACCGTGCGCACAAGGACGGCGAGATCGCGTGCTTCACCTGCCACCTCTCGTGGACCACGAGCTGCGGCGGCTGTCACCTGCCGATCGAGGCGAACTGGAAGACCAACATGCACCACTACGAGGGTGACGAGACGCGAAACTTCGCGACCTACAACCCGCAAGTGGCGCGCGACCAGATGTTCCAGCTGGGCAAGCACATGACCACCAAGGGCGCCGAAGTCGCCCCGATCAGGTCGAGCTCGGCGCTGGTGTTGTCGTCGACCAACGTCAACCGCGAACGCATCTACGTCCAACAGCCGCCGATCAGCGCGGCCGGGTTCTCCAGCCAGGCCTTCGCACCCCACTTCCCGCACACTGTCCGCCTCACCGAGACCAAGACCTGCAGCGACTGCCACCTCTCAGCGAACGAGGACAACAACGCGATCATGGCGCAGACGCTGCTGCTCGGCACCAATTTCGTGAACTTCGTCGGGCTCAATTCCTGGGTCGGTCTCGACGGTGGTTTCGAGGCCGTGCGCGTCACCGAGTGGGACGAACCGCAGGCAGTGATCGGCTCGTACCTCCAGAAATACGCCTACCCCGATTACTACAAGCTCCACGTCGAACAGAACAACCGCGAGCTCAAGAACTGGGTGCGCGGTAAGACATTCGACAAGAAGCTGTCGGGCGAATCCCACGCAATGGAGCAGTTCCGCAACGTCGTGCAGGGGACGCGCGATCAGGTCGGCTGCCTGCAGCTTCGCGGCGAATACATGTTCGTTGCCGAAGGGACCGGTGGCTTCAAGGTCTACGACGTCGCTTCGATCGCCAACAAGGCGTTCTCCGACGCGGTCGTCTCCGCGCCGTTCTCGCCGCTCGGGCAGAAGAACCACGTGAAGACGAAGAACGCCACCTGCATGGCCATTCCCACCGATCAGCCCATCGCGCCCAACCGCAACCGCGCGATGGAAGCAACCATCATCAAGGATGAAAAGGGTCAGCCCATCCTCAAGGATGACGGCAAGCCGATGACCCTGCGCGATGCCAACCAGGAGCAGCCGTTCGAGCCGATCTACAGCTACGCTGCCATCACCGACAGCGTGGAAGGCCTGATCCTCGTTAACGTCGAGACTTTCGCTGACGGCGAGTTCCGCAACAACGACCTCAAGCGCGCGGTAACGTGGAACCCCGACCATGTGCTGGATGGTGCGAAGCACATCACGCTGGCTGGCGAAGTGGCCTATATCACCGCCAAGGCGGGCCTTGTCGTGGTCGACCTGCATGACCCTCTGCACCCCAAGCTGTCTGCCGTGCGTAAGCTGGAGGATGCGCGGGCCAGCGCGATCCAGTTCCGCTACCTGTGGGTGACCGACCGCGACGGTCTCAAACTGTTCGACGTCACGAACCTGCGGAACCCACAGGCGATCCCGTCAGCCACAGTGCCACTCACCGATGCCCACCGGATCTACGTCGCGCGCACTTATGCCTATGTCGCGGGCGGCAGCGAGGGGCTCGTGATTGTCGACGTGACCAAGCCAATGGCGCCGAAGGTCTACCAGAAGGTCACGTTCGGCGGGCAGCTCAACGATGCGCAGGACGTGATCGTGGGCACCACCAATGCCTCGCTGTTCGCCTATGTCGCCGACGGCCGGAATG
This sequence comes from Novosphingobium album (ex Hu et al. 2023), assembly GCF_022832385.1. Classification (GTDB taxonomy): domain Bacteria; phylum Pseudomonadota; class Alphaproteobacteria; order Sphingomonadales; family Sphingomonadaceae; genus Novosphingobium; species Novosphingobium album. Next base: position 165,869 of record NZ_JALHLE010000003.1, read on the forward strand.
GCCTCAAGGTGATCCAGCTTACCTCGCCCTCGAGCCAGCCGAACTTCTACGGCTTCTCGCCGGCGCCCGAACCGCAGCTGATCGCCTGGACCAAGACGCCCTCGCCCGCACGCGCACTCTCCAAGGGCCTCGACCGCGACCGCGCGGTGGACGAGACCGGCGGCCAGATCGCCATCTTCGGCCGCCTCGGCTCGCGTCCTTTCACCCGGCCGGAAATGGAGCGCCTGTTCCTCAACCGCCGCGGCGTGCCGTTCAAGGTACGCGACGAGGTCGATATGAGTGTCTGGTGGCCTGCTGCGAAATAACCGCAACGCCATACCTGCTTCAGGCAAAAACAGAACGCCGCCCCGAATTGCCGGAGCGGCGTTCTGTTTTATTGGAACCAGTTTTACCGGCTCAGTGGCCGGACCGCTCACCGACGATCAAGCGCACGGTTTCCTGCATCCTCTCGTCATAGCGCACAAGGATCTGATGCCCTCCCACACTCTCGACATGGCTGACAAACCTGTCGCCATCCCACCGGTGCAGGGCATAAGCCGGCAATTCATTGCTGATCATCTCGCGGCCGTCGGGCTGTTCGGGATCGACGGGATTCAGGTCCAGCGACACCAGCGGTGCAGTCGAGGCGCAAACCACCATGGGCAGTCCCTCCCACATGGTCTGGATGGTGCGGTGGAGGTGGCCGCCAATAATGGCCCGAACCTGCCGGTGTCCGGCAACGGCCTGTGCCAGTCGCGCGATCCAGGGTTCCCCGGCGCCGCTATCCAGCCAGGAGAGGCCACTTTCGAACGGGGGATGGTGGAGCGCGATCACGGTCGGCACGTCCGGATGGGCGGCTAGTTCGGCCGAAAGCCAGGCCGCTCGCGTTTCGCAAAACGCACCGCCATGATGGCCGGGATCGAGCGTATCGAGCACGACGAGCCTAAGAGCGCCCAGCTCCAGTGCATACTGGATGAAACCATCATGACTGGAAGTGTCCGGAAAGGCCGCCAGCAGTGCCGCGCGATCATCGTGGTTCCCTGTCATCGGCAGCACCGGAAACGGACAGACGGACACCGCTTCCGCCAGACGGGCATAGCTTTCCGCATCACCGAACTCGGTAAGATCTCCGGTCATGAGCAGAAGATCAGGCCGGTTCGGCCCGTCCACGATGCGATTCAGCACCACTTTGAGGCGCTGCATGTTGTATTCGTCCGGGTTACCCCGGTCGAAACCGATATGAATGTCGGTGATCTGTGCGATCAGCAATGATGCTTTTCCCAAGATCGAAGCCCCCTTCCGTGCCGAACCTCAGTCCGGCTGTAGCGCGATCTTGGTTGCCAATGGCTTACGCTTCTCTGAGCCTATAGCCGTAGTGTGGTACCCATGGCACATCGCGCAGCTCGACGCCACCTTGTCTTTTGCGGTCGAGGATTCCCCGACGTGGCAGGTGCGGCAATCCTTGATCCCCGGCAGCAGCAGATCAGACGATGACTTGGACGTCTTGGCCGCGTGGCAGCTTTCGCACTTTTCCTGCTTGTGCGCGGCGTGATCGAACCAGCCATGTTCCATATAACGCATCGGCTGTGTCACCGGGACGACGCCGAGCTTGCCCTTGATCGTCGTTGGGCGATGGCACTCACCGCAGATCCCGTCCTTCGACAATGCACCGCGAAGCTGCAGTCCGTGCCAGGAAGGTGCAGAATAGTTGAAGCTGTAGAGCCCGCCGGGCGCATACTCCCCGGGCCGCTTGCGATTGGTGCCTGCGGGCAGGCTGGGGCGATAATCGCGCGCGGAAAGGTCCGCGATCAGCTGGTTCACATCGCCATGATGCAGCTTGCGGAAGATGCCGCCAACCTTGTCATAGGCCAGGCTGTGGCAGGCCTCGCAATCGCGTTCCATCTGTACCGGCTTGAAACGGATGCCGTCCTCGGTCTTGTGGTGACAATTCTGGCACTGCAACCCGCCCGGACGGTAGCCGCGCTCGGCACCGATATTGGCCGCCATACGCGCCACGCCCCCTAGCGGATCGAGATGCAGCTTGTGCGAGAAGGCCAGGCCGTCATCCTGACGCGGTGCATCATCGAGTGAGATCGGCGTGCGCTTGCGCGACATGGCATCGGTCACCACCAGAGGCGTGAACTGCGGGTGCAGCTTGGCGAAATCGCCGGCATTGCCCAGCCTTGTATCGGGCAAGTTGCTCTTCAGGCGAACATGGCAGTCCGAGCAGAACTTCTGGCTCGGCGCATCGAGGCGCGTCGGCCCCTGATGCTCGACATGGCAATCCTGGCAGGCGCCCGGCCCCTTCTTGCCGAAGGCATGCGCGACCGACCACAGCAGCCGGTCCCCCAGCGGCATGTTGCCGCGCGCCAGCGCGAGCCGCTTGGCATCTGCGTGATCGTGGACATCCTTGTGGCAGGTCCGGCAGGTCTCGTCTCGCACGGACACGAAGGCCTTGACGTGACAGGACTCGCAGCGGTCGGTCAGCGAATGGTGCGCCAGACTGAGTTGACCGGGATTCCAGCTGGAATCCCAGATCACGCCCTTCTTCGAATCCGGATCGCGCGTCGCGTGGCTGATGATCGGCACGGCCAGGAAAGCCAGCAGGATCACGATGCCGAAAACCCACGAAACCATACGCTTGCCGGGCACGACGCCCTGCAGCGAGAAGCGGCGCTTTTCCTCAAGGTCGCCCGAACGCGTAGCGGCGCTGTCGGTCTGCCGGATGGTCAGCAGCACCGCGCCGTCATCGTCCTGCGAAACGGTAATACGATACGTCCCGAAGCCCAGCTCGGCCCCGCCCCGGCTGTCGATCACGGCGGAACGGGTATCGACACCGTCGCGCACGAACCCCAGCGATCCGGCCGCCGCCACCTCGATGCGGCCGCCGCTGTGCAGGCTCATCGTCGCATGGCGGGCCTCCACTGCCAGATCCGGCAGGTGCACGTCGTTTTCGGTGGAGCGGCCGATGGCAATCGTATCGGCGGCAATGTCGCGATCACGGACGATCTCGCGCCCGGTCGCGGTTATCTCAATCTGGCGGATCCGGAATGTCATGGGGCCTACCAGTAGTAGAAGACGGAAATGATATGGGCGGTGAGCGCAGCCAGCAGCGCCATCGTCGCGGGCACGTGCACATAGAGCCACACTTCGAGCATGGATTTCAGGCGCATCTGGCGGCGCAATCGCTCGAGCTGCGCCTTACGGCGCACCAGCAACTTTTCGACGCGCTCGCTGGCGGCATCGTGTTCGCCTGCAAGGCCGAGGATCGCCGCCTGTGTCGCGCAGTCGGGATAGTGGCCGGAAAGGCGCCGAAGCAGCCCTGCCCCGAAGGGATCTTCCTCCAGCGCGGCGATCACGAGGTCCGACTGCGCGCGGGCAAGCGGCTGTGCGGCATCGTTGAGCTGACGATCGAGCGCGCGGATCGCGTCGATCATCTGGCCCTGCGTCATCTGCTCTCGGTTGTTGCTGAGCGCGGAAGGCAGCGTGGCATAGGCCCAGATGCCGAACATGCCGGAGAAGATCACCAGCATCATCAGCGCATAGGCCAGCGTGTGCACGTTCCAGCCGAACTGGAAACCGGTGTGCAGGGTCGCCACCACGATCAGCGAAAGGCCGAGATAGACGTGCGCCGATGTCCAGGCCTTGAGCGACCAGCGCCCTTCGGTAATCGCCCGCTTGCGAATGCCCAACAGCGAGAGCCAGACGATCAGCAGCGCCCCGATCGTGCCGAGCGTATAGCCGACCCATGTGCTGCCGCTCGGACGCGGCTTGGGATCGGTGAGGAAGTAGGCGGCGATCGCAACAACGCACAGGGCCGTCGCTATCTTCATCCAGTAAAACCCGCGATGCCGCAGGAAGCCTTCGTGGCTCGACCGGTATTCGCGGTTCGCGCCGCGTCCGCTATCCGAAGCACTTGCCATCAGTCTTCCTCCGCCAGCTTGGCTACCGAGAGGAAGGCTTCCGGCGATACGCGGATCGCCGCTCCGGTCGGGCAGGCGCGCACGCATGAGGGGCCGCCATCAATCCCCGAGCACATGTCGCACTTGATCGCCTTCTTGGGCTGCTCGGTCCCTTCGGCGTTCTTCTTGCGCCAGTATTTGGAAGGCTCGCCCGGCCCCGGACCCTTGCCGAGGAACATCCACGACAGCAACGAGGGTTTCTGTGGCGGGACGGCATCCATGCGGATCACGCCATAGGGACAGTTACGCTGGCAATTGCCGCAACCGATGCAGGTATCGTCGATGAAGACTTCGCCGTCGATGCCGCGACGGATCGCATTGGGCGGGCAATCAGCCATGCAATGCGGGTGCTCGCAGTGGCGGCATGAGGTCGGCACGTGAAGATGTGCGTATGTGGTCCCCGCCTCGCGATCGAGCCGCGATAGGCCATCGTGGCTGTCGGCGCAGGCCTTTTCGCAATTGTCGCAACCAACGCAGAGCGTCTCGTCGATCAGCAGCACGTCAGTCGCTTCGCCGATGCCGTTCTCGATCAGGAACTGCGCGGTCTGCGAGTACATGTCGACGACGCTGGAGAAGTTCTCCTTGCGCCCTTCGATGAAGCTGTTGATCTCCTTGCGGCGCTCCATCTCGGTGCGCGCCTTTTCGAGCAGGGCGGGCTTCTTCCGAAGCAGCCGCACGAAAGCCTCCCCAGGCAGGCGGATCACTTCGGAACGGATCGCCGCGCGCACCGTGGCCGAACGCCGCGAACCATCGATCACCGCCATTTCGCCGACATAGGATCCCGCCGGAAGGTAGCTCAGGAACACTGGCTTTCCGGCAATTTCGCGCTCGACGATCATCGAGCCGCGCCGGATGATGAAGATGTCGTTGCCTTCGTCGCCTTCCTTGAGCACGATCTGCCCGGCGCGCGCTTCCTCGACCTCGGCTCCTTCCACCAGTTCCGCGACGTCAGCGCTCGAAAGCCCGGAACCGAAGATCTGCAGCAGCTGCCGCTCGATCGAAATGCGGTTGACGGCCTTGGCTGCGGCGGGTGCCGTCGCCATCAGCTTGAGCGCGGCGGCGCGCGAGAGTTCGACGACGATCAGATCTTCCGCTGCACGGATGGTCGCGCCGCGGCGGCGGCCCGAGATCAGGCCGACCTCGCCGAAAATCGAGCCTTCCTGGATCGGCACGGTGATGCTGGGATTGTCCTTGACGACTTCGACCAGCACCGATCCCTGCCCGATGGCAAACAGCGAGGAACCGGGCTCGTTGCGCTCGAACACCGCCTGCCCCTTGGTGAAGGCCTGGACATCGGAATCGAGCATGAGTTCGCGCAGCTGCAGCGCCGAGATGTCACGGAAAATGTCGATCTTCGATCCGAACAGATCGAGCCATTCGGACACGCTGCGATTGCCCGGCAACGGCGCGAACTTTTCGGCCAGGATCGGCTCATCGGCCGGCTTGAGCGTCGCATTGCCGTTCAGGAACTCGACGACGTCATAGCCCTGGTTCATGCAGTGCTTGATGAGCGGGTAGCCGGCCAGCGCGCCAATCACGTGAATGCCGGGGCGCGTCGTCTCGAACACCGGCGACAACACCGGAAAGGCCTCACGCTCGGGGCTGGTGAATTCGACCCCGCAAGCCTCGACGAACTTGCGCGGCGGTGCAGAACCGGTGCGGGCAATGATGCGGTCGCACCTGATCGTCTCCTGTCCGTCGCGGGTATCGAGCACGAATTCACCTGCCCGCACTTCGGCAGGCGTGGTCTCGTAGCGGACGATGACCCGTCCGGCGGCTTCCGCCTCCTGCAACAGCTTGACGTTGGCCGCCTTGGCGCGCGCGAATTCGGTGCCTCTGTTGAGGATCGTCACCACGTTGCCCTGCGCCGGGTCCGCCGCAAGGCCAAGCGCGTTCTCGATGCCCGCGTCACCCGTGCCGACCACGGTGATGTGCTCGTCGACGTATTCAGTGGGATCGTCGAGCTGGTACTGCACATGGGGCAGCTCGGCGCCACCGCAACGCAGCAGATTCGGGTTGCCCTGCGTGCCGATGGCCAGAATCACAGCTTCGGCCCGGATCGTATCCCCACCCTTCAGCGACAACACGAAAGCGCCCTTCTCGCCCTCGATCTTCACGACATCGGCATTGTAGCGGACATCGATCTTCAGGCTGGCAGTCTGTTCGTCCCAGATATCAAGGATGGCTTCGCGCTTGCCCGCCTCGAAATCGAGATCGGAGCGCAGCACCAGAGAGCTGGGCGTCGCCATGACGTGCTTGCCCTTCTGGTACTTGTAGATCGTGTCCGAGAGGTGGTCGGTCTTTTCCAGCAACACGTGGCTGATGCCAAGTTGCGCGGCACGGCCCGCGGCACTCAGGCCAGCGGGACCCGACCCGACGATGGCAATGCGTACTCTGACTTCCACCACTTCCCCCTCGCCGCCGCTTGCAGCCATCACCGGCGATTGCATTCCCCTGCAAAAGCCCGCATCTGGCGCGAACACCCTGCCCGGCAAATTCCGGCGGTCGATAAAGCAGTAATGGACGGAAATCGGCGATGACACAACAGAGCAAGAACAGAATTCGTTTCGATCGCATCGCCCTGATACTGGCCGCATTGATTGTTGCGGGCATCGTTACCTATCGATTCACCACCAAACCCGGCGGGACTGCGATGTCTTCCGCCACTGCAGCCCAGAGTGCGCCGCAAACTCTCGCCGATCTGGAAAAAAATACGACCGATCATCCGGATGACAGCGAGGCATGGCGGAACCTCGGCGTTGCGTATTACAGCGAGCAGCGTTTCGCGGACGCTGTGCGCGCCTATGATCGCGCCGCCACACTCAAGCCCGACGATGCCGCACTGTGGTCGGCGCTGGGCGAAGCGCGCGTGATGGCGAGCGACCATGACCCAATGCCCGCCGATGCAGCCGCCGCGTTCACCAAAGCACTGGAACTGGACCCCAAGGACTCCCGCGCGCGCTATTTCGATGCTGTCAGGAAGGATCTGACCGGCGACCATGAAGCGGCGCTGACGCAGTGGCTGGCCCTGCTGGCCGACACGCCATCCGACGCCCCCTGGCATAACGATCTCGTCCGCACGATCGACCAGGTGGGCAAGATCAACAAGATCGACGTGGCGGACCGGATCGCCACCGCACAAACGCAGGCCCCTGCCCCGTCGTCACAGGCGGCCTCAATGCCCAAAGCGGCACAGGCCATTCCCGGGCCGACGCAACAGGATCTCGCACGCGCCTCGGCCATGCGCCCGGACGACCAGCAGGCGATGGTTCAGGGAATGGTCGAGCGGCTGGAAAACCGGCTGAAGGATGATCCGTCGAATGTCGACGGCTGGATCATGCTGATGCGCAGCCGTACCACTCTGAACGAGCCGGACAAGGCCGCCAGGGCCCTGTCGGACGCAATCGCCGCCAATCCCGCCAAAGCCGATTACCTGCGCCAGCAGGCAGGCGTGCTCGGCATCCGGTAATGCCGGCTCAGATCGGCGGAGCCACGCTTACGCTGCCAAACAGCAGATAGACAGCCAGTGTTGCGGTAAGACCGAAAAGGAAAATCCGGTAGGCGTAGCCGAGGTACCGGTACTTCTTCTTCTGCAGCACCTGCCCGTTCTGATAGACATCGCGCAGCATCGTGCGGAACATCCCCTCGTCGGTGGCAAGGCGTTCAACCACGAGTTCGGTAAATTCGTGCTCCGTCATCTGCGTGAACACACCGAAGAACAGAATGTTGGACGTGTCCAGATCCAGCGGCGGCTGGCGGGTGGCCGGCATCACCACCATGACCGCACAGACCGCCGAGAGGAACGCAAAGCAGGACAGGACGAGCAGCGGCAGCGGCAGATGACCCTGGCTCGACTGCCCCACGGTGATGGAGAAGACGATGAAAGTCGCCCCCATAAGGATGCTGGCCTTCTGGTCCGCCATCTGGCTGAGCACCAGATGCGACTGGATGGCCGTGCGCACCAGCTGCACGGCCTGCGTGGGATATGTCTTGCGCTGCGCCGACGGCCCACTGGCCGCCGGTATATCAACGTCTGCCATGCCCCCTCATACCACGCCGAAGGCCAGCATGGCATCGGCAACTTTCTTGAAACCGGCGATATTGGCGCCTTTCACGTAGTCGACATAACCGCCGCCCCGGTCACCGTATGTCAGGCAACGCTCGTGGATGCCTTTCATGATATCCTTCAGCATGTCCTGCAGCTCGGTCTCGGTCCACGAACGCCGCGCGGAATTCTGGCTCATCTCGAGACCGGAAACGGCAACGCCACCCGCATTGGCCGCCTTGCCCGGCGCGAACATGATTTTTGCTGCCTTGAACGCGTGCACGGCCTCAAGATCAGAGGGCATATTGGCGCCTTCGGACACGGCGATGCAGCCATTGGCGATCAACGCCCGCGCATCATCTCCCAGAAGCTCGTTCTGGGTGGCGCAAGGCAACGCGACGTCACAGGGAACATGCCAGGGCGTCTTGCCCTCATGGAACGTCGCCCCGGGGAACTCGTCGACATATTCCGAAATACGGCCGCGGCGATGGGTCTTGTGATGCTTGACCCAGTTGATCTTCTCGAGCGTCAGCCCATCAGGGTCGTGGATGAAACCGCCTGAATCCGACAGCGTCACCGGCTTGCCCCCCAGATGCACGATCTTTTCCGCGGCATGGGTCGCGACATTGCCCGATCCTGAAATCACCGCTGTCTTGCCCTCAAGGTCCATCCCCTTGGCCGACAGCATGTTGGCCATGAAGTAGACCGCGCCATAGCCCGTCGCCTCGGGCCGGATCAGCGAACCGCCATATTCGAGGCCCTTGCCGGTCAGAACGCCGGTGAAGTGGTTGGTTATGCGCTTGTACTGGCCGAACATGAAGCCGATCTCGCGCCCGCCCACGCCGATGTCACCCGCCGGCACATCGACGTCGGCGCCGATGTGCCGATAGAGTTCAGTCATGAACGACTGGCAGAAGCGCATGATCTCGCGCACGCTCTTGCCCTTGGGATTGAAGTTCGATCCGCCCTTGCCTCCACCCATGGGCAGACCGGTCAGCGCGTTCTTGAAGGTTTGCTCGAAGGCGAGGAACTTGAGCACGCTTTCGGTCACCGACGGATGGAAACGAATGCCGCCCTTGTACGGTCCGATTGCGTTGTTGTTCTGCACGCGCCAGCCCCGCTGCACGCGGATGTTGCCTTTGTCGTCTTCCCAGCAGACCCGGAAGCTGACGACGCGATCCGGCTCTGCAATGCGGCGCAGGATCTGCTGTTCGTGGTACTCCTCCTTGTCGCCAATGAAGTCGAAAATATCCTCCGCGACTTCCTGCACGGCCTGAACGAATTCCGGCTGATAGGGATTGCGCCGCTTCACGCCTTCCATAAAGCCATTGAAATCAACATGGTCTGAAACCGCCATGGTACTCCCCTCTTCATTTCAGGCTCGTGCCTGCCACCTGTTTTTCGAGCAGGACAGTAGTCGCACAAATCATGGCCGTACAGACGATCCGTCGAAAATTTTTAAATGCCGACCAAGACTTAACCTGTCAGTTGAAGAACTTGTACTGCAAGAGCTGAGACCATGAATGCCGTACAAAGGCCCCTGCCCTCCGGGACCGTTTCCCCATGTGCTGTGCCCGTACATCCTGACCAGCCGGCACGAAATGTCCCGGCCCGACGACTTTGCCCCGACACGTGACAGGACAACGTCATAGTTCGTCGTAAAGTGTCGCAAGCGCGTATGGGTGCTTGCAGACGGCCCGGAATGCCTCGATAGCGCCCTCAGTGGTCAGAAAGCATAGAAATTGAAATCCATTTCAACCTCCCCCTCCGCCCCCCGATCGCCCAACATTTCGTTCCGTCTTACTCTCGGCCTGCTGCTTGCGTCCGGTCTCGCCGCCTGTTCCAACGGAAAGAATGACGAGCAGAAGCGCCCGGCCGCACAGGTCGGCTTCGTCGTCGCGGCTGTTTCCGAAGTCCCCGTAGGCGTTTCGCTAAGCGGCCGCACCGTGGCGTTCGAAACATCGGAAGTCCGCCCCCAGGTTGCCGGCGTCATCCGCAAGCGATACTTCACGGAAGGAGGCTACGTCCGCGCCGGACAGCCGCTGTTCCAGATCGATCCCAGCCTCTACCAGGCAGCCGTCAATCAGGCCCAGGCCAACCTCGCCAGCGCGAGGGCCTCAGCCGATGCTGCAGGAGCGAAGGCCGATCGCTACAAGCCGCTGGCCGACATGGAAGCTGTCGCCAAGCAGGATTATACCGATGCCCTGGCCAGTGCCCGCGTCGCCAAGGCCTCGGTGGCGCAAATGGCGGCAGCGCTCGACACGGCCAAGGTCAACCTGCGATTCACGACTGTGCCCGCGCCGATCAGCGGCCGTATCGGCCGTTCACTGTTCACTGTCGGCGCCCTTGCGAGCGCCAGCCAGACCGATCCTCTGGCGGTGATCCAGCGGACTGACCCCATCTATGTCGACATGCAGCAATCCGCTGCTGAACTGACGGCCCTGCGCCGCAAGCTTGCCGCAGGCGGCGTCAAGCCCGGCAACACGCAGGTCCGGCTGAAACTGGATGACGGGACGGAATATGCCGCTTCCGGAACGGTCCAGTTTTCCGAAGTGACAGTCGATGAAAGTACCGGAACCGTCACCCTGCGCGCTCGCTTTCCCAATCCGGACGGGATGCTGCTGCCCGGAATGTTCGTCACGGCCATGTTCGATCAGGCCACTGACCCGAACGCCATTCTGATCCCGCAGAACGCAGTCCAGCGCGATTTCGACGGCAGCGCCTACGTCATGGTAGTCGGCGCCGGCAACAAGGCCGCGCGCCGCACCGTAACAGCCGACCGTACTTACGGTTCGGACTCGGTGGTCACCTCTGGCCTGCAAAAGGGCGACAAGGTCATCGTGCAGGGGCTGAACGGACTCAAGCAAGGCGTCACGATCAAACCGGTCGAAGCTTCCAGCCCGCAACCTGTGGTGCCGGCGAAGGCAGGCGGCGACACTTCCACGAACAAGGGTCATTGAGCCCAGTATGTCGCGTATTTTCATCGACCGGCCCATCTTCGCATGGGTTCTCGCAATCGTCGTGATGCTGGCGGGCATCGGTGCACTGAAATTCCTGCCGAATGAACAGTATCCGGACATCGCTCCGACCCAGGTCAACATCCGTGCGACCTATCCCGGCGCCTCGGCGGAAACGATCGAAAACAGCGTCACCCAGATCATCGAGCAGCAGCTTACCGGCATCGACGGGCTGCTCTACTTCAGTTCGCAATCCTCCAACCGCGGGCAGGCCACGATCAGCGCGGTCTTCGCCAAGGGCACCGACCCGGACATTGCGCAGGTCCAGGTGCAGAACAAGGTCCAGACCGCTCTTTCCCGGCTGCCGCAATCGGTGCAGAATCAGGGCGTGCGGGTCACCAAGTCGAACCCCGACCAGCTTCTCCTGGTCGCGGTCTATGATACGACCGACACACGCTCCAATCAGGATGTATCGGACTACCTGTCGTCCAACATCCAGGATCCCCTTTCACGGATCGAAGGTGTCGGCGAAGTCAACGTCTTTGGCTCGCCGCACGCCATGCGCATCTGGCTCAATCCCAACAAGCTGGCAGCCGTCTCGCTGATGCCCAGCGATGTGATCTCTGCGATCCAGGCGCAGAACACCGAAGTGGCTGCAGGTGAACTCGGCGGCCTTCCTGCACCGGCCGGTCAGGCCATCGATGCCATCGTCACGGCCGGCTCGCGGCTACAGACGGTCGAGCAGTTCCGCGATATCGTGCTCAAGACCAACAGCGATGGCTCTACCGTCACCGTAGGCGATGTCGCACGCGTCGAAATCGGGGCCGAAAGCTACACGGCTTCCAGCCGGTTCAGCGCCCATCCCGGTGCAGGCATCTCGATCTCGTTGTCCCCCGGTGCCGACGCGCTGGCAACAGCGGAGGCCGTGAAGGCCAAGATGGAGCAGCTCTCCGCCAACATGCCCGACGGGTTGGAATACACCTACGGAAACGACTCCACTGAATTCATCAAGCTTTCGGTTTCTGAAGTTGAGAAGGCGCTGTTCGAAGCGATCATCCTCGTTGTGATCGTAATGTTCGTGTTCCTGCAGAGCTGGCGCGCCACACTTATCCCCGCGATCGCGGTACCGGTCGTGCTGCTCGGCACTTTCGCGATCTTCTATCTGGTCGGCTTCTCGATCAACACGATGACACTGTTTGGCCTCGTGCTGGCGATCGGCCTGCTGGTCGACGACGCCATCGTCGTGGTCGAGAATGTCGAGCGGCTGATGGAAGAAAATCCCGGCATGTCGGCGCGCGAGGCCACCATCAAGTCGATGGAGGAGATCCAGGTCGCGCTGATCGCCATCGCGCTTGTGCTTTCGGCGGTGTTCCTGCCCATGGCCTTCTTCGGCGGATCAACCGGCGTGATCTACCGCCAGTTTTCGCTGACGATCGTCTCGGCCATGGTGCTTTCGGTTCTCGTCGCGCTGATTCTGAGCCCGGCCCTGACGGCGACGCTGCTCAAGCCCAAGCAGGCAGACGGTCACACCGTACCGCCCCAAATCGAACACCGCGCCCCGAAACTGGCCCGCGGCTGGGAGAAGTTCCACACCGCGTTCAACAGCTCCTTCGAACGCGTGACCAACGCCTATGTGCGCCGAACCGAGCGAGTGGTCGAACACAAGTGGCGGTGGCTGGGCGTCTTCGCGCTTGTCTGCGTTGCCACGCTGATGCTGTTTGAACGTTTGCCCACCGGCTTCCTGCCCAACGAGGATCAGGGCAACGTTATGGTCCAGTGGCGCATGCCCGCCGGCACACCTCGCGAAAAAACCGAGAAAATCCAGCGCGAGGTGGAAAACTACTTTCTAACGCACGAAAAGAACAATGTGCGCGGCATCTTCACTGTTGCCGGTGGCGGCATGGGCGCCACGGGACAGAACACCGGCCAAGGCTTCGTCAAGCTCAAGTACTGGGACGAGCGGAAGGGTCAGGAAAATAGCGCGGATGCTATCGTTCAACGCGCGTCCGTCGCCTTCCGCGGCCTTCGTGACGCACAGGTTTTCACACTTGTCCCCGGTGCAATTCGCGGCCTCGGGCAATCTTCAGGTTTTACGCTGGAGCTGCAAAATCGCACCGGAATGAGTCGCGAGAAATTCGAGCAAGCCCGTGACAAGCTCCTGAGCGAGGCAATGCAAGACAATCGACTCGCCAGCGTTCGCCTGAGCGACCTGCCCGACGTTTCGACCCTAAAGGTCAGCACCGATACGCGGGCACTGACAGCATATGGCCTCACTGCAAGCAATGTGAACTCCACTCTCGCCACAGCCTGGGGTGGAACGTACGTGAACGATTTTATCGACAAGGGCCGTGTCAAGAAAGTCTATGTGCAGGGCGATGCCCCGTTCCGCTCGCGTCCGGAAGATCTGTCTCAATGGTTCGTGCGCGGGACTGCCGGTCAGATGGCTCCCTTCTCCGCCTTCTCGACCGTTGGCTGGTCAACCGCACCGAGTTCGACATCACGCTTCAACGGCCTTCAGGCTTATGAATTCTCTGGCACACCCGCACCAGGAGTCAGCTCGGGTACAGCGATGGATGTGATGGAAAAACTGGCTTCGGAAATCCCCGGCACCAGTGTCGCCTGGTCGGGTTCCTCCTATCAGGAGCGGCTGTCCTCGGGACAGGCGCCGGTGCTCTATGCGCTGTCACTCCTGGTCGTATTCCTTTGCCTCGCCGCACTCTATGAGAGCTGGTCGATCCCAGTGGCCGTCGTCATGGTCATTCCGCTTGGTCTGCTGGGCGCCATTGCGTTTACCACGCTGCGCGGGTTGCAGAACGACGTGTACCTGCAAATCGGCCTGCTTACGACCATGGGCCTCGCCGCCAAGAACGCCATCCTCATGATCGAATTCGCCGAGCAGGCCGAAAAGCAGGGGATGCGTGTGATCGAGGCGGCGCTGCTGGCGGCGCGCATCCGCTTGCGCCCCATCCTGATGACGAGCTTTGCCTTCATCTTCGGCGTGCTGCCACTGGTCACGGCCACAGGCGCAGGTGCCAACAGCCGCATTGCGATCGGCACCGCCGTGGTGGGCGGCATGCTGACCGCAACCCTGCTCGCGATCTTCTACATCCCGCTGTTCTTCGTGCTCGTGCGCCGCAGCGTACGCGACGGGCTTGCCGCCACCAGAAACTGGATGCGCAAGCACGACCTTTCCGGAGACGCGGCATGAGGATCATCATCAAGTCGATGAAACCGGCACTCTGCATACTACCCGCCCTGGCTTTGGGCGCCTGTTCGCTGGCACCCAAATACGTCGCGCCGGGACAGCCGGTGCCCGCTTCCTGGCCAGCCGGCGATGCCTATCTTGCCCAGAGCGAGGCGGGGCTGCCGCTGGTTTCGTACAGGGATATCTTCACCGATCTCCGCCTCCAGACCCTGATCGAGCAGGCCCTGCTCAACAACCGGGACCTGCGCGTAGCCGCGGCCAATGTCGCGGCAGCCCGCGCCCAGCTGACGGTCACGCGCGCCAACCAGTTTCCGGCCCTCAGTGTAAGCGGCACGGCAACCCGCTCCGAAACGGGCGGCGTCACGAGTGGAGACGGCTGGTCCTATTCAGCACAGGGCGGCATATCGAGTTTCGAACTGGACCTGTTCGGCAAGCTCCGGAACGCAACCGAAGCGCAGCGCAATACCGCCCTTTCGACAGAAGCTTCGGCGCGCACGGTACGCCTGAGCCTCGTCGCCAATCTGGCACAGGCCTGGGCCGCCTATGCCGCCGACAAGGATCTGCTGGCGATCGCGCAATCCACGGTCGCCAATGCCGAGGATAGCGTCCGGCTGACCACCGCGCGGCTCAAGGGTGGCATCGCACCGCGCACCGACCTGAGCCAGTCACAGCAGGTGCTGGAAACGGCCAGGGGCGATGTCGCATCGCAGACGACCGCGCTGGCACAGGACGTCAACGCCATACGCCTGCTGGTAGGGGCAGATTTCGACCCGTCGCTGCTCCCCGGCGGTATGGATGAGGTCAACAAGGGACTGGCGGTGCTGCCTGCCGGCACCAGATCAGAGGTCCTGCTTCGTCGGCCGGACGTGGTTTCCGCAGAATATGATCTGCGTGCGGCCAATGCCGATATCGGCGTGGCGCGAGCCGAACTGTTCCCCAGCATCTCGCTGACCGGCCTCCTCGGCTTTGCCAGCGATGCGCTCTCGTCCCTGTTCGATCATGGGTCTTTCACCACAACGGCGAGCGGCACGGCAAGCTGGTCGATCTTCAATGCGGGCGGCAAGGCGGCCAATGTAAAAGTGGCCAAGGCCCAGCGCGACGCTGCACTGGCCACATACGAGAAGACGATCCAGACCGCTTTCAGCGAAGTGGCAGACGCGCTGGCAGATCAGGGCACCCTAACCGAGCGGCTCCGCGCCGCAAGCGCCTACACGGCCGCTGCGCAGGATACCGCGCGACTGACAGAGGCGACCTACAAGCAGGGCATCGCCAGTTCGCTGGACAATCTCGATGCCCAGCGCAGCCTCTACACCGCACGCAAGGCGGAAGTGGCCGTGCATCTGCAAGCGGCCACCAACCGGATCACACTCTACCGCGTGCTGGGCGGCGATCAGGCAACGGCTCGTCAGGAATAGAGCGGAATGATCTGTGGCAGCTCCACCGTGGTGCGGATGCCCGGTGCTGCTGCGCAAACCGCCGGGATCGCGTTGATCGGCCGATGCGCCGTCAGCCCGGGAGTGTAGGCGGCGTAATCTTCCTCGGCGACAGGAAAGGTGATGTCGATTTTCACCGGGGTATCGCCCTCGGTGGTGATCCGCCAGCCGGATTCGCGCAGGTCCCAGTCCTCGTTCTCGATATCGGTGGTGACGTACCAGTTGGCCCGGAAGCGCAGAACCGGTTTACCCTTGTGCTTGCAGGTGATGGTGGTGCGCATGGCGCCCACCGTGCCCGCAGGCACCGTGCCAGCCGCGATCTGAAGGTCGGACTTCGTCGCGGACAGTTCGCCGAAAGCCTCAATCTCATCGGCAGGCAGCCCTATGGCGTCCGCCACTTGCGACAGCGAGCTGCCGAAGTCCCCCTTGAGATGCTCGGCACGGCGCTGGTCGAACGGCGCCATCGGGGCCGCAAAGCCCATGATGTGGAACAGCATGTCCGGGGAATCGCGGCTGGAAACGTCGGCGTATTCGTCGATCGTCAGCAGGCCATGCTCACGCTGGAGCGAGAGCAGAGGGATCGCCAGCGCCTCGGTCACGAAACCCGGACTGGAGCCGGTCGAATAGATCGACGTGCCGCCCCGGGCACAAGCCTCCTCGATCCGTGCCCGTTTCGCGGGATCCATCATCGGCGGATAGTGGAAGTCGCCGCGCGTGGTGACGACGTTCTTGCCCGAGGCGAGCAGCGCGCACAGCGCGTCGTAGTCGGTGCCCTGCGGCATGAAGAGCACGCAATCGGCGTCGAGCGCGACAATCTCCTCAAGAGAGTTGGTGGCCTTGATCCCGGTCCCGGCATCGAGCCCGGCCAGTTCGCCAGCGTCCTTGCCCGCTTTTTCCGGCGAGTTCACCCACAGCCCGGTCAGTTCCATGCGCGGATGTTCGATAATGGCGCGAAGCGCCCGGCTTCCGATGTTGCCGGTGGCCCACTGGATCACACGGTAAATTCTGTCTTTTCGCATGTGTCATCACTCCTGCCGCGCCAAAGAGCAAACGCCGGGCCAGATGAAGCCGGCCCGGCGTTTCCGTCGTGCTGATAAGGCCAGCACGGCTGCCATTCACACAATCCCCGGATGGGGACGCATGGGATCAGAACTTGAAACCGACTTCCACGCCATAAGTGACCGGCGAGTTCCACGTGGCGCCCATGCCGTAGTTGGAATAGGTGGCCAGCGTCACGTAGCGGCTGTTGGTGACATTATCCCCCCACAGGGCGATGAAGTACCGGTCATCGGCGCCGTTCCACTGCGCCCGCAGCGAGAGCGTTTCGTACCCGTCCTGCTTGAACTGCGTGCCCGAGGGCCCGAAGTAGAAGCTCGACGTGTAGTAGAGGTTACCCGACAAAGCGAGTTCGCCGGTTCCGATGTCGATACCATAGCGCGCGCCGAGCGATCCGGTGAACTCGGGAGTACGCTGCATCCGGCTGTCACGAATGTCCTGGCCGAGGACAAGGAACGTGAGGTAGTTCGGGGCGCAAATGTTCGTCTGAGTATATGCATCTAGATCGGAACAGCGGGTATAGACCGGCGCGTTGTCGAACTTGCGGTAGCGGGCATGAACCCATGAGGCGCCGCCGTTAAGCTGGAAATGCGGGGTAACCTTGTAGGTGAACTGGCCTTCGAGACCATAGATGCGCGAGTTGGCCGCATTGACGATGGCCGCCGTTCCCGCCTCGTAAAGCGAAACCTGCAGATCCTTGTAGTCGTAGTAGAACGCGGCGGCTTCCAGCGAGAGACCGCTAACACTGTACTTGGCGCCGACTTCAAAAGCGTCGATCGATTCCGGCTTCACGCGGTTGCATTCATAGGGCGAATTCTGACAGGTTCCGCCCACATCCATGATCGCTGCCTTGTAGCCCTTGGTATAGGAGGCATAGATGCTGGTATCCTGATCAAGCTTGTAGCGAAGCACGATACGCGGGGTGATCTTGTCCTTCTTCGCGGCGGCAACCGCACCGGGTTCGCAGTCCGCGATATAGACCCGGCCGTTCACCGGCGTGCAGATGTCCCCGTTGGTCAGGACGATCGGCGTGTTGGACAGGTAGCGGGTGTTAAAATACGCGTCATCGACCTGATCGCGGGCATAGCGGACACCCGCGGTGACGAAGAGCTGCGGCATCACTTCATACGTCGCATCGAGGAAGGCCGCATAGCTGCGCGTCACGGTGCCCGAACCGCCAAAACGGATACGGCTGTTGGGATCCGATCCGAGGTTGTCGATGAAGGTGAGGTACTGGTCCGAGTTCTCAAAATAGAACAGACCCGCCGTCCACTGCAGTGGACCGCCCGGCTTGGAGTTCAGGAGGAATTCCTGGCTCCACGTCTCATTGTTGTTCGGCAGACCGAGTTGCAGGATGTCCAGCCCGGAATAGTCGATTTCGATCGACTGGTTCACCTTCTCGTTACGATACTGCGAAAGCGAGGTAAGATCCGCAAAACCAAGATCCGCCCGCAACGTGACCTGAACCACATCGCTGTTCGACCGGAAGAATTCCGGGATCGAGCCGCTGGCGATCTTGTTCTTGTCGGTGGTGTAGGTTCCCGGGATTCCGCCAAAGGGCGCTGCCAGGCCAAAATCGCTGGTATTCAGCGTGTTCTGCAGATTGCCGCGGGGATCGTCATTCTGGGAATGCGACCAGCGCACCAGCAGGTCGATGCTGTCGGTCAAATCAGCCTTCATGCCGACCCGCAGGCCCCAGTTCTCGTAGTCCCCGACGCGCTTGCCGGTGCTGATGTCGTGCTGCCAGCCGTCGCCGCGAAGAAGCTGTCCCTCGACCGAGAAGGCCACCCGGTCGGACACCGCGAAGTTCATCAGGCTACGCGCCTTGAACTCGTTGTAGCGGCCGAACGACAGCTTGCCTTCCACCGTGTTCCCATCCGTCGACGGTTCACGCGTGGTTACAAGGATCGCGCCGCCAGTCGTATTGCGGCCGAAAAGCGTGCCCTGAGGCCCCTTGAGCACCTGAATGCTGTCGACACTGAGCAGGTCGAAATCAGCAGCAAGCGGATTGGGCGAATAAAAGCCATCAACGTAGATACCAACATTGGCGCCGCCACCCGATGTCGTCACCGCCGTGCCAATGCCGCGAATGCTGGGCTGCACGAACCCGCCACCATTGGAATCGAAACGCAGCGCAGGCGTAACCTTGGCAATGTCAGCCAGTTCCGTGACGTTCGCCGTAGAAAGCGCATCGCTGGAAATGCTGGTGATCGAGATTGGCACATCGACCTGCGCTTCGGCGCGGCGCTGTGCGGTCACGATGATCACATCATTGTTTGCAACCGCCTGTTCGCTCTGCTGGGCAAACGCCTGGCTGGGGCACAGTGCCGTCACCCCCATGAGACCGAAAATGGACGCAGTTGTCCTCAGTGCTTTCACGGTATCCCTCCCTCTTAGTTATTCATTTCAGACTAGAGCGATGCCGCGCAATTTTCCAGTACCCGGCTTGACACTTGTCGAATTTAATCATCCGTGCAGCTTTGCTGCAACAGATGCAGCATCTTGAGAACTGCCGTTCAGGGACCGATGTAACCCACGGTTTCCTGATGCGGATCGTACGACTCTGCCTTCCAGCGGACGGAGCCGAACGGCCGCTCCAGACGGCGGTGAACCCGGCGGCCTTCCTTTGACCGATTGTAGGAATCGGCCTCGGTCTGCACATCATAGTCGGCCTGCGTGTAACGGCCGCGCATCCGCAGGTAATCACCCCATGTCGGGCAATGATACCTCTCGGTCCACAATGCCGGATTGGCGATGTCGCGCGCAATCGACCAGTCGAAAGCGCCAATCCGGCTGCGCATCCCCTGCATCCGCATCATGACACCATAGAAGTCGCGTGCCTGCTCGGGATCGACATCGTATTCCACCTCGACCACGACGGGGCCTGAGCGCATCGTCAGCGCCAGCCCCACTTCCGGTTCGTAACCGATGTCGATGGAATCGGTGTCCATCATCTGGTCCCGGGCGATCGGCAGCACCCAGCCGAGCAGGGCCGTCGCGCAGACGGCGACACCCGACGCAACGACCGCGAAAGCGACATCGTTATGCGCGGCGACCACACCCCAGCCCCACGCGCCAATGCCGATTCCGGCCGTGATCGCCGACGAGAACAGCGACAGCGCGCGCGCCGTAACCCAGCGTGGCGCGGACAGTTGGACAGTCACGTTCAACATGGCGATGGTCAGGATATTGCAGGCACCCACGACCAGGAACGCCGCGCACGACACCGCCAGCGAATGGCTGAACCCGATGGCCACGAGAGCGATACCGGAACCCACGGCAAAGAGACGCACGGCCAGTTCGGTCGACAGGCGGGCGCGAATGGCGCTGACGAAGAGCGCACCGCCGACCGCACCCATGCCCTGCGCGCCCAGCAGGATGCCGAAAGTCGCGGCATCGCCGTGCAGCAGGTCCTTGGCGATCAGCGGCGCCAGCGCAGAAGCGGTTGCCGTTGAAAGCCCGAACGCGAGTACACGCGCCAAAGCCGTGCGGATCGCCGGTGCATGGAGCGCGTAGCGCGCACCGCCAATCATCGCGCGGTCCAGCCGCTCCGGCGGCAGGCGCGAAGGCACATGCGCGCGCCGCCAGAACACGAAAGCGGTCAGCAACGGCAAATAGAGCACCGAGGTCATCCCGAATACCGTCTTGGCACCATAGATGACGACGATCAGACCGCCCAGCGCCGGCCCGAAGCTACGGGCGAGGTTGTAGCTGATCGTGCCGAGCGCCACGGCCGCAGGCAGATGCGCACGGGAAACCTGTTCCGGAATGGAGGCCTGCCAAGACGGCGAATAGAGAGCCACGCCTGCGCCGATCAGCACGCAGAACGACAGCAGAATCCACGGCGTGATCAGCCCGAAGTGCGAAATCGTCGCGAGTACACCGGCACAGACAGCACTGAATCCCAGCCCGCTGATCGCGATGCGGCGGCGGTCGAACATGTCGGCGATGGCCCCGGCAGGCAATGTGACCAGCATCAGCGGGACCATCATTGCCGTCTGCACCAGAGCCACCATGCTCGGCGAGTTCGACAGGCGCGTCATTTCCCACGCGGCCCCCACACCGAGAAACAACTGCCCAAAGTTGGAGAAGAGGCTGGCCGACCAGATGTTGCGGAACACCGGCTCCCGCAGCGGCGCAAAGGCGCCGCCGCTTTCCGGATCGCGAACCTCCGTATTGTCGCTCATCCTGCCTTCGCCCCCTGTCTGTCGTATTTGCACACGATCTTGTCCCGGGCCTGAAATACGTCAAGCCGCGCATCGCTAAGACGATCGATTGGCGCAACCTATCCCCGGCACAATATACTGACCCACGATAGCAATCGCCGCCGCGATAGGGCGGGCCGGACCGATTGCTTTTCCTCATGCAGCCTAGCATGACCGGCGCAAACAGCGCTGATGCGCGAAGGGATTTCGAGGAGACCGACCGTGACCGAAGCCTACATCATCGATACCGTCCGGACCCCGCGCGGGATCGGCAAGATGGGCAAGGGCGCGCTCTCGCAGATGCATCCGGAACACCTTTCCGCCACCGTTCTGGCCGCCCTGAAAGAGCGTAACGGTTTCGACACTGCCGACGTCGACGATGTGATCTGGGGGGTTTCGGCGGCGCTTGGCCTGCAGGCCGGCGACATCGGCCGTATGGCCGCGCTCGATGCAGGTTACGATGTGCGCGCGGGCGGCGTCACTCTCAACCGCTTCTGCGGCTCCAGCATTACCTCCACCAACTTCGCGGCGGCCATGATCATGTCCGGCATGGCGGGCCTGATGGTCTCGGGCGGCATGGACATGCTCTCCTACGCCAATGCTTACGGCATGAAGATGCGCGAAGCTGGGTTCGGCGGTGGCATGGGCGTCGGCAATCCGCGCCTTCAGGCCAAACACCCGCAGTCGAACCAGGGTGTATGCGCCGATGCCATTGCGGCCATGGAAGGCATTACCCGCGCAGAGCTGGAGCAGCTCGGCGTCGAAAGCCAGCGGCGTGCCGCCATCGCGCTTGCCGAAGGCCGCTTCGCCAAGTCGACCATCGTCGTGAAGGACGATGAAGGCAACGTCATCCTCGACCACGAGGAATATCCCCGCCCGGACACCACCGCCGAAAGCCTGGCCCAGTTGAAGCCCGCCTTCGAGATGTTTCTGAACATGCCCTCGCAGCCGGGCGGCAAGACTTATGCGGAACTGATCAACCAGGTCTATCCCGGCGTCGATATCAAGCCGATCCACCATGTCGGCATTTCCTCGGGCGTTGTGGACGGCGCCGCGGCGATCCTGCTCGCCTCGAAGGACTACGCCGAGAAGCATGGCCTCAAGCCGCGCGCGCGCATCGTTGCGATGGCGGAAACCGGCGACTGCCCGACGCTGATGCTCAACGGCCCCGTCCCCGCCGCCAAGAAGGTTCTGGAAAAGGCCGGTCTCACCAAGGATGATATCGACACCTGGGAAGTGAACGAAGCCTTTGCCGTCGTGGTTGAAAAGTTCATCCGTGACCTTGATCTGGACCGCACCAAGGTCAATCCCAACGGCGGCTCGATCGCTCTCGGCCATCCTATCGCAGGCACCGGCGCCATCCTGATCGGTACGGCACTCGACGAGCTCGAGCGCACCGGCGGACGCTATGGCCTCATTACCATGTGCGCCGCGGGCGGCATGGCCCCGGCGATCATCATCGAGCGCATCTGATCACCGGCCCCGCCGGACAGCAAGGAGTGACGCGTGGCGATCGACGCCGAAAATAAGCCGACAGAACCTCTAAAGGACCTGTTCGGCATCCGTGAGGAAAGTCCCAAGCGGCAGGTTGGCCTGCGCATGACGATCATCGCGCGTCTCCAGCGCAACAGCTTTGACCGCAAGGTCGCGGCACTGAACGTCACCCGTTCTCAATGGGCGATGATCGCAATCGTTTCGCGCCATCCCGGCTCCACCCAGCGTACGATCGCAGAATTCCTGGAGATGTCGGAAGCCTCGGCCGGGCGTCTGATCGACAGGCTATGCGCCGACGGGCTGCTTGAACGCCGCGACCGCCGCGATGACCGGCGCGCCCGAGCCGTTTACGTGACGGATAAGGCTGAACCCCTGCTGGCCAAGCTGGGAGCCATCGCGTCCGAGAGCGAACAGCGCATGTTCAGCGGGTTTTCGGATCAGGAGATCGAACAGCTGCTGAATTTCATGGACCGCATCTACGAAAACGTCAGCCGCGGGTAACCAGGTGTCAGGCCCAACATTCGGATAAGTGCCGGATCCTTCCGAAAGGAACGGCGGACCAATTTTTTTGAAAGCACAAACAGAAAGGGCGGCCGCAAGGACCGCCCTTTCCGTCTTGAGAGCTCGTAAAAGCTTACTTCGCGCTGGCGACTTCCTTCTTCGACAGCGAGGTGGTCACCTTGCCCTCGACTTCGCTCACGGTCGAAGCAGGAACGGTCACCAGACGGCCGTTCAGAATGACCTGCGGGTTGCCGTCCGCATTGACGCGGTAGATCGGGGCAATGCGGTAGCCGTTCGAAGCGTAGAGCATCATGCCGGCGTTCAGCTGAACCGGGGCAGCGGCTTCTTCAGTCACTTCGTGAACGGCCTGGGTCGTTTCAGCGAAGACCGCAGTCGGGACGAAAGCGAGGGTCGCGACAGTGGCGAGGGCGGCGAGAGGGGCAAACTTGTTCATCGTGCAAACTCCAAAATGTTTTGTGCGTTTCTGCAACTTACTAACCTAGGTTAGGAGTTGCCTCC
Organism: Novosphingobium album (ex Hu et al. 2023); assembly: GCF_022832385.1. Lineage (GTDB taxonomy): Bacteria > Pseudomonadota > Alphaproteobacteria > Sphingomonadales > Sphingomonadaceae > Novosphingobium > Novosphingobium album. Next base: position 189,225 of record NZ_JALHLE010000003.1, read on the forward strand.
CCAAAAGTCAATTGCAATTGTTGCAAACGCAAAAGCAGTTTCCTCAACACGCAAAAACTAACGGTTTTCCAGACATTTCCACCTCTGCTGCGGCGCATCATTTGTTTGCAAGAGGCGCGAATCTCCTCCCCATGATCGTCCGCACGATGGGGTCCGAGGTTGATCCTCAAGGGGTTTCCGCGCAAATCGGAGAGAACTTCAGAACCGGCTCCTGCAGCTCGTTTTCACGAGCATCAGGGGACGCAAGAACATATCTAGGGACTGGCAGCAAATGTCGACAAAGGTCATGGAGGGCGTGCGGGTCCTCGAAGTAGCACAGTTCACCTTCACCCCCGCCGCCGGTGCGATTCTCGCTGACTGGGGCGCGGACGTGATCAAGATCGAGCACCCGGTGCGCGGCGACACGCAGCGCGGCTTCCTGAACATGGGCGGCGTCACGCTCGACCCGCAGCGCCACACCTTGTTCGAGCACCCCAACCGCGGCAAGCGCAGCGTCGGCATCGACCTGTCCACGCCGGAGGGCCAGGAAGTGCTCTACGAACTTGCCAAGCAGTGCGACGTATTCCTGACCAACTACCTTCCGCAGGTGCGCCAGAAGAACAAGTTCGACGTTGAACATATCCGCGCCGTCAATCCGGACATCATCTACGCGCGCGGCTCGGCGCTCGGCAACAAGGGCCCCGAACGTCTGGTCGGCGGCTTCGACGGCACCTGTTTCTGGTCGCGCAGCGGCGTTGCCTATTCGATGACCCCGGAAGAACTTCCGGGCCCGCTCTCACAAGGTATTCCGGCGTTCGGCGATTCCATCGGCGGCATGTTCATCGCCGGCGGCATTTCGGCCGCGCTCTATCACCGTGAGAAGACTGGTGAGACTTCCGAACTCGACGTGTCGCTGCTGAGCACCGCGGCATGGGCCTCGGGCGCACTGATCGCGCAAGTTGCGGAAACCGGCGTGCTCACCCGCAATCCGATGCCGGGTTCGGGCGGCGCGGCGCGCAATCCGTTCATGGGCAACTACCAGACCTCGGACAACGGCACGATCAACCTCTGCACGATTTCGCCCACCGGCCACATCAAGAGCCTGTTCGAGCATATCGGCGTTCCCGAAGCGGCGGACGATCCACGCTTCTCCGATCCGCGCGCGCTGTTTGAGAACGCCGGCGCCGCGAGCGACATCCTGGTGAAGGCTTTCGCCGAAAAGCCGTTCGAATACTGGCGCCAGCATCTCAAGACCTTCTCAGGCCAGTGGGCTCCGATCCAGAGCTTCGCCGACCTGCTCACCGATGAACAGGCCCTCGCCAACGACATGATCGTCGAAGTCGAGGCGGCCGACGGCGGCGCCCCGCTCAAGTTGGTCCGCGGACCTGTGCAGTGGAACGGCGAAGCGCTCGAAACCACCCGCTCTCCGCAGGCATCGGAGCACACCGAAATCGTGCTCATGGAAATGGGCGTCGAATGGGACAAGATCGAAGAATGGAAGGCCAAGGGCGCCATCGCCTGAGGCGGCGCACTTTTTCCTGAGCCTTTAAAGGGAGACGAAAGCGGACATGAAGCAGGTGATGAAAGGCGTCAGGGTGCTCGAAGTCGCCCAGTTCGTCTTCGTCCCTGCGGCCGGAGCGGTTCTGGCGGACTGGGGCGCCGACGTCATCAAGGTCGAGCATCCCGTACGGGGCGACACCCAGCGCGGGATGCTGACGATCGCGGGGGCCAGGCTTGATCCCGTCGTCAACCCGATGATCGAGCATCCCAACCGGGGCAAGCGCAGCATCGGCATCGACGTCGCCACACCTGAGGGGCAGGCCCTGATCTACGAGTTGGCCAAGAGCGCCGACGTGTTCCTGACCAACTACCTCCCGTCTGCCCGGCAGAAGCTCAAGATCGACGTCGAGCATATCCGTGCGGTCAATCCGGACATCATCTATGCCCGCGGCAGCGGTTTCGGCGACAAGGGACCGGACCGCGATCGCGGCGCCTTCGACGCCACCGCGTTCTGGATCCATTCGGGCCTTGCCCATGCATGCACACCGCAAGAGTTTGACGTGCCACTGACCATGGGCGTGGGCGGGTTCGGCGATTCCATCAGCGGGATGTATCTGGCAGGCGGCATCGCTGCAGCACTCTATAACCGCACGCAGACAGGCGAGACATCCGAAGTCGACGTGTCGCTCTTCAACAGCGCGATGTGGTCGATGGGTCAGGTGGCCGGCACCTATCTTCACACAGGCAAGATGATGCGCGTCAGCACCCCTCAGGCTGGCGGCGCTGCAGTCAATCCGTTCCTTGGCCATTTCAAGACTGCCGACGGGCGCGTCATCAGCCTGTTCATCATGGTCCCCGGCCCTTACATCCGCGACACCTTCACGCATCTCGGCATTCCCGAGGCCGCCGACGACCCGCGCTTTGCCGATGCTCTTTCGCTAATGGAAAACAGCGCAGCAGCGAGCGAGCTCATTACCAGTGCCATTGCCGCAAAGCCGTTCGCCTACTGGTGCGAGCACCTGCAGACCATGCGCGGCCAATGGGCCGCCGTGCAGACTATGCTGGACCTTGGGAGCGACCCGCAGGCGATCGCGAACGACACATTCATGGAAGTCGACCCGATTGACGGCTCATCGCCCATGCGGATCGTGCGCAGTCCGGTTCAATTTGATCACGAACCCTTTGCAACGCCTCGTGCCCCGCAGCTATCGGAACATACTGAGACGGTACTGCTGGAGCTCGGCCTTGAATGGGACGATATCGAGCGCCTAAAGTCCAGCGGTGCAATTGCATGACGGACCGCAAGCCCCACATGCAAAAAAACAAAGCAGATAACACGATACAAAGGAAATCGAGATGAAGCCTGGAACCCGCCTGAAGAGCGCCGCCTGCGACACCGAAGTCATGGTGATCCGCTGCGCCGACGGCCAGATCGAATGCGGCGGTGCACCGATGGGCGAAGCCAAGCCCGCTGAAGCTGCGCCGCTGTCCTCCGACTTCTCGGCCGGCACACTGATGGGCAAGCGCTATGTCGATGCCGACGGCAAGTACGAGCTGCTCTGTGTGAAGCCCGGCAAGGGCTCGCTTTCGGTCGATGGCGTCGCGCTGGTCGTCAAGGACGCCAAGCCGCTCCCCGCTTCCGACTGATCCCGGCAACAGCCCAACGTTACGCCAAGGCCGCAATAGACAATGAACATCGCTCTCCTTCTCGAAATGGCGGCAGAAGCCGCATCCGACCGCGTCGCCCTCGTATGCGACGGCAAGCGGTGGACTTACGGAGATCTGCTCGATGCCGCGCGCGGCGCGTTCGAGCTGATCCAGGAAAGCGAGGCCGAATACGTCGCCCTGCTCGATGAGAGCAGCGAAGCGGCAGTGATTGCCGTGTTCGGTGCAGCGCTTGCCGGCGTGCCCTACTGCCCGCTCAATTACCGCCTGCCCGACGCCGACCTTGCCGCCCTGCTTGGCCGGGTCGCCCCGGCGCTGGTGGTCGGCGACGAGGAACGCATCACCCGCATCGCGGGCGATCAGGGCCACACGATCTTCTCGCGCGAGGAATTCACGCTCAAGGTGCAGGAAACCGTGCCCGAGCCGGATTCGCGCGAATACGATCCGGGCGAAGGCATAGCCATCCAGCTCTTCACCAGCGGCACCACCGCAGCGCCCAAGGCTGCGATCCTGCGTCACTCGAACCTGCTGGGCTACATCCTCGGCACCGTCGAGTTTGCCTCCGCCGACGAGGCCGACGCCGCGCTGGTCGTCGTGCCTCCGTACCACATCGCGGGCATCTCGGCGCTGATGAGCTCGATCTACTCGCTGCGCAAGATCGTGATGCTGCCTAACTTCTCGCCCGAAGGCTGGCTGGAACTGGTGCATAGCGAAGCCGTCACCAACGCCTTCGTGGTGCCGACCATGCTAGCGCGCATTGTCGATGCCATGGAAAAGGGCGTGACCGTAAACACCGGCAGCTTGCGCGCCATTGCCTATGGCGGTGGCAAGATGCCGCTTGAGGTGATCCACAAGGCGCTCGAGCGCTTCCCCGGAGCTGGCTTCACCAATGCCTATGGCCTCACCGAAACCAGCTCGACAGTGGCTCTGCTCGGCCCGGACGATCACCGCGAGGCGCTGGCATCCGACGATCCCAAGGTCCGTGCGCGCCTGACTTCGCTGGGCAAGCCCATCCCAACGGTCGAGATGCAGATCCGCGGCGAGAACGGCGAAGTGCTCGGTCCCAACGAGGCGGGCGAAATCTATGTGCGCGGCGATCAGGTCTCGGGCGAATACAAGGAAAAGAGCGCGCTCGACGCCGAGGGCTGGTTCCCCACCCGCGACGCCGGGTACATGGACGAGCACGGCTACCTCTTCCTCTCGGGCCGCGCCGACGATGTGATCGTGCGCGGCGGCGAGAACATGTCGCCCGGCGAAATCGAGGACGTGCTGCTCACGCACCCCGCCATTGCCGATGCCTGCGCCTGCGCCATTCCCTCGGTGGAATGGGGGGAAACCGTAGGGGCCGCCCTCGTCACCCGCGAGGGGCATGACGCACCGAGCGAGGATGAACTGAAAACCCTGGTCCGCTCACGGCTGCGCTCCTCGCGCGTGCCCGAGAAGATCAGGTTCGTGGACGAGTTGCCCTACAACGAAATGGGCAAGCTGCTGCGGCGCAAGGTCAAGGAAGTCCTTGCCAACTGACATCCAGCCATCCGGCCCGGCGCTGCCACTGGCGCGCTGGGCCGGCCGGCAGCTCAGAGCCATGGCGCATGACTATGGCCTGCCAGCAATTGCAGCACTCGACGGTGCAACGCTGATGGGCGAGCGCGGGTCGAACAACGGCTATACCATCAGCGGACGCACTTCAGCGGGGCTCGGCGGAAGCCGCCTGCTGCCAACCCGTGACGGCGGATGGTTCGCTCTCACGCTGATCCGCGACATCGACCGCGAGTTGCTGCCCGCCCTGTTTTGCGATGCCGGTTTCGATCACACTGCCGAAGGCGCGATCGATGCCGCGGTGGTCCGCTTCGATTGTGCCGAACTGGTTGAGCGCGGGAGAGCGCTCGGTCTGCCGGTAGCTTCGGCTGACGAATTCCCTGCCTCGCCACCCGTTGAAGTCATGGTGCAAGGCGAACATCGCCAACGCGTAGGAGGTGACCGACGGCTGGTTATCGACCTTTCCGCCATTTGGGCAGGCCCGCTGGCCGGACACCTGTTCTGGCAGGCCGACATGGAAGTCGTAAAAGTCGAGAGTCGCACACGCCCCGACCTGATCCGTCGCGACGATCCAGCAACTTTCGACCTGATCAATCAGGGCAAGGCCAACATTCTCGTCGATTTCGCCAGCGAGCAGGAGAAAGCCGCACTTATTGCCCTCATCCGCCGCGCCGATGTGGTCATCGAATCCTCTCGCCCACGCGCGCTCCGCCATCTCGGCATCGACGCCGATGCGCTGGTGCGAGAGGTGCCCGGGCTTGTCTGGCTTTCGGTCACCGGGCATGGTGCAAGTGAGGAACCCGCCAACTGGGTCGGCATCGGCAATGACTGCGGCGTAGCGGGCGGCCTTTCGCGAGCCATGGCCGAGCTGACCGGTGAGATCGGCTACGTGGGCGATGCCATTGCCGACCCACTCACCGGCATCGTCGCCGCGCGCGAAGGCCTTGCCGCACTGCGCAGTGGCAAGGCCCAGCGCATCGGCCTGTCGATGAGCGCGATCGTTGCCATGGCTCTAGCCGAGGAACAGGCTCACGACCGGGCGGCCTTAGACGCCGAACTCCGGGCGTGGGGCACCTCGGTGGGAGCACCCTTCCCTAACGTCCCGCGCCGCGCCATTCAGGGCGAAGTGCGAGCAACCGGCGCCGACACTGCCCGTTATCTGCCGGAACTCGCGCAGTGCTGATCCGCAACGCAGAAGTTTGGGGTATTGGCCTGCAGGACGTCCGGATCGCGGGCACCAGCATCGCCGAGACCGGCACTTTGCCTCCCCTTCCCGGCGAAGCCGTCGTGGACGCCCGTCGCGGCGCGCTGCTGCCCGGTCTGCACGACCATCATATACACCTCGCCGGTCTCGCGGCGGACAAGGCCTCGATCGCTTGCGGACCACCGGACGTCAGGGACGCCGAGGGCCTAGCCCGCGCTCTGGCGCGACCTGGCGCTGGCTGGATCAGGGGCACCGGGTTTCACGAGAGCGTTCTGGGCGGCACCTTGCCCGACGCCGCCACGCTCGATCGGCTCGTCCAGCACCGTCCGCTGCGGCTGCAGCACCGGACCGGCCGGATGTGGCTGCTCAACTCTCTGGCGCTTGACGACTTGCTGTCGCGATCCGTACCACCCGATGGCCTCGAACGTGAAAGCGGACGTTTCACCGGCCGCCTGTTCGACGAGGATGCATGGCTGCGTCAGGCGCTGGGCAGCCGCCCTCCCGATTTTGGCGAGGTAAGCCACAACCTCACCGCCTGTGGGGTTACCGGCGTGACCGACATGTCCCCGCGCAACGACCCGGAAATGGCCCGGCACTTCGCCGCACAGATAGCCGGGGGATCATTGCTGCAAGCGACCTTACTGGCAGGCGCGCTTTCGCTCGCCGAAGCGCCGCAGGAAGGCTGGCGCCTCGGTCCGCTCAAGCTCCATCTGCACGAGGCCGCTTTCCCCGACTTCGAGGACACGCTTGCGTTCATCCGCGCAGGCCACGCGCAAGGACGGCCGCTGGCGGTCCATTGCGTGACCGAAGCCGAACTCGTCTTCACGCTGGCATTGCTGGAGGAATGCGGCGCGCTGCCCGGCGACCGAATCGAACATGTCTCGGTAGCACCACCCGAACTGGTGGCGCGTATGGCCGCACTGGGCGTGCAGGCGTGCGTGCAGCCGCACTTCATCGCTGAACGCGGGGATCGCTATCTGGCAGATGTCGAGCCGCGCCATCACGGTGACCTTTACCTGCTGCGCAGCTTGCACGACGCCGGCCTCGCCCTGGCAGGCGGCAGCGATGCGCCATACGGCCGCCACGATCCCTGGACCGCGATGGCTGCGGCCGTCAGCCGCAAGACGTCAGGCGGGGCAACCATCGGCGCTGGGGAGGCGCTCACACCTGAGGAAGCCTTGTCGCTCTATCTCGCCGATCCGCTTGACTTCGCCCGGCAGCGCCGCATCGCACCCGGCGAAACGGCCGACTTGTGCCTGCTCGACTGCCCGTGGACACAAGCGCGGGAACGGCTCACCAGTTCTGACGTCGCGGCGGCGTGGATTTCAGGAAATCTCGTCCATCAACGCATCGATCAGCCCCCAATCGAGTGCCCGGCTGGCCTTGATACGGCGCCCTGACAGGATCATCAGCAAGGCCCTCTGGCGCCCGATGCGCCGCGTCAGCGACACACAGCCGCCTGCGCCGGGCAGGATGCCCATGGCCAGTTCTGGAAGCTGGAACCAGGAACGGCGCGTGGCGGTAATCCTGCGCGCATAGGCCGCCAGTTCAAGCCCGGCACCCACACAGGCACCGTCGACCTCCACTTCGAGCCGTCCGGCGCACCGCACCGCCTCTCGCGCCGGAAGCGTCAGGCAGCGAATCCGGTGGGCCGTGGCCGGATCGGTCGTCGTGCCGAATTCCGAAAGTTCCGCGCCGAGGCTGAACGCCTTGCCCTTGGCTCGCAACACGATGCGCGCAATCGTCTCGTCGACATTGGCCAGTCCGAAAGCCTCGTGCAGGCGATCGCGCATCGCACGGTCAATGGCATTGCCCGCCTCCGGCCGGTCAAGCGTAACGACAAGATCATCATTGACGCGTGACAGATCGACACGCCCTTCCGGCTTGGCTTCGCGCAACGGCTGCACGGCTATCCATGCCCTGTGGGCTGCACTGCCCTGCAACATGGCATAGGCCATGGATTCCGCTGCAAGCCCCTCTTCGAGTGAGAGCGACGGCACCAATCGCAGGAGCTGCGTGACCGCCGCAGCAGCCAACGGCTGGCGCGCGATGGCATCGGCAATGGCGGCGGCCTCAAAACCGGCTTCAACGATTGTATCCATCCGGTGCGCCAGGCGATGATCGCGCGGTCCAATCCCGATCACCGGGCACGGCGGAAGCACCAATTCCGAAACATCGTTCTCCTCCTGACCGAGATCGACGAAGGCTGCTGGCTCGCGCCACTGCCCGGCTTCTCTGGCCAGATCCGCCGCTGATACCCCGAGTACCCCGAAAAACATGGCTTTCGCGTTACTCCCTCACGTCTGACGTTTGTCGTGCGCCAGCCATGGCCTGCCGGATCGGCATTGACCAGCCCCGTTCGTAGTTCGACAATCACCCTCAGGATCATGCCGGTGTGCCGGACCCCTCACATCGCAATGCTTCCGAATGCAAGTTTCTTGAGCCAGTATATATATCGCCCCCTTGATCAACAGCATTGTTGATGCTAACCAAGCTGAGCAAAAAACGAATTAAGCTCATTTTTTCTGGGCTCGACTCGGACAAAATGAAACCGGGACCCACTCGGGGAAGAAGCGAATTCCACATCCACTCGGAGGGAGGAGAGACCTCATGGCTGGTAAGTCGTCGTCATCATCGAACAAGGCAAAGATCGCGCGCAGGGTGATCGAGGTACTGGAGTACTTCGACGACACGCACCGGGAAGCGACGGTCATGGATATCGTGCGCCGGTATAACCGGCCTCAGTCTAGCACCTCGGAGCTCCTTTCCAGCCTCGTCGAGCTGGGCCTGCTTCGCAAGGATCCCTATTCCCGCGCCTACAGCCTCACGCCGCGTGCGGCGCTGCTCGGCACCTCCGGCCAGCCCGAGCTGGTTCGCGACGGGCGCATCGTCCGCCTCATGGACCGCCTCGTTTCGCAAACCGGCCTGTCGGTCGCGCTGCTCTCGATGGTGGGCCTCGATGCCCAGATCGTCAGCTGGCGCCACAGCCCGCGGGCACTGGCCGCCACGCGGGAACTGGCCGGCGGCGTGAAGGAACCACTGGTCGGCACCGCGGCAGGCTGGCTGATGCTTTCGACCGTGGCGCGCCAGCGCTGCGAAGGCATGGTCCGCCGCCTCAACGCAGAAGCGGACGAGCTGAGCAAGTTCAACTTCTCGGACATGATGCAGCGCATCGACGCCTGCCGCGAGCCGCGCCACGTGTTCGGGCCGACCGGCTTCAATACCGGTGCCGATTCCCTCTGCGCACTGCTCCCGCGCCAGCCTGAAGGCCATCCGCTGGTCGTGGCCGTGGTTTATGGCAAGGACGACAAGGTCAATCCGGACGGACTGATCCAGTGCATGGGCGACGCGATGCGCGCCAGCCTGCCGGACCCCGAAGTGACCACGAACGTGGAGCAGTTCTCGCACGCCGCCTGACACGGCCGCGGACCGCCCTCGGCGCAATCACCCTATCCCAACGAAAAGGGGCCCCGCGAGAGTTCTCGCGGGGCCCCTGATCATTTGGAGCCAGGACGCCGTCAGGAGTCCTGATCGGCCATGCGGCTCAACCGGTCCGCATCCTCATGACGCATGAACATCTTCATGATGTCGCCCGAGGTGACGGGACGCACTTCGCCTTCAGCCAGCGGGCGTTCGCCCAGCGAGGACTTCGGCGTGGTATCGACGCCCTCTTCCTCGGCCTTCTTGCGCAGCGCGCCGACGGTCAGCTGTTCCTTGGGAATGTGCTTGAACGGATCGAAGCGGAACCAGCGCATCGCGTTGCCGTGCGTGATCTTGTCGATCTGTGCGTCGGTCAGGTGCTTGATGGTCGGCCACAGGCGCTCGGGCACTTCCGGCCAGAGCGTGTCGGAGTGCGGATAGTCGCACTCGTAGGCGATGTTGTCCTCACCGATGTAGTCGACGTTATCCAGGCCGAAGGCATCGTCAATGAAGCAGTTGAGGAAGTGCTTCTTGAACATGTCGCTCGGCTTGGTGTTCTGGAACAGCGAGTGCGTCCAGTACTTGTGGCGCGAATTCGAGAAGTCGGCGCGCTCCATGAAGTAGGGCACCCATCCGATCGAGCCTTCCGAAAGCGCGATGCGCATATCGGGATAGTCGTGCAGCGCCTTGAGATTCAGCCAGTCCGACGCGGCATAGGCGATCGACATCGGCATCGTCGAAATCCACGCCTCGATGGGCGTTTCCATCGACGCGTGCGGCGCCGGATTGCCGCCACCGATGTGCAGGCAGATCGTCATGTCGAGATCGTTGATCGCCTTGTAGAAGGGATCCCAGTACGCGTTGTGGATCGACGGCAGACCCTGGCAGGTCGGGTTCTCGCTGATCGAAACGGTGTAGCAGCCCTTGTCGCTCACGCGCTTCAGCTCGGCGATGGTCGCGTCCATGTCCCAGGTCGGCAGGATCGCGCAGGGAATGAACCGTCCCGGATGGGCTGCACACCATTCGTCGATGTGCCAGTCGTTGTAGGCAGAGACGTGCTTCACCGCGAGCTTCTTGTCCGGCACGCGGTGCAGGCGGCCGCCGGCGAAATCGAACACCGAACCGAAGTTCAGCGACGCGGCGATGCCGTTGATGTCCATGTCCTTGACGCGCTCATCGACCATGTAAACGCCGTCACGCAGCTGATCGAGCGAAGTCGGCTCCATGCCGTATTCCTCGAACGGGCGGCCGACCACGGCATTGAGCGCCACCGAAGCGAAGCTCTGCCCCTGATAGACCCAGATATCCTTGCCGTTGTCGTCCTTGACCATCTTCGGCGCGGATTCGAGAAGTTCGCCCGAAAGGTGGTTCTTGAACATGTCGGGCGGTTCGCTGATGTGATCATCCACACTGATGATCACCATATCATTCATTTCCATATGACTTCTCCCACTTGGTAGTATTCGCCGAATATTCCCCGGTTTCAGGAACCGAAGACCGCCTCGAACCTGTCACGCAGGCCTTCGAGCGGTTCGCGCCCGCCTGCGCTGAAATCGTGTATCCCGCCAGCCATGCGCGCCTGCGGCGCGCGATCCGGCTGCATGGTAAAACAGCTTGGGCGCAGGCCCAGGGAGGCCTGGCGCTGCTCGTCCGTCATCTTGCGCCCATGAGCAACAAGTGAAGCCCATTGCAGCAGCCGGGCCGCTTCCCGGCTCTCGCCCTCAAGGCCCGCGATCCAGTCCCGCATGGTAAGCGGCGACAGACCGGCGAGTGATGGCGGCTCCACGAACCGTCCGGCCCGCTCTGTCCATCGGTGCACCACCCGGCCATCGCGCCGGATTTCCAGTTCGCGCTCCTCCCCGCCATCGGCATCGCGGGGATCGCTGATAAACACTTGGTATTCGAGCGGCGCGGAATCCAGAGCATGAGCGGCGCCGATCACGGCAAGATCATGCAGATGGGTGCAGTTCGCCTGCTTGTCGCGCCGGACCGTCACGTCCTTCAGGAGTATGCCTGTGAAGGTCTTTTCGAGGACTTCCGCCGCACCGGGGCAGACTGTCCAGGGAACACGGTCCATCAACGGCTCCGCCGCCAGCACGCGGCTGCCGTCATGCCGCAGCCGCACCGCCATACGATGCAGATCGTCTTCCAGCATGGCCACGACCGCTCCATCGGCCGGCTCCACGCGCAAAACGCGCCGGTAACCGGGCAACGAGGTCAAAGGCCTCTGTTCGCTGACTTGCGAACCGGACACGCTTACTCCCATCTGTGTTACGGGTCCCCCGGCATCCAGTCACCGGGGGCTGACGGCGGCAAATGTAACTTGCTCCACCCCGCCAAGCCATATGCCCCGCTCGCCATCGCGCGAGCGATTGCGTGGTATGGCGGATTGAACGGCTCTGCGGTCTATGGTCAGGACCAATCAACACGCGGGCCTGTCCCGCGCCGAACCGAGCGACAACAATAAGCCCCGGGATAGCCTGTCATGAATTTCGATCTCACCGACGAACAGGAAATGATGCGCGACACGTTCGCGCGCTTCCTTGACGACAACTCAAGCCCCGCCCAGATTCGCAAGGCGCTGGAAACAGGCGGCTTCGATTCCGCGATGTGGGCGGGCCTGGCGGAACTTGGCGCGTTCGCCATGCGCGTCCCCGAGGATGCCGGCGGCATGGGCCTCGGCCTTTTCGACGCCGGGCTGTTGATGGAAGAAGCCGGCCGCACGCTGGCATCGGGCCCGCTGGCTGAAGCCCTGGTGGCAGCACGCCTGCTCGGCCTCCTCGGCGGTCAGGACGAACTGCTCGAAAGCGCAATCAGCGGTGAAAAGGTCGTGACGCTGGCCATGCAGGACGCGGCCGAATTCCCGAAGCAGTGGATTGCCGGCGGCCTGGTGGCCGACGCCGTGGTGGCCCGCAAAGGCAGCGACGTCGTGCTGGTCACGGTTCCGGCCGACGCGCGGATCGCGGAGCCTAACCTGGCTTCGACCCCCATCGCCGAACTCGACCTGGGCGCGCTGGAAACCACCGTTCTGGGGAGCGGTGACGACGCGCTGGCAGCGTTCGCCAGCTGCGTCGAGGAATGGAAGCTGCTGATGGCGCTGGCGCTTTCGGGACTCAGCCGTCAGGCGCTGACGATGGCTGCGGAATATGCGGGCGAGCGCAAGGCCTTCGGGGTGTTCATCGGCACCTTCCAGGCGCTGTCGCACCCGATGGCGGACCTCATCTGCGAGATCGATTCCACCAAGTTTCTCGCCTGGAAGGCGATGCGCTCGATTGCCGATGGTGAAGCGGCTGCAGGCGCACAGGTTTCGCTGGCACTGTGGTATGCCGCCGGAACCGCGGGCCGTACCGGACGGCACGCCATCCAGACCTTCGGCGGCATCGGGCTGACCGTCGAACACGACATTCACCTCTACAACCTGCGGGGCAAGGCCTGGCCGCTGGTCGCTGGCGATCCCGAGGACTGGCTCACCGAAGCCGGACGGCGCCTCTATGCGGGTGAACCTGCCAGCCTGCCCGACGTCGGCGAAGTTCCGGTCGAGTTTGACCTCGGTGAGGATGCCCGCGCGATCCAGCAGGAAATCCACGATTTCTTCGCCAGCAACGTCACCGACGAGCAACGCGAGACATTCCACTACTCGTGGGAAGGCCACAACCCGGTCATCCACAAGCAGCTGGTCGAGGCCAATCTCGCCTACCTGCAGCTGCCCAAGGATGTCGGTGGCCGCGGGCTCTCGCCCTACGAGGTGACCGCCGCGCGCGATGCCTTCGAGGAAGAGGGCTGGAACAATCCCGTCGCAGGCGTGGCGCAGATGGTCGCACTGATCATTTACCGGTTCGGCACCGACGAGCTGAAGCGCGACGTGCTGACAAAGGTCATGTCGGGCGACGCAATCTGCTCGCTCGGCTACTCCGAGCCGGGCTGCGGTTCGGACGTCTTCGCAGCGCAGTGCAAGGCGACGCAGCAGGACGACGGCTCCTGGCTGATCGACGGCACCAAGATGTGGACCAGCGGCGCCAACCTCACCGACTACGTTCTGATGCTGTGCCGCACCGATCCGGACGCGCCAAAGCACAAGGGCCTGACGATGTTCATCGTCCCGCTCAAGGCCGAAGGCGTCACTGTGCAGGGCGTGCACACGTTCATGGACGAGCGTACCAACGTCACCTTCTACGACAACGTGCGTATCCCCGACACCTGGCGCCTGGGCGAGATCAACGGCGGCGGCCGCACGATGGCGGCCAGCCTTGAGCTGGAGCACGGTGGCGGCTTTGCGAAGGTGCAGCGCGTGCTGCTCGAAAGCGCGGTCGAATTGTGCCAGGAAATCCCGGTGGCGGGCGGTGGCAAGCTGATCGATACCGTCAAGGCACAGACGCGGCTGGCACGCACTTACGCGAATGTTCTCGCTGCCGAACTCATCGCCTACCGCGCCAACTGGACCCAGGTCCACGGCAAGGGCAACGGTGCTTACGGCCCGATGGCGAAGATGTTCTCATCCGAGCTTTTCATCATCGATTCGCGTGACCTGCTCGACCTGACGGCGCCCTATTCGCTCTCCAAGCGCAAGGGCGCGGCAGGTGTCGTGAACCTCGAATACCGCCATGCCCACGGCACCACCATCTACGGCGGTACCAGCCAGGTGCACCGCTCGATGATCGCCGAAAAGGGCCTCGGCCTGCCGCGGTCGCGCAATTGAGGAGGGGGAAGCATGTCTGAAGAAGCGCCGCACCTGCTGATCGACGACACGTCCGAGCCGGGCATCATCATCTGCACGCTGAACCGGCCCGACAAGCTGAATGCCATCAGCCGTGACATGATGGACCTGCTTACAGAGGCCGTACTGCGCTTGCGCGATACGCCAGAACTCAAGGTCATGCTGATCCGCTCCACCGGGCGCTATTTCAGCTCCGGCGCGGACCTTCGCAGCGGCAACCAGAACGTCGTTTCTCCGGTTTACGGAAGCAGCTCCGCGCGCGGCATCCGCGAAAACCACCGACTCAACCTCAACAACATGCAGCAGTTGTGGGATGAGATGGAGCATATCGAAAAGCCGATCGTCGTGGCGCATCATGCGATGTGTGTCGGCGGCGGGCTCGAAATGTCGCTATCGTGCGATTTCCGCCTTGCCGCCAAGAGCGCCGGCTACGCCTTTCCCGAAGGGCTCTTCGGCGTCCTGCCGGCCTCTGGCGGCGTCTCGCGCCTCACGCGGATTTGCGGTCCGCACTGGGCGCGCTGGCTGATCATGGCGAACAAGCCGGCACCGGCAGACATGGCCTTTACCATGGGACTGGTGCATCAGGTCTACGAGGACGAGACGTTCGAGCAGGAGGTGATGGACTTTTGCCGTCACCTGGCCAAGCAGAACGGCGAGCAGATGGGCGCGGCGAAAGTCGCCATCGAGCTGTGCGCCGAAGTCGGCCGCGATTCCTCGCGGCATGTCGAGCGCATGGCCAATTCGAGCCTCATGCTCAATCCCGACTTCATCAATGGCATGGAACAATACCTGAAGGGCGTGGGCGGCAAGAAGAAGTAGCCGCCTGCTTCATGCCCCGGCAAAAAGCCCGGCACGGTTTGGACCGGCCGGGCTTTTTTGTATGCCGCATGGACGCAGCACAGAAATGGTCAGTGCGAAAGGTAGCGTGATCCCGAACGGCCGTCGCGGATGGCCAGTTCCATCAGCCGCGCGCCGGGCACGAGGAAGCGGTCTTCGCTGATGTGCGGCCCCATGCCGACCTCCCGCCGAAGGTCCTGATCGGTTGCGACCGTGATCGATCGTTCGACACCGATCATAACCATCGTTGCCATGGAGGTATCCGCACCGTCCGACGGGGTTTCGCGGCCCATCTGGTTCACGAGCAGGGAAATGATAGGCCGCGTGCTGTCGATCCGGTGCGCCAGCATCCGCGCGTCGCGCTGGTCAGACAGTGCATTGCGCATGTGCAGCAGCCGCGAATGGAGCAGCCAGAAATCGTGATAGGCCCGGACAAAGCGGTAGCAGCAATCGAACAACTCATCATCCGGCCAGCGTTCGCGCAGGAGATGCAGATACGCAGCCTCGGCCGTCGCCATGACCGGCTCCAGCACCGCGAGCAGCAGTTCCGTGAGATCGGTGAAGTAGTTGTAGAGCGAGGTCATGCCCAGCGATGCCCGGCGCGCCACCGAACTCAGCGTCACGGGTTCACCCGGCGAATCTATCAGTTCGATCGCCGCCGCCAGAATGCGCTCACGCGTGACTCTGCCCTTGCGGCCAAGCTTTTGGCCATTGAGGTTATGGCTCACTGACGCGCAAGCATCAGTTACAGCAGCAGCCAGCTGCGGGGGCAGCCCCGCCAGACTGGGCGATTCCTGTTCCATCGCCACACCCATCCCCCAAAGTTCCTGGGAGGGCAAGCCCGGTTCGGCCGCCCTCCCATCGTATCAATATTCTAGATCAAGCCGGTTCGGCCATGCCGACCGGCCAGGCTACCATCTTGATATCGGTGTATTCCTCAATGCCCTCGACGCCCCATTCGCGGCCCATGCCGCTGGCCTTGAAGCCGCCGAAGGGAATGTCGCCGGCAATGCACATGCCGTTGTTCACGCTCATCGAGCCGGTCTTGATCCGGCGCGCCACGGCCATGGCCCGGTCGTGGCTGCCCGAGACGCCGCCCGAAAGGCCATACGAGCTTTCGTTGGCGATGCGGATGGCGTCTTCGTCATCCTCGTAGGGAATGACGACCAGCACCGGACCGAAGATCTCTTCCTGCGCGATGCGCATGTCGTTGGTGACATCGACAAAGCAGGTCGGCTCGACGAAGTAGCCGCCGCCCTTGTCCGGACGGATGTTGCCGCCCACGAGGAGCGTTGCGCCCTCTTCCTTGCCGAGATCGATGTAGCCCTTCACGCGCTCCATCTGGCGCTTGGAAACAACCGGGCCCATAATGTGCGCCGGGTTGCTGACATCGCCCCAGTTGTCGCCGAACTGACCATAGGCGCCCTGCAGGATCATCTTGGCTTCTTCGTAGCGGCTCTTCGGTACGAGCAGGCGCGATTGCACGGCGCAGCCCTGTCCGGCGTGGAAGACGAGGATAGTCATCCCCACGTCCATCGCAAAGTTCGGCGCATCATCGAGCACGATCTTGGCCGACTTGCCGCCCAGTTCGAGGAACACGCGCTTCAGGGTCGGGGCGCCCTGCTCCATGATGCGCTTGCCGACGCCGGTCGAACCGGTGAAGGAAATCAGGTCGACGCGCGGATCAGTCACCAGCATTTCACCCGCCAGCGCCGGATCGGCGCCGAACACGACGTTGAAGACACCATCCGGGAAGCCGGCTTCCTTGGCCAGCTCACCAAAGATCGCGCCCATGCCCGGCGTGTCCGGTGCGGGCTTGAGAATGACTGTGCATCCAGCGAGCAGCGCCGCGACGACCTTGCCAATGTTGACATAGAGCGGCACGTTCCAAGGCGTGATCGCGCCGACGACGCCGATCGCCTCGCGCAGGCCGAGCCGCTTGTGGATCATGCCGAACGCGGGCTTCTCGCCGTAGTCGACTTCCCAATCGATCTTGTCGAACACGGCCATGTAGTCGTCCCAGCCGTCCAGAGCCATGTCGACATGAGCCTTGTTGACGGCACCGAGCGCCGCACCGGCTTCATGCACCGCCAAGTCGCCCAGACGCGCGCGGTTCGCTTCGAACAGCTCCCGGTACTTCTTCACCAGCGCCACGCGCTTTTCCGTGTTGGTCGACCAGTCGGTGGTGTCGAACGCGCGGCGGGCCGCGGCGATCGCGGCGTTGACGTCCTCGGCGGTGGCATCGGCCGCCTTGCCGACAGTCTCGCCGGTCCAGGGGCTGATGACATCGAAGGTGCCGCCACCGGTGGCATCGCGCAGCTTGCCGTCGATGTAGAGCTTGGCATCAGGAAGGGTGGTCATGGGGTGTTCCTTGGCAAGTGTCGAAACAGGTCAGAGACGTTGCGGATAAATCTGGGCGGATTGCTCAGGAGGGTCTGCGGGCACCGACCGTGACGAGCGAGAGCTTCACGTCCGGCGGCAGGTCAAGCACGGCGCGGAACACCCCGGTCACCGAATTCGAATGCGAAACCGGCCGCTGGGTAAGATCGATGCCGTTCTTCACACAGCCCATGTGGAAGCGCATCGCCGCCTGCTGGTCCCAGTTCGGCGGTTCCTTGCCTTCGTCGTACATCGGCCCGGCGCGCACGGTCGTGACGCGAATGCCGGCTTCTTCCAGTTCTGCTTCAAGGGCGGAGCTGAACATCTCAAGGCCGGCTTTGGTTGTCTGATAGAGCGACAGCATCACGAACGGGACGGCAACCGACTCGCTGCCCACATTGATGATCTGCGCGCCCGCTTCCATCATCGGGATCGCAGCCCGGCAGCAGTAGATCGGACCGTTGAGGTTAGTGGCGATGATCGAGTCGATCTGCTTGTCCGTCGCCTCGGCAACGGTGAACGGCTCGTAGACCGCGGCATTGTTGATGAGCACATCGATCTTGGGGTGCTTCTGCGCGATGGTGGCAAAGGCGGCGCGCACGGAATCGGCACTGCCGACGTCGCATTCCACGGCCATCGCCGGGCCGCCCAGTTCATCGGCAACGGCCTGAACCTTGGAAAGTGTCCGGCCCAGCAGAATCACGGTTTCACCTTCGGCGGCAAAGCGGCAGGCCAATGCCTTGCCAAGGCCCGCACCGGCTCCGGTGATGACGACAGTCTTGCCCAAAGTACCCTCCCAAGTTCAAAATCCAGCGCCATGGCGACATGCCAATCAAAACGCGCCGGGTTGATTTCCAGACTAGATAGCCACTCGGCAAGGCGATGCCTATCGCAGTCGCGATAGTTGGCATGACCCACGCCGGGCCACGCCCGCGCGATACCTGATCAGTCCTCCCAGGAGGCCGCCGCGGCAGGCCTGCCGGTGAGATTTTCCAGCATCGTGTCCAGAATGCGCAGCAGGTCGGCCTGATCTTCCTGCGAAATGCCGTTCAGGGCGGCATTGGAGGTCTCGATGGCAAGGGGATGCAGCCTTTGCACCATCTCGCGCCCGCGCGCGGTCAGGAACAGCCGCCAGGCGCGCCGGTCCGCCGGATCGGAACGGCGTTCGACCAGGCCCGCGTCCTGCATACGGTCGATCATCCGGCCCGCGGTAATCGGCTCGACTTCAAGGATTTCGGCAAGGCCGCCCTGCTTTATGCCCTCGTGCCGCATGAGCACACTGAGAACCTGCCACTGCGGCCGCGTAACCCCGATCTCCCGAGCGCGTTCATCGAAAGCGCGGCGCATGAGCCGCGCGACTTGTGCCAGGACCGTGCCCACCCTGCGTTCCATCGCGCGAGAACTAGTAGGCTTGCTTAGTATTGACCAGATAATTCTTGCCCGCCGCGGCGCCGGTTCAGGCTGGCCTGGGGTCCATTTCAACGATCAGACGTGTCAGCGTCTGGTGCGCGATCTTCCAGCCCGCGGCCGTGCGCACGCAAATCTCGTGGTAGTGCCCATAGCCCGTCAGGCCGAAATCGTCTTTGACCACCCGGTCCTGCATCGCCCACACCACTTCGGCGCGGTCTCCGTCCACGGTGATCTGAGGCGAATGGACCTGATGCGCGGTTTTGGCGTCGGACAGCGAGTGGCGCACCATCGCCACGAACTGCTCACGCCCTTCTTCCAGCGGCCCGCCGCTGGGACGCGTATCGACCACGCAGTCCTCGGTGAAAAGCTGGCTCCAGCCTTCCCAGTCCTTGGTATCGAGCAACCGGCAATAGGCAGCCTTGAGATTGCAGATTGCCAGCCAGTCGGCGAAGCCGGGCGTTTGCGCTTGGGTCATTATCTCTTCCCCGTTCAGCCGGCGGCGGCATCCATGGCTTCAAGCCGCTCGGCAGCGAGCTTGCGCAAGTCCGCCGTCTTGATCTTGGCGCTGCCGGTCGTCTTGAGGTCGCTTTCCTCGACGAAAAGCACACGGCGCGGAAGCTTGTAGCTGGCGAGCTTTTCCTTGGCGAAATTGCGGATGGCGGCATCGTCGAGGCTGGCGCCTTCATGCGGGACGATGCACGAAACGACCAGTTCGCCAAGAAGGTCATCGGGCACGCCGACGGTCTGCGAAATCTTCACGCCCGGGCATTCGCGGATCACCGCGTCGATTTCCAGCGGAGAGACATTGGCGCCGCCGGTCTTGATGATGTCGTTCAGGCGGCCTTCCCAGTACAGGCGGCCCTCGGCATCGACATAGCCGCCGTCGCTGGTGCGCAAGAAGCCTTCGTCATCGACCGATTCCGACAGCGGCTTGCCCAGATATCCGAGCATCAGCGTCGGCCCCTTCACGGCTATTTCACCGCGCTCGCCGACCGGAACCGTCGCTCCGGTCAGGGGCTCTACGATCTTGATGATCGAACCGGCGGTCGGCAGGCCATGGCTGCCACGGGTCTCTTCCTCGGGAGTATTCGCGGGATAGACCGTAATGAGCGTGAAGGTCTCGGTATTGCCGTAGGCCGATTCCGGCTGGCACCACGTCGAATGCACGGTCGGATGGCGCGCCAGCGTCGTGCGTTTATCGACATACTTGAAGCTCGACAGATCGACGCTGGCATAGTTCGGCGCCGCTTCGAGCTGGGCCCACTGGTGCGGCCAGGCGACAGGCATCGTCACCTTCTCCAGCTCCATCAGCGAGAGCGCCTCTTCCGCATCGAACCAGCGCTGAAGCACGAGCACACCGCCAGCCGCAAGCGTTGCGCCCATACCCTGGCAGAAATTGCCCGACCAGAAGAAACCGTTGGCGGCCCAGGTGCGCGGCGCCTCATCGAGATCGTACCATTGCGCCCAGCGCCAGGCCTGCAGGCACGCGCTGCGATTGGCCGACAGCACGCCCTTCACCTTGCCCGTCGATCCCGAGCTGAACAGCAGGATTCCGGGATCGGCGGGCGAAACCTGTTCGGCCCGGGCTGCAACGAGAGCGGGATCAACCTGCTCCCCGCGGGCCAGGAACGCCGCAGTGCCTTCGATGCCCCCCTGCGTCTCATCGCTGTCGATGAACGCCACATGCGTGAGGAAGGGATAGCGCGTGGAACGGACGGTCCCGGGCGAGCCGCCTGCGAATGCAGGTTCGAGGCCAATGAGCATCTCGCCGTAGTCCTTCTTGAGCACCTTGCGCTCAAGAAGCAGAATCGAGACGCCCGAGAGGGTCAGAACCTCGTCGAGCTCTGCCGGGGTGAAGAATGTGCTGATCGGAGTAGGAACACACCCTGCCAGCGCCGCGCCAAAGACGTTGGAGAGAAATTCGGGCCGGTTGGTAGCGATCACGCCGACACGGGTTCCCTTGCCGGCGCCGCAGGCCACCAGCGACCGGGCAACCGCCATGCACTTGTCCCAGAGCTCGGCATAGGTCCAGCGGATCACTTCGCCGTCGAGATGGAGGACCAGAGCCTCCCTGGGCCCATGCGCCTCGCACACCTCGCGGATCAGGCCGGCAAGGGTCAGCGCTCCGATGCCCGGCTCCTCGGTAAGCGGAATCCCGCGCACCACCGACATGCCGTCCACCACTTCGACCTTCGCTGTCATCTGTCCTGTCCCGTTCCGGTTATGTCATACAGCCCGCGCCAGGCGGCGCGGTAAGGCCCGGCACTGCCGGTGGCAGCTGCCGGGCCAAAGCCGATCGGCTGATCAGGCGTTCACATCGACGATGTAACGGCCCTTGACCTCGCCCGACATGAACTTCTTCGCGGCCTCGATGGCATCGCCAAGACCGATGGTCTGGCCGATGGTTTCCAGCGCGGCGGGATCGAGATCCTTGGCGAGACGGTCCCACGCCTTCAGGCGCTTGGCCTTGGGCGCCATGACGCTGTCGATACCCAGCAGCGAGACGCCGCGCAGAATGAACGGCATCACGGTGGCGGGCAGGTCCATGCCCTGCGCCAGACCGCAAGCCGCGACGGCGCCGCCGTAGCGGGTCTGCGCACAGGCATTGGCGAGCGTGAAGCTGCCGGCGGTATCCACCACACCGGCCCAGCGCTCCTTCTGCAGCGGCTTGCCCTTTTCGGACATTTCCGCGCGGTCGATGATGGTCTCGGCGCCCAGCGCCTTGAGGTAATCGGCCTCGGCAGGCTTGCCGGTGAGCGCGGCGACCGAGAAGCCCAGCTTCTTGAGAAGCGCGATGGCGACCGAGCCAACGCCGCCGGTGGCGCCGGTCACGAGCACTTCGCCCTGCTCCGGCGTCACACCCGCGTCGATCAGCGCATCAACGCACAGCGCGGCCGTGTAACCCGCGGTGCCGATCGCCATGGCCTGCGCCGGGGTGAACGCGCTAGGCAGCGGCACCAGCCAGTCGCCCTTGAGCTTGGCCTTCTGCGCCAGACCGCCCCAGTGGACTTCGCCCACACCCCAGCCGTTAAGGACAACGGTGTCCCCGGCCTTCCAGTCGGCATGGCTGCTCTCGGTCACGGTGCCGACAAGGTCGATGCCCGGCACCATCGGGAACTTGCGCACGACCGGCGAGCTGCCGGTGATGGCCAGGCCGTCCTTGAAATTGAGCGTCGAGAACGAGACGTCGATGGTCACATCGCCCTCGGGCAGCGCGCTCTCGTCGAGCTGCTGCAGGGTGACGGTCTGGCCTTCGTCGGTCTTGTCGATCACGATAGCGGAAAACATGGAAAACTCCCTTCCTCTCGGCGGCACAGCGCCCTTCGATCACTTGCGCGGCCAGATACCCGGCAAGGTGCTGGCCGCGATTTGCACCCGCCTGCTGAAAGGGATCAGCGCCGTCGCGTCAATGCCGCCCCGGCGCGGCATCGCCTAGGCGAAGTCCGTTACCGGGCCTTGGCTTCGGCCGCTTCCTTGCGCAGCCGTTCCGCGACTCCCGGAAAGGCCTCGGCCCGCATCGTGCCATACATAGACAGGCGCAGGATCTCGTGGCTGAAACGCCGCGCAAGCTCGCTGCGTTCGGCGTCTCCCGCTGCATGGGCCCGCGCCAGAATCGGCCAGAAAAACACCCCGGCGAGATTGACGACCGACAGCACTTCGGAATCGATGCCCGGTTCGGCCAGATCGGTGGCGGCGAAGCGTTGCAGCGAACCGCAGTATTCGCGCCAGAACGGGTCCTGACTGGGGTCCGGGGAGGCCAGCACCTGCTGCAGCCAGACCCGGCAGATATCCGGGTTCTCCATGGCGAAGTCACACAGACGGTCGGTCAGCTCCGCTACGTCCACCCGCTCAACCTGACGTTCGCCGATCGTTTCCGGATCGCCGAAAACCGCGCGGAACAGCTTGTCCGAAACCCACTGGATCGTGGCCTCGATCAGCTTCTCGCGCGTTTCAAAATGCTGATAGGCGGTGCCGCGATTAACAGCGGCCAGATGGGCCACGGCGGACAGGCTGACACCTTCGACTCCGTCCTTGGCCAGAAGATTGCTGGCCGCATCCAGAATCGTCTCGCGCGTCGCCACAGGGTCCCGCACCCTGCGCTTCGTCCTCGCCTCCATAATCCTGCCCCCGTTGCTCTGAGCGTCGATCATAACGGCGAAACGACTAATCGACAATGTTGACTAGATAGCCATCCCCGCGCCCGCGACAGCGAGCCGTAAAGCCCGCGCCATCGCTGCCGGCGCAGCGACGGCCCGGGCCGCATTGGGGGTTGCCGGATCAGATCTTCAGGCGGCCGAAAGCGCCGGTACCGGCATAGTGCGCCGCCTTGCCCAGCTCTTCCTCGATGCGGATAAGCTGGTTGTACTTGGCAAGCCGGTCCGAACGCGCGAGCGAGCCGGTCTTGATCTGGCCGCAGTTGGTGGCAACCGCGAGATCGGCGATCGTCGAATCCTCGGTCTCGCCCGAACGGTGCGACATGACGGCGGTGTAGCCGTTGCGGTTGGCGATCGAGACCGCCTCCAGCGTCTCGGTCAGCGAACCGATCTGGTTGACCTTCACCAGCAGCGAGTTGGCAAGGCCCTGCTCGATGCCCATGGTAAGACGCTTGGGATTGGTCACGAACAGGTCGTCACCCACGAGCTGCACCTTGTCGCCGACCTTCTCTGTCAGCGCCTTCCAGCCTTCGAAGTCGTCCTCGCTCATGCCGTCCTCGACCGAAACGATCGGATAGGCGGCACACAGGTCGGCAAGGTAGTCGGCGAAAGCAACCGGATCGAGCGAAAGGCCCTCGCCGCTGATCTCGTACTTGCCGTTCTTGAAAAATTCGGTCGAGGCGCAGTCGAGCGCCAGCTGGATGTCGGTGCCCGGCTTAAATCCTGCCTTCTCGATCGACGCCATCACGAAATCCAGCGCGTCGCGGGTGCTGGCAAGGTTCGGCGCGAAACCGCCCTCGTCTCCAACAGCCGTGGCAAGACCCTTTTCCGACAGGCCCTTCTTCAGCGTGTGGAATACTTCCGAGCCCCAGCGCACCGCTTCCGCGATCGAACTGGCACCAACCGGCATGATCATGAATTCCTGAAAGTCTATCGGGTTGTCGGCGTGCTCGCCGCCGTTGATGATGTTCATCATCGGCACCGGCAGGACATGCGCGGAAACGCCGCCGACGTAGGAATAGAGCGGCAGGCCGCGGGCGTTGGCCGCGGCCTTGGCAACCGCGAGGCTGGTGCCCAGAATCGCATTGGCGCCGAGGCGGCTCTTGTTCTCGGTACCGTCGAGATCGATCATCGACAGATCGAGATCGCGCTGGTCCTCGGCATCCATGCCGACCAGCGCTTCGGCGATCTCCGTGTTGACCGCATCGACAGCCTTGAGCACGCCCTTGCCCAGGTAGCGGCTCTTGTCGCCATCGCGCAGTTCGACGGCCTCATGCGCGCCCGTCGATGCGCCCGAAGGAACTGCCGCGCGGCCGAAACTGCCATCCTCCAGCAACACGTCCACTTCAACAGTGGGATTGCCGCGGCTGTCGAGAATTTCGCGGCCGTGGATGTCGATGATCGCGGTCATGGGTACGGGTCTCCTCCTGCCGGCGCAGCTTCGCGCCGTTTCCGGCGCTCTAAGCGGGGGAACCCGGCCTGACAAGTTGCGTTGCAGCAATATCACGCAAGTTGTGTTACGCTATAGACATACCATCTATAGGGTAATCAGCTCCCACCACGAGCCCAAAAAGGAAGGAAACCGCCATGGTCGATCCCGTAGCCCCTACTGAAGACGGCACCGCCAACGCCAAGAATCACTTCACCAAGGCCATGGAAGAAGCCAAGGCCGGTGCTCAGGCACTGGCCGGCGAGTACCGGGAAAAGATCACCAAGACCACCGGCGACTGGTCCGGCGAAGCAAAAAGCAAGTCGGGAGAAGCCAAGGACAAGGCAAACGCCTTTGCCGCCGACGCCAAGGTCAAGGCCACCGAATATGCCAACGAAGGCAAGACCCGCACCAGCCAGGCGATCGTCGGCTTGTCCAAGATGATCGACGAGAATGTCGCCCTCATCGATGACAAGGTCGGCCCCAAGTATGGCGACTATGCCCGCAGCGCCTCGAAGTCGATGCAGGACGCAGCCGCCAGGCTGGACGAAAAGTCGCTCGACGAACTGGGCGAGGACGCCAAGGAATTCGTGCGCAAGAGCCCGGGCCTTGCGGTCGGCATGGCCGTTGCAGCCGGCTTCCTGTTCGGCCGCCTGTTCAAGAAGAGCAAATAAGGCCGCACGACCGAAGCAATGCAGCCTTCCAATGAAGACTTAGCTCCCCTCGCCGACGCGAATGCCGAGGCTGCCGGGGGGCTCTCGTTCGCCGAGGACCTGCGCCAGCTTGCCGACGAGGCAAAGGTTCTGGCGCAGGCCGAATTCGCCTTCCAGAAATCGCGTGCTGCCTATGCCGGTGCGGAAACGAAAGGCATTGCCGGGCTGCTCGTGGTGGCAGCAGTGCTGGTATTCTTTGCCGTCGTGGCACTGGTGACAGGAACCGTGATCGCCCTTGGGCCGCTGCTGGGTCTGTGGGGCGCCATGGCGGCCGTAACGCTCGGACTGATATTGCTGGCCGGGCTGTGCGCGCTCGCCGCCCGGTCGAAGCTGAAACGGATGATGGCCGTGATCGGCGACGAGAAGAGCACCTGATGGGCAAGCTTGCAGACCAGGTCCTCTCCGACCGCGCGGCGCGCGACGCGGCCCGAACCGCATTCGACACGCATTACGCCGCCCTCAAGGCGGACATGGAAGAGCGCGGCATCGCAGGGCGCATCGCCGACGAGACCATGGAGCACGCCAAGGGAATGTTCGACGAAGCCGTGGCTGTCGCCGAAAGCCACCCCGGCGTCATCGGCGGAACCATTGCCGCTTTGCTGCTTTGGTTATTCAGGACCACGATCATCAGCTGGGGCGGGCAGGCGCTCGAGCCCTTGCTGGACAAAGTGAAGGAACTGGGCAGTGACCAAGACTGAGCCGACGAATCCCGTCACCCCCTCGCCCATGGCGAACAATGTCGTCCCCCTGCCAGCCGCAGTCGAGGAACCGCGGCCGTCGGAGAAAGTGCTGACGTTCGTCAAAAGCCATCCCGTGCTCACCGCCGCCGGAGCGGTGGCCGTCGGCGTAGCGATCAGTGCCCTGCTGCCGCGCAAGACCGGACGCAAGGCGCTGGGCAAGGCCCTGAACCTCGCCGAAGCTGCGGGTGCCGCCGCGCTCATGTTTGGCCGCAACGCTGGTGAGAAAGCGCACGATCTCGGATCTGGAGCTAAGACGCAGGCGTCGCTGCTGAGCAGCAAGGCAGGAGATGCAGGCCAATTGGCCGCAGAACAGCTGGAAAAGTACGGGCTCGCCGCCGTCGCGGCCGCCAGTGCACTCGGCCGCGCAACCGCGAAGCGGACTGGCAAGCTGAGCGAGACAGCGGCGGAAAAGGCCATGGAGATCGGTCAAGACGCAGACGGTCGCTCGCAAAGGGTGATCGCTGCGATCAGCGACCTCAGGAAGCGCATGACGCACTAGAAACGGCCATTATTGATAATGGTTTGCATTATCTATTAAAGTGCATCGCACCTGCGATCCGCTCTTGCTCATTGCCCTAGCTAAAACTATAGGGGCCGCTCTCCTCCCAATCAGGAAAGCGGCCCTCTCCGATGCAAAAGCTACATCTTGTCATGGGCGGGCGGGTCAAGGACCCGCGCAGCCTTGAGTTCGTCAATCTCGCTGATATGGACCTTGTCGGCGTCTTCGGCGACTTCGCCGCAGCGCAGGACGCCTGGAAGTCTGCGGCCCAGCGTACGGTCGACGATGCGGAAATGAAGTACGTGATCGTCCACCTGCACCGGCTGCTCGAACCCGAGCTGCCCGAAGGCTGAGGCGCGGCTTCGCGCACGCCCAGGACAAAGAAAAGGGCCGGCAGCGATGCCGGCCCTTTTCTTGTTGTTCGGTGCGGGTCCATCAGACCCGCGCCGGTCAGATGAATTCGATGCTCTGGACGAGGTAGAACTTGTCGCCCGACGGCACCGTCACTTCGATCTCGTCGTCGACCTTGCGGCCGATCAGCGCCTTGCCCAGCGGCGAGTTGTAGCTGATGCGCCCGGCCTTGGCGTCCGCCTCGTACGGGCCGACAATCTGGTAACGCACGGGCTTGTCGTCATCGTCGAGCAAGGTCACGGTCGCCCCGAAGATCACCTTGTCGCCGGAAAGCGTGGTGGGATCGATGATCTGCGCACGGCTGACCTTGTCCTCAAGATCACCGATGGTCGCTTCAACCTGCCCCTGACGCTCCTTCGCAGCATGATACTCGGCGTTTTCCGAGAGGTCGCCGTGGGCGCGTGCCTCCTCGATGGCGTCAACAATGCGGGGCCGTTCCTCGCGCAGCGCCTTGAGTTCCGCGGTCAGCCTTTCATAGCCTTCCGCAAGCATCGGCAGCTTTTCGATACTGGCCATTCTTCTATCTTCCTCCTGTTGCTCTCCGGAACGCTGCGACTACTCGGCTGCCCCGCCCCTCAAGGGGCCGGCCGATCTGCAGCGATGTGGGAGAGCAAGATCGATTTCAGTTATAATAATCCTGCAACGAGCGCACTTCAAGCTGGCTGCCACGCAAGGCGGAAATCGCCTGTGCCGCCGCCACGCTGGCGGCCGCTGTCGTGAAGTACGGCACCTTGCCGGTCAGAGCCGAACTGCGGATCGACTGCGAGTCCTTAAGGCTCTGCCAGCCTTCGGTCGTATTGAAGATCAGCGCGATCTCGCCATCGACGATCTTGTCGACAATGTGCGGACGGCCTTCGGCCACCTTGTTGACCAGTTCCACCGGCAAACCGGCATCGGTGAGATACTTCTGGGTGCCGCCAGTCGCGATTATGCGAAAGCCGTTGGCGACCAGTTCCTTCACTGCGGGCAGGATGACCGGCTTATCGCTGTTTTTGACCGAGACGAACACCGTCCCGCTTTCCGGCAGCTTCATGCCCGCGCCGAGCTGCGCCTTGAGGAACGCGGTAGCAAAATCGCCATCGATTCCCATGACTTCGCCCGTCGACTTCATTTCCGGCGTGAGCACCGGATCGACGCCGGGGAAGCGCGCCCAGGGGAATACGGCCTCCTTCACCGCCATGTAGGGCAGATCCCGCTTGAATGGCGGGAACGTGGCGAGCTTCTCGCCCGCCATCACGCGCGAAGCGATCTTGGCGACCGGCTGGCCGATGGCCTTGGCGACGAACGGCACCGTGCGCGAGGCCCGCGGGTTCACTTCGATGAGGTAGACCACGCCGTCCTTCACCGCGAACTGCACATTCATCAGGCCGCGCACGCCCAGCGCCAGCGCCAGCGCTTCGGCCTGGCGCTCCATTTCGGCGATGATATCGGCCGGCAAGCTGTAGGGCGGCAAGGTACAAGCGCTGTCACCGGAGTGAATGCCTGCTTCCTCGATGTGCTGCATGACTCCGGCGACGACGACCTGCTCGCCGTCGCACAAGGCATCGACGTCGCACTCGATCGCATCGCGCAGATACTGGTCGATCAGCACCGGACTCGAACCCGAAACCTGCACGGCCGTGGCAATGTAGTCGTCGAGCTGCTGCTCGGAATCGACGATCTCCATCGCGCGTCCCCCCAGCACATAGCTGGGGCGCATCAACACCGGGTAACCGATGCGGTTGGCGACCGCGACAGCCTCGTCGCGGCTGCGGGCGATGCCGTTGGCGGGCTGCTTGAGACCAAGCTTTTCGACGAGAGCGGCAAAACGCTCACGGTCTTCGGCAAGGTCGATCGCGTCGGGCGAGGTACCGAGGATCGGGATACCCTCATCTTCCAGCGCCTGCGCGAGTTTGAGCGGGGTCTGGCCTCCGAACTGGACAAGCACGCCGACCAGTTCGCCGTTCTGCTTCTCGACGCGCAGGATCTCCAGCACGTCCTCGGCCGTCAACGGCTCGAAGTAGAGGCGGTCGGAGGTATCGTAGTCGGTCGAGACGGTCTCCGGGTTGCAGTTGACCATGATCGTCTCGAAACCGGCTTCGGCGAGCGCGAAGCAGGCGTGGACGCAACAGTAGTCGAACTCGATGCCCTGTCCGATGCGGTTCGGGCCGCCACCTAGGATCACGATCTTCTTGCGATCCGACGGCATCGCCTCGTCCTCGGGCGCGCCAAAGCTGGGCACTTCGTAAGTCGAGTACATATAGGGCGTGACGGCCTCGAACTCGGCCGCACAGGAATCGATGCGCTTGAACACCGGGTGGACCCCCAGCTTGCGGCGCAGCGCACGCACTTCGTCCTCGCTGGTTGCACCGGCCATGGCGCGCAGTGCGTCGTGCAGCAGGCCGGAGCGCTTGGCCTGGGTCTCGCCAAGGCCTCCGGCCACGCCGACCGAACGAACAGCCAGCGTCGCCAGACGCTTGTCGGAAAAGCCCATGCCCTTGAGACGGCGCAGGCCCTGCGCGTCGATCGGCAACCCGTCCTTCATGATCTTCACCTCTTCGGCGATGATCTCTTCGATGTGGCGCAGGAACCACTTGTCGTAGTGCGTGATCGCGTGGATCTCATCGACTGCGAAGCCTTCGCGGAAAGCCTGCCCGACATTGAGCAGGCGCTCCGGCGTCGCCTTCGACAGCGCTGCGGTGATCGTGTCACGCCCCGCACCCTCGAGTTCAGGCACGCGGTTGAAGCCGTCGAGCCCGGTCTCGAGACCACGCAGCGCCTTCTGCATCGATTCCTTGATGTTGCGGCCGATCGCCATGACCTCGCCGACCGACTTCATCGCAGTCGTCAGCAGCGGCTCGGCGCCCTTGAACTTCTCGAACGCGAAGCGCGGGATCTTGGTGACGACATAGTCGATGGTCGGCTCGAACGAGGCCGGCGTGGCGCCGGTGATCTCGTTCATGATCTCGTCGAGCGTGTAGCCCACCGCCAGCTTCGCTGCGACGCGCGCGATCGGGAAGCCGGTGGCCTTCGAGGCCAGCGCCGACGAGCGCGACACACGCGGGTTCATCTCGATGACGATCAGGCGGCCGTCCTTCGGATTGACAGCGAACTGTACGTTTGAACCACCTGTTTCGACACCGATTTCACGCAGGACCTCGATCGAGGCCGTGCGCATGATCTGGTATTCCTTGTCGGTCAGCGTCAGGGCCGGCGCTACCGTGATCGAGTCGCCCGTGTGGACCCCCATCGGATCCACGTTCTCGATGGAGCAGATGATGATGCAGTTGTCGTGCTTGTCCCGCACGACCTCCATCTCGTATTCCTTCCAGCCGAGCAGCGACTCCTCGATCAGGACTTCGGTGGTCGGCGAGGCGTCGAGGCCCGAGCGCACAATCGCCTCGAACTCGGCCTTGTTGTACGCCACACCGCCGCCGGTGCCGCCGAGCGTGAAGCTGGGACGGATGATCGATGGAAGGCCGGTGCGCTCCAGAATAGCAAAGGCTTCGTCAAGCGTATGCGCGGTACCCGAACGCGCGGATTCGAGTCCGATCTTGTCCATGGCCTCACGAAAGCGGGTGCGGTTCTCGGCCTTGTCGATGGCATCGGCATTGGCACCGATCATGGTGACACCGAACTTGTCGAGTGTACCGTCCTCGAACAGGGCCAGCGCACAGTTCAACGCCGTCTGCCCACCCATCGTCGGGAGCACCGCGTCGGGGCGCTCCTTTTCGATGATCTTGGCGACGACTTCCGGAGTGATTGGCTCGACATAGGTGGCATCGGCCATGTCCGGATCGGTCATGATGGTGGCCGGGTTCGAGTTCACGAGAACGACCCGGTAGCCCTCTTCCCTTAGCGCCTTGATCGCCTGGGTCCCCGAATAGTCGAACTCGCAGGCCTGACCGATGATGATCGGACCGGCACCGATAACGAGGATCGAGGAGATGTCTGTGCGCTTGGGCATGGGAAAGGGCTATCCTGGCTTCTTGGTGCTTGTATGTATTCGTTTGTGAACGGTCAGGCGACCAGTTCGCCGAACGCCTTGTCCCAGAATTCGGGGCCTTCGGCTTCGGCCTGGGCGATGATTGCATTACTGGCCTGCATGTCCTTGATCACGGCACGGAAGGTGTCGGCCTGGAACTGGTGCATCTTGCCGCCGAACTCATTTTCGGTGGTCGCCCAGGCACCCTTCCCGATCATCGCGTCGAGGAACTGCTGGCCCGCCGCCTTCGACTGCGCACGCACCTTCAGGCCGAACTTGCGCGTGGCGATCTGGAACTTGTCCTCGATGATGAGGCTCAGTTCGCCATAGGGATACCAGCGCGTGGCGATGTTGAGGTCGTTGGCCGGGCCAGCAACGTAGTAGGCGATCATGTGGTCGGTAAGATCACTCATGGCTTGTCTCTCTCGGTCTGTCCCTTGATCTTAACTGCGTAGTCGATGCTGACCTGCGGCAAACGCGCCCGCAATTCGCCCAATACGCAGGCCTTCTTCGCTTGCGGCATGCCATGCGGAGGGTCAAACTTCACCTTGTCCACTTCAACCTTGATCGTCTTGGCGGAAACCCCGCACTTTGCGGCCACTGTCGCCACTTTCGCCTCACTCAGCAGTGCAGGTGCCGGCGGCTGTTTCATTTCGCACGCCGCGAGCAGCATGCAGGCCACCGCAAGCAAGGCGCCTGCGTGCTTCAAACCAGCATGTCCACGAACTTTTCGAACAGGTAGAAGCTGTCCTGTGGCCCGGGGCTCGCCTCGGGGTGATACTGTACACCGAAGGCGCGCTTGCCCTTGATCGCGATGCCGCAGTTCGAACCGTCGAACAGTGACACATGGGTCTGCTCCACGCTGTCGGGCAGCGTGGTGTTGTCGACCGCGAAGCCGTGGTTCATCGACGTGATCTCGACCACGCCGTCTTCCATCCGCTTGACCGGGTGGTTGGCGCCGCGATGGCCCTGGAACATCTTGGCCGTCTTTGCCCCAGCCGCGAGACCGAGCATCTGGTGGCCAAGGCAGATGCCGAAAATCGGGATATCGCGTTCCAGCAGGGCCTGAATTACCGGCACCGCATACGCGCCGGTCGCCGCCGGGTCACCCGGACCGTTGGACAGGAACACGCCATCCGGCGACAGTTCGAGTATCTTATCCAGCGGCGTCTCGGCGGGCACCACTGTCACGCGGGCGCCGGCCTTCACCAGATTGCGAAAGATGTTGTCCTTGGCGCCATAGTCGATCGCGACCACATGCGGGCGCGCATCGTGCGGCGAACGGCCATAGCCCTTGCCCAGCGTCCAGGTGGACCCTTCCCAGTCCTCCTTCGCGCGCCGGGACACGATCTTGGCAAGGTCCATGCCTTCCAGCCCCGGCCATTCCTGCGCCTTCTTCAGCAGCGCGGGAATGTCGAACGCACCCTTGGGATCATGCGCGATCACTGCGTTGGGCGCACCGGAGAGGCGGATGCGGCGGGTGAGCGCGCGGGTATCAATCCCGGCAAGGCCGATCTTGCCCTTGCCCGCCAGCCAGTCGCCGAATTCGCCGTGCGAGCGGAAGTTTGAAGCGAGCGTCACGTCCTCGCGCACGATGCAGCCGACGGCGCCCTCGACCTTCGATTCCAGGTCTTCCTCGTTCACACCGACATTGCCGATGTGCGGGAACGTGAAGGTCACGATCTGCCCGGCGTAGGACGGATCGGTCATCACTTCCTGATATCCGGTCATGGATGTGTTGAAGCAGACTTCGCCCACGGCCTCGCCGGTGGCACCAAAGCCACGCCCCCAGACGACGCTGCCGTCGCTCAGTACCAGGACGCCTGTCGCCCCTTCCGGTTTGGGCGCAAGCGAAGATGCGGCGTCGGCCATTATGGGTCGCTCCGTTTGAGACGTTTCTGACGATGAGTGCTAAGGCTCACCCGCTAGACACGGTTGTGCATGGCGTCAAGGCGCGAGGGTGCAATTTAGCGCGCGGCTTGCTAACTTTTGCGCAGCCACGTTTCACAATGCACCAGGAAAATAGAAAAACAATGATTCGCGATTCGATCAAGGCCGCACAGATTTCCGCCATGAAGGCCGGTGACAAGCCGCGCCTTGCCGCCGTGCGCCTCATTCTCGCCAAAGTAAAAGACCGCGACATCGAGCTGCGCACCGCGGCCGAAACGCCGGACGACGATGCCATGGTGATCGACGTGCTGCAGAAGATGGTCAAGCAGCGCCGCGAATCGATCAAGCTGTTCGAGGAAGGCGGCCGCCCCGAGAAGGCCGAAGAGGAAAAGGCCGAACTCATCGTGATCGAGGAATTCCTCCCCGCCCAGATGTCGGAAGAGGAAACGAAGGCCGCGATCGAAGCGATCAAGGCCGAAACGGGCGCGGCGGGCATGAAGGACATGGGCAAGGTCATGGGCCTGCTCAAGGAGCGCCACAGTGCCCAGCTCGACATGGGCAAGGCCAGCGGCTGGGTGAAGGCCGCACTGAGCTAAAGCGTTAGAAAGGGCGGCAGGTCCCGTGCTGACTCCGCAATGGCTCGATCAACTCCGATCCCGCGTCACGCTTTCGACGCTGATCGGCCGTTCGACGCGCCTGCAGAAGGCGGGGCGCGAGTACAAGGCGTGCTGTCCGTTCCATAACGAGAAGAGCCCCAGCTTCACCGTCAACGACGAGAAGGGCTTCTACCACTGCTTCGGCTGCGGCGCGCATGGCGATGCCATCCGCTGGATGACCGACCACCAGGGCCTCGCCTTCATGGACGCGGTCAAGGAACTGGCAGCCGAGGCGGGCATGGACGTGCCCGCGCCCGACCCGCGCGCGGCGAAGGCAGCGGAAAAGCGCGACTCGCTTCACGACGTGATGGCCGCCGCGCAGGAATGGTTCGTGCACAACCTGTCGGGTCCGGAAGGCGACGCGGCGCGGCGGTATCTTGCGACGCGCGGGTTCGATGCGCAAACCGTACAGCGTTTCGGCTTCGGCTATGCACCCGAGGGGCGGCAGGCGCTGAAGGAGGCGCTGTCCCGCTTCCCGCAGCCGATGCTGATTGAGGCAGGCCTGAGAATCGAGGTCGAGGGCCGCGATCCCTATGACCGGTTCCGGGGCCGCCTGATGCTGCCGATCGAGGACGCGCGCGGGCGCGTGATCGCATTCGGCGGACGCATCCTCTCGAAAGAGAAGACGGATGCCCCGAAATACCTGAACTCGCCCGACACCCCGCTCTTCGACAAGGGGCGCACGCTCTACAACCTCCACCGCGCCGCGCCCGCAGCACGTCATTCGGGGCGGATGGTAGTGGTCGAAGGCTACATGGACGTGATCGCGCTGGCGGCCGCCGGGATCGCCGAATGCGTCGCCCCGCTCGGCACGGCGCTCACCGAGAACCAGATCGAGATGCTCTGGCGCCACGTCGAAATGCCCATCCTGTGCTTCGACGGCGATGCCGCAGGCCAGCGCGCGGCGATGCGGGCCATCACCCGCGCTTTGCCCTTGCTGCGCCCGGCCCACTCGCTGCGCATCGTACGCCTGCCCGAGGGACTCGATCCTGACGACTTGATCAAGGCGCAGGGCGCAAAGGCCATGGAAGCGCTGCTCGGCGAGGCCCGGCCGCTGATCGACGTGCTCTGGGAGGTCGAACGTGATGCCCAGCCGCTCAGCACACCCGAGGACAAGGCAGGCCTGAAGGCACGGCTGATGGAACATGTCGACGCAATCCAGCATCCCGACATCGCCAGTCTCTACCGCCGCGAGTTGCAGGACCGTTATTCCGCCTTTGCTTTTCCCAAACGCGAGAGCCGCTGGGAGGGCGGCGTTGGCAAACCGGCCTTCCAGCCCCGGCCGCGCGGCGGAAAGTGGCAGCCCGGCCGCCCTGCTCCCACACCCTCCTCGCCCGAATCTCTCGAACGGCTGCGCAGGGCCATGGCAGGCGGCTCGCGTGACGCGCTGTCCAATGCCGTGCTGGCCGGACTGATCCGCTGGCCGGAGCTGATTTCCCGCCACGCAGAAGCACTTGCTCGCACGCCTGACCTCGATCCGCGTTTTTTCACGCTGCTTGAGTGCAGCGATGCCACGGATGTGCTTGAAAGCCACACCCTCGCCACCATATTGCAGTCAAATGGTCTGGAAGTTCCCGGAACCGCTGAATATTCGGGCCTTCGCTTCGGCTTTCTGGCCCCCGGCGCAAATGCGGATCAGGCGGCAGAGGAACTGGGTCAGGCCATTGATCTCTTGGTCGAGCGTCCGGTTCTGGAGGCGGCTCTGGCACAGGCCACTGCGCGGTTCGAAAGCGAGCTGTCGGAGGAGTCTTTTGCCGAGCAGCAGCGCCTGCTCAAGAGAAAGCTGGAATTTGAAAGTCGCCTCAGGCAAATGGCGAACAGACATGCGTCCTAGTCCGGATTGTATAATTATATATCCGGTTCCGGGGCAGCACGATTTAACGGCGGAAGAATGAGCAAAAACGACAATACCGGCGGCGACAACATCGACGGCAACGACGCACCGCTGATCGACCTCAACGAAGCGTCGATCAAGAAGCTGATCGCGCGCGCCAAGCGCCGCGGCGTCATCACGGTTGACGAACTGAACGAGGCCCTGCCGCAGGACCAGATGTCCACCGACCAGATCGAGGACATCATGGCCGCGATCTCGGAAATGGGCGTCAACATCGTCGAGAACGACGAGGACGCGCAGGGCGAGGACGACGAGGACGAGGTCGAGGAAGTCGATTCGGACGAATCGGCGCCCAAGATGGTCGTCGACACCAAGAAGAAGGAAACCGTCGAGCGCACCGACGACCCGGTGCGCATGTACCTGCGCGAAATGGGCGCGGTCGAACTGCTCAGCCGCGAGGGCGAAATCGCCATCGCCAAGCGCATCGAAGCCGGCCGGGACATGATGATCCTGGGCCTGTGCGAGAGCCCGCTTACCTTCCATGCCATCATCCAGTGGTCCGAAGCGCTCAACAACGGCGAAATGCAGTTGCGCGAGATCCTCGATCTCGACGCCATGCTCTCGAAGGAGCCGGCGCCTGAGAACCTCAACGAGGACGGGGAAGGCGACGACGACGGCGAAATCAGCGAAGCCACCGCCGGCCCCTCCTACAAGGAGGACGATGACGACGAGGAAGAGGAAGATACCTCCAGCGACGACGAAGACGGCGAGGAAGGCTCCTCGCGCCGCAAGGAAGAGGACGACGAGGAGGACAACACTCTCTCGCTCGCCCAGATGGAAGCGGCGCTCAAGCCCGAGGCGCTCGAGAAATTCGCGGCAATCACCGATCTTTTCCAGGCATTCGAGAAGCTCCAGTCCGAACGTCTGGATGCACTTGGCCTTGGCATCGACTTCCCGGCCGCCAAGGAAGACCAGTACCAGCAGCTGCGCGAGGACCTGACCGCGCAGGTGGAATCGGTGCAGTTCCACGCGACCAAGATCGAATATCTGGTCGACAACCTCTATGCCTACAACCGCCGCCTGACCACGCTCGGTGGCCAGATGCTGCGTCTGGCCGAGCGCCACAAGGTCAAACGGGCGGACTTCCTGGAAACCTACGTCGGGCGCGAACTGGACGACACCTGGCTTCCGGAAATGGCGAAGAAAGACAAGAAGTGGGCCGCCTTCGCCGAGAACGAAGCCGACCCGGTCGAGCGCATCCGTGCCGAAGTTGCCGACATCGCGGCGGCAACCGGCATGGCACTCCCCGAATTCCGCCGCATCGTCAACATGGTGCAGAAGGCCGAGCGTGAAGCGCGCATCGCCAAGAAGGAAATGGTCGAGGCGAACCTGCGCCTCGTGATTTCCATCGCCAAGAAGTACACCAACCGCGGGTTGCAGTTCCTCGACCTCATTCAGGAAGGGAACATCGGCCTGATGAAGGCGGTCGACAAGTTCGAATACCGCCGCGGCTACAAGTTCAGCACCTACGCTACGTGGTGGATTCGTCAGGCGATCACCCGCTCGATCGCTGACCAGGCGCGCACGATCCGTATCCCGGTCCACATGATCGAGACGATCAACAAGCTGGTGCGCACCAGCCGCCAGTTCCTCCACGAGCAGGGCCGCGAGCCCACGCCCGAGGAAATGGCCGAGCGCCTGTCGATGCCGCTCGAAAAGGTCCGCAA
>NZ_JALHLE010000030.1 GCF_022832385.1 Novosphingobium album (ex Hu et al. 2023)
ACCGACGATAAGCCGTTCCTGCATCGCCGGGGGCGTTACTACTATCTGTCCTGGGGATCCTATTACGCGATCGGGGAATCGCCCTATGGCCCGTTTGAGTGCAAGGGGCCGTTGTTCTTCGCGGAAAATGCCGATCCCGAATTCCTCGACGATTCCGCCGTCGTGCAACTGGAGGCCGCTTACAGGCCGCGTGACTGGCTGAATTTCGACCGTCACGGCTCATTCTTTGAATTTCGCGGCCAGTGGTATTTTGCCTGCAACGACCAGTCGCAGCCGGGAAGCGGTCCGTTTTTCCGCAATTCGGTGATCTGTCATGTACATTACCGCGATAACGGCGAGATCATG
This sequence comes from Novosphingobium album (ex Hu et al. 2023), assembly GCF_022832385.1. Lineage (GTDB taxonomy): Bacteria > Pseudomonadota > Alphaproteobacteria > Sphingomonadales > Sphingomonadaceae > Novosphingobium > Novosphingobium album. The sequence goes on from NZ_JALHLE010000030.1 coordinate 346, forward strand.
CCGCTCCGGCTTACGCGCGTCGGGGTGGGCCAGGACCATGCCCGGCGCGGTATCGCGGCGTGTGACTTTTTCGAGGCGGACTTGGCACGCGTGGAGGAGTGCGGCGATGCTCTGTGCGTTCGCTTTCAGGCCGGCGGATACGCCTGCTATCCCAACACGCGGTGTCTAGCAGCGGCGGCAACAGCGGTGGCGATCCTGCCTGGCGAGCATGGCAGTTCTGGCACACTGGAAATTCGCCGTGCACGGCCTGACGGCCCCTTGCTGGGCTCAATCGCCCTGAGTGATCGCGGTATCGCGCCGGACGGATATCGCACCCGGCTGTCTTCGGTGCGGGAGAACGAGGATTTGTGTCTGGTTCTGCAGGGCGCCGACGGCGTTGAAGCTGCCATCGAAAAGATCGTGTTCTTTTGAACGGCGTTCTGCAGAAACGTCTGTATCCGATTGATATAAAATTAGAATAAATTCCTGGAGTGCAACATCATGTCAGACTTCCAAATGTCCCGGCGCAGTTCGCTTATGGCGGTTGGTTTGGCCGGGGCGTGGATGGCCAGTCCGCTGCGCGCTGCGATGCGGTCCCATGATTCAGCCGCAGCGCCTGCCTTTATTGATGCATTGATCGCCAGGATGACGCTGGAGGAAAAGGCGGGCCAGCTCACACTCAATCCCGCAGCCATGCGGGTCGATGCTGCAGCTGCAGCGAACCCGAAAGAAGCGCAGCAGAAGTTCGAGGTGCAGCTGGCCGAGGCCGTGGCGGGCAAGCTGACCGGCGTTTTCAACGGCAGCGGCGCGGTCATGGCGAAGCGGATGCAAACCGCCGTCATGCGCGACTCCCGGCTGAAGATTCCGCTGATTTTCGCAGCTGACGTCATACACGGCTATCGAACCGTATTTCCTGTCCCGGTGGGGGAGGCGGCGAGCTTCGAACCGTCCCTCGCCGAGCGAACCGCGCGGGCGACAGCGGTTGAGGCTGCCGCTGCGGGCCTCGACTGGACCTTCGCCCCGATGGTCGACATTGCCCGAGACCAGCGCTGGGGCAGGGTCATGGAAGGCGCCGGAGAGGACGTGCGGCTCGGCTGCCTGTTCGCGGCAGCGCGTGTTCGCGGGTTCCAGGGCGACGATCTCACAGCCGATAATGCGATGCTGGCCTGCGCGAAGCATTTCGCCGCCTACGGCGCGCCCGAAGGCGGCCTCGACTATAATGGCGCCGATATCTCGGAGCGCACGCTGCGCGAAATCTACCTGCCGCCGTTTCGCGCGGCCTTCGACGCCGGCGCCCTGACGGCGATGTCGTCGTTCAACGCGATCGGCGGGGTGCCGGCGAGTGCGAACAAATGGTTGTTGACCGATTTGCTGCGCGGGGAATGGCACTTTCCCGGCATCGTCGTGTCTGACTACAAGAGTGACGAGGAACTGATTGTCCACGGTGTGGCGAAAGATGGGAAGGATGCCGCCCGCCTCGCGTTTCTGGCCGGTGTCGACATGAGCATGGCCAGCAATCTCTATGCTCTCCACCTTCCGGATCTTGTGCGCGAAGGTGCGGTCCCTGCAGACCTGCTCGATGCTTCGGTGCGGCGCGTGCTGATGCTCAAGGCCAGGATCGGCCTGTTCGACGATCCCTTCCGGCGCATCGACCCGGCCCGCGAAAAGGCGCGTTCCCGCTTGCCCGGCGCGATGGCGCTGGCGCGCGAGGCGGGTTGCAAGTCCATCGTGATGCTCAAGAACGACGGCGGCACGCTGCCGCTGAAGAAATCCGCCAGGGTGGCGCTGATCGGACCGTTCGCCTCAGGCGCACACGATCTGATCGGTGGATGGGCTGTTTTTGCCAGCGATGGCGAGGCGGTGGATCTGGCAACCGGAATGCGCGCCGCGGGCGGCAATATCACCGTTGTGGAAGGGTGCGGTGTAAACGAGGTCCGGCCCGGCCAGTTGGAGGAGGCCCTGGACGTCGCCAGGGATGCGGAAGTTGTCGTCCTGTCCCTTGGCGAGAACCAGAGCATGTCCGGAGAGGCCGCCTCGCGCACGGAGATAGTGCTACCGGCCGCGCAGCAGGAGCTTGCACAGGCCGTTGCCGCGCTTGGCAAGCCGACCGTCGTGGTATTGCGGAATGGGCGCGCCCTGGCGCTCGAAGGCGCGGTCCTCGATGTCCAGGCCATTCTGGTAAGCTGGTTTCTGGGAACGCAAAGCGGACACAGCATTGCCGATGTCCTCTATGGCAGCCATGGTCCCGCAGGCCGTCTGCCGATGAGTTTCCCGTTCAGGAGCGGGCAGGAGCCTTACCACTACGATCATGCCAGCACGGGGCGGCCTCAGCCGGAAGGGCCGATCAGAAAGCATCGGACGAACTATCTGGATACACCGCATGCTGCGCTCTTCCCGTTTGGCCATGGCCTGACCTTCGGGGCACCGGTCTATTCCGATTTTGCGATGGATGGTCCGGTGCTGTCGTGGCACGGAATGCTGCAGGTATCGGCGAAGATCACGAACACGGGCGGCAGAGCCTGCGAGGAAGTGGTACAGTGTTATGTCCACGATAATGTCGCGCGCGTTACACCGCCCGTCCGCAAGCTGATCGGTTTCCAGAAGGTGGCTCTCGGGCCCGGCGAGAGCAGGACCGTTCGGTTCGATCTGCAGCGGAACCAGCTCGAATATGTTGGCCCGGACAACACGATCGCCATCGAGCCGGGAGAATTCCGTGTCTGGATCGCCCCATCCGCCCAGGATGATGGTGCCAGCGGCACCTTTACGCTCACCACACCAGGCTGAGGGCAGGTTCCTGTCTTTCCTGCCCTTTCCGGTTTCGAACGAGGTCAATGAAGGTCGTACTGAAAGGCGAACGACAACAATGAAAACGCCCCGCCATCGAATGTCTCGATAGCGGGGCGTTCTCGTGGGAGAGGACAGAGTTCAGGTCAGAATTTCGTCCTGAGGCCAACCCTGACGAGGCGGCCGAGGGTTCCGGCAGCGGGGTAGCCGCTGGTGCCCTGCGCCGAGTTCCATGGCGGAGACACGTCGAACACATTGTCGACACCGAACTCCAGCTGGTTGCTTTCGTTACCGGCGATGCTGCCCAGATCAAGCGTGCCGGACAGGTTGAACACCGTGAAGGAGCCGATCTTGGTCTGGCCCACCGTGCCTGGCGGGATATCGTAGCCGCCGCTGTAGGTCATCGACACGCGCACCGTGGCAGGACCCGCAGTCGCGCCTGCGCTGGCCCGGAAGCCAAAGGGTGACGTCTGGGGATTGACAACCTTGCCGTCCAGATAGTCCACGAAGGGGGCCGTCGGTGTGGGTGCAATCTTCTTTTCCAGAATGTAGCTGCCGCCGATTTCGGCAAAGACTGTGCCGAACGAGACGAAGCGGTTGTAGCTCACCTGGAAGTCGAGGCCGCTGATCTTCTCTACGCCGAAATTGCCGCGGCGGGCGTCGATCAGAGTGGAGATGACGGTGCCCGACGAGAAGATGTCGGCGACACTGTTGATGCCTGCGCCGGGCTGGAAGTTGCCCGCTCCGAGCGTGTCCTGGATCATCTGGACTTGGGACTGGGTGCAGGCGCCATTGGCCGATGCCGAATACTGCGCATAGCCGACGCCGCAAAGCGCGTAAGGCGTGGCCGAGGCAAATGCACTGCCGCCGTATGCGGCGAGGGCCTGGCTGATGATGTTCGTCAACTTGGTGTGCCAGTAGGTGGCGCTGACTGCCAGGCCGGAAACGGCCTTGGGCGTCCAGTCGAAGCCGAGCGAGTAGGTCTTGCCCTTCATCGGCTTCAGATTGAGACCGGTGCCTGCCACGTACATCTTGATCACGCCTGGTGCGACCGGAATGACCTGCAGGATGTTCGCGTTGAGGCCGCTGTCGGCGAGGCTGGCCGCCGTGAACGTGGTCTGGTAGTTGGCCCGCAGAAGCAGGTCGTTGACCGGGCGGTAATTCACGCCGAAGCGCGGATTGAAGGTGCTGCCGAAGTCGCTGTAGTGGTCATAACGGCCGGCGATGGCGATATCGAGCGACCTCAGGCCGGGCTGGGCGTTGTCTGCCCCGAAGATCGGGATGTAGAGTTCGCCATAGAGGGCTTCGACTTTCCGCGAGCTGTCGAGATAGGTCGTCGAGGACGTGCCGATCGGGCCGCGCCGCGTTTCGGTTTCCAGCTTCTGACGCAGCAGTTCGCCGCCAACCGCGAGCTTCACATCGCCGCCGGGCAGGGTGAACAGCGACCCGTCCGCAGAAACCTGTGCGCTCTTCAGCGTGTTCACGCCGTAGTAGTTGTTCTCGAAATTGGCCACCGAGCCGATCAGCGCGGATGACATCTGCGCTGTGTCGTAGGGATTGACATTGGTCGGGGTGATCAGGGCCGTAGAGACCACGTTGCGGGAATGAATATCCGCACGACTGTACCCGTAAATGAAGTTGGTGCTGACCTTCCAGTTGCCATCAACGTCGTAGGACAGGCCCGGCGAGACCTGCCAGCTCGTCAGCTCCTGCGGGCTTTCGCGGTTCAGGCCAAGCGCGTTGGCATAGCTGAAAGCCACTGTCTGCGACGTTTCGCCATCGACAGGGTGGAAATACGGGTTGGTCGCGTCGATCGTGACCTGCGTGCCCAGGGCGTTCAGATCGGTGTAGAACGACGATTCACGGCGGGAATAGAAGCCATCGACGGTGAATTTCAGGCTCGGCGTGATTTCCTGTTCGATATAGCTGAACACGTTTACGCGGCGCTGCTTGGGCACCAGGCTGCTGTTGGCGTTCGGCTCGCACTTCGGCCGTTCGCTGAGGGCCGAGAAATCGGGTGCGGCGTAGGCGGTTCCGTTCACCGTGAACGAGCCGTAGGGGCAGAACGCCTGACGGTAGTCGGCGCCGCCGAAGCGTGTGTAATCGACGCTGGTCCACGACCTGTGCTTGTTCAGCAGGGCATTGTTGTTCGAGAAGTTGACGCTGACCAGCGCGCTGCCCGTATCCCAGGTCTTGCCAGCGGTGATCGTGGCGACGTTCGCGTGATAGTGATCGGCCTGGTTGGTCTGCAGGTGCACTTCGAGACCGTCGAAACGCTTTTTCGTCACGAAGTTGATCACGCCGCCGACGGCGTCCGAACCATAAGCGGAAGAGCCGCCGTCAGGCATGACCTGAACCGAACCGATGATGTCGGAGGGAATGGAGTTGGGATCGACGTCGGACGAGCCATAGCCGGTGAACACGACCCGGTGGCCGTTGAACAGGACCAGCGTGGCGGTGCCGCCCGAAGCGTTGCCGGCCGAGTTGCCGAAGCCGCGCAGGCCAAGGCGCGGTACCGTATTGACTTCACCACCCGAGCCAACCGCGAGTGTGTTGAACGTAGGCAGCTGCGAAATGGTCTGGTTCAGCAGTTGCGTGGCGTCGGTCGCGCCTGTCGCCTTGATCTGCTCGTCGGATACGGTGACGAGGTTGCTTCCTGTCGGCGCGGCCAGTCCGCGAATGCGCGTGCCCGTGACGATGATATCCGAGGTGTCGGCCTTCGCAGGCTGACGATCGGTTTTCTGATCGCCAGAAGTGGATTGATCCTCGCTCGCCTGCGCGAAGGCAGGTCCGGCCAGGCCGACCGCCAAAATCCCGGTCAAAGCTGTCGTGAACAACGCCCGATTGCGATGTGAAACCTTGCGTATGCAACTCTTCATAGCACCCTCCCAAATGAATTCTCATGGGGTGCGTTCGGCCCCCCTTGGGGAGGGGCGCTATCCCTGTGTAACCGTCTCGTCAACTTTTATATGATAAATTGAGTGATTGGAGATGATTGAGTATGACGCTATATAATTACGACAAAAATCACTTAAATGACATTATTACAACTAGTTATGTGATGCTGTGGGGGTGGTTGTGATTGAAGTGTGATTGAAACGTATTGCTTCTTGTGTCGTGTCTGCCTTGGTCGGAATCGACCGGTCGAGCAGGAGTCGGGGCTTCGTAGACTCGAGGCATCGGCACACATTGCAGCAGGGGTGTCGATCCATTCAGGCGGCTCTTTCGAGCTGTCATTTTTGGGAACTGCCGGATGCCGGAGCGCGGCATCAACGGGCTCGATTGCGTCCTTCCGCCAAGAATCTGGATCTGCACCCGGATCAGATCGACCTGACCCGGGTGCAGGCAGCACGCGACTACGTTGTGATGCGGCCAGGAGGCCGCAACCGAGCAAGTTCAGGCAAGTTGCGCGGTTTGTGCTCCGTCGATCGGAATGATCGCACCGCTGATGAACTTTGCGCGGTCCGAAACGAGGAATGCCGCCAGTTCGGCCACTTCCTCTGTGTGTCCGAAACGGCCCGCAGGAATGGAGGCCATGAGCTGGCTGGAAAGCTCTTGAGGCATTTGCGCGAAAGCCTCTGTTCTGATTGTCCCTGGAGCAATGACGTTGGCGCGAATGCCGCTGAGAGCGTTTTCAAGCGCCGCAGCCTTCGTGATCGCGACAACCCCGGCTTTTCCAGCGGAATACAGTCCCCAGTTTCGCGTTGCGCCGAAGGCAGCAACGGAGGCCCAGTTGAGGATCACACCGCCGCCGCTTGCGGTCATGGCGCGAATGGCGTGCTTGGTGCCATGGATGACTCCGCGCAGGTCGACGTCCAGCATGGCATCGTAGTCCGTCATTTCGGCATCGGCGAGAAGGCCGGGAATGCCAAAGCCCGCCACATTGAGGACGGCGTCGAGACGCCCGAAGTGTGCGGCCGCTTTCGCGATCATGGCCTCTACCTGGATCTCGTCGCGCACGTCGCAGCGATAGGGCAGGACGGCGTCCGGGAACAAATCTGCAAGTTCCGCCTCGGCTCCGCTGATGTCTGCTGCCACGACTTTCGCGCCGCGGCTGGCGAACAGGCTGGCCGTCGCGCGGCCCATTCCCGCGCCGGCACCGGTTATAACGGCAACCTTGCCGCTCAATTCGTTCATACCCGTCCTTCCAAGCTTGCTTTGCCGGCCGGCGTGATGCGCTCTGGTAAGGATCACGGATCGCTATGCGCCGGGGGCCTTACACTTGTCCGGCGCATCGACCGGATTTCCCCACTCTTACCAGCGCGCGCCGGCGCCGCCGATCACGTAAGGCCGATGATACGAGAGATCCTCGCGATCGCGCGTTCCCTTCAGGAAGCCCTTGACCGGGGGCCTGTGAAGCCAGGAGGCGTCGCCTTCCATGGCGGTCTCGACCGTCGACCGGCGCCACAGGATGCGCCATACACCGTCACGCTTTTCCAGTTGGTCGAGGTAGCGGCCTGCCGCCATCGTGCAAACCGAGCCGTCATGAGAGAGCATCGTGCCCACGACGTAGGTCTCGCAATAGGCGGTGTCCCCGTCGATTTCGCAGCTGTGATTGGCGAGGTTGTGCTGGTTGACCGAGAAAGCCCCGGCATGGCCCTTGTTGGCGATGTCTGGGTATTCGGTAGCCGGGAAGGGGACGGGGCCATGCTCATCCGCACCTTCGGGCCAATAGCAACTCGCGATCAATTCGCTGTCGTGGCGGTCGCGTCCGCGGGATTCGCGGACGATCACGTCGAGAATATCTTGCCTGTCCTGCAAGTGCCGCAGCTGGGCGCGCAGCGCCTCCAGTTCCTTTTTCACGTCTTCGTCCACGTCCTTCTCCCTCATCTTGGCGCTGCGGCACCCTGCTAATCAAACGACGAACGGCGTTCAAGCGGGGCGATCGCGCATATCAGCCTCGCGCTTTTATTGGGTGTGGCGGGACTCATGTCTGGCCGTTGTCCCGCCAAGGATAAGCGATTGCTCTGTTACAACGACATCCCGCCGCTGATTTCGATGTTCTGGCCGGTGACGTAGTTCATTTGCGGCGACACCAGAGAACGAACGACGCCTGAGAATTCAGACGGAACGCCGATGCGACCCAGCGGTGTAATCGACATCAGGTGCTGCTTGAGCTGTTCGTTTTCGCGCAGATCGGCATTGGCATCCGATTCGATCATTCCGGGCGTGATGCAGTTCACCGTGATGTTGCGCGGCCCGAGTTCCTTGGCCACGACTTTGGTGAGCGTCTCGATCGCGGACTTCGCACAGGCATAGATCACATAGTCCGGCAGGGCATTGCGCGCGCCGAGCGAGCTTACGAAGATGACGCGGCCGCCATCGCGCAGGCGCGGTTTAAGGACCTTCGTGGCGAAAAACGCGCCGCTGAAATTGGTCGAAAGGACCTGGTTGAAGATTTCCGGCGTGGTGGTGTCCAGGGAGTGGACGGGGCCGCCGCCGGCATTGTTGACAAGGATGTCCAGGCCATTGCTGCCAGTGCGCTTTGTCAGTTCTTCATCAAGCGCGGCGGCCATTTCCTCCGCTGCCTCGAAGCTGCCCTGCGGGCTCTTGATCAGGAATGCCTTGCCGCCGGCGGATTCGATCGCCTGCAGCGTATCCTGCGCAGCCTTGTCGTTGCTCGCGTAGTTGATCGCGACCAGCGCACCGCAAGCCGCCAGGTCTTCGGCCGTGGCCCGGCCCAATCCGCGCGAGGCGCCGGTGACGAGGGCTGTCTTGCCTTCCAGAAATTTTTCCATCTCAGGTCCTTGTTGATTTGTGCAAGCGGTCGAATGAGCGCGTTCTCAGACGTCGTAGGATTCGCCCTTCTCGACGTCGCCGGGAACGGCCTGGAGATAGACGTCTAGGTGCCGCAGCTTGCCTTCGTCGTTGTACTCGTAGATTGAGACCGAATTGACGGCGTTCCAATGTCCGTCGTGCTGCACGCGTTCCTCGAGTTCGAGGATCACGACGTTGTCATGTTCGGTGACGCGCTTGAACGAACCTTCCCATGCCGAGGTCGGGGCCCATGCTTGCAGGAAGGCGATCATCTGGTCGATCGTCATGACTTCCTTGAAGTTGCCGATCCTCTCGAAATCGTCGGTGACCAGGTCCTTCAGCCCCAGCCATTCGTCGGGCGAGTAGTCGGGAACCTGTGCGACCGCCCGGTCCATCAGGCGCTTCTGGAAACGGCCATAATCGATCGCCTTGCGGGCGAGGCCGCTGTAGCGCTCAGCTGCTTCGTCAATGTTCTCGAATACCTTGGCAACCATGTTTATTCTCCGCGTTCAATTGTCTTGGGGGCTTGTGATTGTTGTGCAGATCGGGGACGATCAGCTGCGTATTACCGTTCCGCCGTCCACGTTGATGACCTGTCCGGTGATGTAGCTGCCCTCGTCGGACATCAGCAGCGTACCGGCCGCTGCGATATCCCCGGGCACGCCGACGCGCGACTTGATGCAGGCTTTCGATTTGGCCGATTCTATCATTGTGGACGGAACCATATCGGCGATCCCTGGATGCAGCGTGAGGGCAGGGGCAATCGTGTTGGCACGCACCCCATCGGGGCCGAAGCGCCGTGCGACATGGCGCATCAGCGCCTGTCCTGCCGCCTTGCTCATGGCATAGGCGACCTGCCCTCCGCCAGAGTCGTATGCCGCCGCCGAGCTGGTATAGACGATGGAACCGCCACCGCGATCAATCAGGGCGGGCAAGGCGGCGCGGGTGCAGACGAAAAAGCCGCGCGCGTTGACGCGCTGGACCTCGTCGAAGATGTCGAAGGGCAGGTCGATGACGCTGAGCTGGGGATTGCTGTCGGCAAGGCTGGCGAAATTGGCATGGACGCCATCCAGCCCGCCATAAGTATCCCGGCAAAACGCGACCGCTTCCAGCGCCGAGGCTTCGTCGGTGCCGTCGAGGCGGATGGCCGCCGCTTCTCCGCCGCCGTCACGAATCTGTGTAACGACGCGCTCGGCGGCGGACTGATCGATGTCGCCGAGAACAACGTGCGCGCCTTCATCGGCATAGCGCTGGGCCAGACCTGCGCCGATCCCGCCGGCGCCCGCGATCAGAATGACCTTTTTTTCAAGCTTTCCCAAGGTTTCCAACCTCCTGCTGCGAGAATTTCCGGGAAAGCCTCAGGCCTTCGAAAATGTCACGTGGATGTTGCGAAGGGCGCGCTGCGTGTAGTTTGGTTCGTAATCGTACCGGCGGCCGCCTGCAGCGCCGTGAACCGTCTCGTCGATACGGATGTCCTTCACCCGGTCCAGCAGCTTGTTGAGCGCCAGCTTGGCTTCGACGCGGGCGAGCGGCGAGCCGATACAGGCGTGTATGCCAAGGCCGAACGAGACATTCTCGCGCGCGTTCTTGCGGTCGATCTTGAACGTGTTGGGGTCTTCGAATTTCCGGGGGTCGCGATTCATCGCGGCTTGCACCAGCATGACGATCTGGCCCGGCGCAATCTCCTTGTCGCCGACCCTGGCATGGCGTCTCGCCAGCCTGAAAACCGCCTTCGTCGGACCATCGAGCCGCAGCACTTCCTCGACGAAGTTGGGAATGAGGCTGCGGTCGTTGCGGATGGCTTCCTGAAGCTCGGGATTTTCGCCCAGGGTTTTCAGCATCGCCGCGATAAGGCGCACTGTCGTATCCTGTCCGGCACCGAAAAGGAGAGCCGCCAGTCCCGTGGTCGTCTGGATATCCGGCAGGTCGCCTTCCGGATAAGTCGCGTTGGCGAGAATGGACATGACGTCATTGCGCGGATTGCGCCGCCGGTCCTCGATGTATTCATAGAACAGCATACCGATCTGGGCGAGCGGGTTGCTGGACATGTCTTCATCTCCGCCGAGCCGTCCGGGCAAGGTGCCGAACAGGGGGAGGATCTTTTCATGCGCTTCTTCCGGCACGCCCATCAGGTCGGCGATCGCCAGAGTGGCAAAGGGGTGCGAGTAATCGCCGATGACTTCGATGCCGCCACGGTCGATGAATTTGTCGATCAGGCGATCGGCCAGCCCGTCCATGAACCCTTCGTTTTCGCGGAAGCGCTGCTGGGTCAGCAGGCCCATCAGCAGGCTCCGCGTGCGCGTGTGTTCGGGCTGATCCATCGCCACGAGCATCGAGCCGTAGGGCATCGTGGGGCGATGCTCCTCAAGCTGGGCGGAGATATCTTCCTCGTCGGGGACAAAGGGAAGCGGCGGAAAGGGGCCCTTGGCCGTGACAATCGACGAAAAGGTCTTGTGGTCCCGGTAGACCTCGAAGCCTTCCTTGTAGCCGGTCACGGCCAGGATGTTGTGCACGGGCAGGAGCGTTACGGGGTTTTGATTTCTGAGGTATTCGAAATAGGGATGGGGGTTCGGGATCAGATCGTAGCTGTTGAAGTAATCCACGCTGGCGAAATCCGTCATGCCAATTCTCCCGTAACTATATTCCGGCCCGGACCGGCCGCAGTCGATGACGGCGGAGGGGGTGGTTAAATGCGGTAGCACCAGGATAGTTTGCGGGCGCTGGTTGTGCGCGGTGCAAATTTCCTGGTGCTACAAGTAAGGTGTTACAATAAAACTTGAATTAGGTGCCAAAGTGCCAGCGAACCCGCACGCCGTACATGCGCGGTTGTCCGTAAAGCGCGGTTTCGTAGCCGTTTGACGCGTAGAGGCTGCCGACGCCGACACGATAGATTTCGTTCGTCACGTTCGTTGCGAAGGCTGCCAGATCGAAGCTGGATCCGCCGACGTTCTTCCAGTCGAAATTCAGATTCAGCAGGTTCCTGGCCGGCAGCACGCCAAGCGGCGATGTCACATCGGCAATCTGCTTGGCGGTATAGTTGTAGGTCGCGCCGAACGACACGGTGCCGAGGCTTTCATCGATCGGGAGCGTGTAGGTCGCCGAAACCGTCAGCCGGTGCTTGGGCGACAGGGCCAGCGGATCGCCAACGTTCGTTTGCGGGACAAGGGCTTCGAATGGACTGTCTGCGGGCAGGGTGGGAAGGTTGAATGCCTTCACTTCCGTGTGAAGGTAGGTGTAGCCCAGAGACAGGGCGAGGCTGTCGAACAGCGTTGCCGCCGCATCGACCTCTACGCCGTAGATCTCGGTCTTGCCCGCATTGGCGATGACGTTGCCGCCCGCAAGCCCGCTGCCCTCCTTGGCGATCGACCGGGTGATGACCTGTTGATCGGTGAAGTCATTGTAGAAGGCGGCAATGTTGAAATAGCCGGGGACCGCGCCACGGAAGGTCGCCTTCGCGCCGGCTTCATAGCTGTCCAGCTTTTCCGGCCCGAACGTTTCAAGGCCGGGATTGGTGAAGACGATGCCGCCCTGCCGGTAGCCCCGCGCCCACTTGGCGTAGAACATGAGATCCGGCGTGGGCTTGTATTCCAGATTGATCAGCCAGGTCGGCTTCTTCGAGGATTCCACCAGCTTGTAGTTGCACTTCGACAGGTCGTGGCTGCCGTCGCCGCCGGCGACCTGGCCAATGCCCGGGAAGATGATCGGATCGGAGATATCGACGCCGGCCCGAGGACCCGATTGTTCGTTGCACACCTGGCTTACAATTGTGGTGCCCAGGCCTGGGATCGGCGCGAAGGTGTAGCGCGTGCTTTCATCCTCGCCCCGGATCTTGTCATAAGTGTAGCGGATGCCGCCGGTGATGGCGAACTCGTCCGTCAGATTGTACGTGGCCTGGGCAAAGATACCCTTGTCGTCGAAATCAAACCTGTTTCGCGATTGCGATATGATGGCAAAGCCCAGCGGAGTGTTGCAGGTGAGGGTGCCCGGGTTGCTGCAGTCGCTGTAAACGGCGGTCCGGCCGCTGTTATAGCTGATTGGCCGGCTGAATTCCAGGTAGCCGCCGATCACATATCTCAGGCGGCCGTCCGGCGTGTTGCCTTGCAGCTGGAGCTCTTCCGTGAATGTCGATTCGCCCGCGGCCGGGTAGCCAGGGTAGCCATGAAAGTAGACGAAATTTAGGGGGGCGCCCGGCGTGACTCCGGGTACGCCGGTCAGAGCGTCCGACACCTTGAAATTGGTCGAGGCGATCGAAAAGGCCGAATGTTCCTGGAATTCACCGTAGCTTGCGATGTTCTTGACCGTCAGATTGTCGCTGGCTGTCCAGGTGGTGGTGTTGATGACCTGCCAAGTCTCCAGGCGGATATGGGAATCCGGGACGCCGTTTTCGATTTCCAGCGGACCGTCGCCGCGTGCGGTCTGGCGGTCGAGCTGATCGCACGCTGCCGTGGCCATGGCATATTTCGTAAATGACGCGGCGATGTTCGCCGGATTGCTGGCGAACTCGCGGTCGCAGGCCGCCAGCCTCGCGCCGTAACCGTTGGTGGTGGAGCGGCTGTAATGGAATATTGTGTAGTTTTCGAGGTCCGGGGTCAGATCAGCGACGATGCTGAGTCGGCCATAAAGGTAATCAACGTCGTAAAAATCCTTGTCGCCAATGCCGGACAGGTTCTTGACGTAGCCGTCACGCTTGTTGCGGTCGACGGCGAGCCGGACCTTGAACGTATCGGCAAGAGGCACGTTCAAAGCTGCCTGAAGGCGTTTCTGGTTGTAATTTCCGTATGTGCCTTCCGCATACCCCTCAAGAAAGTCGGTCGGTTTCTTGGGGACGAGAAGAATCGCGCCGCCCGTCGTGTTGCGGCCGAACAAGGTCCCCTGCGGCCCCTTCAGGACCTGCACGTTCTGCAGGTCGACAAAGGAACCGGCGCCGACGGTGTTACCGGATGTCGTCCCTCCCTGCGCGCGCACGCCGACCACATCGGCGAAATAGACGCCGACCGTCGGTGCTGTGTTCTGATCCTGATTGAACCCGCGCAGCGCGAAAGAGGATTTTTCCGGGCCATAGCGCATGTCAACGGAAAGCGATGGCGTATAGGTCGCCAGATCGGATGCAATAACGATGTTGCTTTTTGCGATCTGCTCATCGTTGAGCACTGTCATCGAAATCGGAACATCCTGGAGGCGTTGTTCGATACGCTGCGCAGTAACGATGATGTCAGTCGTGCTGGCGGTCGTGGTATCCTGCGCACTTGCCTTTGAAGAAGAAGCGGTGGCGATTGCAATCGCCAGACAAGCGCACGAAACCTGCGCAAAACAGTATCCGTGTTTCAACGTTCCATCTCCCAATTTATTTTTTTCGCCTTTTGACGCTTCAATTCGATTGCGATCCGCTTGTATTCATGTGCTGCAAGGGCAGGCAGCTACGAACTCGGATCAACATGATCGTCGTAATGTTAGCGCTGGTCAGTCATCTATGCAATATGGAATTACATAGATGACTGACCAGCGCCAATGGCCGCCGCGAGAGAGGGGATTTGCCGGTGGGATGTCTGCGGGTTCCGGCCGGCTGGATGCTTGCCTCTGCAGAGCCTCGCAGGCGGCGTTTCGGTAGCCGGACAGGGGCCGGGTCAAGGGCTGCTTGCGCGGGAAGGCTGGCGAAAGGGGGCGTTACCGGACGAACCGCCGGCGGGCCGCAGTGCATGGCCTGACCGCTTCGGCTATCGTTTGGCGGTCACGATGGCTGATCGCTGCGGTAAGAACTGTCATTCCGGGCCATGACAGGCGCGACCACGAGCTCATCATAGAATTGCGAAGCTCTTTCTGCAGGACAATCCTCGGGCTGGTTCAACCACCACGTCAATATCTCTATGATGCCGCCGGTAACGAGGGGGACAGCAAGGTCGATCGGCAATTTCGTCTCGGGATATTTTCGTGTTGCGGCGATCGAGAGCGATATGCGCATGAACTCGTCGCGTATCGCTGCCTTCGCGCCGCCGGTCAGCAATGTCTTCCAGAGCTTTCTTCGAGAGTTGACATAGGTGAACATGGCAATCGACGATGCCGCCTCGTCGTACTCGGCAATCGCGTGCTGCCCTAGCGACAGCAGTTTGCGCACCTCGTCGGTGGCGATGGTGTTGAGCAACTCGGCCTTGCCTGCGCATCGCCTGAAGAACGTCGGATAACTGACTCCGGCGAGTGATGTGATTTCCTTGATCGTTATCTGCTCGAACGGCTTCTGTTCGAGCAGTTCCAGAACCGCATCCTGCAACGCTGCCATCGAGCGTTGCGCGCGTGGGTCATTCGGGTTGATGGGTGACCTCTCGTGAAGAGTTGCCACGTTATGCATCGTGTCCGACGGTCATCATCCGTTTTAACCAGACGAATGGGGCGCATTGCAAGCCATCAAGGTCCACTACCAGCTGGCGCGACATGCGAATTCTGTTGAGGTCAGTTCGTTCCGGCCCCACCTTCGCCCAGTTTGGCAATGACCCATTCAACCAGACTGCGAAGGTCGTCATGTCCGGACCGGACGCCGAAGGCGTCCTCGTTGGACAGTATCCTTGCAAGGGCGACCAGTATTGTCGCCACGCACTCGGGCGAAGCGCCGGGGGGCAGATCTGCCACCCGGTCGAGCGATGAAGCAATGAGCCTGCACTGTGCAGCCCGGACTTCCTCGGTTTTCCGGGCGATCTGCTCGCGGATGCCCTTGCGGTGATTGGCCATGGCCATGAATTCCACGCCCATGACGGCATTCGCCGAGGCGTTCTGGAAGTTCCACAGGGCCATTACGGGATTGCCGCCCGGCACGAGCTCTTCGACCTCCTGTATCTGGCGATCGGCCATGCGGCGGTGCAATGCGATGAACAAGTCGTCGGTCGCTGCAAAATAGTAGTGCACCAGCGCGGGGGCGAGGTCCGCAACTTTTGCAATCCGCCGGGTGGTGACTGCGGCATAGCCTTCCTCGCGCATGATCTTTTCCGCAACGTCGAGGATGAGTTCGCGCGCTGCCTCGGGATTGCGTCGCAGCCGTTTGCGCCGCCGTTCTGGCGTTCCATCAGCGGAATTGTTTTCGACGTTCATGCCGTTGACCTGTTTTGGGATCACTATTAAACACCTGTTCAATAAATGCGCAATGGCTGCATGTGCGAGGTCTCATATGGGAGCAGGGATGGGAATGGCTGGAGTTTTGTCAGGGAAAGTGGCGTTGGTGACGGGCGCCTCGTCCGGCATTGGCGAGGCTATCGCGATCACGCTCGGGCAGGCAGGAGCGAAAGTGGTCCTTTCTGCGCGGCGTGCCGAGCGGCTGGCTGCGGTTGCTGCGCACATTGAGGCGGACGGCGGCTCTGTCTGCGTGATCCCGGGCGATGTGACCGATGAAGCGGTGGCGGCCCGGACGGTGGCGGAGACCGTTTCGCGCTGCGGCCGCCTGGATATCCTCGTCAATTCGGCCGGGATCATCCAGGCGGGCAGTGCGCGCCATGCCGACATGGATGAATGGCGGCATGTCATGGACGTCAACTTCTTCGGAATCGTCCATTCCTGCAAGGCAGCCCTGGAGCCGATGCTGGCGCAGGGTTGCGGTGATATCGTCAACATCTCCTCGACGTCCGGCCGGCGCACGGCCAAACTCTTCGGCGCCTACTCGCCCAGCAAGTTTGCGGTTAATTCCTATTCGGAAGCGCTGCGCCAGGAGGTTGGCGCGTCGGGCATCCGGGTTTGCGTGGTCGAACCAGGGGCAACGGAAAGCGAATGCGCGGAGAACATTTCCGATCCCGAATGGCGCGAGAAGATGCGCGAGCATGTGTCCAAGCCAGGTGCGCTCAAGGCCCAGGACATCGCCGATGCCGTGAAAATGGTTCTGGAACTCCCGCCCCGGGCGAACGTCTCGGAAATCCTCGTTCGCCCGACCATCGATGCCGCTGCCCAGTTCTGAGAAATCTAAGGAATAGAAGGAGTTTCGCGCATGGCGGGCAGATTGGAAGGCAAGACGGCGATTATCACGGGCGCCGCAGGAGGAATCGGGCAAGCGTCGGCGATCCTGTTCGCCAATGAAGGTGCGAAAGTCGCCTGTGTCGATCTCAAGCAGGATCTTCTGGAGGCGACCGTCGAGCAGATTTCGGCCGAGGGTGGCCACGCGCTGGCGATCGGTGCGGATGTGTCCAACCGCGAGCATGTGAGGGCAATTATCGATCAGACAATCGAAGCCTTCGGTGTGCCGAACATCGTATTCAACAATGCCGGCATCAATCCTGACAATCGCCGTCCGCTCACCGAAATTCCGGAGGATGATTTCGATCGTGCCTTCGCAGTGAACGTCAAGGCGCCCTGGATGATGATAAAGTATGTCGCACCGCACATGGCGAAAGCGGGCGGCGGTTCGATCATCAACACGGCCTCGATCTCTCCGTTTATTGTCGCCAGCACGGCAAGCTACAGCGCATCGAAAGCCGGCGTCGTGGCGCTGACCAAGGTCGCGGCTGTCGAACTCGGACACCTCAATATCCGAGTGAACGCACTTTGCCCGGGGGCCACCATGACGCCGCTCGCCGAAGAACAGCGCAAGGAACTCAAGGGCAGGGGGCTGCCTACGGCGGACGACATCATCGACCGGCTGTCAGTTCTCGGGCGGACCGCCGTTCCGATAGAGCAGGCGCGCATGGCCCTTTGGCTCGCCAGTGATGAGAGTTCTTTCGCCACGGGTTCTCCGTTCATTGTCGATGGCGGCTGGACGTGTATCGGTGGTTCCCAGGTCAGGGCCTGAGAGGCCAGACACGAGCTGTGGAACCAGGGCGGTACATGCCCGCCCGCCACCGGTTACGGCAAGGAACTGACTTCGAGCACGCTGAAACCCTGATAGGCTTTGATGGCTTCCTTGCCGACCCCGGCAACATAGCCATCGGGGCGCACGAGAATGCGCTCGCCATCGGTCATGACGATCTGCACCGGGTTTCCGTCGCGCATCGCTTCAAAAAGGCGTCGGCCGTCGCTGAGCCTCATGTCCGGCATCCGGTCGCCGGCCTGCAATCCCAATGGTCCAGCTGCCGCCTCGCTGCCGGCCAAAGGGCCGTTGCGATAGCCTATCGAGAGCTGATTGGTCATGTCGCCACGCTTGGTGGACGAGTTGAGGTGCAGTGTGCTCGTCAGGTTGAGCATGGCCGCCGCGATGGGGAGCCGTTCGGCTTCGTAGGTGTCCAGTATGCCGTTGTCTCCGCAACGCAGGGCTGAAACGAGCTTCCATCCAAGATTGAAGGCATCCTGCACGCCGGTATTGAGCCCCTGGGCGCCCGACGGAGGGTGCAGATGGGCGGAATCGCCGGCCAGGAACACATTGCCCACGCGATAATGCTCGACCATGCGGATCTGGTTCCTGAACTGCGAGCGCCAGGTGATTTTCGACGGGCGTTTCTTCAGCAGCCTGAAAAGGCCTTGTTCGAGCCCGTGCCGCGCAAGCTTTTCCGGTGCCTGCAATTGCCACATGCCCGCTTGCGGCAAAGGTGCAATCACGATGCGGCCGCAGCTGTGCAGGGGCCAGACGTGCCAGAAGTCCCGGTCGAGGCCCGCCAAGGCGAAATCGGCGACAATCATTGTCTTGTCACCCAGACTCTTCCCCACCAGTTGCAGTTCCAGGGCCTTGCGCGTCGTGCTGCGGCCGCCATCGCAGCCGGCGACATAGCGCGCCTCGATCGTTTCGCCGCTGGTGAGCGAGCAGAAGACCACATCATCGCGTTGCTCCAGCGTCTGTAGTCCGACGCCGAACTCAACGCTGCCGCCGAGCGCGGTCAGGTGCGCGCGCAAGGCCTGTTCGGTCCGCCATTGCGGGACCATTCTCATGTTGGGGTGAGGGCAGCCGACCGTCGGTTCGCAATGGGTGCCGAGTGACCTGATCTGTTTGGTGAACGGCCCGAAATGCAACTGGATCGGCTGGTACAGCGAACTCTCCGCCAGCACGTCGTCTGCCACCCCGATCATGTCGAAGATTTCCAGCGAGCGTGGCTGCAAGCCCTTGCCGCGCGATCCGCCGAAAGGACCTCCGGCCACGTCGATCAGGCGAAACGTCACGCCGCGCCGCTGCAATTCGATGGCAAGGGTCAGGCCTGTCGCGCCTGCACCGATGATAAGGACTTCTAGCATGTGCCTCTGGTATATATGTGCATAATGCACGGATATGACAGAGTCGGTCTTGAGGTGCAAGATAAATGTGTATAATGCACTAATTTATGCACTGGACCGACAAGCTTCACGCAATCCTGATGGGGGTCAGCGACCTTACGAACCGGATCGATATCGACGCCCGTTTGCTGGCGGCGAGCAACGTCAAGCTTGACCGCGCCTTGCTCCCACTGCTGTCGCGGCTTGCATTGCACGAGCAGATGAGCACCGTCGAACTTGCCAATCTGGTCGGGCGCGATCACTCGACAGTCAGCCGTCAGCTCGCCAAGCTTGAAGACTTGGCTCTGATTGAACGGGTTCCCAGTTCGGGGGACCGGCGCGTTCGGATGATCTGTCCAAGCGCCAAGGGGAAGGCCTTGCTGGGCGCCGTTGCGAAGGTCCGGAGGCAGTGGATCGAGGCGCACTTCCGGGACTGGCCGCGCGAGGACATCGATCAGCTGATTTCGCTGACGGGAAAGATGATGGAAGGCCTGGATGAGGTCTCCCTGGGAGGCATCGAAATGATTGAGACGCGGAGCGCTTGAAGTTGGCAAGGAGAAGGTTTGGCACGAAAAGCTCGGAAACGAGGGCACAGCTTCTGGATCTCGCCGAGCAGTTGATGCGCGACGAGGGGTACGCGGCGATCACGTCACGCCGTCTGGGAAGTTTCGCCGGACTGTCTCCGCAGATCGTCTATTACTACTTCAAGACGATGGATGAGCTTTTTGAAGCTCTCCTTCTCAGGATATTCGACGCGCACTACGCCGCGCTGGACGAGGCGGGCAGCGCCGATGACCCGCTGCTGGCCATGTGGCTGCTGAGCTGCGATCCCGCCCGTGCCACAATCACTGCGGAACTCAT
The DNA here is from genome assembly GCF_022832385.1 of Novosphingobium album (ex Hu et al. 2023). GTDB lineage: Bacteria > Pseudomonadota > Alphaproteobacteria > Sphingomonadales > Sphingomonadaceae > Novosphingobium > Novosphingobium album. The sequence goes on from NZ_JALHLE010000030.1 coordinate 19,873, forward strand.
GGCGCTGGCCAACCATCGCAAGGATCTCAGTTCCCTGATCGGCAAGTTCAATGAAAAGTTCAGCGCGCGGCAGATCGAGATTTTGGATACCGAGTTTGCTGCGCGGGGAATCGAATTTCCCGGCTGGCCGATAGAGGCCATCGCGGCCGTCATGGAAAACACGGCGAGAGGATTTGCATTCGGCCGCAATTACGAGCTTGCGAACCAGATCGACGCGCAGTTGCTAATCACGCGCTATATCGAAAGCCTTCGCATTCCTTCGTCAGCAGTCGATCGCGAGGGGCAGGGCGGTTGACGCAGCGCCGAACCGGTTGATGTCCCTCGCGATCTCCCCGAGCGGGCCTGGCGTCAGGCGTAGGCGGGGTGAACCGCGTCCTTCGGGGCTTCCTGCATGTATACGTCGAGATGCCGCACTTTGCCGGCCGAATTGAAATCATAGACCATCAGCGTGTTCACGATGTTGGTCGCACCCTCGGCCGTCACGCGTTCTTCCAGCTCCAGGAAAACCAGGTGCCCGCATTCAGTTACGCGCTTGAATGAGCCTTCCCAGTCGGCGGTCGGCGCCCACTTGGCGTTGAAATCGATGTACTTCTTGTAATCCATCGATTCCTTGAAGATGCCGATCCGCTCGAACTCGTCCGGAGAGACATAGTCCTCGATACGCTCCCAGATCTCTGGCGAATAGTCCGGTTCGCGGGATGCGATCATGTTGTTCTTCATGAGCAGGGCGATTTCGAGAACCTTGCGGGAAAGCCCCGTGTAGTCGGCGATGACGTCCTCGATTTCCTTGAATACCTTGTCGGCCATGAGTGTCTCCTGTGCTGTCTGTTGATTGAATTCGTGGGGGTTGGCTGAGGCGCGCTCAGGAGCGCATGGTCACGCCGCCATCGACGCAGAAAACCTGGCCGGTGATGTAGCTGCCTTCCTCTGACATCAGCATTGCGCTGATCGCGGCAATGTCTTGCGGCCGGCCGAGGCGCGATTTGATCATGGCGTTTCCGAACAGCCAGTCCTTCATCTCCTGCGGCAATGCCTCTTCCCATTTCTCGTGCATGATTGCGCCGGGTGCCACGGCATTGGCGCGCACGCCCTGGGGGCCGTAGCGCGCCGCGACATGGCGCATCAGGGCATGGTCGGCGGCCTTCGCCATGGCATAGGCCACGCGGGTAGGCTCGCCCGTATAGGCCGCGACCGAGCTGGTATAGAGAATGGTACCGCCGCCGCGCGCCAGGATTGGGGGCAGCGCCGCCCGCGTGCAGAGATAGAAACCGCGCAGGTTGACCCGGAGCGTCTCGTCCAGGGCCTCAAGCGGCAGTTCCAGAACGCCCACATCGTTGCCGTTGTCCGCGAAGCTGGCGAAATTGGCGTGCAGGCCGTCGAGGCCGCCGAACGTGGTCACGGCGCGTTCCACGGCACTGGCAATGGATGCCTCGTCGGCGCCGTCGAGATCGACCCCGATAGCGGTGCCGCCGGCCTGTTCGATTTCGCTGGCGACGGCGCGGGCCGAGTCGCCGTTGCAGTCGCCCAGTATGACGTTTGCGCCTTCGCGCGCATAGCGATGGGCCAGCTCGCCGCCGATTCCTCCTCCGCCCGCCACGAGTATGGTTTTTCCTTCCAGTCTACGCATGTTTCCGGCTCCTCCGCTGCCCGTCATTCAGTGCCGCTCGACCGTCGCGGCGTTCTTGGGCTTGACCTCCGACGCCCTAATGCTAATCGAATGATTAGGACAAGCATTTTTCGCAATCCCCGATTGCGGGGGGCGAATGGGAAAGAGGAGTTTCGCCAGTGGCTGAAGCAACGCAATTGAACTTCGAGGTGATCGACGTCACGCTGCACACGGGCAGCGTGATCGCAACGGACAAGGAGACGCTCCTCGGCGGAGCCATGACCGGGAAGATTCGAGAGGTTCTCGAACGCCGCGGCGTGATCGTGTTCCCGCAGATGAACTTGTCGGACGAGGAGCAGATCGCCTTCACGCACACGCTGGGGACTTTCGCGCACGAGGCTGGTGAAGGAAACGACGGCGGCGATGCGGTCTACCCGATCACGATGGACGAGACGATCAACCCCGTTGCCGCCTATCTCAAGGGCGCGTTCTATTGGCATATCGATGGCACGATGTCGGACCGCCCGATTTTTGCGTCGGTCATGAGTTCGCGTGCGCTCGCGGCGGAAGGCGGCGATACCGAATTCTGCAACACTTACGCTGCTTGGGACGCAATTCCGGAAGATGAAAAGCGTCAGCTGGAATCGCTCAAGGTCAAGCACGCCTTCTGGCGCTCGCAGATCTATTGGAATCCGGAGCCCAGCCATGCCGAGTTTCAGAACTGGCTTTCGCGTGGCTCGAACACGCTGCCGCTGGTCTGGAAGCACCGTTCCGGCCGCAAGTCGCTGGTCCTGGGGGCGACCGCGCTGCAGGTCGAGGGCATGGATCTTACCGAAAGCGAGGCACTGCTGGTGCGTCTTCGCGATTGGGCGACGGAGCCGCGCTTCGTCTATCGCCACAAGTGGGGGCTGGGCGATCTCGTTGTGTGGGACAACACCGGCACGATGCACCGCGCCATGCCCTATGACCACAATAGTGGCAGGCTGATGCACCGCACCAAGCTGGAAGGTGAGGAAACTTTCGCCTGACCCGATCAGGGCACTGGAAGAATATGGGAGCAGGATCGTGATTACAGACAATGTCGCGGAACGCGACTTCTTCACCGACACGACACTTGTGCAGGAACCCCACCCCTGGGTCGAGGCTCTCCGGGCCCAGGGGCCGCTGGTGCGCGAGCATCATCACAACTCGATCGTCCTGACCGGGTACGACGAAGTGCAGGACGTCTATTCGCGTCCAGAGGATTTCTCGAACGTGGTTTGCGTGGGCGGCCCGCTGGGCGGCGTGCCGTTCACGCCTCAAGGCGATGATATCTGCGCGGCAATCGAGGCCAATCGCGACAAGTTCGTATTCTCGGAGCACTTCATCACCTTTGATGGCGAAGCGCACCGCGTCCACCGCGCGCTCCTGACGAAGCTGCTGACCTTCAAGCGCCTCAAAGCCAACGAAGCCTTCATGGACTCCTATGCGGGCGAACTGATAGAGGCCTTTGCTGCAAGGCGCAGCTGCGAGCTGGTGTCCGAATTCTCGCAGCCGCTGGCAACGATGGTCATCGCCGACCTGCTCGGGGTTCCCGAGGAAGACCGCGAGGAACTGCGCGCGAAGGTCCTCCCGGCGCCCGGCGGGGCGGATCAGGGCGAGGGTGCCGTGTTTGTCGACCCGCTGGCCGTCTTCACCGAGGTGTTCACCGATTACCTCAAGGACCGCCGGGCTCATCCGCGCGACGACCTCTTGACCGAGCTGGTCAATTCGCGGCTGCCCGATGGCTCGGATCCGGGAATTGACACCATGGTGCGGCTGGCGTGCTTCCTGTTCATTGGCGGGCAGGACACTTCGGCAAAGCTGCTGGCATCGGCGGTGCGTATCCTTGCCGAGCGTCCCGGCATACAGCAGGCGCTGCGCGCCGACCGCAATCTGATCGGCAACTTCATCGAGGAAACGCTTCGCTTTGAATCGCCGACGATGAACGATTTCCGCCTGGCGCGCCGCACCACCACGGTGGGCGGCGTCGAGGTCAAGGCGGGCACCATCATTACGCTCAGCCTGACGGGGGCCAACCGCGATCCGGACTATTTCGAGAACCCGAACGAGTTCGACATGAACCGCCCCAAGGTGCGCGATCACCTGGCCTTCGGCCGTGGTCCGCACGGCTGCCTGGGCGCGCCTCTGGCCCGACTTGAGGCCCGTACCGGCCTCAATCGCCTGCTCGATGCCTTCCCTGTCATCGAGATTGACGAAGAGCACCATGGACCCGCAGGCGCCAGGCACTACAATTATCTGCCTTCTTATATCCTGCGGGGACTGGAAGACCTCTATCTCCGCTTTCCATAAGCAGAAAATCCGCGGCCGGTTGCGCAGGGCTTCCGGCGGCGGACATCAAAACCGGGGCGCCATGGCAGACGATGCGTGGCGCTCCGGATCGAAAGGAACGACACGCAATGCTCGAAGCTGATCCTCCCGCTCGCATACCGCAAGTTACGGAGGCTGAATTTACGGATGCGACGCGGGCGTTCCTGGATCGGTGGACCGGCGGGTTCTTCAAGAACTCGGACAAGAATCCGCCGTTGCTCACTTTCGCGCACCACCCGCACCTCGCCGAGCTGTTTTCGCAGTTCAACATTCACCTGCTGACGACCAATACCGTGCCGGTGAAGCTGCGCCAGATTGCCATCATGCGCACGGCCTGGGTCTGCAAGGCCATCTACATGTGGTCGAGCCACCTCAACACCAGTCTGACCCTTGGTCTTGAGCCCGACATGTTCGATCCGGTCAAAGCGGGGGCGGACGATCCCTACTTCACCGATTTCGAACGCGTCGTGGTGCGGGCCACCGACGAATTGATCGCAGACCGGAAGATTGGACAGGAGACATGGACGGCGCTGGCAAGCGAATGGTCCTACCAGCAACTGCTCGATTTCATGTTCACGGTGGGCGCTTATGTGACCGTCGCCGGGGTGATGCGGTCATCCGGGATCGAGCGCCAGCCCGACTTGCTGGCTCTGGCGGAAAGATACGGAGCGCCGGAATAGGGTTTCAAGCCCCGGTAACCGGCGCCCTTGGTGTCACTGGCCGGCGATTTTGACGAATGCCTCGTCGATGGCGTGCAGCTTCTCTTCGGTGATCATGTCGCCGGCGTAATTCTGCAACTGCTTCAACGTCATGCCGCGCGCCATTTCGATCTGGTCGTTAGCGACCAGTTCCGGCAGGTATTTTTCGAGAATAGCCTTCGTTGCCGGGGTGTCGAGCAGGTCGCCCAGCGGTGTTTCCGCAGTCGAATACTTCGGCTTCGAGGGCTCGGAAGGGATCGCTGCTGCCGGCGAAAATGCCGCAGGAGCAACCGCAGCGGCGATGAAAGCTGCAAGGGCGGGGGCAAGAATTCTCTTCACGTTTCTCTCCACAATTCTGCCTGCCGTCGATCAGCAGGCCAGTCGATTTCTTATGCAGGGCGAAGCTGGTCTTGCACTTGCCCGAAGGCCGGCAAGACCTTTGCCACAAAGACCCGATCGTCCTGGGTTGGCCACCATGGTCCGCCTACAAGGCCACTCTCGCCGAATACGGCATCGATGATCCCGACTTCGCCATGGGTGGACCAGGCGCCCGCCAGCTCGCCTGCCAGAGGATCATCCACTTTGCGGACATCCCCGCGCACGTGTCGCAGCCAGGCGCAAAGTGCGGTCAGAATGGCCGGACTGTCAGCGCCCGCAGCACCTCGCACGGCAAGCGTTTCCAGCCAGCGCTGAGGGATCTTCTGACTGCCGTCCATGGCGATCTGAATCAGCCGGTGATTCAAGGCAGGATTGGCGAAGCGTTCGAGCAGGCTGGACGCGTAAGTATCGAGGTCCTGCCCGGGCGCTGCAGATATGGTCGAGGCGGCCTCTTCCCGCATGAGGCGTTCGACAAGAGGGCGGATCTCGCGGTCGCCCACCGCCTGGTGAACATAGTCGTGACCATGTTCGAGACCGAGATAGGCCAGCGCCGAATGGGCGCCGTTCAGCATCCGCAGCTTTGCAGTCTCATAAGGTGCAACATCTGCGACGATCTGCGCACCTACCGCATCCCAGGTGGGCCTGCCCGCGGCAAATCTGTCCTCGATCACCCACTGGCTGAATGGCTCCGTCATGACGGCGGCTTCATCCAGTATCCCGATTGTGCTTGTCAGCCTGATACGGTCCTGGTTGGTCGTTGCGGGCACGATCCGATCCACCATCGATGTGGGACATGCACACTCGTTTTCGAACCATGGCACAAGGTCCGGATCGTGCCGTCGAAGATACTGCCCCATCAACTGCTCCAGTTGCCTGCCGTTTTCAGACAGATTGTCGCAGGAGAGAAGCGTCAGGCCGCCGAGACCCGCGTCGCAGCGCTGCCGGAGGCCATGGGCCAGTAAGCGGTAGATGCTGCCGCTGTCCGCCAGTGCAAAATCGAGCGATCCATCTGCTGACCGGCAATAGCCCTTTTCAGTGATCGTGAAGCTGGCGATCCGTGTTGAGTCTGCTGCCAGAAGCCGAGCCACCGGGACCTTCATCGAACCGGCCGGCATCACGTTGCGGACGGACCCGACAATGCGGGTCCGTTCGCCATTTCCGGAACGCTCCGTTACCGAGTAGAGCCCGCTTTGCGGGTTGAGCTGGCAGGCCACCGCGCGCGATCGCAGCGAAATCCCGGTGATGAGCCAATTGCGATCTCCCGCGTTCAGCGCCGCATCGGTGTACCATGCCTGATGGGCCCGGTGAAAAGCACCGATGCCGAAATGCACGATTCCCACCGACTGCGCATCGCGGTCATAGGCATACCGCGCGACCTCCGGGATCAGCTTGTCGAGGCTGGCCGGCGAAAGCCTCACAGCCTGTAGGCTTTCTTGGGAAGATTGTAGGCAAGGTCCACGGCAACTTCCGCCGCCTCGTCCTCGTCCATGCGGTGCTCGGCGACCAGCCGCGCGAGAAAGCCGCAGTCGATCCGGCGAGCCACGTCGTGGCGCGCAGGGATCGAAAGGAATGCACGCGTATCGTCATTGAAACCCACAGTGTTGTAAAAACCCGCGGTCTCGGTGACTTGCTCGCGGAAGCGGCGCATCCCCTCGGGGCTGTCATGAAACCACCAGGCCGGTCCTAGCCGCAGTGCCGGATAATGGCCGGCGAGCGGTGCCAGTTCGCGCGAATAGGCCGTCTCGTCGAGCGTGAAGAGAATGATCGTGAGCCCGGCCTCGTTTCCGTAGCGGGAAAGAAGCGGGCGGAGTGCTCGGACATATTCGGTCGCCACTGGAATATCGGCGCCCTTGTCCCGTCCGAACTTCTCGAAAAGCGGCGCATTGTGATTGCGGAACGAGCCGGGATGGATCTGCATCACCAGCCCGTCATCCAGGCTCATGCCTGCCATTTCGGTCAGCATCTGCGCGCGGAACAGTTCGGCCTGTGCGGGCGTCGCCCGGCCTGTCGCGACGTCGGCGAACAGCGCCTCTGCCTCCGCTGGGGGAAGATCGGCTGTCGCGGCGGTGGGATGCCCATGATCGGTCGAGGTCGCGCCCATTGAAGCGAAGAAGGCGCGGCGCTGGCGATGCGCGGCAAGATAGCCCTGCCAGGTGCGGCAATCCTCACCGGTCAGTTCGGACAGGCGATCGAGATTGGCCTGAAAGCCCTCAAACTCCGGGTCGATGACCGGATCGGGGCGATAGGCCGTGAGAACCCGGCCCGGCCAGCCGCCATCCTTCGCGTTTTCGGTGCGGATGACCTGATGGTGCTCCAGCGTATCGAGCGGGCTTTCCGTGGTGGTGAGCACCTCGATATTAAACCGGTCGAACAAGGCGCGGGGTTTGAATTCCGGCCAGGCCAGCGCTTCCGCGATGGTGTCGTAGTAAAGGTCCGAAGTCTCTTCAGTAAGGCGCACGTGAATGCTGAAAACTTCGGCAAACACCCAGTCGAGCCACATCCGCGACGGCGTGCCGCGAAAAAGGTGGTAATTCGAGGCCAGGATACGCCAGGCTTCACGCGGATCGGTGTGACCGCCGCCGGGGCCGATGCCCAGATCGGAAAGCGCTATGCCTTGCGAATAGAGCATCCGGAAAAGGTAATGATCCGGCTGCAGCAACAACTCGCTGGCATTGCCGAAAGGCGCATCTGACGCAAACCATGCGGGGTCGGTGTGGCCGTGCGGGCTGATGATCGGGAGTTTGCAGACTTCCCGGTAAAGCACACGGGCAATTTCGCGCGTGTGGCCGTCTGCCGGGAACAGCCGGTCCGTCGACAAGCGTAGAGGCAGGGCCATCACCTATGCATTCCCCATCAGATCCGCGCCACGCTGCCGAAGCGCTGGCGCTGGCTGTCAACGGACCTGCGCGCTTCAGCCAGTGCCTTTTTCTCCACGGCGAAGAGAAGGTGCTTGATCACGGCATCAAGATGGGCGCGCATGGCCATCCTCGCCACCTGGGGCTTGCGGCTTCGCAAGGCTTCGACAATCGCCGTGTGCTCGTCGACTACAGGCAGTACATTTGCGGTTCGGGCCTGTTCCAGCAGCAGGTTGCACTCCGGCGAACTCCACCGCTGCAGCCAGAGATCCTCCACTGTCTTTTCGACGGCGGCATTTCGCGTGGCCCGGGCAATTGCCATGTGAAAGGCCATGTCGGCGTTCTCTTCCGCGATCTGGTCCGCGTTCTGTTCCTGAATCGCCGCCACGAGCTGTTCCAAACCGGCGATCTCCTCATCGGTGATGTGCACGGCGGCGAGTGCCGCGGCTTCTCCTTCAAAGACCAGCCGCGCTTCCAGGAGCTCGAAGGGGCTGACATTGAAGCGTGGCTCGTCGCTCTCGCCTGGCAGGCGCACGACGAACGTTCCCGCTCCCAGCCTGACCTCGATCAGACCCAGTACTTCCAGTGCCAGCATCGCTTCGCGAACGACCGGGCGGCTGACCTGCATTCTGACCGCGAGGTCGCGCTCGGCGGGCATCTTGTCTCCGATGGCGAACCTGCCCGATTGCAGCTCCTCGATCAGGGCGCTTGCGACCCGCTTGTAGAGCCGGGACTCGTCGGTGCCGAATGCGCCCAGTTCGGAATGCACCAGCGGCAGCTTCTGTGCGGATTTGCTCATCGACATCATCTTTCTATTGCGGTCTTACCACTTTCTTGCAAGTGGTAAAAACATGTTGCCGCACATCGGGCGGAACTTCGAAGAAGAGCATCGGAAAAAGCATGAAAATCCAGTCCGCGAAAGTCATCGTGACCTGCCCGGGACGCAATTTCGTCACCCTCAAGATCGTGACCGATCAAGGGGTTTACGGAATCGGCGATGCTACCCTGAATGGGCGCGAAAAGGCGGTTGTTGCTTATCTCGAGGACCACGTGATCCCCTGTCTGATCGGCATGGATCCACGCCGGATCGAGGATATCTGGCAATATCTCTACCGCGGAGCCTACTGGCGGCGCGGCCCGGTAACCATGCGCGCGATCGCGGCGGTCGACATGGCGCTGTGGGACATCAAGGGCAAGATGGCCGGTATGCCTGTCTACGACCTGCTCGGCGGCAAGAGCCGTGAACGGGTGATGGTTTATGGCCATGCCAATGGCTCTAACATCGACGAGACGGTCGACGCCGTCGGCCACTACATCGATATGGGTTACAAGGCGATCCGCGCACAGACCGGCGTGCCGGGCATCAAGGATGCCTATGGGGTGGGACGCGGCAAGCTCTACTACGAGCCGGCCGATGCCGCCTTGCCGTCGCTGACCGGATGGGACACGCGCAAGGCGCTCAATTACGTGCCCAGGATGTTCGAGAAGCTGCGCGCGACCTATGGTTTCGATCACCACCTGCTGCACGACGGGCATCACCGCTACACGCCGCAGGAAGCAGCCAATCTGGGAAAGATGCTGGAGCCCTACCAGCTGTTCTGGCTGGAGGATTGCACGCCTGCCGAAAACCAGGAAGCGTTCAGGCTGGTGCGCCAGCACACGGTCACACCGCTGGCCGTTGGCGAAATTTTCAATACGATCTGGGACGCCAAGGACCTGATCCAGAACCAGCTTATCGACTATATCCGCGCCACCGTGGTGGGCGCGGGCGGGCTGACGCACCTGCGCCGCATCGCCGATCTGGCCGCCCTGTACCAGGTGCGCACCGGCTGCCATGGCGCGACCGATCTTTCGCCGGTCACGATGGGCTGCGCGCTGCATTTCGATACCTGGGTGCCCAATTTCGGTATCCAGGAATACATGCGCCACACCGAAGAGACCGACGCGGTCTTCCCGCACGACTACCGCTTCGAGGACGGTCATCTGATCGTCGGCGAAACGGCGGGGCATGGCGTCGATATCGACGAGGACCTCGCCGCGAAGTATCCCTACAAGCCCGCCTATCTGCCCGTTGCGCGGCTGGAAGACGGGACGATGTGGAACTGGTGAAGACCGGCTCGGGCGGATAGAGAAAACATGGCTCGGATCGTCTGTCTTGGCGAAGGTATGCTCGAACTCTCTCAGGAGGGTGAGGGCTGGTGCATGGGGTTCGGTGGCGACACGCTCAATACGGCGGTCCATCTCGCCCGGGCCGGTCACGACGTCGCCTATATGACGGCACTGGGATCGTGCCCCTTTAGCATGGACCTTCGCGCAAGCTGGCAATCCGAAGGGATAGACTGCGGCCTGATCGTAACGCATCCCTCACGGCGTCCCGGCCTCTACGCCATCACGGTCGATGGACAGGGCGAGCGCACCTTCACCTACTGGCGCGAAGCCAGCGCAGCGCGGGCCATGTTTGAGGTGCCCGAAATCGACGATGCGATTGGCGGTGCGGAGACGGCGGACCTTTTCTATTTTTCCCTGATCTCGCTGGCGATCCTGCCGCCGCAGGGCAGGCAGGACTTGCTCAGGCTGGCAGCCAAGGTGCGCATCAACGGCGGATTGGTCGCATTCGATGGCAACTACCGGCCCAGCCTTTGGGAAACGCCGGAGGCAGCGGCAAGATGGCGCGACCGGGCCATTGCCGCCTCCGACGCCGGTTTGCCCACGCTGGAGGACGAGGCCGCTCTGGGTGGCCCTGGAACGGCTGAGGCGGTGGCAGCACACTGGCAGGAGCTCGGGTGCCGGGAAGTGATCGTGAAAAAGGGCGCGCAAGGCTGCCTGCTGCCGGACCTTACCGTCTGTCCCCCGCCGCGGGTTCTGCAACCCACCGATACCAGCGGGGCCGGCGATGCGTTCAATGGCGGCTATCTGGGCGCACGATTGAAAGGCGCCCCGGTTGCCGAGGCTGCGCGGGCCGGGAATGCGCTGGCCGGATGGTGCGTGATGCGGCGCGGCGCGATCCCGGCCAGGGATGCCGCCGCGCCCTATTGAGCCTGGCCGGGCGCGGTCAGCCAGACCACTTGCGCAAGAGCAGCCAGAGCGCGGCCGCGCCGATGATGTCGAGCCCGGCAAGGGCAACGAACAGCGGACTGTACCCATATACGTCGGCGCTTTGGCCAATGATGAGCGTGAAGACCATGCCGCCGATCCACGCGATCGTGCCGGCCATTCCGCTGGCTGTGCCGACTGTGCGCGGCTCGAACAGATCGGAGCACAGGGTGATCAGTGCGCCGTTCAGCATCTGATGGGCAAAGCCGCCCACGCAAAACAGCGCGATCGCCAGCCCCGGCGACCCGGCAAGGCCGATGCAGGCGGGGCCGGCCATGCATAGTGCCCCGAACGTCATCGTAAGTTTGCGGGAGGCAATCATCCCGGACCCGCGTCGCATCAACGCAGACGGCACCAGGCCCGCAGCCAGCGAACCGAAGTCGGCAGCCAGGAACGGGAGCCAAGCCCACAAGGCCACGCTCTTCAGATCGAGATGCCAGACGGAAACCAGATAGAGCGGAATGAAGAAGTTGAAGGTCTGCCATGCCGGTTCGGCCAGGAACCGCGGCACGGCAATTGCCCAAAACCCGCGCGAGCGCAGGACTTCCATGCGCGTGGCGGGGCGCGATCCGGCGCTGTGCGCCGCCTTGTCCTGGGCAATCATCTTGCGTTCTGCAGCACTGATGCGAGGGTGATCTTCGGGGTCGCGATAGCCGAACCACCACAGGGCTGCCCAAAGAAGGCTAAGCGCGCCGGTCACGTAGAAGGCGGATTGCCAGCCCCAGTTGAGGATGCAGAATACGACCAGCGGCGGTGCGACCATGCTGCCGACACTGGTGCCCATCTGGAAAGCGCTGGTCGCAAGCGGGCGTTCGCGGGCGGGGAACCACTCGGAAACTGTCTTGGCCCCGGCGGGTATTGCAGCGGCCTCCGTGGCACCGAGCAGGCCGCGGAAGAAGGCAAGCCCCTGCCAGCTTGCCGCGAGACCGTGGGCCATGTTGGACAGTGCCCAGCCCAGCGCGAAGATGAAAAAGCCAAGCCGGGTGCCCAAGGCGTCGAGGATGGCGCCGGCGACTGTCTGCATGATCGTATAGGCTGCCTGAAAGGCGAGAACGACCCAGCTGTACTGCTCGGTCGACATGCCGAAGTCAGCCTTGATGGTGGGCGCCGCGACCGAAAGCGTCGAGCGGGCGAGGTAGTTGAGGATCGTGCCGAGGGTTACGAGCCCGATGATCCACCACCGCAGTTTTCCGATCCGCGCGCTCATCGTGCGACCTCTATGGCTGCGAGTGAAACGTTACCACCAACGGCATTGAAATCGAGCGAAAGCAGGCCGCCCGATACCTGGACGGGGAAGCTTCGCACCAGTTCCTTGCGCGATCCCCCCGCGGCCTTTGCGACGTTGAGAGCATCGAGCACGTTGGTTCCGTTCGCCTTGACGGTCACCGCCTGCGTTTCCGGAGGAACTGCCGAGGGCTCGAACAAGTGCAGCGTAACCGTCCAGTCTCCGTCGGGCACGGGTATGCCGTAGGAGAAGTCAGTGCCCTGGCGCCAGTAGTCGAACAGGCGGAGCTCGGCGGCCTCCACTGTGCGTGGCGGACCACTCGTCATTTTCCCGAAACCGCCGAGATTGAGGACCATCGGCTTGCCGCCGGTGACGAACGTATCCGAACCAAACTGGCGCTTGCCCAGAACGCTGCCGGCCAGATTGCCAGCATCTATGCGGATGCCCTGTTTCATCGGGTCGGGCCCGGTCCAGGTCATTTCGTCGGACACTGTCTCGCCGTTGGCCGTCGCCGTGACGACCGCCTTGTTCGGGCCCGGCGCGAGTGGGACCTGCTTCCATTCGCACACGTTATCGGGGCAGGGCGCTTCGCCGATCGTCCTGCCATTGATGACGAGCCGGGCGGCGGGCGCGTTGGCATAGGCCTTGACGGTCATCACCGGATAGGCGCGCGCAACATAGTGCTTGCCCGCGAAATGGATGGCAGGCGTGTCGCTCCAGGCCACCTTGTAGAACCAGAAGGCGTCCTTCCTGACCTTGCGGTCTGCGGTGACGAGACCCTTGTCGTTCAGGTCTATGGAATCGCCTTCGCCCCGCAGGTCACTGGCGAAGTCGAACATGTTCCAGACCCAGCTCGCGAACACGAAATCGCGCGCGGCGATGGCAGGCCAGGTCTGTTCGTGGACCCAGGCTTCGTATTCCTCGGGATGGGGGCGGCCGATGAAGTTCACGAAGCCGCTCGTCACATCGTCGCTGTGCTGGCTTACCGCGCCGCCCGCGCCATATTCACTGACGGAAATCGGCAGCTGCGGGTGCTTGACGTGGAATTTGTCGAGCTGGGCGCCCAGTTCGGCGCGTGCTTCCAGCGGCTTGGGGTAATACCAGCCGTAATAGCGGTTGTAGCCTACCAGGTCCGCGGTGCCGACAACCTGTTCTCCGGCGGTTTTGGCCATCATCCCCAGATCCTCGCAGCAATCCGCCATTGTCGTGGGACGCGAAGGATCTTCCTCCTTGGCGACTTCCTGCAGGCGCTTGAGCAGGGCCAGCGGTTTGGTGGGCTCCTTGCTGACGCCCAGCATGGCGCTGCTGTCGACCTCGTTGCCGATCGACCACATCATGACAGCCGGGTGGTTGAAGTCCTGCCGGATCAGTTCCCGCAGCTGCTGCTCGGCGTTTGCCCAGAGTTGTGGCGTGCCTTCGCCGCCGGTCAGCGAGGGGCCGCTGACGTAGGGGATTTCGGCCCAGACCACCATCCCGGCCTCGTCGGCAAGGTCTGACCAGGCGTCCGCGTGCTGGTAGTGGGCCTGCCGGATCGTGTTTGCGCCAAGCTCCTCGATCAGTTCCATGTCCTTGCGGTGCTGTTCCGGCGTGAGCGCCCAGCCGGAACCGAGCCAGTCCTGATGGCGCGAGACGCCCTTGAGCTTGACGTGCTGCCCATTGAGGAAAAAGCCGGCATCGGGATCGAAGCGGAAAGTGCGGATGCCGAGGGGCTGGGTCACCTTGTCGAGCACGGTGGCCCCATCGGAGAGTGTGGCCGATACGGCGTACATGTAGGGATCGGCCCGGCCATTCCAGCGGTGCGGAGACTTGATGGTCAGGCGCTGGGCTACGTCGGCGGTCCCCTTTTCGAGGCTGACGGGCTGTGCCGCAGTGGCCACGATGCTGCCCTTGGCGTCGGTGATTTGCGTTGTGAGAGTGAGGTTCCTGCCGGTGCCCGCATTGCGCAGGCGCGTGCGCACATCGATGACAGCCTGACTTTCCGTCACTTGTGCGGCGCGGGCATAGGTGCCGGGGCCGCCGTAATCGAGGGGATCGATCGAGGCCGATGGCAACTGGAGAAGCGAGACGTTCCGGTAGATGCCGCCATGAACGAAGAAGTCGCCGCCCAGCGGAATGACGCTTGAGGTGGCGTTGCCCGGTTCCGGTTTGGAATTGTCGGCACGCACCACGATCAGATTGTCAGCCCCTGCCTTCCACGCGTCGGTAACGTCCAGCCTGAAACGGGAAAACGCGCCCTTGTGGGTGCCGACGTGCTTGCCGTTCACCCAGACGTCCGCCACTGCTCCGACCGCTGCGAAATCGAGATATTGCCGCATGTCCGGCGCTGCGGCAGGGGCTGCCACGGTCAGGCGGTACCAGCCGGTTCCTTGCGCGTTGCCGGTATCCGGTGTCCGCGCGGGCGCATAAGTGCCGATACGGTTCCAGGTATGGGGAACCGAGACTGTTTGCCAGCCATCATCCTGGAAATCCGGCGCGGTGACAGCAGGCGTTTCGGGCCCGAAGTGAAATTTCCATCCTTGGGAAAGCTCCGTGACTTCGCGTTCGGTCCCGGATTTCTGTGACAGTTTTACCGTTTCCGCCTGCGACGGACCGGCCACCGCCGCCAGGCTGCCCAGGGCGAGAGTTGCGGCCAAACGGGTAAATCGCACTTGCATTTCCGGTGAACCTCCCAGCAGTCACCGGACTGCAGGCCGGCGATCTATCATACCAATGCAGCCTAGGTGGTCTGACCGCATGATGCGAGTCTGAATTTTCCGGTAAGCCGGTGCGCGTCATTTCCGGCCGCAGTGCGGCAGGGCACTAAGGGTGCGGCAAGCGCCGTTAATCGGGCATTTCGCTGGCAATGATGAGTTTGATGCCCGCTTCGGCAAGGGTCTCACGCATCGCCTGCGGGATGCCGGGATCGGTAATCAGCACGTCGATCTCTTCCAGACCGCACACGATCGCGCCCGAGGAAGACTTGAACTTGGAACTGTCGACCATCAGGATCACCGTTTCCGCGCGGTCAATCAGGCGCCGTTCGGCGGCGACCAGAATGACGTCCTGCTGCATCGCGCCCTGCGGGCCTACGGCAGCCGCCCCCATGAACAGCTTGGGGGCATGGAAGCGGGGCATGGATGCTTCGCCGGCCGGTGCGAGGACAATTTTCTGCTCGCGGAAAACGGTGCCGGAGGGGAGGAGCACCCGCGTATCCCGCTGCGCCAGCAGGGCATCGACGATGTGGAGCGAATTGGTGAGCACCTGCAAGCCCATGCCCCCCAGGTGTGTGCACATCTGCAGGGTCGTGGTGCCCCCATCCATCATTATGCCTTCACCCGGTGCGCACAAAGCCGCGGCCGCGCGGCCGATCGCCTGCTTGGCCGGAAGGTGTTCTGTGATCGCCTGTTCGAATGGTGTTCCGGAAAGACCTGGCACGTCGCCGCTGCGATCGGCGTCGGGCAGTTTCGCTCCGCCATGCACGCGCAGGATATGTCCTGCTTCTTCAAGGCGTGTAAGGTCACGCCGGATCGTCGCGGGCGACGCATCGAGCCGCGCTTCGAGGTCGCGATAACTGATGAAACCAGTCGCATGCATGGCGTCCAGTATCAGCTTCTCGCGTTCCTCTGCGTGCATGGGCGTTTTTTGTCCTTCCTTCAGGCCGATCCGCGTTCGGCTTCGAGCTGTTCGAGCGACTTGCCCTCATTGCGCGGCGCCCAAGCTATCCCGATCAGGCCGCTTATGACGAGAAAGCCAGTAAGAATCCATGCAAGGTTCGTAAAGCCCGTGGCGGTCAGCATTGGCACGAAAAAGCTGAACACTCCCAGGACGATGCGGACAATGGCAAAGCAGATCCCCTGAGCGGTTGCGCGCACAGCTGTCGGAAACTGCTCCGCGCTCCAGAGCTGAAAGAAGCTCTGCGCGCCGAAGCCGCCGCCAAACTGAAGCAGGAAGACATAAAGCAGGGCGACCGGGATCGTCAGCGGGAATACCGCCAGAAGCGCCATGCCCGCAATCTGGATCACGGCGGAGGCCGCGAACAGCATCCGCTGGTTCACCCGGTCAGACAGCTTCATGAAGACGAAGTAGATCGAGACCATGCCGATGAAGAACGAGAAGGCCTGGATGGCGACGCTCTGGGCCTGCGTGGCAGCGCCCACCGTGCGCAGGATGTAGGGGAAGAAGAAGCCGTTGGTTCCGGCCCACAGGTTCCAGAACCCGTACATGCCGACAAGGCCCAGGATCGACGTCAGATACTTCGGCTTCAGCAGCGTCGACAATCCATGGGTCGGGCCTTCGGGCTTTTGCGATTCCACCCAGCGCCTCGACTCGGCCATGCGCGAGCGCAGCAGAGTCAGTCCGAGGGCTATGACCACCAGATGTGCGAACACGATGCGCGCACCGAGTTCTCCCAGCGATGTCAGGGCAAGGCTCAGCAACAGAACGACCACAGGGCCGAGGTACCACAGCACTTGCGCCACGCCTGAGTGCTTGCCACGCCTCGTGTCAGGGGCCTGTTCGGCGATCAGCGACCAGCTGGCGGGAATATCGGCGCCGACCGCCAGGCCAACGATCAGGAAGCCGGTAATGATCATCCACGGGGCTATCGCGAAAACCAGCATGCTCATGCCGAAGGCGTAGATCAGCATGTCCCACTGGTAGATCTTCTTGCGGCCCAGCTTGTCACATAGCCAGCCACCCAGCAGCGCTCCGACGCCCGCGCCGATGGCGTTGGGGCCGAACGCGCCGATCAGGCCGATGGTGTCGTTGGAAAGGTGATAGCTTTCCTGCCACAGCGCGAGGGCAGCGGCCCCCGAAACGATGGAACCGGCATCGATGTAATTGGCAAGGCCGGCGAGAATCGTATCGCGCCAGTTGTCGCCGGTATCCAGGTGTTCGCCAGCAGCCGTGGCCATGATGTCAGTCTCCCGCAAGGATTGTTCTGTTGATTTCGGTGATTTTCGTGGTGCCGGTCAGCGCCATGGCGACCCGCATTTCCGCTTCGATCAGGTTCAGCATTTTCACGATGCCCGCTTCGCCGCCCGTGGCCAGGGCCCAGGCCCAGGCACGGCCCAGCAGGACGCCCCTGGCGCCAAGCGCCAGCATGCGCACGACATCGAGCCCGGAGCGGATGCCGCCATCCGCGAGTACGGTCAGCCGGTCGCCCACGGCCTCGGCAATAGGGGGCAGGGCGCGAGCGGTGGACAGGACGCCATCCAGCTGGCGGCCGCCGTGGTTCGACACGACGATCCCGTCCGCGCCAAGCTCCGCAGCTTCCTTCGCATCTTCGGGATCGAGGATGCCCTTGATGATGAGCGGGCCCTTCCATTCCGAGCGGATGAAATCGAGGTCGCGCCAGTTGATCGAGGGATCGAAATTATTGCGCATCCAGGCGAAGAAATCCTCGATGCCTGTCCTGCCCTGCAGCACCGGGGCGACATTGCCCAGTGTGTGAGGGCGGCCCCGGAGGCCGACGTCCCAGGCCCAGCCGGGGCGCAGCATGGCTTGTCCCACGCGCCAGGCTGCTCCCTTCAGGCCGCCCGAACCGGCAAGACCGGTGTGGTAATCGCGATAGCGGCTGCCCGGGACCGGCATGTCGACAGTGAAGACGAGGGCGGAACACGCGGCGTCTACGGCCCTGGCCAGCAGGTCCTTCATGAAGGTGCGGTCCCGGATCATGTAGAGCTGGAACCAGAACGGCTGGCTGGCGGCGGCGGCCACTTCGCCGATCGGGCAGGCGCCGACCGTGGAAAGCGTGAAGGGCACGCCGGTTCTTTCCGCGGCGCGCACGGCCTGGCATTCGCCCCGCCGCGCATTGAGACCGGCGAGGCCGATCGGGGCAAGCGCGAGTGGCAGGCTCAGCCTCTGGCCGAACAATTCGGTCGAAAGGTCAAGCCGCGAGACGTCGCGCAGCACCCGCTGGCGCAGGGCAAGGCCAGAGAGGTCCTCGACGTTGCGGCGCAAGGTCTGCTCGGCGTAGGAGCCACCGTCGATATATTCGAACAGGAAGCGCGGCAGGCGGCGGCGCGCGGCCTCGCGGTAATCCGGAACAGATGCCGTGATCATCTCGAAGCTCCGGAAATATGCTGGTGCCATTTCGCCTTGTAGGCAACGAGGTCTCCTTCAAGCGGCTCCACCTGCCGCAGTCCGCCGCTGGGCTTCAGCAGTGGATTGATCAGGCGAAGGGCTCCGAATGAGACATCGTTGTGCGCGTTGGCGACATAGACCTGCGTCGTGGGCCGAAATGCTGCGAGCGCGCGGACGAACACTTCGGCTTCGGCAAAGCGGCCTTCGACCAGCAGCCTTTCCCTGGATCCGATCAGATCGAGCGAGGTGTCGGCCACCAGCGCGGCGTAGAGGCAGATGGCGGCACGGCGTGCATACCACGTGCCCGCCCATTCGACCGGCGCGTTGATCCAGCATGCCTTTCCATCCGGGTACGGACCGAAGCCCGGCGCCAGCGTGGGCATCATCATCGTCCCACGCTCGAGCAATGCGGGAACGGCTTCCATCAGCTTGGGCTGGTCGGGCTTGATATCGACCCGGCGCGTGTCGAGCTGGATGACCGTCTCGATTTCGCGGCCGCCCATGAAGCGCGCCGAAGGCACCGGCCAGCCGTAGGCGTCGACATTGACAAGTGTGTCGCGCGCTTCGGAAAGATCGGCAAGGGATACTGTCTCCGCTGCCAGGCGCATGGCGATGAACCACGTGCCCGTAGACAGGATTGTCGCTTCCTTCCTTGCGATTTCGGCAAAACCCCGGGCGGCAAGAAGGGCGGCATTGGAATCGTGCAGGCCGGCAAGGACTTGCGCTGTCCCGGGAAGGCCGCTGGCAGCTGCAATCTCGGGCCGGATTGAGCCGACAACATCACTGGCCTTGGCAAGCGGTGCAAACCGTTCGGCCCATCCGAGGCGCTGCGCCACGGACGAAAAGCGACCCTCCTCGGGGATCCACAGGTCGCTGTGGCAGCCCAGACTGGTTACTTCGCTGACGGCATTGCCGGAGAGAAACCATGCCCAGTACTGGGCCCAGGGGAGCAGTGTCGCACGCTCCATCTTGTCCGGGTGCAGCTGCGCGGCCCAATAGACCTGAGAGCCCAGGTTGAGTCCGTCCGGCAGGGCGGGGGAGCCGGTCCTGGCAAAGGGATCGCGCTCGGCGCGATATGCCTGCATCGTTTCCGGCGGGATGGGCTGTTCGTAGTCGAGGGGCGGGAAGAGGACCCCTTCGACTCCCAGCGCCACGAACGCCGCGCCGTGGGCTACCGGGATGATCGCTTCGATCGGGTGGCCCCGGTAGGCCGCAAGTGCCGAACGGATCCATGTGCCGATGCCGTCGATATCGAGCCGCCGGACGCCCTCCAGAATGCAGGATTCATTGGCGCGCACCTGCCGGTCAAGCAGCCGGCCCCCACGGGACCATGCCGTCACCTTGCTCAGGGTCTTGCCAATGTCGACGACGATGGTGGTGGCGGCCTGGGACATGCTCTCCAAAACTTCTGTCAGGGATCTGATTGATCATTAATGATCGTTTGATATCGAAAGAGATTGAAAATGGAAAGAGGGAATGTTAAAGGCGCGGCCATGGATACGACCCTTGCCCCTTCGCTCGATACCGCAATTCCCTTCGTTGTGCCTACCAGCCGGTGGGACGACTCGGTGGCGGCAGGTCTCTCGCCCGCCGAACTGCTTCTGTACCGTTCCAACCTGCTCGGTTCGGATCTGACGGTTACGAACTTCGGAGGCGGCAACACGTCGGCCAAGCTGGCAGGGGTCGATCCGCTCACGGGTGAAGGCACCGAGGTCTTGTGGGTCAAGGGCTCGGGCGGCGATATCGGCTCAATGAAGCTCGACGGCTTCGCGACGCTGTACCAGGACAAGTTGCTTGGTCTGGAGAAGCATTCCGGCGGGCCTGAAGATGACGACAAGATGGTTGGCTATCTGCCCCATTGCACGTTCAACCTGAATTCGCGCGCGGCCTCGATCGATACCCCGCTGCATTCATTGCTTCCTTTCGCGCATGTCGACCATGTCCACCCGGACGCGATCATTGCCTTGGCGGCTTCGTCGGGGGGCGAGGCTGCCACGCAGGAAATCTGGGGCGGAAAGATCGGCTGGTTGCCGTGGAAGCGGCCTGGTTATTCACTTGGAGTGATGCTTCGTGACTACGTCGAGGCCAATCCGCATGTCGAAGGTGTCATGCTGGCCGGCCACGGGATCATCTGCTGGGCCGACAGCGCGAAGGCCTGCTACGAACACACCATCGGCCTGATTGCCGATGCCGCAAACTATCTGAATTCAAGGCTTGCCGGGAAACCGGCATTTGGCGGTGCGCTCTCCTTCTCCAACTCCTCCGGGGAGCGTGCCGCAGCCGCAGCCGACCTTATGCCACGTCTTCGCGGTCTCATGACCGGTGCGCGGCGTAAGGTCGGCCATTTTTCGGACGATGCCGAGGCACTGGAATTCGTGAACTCTGCCGACTTCGAACGGCTGGCAGCGCTTGGGACCTCATGTCCGGACCACTTCCTGCGAACCAAGATTGCGCCGCTGACACTCGATCCGGCAAAGTTGCAGGACGATGCCTACCTCGCGCAGAAGATTGCGGACTATCGCGATCTCTACGCAGCCTACTACGAGCGCTGCAAGCGGGGCAATTCGCCTGCCATGCGTGACTCGAACCCGGTTGTCGTACTGGTGCCTGGCGTGGGGCGGATCACTTTCGCAACCGACAAGACAACCGCGCGGCTCGCGGGAGAATTCTATGGCAACGCGATCAATGTGATGCGGGGCGCCGAAGCGATCGGGGAATATATCGCGCTTGATGAGCAGGAAGCCTTCGACATCGAGTACTGGCTGCTCGAGGAAGCCAAGCTTCAGCGCATGCCCGCGCCAAAGCCGCTGGCCGGTCGTGTCGCGCTTGTCACCGGCGGGGCTGGCGGCATCGGGGCGGCTACGGCTGCCCGCCTGATGGCCGATGGGGCCTGCGTGATGCTGGCCGATCGCGACGGCAAGGCTGTCGAGGAAGTGCGGGCCGGTTTTGCCCGGCAGTTCGGGCATGATGTCGTGCGTGCCGCCGTCTGTGACGTCACGGATGAAGGGCAGGTCGAAGCGGCCTTCGAATCCTGTGCCCGCGAGTTCGGCGGACTCGACATTCTTGTCGCCAATGCGGGTATCGCTTCCTCTGCACCTATCGAGGAGACCACGATCGAACTGTGGAGCCGCAACTACGACGTGCTTGCGCAGGGCTATTTCCTGACATCGAAGCACGCCTGGAAGCTGCTCAAGGGCATGAAGGAACAGGGCGGCACGTCCGTTGTCTTCATCGGCTCGAAAAACGGTGTTGCCGCAGCGACCAATGCCAGTGCCTATGCGTCCGCCAAGGCAGCAGCGAACCATCTGGCCCGCTGCCTTGCCCTTGAAGGGGCGCCTTTCGGCATTCGCGTGAACACCGTGAACCCGGACGCCGTGATCAAGGGCAGCCGCATCTGGGATGGTGACTGGCGCAAGGAACGCGCCGGTGCGCATGGCATTGATTCCGGCAAGGAGCTGGAGGAACATTACCGTCAGCGTTCCATGCTGAAGCGCGACGTGCTGCCTTCGGACATTGCCGAGGCCGTGTATTTCCTGGCTGGCGATCAGTCGGCCAAGTCCACCGGCAACATGATCAATGTCGATGCCGGCAATGCGCAGGCATTTACCCGCTGACAATAGATTGTGGAGAGGGAAAGCTGAAAAAGATTGGAGTGATACCGGCAATCATTGCCCTGCTGTCGGCCTGTCCAGGGTCGGCGCAGGAAGGCCGGACACTTACGATTTCAGTCGAGGCGCCGGCAGAACCCGGCGCTATCCCGCTCTATGGAGACGAGACTCCCGGCTCTGCCAGCACCGAAGACTGGACAAAGTTCCAGGGCGAATACGTCGTGCGCAATGTCACGCGGCCGACGCTGACGCCTTTCCTTCCTGATGCGGCCAAGGCCACCGGGGCTGCGGCGGTAGTCGCGCCAGGTGGTGCATTCATGCAGCTTTCGATGGAAAGCGAGGGCTGGAAAGTCGCCAAGGCGCTGGCAGAACGGGGCATAGCCGCTTTCGTTCTCAAGTACCGGATCCTTCCGACGCCAAAGGACAACGATGCGGCGGCCGCCGCGCTGCGCCAGCGTTTGAGGAATCAGCCGAAGACCGCGGCGCCGGGCGCTCTGCCGGCGGATATCATCGCGCCGGAGGATGCGCTTGCGGCCCTGGAAATGGTTCGCGGCCATGCTGGCAGCTGGGGGGTGAATCCGGCGCGGGTCGGCATGATCGGCTTTTCCGCCGGTGCCATCACAGCGCGCCGTGTCGCACTCGATGCTCCGCCGGCAAGTCGCCCCGCCTTTATCGGTTACATATATGGACCCCAGGTTGCCGAACCCGTGCCGGCCGATGCACCGCCGCTCTTCGATGCGATTGCGCTAGACGACCGTCTGATCCCGGCGGATGGCTTTGCCATCGCGAAGCAATGGCTCGATGCCAGGCGTCCGGTGGAGATCCATGCATACCAGAGGGGAGGTCATGGTTTTGGCACCGGCGCTCCCGGTACGACCACGACTCTCCTTATCGATGAATTCACCGCGTGGCTCTCGATGCAGGGCTTTCTCGCGCGAAAGGAAGCACCATGACTCTACCTATTTCCGCCGAACTTATCGCCGAGGCAAACGAGCGCGAGCTTGATGCGCTGAACGACGATTATGCCGCACTCGGCCGCAAGCTTGAACGATCCGGTATCTCAATCGACGCGATCAAGGAGCGCGTCGCCGGTTTCTCGGTTGCGATCCCGACCTGGGGCGCTGGCCGCGGTGGCACGCGCTTCGCCAAGTTCCCGATCCCCGGCGAGCCGACGAACATTCACGAGAAGCTGGAGGACTGCGCGGTCATCAACCAGCTCTCCCGGCTGACCCCGCGCGTCAGCCCGCATTTCCCGTGGGACAAGGTGTCCGACTACAAGGGGCTGCGCGAAGAGGCTGCAACATTTGGCCTGGGCTTTGATGCGGTCAATTCGAACACCTTCCAGGACCAGCAGGGCCAGGCACAGACCTATGCCACCGGCTCGCTGTCTTCCACGGTCGCCGCCACGCGCCAGCAGGCGGTGGAGCACAACATCGAATGTATCGAGATCGGCCGCCAGCTCGGCTCCACCGACCTTACCGTGTGGGTGGGCGATGGCACCAACTTCCCCGGCCAGCAGGACCTTGGCCGCAGCCTTGACCGCTATCTCGATGCCGCAGCCCAGGTCTACGCCGCGCTTCCGGATGACTGGCGCATGCTGCTGGAACACAAGATGTTCGAGCCGGCGTTCTACTCCACCGTCATCAGCGACTGGGGCTCCTCGATCCTCGCCGCGCAGGAACTGGGCCCCAAGGCCAAGTGCCTCGTCGACCTTGGCCACCATGCGCCCAACGTGAACATCGAGCAGATCGTGGCGCGCCTCCACCGCTTCGGCAAGCTGGGCGGCTTCCACTTCAACGACAGCAAGTATGGCGACGACGATCTCGATTCCGGTTCGATCAACCCGCACCAGCTGTTCCTCGTCTTCAACGAGCTGGTCGAAGCCGAACTGAGCCCGCGGGACGGTTTCAAGCCGAGCTACATGATCGACCAGTCGCACAACGTGACCGATCCGATCGAATCCATGATCTCGTCGGCCGAGGCCATCGGCCAGTGCTTTGCCAAGGCCCTGCTGGTCGACCGCGAGGCGCTGCATCTGGCGCAGGAAGCCAACGATACGATGATGGCCTTCCAGGCGCTGCGCCGGGCCTACAACGTGGACGTCTCCCCAATCCTCGCCAAGGCCCGCCTTGAGGCCGGCGGCGCGATCGATGGACTGGGGGTCTATCGCGAGAGCCGCTGGCGCGACCGCAAGGCGCAGGAGCGCAAGGCGGTGGGGCTGGGCGCTGGAATCGTATGAGGACGCGAAGCGGGGATTGACGAGGGAGATCGACAGATAGAGCTATTCCCAAAGGGCGCAGGATTGTGTCCCGTCCCTTTGGTTAACGCGCCGCTGTCGTCCCTCTTCATGGTATCGCATGGAGATCGCAGGGTGGGGTCCGGTGCCTGGTCAAAGTCAGGCTTTCCTCGGCCAGGCAAGACCGCTCAGATCGATGCATGTTCGAACAGGCTTAAGTCACGTTGAAGCCGTGGAAATTTTTGCATCTTTGCTTGATTGCCTGTTCGCCTGTCAGGAATCTCGATCAATGCAGGGGGTGCGTGAAACGCACGTCGGGCCTGGACTTCTGGGTTCGCATTGCGACGGTATCAGTCGAACAAGTTCGTCAATGTGTTAGCATTGTGCCCTGCAATAGTGCCTAGCGCTGCTAATGCGTTGCGTAACAGCCCTGCAGTTATCCCGATGCGGCAAATCTTGCCGTATCAGGGATGTGAATTGTGAAAACGAAAACACTGCTTTTGATTGCTACAGCCTGCCTCCTTCCGTCGCCGGTCGTGGCAGCCGAGGGAGAGAGTAAAGCCGCAGCCACGCAGACGGATTCCGGGCAGCCAGCCGAGAAGCGCGTCAATCTCATGACGACGGGCGTGGCCCGTGCCCGGGACCGCCTCGACAGCGCCACTTCAACCAGCACGCTGTCACAAAACGAAATCGAAAAATTTGGCGCTCGTTCGGTAGCCGAAATCTTCCGTAACATTCCCGGTATGCGTTCCGAGAGCACCGGCGGCGAAGGGTTCGGCAATATCTCGATCCGCGGCCTGCCGATTGCACTGGGTGGCGCCAAGTTCCTGCAGATCCAGGAAAACGGCCTGCCAACGCTGGAATTC
>NZ_JALHLE010000031.1 GCF_022832385.1 Novosphingobium album (ex Hu et al. 2023)
CGCCCGAGCCCTCCGCCCCGCCGCCGCCCGCACCGGCGCCGAAGCCTGTGGAAGCGGCGCCACAACCGTCGCTGACCGCAGCTTTTGCTGATCTGGGCAAGCCGACGATGCAGGCCGCTCCTGCCTCGGGCGCGGTGGACATCCGCAAGATCGAACCGGCGCGCCCCGAACCGAAGCCCGAGCCCAAGGTCGAGGAAAAGCCCAAGCCGAAGAAGCCCGCACCGCCCGCGCATCCCAGCCGCATCTGGGTGCAGATCGGCGTCGGGCGCGACAAGAAGGCGATTGCCTTCGACTGGCGGCGCTATACCCGGCAGGAGCCCGCGCTGTTCAAGGGGCGCAAGGCCTATATCAGCGAGATGGGCCGCACCAACCGCATTCTGGCCGGGCCTTTCGAAACGCAGAAGGCCGCCAATGAATTCATCGCCGATCTCAAGAAGGCCGGCTTCGATGGCGTGCTGCCGTGGACGAGCCCGGCAGGGCAGGTGGTCGACGTCCTTCCGGTCAACTGATTGCGGCTTTGCCCGATCGGGCCGGAATTCCGGCCCGATCCGCAGCATCTGTTAATACGCGGTTAGCCTTATCCACACGCTGTAAACAGACTTGTGCAGTTTTGCGCAGGTGATCGCGTCTGCCGGATTGTACTCGACCGCCGATGCAAAGCATCCATGCGCCTGAAGCACACGGAGGGCTTGTGTCGGAATTTATGAGGACGGTTCAGGACGATATCGATCGTGATGATGATGAGGCCGCTCCGGTGGAAATGCTCGCTTCGCTGTTCGAGGCGCGGGACTGGCCTTTCGAATATTCCAGCGAGGATGAAATCTCGGCGGAAGTGAAGGGGGCCTGGGCGACCTACCAGTTCCAGGCGGTCTGGCGCGCGGAGGACCGGGTGCTGCAGCTCCTGTGCCTGCCCGACATCCGCATCACCGATGGCAAGCGCGCGGCGATGTACGAAGCGCTGGCGATGATCAACGAGCAGGTCTGGCTGGGCCACTTCGACGTCTGGTCGAACGGCGGCGTGGTGCTCTATCGCCACGGGCTGATGCTGGGCGAGGACGGGCTTCTCGGGCCGGGGCAGGCGCAGATGGTGGTTGAGGCGGCGATCGAGGAATGCGACCGCTTCTATCCGGTCTTCCAGTTCATCCTCTGGGGTGACAAGACCCCGGCCGAAGCACTGGCAGCAGCGCTGGTGGACGCGGCCGGAGAAGCCTGACGGGGCTGTCGGGCCCCCGGGGCTCTTGGCAGTATGCGCACGCTCGCCTAAGCGGGCGCACATGGACCGCTTTCAGAACATTCTCCTCGTCGGCTGCGGCAACATGGCCGGCGCCATGCTCACCGGATGGCTGGCGGGCGGCATTCCCGCCTCGCGCTTCACTGTCGTCGATCCGCATCGCAGCGAGGTCCCCGCAGGTGTGACGCTGCGCAGCGACCTGCCCGATGGCCGCTTCGACGCGATCATGCTGGGGGTAAAGCCGCAGGGTCTGGACGACGTGGCGCCAGTGCTTGCTGCCATGGCCGGGCGCGAAACGGTGCTGTTCTCGATCCTTGCGGGGGTGGAGTTCGACAGCCTGGCCGCGCGTTTCCCGGATGCGGGGGCGCTCGTGCGCATCATGCCAAACCTAGCCGCGGCGATCGGCAAGTCGCCCATCGCACTCGATGCGCGCGGGCTGGACGAAGTGGGGCGGGCTTCCGTCACCGCCCTGATGGCGCATCTTGGCACGCCGGAATGGCTGGCGGACGAATCCCTGTTCGACGCCGTCACCGCGCTGGCGGGCTGCGGTCCGGCCTTTGTCTACCGCTTCATTGACTCACTTGCGGCAGGTGCCGTGGCGCTGGGGCTCGACGAAGGGCAGTCGCAGCGGCTGGCGCTGGCGATGGTCGAAGGTGCGGCGCAGCTGGCTGCTTCGTCGGAATTCTCGCCCGGCGAGCTGGCGGACAAGGTGGCCAGCCCGGGCGGTTCGACCCGCGCAGGCATGAACGTGCTTGATCGCGGTCAGGCGCTGGCGCGAATCATCGCCGAGGCCATGGCCGCGTCGCGCGATCGCAACGCCGAGATGGCGGCCGAAGCGCGCAAAGCCTGATCGCCGCACGGCAAACCTGACAGAACTTGTACAATTTGTCACAATTCGCCGGCGCCGGTTTTTCTTGAATCTTTAGGATTGCGGCCCGATATTGCATGCGTGCGGGGACCGCGTTGTGCGGAAGGCCCCCGCGAAAGGGAGTTTGAAATGGCGAATTGGAACGACCCCCAGCCCCGTCAGGGCTTCGGTGCGTCGCCCAGCCTGGACGGACGTGCGGCTGGCCGTGCCACTTATGACATGGGGCTTCGTCGGCACATGCTGTCGATCTACAACTACATGGCCTCGGGCGTGCTGCTTTCGGGCGTGGTCGCGCTGCTCTTTGCAAATTCCGGCATGGCCATGCAGATGGTCACCTCGCCGCTGCGCTGGCTGGTGATGCTGGCCCCGCTCGGGTTCGTCTTCGCGATCAGCGGTGGTGCCAACCGGTTCCAGGAATCGACGCTCAAGATGCTCTACTGGGGCTTCTGCGTGGTCATGGGCCTCTCGCTCTCGACCATCTTCCTGGTCTTCACCGCCAGCTCGATTGCGACGACCTTCTTCGCGACGGCTGCCGCCTTCGCCGGCCTCAGCCTCTATGGCTACACCACGAAGAAGGACCTGTCGGGCTTCGGCACGTTCCTGATCATGGGTGTCGTCGGCATTCTCGTTGCGATGCTGATCAACCTGTTTGTCGGCTCGACCGTGCTGCAGCTGGTGATCTCGGTTCTGGGCGTGCTGATCTTCGCGGGTCTCACTGCCTACGATACGCAGATGCTCAAGAACCAGTACTACCACCTGCGCGGCACCGAGTTCGTCGGCAAGGCGGTGGTTCTCGGCGCGCTCAGCCTCTATCTGGACTTCATCAACATGTTCCAGTTCCTGCTGAGCTTCCTCGGCAACCGCAACTGAGCAGAAACAGGCCCGGATCGCGCCGTTTGGCGCGGTAATCCACAGCCTCGACTCGACTGATAGGGATGCCCGGTGCGTTTCGTCGCACCGGGCATTTTCTTTGACCGGCGCTATCGCTAGATATCGTGATGCGTGATGGAGTGTGATTGGGTGGATTACCGCAAGTTCAAAGACCTTGGCCGCAGGCTGCCGCTTCTGGCGGGTTCGGCGATCGTTCTGACGGTCGCAGCACTTTCGGGCTGCGCCGCCCCGCCACCGCCTCCGCCGCCTCCTCCGCCGCCCGTCGCGGTCGTTCCGCCAATGCCGGTGCCGCCCATGGGCGCGCCGCTGGAGATGACCATTCCGCCGCATGATGCCGATGGCAGTCGGCACACGGTCAACAGCGGCATTTCCACGTCGCAGGCGGTGTGGAACCTGCGTTCCGCCTACAACGTCGCCGCGCTCAATTGCGTCGAGGCGGAATACGCGCCGATCCTCGCAGGCTACAAGCGCTTCCTGGGCGTCTATGCCAAATCGCTGGCGGCCGCGAACCGGGAGATCGACGCCAGTTTCCGTACTCAGCACAAGGGCCGTGCGGCCATCGTGGCGCGGGAATCCTATCAGACCCAGGTCTACAACTTCTTTGCCCTGCCGCCGGTCGACGCCGAGTTCTGCAAGGCGGCGATGGAACTGACCACCGAGCTCGAAACTGTCGATGCGGGCCAGTTCAACACCTATTCCTTCGTCGGCCTTGCCAAGATGGAAGCCCCGTTCAAGGCCTTTTTCGACAGCTATGAGAAGTACAAGGCGGATCTGGCCGCGTGGCAGGCCCGCTATGGCGGCGGGCTGATCACCGTGCGTCCGGATTTCGACCAGCAGGCCAGCCAGCAGGCGGCCCATTCGCCGACGTACGCGCAATAATCGTCCGGCGGGCGCCGCGCGGAATCTTTCACGCGGCGCATTTTTG
Organism: Novosphingobium album (ex Hu et al. 2023); assembly: GCF_022832385.1. Classification (GTDB taxonomy): domain Bacteria; phylum Pseudomonadota; class Alphaproteobacteria; order Sphingomonadales; family Sphingomonadaceae; genus Novosphingobium; species Novosphingobium album. The sequence goes on from NZ_JALHLE010000031.1 coordinate 3,916, forward strand.
CTCTTTCATGGCGAAGATGTCTTCGCTAAGGGGGCGCCTCCCGGGCGTCGAGCGGCGTGTCGGGCAATACCGGAACGGGGCCGTAGCTCAGCTGGGAGAGCGCGTCGTTCGCAATGACGAGGTCAGGGGTTCGATCCCCCTCGGCTCCACCAGGTATTGATACTCTTGCTGACCGGCCGCACATTGCTGCGGCCGTTCGCGTTTTAGACTGGTGCGCCTTCGGCATCCGCCAAAGGCTTGCGGCACCAGCCCACGCCCCCACCCGGCCTCCCATCCATGGTACACTCGTGGGAGGCCGGGTGGGGGCGTGGGCTGGTGCCGTTTCCGGCGGTCAAGTATCGCCACACTCGACAGCTTCGCAATTCCGCCGGATAAGACATTATGCATTTTCTCGACCAGGCCAAAATCTACATTCGCTCCGGCGCGGGCGGGCCGGGTGCGGTATCGTTCCGGCGAGAAAAGTATGTCGAGTACGGCGGCCCCGACGGCGGCAATGGCGGCAAGGGCGCGGACATCATTTTCGAGGCGGTGGCTGGCCTCAACACCCTGATCGACTTCCGCTATACCCAGCACTTCAAGGCCCCGCGCGGCGGCCACGGCATGGGCAAGAACCGCAATGGCGCGGCGGGCAAGGATCTTGTCATCAAGGTTCCCGTCGGCACCCAGATCATCTCGGACGAGGACGACGAGACCGTGCTGGCCGACCTGACCGAGGCGGGCCAGCGCGTCACGCTGCTCGAAGGCGGCATGGGCGGGCGCGGCAATGCCAGCTACAAGACCAGCACTAACCGTGCCCCGCGCCAGCACCAGCCGGGCATTCCGGCGGAGGAAATGTGGGTCTGGCTGCGGCTGAAGCTGCTGGCGGACGTCGGCCTTGTCGGCATGCCCAACGCGGGCAAGTCCACTTTCATCAACAAGCTCTCGAACACCAAGGCCAAGGTGGGCGCCTATGCCTTCACCACGCTGCGCCCGCAGCTCGGCGTCGTGCACCACAAGAACCGCGAATTCGTGCTGGCCGACATCCCCGGCCTGATCGAGGGCGCGGCCGACGGCGCGGGCATCGGCGACCGCTTCCTCGGTCACATCGAGCGATGCCGCGTGCTCGTCCACCTCATCGACATTTCCAGCACCGACCCGGTCGAGGCGATGCAGGTCGTCGAGGAAGAGCTGGAAGCCTATGGCGGCGGCCTGGAAGACAAGCCGCGCCTTGTCGCGCTCAACAAGATCGACCTCGTCGACGACGAACTCGCGGCGGCCTATGCCAGGGAACTGCTCAAGGCTGGTGCCGACGAAGTGTTCCCGATCTCCGGCGCGACCGGCAAGGGCATGTCGAAGCTGCTCGACGCGGTGATCGAATACCTCCCCGCCGCGACCGTGACCGAACGCCCCGAAGGCGAGCAGGAAGAAGCCGACGAGAAGCCCTGGTCGCCGCTTTGAGGCGGTCGTTTCGCTGAGCTGTTGCCCGCCGGGCGATCCGCGCGCAGCATCCCGCGGGATTCCCGCCCGATATTGCTGACCGGTCGAGCGGGAGTGTTTCCAGCCCTTATTGCTCGATGATCACACTTCGCTTCGGCGTGTGCGCATTGGCCAGCGCCAGCTCGCGCCCCGTATCGGCGGTTTGGCGTGCTTCGCTGACGCAACGGTACCAATCGTTGAACCCCTTGGGGCCGGGCATTCCCAGTTTGCCGCAGACCTTGGAGACGGCGTCTTGCAGGCGGCGGTTGAGCACGGCCACCTGGCTGGCTTTCTGCAAATCCAGGTCGGTGTATTTGACCACCGCCGTGCGTTGAATGCGCGACATGGCCTGGGTCGGAGCGAGTCCGGCGAAGGCCGTGATCGCCGCGAGCAGGATTATTGCTGGCTTGATCATGTTCGGCTCTCCCATTGATTTTCACGCCGGGGCAGGTTTCGGGAGCCGAGGGCGAATGGCGGGGAGCCATTCCCGGGCGGCCGGTTTCAGCCATGGCGTTTCAGGTGCCTTATTAGGCACCTGAAACGCTAACTCCGTTCATTGGCGAAGAGTTCCCAAATGGGCAGGCAAGGCCGGGATTGCCCGGCATCGGTAATCCAAGGCCCCCGTCAAAAGGGGGATTTCCCCTAATTCTAGAACGGCAGCGCCGCGCTATCCGGCGCGACCCAGTCCTGCCGGGCCTCGGGGGTGAACAGCCTGTCCCGCGTCCAGTAGCCCAGCAGCCAGTCCGGATGCCCGTGTGGCGAAGCCATCAGGCTTGCCAGCACGTGATGCAGCGGCGTGTCTGCCGGGTGCGCGTGCAAGTGGTGCGCGGTGGCCCGCATCGAGGCCAGCGTGATGGTGTGGTGATAGCCGCTGCTGTCGGAGTTCACCGTGCCGGTCGCCTCGTTGAAGCGCGTGATGAGGCCGCGCATCGCGTCCGGCGCGGTCAGCTCCGGGCGGTGCCGCGCCAGCCACAGCGCGGCGGCCCAGTGGGCCTCGTGCGTCCATTCCGCCTTGGGCAGGCTGCGCTCGATGAAGCGCAGGGCGAGGCGTTCGATTTCGGAATCGGTTGAAAGTGTCATGCCTGTTGTCCTGTATGAAAAAGCCCAACCGGCATGAAAAACCCCGCCGATCGGGCGGGGTTGATGAGCCTGTGCTCGAAAAGGGGCCGGGTTACCGGGTCCCTGAATCGAACGCGCGCACCGACACCGCCGGGAAGCGACGGGTTTGTTGCTTGAGGGTGGCGATCTTCGCGTTCATGAGCATTCCCTAACATTCGCAGGGCAATCAGGCAAGCGACTGTGCTCGCTCACCCGGTCCCTCGGCGCGACTGGCCGCGCAAGCAAGCGCTTCCCCCGGCGCGGGAATTCTCCTAGAGGCTGGCCGCCCATGCCTATCGCTGCTCTCTCCGACCTTGCCGGCAAAGCCGAGTGTCCGCTCCTTGTGATCAAGGTCGGCTCCGCCCTGCTCGTGGGCAAGGAGGGCGTGCGGCGCGAATGGCTGACGGGGCTTGTCGCTGAGATCGCCGAGGCGCGGGCGCGCGGGCAGCAGGTGATCGTGGTTTCCTCGGGCGCAATCGCGCTGGGTGCGGCGACGCTGGGGCTGGACAAGGGCGGGCGCGGATCGCTCGCCGACGCGCAGGCCTGCGCCGCCGTCGGCCAGATCGCGCTGTCGGGTCTTTGGGCCGAATTGCTCGGCAGCCACGGATTTACCGCCGCGCAGATGCTGCTGACGCTGGAGGACCTCGAAGACCGGCGCCGCTATCTCAATGTCACCGCCACGCTGACCCGGCTGCTCGATGCGGGCGCGGTGCCGGTAATCAACGAGAACGATTCCGTCGCCACACAGGAAATCCGCTTCGGAGACAACGACCGTCTGGCCGCGCGCGTGGCGCAGGCGGCACAGGCGAGCGCGGTGCTGCTGCTCTCCGACATCGATGGTCTCTATGATCGCCACCCGAAGGAACCGGGCGCGCGGATGATCCCGGTGGTCGAAGGGGTGACGGCCGAGGTCAAGGCCATGGCCAGTGCGGATTCGAATTCGGGCATGGGCTCGGGCGGCATGATCTCCAAGCTTCAGGCCGCCGAGATCGCCGAACTGGCGGGCATCTGCCTCGTGATCGGCAATGGCCAGCATGACCGCCCGGTCGCGCGGGTGACGGGCGAGGGCATCGGCACCTTGTTCCTGCCCTGCCGCAAGGCGAGCGCGCGCAAGGCCTGGCTGGGCGGGCGGCTGCGGCTCAAGGGCAGTCTGGTGGTCGACGCCGGGGCGGCAGCTGCGCTCGAGCGCGGCTCCAGCCTGCTCGCCAAGGGCATCACCGAAGTGGAAGGCGTGTTCGAGCGCGGCGATCCCGTCGCCATCGTCGATGGCGCGGGGCAGGTTCTGGCGCATGGCCTTTCCGAATACGACGCGGCCGAATGCGCGGCGATTACCGGCATGCATTCCAGCGAGCAGGCGGCCGTGCTCGGTTATGCCCCGCGTTCCGCCGTCGTCCACCGCGACCAGATGGTGCTGAAGTGATCGAGACCGGCAAGCCGGTGGTCGCGCTGACGGGCGCGACCGGTTTCGTCGGGCAGGCGGTGCTCGATGAAGCCCTGAAGGCGGGCTACGCGGTCCGCGCGCTGACCCGGCGAGATCAGCCCGGGCGCGAGAACGTGCACTGGGTACGCGGAGAACTCGGCGATACCGCCTCGCTCGCCGAGCTCACGCGCGGCGTGGATGCGGCGATCCACGTGGCAGGGGTGGTCAACGCTCCCGATGCCGCCGGGTTCGAGGCAGGCAATGTCACCGGCACGCTCAACCTGATCGAGACGGCGGTGGCCAAGGGTATCCCGCGTTTCGTCCATGTTTCCTCGCTGTCCGCGCGCGAGCCGGACCTCTCTGCCTATGGCGCTTCCAAGGCGCGGGCGGAGAAGCTGATCAAGGCCAGCCCGCTTGACTGGACCATCGTGCGCCCGCCCGCGATCTATGGCCCGCGCGACAAGGAAATGTTCGAGCTGTTCCGCGCCGCGCGCTGGGGCGTGATCCCGACGCCTGCCGAAGGACGCGCCTCGATGATCCATGTCGAGGATCTGGCGCGGCTGCTGGTGACGCTGGCCCACAGCGGGAATGATATTTCGGGCCGCACCTTCGAACCCGACGATGGCAAGGCACAGGGCTGGGACCATTACGAACTGGCCCGCGCGATCGGCTGGGCCATGGGGCGGAGGCCCAAGGTGCTGGGTCTGTCGCGCAAGTCTCTGGAGAGGGCGGCCAGGGTGGACAACTTCTTCCGAGGTACCAAGGCCAAGATGACCCTGGACCGCGCGGCCTACTTCAGCCATCCCGACTGGGTGGTTTCCCCAGGGGGTGCCGTGCCGTCATCTCTATGGCAGCCGAGGATCGCGACGCGCGAGGGGCTCAAGGCCACCGCGCAGTGGTATCGGGACAACAAGTGGCTTTGACTTTAGGTCGTTGGGTTCCATTCAAATCCCGCTCGTCCTGAGCCTGTCGAAGGACGTTTGGCTGACGCCGGGGGTGGCCCCCTTCGACAAGCTCAGGGTGAGCGGACGTTGGGCGGATGCTGGGTGCGTGACGCTCTAAACCTGCGGAAATCAACTTTCCGGGCGTTACAGAACTGTTGCCTGAAAGCCTGTTCAGGCTAACAGGGGCGTTCCATGGCAAAGCAAGTCCTCACATGAGCTTCAGTCCGAACCGCCTGCTCGCGCGGTTGAACATCGATCCCTACCTGTTGCTGCTGGTCGGCACGGTGGGACTGGCCTCCGTGCTGCCCGCGAAAGGCGTCTGGGCGGGCATTGCGGGCGGCGTGGCCGACGTGGGCATTGCCCTGTTGTTCTTCCTGCACGGCGCCAAGCTTTCGCGCGAGGCGATCATCGATGGTGCCAAGGCGTGGAAGCTGCATCTGACGACGATGTCGCTGACTTTCGTGCTGTTTCCGCTGCTGGGGCTGGGCGTGCAGGCGATCCCCGGCCTCGATCCGACGTTGACGATGGGCGTGCTGTTCCTGACCCTGCTGCCCTCCACCGTACAGTCCTCGATCGCGTTCACCGCGATTGCCGGGGGCAATGTCGCAGCGGCAGTGTGCAGCGCCTCGTTCTCGAACCTCGCGGGCATCTTCGTGACGCCGCTGCTGACCGCGCTGCTGATCACCGGCAAGCAGGGCGGGGCCTTCTCCACCGACCCGGTGATCGCGATCGCCACGCAGCTGCTGCTGCCGTTCCTTGCCGGGCACTTCCTGCGCCCGTGGATCGGCGCCTTCGTGCACCGGAACAAGAAAGTGCTGGGCTACGTCGACCGGGGCTCGATCCTGCTGGTCGTCTACACCGCGTTCGGCGCGGCGGTGCTGGAAGGCTTGTGGGGACGGGTGACGCTCGGCGAACTCGGGCTGATCGCGGTGATCTCGCTGGCGATCCTCGCGGTGGTGATGGTCGCGTCCTCGCTGATCGGCAAGGCCATGGGCTTCTCGCGCGAGGACCGCATCGTGCTGCTGTTCTGCGGCTCGAAAAAGAGCCTCGCGACCGGCGTGCCGCTGGCGGGCGTGCTGTTCGCCCCGGCGCAGGTGGGTGCGGTGATCCTGCCGCTGATGTTCTTCCACCAGATCCAGCTGATGGTCTGCGCCATCCTTGCGCGGCGATTTGCGGCGGAGGCTGAGGCCGAAGGGGCGGTAGAGGCGGCTTAGTTGCGTCCCGGTGTGAACGAATGGCTGTTCTTGGGGAGCGTTTGAGAGCCGCTGAACGACCGGAAGGTCGGGGTGAGCGGACTTAGGTCGTTGGGGTCAGTGCCGCCTTGCCAGTTTCAGGACGACTCCTCGAACTGTCCAAACCAAGAAGACTGGTCCTGCCAGTGCGCTAAGCCCCCAAGCCGTCATGAACGGATAAACGATAACAGGGCTAGTAAGTTCGCCGCTGAAACGAAGCATGACAAAGCTGCACGCAATGAACACCACAGCAGATATGCAGAGGCAGAATGCAGTCCTTCGGAGCGCCATGAGCAACTCTTCGCGCCTTTCAGTCACTTTCGTCAACGTCCGAAATGTCGGCGTGTCCGGAATGGCAGCTTCCAGATTAAAATCGTGAAATGCTGTCCTTCCGATGCAAGGTCGACCGCTGCCGAATGCGGGATCCTGCTTTCCGAACGATGGCCCGAAGCGCCAACGCGGTTCCTGCGGGTGGATAAAGGGAAAGTTTAGCAGTTCGTCCGCTATCGGTCTTTCATCGAGCGGATGGAGATTGAACGATGCGGCGTTTCGCGTGGATTGCCTTTGCCCTTGCTATTCCCACCAGCGCGATTGCGGGGACATATGGTTTCGAAATCGGGCTGGGGAGCGCGCAGAACATGGATGGTGCGACGGTGCCCGAGGTGGTGCTGACCGTGGATGCGGGGCGCACCCGGCTCGATCGGGCGCAAGTGCAGGGTGCCGTCAGAAGCCAGCTTTCGCATTTGGGGGTTACACCGCACATCGTGGAAGTTCAGACCGTGGCCACGGCGGCCATCCAGTTCGCTGCCGGGCAGGATGCGGGGTCACAGACCATGTGTTTCGAGCGTTGGTGTGCCAGCGTCGCGCTGTCGCATGGCGGCCATTGACGGTCGCCTGATTTTTCGGGTGGCGGGCAGGCAAGCGGCCCGCGCCCCCTAACGCTTCCCCACCGGCTCCGCCTGCCGCAAGGCCCATTCGGCGAGCTGACGCACTTCGCGGTGGCCGCCGCGCAGGCCCAGCGTCGCTTCGAAACCCATCAGGTGAGAGACCCAGGTCAGCGCCATGACGAGGCCGATCGGGCTTGCGGGTGCGCCTTCGGGCAGGGCACTGTCCGCCGAGGGCGCCAGCTTCTCCACTTCCAGCGCGCGCAGTTCCTCGCCGAATGCTACCGTCTCGCGCCGCACCGCCTCGTTGTGGTTGGCCAGCGCGAGGTATTCCATTGTCAGCGCCGCGTCGAAGGGATCGGCAAAGCATTGCCACAGTGCGTGAAGCGGGCGCTCGGCGGCCATGGCCTCCTCCACCCGCGCCCGCATCTGCGCGGTGCGGCGGCGGTAGGCGGCGAGCAGCAGGTCGTCCATCGTCGCGAAGTAGTAATAGACGGTCTGCTGGTTGATGCCCGCCCGCTCGGCCACGCGGCGCGAGGTGAGGGCGCCGTAGCCTTCCTCGCGCATCACCGCCTCGGTCGCGTCTAGCAGCGCGCCATGCGTGGCGGACGAGCGCGATCCCATCCGCCGCTTCGGGACGGTCGCCGTGGTCATGCGGGCTCCGGAACGCGGGCCGGGGCGGGATCGAAGGCGATCGGCAGCGACTTGATGCCCCACACCCCGGCAAAGCTGCGCCAGCTGGCCGGGGCAGTGTGGCGCGGGTTGGTAAGCCGCTGGGCGATGAGGTGCGTCGCTTCCTCGACATTGGCCTGCGCGAGGAACTGGCCAAGGCAGATATGCATGCCGCGCCCGAAGGCGAGCGGGGCGGTGCGGTCGGGCCGGCCCGGATCGAACGTCAGCGGATGGTCGAACAGTTCGGGATCGCGGCCCGATATGCCCAGCGGGAACAGCAGCATGGTGCCGGCCGGGATCGTCACGTCCTGCCAGGTCACGTCGCGCGTGGTCACGCGATAAGTGTTGGAAGGGCTGGTCAGGCGCAGCTGCTCGCGCACCACCGAGCGGCAGTACTCCTTGTCCTCGGCGCACCGCTTCCAGATGGCCGGGTATTCGATCATCGTGTCCATAAGCAGCGTGAGCAGGTTCTTCGAGGTGTCGTAGCCGGCGCCGAACAGGAACACGAGCATCTGCCGCAGCTCCTTGTCGGTCAGCTCGCCGCGGGTATTGGCGGCGATCAGGTCGTCGAGAAGATCGCCCTTTCCGCCGTCCGGCCCGCGCTCCTCGATCAGCTCGTCCACGAAGCCCCAGAGCACCTGATAGGCCGCCTCGATCTTCGGCATGTCCTCCACGATCATGTTGAAGCTGGAGCCCTGCACCTCGAGCGAGGAGATGATGCCGGGCAGCTTGGCGACGTCGCCGCCGATCAGCGCGAACATCACCCGCACCGGGAAATTGGCGGCGAATTCGGTGAAATCGAAGGCGCCCCTCGGCGCCCACTCGTCCAGCAGTGCGGAGATCGTCGCGATCATCACCTGGCGCATCCGCTTGACGTTGTTCGGCCCGAACGCACCGCTGACCGCGCCGCGCAGCCGCTGATGATCCGCGCCATCGCGCACCAGCATCATGTCCTGCGCGAAATCGCCCCAGCCGGTGCCCTCGGCACCCATGATCGAAACGATCTCGGCGCCCGGCATCTTGAGCGCGTCGTCCATCCGCATGATCTCGTCAATCGCGCGGTAGGAGGTAAGCACCGGGCCGATCACGCTCTGCGCCAGCCAGGGATGCCGGGCCCGCGCCTGTTCCAGCCAGGGATCGGGATCGGCGGCGAATTCGGGTGTTTCCACCGGCAGGTGGAACAGGTCGAGCTGTTCAAGGCGCTGGGCCGTCATGCGGGTTTTCCTCTCTCCGGGCTGGCGCGATTCTTTGGTGTGGCGCCATTTGCCAATCAGTTTGTTAGCACAGTCTCGGGTGAATGCATTGGAAAATCGGCAAATGGATCTGACCGGTTTGTCATTTTTCGGTCATTTTAATGACAGACACCGCGCTTGCGGAGCGCGCTATCCCGCGCAATCCGGGGCTTTTATCCGGACTTTCTCGTAAGGCGCGATGAGGCCGATTTCAGGAAATCGGGCCTAGCAAGGTCCTCTAAAAAGCGGTCGCCTGCACTGTGCAGGGCGGCGCCAAAAAGGATGAAAATCGATGTCATACGGGTCCGTGCAAGGCACAGGTTGGCTGCGCCGTCAGTCGATTTCTCGCAGGCTCAGCATGCAGTCGCTGGCGGCCGTGGTGCTGGCGCTCTGTCTTGTCGCGACAGCGGCCATCGGGTCCATGCTTTCGCTGCGGATGATCGGGCTCAAGGACCAGACTTCGCAGCAGGCGCTCTACGCTGCCCTGCTCGAAAAGGATTTCGCCTCGCTTGAGCGCGACGTGTTCCGCAACGCCGTTTATGGCACGAAAGATACCCAGGAAGGGTGGCAGGGCAACGCGAAGGACTTCGGGACTTCGATCAGTGAGACCCGCGCGCGGGTGGATGCCCACGAACTTGAGCAGGTCGGGATCGTCAGCGACAAGGCGAAGGAATACGTGAGCGCAGTTTCCGATGCCTTTGCGAGCGGTCATGCCGATACGGCAGAGCTGGACCATGTCGCCGCGATCGGCAACGAAGTCGACGACAACATCGAGAAGATCCGCGACCCCGTTATCGCCCGCAGCGACGAGATTGCCGCTCAGCAGCAGCAGGTCGCGACCTGGGTCATGATCCTGAGCGTCGGGTTCGCGGTTCTCGCGGGCGTAGTATCCTACCTTCTGGCGCGCGCGATCCGCAACAGCATCGGTGACGAACTGGATTCGCTGCGTTCCGCGATCGGTGCCATCGAGGCAGGCCGCTTCGACGAGCCTATCGAGAACATGGACCGGACCGACGAGGTCGGCGATCTTGCCCGCGCCGCGGCACGGCTGCGCGACGCTCTGCGCGGCAAGGAACAGGGCGACGCCGAAGCGCGCCAGATGATCGATCTGGTTGGCGACCGCCTGCGGGCCATGGCGGCGGGCGACCTAACGGTGGAACTGCCGCGACTGGGCGACGCGTACCGTCAGCTCGAGCAGGACTTCAATGCCACCGCTGTGCGCCTGCGCGAGGCCATGGAATCGGTCTCGCGCTCCACGCACGCGATCCGCACCGGCTCGCTGGAAATCAGCCAGGCATCGGACGATCTGGCGCAGCGCACCGAACACCATGCCAGCGAACTGGGCCATACCGCGAGCTCGGTCAGCACGCTGAGCCAGGCCCTGCAGGAGACCGCCCAGAACGCACTCGAAGCGCATCGCAGCGTCGATGCCGCGGTCGGCGAAGCTCGGCGTGGCGGCGAAGTGGTCGGGCAGGCCGTCACGGCGATGGAGCAGATCGAGAAATCGACCGGCGAGATCGGCCAGATCATCGCCGTCATCGACTCGATCGCTTTCCAGACCAACCTTCTGGCGCTCAACGCGGGCGTCGAGGCGGCCCGTGCCGGTGATGCAGGCAAGGGCTTCGCGGTCGTTGCCACCGAAGTGCGTGGTCTTGCCCAGCGTTCGGCCGAGGCGGCCAAGGACATTCGTGGGCTGATCGAAACCAGTTCGGGCCAGGTGGCGTCCGGTGTCGACATGGTGCGCAAAACCGGCGAAGCGCTCAAGACGATCATCGAGCGCATCGACCTGGCCACCGAAGTCGTCACGCGCATCAGCTCGGCGTCGTCCGAACAGGCGGGCAACCTGCGCGAAACCAACGATACGATCAGCAAGATGGACGTGGTGACGCAGCAGAACGCTGCCATGGTCGAGGAATCGACCGCCGCGGCGCGCAGCCTTGCCAGCGAGGCCGACAACCTTGCCGCGCTCGTCGGCGGCTTCAGGCTCGGCAATGACAAGGTGGTGTCGTTCAGCCCGGCCAAGGCCCCGGCAGCGCCGCGTCGTGCCCCGGCGGCACGTTCTGCCTCTGCACCGGCTGCCGCTGCGGCTGCCGTTGCATCGGCTCACGTGATCGACGAGGCGGACTGGTCGGAATTCTGATCCCGTCCTCCGGGTTGTCTCCACTGGCAATCGAAGCCTGCTTTCCGGTGACGGGAGGCAGGCTTTATTGCATCTGCGCTTCCATTTCCCCGCCATCTGCAAGACGCTTCGGCACTCCCTCTGGCTTGTTTAGATAGCTTATACTATCTAAACGATCGAAAGTGATTCTTCCGGCGAGGCAACCGATGACCGCGGCCGGAAGTGGAGGAAGGGGAGACGGGCATGCTGAACCTCGATGGGCTGGGCTATGGCGGCAAGACGGTGGTGGTCACCGGCGGTTCGTCCGGCATGGGCGAGCAGGTGGCGCGCATTCTCGGCGAACTCGGCGCGAAAGTGCACATCGTCGATATCCGTGAGCCCAAGGTGGCGCACGAGAGCTTTCATCAGGTCGATCTCGCCGATTTTCCGGCGGTGAAGAAGGTGGCCGAAGCGCTGGCTGCGCTGGCGCCCATCGACTTCGTGTTTCCCTGCGCCGGGCTGCCGCCGACGGTGAAGGGGCCGATGTACTGCATGCAGGTGAACTACATCGGCACGCGCCATTTCGTCGAATGCCTGCTGCCTTCGCTGAACGACGGCGCGGGGATCGCGCTGATCTCGTCGGACGCAGCGCTGGGCTGGCAGAAGAACCTTGCGCAGTGCCTGGAAATGCTGGCGATTTCCGATCCGGACGAGGCGCTGGCGTGGTGTCAGGCCGATCCGGAAATGCGCGTGCGCGACGGCTACACCTCGTCGAAGGAGATGCTGGTGGTCTGGGTGCAGAACGCGGCGGTAAAGCTCGGCAACGAGCGGCGCATCCGACTCAATGCCATTGGCCCGTGCCCGACGAAGACCGCGTTCATGGACGAACAGGGGCAGTACCTGCCAGAGGGCTTCCTCGATGCGTGGCCCTATCCTTCGCTCGGCCGCATGGCGACGGCGGAGGAGCAGGCCTGGCCGCTGGTGCTGCTGAACTCGCCGCTCAATGCCGCCGTGACGGGGGCGTTCCTGCTGACCGATCAGGGCTTTGCCAGCGGTGTCTATACCGGCGCCATTGACCCCTCATTCATGACCGGAGGCAAGTAAGGCGATGGAAATCGAACCCACCATCCTGTCGTACCTCGCCGATCTCGAAGGCGCGGTCGCCAACCTCAGGGACACCTGGCACCCGGACGATCCGGCCTACCGCGCCGACGTCTACCGCCAGACGATGACGAGCCTGTCCTACGCCTATTTCATGTACTTCCACGCCGATGCCGAACATCCCGACTGGGCGCCGCTGTGGAACCCGGTCTACACGCTTCAGCCCAATCCTGACGACATCTACGTGCAGTCGCCGATCCGGGGTGACCTGACCTACCGCGTTTCGGGAAACCGGGGGACGTGCAAGATCCTCTCGTTCACCTCGCAGAAGGCGCTTTCGGGCACGGTGGACGAACTCCCGCGTCCGGGCGGCCACAACGAACTCGATACCAATGACATCGGCATCGGGCTGGGCGAGGACTTCTCGATCGTGTTCAGTGCCGAACGGCCCAAGGGCTATGAAGGCCATTGGGCGCCGATCGATCCCGATGCGCGCGGCATGTTCACCCGCTACCGCATGTACGACTGGCACAACGAGGTGGACCCGGTGCTGTCGATCGAATGCCTCGATCCGGTCCCCCCCAAGCCGCGCCTGATGCCGGAGGAAATCCTGCATCGCATTCAGGAGATGGCGAAGTTTCCCGCGCGGAAGACGAAGCTCTACTATGCGATGCAGAACGGGGTGAAGGACCGCGTCGGCTTCAATGTCTTCGAACCGCTGCGGATGCCGGGCGCGCTGGTCAAGCAGACCTACTGGCCAGCGGTGTTCCAGCTTGAGGAAGACGAGGCGCTGATCATCGAGACCGAGATCCCGCAGCGCGCGCCCTACTGGAACATCCAGCTCAACGATCCCTACTTCAACGCGCTGGAATACGTCTACCGGCTCAGCAGCTCCAACGGCGCACTGGCCACGCTGTCGAGCGATGGCATGTATCGCGCCGTGATCGCGCTGACCGATCCGGGCGTGCCCAACTGGCTCGACCCGGCCGGGTACAAGGAAGGCGGCATCTACGGCCGCTGGTACGACTGCGACAGCGAGCCGGTGCCCACGATCACCCGCGTCAAGCTGGCGGACCTGCGCGAGCATCTGCCCGATGATACGCTAGTAGTGACGCCCGAGCAGCGCGCGGAGGAAATCCGCCGCCGCGTGGTGGCCTGCCAGCGCCGCCGCCGGTGGTGAGGAACTGATCATGGACCTGAGTTACGATCCGCCCGAAGCGTTCCGCCACGCGCTGGGCCAGCTACACGAGGTGGTTATTGCCGAGACCGGCCTGACCGATTTCGGCCCCGAGGACTATCTGCCGGGGCTCAAGGTCCTGCTGCAATCGATGGACTACGATCCGCACTTCTCCGAGACCGGGCGCCGCGTTGCCTGGGGCATGGTGGTGGGTGTGCTGCGGGGCAGGGCGCAGGCCTATGCCGCGATGAAGGCCAATCCCGGCTTCGATGCCCGCCCCATCCTTGCACCGGTGGTCATCACCGGGGTGCCGCGCACCGGCACCACGGCGCTGCACCGGCTGCTGGCGGTCGACAGGCGTTTTCAGGGGTTGCAGACATGGCTGCTCGACAGCCCCATGCCGCGCCCGCCGATCGAGACCTGGAGCGACTATCCGGAATTCCAGAAAACCGTTGCGCAGCTCGAGGCGCAATATGCCGCCGCGCCCGATGCCAAGGCCGCGCATTACCGCGCCGCCGAGGAAGTGCATGAATGCTGCATGGTGCTGCGCCAGTCGTTCGTCTCTAACCTGTGGTCCTGCGGCTGGTCGGCAGCGACCTATGACGCCTGGTGGCAGTGCCAGAGCGAGGCGGCGGCCTACAGCCACTTCCACAAGTGCGTGCAGCTCATCGGCATGAACGAGCCGGAGAAGCGCTGGCTGCTCAAGAATCCGGGGCATATCGAGTACCTCGACCTGCTCTTCGCGGTGTTCCCCGATGCCCGCGTGATCCAGACCCACCGCGATCCCGCCAAGGCGGTGCCGAGCCTCGTCTCGCTGCTGATGAACCTCAACAACGTAATGGAGGGCGACCGGCCGCAGCAGCGCGCGGAGAACCTGCTCCAGCGCGAGGTGGCCAAGTGGGCCAATGCGGTGCGCAAGGCGGACAAGGTGCGCGAGAAGCATCCCGGACAGGTGCTCGACGTGGTTCATGCCGACTTCCACGCGCGCCCGATGGAGACAGTCGAAGCGATCTACCGCTTCATCGGCATGGACATCCCCGGGGACACCCGCGCCGCGTTGGCGCGGCGGATCGAGGAAAAGCCCGAACTGCAGCACGGCGTGCATCGCTATTCCATCGCGGATTTCGGCATGACCGAGGAAGAGGCGCGGGAGCCGTTCGGGGACTATGTCGAACGCTACGATCTGGTGGAGACAAAGCGATGAAAGCCGCGATCTATCCGGGCGAAGGCAAGCCCATCGTCATCGAGGACATTGCCGATCCCGTTCCCGGCCCCGGCGACCTGCTGATCCGCGTCGACCGCTGCGGCATCTGCGGCACCGACCTGTCGATGACCAAGGGCGGCCAATGGGACTACGGAAAGGGCGTCCAGTTCGGCCACGAGTACGCCGGCGAGATCATCGAAGTCGGCAAGGACATCTCGGGTTGGAAAGTGGGCGAGCGGATCGCGGTGCTGCCCTCGGTCGCCTGCGGAACCTGCCCGTCGTGCACGGCGCACGGCAACAACGTGCTGTGCAGTGCCAGCCCGGCCTCGGCCATGGTCGGCTTTGCCGAACTGGCCAAGGTTCCCGCCAGCGTAGCGACGCGGCTGCCGCAGACGCTCTCGATGGCGGACGGCGCGCTGATCGAGCCGATGGCGATCAGCCTCTACGGCACCAGGATGGCGCATATCCAGCCGGGCGACAGCGTGGTGGTGCTCGGCGGCGGCACGGTGGCGCTCTATGCGATCTACTGGGCGCGGCGGCTGGGGGCAGGGCGGATCGTCGCCATGTCGCGCTCCTCGCGCCGCAAGGACCTGTGCCTCGAGATGGGCGCCGATGCCTTCGTGGCCTTTGGCGACAACGAGATCGGCGAGGTGCAGGAAGTGCTCGGCGGGGCGCCGCAGGTCGTGCTCGAATGCGTGGGCGCCGAAGGGATGCTGATGAAAGCGGTCATGCACGCCGCGCAGTTCGGCCGCATCATCTCGCTGGGCTTCTGCACCGCGCCCGATCCGGTGATCCCCGGCATGGCGAGCTACAAGTGCGTCTCGATGCAGTTCGCGGTGGGCTATTCGATGAAGGAGTTCATCTACATCGCCGAACAGCTCGACCGGGATCGCATCCGCGGCGCCGGTACGCCCGACCCCAAGGCGATCGTCAGCGGCAATATCGGCCTGAAGGACCTGCCCGCGATGTTCGAAACCCTGCGCGGCCCGAACAACGAGACCAAGGTCCACGTGCGCTGTAGCTGACGGGTGCTCAGGCTGGCGCGAGAGTGCGTGTCTGGCGTTCCCCCCGGCCCAGCAGCAGGAGCAGCGACGACCCCAGAAGCACCCCGGTTCCGGCAATCAGCAGGAACTGGTTGAAGTGCCCCGTGCGCGCCAGCGACCAGCTGAGCAGAAGCGCTCCCCCGCCGTTGGAAAGCGCCGCGGCCGCGGTCAGCAGGCCCAGAACGCTCGAATAGATCGCGGTGCGGAAATAGCGGGCAACAAGGAAGGCCAGCACGTCGCCTTCCGCGCCGACCGCGAAGCCCAGGCAGAAAACCGACAACGTCACGATAGTCATCGTATCCTGCGGCGATGCGAGCGCGAACAGACCCATGGCCGGGAGTACCATCGTCACGAAGGACACGAGATGTGGCGGCAAACGGTCGAGGGCAACGCCGGTCAGGAAGCGTCCGAGCAGCATACCGGCGGCGAGCGTCGTGAACATCACCGACGCGCCGGTCCCGGTCACGCCGTTGTCGAGCACCAGCATCTTGAGTTGCACGAGCACGAGCGTGAGCGGCAGGTTGCACAGGAGCATGGCGCCCAGCAGGATCCAGAACGGCGGCGAGCGCAGGATCAGCGGGTAGTCCGATCGGGCACTGCGTGCGGCTTGCGTCCGCGCCTTGGGCGCGGCGCCGGATGCAGCATCGCCGGTGTCCGGGGCGTCGCGCGGAAACAGCAGGAAGGTGACGATGCCGGTGACCGTCACGAACAGGGCCATCGCGCGATAGGCAGCGGCCCAGCCATGGACTTCCACATAGTCGTTGAGCAGGGGGCCGCCTGCAGCACTGAATACCGCCGGGCCGCAGGCGATGATCGCGAGCGCAAGCCCGCGCGCCTTTACCACGTGCTGGACGGCAAGCCGCGAATAGACGGTTGCGGTCGTCGTCACGCAAAAGAACGTCTGAATCACGTAGAAGACCGCGAACAGTGCGAACGAGCCGCCGCACAGGCTGAAGCCCAGGAAAGTCAGGGGCATCAGAACCAGGCCGATGGCCGCAGTCGCGCGCACGCCGATCACGTCCGCCAGCCGGCCGATAAAGGGCATGGCAATGGCAGTGAGCACGCCCAGGCTGCCGATCAGCGCGAACTGCGCCTTGTCCCAGCCGGTATCGGCGACCAGCGTCGGCGCGATCGCGCTCGTGACGGTGCCGGCAATCGACATGCCCGTGCCCATGCCCAGCGTTGCCGCCAGGATCGGCCGCCATGCCGTGGCGATTTCTGACAAATAGGCCAAGTGCCGGTCCTCTCCCGCGCAAATCCGGATCATTTTTCCGGCCAGCTTGGCAGATCACCCCAAGTCAGGGAAGCGTGGCGAATAGACCCCAGCGGCTGCAGCAGAAAAAGAAGCCCATGCCTTGAATGGCGTTGGCCTGTTACCGCCATGACGATACGCGGACGGGGCGGATTGAGAGGCATTGTATACTAACTGGCAGTCTTGGCATCTTTCAGGCGCCGGGCCATGCCTCTTTGCCAACAATGATTCGGGTTCGCTTCGGCGCACATCGGACGGCGGCCGATGCCGCAATTGCAGCATATGATCGCTGCTGTGTCGTAAAAAGCACCTCGACCCATGCAAATTGACTGCGACGGAAATCGCTCTTTTGCGCACCTGTGGCCGGAACGACACGGCTATTTGACAAGTGTCTAGTTGTGTACAGGCGAATGACGAATTCGCGTTGACGAATCTGTCTTCGGGGCACTAGTTCGAAACTGAGAATTGTTCATCTTCATTTCGAACAATTTGAATCGGCAGATCGTCACAGGCGACAATCCGGTTGGGAAGTAACAGGGAGGGAATGCATGAAACTACACCACAGGACGATTCTGCTTGCAGCGACCGCGCTGGGCGGGGCCGTGGCCACGCCGGTCATGGCGCAATCGGCGGATCAGGGCAGTGCCAACGACATCATCGTGACCGCACAGCGCATCGAACAGCGCCTGCAGGACGTGCCGGTCTCTGTCACCGTTTTCAATCAGGAGACGATCGACAACAACGCGGTCAGCAACATCAAGGACCTTGCCCAGTACACGCCGGGCCTGCAGGTCAACAACCGCTACGGCGCGGACAGCACCAATTTCTCGATCCGCGGCTTCACGCAGGAACAGCGCACCACCGCGACGGTGGGCGTCTACTTCGCGGAGGTGGTCGCGCCGCGCGGTTCGGGCGCATCGTTCGGCGGTGACGGTGCCGGTCCCGGCGCCCTGTTCGACCTCCAGAACGTGCAGGTCCTGAAAGGCCCGCAGGGCACCCTGTTCGGCCGCAACTCGACCGGCGGCGCGGTGCTGCTCGTCCCCAAGAAGCCGACCGACGTGCTGGAAGGCTATGTCGAGGGTACCGCAGGCGACTACGACCTGTTCGGGGTCCAGGCCGTCCTCAACATTCCGCTGGCCGACACTTTCAAGGTCCGCCTCGGCGGCGAACACAAGCAGCGTGACGGCTACCTGCGCAACATCGGCAACCTTGGCGACGGCAAGTACGGCAGCAAGGGTATGGGCAATCTCGACTACTGGACGTTCCGCGCCAGCGTGGTGGCCGATCTGACGCCGGACCTCGAAAACTACACGATCGCGACTTACACCAAGTCGAAGAGCAACGGCACGATCCCGAAGATCCTCGACGCCTATCCCGGCGTTCTGGCCTCGGGCATTCCCTTCGGCGACATGGCCTATGCCCAGTACCAGCGTGAAGCGGCTTACGATCCGTGGACCGTCTCGAACCGTCTGCCGGATTCGCAATCGACCATCGAACAGTGGCAGATCATCAATAAGCTGACCTGGCATGCCAGCGACAACATCACGGTCAAGAACATCCTGTCCTACGGTGAATTCCGCGGCAAGACGAACCTCGATCTGTTCGGCACCTACTTCATCAATCCGAACGTCACGCCGGGAACCGAAACATCCGGCAGCCAGGTGGGCGGTTTTGCGTTCACCCACATCAACCCGTGGACCGGCCTCACCAACGCTCAGTCGACCTTCGTGGGCGAACTGCAGGTGCAGGGCGTCTCGGACGATGGCCGCCTCAACTGGCAGATCGGCGCCTACTCCGAAATCAGCGATCCGCTCGGCAAGTCGGGCGTGCTGACCGCCACCTTCTCGGCTTGCGGCGACATCACTACGTTCGATTGCCCGCTGACGGTCCTGCCCAACTACATCGCCCCGGGCGTGAATGGCTTCTTCTCGTTCGGCTCGATCAACGGCCAGCTCTCGAGCACCAAGTTCGAGGACTATGCTACGTACGGGCAGGCCAGCTACGACATCACCGACAAGCTGAAGTTCACTGCCGGTATCCGCTACACCTGGGACAAGCAGAGCACGGACGTGCAGCAGCTGCGTCCGCGTCTGGCGCAGGGCATCTACTTCTGCGGATCGCCGGTTGGCGTTTCCAGAACATCCGGGACCACAATTACGGCAACCACGCCGTTCCCGATCAGCGGAATCTATGATGGCTGCCATGACATCCAGAGCAAGTCGTCCAAGGCCCCGACCTGGCTGATCGGTCTGGACTACAAGCCGGTCGACGACGTGCTGCTCTATGCCAAGTGGACGCGCGGTTACCGTCAGGGCGGTCTGTCGATCTTCAGCCCGGATACGACGCAGCCCTATGATCAGGAAAAGGTCAACACCTACGAACTGGGCCTCAAGTCCAGCTGGCGCGGTGTCATCCCCGGCAGCTTCAACATCTCGGCCTTCTACAACGACTTCACCAACCAGCAGCTGCTGCTGGGCGTGCAGGATCTGATCGCCAACACCGACGGCACGCCGACCGCGCCGCCGAGCGCCTCGATCGTGAACTCGGGTTCTTCAACGCTCCAGGGTTTCGAAGCCGAACTCAATGTACGGCCTTTCGAGGGCATGCGCATCGGCGTCGCCTATGGCTACCTGAAGACCAAGATCAAGGAGCTGGTGGCACCGACATTCGCGCCGGGCTCGCCGTATGACACGGTGACCTTGCCGAACGTCGGCGATCCGATCCCGAACGCGCAGCCGCACAAGCTGACGGTCTCGGCCAATTACACGCTGCCGCTGCCGGAATCGGTCGGACAGGTGACCATCGGCGGAACCTGGCTCTACACCGGCAAGTTCCGTTCGGTGGCGGATGGCACCGACGGCCGCGCGCTGAACGGTACGATCTACTCCTCCGCCGGCGCGGGCATCGTGCCGAGCAGCAACGTGCTCAATCTCAACCTCAACTGGAACAATGTCGGTGGCATGCCGGTCGACGCGACGCTGTTCGTGACCAACGTCACCAAGGAACTGGTCATTCTCAACATCAACGAGAATACGTCCCGTGGTTTCGTTTCCGGCCTGATCGGCGAACCGCGCATGTGGGGCGTTCGCCTGAAGTATCGTTTCGGCCAGTAACAGCCACCCCGGCCGAAACAGAAGCGGCGGGCTCCGGAATGCCGGGGCCCGCCGTTCTTCTGTCTTTCAGGTGCTCGCTGGTCAGATCCGGGCCGGCATGACCACCCCCCGGCATTCGCCAAAGCCGATCGAGACCGCGCCTTCGGTGCGGAAATGCCCTGCCAGCATGAGTTCGTCGCCATCTTCCAGAAAGGTGCGGGTCTCGCCCGTCGGCAGTGTGACCGGCTGTTTGCCGCTGCGGGTGATTTCCATGAGCGAGCCTTGCGAACCGTCCTGCGGGCCGGAAATGGTACCGCTGCCGAGCAGGTCTCCCGTCTGCATCTGGCAGCCGTTGGAGGCATGGTGCGCCACCATCTGGGCCACGGTCCAGTACATGTTGCTGGCCGGGCCCCGGCTTAGCCGCAGCGGCGCGATGTGCTTCTCGCGCATGGCGGCGCTGCTCAGGAACACTTCCAGTTCGAGAGAGAGCGCGCCTTCGCGCTGGTCGGCCTCGTCCCACAGATAGGGAAGCGGCTGCGGATCGCCTTCCGGGCGCGGCGGCTGGGCACGGCGGAACGGGGCGAGGGCTTCCATCGTCACGATCCACGGCGAGACCGTGGTGAGGAAGTTCTTGGCGAGGAACGGGCCGAGCGGCTGGTATTCCCACGCCTGCACGTCGCGCGCGGACCAGTCGTTGAGCAGGGTGAGTCCCGCGACGTGATCGCTTGCTTCTGCAATCGGGATCGGCGCGCCCAGATCGTTGCCCCGTGCAAGCCACACACCCAGTTCCAGCTCGTAGTCGAGCCGCCGGACGGGGCCGAACGAGGGCGCCGCGGCATCGGGTGCCCTGGTCTGGCCCTGCGGGCGGATCAGCGGGGCGCCGCTGGGCCGTATTGTCGAGGCGCGGCCGTGATAACCGATCGGCACGTGCTTGTAGTTGGGCAGCAGCGGGTTGTCGGGGCGGAAGATGCTGCCGATGTTGGTGGCGTGGTGAATGCCCACATAGAAGTCGGTGTAGTCGCCGACATGCGCGGGCAAGTGCATCGCCGCTTCGGACGCCGGCACGAGCATCGGCGCGATGCTCTCGCGCTCGTGAGCACCTGCGGAGAGCAGGGCCGAAACGCGCCGCCGCAGCGCCCGGCGTGGACCGGCGCCGAGGGCCAGCATGGCGTTGAGTGCGGGCGCCGATGCCGCACTGGCGGCCGCCATGGCCTCGCCTTCGAGCAGGCCGGAGCGGGTCAGGGCGGCAAGGTCGACAATGCTGTTTCCGATCGCGATCCCGCCGCGCGGGCTTTCCCCCTCTCGGGAAAACACGCCGAGAGGCAGGTTCTGGATCGGGAAATCGGCATGTCCGTCGGCACCGGGAACCCAGGATGTGCGGTCAGGAGCATGGGTTTCGTCGATCACGGCAGTGATCATTGCGGGCAACCTCTCTGTTTTCTCGTCGGGGGGAGGGTCCCTCTACAGTGTCCGGAACGATTGGTCACGGGGGGCGTCCGTGTTCGGCGCTTGCTCAAGCCGAGAGGATGCCGCTACACACTTGTCTATGACAGAGACTACAACCACGTCACGCAAGGCATCACGCCCCAAAGTGAAGCCGACGATTGCGCGTATCCGCGCTGCTGCCCGCAAAGTATTCTACGCCAAGGGGTTTTTCCCGGCGTCGGTCGAGGAAATTGCGGAAAAGGCAGGTGTCAGCCGCGCGACAGTCTACCTCTATTACCGCAGCAAGGACGAAATGCTGCTGGACCTGATGCGGCAGGACCTCGAATACCAGCTGGAGATTTACGCAGAACTGGTGACAGTGAAGCGGATCAGTCTGGCTGCCGTGCGCAAGTGGCTCCTCCGGCTGCGCGGCGAGCAGGAGGAGCGCCGCAATTCGCTCAACCTGTTCTGGGCGGGTGCGAACCTGCAGACCGACATCCGCGATCCGGTGTTCCAGCATCACGACAACATCATAGCCACGCTCGGGCGGCGCTTTGCCGGCTTCGATCTCGATGCCCTGCCGCGCGACCAGCGCGAACTGCAGCGGACCAAGTGTCACATGATGCTGTTCATGATCGAGGGCACGACGGTGCAGATCCTCGAAGGCGGGCCGGGGCCGAGCGTCAAGGTCGCGATCGAGCAACTGGCGCGCAGCCTCCTCTACTTTCTGGATCACGGCGAAGTCATGACATCACCACCCGAGTGATGCTGCGGCAAGGCTGCGCAGCATGGAGAGGACATGAAACCACCCTATGAAAACGCCGTCGTCGTCGTGACGGGGGCTTCGACCGGGCTTGGCCGGGCCATTGCCGTGGCGGTCGCTGATCAGGGTGCGCGGGCCGTGATCGTCAACTACGCCAGCAGCGAAGGGGACGCGCAAGAAACCGCGCGGCAGGTGCGCGAACTGGGCGCGGAGGCGGTCGTGGTGCAGGGCGACGTTGGCGAGGACGCGGATTGCATCGCCATCGCCGGGGCCGCCGCGCCCTACGGCCGCATCGACACGCTGTTCTGCAATGCCGGAAAGACCACGCGGGTCCCTGCCTACGCGCACCAGTTGGACAAGCTTTCGGGTGAGGACTTCCTCGATGTCTATCGTGTCAACGTGGTCGGCACGTTCCAGACCGTGCGCGCCTGCCGCGCGCTGCTCGAGCAGTCGGACCGGGCGGCGGTGGTAGTCACCTCCTCGGTCGCGGGCGTGACCGGCAATGGCTCGTCGATCGCCTATTCGGCCTCGAAGGCAGCGCTCAACACGATGGTGCTCACGCTCGCGCGCGGGCTGGCGCCGAAGATCCGGATCAATTCGGTGGCACCGGGGTTCATGGACACGGTCTGGTTCGACAAGATCGGCCCCCACCGTGACAAGATCCGCGAATCCGTGATCGAACGCACCCCGCTCAAGGTCGCCTCCACGGCGGAGGACATCGCGGGCACCGCGCTGTTCCTGGGCAGCGAGGCGTCCTGCCGGGTAACGGGGGAGACGCTGATTGCCGATGCAGGCCTCAGGATGACCGGCGGGTAACTGCGTTGCCGGTGCGCCAAGGCAGGGCGCGCCTGACCCTAGGGTCAGGCGGCAAACGGCCAGCTGCGCTTTGCAGTCATTGTCACTCGATCGCTTACACGCCGTGGACTGCTCGATCGATCACCCGGGCAAGTGCCATTAATTGGCACTGGCCTTCTGGGTTACCTGATTTATCTGAGGACCCGCGCTCGCCCGGACGGTATCCATGCAGAGCTTTCTGTCGCGCTCCTCCCAATGTGTGGGACGCGGGGCAGTTGGACAGATGGTCGAGACCGCCTGCGGACAGGATCTCCCAAGCATTGAGCGCGCGTCACTGGCAAACGTGAAACGGCCCCGTCTTAGTATGAAGGGAAACCAGTCTTGGCCGTGGCCTGGAGTTCGCTTGCCTCGTCGATCCTGTATTCCCATGACGAGCAGGACGTGTCGCCGCCGGACAGGCGCGACTGGTCGCGGTATGACAACCAGGCCATGTAGGGGGCACAAAGAAAACTTGCCGCGAGTGTAGCGACACCGAGCGCGAAGAGCATGCCGAGTGGGTCCCCCGCTTCGAAATGGAAGAACAGCAGGGCCACGGCAAGGCACAGTCCGATGATCCCCAAAACGGTCTCCACCTGCACGGAGGCGAACGATGCCAACATGCTGCTGCCCTTGCCGAACTTCGGGGTTCTGTTCCATGCCAGCGGTTTGTTCGACAAACCTGCCAGGCCGGCACTCAGCACGACATACGTCAGCGATGCACGCGCAAGTTCTCCCTGGATCATTTCGCCGATTCTCCGGCACCCGCTCAACCGGTAACGATGCCACGTGCGCACAAGGTGTGTCGTGATCGCAAGTGGCAAAATGAGCCAGGCGAGGTTCGGGACGGCTATCGGGGGAAGCTCGCCGATCAGGACTGCGGTTGATATGGTCCCCAATGCGACCAGTCCGAATACGAGTGCAAGCAGACTTTGCAGGGGCGCAAGGCAGCGCAGAACCTCAAGGAGCTTGGTCCACCCTGCCATGGGTGTGGACCATGGCTGCGGGAGGAAAAGACGCCAATGCCGGACCAGCTGCTGCACGGGCCCTGCCGTCCATCGGAAGCGCTGCTTCTTGTAGTCTTCGAAGGTCGCCGGGATCAGGCCGCGACCGAAGGTTTCGCCGATATAAATGCCACGATATCCGGCGGCGCGCAGGCGAACGGAGACTTCCGAATCCTCTGTCAGGCACCATTCCGCCCATCCGCCAACGTCCTTGAGAGCCCTGGCTCTCAGCAGGCACATCGTACCGATCGTGAAGGCGCCGCCGTATTCGTGGACCCCCAGCATGTCGACCTTGTTGTTGGGCATGTATTCCCAGTAGCAACCGGTCAGATAGGAACTGCCAGCATATTCGCGATAGTCGTGGGGTGTCTGCAAATAGGCTATTCGCGGGTCCTGGAAAAACGGCACCAGCCGGGCAAGGAAGCCGGGTTCCGAGTAATAGTCGGCATCAACGACGGCAACGAGTTCCGCATTCGGATCCATCTGCTTCAGCAGGTAGTTCAGCGCACCCGCCTTTGCGCCGGCAAGGGGGGCGACGTGAAAGAACCGGAAGATCTCGCGGCCGGCCCGCCTGTTCAGCACGCGGACATGCTGCTCCAGAGGCCGCCAGAGTGCTTCGTCTTTCGTGTTGTTGTCACAGACGAGCACTTCGAAATTGTCGTAGTCGAGGGCAGCGAGGCGGTTCATCGTCTGCTTCACCACTTCGGGCGGCTCGGCGTAACAGGGCAGGTGTATCGAGACCCTTGGCCGATAATGGCTCGCAGCGTCAGGAGGGGCCGCAATGGGCTCTCGCCAGTGCGCATGGGTCAATACCGCCTCCCGGGCGAAGCGCTCCAGGCTTTTCAGGACTAGAAAGAACTGTGCCGCGGTCTGCAGGGTCAGGGTAAGCGCCTGCACGAGTGGCGGCAATCCGGCTTCAACCAAAAGGAGAGCGGACCAGAACCAGCCGATCAGCAATCCAAAGACATCAATCGCGAGCCACGCGGTTCCCGAGGTGCTCAGATTCCGGGCGAGGAGGTTCACGATTGCCGACAGGCACAGGAACGCAATCAGCGGGGGGGCACTCGCTGCAAATCCTACCAATGGCCCTGCCATGAGAAAGGCCCAGGACGCCGCGGCAACAAGGCGCACGGCTCCGTTGATGCGGCTCGATCGGATCTGGTGCGTGGCAATCACGTCCCGCGAAATCCAGATCGAGGTCACCAGGGCCATGAGTGCAATGAACAGCACCCATGGGTCCAGATCAGCACGCTCGAGATTCACGTCGGACTACCTTCCTGCAAGGGAATTTCTTGCCGCCGCCATGTTGCAGCGCAGCGTGCAGAGTGCATTGGGGCAAAGTCAGCAAGCGTGTTTGCGACGAATCGTGTGTTTGAAGCGCCCCGCTAACGACAGGGGCGGAATGCGGGTGTCGAAGGCGAGAGGGCGTCAAAGGCAGGCCAAGGCATCATCTTCATGCGGTCGGGCCCACGAAACAGGTGGCTAAAGGTTGCCTTCATCCCCGGCCGCAGGAGCCAGTTCGATGGGATCGGACAGGCGGATGCCGTCGAGCAGGCTGGCGGTGGCGTCGCGGACCTGCAGCATCAGCGCACGAGTGCGGCAGTCCTTTTCCTCGAGGCAGTTCTTGCAGGTCTCGTGCGCGAATCGGCTGGCACAGGGCACCAGTGCCAGCGAGCCGCGCATCACGCGGATCAGGTCGCCATAGGTGATGTCGATGGGGGAGACGCCCAGCCAGTAGCCGCCATCCTTGCCCCGCTGCGAGGCGACGACGCCGAAGCGGGTCAGCTCGGAGAGGATCACGGTGAGGAACTTGGCCGGGATGTTCTGCGCCTCGGCAATCTCCGTCAGCGGAACCGGCCCCTGGCCGTACTTGTCGGCAAGGTGCTGCATGGCCCGGATCGCATAGCGGGTTTTCTGCGAAAGCATTGCGGGAGCGACGTCTCGAGGAACAGATGTTCCGCGTTTCTTGCGCCCGCCGGTGCCGCCGCGTCAAGGCGGCGGCGCGCATTTCTCAAGCAATCTGGTAGATACGTTCGACGTTGGCCTCTTCAGCCTTGTGTCCGGGCTTTTCCTTGCCGGCGATGGTGGTGCGGTGCATCACCCGGCCCTCGTCGGTATAGGGCACCACGCGGTGCATCACGCCCTGGTTGTTCCAGATGACGAGATCGCCCACGTTCCACTTGTGGGTGTAGACGAAATCGGGCTGCGCGGCCCACTGCTGCAGCCGGGCGAGCAGGGCGCGGCCGTGCGGGCCGGGCATGCCGACGATTCCGTCCGCATGGGTGCCGAGCAGCAGCGACTTGCGCCCGTCCTCATGCGTCCACACCAGCGGCTGTTCCATCACTGCCGCCATGGCCTTGTAGCGCGCGCGGCGTTCCTCGCTGGGGTGGCCGTGGACCGGGCGCACGGCAGCCTCGACGCAATGGACCACGGTGAGGTTTTCGTATTCGCGCTTTTCGTCCTCGGGCAGCCGGTCCCAGGCGGCGTAGAGGTTCGCGAACTCGGTGGCGCCACCGCTGGCCGACAGGTGGCGGGCGGAAAGCACCGTGGCCTTGGGCAGCGGCTGGTCGATGGTGATGCCGTCGATGTGCCAGAAGAAGGTGCCCAGCACATAGTCCGGCTCGGTGTTCAGCTTGCGGTCGAGCGTGATCTTGTAGACGTCGTTGGTCTCGGCGTCGGAGCCGGGCACCTGCCGGGTGAAGTTCACGCGGTCTCCCAGCTTGTCGGTGAAGGCGAGCTGGAGTTCGTCGGAGACGTTGATCTTGGGGAACACCAGCACGCCGCGCTTTTCCAGTTCGCTGCGCACGGTCTCGATCGTCTCGTCGTCGAGCAGGTGTTCGGGCGATACATGGACGATGCCGCCGATCAGCGGTTTTACGGGCTCTACCGTCAGGGTCATGGCTTTGCGCTCCTCTCCCAAGGATTGTGCTGTACATGTGTACAGTGCGCGCGTGGCGACCGCTTGTCTATCTCCCATTTGAGCGATCTGCGGCGTTCGCCCCGGCGTTGTAGGTCAGCCGCCGAACTGGCGCCGCAGCCAGCCCAGCAGGCGCGCCAGCAGCGATGGCCTGGCCGCCGGGGCAGGGGCGGCGGTGCCCGCCTGGGCCTCGATCCGGCCTTTGAGTTGCTCGGCAAAGCCCTTGGCGAACTTGGGCAGGACCGGCCCGCCCATGGCTTCCCACATCGGTGCCATCGGGCCTGAGCCGCGCACCTGCACGGCAAGGTCCACCGAGGTCTGCCCGTCCGGTGTGGATGCAGCCTCGTAGGAGCCGCCGCCCTCGACGGGATCGCCCTTCAGTTTGAATGAGAAATCCACTCGTTCCGGCCCGGCCCAGCGGTCGACATGGACCTCGACCTTGACCGTGCGCACCATCGCGCCGACCCCGATCTTGAGAATCCAGAGCGAATTGTCCTCGTCCACGATCTCGCAGGACTGGTAGCCGGGCATGATCTCGGCCCAGCGCTCCACGTCTTTGGCATAGTCCCAGGTCGCGTCGATCGGGGCATTGACGGTAACCGTCTGGCACGTCTCGATCAAAGGCCGAGCCTTTCCGCTTCCTTCGCCAGCAGGTCGCTGGGCTGCCCGGCGGCATGCCTGGCTGCGAGCCAGCCGTAAGTCATGCCGCGCGCATTGGAGATGCCCGACTGCATGACAGCGCCCGTTTCCATCCGCGCCATCGAGTTACCCGCCACATAGAGCCCCGGGATCGCTTCGTTGTTCCAGTCGAGCGCGCGGCCGTGCTCGTCGGCGAGGATGCCGGTGGAGGGAATGCCCGAGCCGCCGATGCGCTTCAGTTCGATCGCGTAGAACGGCCCCTGTTCGATCGGGCCGAGCACGGGGTTGGGCTTGTTGTGCTTGTCGCCGCACATCCAGAAGCTCCACGGCTGCTCACCGCGCCCGAACGCGGGATCGCGGCCCTGCCGGGCCCCTTCGTTGAAGGTCGCAACGGTTTCCCTGAGCGCTGCCGCCTCGACGCCAATCTTGCCCGCAAGTTCCTCCAGCGTGTCCGCAACGCAGCCGAGCCCCTCGGGCCAGTCCATGCCGGGCAGAACCGATCCGACCGGGTACTTCGCGCGGACCTGACTGTCGAACACCATGAAGCACGGCATGTTGGGGTGGGTCTGGTTGAGGCCGTCGATCCGGTCGATGTTGTAGTAGAACGAGCGGTAGAAGGCCTCGTTGCCGAAGCGCTGGCCCCCCTTGTTGACGACGATGATGTGCGGCTGACCGATGATCTGAAGCGCGCTGCGCCAGATCGGAAAGCCTTCCGCATCCTCTTCGCCGGGCATGATGAAGCCGAGCGAAGTGATGTCGGGCACCCGCGCGGTACGGGCGCCGAGCGGGCCGGTCAGGCGGAAGTTGGCGCCATCTACCGCAGAGATGCTGACGATCGAGCCGAGTTCGAGTTGCTGGCCGATCGTCTTGTTGTAGTCCTGCCGCCGCTCGTAGCTGGAGACCGCGACAAGCACACCCTTGCGCGCCCGGATGGTCACGTCCTTGCCGTCCTGCTGCGCGCGCACGCCGGTGACGCGGGTGCCGTCGGCATAGATCTCCACCGCGCCGGTTCCGGTCATCATCGTCACCCCCCGGTCCAGCGCGCCCTTGACGAAATAGGCGGCCAGCCCGCAGCCGAGGCAGCGCTCGTCGGCCGTGAGGCGCTCCGCCATCTTCGCGAAGTCCCAGTGGATCATGTTGGCGACGCCGCCGCCTTCGTCGATGTCGGCGTGGGTCATGCCGTAGGGCATCTGCGAGAGACGGGTCTTCTCCGCCCATTCGCCCAGCGTTGGGCCGGGGAAGGGCTCGACTTCGAGCATGCGTCCCTCGGGTACGCCGTCGTTGCTCACCTGATAGTAATAGTCGGGGCAGCCGCGGATCGGCGCCATCTTAAGCCCGATCGTGTCCTCGAACCAGTTCAGCGCCACCGGGGCGTGGGCGGTGAAATTGAGGATCGCCGCATCGCTGCCGTAGTCCATCGACAGGCGCTTGAGGTAGCGGAACCCGCTTTCGACGCTGTCCTCGACGCCGATTTCCGCCATGTGCCGGTTGCCCGCCACCCAGACCTCGCCCATCGACAATGCGGTCACGCCGCCAAACTGGTCCGCCTTTTCCAGCACCACGGCCTCGAGCCCATGCTCTGCGGCGGCAATGGCTGCCGACAGGCCACCGATACCCGAGCCGATGGAAACGAAGTCGGTCTCGATATCCCAGCTGTCGGGCTCATTACTGATCATGTGGCATCCTCTCCCAAGGGGCGGGCCGCCGTTCGCTCCTTGCGTGGGAAGGAATCATGGCCCGTGGCCGGTTTAATTAAACACCTTTTTCGTTTCAATAGTGTTTTTCCGAGTTCCTTGCTGGAGGGAATGGTGCCTGACATCCAATTTAAATCACCTTAATGGTTTCAAATATGCCGGAGTTCGAGGCGGCGTGGGTGATGCAGTGCCGGGCGGCCGGAGAACGCTTCCGGGACAGCCTCCGGAACCAGCGCCGGGGCGATCCGTTATTAGGGGCAACAGACACACATTATGGAGAAGATCCCATGACCCTTCTGCTTATCCTGCTTGTTGGCGGCATTATCGGCTGGCTGGCCTCGATCCTGATGCGCACCGACGCGCAGCAGGGAATTTTCCTCAACATCGTGGTCGGTGTCGTTGGTGCCGTGATTGCCGGCGTCCTGGTGAACCCGCTGCTCGGCGGCGCGCCGATCACCAGCGGTGCCTTCGACATTCTGTCGCTGTTCACCTCGTTCCTCGGTGCGGTGATCCTGCTGGCGCTGGTGAACCTGTTCCGCCGGGGTTCGGTGCGCTGAATCCGTCGCAGTATTGCCTGAACCCGCCAGTGCGCGAGGGTAGTGGTGTTCCCGCTATCCTCGCGCATGCCTGAGCGCAGTGCACGCGGAAATTCCGCGCCGGCCAAGAAAATGCCGTGATTGAAAGCTTGAATTGTCGCAGGTGAGGACAGACATAGGCCCCCGAGTTCTCTCAGGCGCCGGCCATGTCTTCTCCCGCCGGTGCTTTCGTCACGCGTTCGATAACCGAAACAGGAAACTAGCCATGACCATTGCCCTGATGCCGTTGCCCTACGCCCAGGATGCGCTCGAGCCGCACATTTCCGCCAAGACGCTCGAAATCCACCATGGCGCCCACCACAAGACCTATGTCGACAAGCTCAACGCGGCGATCGACGGCACGGACAACGCGGGCAAGTCGGTCGAAGAAATCAGCAAGTCGGCTTCGGGCCCGCTCTTCAACAACGCCGCGCAGGTCTACAACCACGGCTTCTACTGGCACTCGCTGAGCCCCGAGAAGACCGCGCCGAGCGAAAGCCTCGCCGCTGCCATCACGGCCGATTTCGGTTCGATGGACGCGCTGCTGGAAGCGCTGACCAACGAAGCGGTGAACCACTTCGCGTCGGGCTGGGCCTGGCTGGTCGTCGACGGCGGCAAGCTGAAGGTCATCTCGACCCATGACGCCGCCACCGCGATCACCTCGGACGTGAACCCGCTGCTCACCGTCGACGTGTGGGAACACGCTTACTACATCGACCAGATGAACAAGCGTCCGGCCTACGTGAAGGCAGTGCTCGAGAACCTCCTCAACTGGAAGTTCGCCTCGGACAACTTCGACCGCGGTACGGCCTGGACCTACCCGGCCTGATCCGGCTTCCGGTCTGCCGGAATTCAAGAGCCCCCGTTTCCGGAAGGAAGCGGGGGTTTTTATTGAAGAAATCCCCAAGAGGGGGCTCGATGCAGGAATATGTCCTGATAGTCGGGATTACAAAAATTTAACCACAATGCAGTCAGTCATTGCCCCCAGCAGAAACGGGGGAATTGTGGCGTGTTTCAACTCGAATCCAATATGTTGTCCGAATTCATCGAAGCCATTGCAACCAGCGTGGCGGTTGTCAGCATAAATGACAAAAAGATTGGATGCGTTGTCAGCTGCAACCAGAATTTCTGCTCGATGCTGGGCGCGCGGACCGGGGACGTCATTGACCGGCCGCTGCGGGAGTTCATTCCGCGGTACGCCAGGAAGGAATTCGAACTGCACCTGACCGAGTGCATCGAAAAATCGTTCACGCTGGAATTCATCCAGCCGTTCGATCTGGACGGCACGACGCGGTGGTGGAGAGTCATCATGCACCCCGTGCTCGACAACACGAAGGAAGCTGCGTCCATCCTTCTGACGTGTATCGACGTCAGCGAGAAGATGGTGCTGGAGAACGACCTGCGCGCGGCGAATTCCCGCCTCTCCTCGATCATTCAGTCGGCCTATGATGGCATCGTGACGATCGACAGCAACCAGATGATCAAGATCTTCAACGCGTCCGCCGAGGAAATGTTCGGCTACGATGCGGACGAGATCATCGGCAAGCACATCTCGACGCTCATTCCCCACAGGTTCCACGAACGGCATGATGAGCACCTGAAGAAGTTCAATTCCTCGCCGATCCGATCGCGCCAGATGTTCGAACGGGGCGGGCGGATCACCGGCGTGACCAGCGATGGCGCCGAATTCCCGGTAGAAATCTCGATCGCGAAGATCGACGTCGATGGTGAAACCGAATACACGGCGGTCGTGCGGGATATCTCGGAGCGTGCCCGCCTGATCGATCAGTTGCAGGAGCAGGCCACGGTCGATGCCCTGACCGGCCTGATCAACCGGCGGTCATTCCATGAACGGGCAACCGAACACATCGCCTTGGCGCACCGCCACGGCAATCCGCTGTCGCTGCTGATGATCGACATCGACAAGTTCAAGCAGATCAACGACACTTTTGGCCATGCGGCAGGTGACCGGGTCCTGCAGGCGATGGCGGCGTCCGGCGCAGGGTGTCTGCGGAAATCGGATTTCTTCGCCCGACTTGGCGGCGAGGAGTTCGCGATCCTCATGCCGATGACCGATCGGGACGAAGCGGCCAGGGTCGGCGAACGGATGCGCAGCACCATTGCGAATGCCGCCTTCGAATTCGATTGGATGGGGCAGGAACCCATTCCCTTCACGGTCAGTATCGGTGTCGACAAGTTGCAGGACGACGAGATCGCGATCGACAACGCCCTGAAGCGTGCGGACAGTGCGCTCTATGAAGCCAAGCGCGGGGGCCGTAACTGCATCAAGGTCTGGGGAGCCGATCAGCCCGGGGAAGCGGGGGCTGAACAGAAGGCGGCATAGCCCGGCTATCCGTGCGCCGGAACTGATATCGGGTCAGGCTGCGCTTTTTTGACCGCGACGGAATTTGTCGTGGGCGCTGCGGTGCCCGCTCGTCCGGGATTGTGCACCTGCGAACAAGCTGTCATCCCCGCTGTCCGGCAACGAGGGCAGGCAGGACAGGGGCAGGTTCGTGAATCGCGGGTGGATCACACTGGGGCTGGTCGTGGGCAGCACGATCGTGGGGCTGATGGGCACGGACCTCGTCTTGCCTGCCGTGCCCGGCCTGCCCGAAGCGCTGGGTGGCGATCCGGCGCAGGCGCAACTGGTGCTGGCGGCCTATGTCGGCGGTTCGTGCCTCGGCCTGCTGGGCTACGGCGTGCTGGGCGACCGGGTAGCGACCGCGCGCCTGTTCATCGCTTCGCTCTTCGCCACAGCGCTGCTGTCGGTGGCCTGCGCGCTGGCGCCGTCGATGGAGGCATTGATCACGCTGCGCGCGGTGCAGGGGCTGGTGGCATCGGGACCCGCGGTCTTCGCGCCCGGCATCGTCAACGCCATGTTCCGGGAAGAGGACGCGGTGCGTGCGATCGGTGTGCTCGGCAGCATCGAATCTCTGGCTCCCGCGCTGGCGCCAGTCGCCGGAGCCGCGCTGCTGACCCTTGGCGGATGGCATCTCAATTTCGAAGTCATGGCTGCCACGGCGGCGCTGCTGGGCGTTCTGCTGCTCGCATCGGGCGGGGTGCCGCAAGTGCGCCGCCGGGGGAAGGGCAGCTTCGTAGCCCTGCTGCGCGATGCGACGTTCCTGCGCTATGCGCTGAGCCAGGCGTTGGTGCTGGGCGGGTTGCTGGTCTTTGTGTTCGGGATGCCCACGGTCTTCGTGCGCGTCCATGGCGGCACGCTGACCGACTTCATCGTGATGCAGGCCTGCGGCATCGTCACGTTCATGGTCGCGGCCAATTTCGCCACGCGGGCCGTGCGCCGCCACGGCGTGGAGCAGGTCATCGCCGCAGGCACATGGCTCGCGCTGGCAGGCGCGCTGGCGCAATTCCTCTATGCACTGACGGGCGGGACGTCCGCGCTGGTGATCACCGCGCTGTTCGTGCCGGTCAACACCGGGCTCGGCCTGCGCGGGCCGCCGGGGTTCTTCCGGGCGATCCTTGCCGCGCACGGCGACGATGCCCGCGCCAGCGCGCTGGTGATCCTGTTCGTGCTCGGCGCGGCGGCGGTGGGCACGGCGCTGGTCTCGCCGTGGATCGAACTGGGCAGCGCGCCGGTCGCGGGTGCGGCGCTGGCGTTCCACGCGGTCTCGACGTTGTGCCTTGTGCTGCTGCCGAAGCTGCGCGAGGGGGCCGCCGCGGCCTGACCGGGCAACCGTTCAGCCGCGCCGCGCCGTCAGTGCCGGCGGTTCGCTTTCGAGAATTCGCGCCAGTTCCGCCCTTGCGCGGGCGACGCGGCTTTTCATGGTGCCGACCGGACACCCGGCGATCCCGGC
The DNA here is from genome assembly GCF_022832385.1 of Novosphingobium album (ex Hu et al. 2023). Classification (GTDB taxonomy): domain Bacteria; phylum Pseudomonadota; class Alphaproteobacteria; order Sphingomonadales; family Sphingomonadaceae; genus Novosphingobium; species Novosphingobium album. The sequence goes on from NZ_JALHLE010000031.1 coordinate 37,480, forward strand.
GGCTTCCTCATAGCTGAAGCCCGACGCGCCCACGAGCAGCACCGCCTCTCGGCGCTCGGCGGCAAGCTGGTGCAGCGCGTGCTCCATGTCATCGAGATGGAGCGGGGCTTCCTGATCGGCGTCCATCACCAGCATCCGCTCTGCTGCCCCGTCGTCGAGGTCGGTCTGACGCCGGCTGCGGCGCAGTTCGGACAGGTAGTGGTTGCGCAGGATCGCGAATGTCCAGGCGCGCATGTTGGTGCCGGTCTGATAGCGTTCTCGCGCGGTCCAGGCCTTCACTGCGGTTTCCTGCACCAGATCGTCCGCGAAGTCGGGGCGCCCGCACAGGCCGCGGGCAAAGGCGCGCAAGTGAGGCAGGACGGAGAGCAGTTCCTTGCGGAAGGCCTCGTCCGCCGGACTGGGTGCGATCCGGTCAGGCATCGCCGCTGTCATCCAGCTTTCTCAGGAGATCCTGAAAGCTGTCCGGCAGCGGCTCTTCGACCACGGAGTTGTAGAGCTTTCGCAACCCAGACGCCCAACCCGGTTCGCCGTCCTTCGGCGGCGTCTCGATGCCGGGTGGCAGACCCTGCACTTTCCCGGATGGCTTACGTCCATTGGGTCGATTCAACACAAGCTCCCTTTCGCCGGCTACCCTTGCTGAGAGAGGGGCGGCCGGTCAAGTCCGTCGCAGCCGCTCGTCCCGGCGGGGAACAGGGCGGCGTGCCATGACAATACTGTTCGAGCATGGAACAATTAACCGGCTGCAAGGTTCCCCCGAATGCAAAGTGTTGCCATAGGGGCTTCAGGGCGCGCGGGACGGCGTTCTGGCGGCGTCAGGAGACGGGAAAGTGTGGGGTGATTGATCAGGCGCTTCTGGACCGGGTGCAGAAGCAGTCGTGGTTCCACAAGTATCCGCGCGGCTGGCCGTTCCTGCTGTTCCTGATCGCCAGCATCACCACGGCTGTCTCGGTGATGGCGATCGAACGGGCGGATCACAAGACGCGCGAGGTGGAGCTCGACCGCAACCTCACCGAAATCGCCTCGGCCCTCCAGCGCCGCGTGACCGAGAACATCGCCCTGCTCCGGGCCGGGGCTGCGCTGTTCGCCACCCAGCCGGAAGTGACGGAGCAGCAGTTCAGCGAATTCGCCGACGATCTTCAGGGGGACGGCAAGCTTTACGGTTCGCTGGGCATGGGCTGGGCGCCGCTGGTTCCGGTGCGCGATCTCGCGAGTTTCGAGGATGACGTCCACGATGCCGGGCAGCCCGACTTCCTGACCTATCCCTATCCGCGCCGCGATGCCGACTATGCGACGCCGATCGTGTACCTGCAGCCCGGCACGTCGAACAACCGCCTCGCGATCGGCTTCGACATGTTCTCCGAGCCGGTGCGCCGGGCGGCCATGCAGAAGGCGATGGAACTGGGGCGCCCCGTTTCCTCGGGCAAGGTCCACCTCGTTCAGGACAAGGCCGATCCCGGCGCGGCCGGTTTCCTCATCTACATGCCGGTGGAAACGGGCGAGGGGGGGCGCCATCGTGTGAAGGGGTTCGTTTACAGCCCCTTCCGCGCGGACAATTTCCTCAATTCGGCCGGGGAACTCTATCGCAACAACCGCATCGAGGTTTCGGTCTACGATGGCTCCGTGTCCCCCGACAACTTGCTGGCCGAGCAGCGCGTCGAGGGCATGAGCGGTTCGACAATGGAACGGCGAATCGACGTGGGCAATCATTCGTGGATCGTGCAGGTCAATGACAAGAAGACCGGTGTCCTGTCCGCGCTCTCGCGGATCACCCTGTTTTTCGGAGCGCTGGCCTCGCTGATGGTCATGGCGATCGGCCGCCTCATCACCAAGCGGGCTGCCGAGGACCGGCGGGTGCTGGAATGGCTCACCAACCAGGCCTCGATCCGCGATTCGCTGACGCGCGAATTGAACCACCGGGTCAAGAATACGCTGGCCAACGTGCTGTCGATAGCCGCCCTGACCCGCCGCCGGGCGACGGACATCGACGATTTCACCGAAAGCCTGACCGCACGCATCCGGGCGCTTTCGGCAACGCACGACCTGCTGTCGCAGTCAGATTGGGGCAACGCTGCGATCGGGGATATCGTCCGCTCCGAACTCGCGCCCTACATGGGCGGGAACGAAAGCCTCGTCGAAATGGCCGGTCCCGATATCAAGCTGGCGCCCAACGATGCGATGTCGCTGGGGCTGGCGATTCATGAACTGGCGACGAATGCCGCCAAGTACGGGGCCCTCAGCACGATCAAGGGACGCATCTACGTCCACTGGGCGCTGTTGTCGCCCGATCTCGCGGAAATCCACTGGCGGGAGGAGGGCGGGCCTCCGGTCCGCGAACCGGCCAAGCGCGGTTTCGGGCGCGACCTGATCGAAAAGATCGTCGCGCACGAGCTCAACTCCGAGGTCGATCTCAGGTTCAATCCGGCCGGTGTCGAGTGCAGCCTCAAGATGCCCGTCAGGGCTACCCGGGAGTTCAGTTTGCGGGCCGGACGAGGTGTGAGATCCCTGTTCTCGTGACAGGCCCCGGGATCTATGGGGCAGGGTAAATACCTAAAGTACGACGATTATTTTGATGTATACGTGAATATACCTATATGTGTCTTGCATGATCGCAAATGGTGCAATGTCAAAAGGGCGGTGGGGGCCGTTGAACATCGTGATCTAGGAGCGAATAGCCCATGGCATCCCCCCCACGCATTGCCGAGTGGCTCAACGAAGTCGACAATATCGCCCTTTCGTCGACCGTGGCATGCCCCGAGGCAGAAGCCGGATATGTTCGTGCGATGGGCAAGCTCATGCGCATGCGCCCTGAAGGCCTTGGCGGCGCAAGCCTGACTGCCAAGGGCGAAGCCGACGTTCTGCGTGCCGTCATGGCGGGTGCCTTCGAAACGGCGGCGCTGCGCCTGCTTCCCTACGACGCGCGAGTCATGACCTCTACGTCCGGATCGGGCCATCACATGGCGACCGTGCGGCTGAGCAGACAGCGCCGCGAATCGACGTCATCGGGCAGCACTTTCGCGCTGGCTCTTGTAAGTGCCCTCGCACTCGCGGCCGTTGATCACTATCACGAACTGGCGGGAACCCTGCCTGGCTGATCGCGTCGGACCCGAGAAGGGCCCGACCGTCATCTCATCCTCCGCCGTTTGCCCCGCAGGCCTCACTCCATCGGCTTGCTCGATCCGAAGAACAGTGCCTGGCTGATCGCCGCGCGGACCGTTACTTCCTGGAACGGTTTCGTCACGAGGTAGGTGGGCTCCGGACGCTCCCCGGTCAGCAGGCGCTCGGGGTAGGCGGTGATGAAGATCACCGGCACATCGCCGAATTTCATCAGGTCTTCCACGGCATCGATTCCCGAACTGCCATCGGCGAGCTGGATGTCGGCGAGGACAAGGCCGGCGGGCGAGCGCTCGAAGATGTCCACTGCCTGCGAGCGCGTCGCTGCCGTGCCGACCACGGCGTGCCCGAGATCGCCGACGAGGCTTTCCAGCTGCATCGAAATCAGCGGTTCGTCCTCGATGATCAGGACCCTCGTCTTGCTCTCGTTCTCGATTTCGGCGATCGCCTGAGCCACCAGTGCGTCGGCCTCGTCGGGTGAAACGCCCAGGATCCGGGCAGTTTCCTCGCGAGAGAATTCTTCCACGGTGGATAGCAGCAGGGCCTGCCGGTGCGCCGGGGCGATCGTTGCGAGGCGCGTCCGGGCGGCCTGTTCGTGCGAGTCTCCGCCGCTTTCCAGCTGCGCGTTCTCGACATGGCCCGTCGTCCAGATGCGGGTGAAGGCGGCGTAGAGCGCGGCGCGGCTGTGCGCGATCTCGTCGCGCAGGTCGCGATCAGCAAGCGCGGCTTCCAGTGTGGCCCGCACATAGGCGTCGCCCGAATGCTGCGTACCGGTCAAGGCGCGGGCATAGCGGCGCAGATACGGGAGTTGGAGGGCAATCTGGTCTGAGACGGACATGGAAATTCCTCTGGCCTTTGGGTCAGGCGCACACTTTCGCTTGGTCAGGGCGCAAGGTGCCTGTCCTATGATCTAAATGATCTGAATGGCAGGTGGATGCAGGGCAACCGGAAAATTTTTCGCGGTTTCGCTTTTAGCGGGAACCAAATTCATTCCTCCACGTTTGCCCGGTATCACCACTGGTCCCCCAACCACCCCCCGCACCCGGTGGTGACCCGATCCCGGAGGCCCCCGACGGTTTCAAGAGCCGTCGGGGGCCTCAAAGTTTCTGGCGCACACTTGTTCCCGCACGGCCCGCATATTTTTCACACTCGCCCGGAGGATTGCCCGGTCGCGGCCCGCCGGGCCGGATATCAGCCCGTTCTCAGTATCTTGCGTGCCACGTGTCGAAATTTGCCGGGAACCATTTCAGCGCAGTCGGCGTTAGCGCTGCATCTGGTTAGAATGGAGGATAACGCATGACCGCAGCATCCGAAGCGGGAGTCCAGACCGATCCGGCGCCCGCAAAGGCATTGGGCGACCGGAAATTCAAGCAGGCTCTCGCCGACGTCGCACCACACCTGCGCGCCTTTGCCCGAGGTCTGTGCGGCGACCGCGACAGGGCCGATGATCTTGCTCAGGAAGCCATGCTGCGCGCCTGGGCTGCGCGGGACCGTTATGCAGCCGGCACGAACTTCAAGGCCTGGACTTTCACGATTCTGCGCAACCATTTCTACAGCGAGACGCGCCGCGCGCGCTTTCACGGCGAATATGATGAAGTGGCTGCAGAGCGTATCCTCTGCGCGGATGCCGGCCAGGAAAGCGCCATAGAACTTGCCGATGTGATCCGCGCGTTGACCGCGATCCCGGAAAGCTACCGCGAGGCACTCGTGCTCGTCGCTGCCGGAAACCTCTCCTACGAGGAGATCGCCGAAATCTGTGGTGTCGCGCTCGGCACCGTGAAAAGCCGCATCTGCCGCGCGCGTGCGATGCTGCTCAACATCATCGAGTCGGGCCAGCTCCCCGATTTCCGCCACAGCTTCGTCCTCAACGGCGAGGCGATCGACGCCTTCTTTGCGGAACTGGGCAAGATCGCGAACTATGATGGCGACGCCAGAGCGGCCGCCTGACGCCTAGCATAAGGAATACGGTGCCTTGGGTGCTGCATTGATGGAAGGCCGGGGGAAGGTCCTCATCGTGGAGGACGAATTCCTGGTTGCCCTGCAACTGGAAGACATTCTCGAGGGAGGCGGACACGCGGTTGTCGGAACCGTTCCCGATCTCGCATCGCTCGGGGGCCTGTCGGAAGCGCCGGACGTGGCGCTGGTGGATCTCAACCTGCGTGATGGTCTTACCGGGCCCGTGGCGGCCCGCCAGCTTGCAGGGCAGTACGGCGCGCGCGTGATCTACGTGACGGCCAATCCCGGACAGATCGACACGCCCGCCGAAACCGCGATCGGAGTGGTCCAGAAGCCGTTTACGCGCCAGTCGATTCTGGCAGCGATTGCCTATGCGCTGGCAGGCTGCCCCGTTTCGGGCCGCCCGGCCGACCTCGAGCCATTGCGCTGACAGGCAGCCCCGTGCGCTCTAGTTGGTGAGGACAAGGAATCCGTGGCGGCGCTTGTCGTTTTACCTGTGCACGCATCACCGGGAACCGGAGCCTTCCAGGCGGGTTGAGCGCTTCAGAGACTGAATCCCAAACACCGGGTAACCCCCTATGTCCCCATTCCCCCCGCATCCGAATGCCAGCGACCTGCTCGCCGCGCTTCGGCCCCGGGAGCAGGCGCTCCTGACGCGGCATCTTTCCGATTGCGTGCTGGATGCAGGGGCGGTGATCCACAAGCCGGGTGATGCAGTCGACCACTGTTACCTGCCGACAGGCGCGGCGCTGTGTTCGTACATCGTCGAACTCGATGACGGAACGGCCATCGAGACAATGCTGATCGGCCGGGAAGGGGCGCTGGGCGGGTTTGTCAGCCATGGTTCGATACCCGCCTATGCCCGGGCGGAGGTGCTGCACGGCGGGCTGTTCCGGCGCATTGCCTTGCACGAACTCGAAGCCGCCAAGCGTGCGTCCCCGGCGATCGCGAACCTGTTCGCCTGCTATGCCGACTGCATGATGGCGCAAGTGTTCCAGTCGATCGCCTGCAACGCCGTCCACACCATCGAACAGCGCGCGGCGAAATGGCTTGGCGCCGCTGTTGACCGAATTGGCGACGCCAACGTGACAATGAGGCAGGATCAACTCGCCGCGATGATGGGGATCGGCCGCAGTTATGCGAGCCGCGTGCTGCAGCGCTTCAAGCACGACGGACTGCTGCGCACGCGCCGGGGTGGCATCGTGGTGCTCGACCGGGATGCCCTGCAAAACCGCGCCTGCTCGTGCAATGTCCACGTTTCGGCGCATTTCGAAAGGGTGCTGGGCGGTGTTTATCCGGACATGGAGGGATAGCGCCGGCGCCTTCCCCTGCGAAAGGGGCGGCACTGCCAAAAAAGCGTCACGCCACAGACGCGAAACTGCCAATGTTTTTGCGCAATAGTGCCATCAATGTCCTCTAGCTAGCGCTGCTCCAGTTAATATTGCGGGGCAGTAGCATGACCGAGATTCTCCCTACCAACGGCTATACCGACGGCGACGTCGACACCAATCCGAGCACCCAGATCTCGCTCGAGGCGCTGGCCGAGGCGCGCTATTCGCGCCGCCAGGCACTGCTGCGCGGCGCAGGTGCCACGACCATGGCCGTGCTGGGCACAAGTGTGCTCGCGGCCTGCGGCGGTGATAACAACGAAACCACGCTCGTGGTCTCCGCCGGTGACAGCGCCGCGACCAGTTCGGGCCGCGTCGTCGTGCTGACGGGCTCGGTCACCGCCGGCAACACCGGCGTGACCTCGTCCGCCTGGGCGCAGAACAGCGGCACCACTGTCGACCTGACCATTTCCGGCCTTACTGCCACCTTCATCGCTCCGGCCGTCTCGGCCGCGACGGATCTGAAGTTCAGCTTCGCCGTGACGAATGCCGATGGCGAGACCGCGGTGTCGACCACCACGGTCCGCGTTTCGCCTGCCGCACTCGGCTTCACCGCCATCGCGCACAGCCTGGAAGACATCGCCGTCGTCCCGGCGGGCTATTCGGTCACCGTCATGACACGTCTGGGTGATCCGCTGGCGGCGGGCGTTGCCGCCTATGCCAACGACGGCACCGACGACAACTTCGCCCAGCGCATCGGCGACCATGGTGACGCGCTGCACTTCTTCGGTCTGTCCGCCGCCGGTTCGCGCGACGACAGCAGTTCGACGCGCGGCCTCATGGTGCAGAACCACGAGAACCTGAGCGTTGATTACCTCCACCCGAGCGGCCCGACCAATGTCTCGACCGGCCCGCGCCCCGCTGACGAGGCGAAGAAGGAAATCGAGGCGCACGGCGTTTCGGTTTCCGAATATGCCGACAGCGGCGACCGCACCTGGGCCTATGTCCAGAGCAGCAGCTTCAACCGCCGCATTACGCCGATGACGCCGATGGCGTTCCACGGTCCGGCCGCCGGTTCGGCGATGCTGGTCACCGCCTATTCCAACAACGGCACCGCCGGCCGCGGCACCATCAACAACTGCGCCAACGGCATTTCGGGCTGGGCGACCAACCTGACCTGCGAGGAAAACTGGGCCGGCTACTTCCGCCGCGATGCGTCCGACGCGGCGCTGCGCACCGGTAACGAACTGCGCGCGCTGGCCCGCTACGGCGTCAGCAGCAAGACAGGCAACTATGCCTGGTCGACCGTCGCCTCGACCGAGGCCATGTTCCAGAAGTGGAACGCCACCATCACCGGCGCCAGCGCCGCGGCCGACTACCGCTACGAACCCAACCAGTATGGCTGGGTGGTCGAGATCGATCCCTATGACCCTACTTCGACCCCGCGCAAGCGCACCGCGCTCGGCCGCTGCGGCCACGAAGGCGCCTTCGTGCGCGTCGTCGCAGGCCAGAAGGTCGGCGTCTACATGGGCGACGATAGCCGCGGCGAGTATCTCTACAAGTACGTCTCGAACACCGCGTTCGATTCCGCCGATGCCAGCGCCAGCGACCGCCTGGGCGTGGGTGACAAGTACCTCGACAACGGCACGCTCTATGTGGCGAAGTTCAACGCCGACGGTACCGGCCAGTGGCTGCAGCTGGTCTATGGTTCGGTCCCGAGCCTGCCTGCGACGGGCACCTACCCCGAATACGTCTTCGCCGACCAGGCCGACGTGCTCGTCAACACGCGCCTTGCCGCGGACGCCCTAGGCGCCACGCCGATGGACCGTCCGGAATGGACCGCCGGCAATCCGGTGACCGGTGAAATCTACCTCACTCTCACCAACAGCAATGCCTCGAAGCGGCCGCTGAATGGCACCGATGCGGCCAACCCACGCCACTATGGCGACCCGAACCTTTCGGGCTCGACCAGCTACGGCAACCCGAACGGCCACATCATCCGTCTGCGCGAAGATGGCGACACCACCGATGCGACCACCTTCAAGTGGGACATCTACCTGTTCGGCGCTGACGCCACCGACTACCCGTCGGATGCCAATGTCAATGTCTCGGGCCTCACCACCAGCAACGACTTCTCGAGCCCGGACGGCCTGTATTTCTCGCGCGACACCAACCCGGCGGGCCAGATCAATCCGGTGCTGTGGATCGAAACCGATGACGGCGCGATGACCGACCGTACCAACTGCATGCTGCTCGCCGCCCTTCCGGGCAATGTCGGCGACGGCGGTGCGACCACGCTGACCAACAAGGACAAGGATGGCAACACGGCCACGCAGGCGACGTTCGCCGGTACCGCCGCGACGGCCGCCAACCTGCGCCGTTTCCTTGTAGGCCCGGTCGAATGCGAGATCACCGGCATCGACATGACGCCGGACGGCCGCACGCTGTTCGTCGGCATCCAGCATCCGGGCGAGAATGGCGATGCTGCCGCGCCGAGCAGCCACTGGCCCGACAGCCAGGCCGGTACGGCGGCCGCCACCGTTCGTCCTCGCTCGGCGATCATTGCGATCACCAAGGATGATGGTGGCATCATCGGTCTCTAAGTCTTGGAGCTTCCTTCGGGAAGAATGCAGAGGGGAGGGGGCGCCCGGTGCGCCTCCTCCCTTTTCTGTTGCTGCGCGGCGGCGGGGCCGCCACGCCGGTCACGCGCGGATCAGAAGCGGTAGCCCATCTCCACGCCCACCAGGCGGCGTGCACCCGGTGAAATGAACGAGCCGCCGAATTCGACTGCCGGGATGACCTCTTCCAGGTATTTCCGGTTCAGGACATTGTTGGCAAAGACCGACAGATCCCAGTTTTCGCCGGAAAGCCCGGCACGCACGTTGAGGACGCCGAAGGCCTCACGCTTGGCAACATCGTATTTCGCATCGCCGACGAAGGCCGGCAGGGCCAGCGCCGAGATCGGCAGCAGCCCGCTGAACAGCGTCGGGTTGGTCTGGTTCTGCACGGTGTGGAACCACGTCGGGCCGGTGATGCGGTAGTCCATGCGCACCACAAGATCGGTCGACGGGGCAATCGGCGCCTCGATTTCCGAGCCGATGTTGATGGTGTAGTCCGCCGTGTAGGGAGACTTGTTTCCGACCGTATTGGGTCGTGAGCTGTTCTTCTTGATCTCGCTGTCGGTCACGTTGGCCGATCCGAAGATCTTCCAGCCGGGAATGATCTTGGCGGCGACGTTGGCCTCGACGCCCTTCACATCGACACGGTCGATGTTGGAGACGACACGCAGCAGGCCGAACGAGCCGACGAAGAATTCGAAGAACTGCATGTCGCTGATGCGCGTGTAGTAACCGGCGAGGTCGAAGGTGACCCGTCCGTTCAGCATCGAGCCCTTCACGCCCAGTTCGAACGCGCTCGAGGTTTCCTTCTTGTAGTCGTCCGAGATGGTGACATCGGTGCCGAGGAACTGGTTGAAGGTCTGGTCGATGACAGCGGCAGACCCCTGGTTGTTGAAGCCGCCCGACTTGAAGCCGATTCCCCAGTTGCCGTAGATGTTGAGTTCCGGACTCGGTTCCCAGCTCAGGCTGATCTTGGGTTCGAGCTGCTTGTAGGTGCGCGACTTCGGGGTAAGTGCGCCGAAGGCCTGGCCGGGGTTGATCGGGCCGCCGGTGAAGGGGTCGAGCGCGTCGGGCACCAGCGACGATGTCCGCCGCTGCTCGATGTCGTAGCGCAGCGCCATCCCGGCGTTCAGGCCATTGTCGCCCTTGTAGTCGATCGAGCCGAAGCCCGCGTAGACATTGCTGCGGAACTTGTCCGCCAGCAGCATCGAGGTGGGATTGTCGCTGGTAGGATCGTTGTAGAGCGAATGGCTCACCCCGTTGCCGTTTTCCGCGCCGAGGCTGACACCCACCTTGCGGTCGATGTGCAGGTAATAGGCGCCGAACTGCCAGGAGAGAGGGCCGGTCCCTTTCGACGACAGGCGGATTTCGCCGCTGACGTCCTTCTGGTTGCGGATCTGGAGCTGGCTGCCGTCACAGGTCGCCGGGCTGTAGGCGCCGAAGGTGGAGCCGTTCGCCGGGGCGAAGATGAAGGGAACGGGGATCTGGCCGATGAAACCAGGCTGGTTGACCGGAAAGCCCGTGAGCGCTGCAGTGCTGGCAAAGCAGGCATCGACCACGCCCTGCACGGTGGGATCGACGGCGCTGATTTAGCGCGCGAAGTCCGCGGAGGTTCCGTCTGCGGTCAGGCTCTGCCGGACGTCCGAATAGAGTGCCCAGGCCGTCAGCTTGGTCGAGCCGAAATCGTGCTCCAGCTTGGCGGATATGTCGAAGGTCTTCTGCGTATTGGTCGGCCGGATGTTGCTGTAATAGTTGAATTCGTGGTCGTTTACGTTCTCGTAGAAGGCCGGATTGACCGCAGCGAAGTTGGGCAGGTGGAACGATGCATTGAAGTTGATCGATGCACCGGTGAGCTTCGAATAGCGCGATTTCACGTCGAGTTCGGTGGCGTCGCCGATTTCGGCGGTCAGACGCCCATCGACGCTCCACACTTTCTGGTCGTCCACGACCTTGCGGTTGTCGAGATAGGCGTTGCGGAAATAGCCGTCGGTCGTGCGGTAGTACCCGGATACCAGCGCACCTACGCCTTCCGCCAATGGCCCGGAAAGGTATGCGGTCGCTTCGTAGGTGTTGCGCTCGGCGGCACTGGCCCGCAGCGCGCCTTCCAGCTGGTCGCCGGGCTTGGCGGTCTGGATGACGATCGCGCCCGCGGCGGCATTGCGGCCGTAGATGGCGCCTTGCGGGCCTTTCAGGATTTCGATCTGCCGCAGCGTGCCCTGCGTCTGGTTGAGTTGCGCCGTGTTGGTCTTGAGAATGCCGTCGACGACAAGCGCGACCGAGCTTTCGGCATCGCGCGCCCCGTTCATGCCGCGAATATAGATCTGGGTGTCGCCGGCCTCTGCCGTGCCCGTCACGATCGTGACACCGGGCGTCAGCTGGGCAAAATCCTGGGCCTTGTTGGCACCGGTGCGGATCAGGGTGTCCGCCGTGATAACCGTCACGGAAGCCGGAACGTCCTGCAGGCGTTCGTCCTGACGGCGGGCCGTCACCATGATCTCGTTGGCCGCCCCCGGATCGGCCATCTCCTGCGCCTGAGCGGCCGCCGCGACGCAGATCGAGCTCAGAGCACATCCGATGTAGGCTAGTTTCATTTTGCGCACCCCAGTTTTCAGGGGCAACGTGAATCTCGCCCCAACCGGGGAGGGTCTCACCCGATAGGCCTGTCGCAACTTTTTGTCTGAAAATATCCGACTGTCGGATTGTCTGGGGGAAATTTCGGGAGTTGGAAAGCCGCGCGTGCATCGCCATGGGCCACATGCCCATTCTCCGGAATTTGATCTAACCCCTTGTTACGGCGCCGGGGCGGTTCCATGGTCCGGCCATGACACAGCCTCTCACCCTGACGTTGAACGGCGCCGCGCGGACGGTAACCGGTTCCTGTCACGAATTCGTGTTCGGCAAGACGCGCGTGCTTGTCGATTGCGGGATGTTCCAGGGATCGCGAACGCTCGAAGGGCTCAATGCCAGCCCGTTCGGCTTCAATCCGCACCATGTCGATGCGGTGGTGCTGACCCATGCGCACATCGATCATTCGGGCCTTCTGCCACGCCTCGTTGCCGAAGGGTTCAGCGGGCCGATCTGGTGCACGCAGGCAACCGCCGACCTGCTCGAATACATGCTGGCCGATTCCGGGCGCATTCACGAGGCTGATACCGCCCGCCGCAACCGCCGCCGCGACCGGGCGGGCGAGGAACCCTTCGAACCGCTCTATACCGAAGCCGATGCCATGGCCGCATGGGGCCTGTGCCGTCCGGTGGAGCGCGAGGAATGGTTCGAACCGGCTCCCGGTTTCCGCGCGCGGCTGTGGAACGCGGGGCATATCCTCGGCTCGGCCTCGGTCGAAATGGAGGCGGGCGGCACGCGTGTCATGTGCTCGGGCGATATCGGGCCGGACAACAAGGCCTTCCATCCCGATCCCGAAGGGCCTTCGGGCTTCGACCACGTGCTTTGCGAAAGCACCTATGGCGACCGCCGCCGCGAGCGGGTGACGATCGAGGCGCGGCGCAAGGTGCTGGAGGCGGAAATCCGCGGGGCGCTGGACCGGGGCGGGAACCTGCTCATTCCCAGCTTCGCGCTGGAACGCACGCAGGAACTGCTGCTCGACATCGTCGAACTGTTGCGGGCCAAGGCGATCCCGCCGGTGCCGGTGTTCATCGACTCGCCGCTCGCCAGCCATGCGACCGACGTGTTCAAGCGCCATGCCGCCGAGCTGGAGGACCTCCACGGCTCCTGCGTGTTCACGCATCCGCAGCTCCATTTCGTGGAAAGCGTGCAGGAATCGATCCGGCTCAATTCGGTGAGCGGCGCGATCATCCTGGCCGCCTCGGGCATGTGCGAGGGCGGGCGCATCCGCCATCACCTGATCCACAACCTCTACCGCCGCGAGGCGACCGTCCTGTTCGTCGGCTATCAGGCGGCGGGCACGCTCGGCCGGGTGATCCTGGACGGTGCGCAGCGGGTGCGCATTTCCGGGCAGGACGTGCACGTGCGCGCGTCGATCCGGCGTATCGATTCCTACTCGGCCCATGCGGATCAGTCCGAACTGCTCGACTGGGTGGCCGCCCGCGCGCCGATTCACGGCAGTGTGTTCCTCGTTCATGGCGAGGACAGCGGGCTGGAAACCATGCGCCAGCTCGCACAGACCCGCGCGCCCGATGCCACGATGGTCGTTCCGTCGATCGGCGAGACCTGGGAGCTGCCTGCGGGCGCACCCGCACGGCGCACGAAGACGGGCCGCGAGGACATTGCCCAGAGCCTCGGGCACGACTGGCAGAACGCCTATGCCTCCTTCGTCACCGGCCTCAAGCGCGACCTCGGCCGCATCGAGGACGAGAAGGCGCGCGAAGAGGCTCTGGCGCAGATGCGCAAGGTGCTCGACAGCTATGCCGCGCACCGGGACGGGCGGCGCAGGCACGCGGCGGAGAAGGCATCCCGCGAGCGATGAGGCCGTTTCGGGTCTGGTGCTCGGCCTCGTGATCCCTTAATAAACACCCCTGTTGAGTAGCGGAGGGCTTCAAAGTCGCCCCGCGCCGGGAGATCAGGCCACAAGGGCCAAGGGAGACGCAGCGTGAAAAAGCCGGAAAAGTTCGAACCCAGCCGCCTGACTGCGAAGGACATGGATGACGAGGTGCTGTCGACCTATCCGACAGATGCCTTCCTTTCGAAGGACTACCTCGAGGTGGAGAAGAAGCTGCTCTGGCCCAGGGTCTGGCAGATGGTCGAGCGGGTGGAGGACCTGCCCAACCCCGGCGACTGGATGACTTACAACGTCGCCGATGAATCGGTGATCGTGCTGCGCAAGGACGACGGCTCGTTCAAGGCGTTCCACAACGTCTGCCCCCACCGCGGCCGCCAGCTTGTCTCCACGCCCGATCATTTGCCAGGCAAGGTGCATGACGTGCGCGGCAACAACCGCAAGAACTTCATCTGCGGCTTCCACGGCTGGACTTTCGATACCGACGGCAACAACACCTACATCCTCGATCCGCAGGACTGGCAGAACAAGCTGACGCCCGAGATGACCTGCCTGTCCGAAGTGCAGGTGGATACCTGGGGCGGGTACATCTACATCACCATGGATCCCGACGCGGTGCCGCTGAAGGAGTGGATGGGCCGCGCGGGCGAGATCCTGGAGCATTTCGAACTCGACAAGATGCGCTACAAGTGGCGCCAGTGGGCGATCTACGACTGCAACTGGAAGACCGCGATCGAGGCCTTCCTCGAACCCTACCACGTCGCGGGCACCCACACCCAGCTGCTCGCCTATGGCGACTACTACGCGCTCTCGAAGCAGTACGGCCTGCACTCGGTGTCCAGCTACGACACGCGCGAGGAGAAGTTCCAGATGAGCGAGAGCGCGGGCACCACCCGCGCCGGCAAGGGCGACGACGCGCGCGTCTCGACCTACGAGCTGATCCGCGAGAACTACGAGACGGTGAATTACTCGGCGTCTACAGAGACGCTGGTGAAGGCCGCCAGCCGCTTGGTCGATGAACTGCCCGAGGGCACTTCGCCGGCCGAATGCATCGCGCACTGGATCAAGTCCGCCAGGGCCGACGATGCCGCGCGCGGGGTGATCTGGCCGGCCGTGCCGCCGGAGATCAAGAAGGAGAGCGGACTGGCCTGGGGCCTGTTCCCCAACCAGAACATCCTCCACGGCGAGACGTTCGCGCTGTGCTACCGGGTGCGTCCCTATGGCAATGATCCGGACAAGTGCGTGTTCGAAAGCTATGCGCTCGAACGCTTCCCGGAAGGCGAGGAGCCGCGGACCGAATGGGTCTATGCCGATCCCACCGGCGAGAACTGGGGCTCGGTGCTGGCGCAGGACTTCTCGAACATGCAGTTCGTGCAGAAGGGGATGAAGTCCTCCGGCTTCCGCGGGCCGCTGCCCAACCCGCATCAGGAGCAGAAGGTGATTAACCTTCATCGCAATCTGGCCAACTTCATGGAGGGCCGTGGCGCTCCGACGAAGCTGGACATCGACTGACCGCCGCCAGCGCAGGCGGCAACACTGCAATCAGGGGCGTGATCACGCGTTCGCGCCCCTGAAGCGCGTTCCGAGCGGTACGGACTCCTCGCGCATCAGCGGTACTCGGTGGTTTTTGGCAGATTTGTGGTTGATTTTCGGGTCATGCCGCGCCGGAAAAATTCAAACGATTGCACGACACTTACGAAAGATAGTTCCGTTTTGGATGCAAAATAGTCGCCGATGGAGCGGATTAGGGATTAATCCGGACCGCAATCCCCCGTACTGATCGAGTATGGAACACTATCGCACTATCGCACTGATCGAAAACGACTACCAGAAGCGGGCGAAGATCACGAACGCCCTGTTCGCTGGCGGTTTTCATGTGGAACCGTTCGAGGAGATCGAGGAATTCATTTCCGAGAGCAAGACGAGCTATATCGTCCTGATCCACGATAGTGGCGATAATCTGGACAAGCTGTTGAAGCTGATCAACGGTCAGGCCCAATGGTTTCCGATTATCCCTTATGCGGAAGAGGCTCCGCTTAACTCTATTGTCTCCGCGATGCTCAAGGGCGCGATCGGCTATATCGACCGGTTGCCCGATCTCGATGGCGTGATGGATGTCATCAACTCGAACCGGGCCGAGCGCCAGAAGCTGATGGAAAACGGCCGCCTGCGGGCCGAAGCGCGTGCCAAGCTGGTGCTGCTCACCAAGCGCGAGCGTGAAGTGCTCAAGTGCATGGCCGACGGAGACTCGAACAAGATCATCGGCATGAAACTGGGGATCAGCCCGCGCACGGTGGAAATCCACCGCGCCAACATGATCACCAAGCTCGAGACGGATTCGACCAACGAAGCTCTGCGGCTGGCCGCCTACGCGGATATCTGAAGGCGGCAGGCCGCGCGCGGGAACGTTTCAGCCCGCGCCCGTCCGCCCGCGGGTGATCTGGGCCATCGCTTCCGCCACGATGGCTTCCGTGTTCTGGCGCAAGCCGCCGCCTGAGGCCCCAAGGAACAGGGCCGGCAGACCCTTTCGCTTCCGTGCTGTCAGCCAGAAGCACCGTTCCATGAAGATCTGGATCATGCCCCGCAGGGCGCGGTCGGTCAGTTGCACGTAGACGCGGCGGGAATCGGTCTTGTCGCGATAGCGGCGCACCAGATCTTCCTTTTCCAGCAAGGTGATCCAGCGCAGCGCCGTGGTTTGCGGCACTTGCGAGCCCAGGCACACGCTGGTCGTCTGCATCGGCCGGTTCCGCAACTCGCCGATGAAAAGGTCGAGCAGGATATCCCAGGTCGGCTCCCCGAATAGTTGCGGCGAGCCGAACACTTTTTCCCGATGTCGCCGCATGTTGTAGGTGCCCAGCGCGATTTCCAGCCAGTCATCCACCGTGGGGATCAGGGGCTGACCATCGGCTTCGTCATCGGGTTCGTCGCGGATCGCAACCTGCGATATGAGTTCGTTGAGTTCACCGGCGAGATCACGGATCCTTTGGCTCGGCATGGCGAAGTTCTCCCACGTCAAGGGCCCTCCGACCCTCTGTCCCTCTCCCCGGAGCATCCTTCCGCGCGGCGGCGTCAAGGACGGCGGAAACTTCGCCCCGTGTTCCGCGAAAGTCAATCGTGCGGATTCATGGAAACAAGCCCTGCAGGCCACTCGCATTGACTTGCCTTTCGCGGCGAGGCACCATTCGCGCCGCACAATCCGGACGGTCGCCCGGACGGTCGCATTTCAGCATTTTCCGCATTGCCGATGCGCTGCCCCGGTACCCCGGGTGCCCTGTTTTCAGCTTTCGTCAGGCTCCGGATCACGGCCTTCCTGCGCGGCGAGGCGGCGTTCCTTCATTTTCTCGATCTTGGCATTGATGCTGTCGAGCAAGGCTTCGCTGTCGTACTCGCGCGCCTCGCGCCGCTGCTCGCGCAGCAGTTCCGCCGTGCCGCCGAAACGCTCCGCGCGGCGCTGGCGCAACAGGAACAGCATCAGCGGCGTGTCGTAGCGCCGCCAGGTGGCGACCACCTTGCCGTCCCACACCACCACGCGTTCCTCGCCTGCGATCGCGCGTTCGAGCGCGCAGTCCTCCAGCCGGGCGACGCCCCGGTCGATCGCCATGTCCCAGGCTTTGGAAAAGCCCTCGGCGCCCTTGCGGTGGCGCAGCTTGTAGAGCGCCTCCAGCGAAGCCCCGATCGTGCGCGCCGCCTGCGTGACGATCCCGGTGGCCGCGAGCGCGGCGATGAACGCGCGCTGCCGGTCCGGCGTGATCGAATTGCGGCGCGGCGCCGTGTGCAGATAGGGCGCGAACCCCAGCAACGGATCGTCCGCGTCCGGCGGCTCGTCGAAGAACGCGGTGCGCGAGGTGCGGCGGGAAGGGCAAACGGAAGAGGAGCCCAGCGAGGTGCCCATTCCTCCCCGAGCTTGCTCGGGGAGGGGGACCGCCCGCGCAGCGGGTGGTGGAGGGGGAGGAACCTCCTCAACGCCCGCGCCATCCCCCTCCACCATCGCTGCGCGATGGTCCCCCTCCCCAGGACGAGCCTGGGGAGGATCTTGGGGAGACAGGCGGAT
>NZ_JALHLE010000032.1 GCF_022832385.1 Novosphingobium album (ex Hu et al. 2023)
GAACCTCCTCAACGCCCGCGCCATCCCCCTCCACCATCGCTGCGCGATGGTCCCCCTCCCCAGGACGAGCCTGGGGAGGATCTTGGGGAGACAGGCGGATCAGCCCGGCCCGCCGCAGCGGCGAGAGCGGTTCGTAGTCGTAGATCGGCATAAGGCAGCGGGCTCCACACGGTGTTGGAAGTCGTGCCCCTCATGGCGGGACTATGTACACCGGGCGGGGATGTGTAGGAAAATGGTTTGTCGGTACGCTTGGGGCACGCGGACAAATTCGAACGAAAAAGGGGGATGTCGGCCATGCGCCCAAGCCAGTCGTTCCATTGCCCACGAGACTTTCCTAAGACTCGCCGTTCCCCGAGCCTAGGCATCTGTTGCGGACGGGACCTTTGCGGAATGTCGGTTGGAAGCGCCACAGCGTCGATTCCAGACACCGCGCGTCAGCAAGCGTACCGCCCGCAGTCTCCGGCAATGCTGCCCCTAGTCCCATGGCGGCTGGCTACGTAATTAATCAGCGGTTTGGTGTCGGATTGCGCGCGAACGCAACGGGGAGGTTAAGGACGACTCAACATGATTGCGAGGCGCTTCCTTTAGGCGACAATGCCAACGTCGCCGGGCCCCGGGGCGGCTCACGATAGCAGAGATTCAGGCAGGCAAACAAAAACCTTAATTGTCTACCAATTTGATTGATTGTATCGGACTGAGCCTGACCTGACATCTCTGCGTTGCCCATATCTTCCATCGATTCGCCCGAGCGCCAACCGGCCTTGATTGAAAGCGTACTCATCCGATGATCCAGCACCTTGATCTCCTCCACGCGCTTGCCGGGCTGCTTGTTGGAATGCTCGTAGGTTTAACTGGTGTGGGAGGCGGCTCGCTGATGACACCGCTTCTTGTCCTGCTGTTCGGGGTGAGCCCGCAAACGGCAGTTGGCACCGATCTGCTCTATGCGGCGATTACCAAGATCACCGGCTCGGCTGTTCATGGGTGGCGTGCGACGGTTGATTGGCAAATTGTCCGGCGCCTGGCTTCGGGGAGCATTCCCGCCGCTTTGCTGACTTTGGCTTTACTTGCCCAGTTTGGGCGGATCGGCCAGCATGGCGAAAAAGTGATACTTCTGACGCTGGCGGTGATGTTGGCTTTGACCGCATTGATAACACTTATGCGCAGGCGGTTGGCTGGCTTCGCGCATGGGCTCGAGCCGCTCGATCCTCCAGCCAAAGTCATTGGTGGCACGGTAGTGCTGGGCGCGGCGATCGGTATTGCTGTGACGGTCTCCTCGGTGGGTGCCGGGGCGATCGGAGTTACGGCTCTGCTCTTGCTCTACCCGCGTCTGCGGATGGTAAAAATCGTCGGATCGGACATAGCCCACGCGGTGCCGCTGGCGCTGATCGCGGGAACTGGTCACTGGCTGATCGGAGACGTCGATGGACTGCTGCTGACCAACCTGTTGATTGGCTCTATTCCCGGTGTAATTCTGGGCAGCCTGCTTTCGGTGCGCGCCTCGGATAAATTGCTTCAGCCGCTGCTTGCCGTTGTTCTGGCACTGTCGTCATGGCAGTTGTTCGTGAAAGCTCTGACAAGCGATAAGCTCAATGCTGCGCATCACCATGTTTCCACATCGCCAGACATAAGGAACAGCCCTAAGCGCTAATCGCGCCGTTGTGCGGCCGTGTTGATTCGAGGCCATGGACACTCAACTTTTCGTGATCTGCCTGCTGACAGCGGGCATCAACCTGATAGGCACGCTGGCCTACGCGGCACGGATAGCAGGTGTGCGCACGCGCCGCATCGCGATGAGCTTCGCGCTGTTCAACATCCTGGTGCTGGTGAGCCGCACTTCGAACAGTTTCCTGGGTCCGTTCCTCGCCAAAAGGATTGAGGCGCGGATCGCCATGGGCGGCGGTGAAGCATTGCTCCATGATTTTCGCATGGTGTTGATGGCTGCGACACTGGCAGTGGCACTGGGCATTGCGCTGGTCCCTACGGGGCAACGCCTGTTTGCCCGTGCGATCGGCTATTTTCAGGTGCACCGCTCTACCGCACGGCTGGTCTTGCGTGCGGCTTCGCCAGAGGGGCTTCACGCGATCCGCTCGTCGGTGCGTACACCGCGCCTGAATCACTTTCGCGACCTGGCGAGAGAGCGCGGTGTAGGCTGGGGCGTGCTTACGGCCAACTGTCTGGCGCAGGCGCTGATCACCGTTGGTGTTCTGGCATCGCTTTACGCGGGCTATCTCAACCCGCAATTCCGTGTAACCGCGTCGCAGTTGTCATCGGTGATCAATGGCGTGGCCACGATCCTGCTTTTTGCGCTGATCGATCCGCAGCTTTCGGTCATGACTGATGATGTTGTCGAAGGGCGCATCAGCGAGACCCTGTTCCGCCGCACGATCGTGTGGATCAGTTTCAGCCGACTTGCAGGAACAATGCTTGCACAAGTTGTGTTTGTTCCGGCCGCACACCTAGTTGCACTGCTGGCAAATCAGGTCTGACACCAAGCGTTTCAATGCCGAAGGCTGTCTGTAACTGGCCAGTCTTGCTCATTCAGAACGTCCAACCGGCCAGTCCACACCCCGGATAAGTGAATTGGAGGCTGAGCGACCGAGAAGGTCGGCGGCGGACACTGTGGTGCTCTGTCCGGGAATGGCGGCTATCCAGAGTTGGTTGCCCCAAACCTGCCGGTCAGTTCACGGCCCACTGAAGCCGTTCTGCTGGCCTCGCTCGTGTTCACGTAACCTCAGTCGCAACTCCAGCCTGTTGTGGGCCTATCCTTGACCTCATCTCCCCAATCGCCTAAGGGCGCCCATCTTCTGCGGGCTTGCTCGCAGGAACAGACATAGAGCTGAACATTGCCATGTCAGCATTTCCGGGCCTTTTCCTTGCCTTGGGGCAGGGCGGGGGCTCAGCGGGCAGCCGTTCCGATTCGGGCAGGGCTGCTTCCGGAAACGGCGGTGGCAAAGTAATCCGGTGGCATCGAAGCCGGGTGGAGTGTTTTCGGCTCACGCAGGTGAAGCGGGCGTCATGCCTACCGCGATCCCGGTAATTGCCGGGATGACGGGATAAGCCTTCACCGGAATGCGTGAACCTCTCACTCTTCCTTTTTCGAAACGCGCCGGGCCCGCATGACCCGGGGTGCGACGGGTCCGTCCCGTGGCTTGCGGTTTCGCCCCACGGTACGGGCCGGATCCATCGCACTCCATTTTGAAAGAAGAGTATAGATGCCCACTATCAACCAGCTGGTCCGCAAGGGCCGCGAGCCGCAGAAGGCCAAGAGCAAGGTCCCGGCGATGGAGCAGAACCCGCAGAAGCGCGGCGTCTGCACCCGCGTCTACACCACGACCCCGAAGAAGCCGAACTCGGCTCTCCGCAAGGTCGCCAAGGTCCGTCTGACCAACAGCCGCGAAGTCATCTCGTACATCCCGGGTGAAGGCCACAACCTGCAGGAGCACTCGGTCGTGCTCATCCGCGGCGGCCGTGTGCGCGACCTTCCCGGCGTGCGCTACCACATCCTGCGCGGCGTGCTCGACACGCAGGGCGTCAAGGACCGCAAGCAGTCCCGCTCGAAGTACGGCGCCAAGCGTCCGAAGTAAGGTTCATCCGTCGCTGGCCGGCTCCGGCCCGCTTCCCCATCCGGACACCCTGACATGGGTATCCTCTGGGAGGCCGGGTGGAGGAGCGGGCCGGAGCCGCAGACCATTCCGAAGGAATTACAAAGATGTCACGTCGTCGTCGTCCCGAGAAGCGGGAAATCCTGCCTGATCCGAAGTTCGGTGATCAGGTCCTGTCGAAGTTCATGAACAACCTCATGCTCGACGGCAAGAAGTCGGTTGCCGAGTCCATCGTCTACGGTGCGCTCGATACCATGGAAACCCGCGCCAAGGCCGATCCGGTCCAGCTGTTCCACGATGCCCTGAACAACGTGAAGCCGCAGATCGAGGTCCGCAGCCGCCGCGTCGGCGGTGCGACCTACCAGGTTCCGGTCGAAGTCCGTCCGGAGCGTGCCCAGGCGCTCGCCATCCGCTGGCTGATCACCGCTGCGCGCAACCGTCCCGAGACCACCATGTCGGCGCGTCTCTCGGGCGAGCTGCTCGATGCGGCCAACAACCGCGGCAACGCCGTGAAGAAGCGCGAAGACACGCACCGCATGGCGGACGCCAACCGCGCCTTCTCGCACTACCGCTGGTAAGACGCTTCGTGGCGCCCTTCATGCACGTCATGCGGGCGTCACACTTTCAATTCAGGGGGCAGGGGCTTATCTGAGCCCCAGTTCCTCCCAAACTCCTGCTAAGGATTTTCACCATGGCCCGCAGCCATACGCTGGATATGTACCGCAACATCGGTATCATGGCGCACATCGACGCCGGCAAGACCACCACGACCGAGCGAATCCTCTACTACACCGGCAAGTCCTACAAGATCGGCGAAGTGCACGACGGCGCCGCCACCATGGACTGGATGGAGCAGGAGCAGGAACGCGGCATCACCATCACCTCGGCGGCCACCACCTGCTTCTGGAAGGCAGACAGCGGCCAGGGCGACGAATACCGCATCAACATCATCGACACCCCGGGCCACGTGGACTTCACCATCGAAGTCGAACGCTCGCTGCGCGTGCTCGACGGTGCGGTCGCGTGCTTCGACGGCGTTGCCGGCGTTGAGCCGCAGTCCGAAACCGTGTGGCGCCAGGCCGACAAGTATGGCGTTCCCCGCATGTGCTTCATCAACAAGCTCGACCGCACCGGCGCCGACTTCAAGTACTGCGTGCAGTCGATCATCGACCGCCTCGGTGCCACCCCGGCCGTGCTGTACCTGCCTATCGGCATCGAATCCGACCTCAAGGGTCTGGTCGACCTCGTGCACAACCGCGCGATCATCTGGAAGGACGAGTCGCTGGGCGCCGAGTTCTTCTATGAAGAAATCCCGGCCGACATGGCCGACGAAGCCGAGCTGTACCGCAGCCAGCTGATTGAACTCGCCGTCGAGCAGGACGACGATGTCATGGAAGCCTACCTCGAAGGCACAGAGCCCGACGTCGCGACGCTGAAGAAGCTGATCCGCAAGGGTACGCTGGCGCATGCCTTCGTGCCGGTTTGCTGCGGTTCGGCCTTCAAGAACAAGGGCGTGCAGCCGCTGCTCGACGCCGTCGTCGACTACCTGCCTTCGCCGCTCGACATCCCCGACGTCCAGGGCGTCAAGGTCGACAGCGACGAGAAGGACAGCCGTCCGCCCAAGGACGATGCGCCGTTCTCGGCTCTCGCGTTCAAGGTCATGAACGACCCGTTCGTCGGCTCGCTCACCTTCTGCCGCATCTACTCGGGCACGCTCTCGAAGGGCTCGTACCTGAACTCGGTGAAGGGCAAGAAGGAAAAGGTCGGCCGTATCCTCGAGATGCACGCCAACGAGCGTAAGGACATCGATGAAGCGTATGCGGGCGACATCGTTGCGCTGGCCGGCATGAAGGAAACCACGACGGGCGATACGCTCTGTGCGGAACGGGCGCCGATCGTGCTCGAACGCATGGAATTCCCCGAGCCGGTTATCGAACTGTCGGTGGAACCCAAGACCAAGGCCGACCAGGAGAAGATGGGCGTTGCGCTCAACCGTCTCTCGGCCGAGGACCCCAGCTTCCGCGTGTCGACCGACCACGAGTCCGGCCAGACCATTATCAAGGGCATGGGCGAACTTCACCTCGACATCATCGTCGACCGCATGCGTCGCGAGTTCAAGGTCGAGGCCAACGTCGGCGCGCCGCAGGTGGCCTATCGCGAATACCTCGCGAAGGCTGTGGACGTGGACTATACCCACAAGAAGCAGTCGGGCGGTACCGGCCAGTTTGGCCGCGTGAAGGTCAAGGTCACGCCCGGCGAGCGCGGTTCGGGCATCACCTTCACCGACGAAGTCAAGGGCGGTAACATTCCGAAGGAATACATCCCCGCCATCGAGAAGGGCATGCGCGAAACGGCCGAGACCGGTTCGCTCGTGGGCTTCCCCATCATCGACTTCGACATCGTTCTCTACGACGGTGCCTACCACGACGTCGACTCGTCGGCTCTGGCCTTCGAAATCGCCGGTCGCGGTTGTATGCGTGAAGTCGCCCAGAAGGCCGGCATCAAGCTGCTCGAGCCGATCATGAAGGTCGAAGTCGTCACTCCCGAGGAATACCTCGGCGACGTCATCGGTGACATGAACAGCCGCCGCGGCCAGATCCAGGGCACCGACAGCCGCGGCAACGCCCAGGTCGTCGAAGCCCACGTGCCGCTGGCAAACATGTTCGGCTACGTGAACCAGCTGCGCTCGTTCACCCAGGGCCGGGCCAACTACTCGATGTTCTTCTCCCACTACGACGAGGTCCCGGCAAACGTCGCGGCCGAAGTGAAGGAGAAGCTTGCCTGAGGGCAAGAATGGTTCTAGGGGCGGCGCCTGATTCAGCGGGCGCTGCCTTATTTCCCGCAGATTCAATTTCAGTACGAAAGAAGGTTTGAGCAATGGCGAAGGCAAAATTCGAGCGGAACAAGCCGCACTGCAATATCGGCACCATCGGTCACGTCGACCACGGTAAGAC
This sequence comes from Novosphingobium album (ex Hu et al. 2023), assembly GCF_022832385.1. Lineage (GTDB taxonomy): Bacteria > Pseudomonadota > Alphaproteobacteria > Sphingomonadales > Sphingomonadaceae > Novosphingobium > Novosphingobium album. The sequence goes on from NZ_JALHLE010000032.1 coordinate 6,557, forward strand.
GACCCTGACGGCTGCCATCACCAAGGTCATGGCCGAAGTCAACGGCGGTGAAGCGGTCGACTTCGCCAACATCGACAAGGCTCCGGAAGAACGTGAGCGCGGCATCACCATCTCGACCGCGCACGTCGAGTACGAAACCGCTGCCCGTCACTACGCGCACGTCGACTGCCCGGGTCACGCCGACTATGTGAAGAACATGATCACCGGTGCGGCCCAGATGGACGGCGCCATCCTCGTGGTGAACGCTGCTGACGGCCCGATGCCGCAGACCCGCGAGCACATCCTGCTCGCTCGTCAGGTCGGCGTGCCGGCTCTGGTCGTGTACATGAACAAGGTCGACCAGGTCGACGACGAAGAGCTTCTCGAGCTCGTCGAACTCGAAGTTCGCGAACTGCTGTCGTCGTACGAATTCCCGGGCGACGATATTCCGATCGTCAAGGGTTCGGCTCTGGCCGCTCTCGAAGGCCGCGACGACGAAATCGGCAAGAACTCGATCATCGAACTGATGAACGCTGTCGACGAGTACATCCCGCAGCCGCCGCGTCCGACCGACAAGCCGTTCCTGATGCCGGTCGAAGACGTGTTTTCGATCTCGGGCCGTGGTACGGTTGTGACCGGCCGTGTCGAAACCGGCATCATCAAGGTTGGTGAAGAAGTCGAAGTCGTCGGTATCCGCGACACCCAGAAGACCACCGTCACCGGCGTCGAAATGTTCCGCAAGCTGCTCGATCAGGGTGAAGCCGGCGACAACATCGGCGCGCTGGTCCGTGGTCTGAAGCGCGACGACGTAGAGCGTGGTCAGGTTCTCGCCAAGCCGGGCACCGTTACCCCGCACACCGAGTTTGACGCAGAAGTCTACGTGCTGTCGAAGGACGAAGGTGGCCGTCACACGCCGTTCTTCGCCAACTACCGCCCGCAGTTCTACTTCCGCACCACCGACGTGACCGGTGAAGTGATCCTCCCCGAGGGCACCGAGATGGTCATGCCGGGCGACAACGTTGCCCTGTCGGTCAAGCTGATCGCCCCGATCGCCATGGACGAAGGCCTCCGCTTCGCTATCCGCGAAGGCGGCCGCACCGTCGGCTCGGGCGTTGTCGCGAAGATCACGAAGTAATTCGCTGATCCTCGGATAATCGAGTTAAAGGCCCGGTCTCCGCAAGGAGGCCGGGCTTTTTCGTTGTGCCATGGTGCGGGGCATGTGCTGCGCGCGCTTCAGGGCGCGCGCAGCAGTCCCTTGCTGATCTTCCACGCATCTGAGCCTTCGGGGGGCTCGGGAATGGCGCTGAGGTCGATGTAGTAGACCGGTGGCGGTACGCGTCCGAACCGGATCGTGATACAGGGCCCCAGGCATCCCGGCAGTCCGCTGACGTCCGGTGGATGGAGCGTGCCGTTGCGCGTGTTTTCGTCGATGGACTTGGCAGGAGGAACGCGCTGGCTGGTTCCGCTGCCGCCATGCGAGCATGCGACGATCGTGCCGGCATTGCCGCCATTGCTCTGATTGGCGGCGGCGCGGCAGGCTTCGTCTTCACGTTCGGGAATGGTGATATGGGCGGTCAAGACGGGAGTTCCGTCATCGGAAATGTCATCGGCCGGGATGCCGCCTTCGGGATAGCCGGGGTCGAGGTCGATCGGCACGGCCTTGTCGAGGAAGGGGTAGGACGGATCGGCCGAAGTGGCGGGGCTCGCCACTACGACGGCAAGGGCGATAGCGGCGGTGGCGCCGGATAGCGTCTTGAATGAGGGCATGGGGGAAATCGCGTCAGTGTGGTGTCGCCCGCGCAACATAGGCGGCGGTGGACCCGGAGGGAAGGGGCTGGCGTCCGGTGCTGTCCACGGTTAGGGCTGGTGCCATGGCACGTAAGTATTCCAAGCATGGCCCGCGCGAGGACATCTTCGACGACGAGGACGCGCCTGAGGCCCCGCCGCCGCCCGATTGCTGGCTATGCGGCCGGCCCTGCGGCGAGACGGTGATCTGGCACCATCCGGTTCCCAAGAGCCGGGGAGGGCGCGACACTGTGCCGATGCACCCGATCTGCCAGAACATGCTGATAACCACTTTCACAAACTCGGAATTGCAGCGCTACGGACTGGACGCCGATCTCCTGCGGCTTGACCCGAGGATCGAGAAGTTTCTGGGGTGGGTCGCGAATAAGGATCCGGATTTCAACGCAGCGCTTGGCAAGAAGAAGCAGAGGTAAGCGCCTCAGTTCGCATGGTACCGGAGGTAGGCAGGTCCACAGGTGCGCGTCATGCAGTACCGGGTCTTCAGAATCGTGCGCTGCCCTGTGCTTCTGAATCATTTCCTTGCGTGTGGCGCTGGCGGCTTCGGGACCCCGCAGAATTCCGAAATATTTCCCGCAATCAGGTCTTGCGCGAATCCGGAACGCGGTGTAGGGGCGCGCTTCGAATTTGTTTGGGGCTTCGGCTCCTTGGCTCTTTCTCATCGGTAGTAGGTAATGGAAGCTCAGAACATCCGCATTCGCCTCAAGGCGTTTGACCATCGCGTACTCGACCAGGCAACTGGCGAAATCGCTGACACCGCCCGCCGCACCGGCGCGCTCATTCGGGGCCCCATTCCGCTGCCGACCAAGATCGAGAAATTCACCGTGAACCGTGGTCCTCACATCGACAAGAAGTCGCGTGAGCAGTTCGAGGTTCGCACCTACAAGCGCCTGCTCGACATCGTGCAGCCCAATGCGGCCACTGTCGACGCGCTGATGAAGCTTGACCTCGCCGCTGGCGTGAACGTCGAGATCAAACTGGCCTGAGCCGGTTGAAGGGGCTGCCTCCCGGCGGCCCCAGGGTCTTTTCGATCGGACCTTAAACGATCGGGCGAAATTCGGAACTCTCGGGTTCCAGACATCCTTGTCGGCCTTTGCGGCCGGCTTTGCGGGGAGAAACCCGCAGAGACAGAGCCTCCAAGGGAAACCGAGGGAGGACACAAGGGATACCTCCGGTCTTGCCTTCGGGTTTGTGCCGGGAATGCGTCCCCCGTCTCGCTTCCGCGGTCCTGTTGCAGGGCTTGCAGGGAGCACCCAGCCCGGACGGGGCATGCATCACAAATTGGGCTGGACACGCCTGTTCGGGATGGGCCCGGGCAGGCCTCTGTAAGGAGTAAAGGTCATGCGTACCGGCGTGATCGCCAAGAAGGTCGGGATGACCCGACTGTTCCAGGAAGACGGACGGCACGTGCCGGTTACCGTTCTGGCCCTGGAAGATTGCCAGGTGGTTTCGGTCCGCACCGCCGATCGTGACGGTTACGTCGCGGTTCAGCTCGGTGCTGGTGAAGCCAAGCAGAAGAACGTTGCCAAGCCGCAGCGTGAACACTTCGCCAAGGCTGAAGTTCCCCTCAAGATGCGCGTTGCGGAATTCCGCGTCGCGGATGACGCCCTCCTCGAAGTTGGTGCGACGATTGCGGCTTCGCACTTCGTTCCCGGCCAGCTCGTTGACGTGGGCGGCCACACCCAGGGTAAGGGCTTTCAGGGCGCCATGAAGCGCTGGGGCTTCGGCGGTATGCGCGCCACCCACGGTGTTTCGATCTCGCACCGTGCGCACGGTTCGACCGGTAACCGCCAGGATCCGGGCAAGGTCTTCAAGAACAAGAAGATGGCGGGCCACATGGGCGACCGTCAGCGCACCCAGCAGAACCTCGAAGTCGTCCGCGTTGATGACGAGCGCGGCCTAATCTTCGTCAAGGGCTCGGTTCCCGGTGCGAAGAATGCCTGGCTCACGGTTTCGGACGCCGTCAAGGTCGCCCGTCACGCCGAGGCTCCCTATCCCGCCGGCCTGAAGACGGCCGCCAACAGCAATGACTCGGCTGCTGCCGACACCCCGGCGGAAGATACCGCGGCTGTCGAAGCGACCGAAGGCCAGGAGGGCTAAGTCGTGAAGGTACAGGTCCTCAATATCGACGGTTCGGCCGGCAAGGGCGACATCGAGCTGTCGGATGACGTGTTCGGCCTCGAGCCGCGCGCAGACATCCTGCATCGCGTTGTCACCTGGCAGCTCGAGAACCGCCGCGGCATCGCCCGTGCTACCCGCGAGCGTTCGGACGTCGCGCGCACCGGCAAGAAGTGGGGTCGCCAGAAGGGCGGCGGCACGGCTCGTCACGGTGACCGTGCGGCTCCGGTGTTCATCGGCGGTGGTAAGGCTCACGGTGCACGCCGCCGCGAGTTCAACGTCTCGCTGAACAAGAAGGTTCGCGCTCTCGGCCTCAAGATGGCTCTTTCCGCCAAGGCCCAGAACGGTCTCGTCATTGTCGACTCGCTCGACGTCGACGGCAAGACCAAGGCGCTCGCTGGCCAGCTCGCCAAGGCGAACTTCGGCAAGAAGGTGCTGGTGATCGACGGCGAAGCGGTGAACGACAACTTTGCCCGTGCCGCCCGCAACATCGTCGGCGTCAACGTGCTGCCTGCCATGGGCGCCAACGTCTATGACATCCTGAAGCATGATACGCTGGTGCTGACGCGCGCCGCGGTCGAAAAGCTGGAGGCGCGTTTCAATGGCTAAGACCAAGGAAGTGGATATCCGTCACTTCGACGTGATCCTTGCCCCCCACATCACTGAAAAGTCGACGCTGCTCTCCGAGAACAACGCCGTCGTTTTCAAGGTGGCTGACAAGGCAACCAAGCCCGAGATCAAGGCGGCCGTCGAGGCGCTGTTCGGCGTCACGGTTACCGGCGTCAACACCCTGGTCACCAAGGGCAAGACCAAGCGCTGGCGCGGTAAAGCATACCGCCGCAGCGACGTGAAAAAGGCGATCGTCACGCTGGCCGAAGGCCAGTCGATTGACGTCACCGAAGGCGTGCGGGGTTAAGGCACCATGGCACTTAAGAACTACAATCCGACCAGCCCCGCCCGTCGTGGCCTGGTCCTCGTCGACAAGTCGGCGCTGTGGAAGGGCAAGCCGGTCAAGGCGCTTACCGAAGGTAAGACCAAGACTGGTGGCCGCAACAACAAGGGCCATGTCACCTCACGCGGCATCGCCGGTGGTCACAAGCAGAAGTACCGCTTCATCGACTTCAAGCGTCGCAAGTGGGACATGGAAGCCACTGTCGAGCGGATCGAGTACGACCCGAACCGCACGGCTTTCATCGCTCTGGTGAAGTACACCGACGGGGAGCTGGCCTACATCATTGCGCCGCAGCGTCTGGCCGAAGGTGACGTTGTCATCGCCGGCGAAAAGACCGACGTGAAGCCGGGCAACGCGATGCTCCTGTCGCAGATGCCGGTCGGCACGATCTGCCACAACGTCGAGATGAAGCCCGGCAAGGGTGGTCAGATCGCCCGCTCGGCAGGCACCTATGTGCAGGTCGTAGGCCGTGACCGCGGCATGGTCATCGTCCGCCTGAACTCGGGCGAGCAGCGCTACCTGCGTGGCGACTGCATGGGCACGGTTGGCGCGGTTTCGAACCCCGACAACCAGAACCAGACCCTGGCGAAGGCCGGCCGCAAGCGTTGGATGGGCCGACGCCCGCTGACGCGCGGTGTCGCCAAGAACCCGGTCGATCACCCGCACGGTGGTGGTGAAGGCCGCACTTCGGGCGGTCGTCACCCGGTTACCCCGTGGGGCAAGCCGACCAAGGGTGCCCGTACTCGCAACAACAAGCAGACGGACAAGATGATCATCCGTTCGCGCCACGCCAAGAAGAAGAGGTAAGACACGATGGCACGTTCCGTCTGGAAAGGCCCCTTCGTTGACCTGTACCTTCTCAAGAAGGCCGAGGTTGCGCAGGATGCCGGCACCAAGGCTGGCCCGATCAAGACCTGGTCGCGTCGCTCCACCATCCTTCCGCAGTTCGTTGGTCTGACGTTCAACGTCTACAACGGGCACAAGTTCATCCCGGTCTCGGTCAACGAGGACATGGTCGGCCACAAGCTCGGTGAATTCGCGCCCACGCGCTCGTTCCCCGGCCACGCTGCCGACAAGAAGGGCAAGCGCTAATGAGCAAGCAGGCAGCACCCCGCCGCGTCGGCGAGAAGGAAGCTCTTGCGGTCGGCACCACCATCCGTGGTTCCGCCCAGAAGCTCAATCTCGTCGCCGGTCTGATCCGCGGCAAGAAGGCCGAGGACGCGATGAACATCCTGGCCTTTTCGAAGAAGGCCATGGCTGTGGAAGCGCGCAAGATTCTCGCATCGGCGATCGCCAATGCCGAGAACAACCACAACCTCGACGTCGACGCGCTTGTCGTCGCCGAGGCGTCGGTCGGCAAGTCGATCACCATGAAGCGTTTCCACGCTCGTGGCCGCGGCAAGTCCACCCGGATCCTGAAGCCCTTCTCGCGGCTGCGGATCGTCGTTCGCGAAGTCGAGGAGGCCTGATCCATGGGTCACAAGAGCAATCCGATCGGTCTGCGCCTGCAGATCAACCGTACCTGGGACAGCCGCTGGTTCGCGGAAGGCCGGGACTACGGCAAGCTGCTTGAGGAAGACCTCAAGATCCGCAAGTTCATCATCGACACGCTGCCGCAGGCCGCGATCTCGAAGGTGGTGATCGAGCGTCCCGCCAAGCTGTGCCGCGTGTCGATCTATGCCGCCCGTCCGGGTGTCATCATCGGCAAGAAGGGCGCCGACATCGAGAAGCTGCGCAAGCAGCTCGCTACGATGACTTCGAGCGAAGTGAAGCTGAACATCGTCGAGATCCGCAAGCCGGAAATCGACGCCAAGCTGATCGCTCAGGGCATCGCCGACCAGCTGGTTCGCCGCGTGGCGTTCCGCCGGGCGATGAAGCGCGCGATGCAGTCCGCGATGCGTCTGGGTGCCGAAGGCATCAAGATCATGTGCGGAGGCCGTCTCGGCGGTGCGGAAATCGCCCGCGTCGAGCAGTACCGCGAAGGCCGCGTGCCTCTGCACACGCTGCGTGCGAACATCGACTATGCCGAAGCCGAGGCGCTGACCGCCTATGGCATCATCGGCATCAAGGTGTGGGTCTTCAAGGGTGAGATCCTCGGCCACGACCCGACGGCGCAGGACCGGCTGATGATGGAGGCTCAGACCTCCGGCGTCCGCCCGGCGCGCTGAGGCATAGGATAGAGTAAGCACCATGCTGCAACCGAAAAAGACCAAGTTCCGCAAGGCCTTCAAGGGCCGGATCAAGGGCGACGCCAAGGGTGGCACCGACCTGAACTTCGGCTCCTACGGCCTCAAGGCCCTCGAGCCCGAGCGGATCACCGCCCGCCAGATCGAAGCGGCCCGCCGCGCGATCACGCGTCACATCAAGCGCCAGGGCCGTCTCTGGATCCGCGTCTTTCCGGACGTGCCGGTTTCGAAGAAGCCTGCCGAAGTCCGTCAGGGTAAGGGCAAGGGTTCGGTGGAATACTGGGCTGCCCGTGTGAAGCCCGGCCGCATCCTGTTCGAGCTGGACGGCGTTGCCGGCCCGCTCGCTGCAGAGGCGTTCAGCCGCGCTGCGATGAAGCTGCCGATCAAGACCAAGGTCGTTGCCCGTCTCGGCGACACCTCGCACCTGGAGGGTTAATCATGGCCGCCAAGATCGAAGACCTTCGCGCCAAGACCGACGACCAGCTGACCGCTGATCTCGCCGACCTCAAGCGCGAGCAGTTCAACCTGCGTTTCCAGGCCGCCACGAGCCAGCTCGAGGCTCCGGCACGCATCAAGGAAGTCCGTCGCGACATCGCCCGCATCAAGACGCTCCAGGCTGAGCGTTCGGCGGCGAAGGCGTAAGGAGGAAACACGATGCCCAAGCGTATTCTGATCGGGACCGTCGTTTCCGACAAGACCGACAAGACCGTGACCGTGCTCGTCGAGCGCAAGGTGAAGCACCCCCTCTACGGGAAGATCATCCGCCGCTCGAAGAAGTACGCCGCCCACGACGAGGACAATGCCTACCGTACCGGTGAGCGCGTCCGGATCGAGGAGACCAAGCCGATCTCCAAGACCAAGACGTGGAAGGTGCTCGATCGCCTGGCGGCGAGCAAGGGTACCGCGGTAGAGGCGAACCTCGACGTCGAGGCCGCCAACTAAGACGTTTTTTTGGAACTGCCGGACTGGTTCCGGCAAGCCAGTTGAGAAGGAACCGGATCGATGATCCAGATGCAATCCAATCTCGACGTCGCGGATAACAGCGGCGCAAAGCGCGTCCAGTGCATCAAGGTGCTGGGTGGCTCTAAGCGTCGTTTCGCAGGCGTCGGCGACATCATCGTGGTGTCGGTCAAGGAGGCGCAGCCGCGCGCTCGCGTCAAGAAGGGCGACGTTCACCGTGCGGTGATCGTGCGCACCAAGAAGGACGTGCGCCGCCCCGATGGCAGCGTAATCCGTTTTGACAGCAACGCTGCTGTTCTCGTGAACAAGAACGAGGAGCCGATCGGCACTCGTATCTTTGGCCCCGTCGTCCGCGAACTGCGCGGCCGCGGCTTCATGAAGATCATCTCGCTTGCTCCGGAGGTGCTGTGATGGGTGCTGCCAAGATCAAGAAGGGTGACTCGGTCGTCGTCCTGTCCGGCAAGGACAAGGGCCGCACCGGAACCGTCCTCCAGGTCCTTCCCAAGGATGGCAAGGTCGTGGTCGAGGGCGTGAACGTCGCCACCAAGCATCGCAAGCCGACGCAGATGAACCCGCAGGGTGGCATCGAGCGTACGCCGGCTCCGATGGCGATCAGCAAGGTCGCGGTTGCCGACAAGGACGGCAAGCCGACCCGCGTTCGCTTCGAAGTCAAGGACGGCAAGAAGGTCCGTGTGGCCGTGAAGTCCGGGGAGACCATCGATGGCTGACAAGTACACTCCGCGCCTTCGTACCAAGTACGACGCCGAAATCGTCAAGGCTATGACCGAGAAGTTCGGTTATTCCAACCCGATGCAGGTGCCCAAGATCGAGAAGATCACGCTCAACATGGGCGTGGGCGAAGCGAGCCAGGACAAGAAGAAGGTCCAGACCGCTGCTGCCGAGATGGAAGCCATCGCTGGCCAGAAGCCGGTGATCACCAAGGCCCGCAAGTCGATTGCGCAGTTCAAGCTGCGTGAAGGCATGCCGATCGGCTGCAAGGTGACGCTGCGCCGCGAGCGTATGTATGAATTCCTCGATCGCCTCATCACGATCGCGATGCCTCGCATCCGCGACTTCCGTGGCCTGAACGCGAAGTCGTTCGACGGACGCGGCAACTATGCGATGGGTCTCAAGGAGCAGATCATCTTCCCGGAGATCAGCTACGACAAGATCGAGAAGGTGCGTGGCATGGACATCATCGTCACCACCACCGCCAAGACCGACGAGGAAGCGCGCGAACTGCTGCGTCTTTTCGGTTTCCCGTTCCCGGCTGAAGAGTCGGAACAGAAGGAAGCGGCGTGAGCCGCTGAGAAAGAGAGCTTAAGTCCATGGCGAAACTGAGTTCCGTGAACAAGAACGAGCGTCGTAAGAAGCTCGTCAAGAAGTATGCAGGCAAGTACGCGCGCCTCAAGGCGATCGCTGACGATGAATCGCTCGACGAAACCGAGCGCCTCATTGCCCGCCTCAAGCTGGCCGAGATCCCCCGCAACGGCAACCCGACCCGGGTTCGCAACCGTTGCGCCACGACCGGTCGTCCGCGCGGTTACTACCGCAAGTTCGGCCTGTGCCGCGTCGAGCTGCGTGATCTTGCCAATAAGGGCATGATCCCTGGCGTGACCAAGTCGAGCTGGTAAGGGAATAGACGAAGATGGCTATGACCGATCCTCTGGGTGATATGCTCACCCGCATCCGCAACGGCCAGCGCGCGAAGAAGGACTCCGTCCTGTCGCCGGCCTCCAAGCTTCGTGCCCGCGTGCTCGAAGTGCTCCAGCGCGAAGGCTACATTCGTGGCTACAGCGAAGATGCCACCGGCGCTCACCCGCAGCTGCGCATCGAGCTGAAGTATTTCGAAGGCGAGCCCGCGATCAAGCACGTGCAGCGCGTCTCCAAGCCGGGCCGCCGCGTCTACTCGGGTTCGAAGGAACTTCCGGTGGTGCGCAACGGCCTTGGCATCACCATCGTCTCGACGCCGAAGGGCGTGCTTTCCGACGCGGAAGCTCGTCTGCAGAACGTCGGCGGCGAAGTGCTCGCGGAGGTATTCTGATGAGCCGCATTGGTAAGAAGCCGGTTGCGATCCCGGGCGGTGTTACCGCCGCGATCGACAACGGCGTCCTCTCGGTGAAGGGGCCCAAGGGCACCCTGACAATGGGCCTTTCGGACCTCGTGACCTACTCGGTCGAGGAAGCTTCGATCGCCGTGCAGCCGGTGAACCAGACCAAGGCTGCCCGCAGCCACTGGGGCATGCAGCGCACGCTTGTCTCGAACCTGATCGAAGGCGTGACCCAGGGTTACACCAAGGTCCTCGAGATCAAGGGCGTCGGTTACCGTGCGGCCGCTCAGGGCAAGACCCTGAAGCTGCAGCTCGGCTACTCGCACGACGTGGACATCGACGTGCCTGAAGGCATCGAGATCAAGACCCCGGATAACACCACGGTCGAGATCTCCGGTATCGACAAGCAGAAGGTCGGCCAGCTCGCGGCCGAGATCCGCCGCTGGCGCAAGCCCGAACCCTACAAGGGCAAGGGTATCAAGTACCGCGGCGAGTTCATCTTCCGCAAGGAAGGGAAGAAGAAGTAATGGCAAAGCTTTCCCTTTTCGAACGCCGCCGCCGGCGCGTCCGTACCGCTCTTCGCGCCCGTTCGGGCGACCGTCCGCGTCTGTCGGTGCACCGCACCGGCCGTCACATCTACGCGCAGATCATCGACGATGCGCAGGGCCGCACCGTTGCCGCCGCCAATACGCTTGGTGGCAAGGGCACCGATGTCGACTCCGCCACTCGCGTGGGCAAGGAGCTCGCCGAGGCTGCCAAGAAGGCGGGCGTCACTTCTGTCGTGTTCGATCGCGGCGGTTTCCTGTTCCATGGCCGCGTCAAGGCGCTGGCCGAAGCCGCCCGTGAAGGCGGGCTGGAGTTCTGATCATGGCAGACGAAAACACCATCGAACAGCCGGTCGCGGCTGAAGCGCCCCAGGCCGAAGCCAACGAAGGCGGCCGTGGCCGCCGTGGCCGTGGCGAACGCGGTGAGCGTGGCGGGCGTGGCCGTGGCGATCGCGGCGACCGCCGTGGCCGCCGTGACGACGAGGAGCAGGGTGAAGAGCTGATCGAAAAGCTCGTTCACATCAACCGCGTCTCGAAGACCGTGAAGGGCGGCAAGCGCTTCGGTTTCGCCGCTCTGGTCGTCGTCGGTGACGGCAAGGGCCGCGTCGGCTTCGGTCACGCCAAGGCTCGCGAAGTGCCCGAGGCGATCACCAAGGCGACCGCTTCGGCAAAGAAGAAGATGATCCGCGTCGCACTGAAGGAGGGCCGCACCCTCCATCATGACGGCAAGGGCCACTTCGGTGCGGGCCGTGTCAACGTCCGCACGGCTCCTGCCGGTACCGGCATCATCGCCGGCGGTCCGATGCGCGCCGTGTTCGAGAGCCTGGGCGTCGCTGACGTCGTGACCAAGTCGGTCGGCACCTCGAACCCGTACAACATGATCCGCGCTACGTTCGACGCGCTGACCAGCCAGACTTCGCCGAAGTCGGTGGCCCAGCGCCGTGGCAAGAAAGTCGCTGACCTTCTCGGCCGCGGTGGCGCCAGCGAGGTGGAGGCCGAGGCCGCCGCCGAAGCTATCGTGGAGTAATCGACCATGGCCAAGATCAAGATCAAGCAGATCGGTTCGCCGATCCGTCGCCCCGAGAGCCAGAAGAAGATCCTCATCGGTCTGGGCCTCGGCAAGATGCACCGCGTCGTGGAGCTGGAAGACACCGCCGAAGTGCGCGGTGCCATCGCCAAGCTGCCGCACATGGTTGCTATCGTCGACTGAGCCTTTCGGCATCGGTACGAAATCAGGAAGGCCCCGGTGGAAACGCCGGGGCCTTTCGTTTGGGTGGCGTCTTCCTCTCGCCCTCTTTCCCCGGCTCGCGTCTGTGCTATGCGCGCAGGCCCGGTCATTCCAATCTGGAGCAGGTCTTGAAGGTCAAGGGATTCGCCATCGGCGCTGCGTGTCTTGCGTCCATGGCGGTCGCCGGGTGCACACCTGGCGAGACGCAGCCCGATGTCATGACGGACGGCGCTGAAGTGGCGCATTGCGGCGACTTTCGGGCGAATCCCGAAAGACTTGCGGAGATGCGTCGTTCGGATGAGGCGCTGTTCAAGGCAGTTCGTGGATCGCAACCGGATCCGGCGCAGGAAGCGAAGAAGGCCATTGATGCCGGTGACTACCGCCTCGCTGCAGCGACCACGCCAGATGGCGTCACTACTGAACTCTATGATGCACAATGCCGTGTGCTGGGCGGGCTGAGGCCATGGACTGTGCGCGCGCTGGCCTTTGTGCCAGATGAAGCGGCCGCGCTGGGGAAAGGGCCGGACGACAAAGTGACCGATTTCGGTCGACGCTACAATGCGGCCGTCCTGTCCGATCCACGTTACCCCTATGCCGACATCTGCCGGGAACTGGACCGTGCGGGGACCAGTCCCGATTTTTCCGATGCCGGTGAAAAGGGTATCGAACTGCCTTACGGCTTCGCGGAACTGGGGCCGGCGCGCATGGCCTATGGCTTGGGGGCGGCGGCGCGACGCGGCTCGGTTTACGACATCAATGTGCTGATCAACCGTGACAAGCAAGATGTGAACTCGCCCGATATGTTCGGTATGACGCCGCTGGCCTGGGCAGTTGCCTATCATCGTTGGCCTGCTGCCGAAGCGTTGCTGCAGGCCAAGGCGAGCCCTACCGGCGGATCATGCCAGACCGCGATTGACCGCGAATCACCGCTGCAGGTCGCGCGGATCATGCGCTGGTCGGGCATGATCCGGCGTCTGCGCCCACTGGTAACCGAGGAAGAGTTCGCAAACTTGCGCCAGAAGCCGAGGTGGGAGGACGCCAGCCTGTCCGAGCTGAATCACGCGCTGGCCGAACTCAAGGACCGCTACGACAAGGTGTTGAGCCAGCGGCCGTTCTCGCGCCACGACGTCCTGTTCGACATTGATGCGAAGGGCAACTCGACGTCCTGCCGCATGGAACCTGGCTCGAATTCGCCTGAGTTCGACAAGGAGCTGTGCGATCTGGCGATAGACATCGTGCATTGGGCGCCGGCGCGCGATGCGTTCGGCACGCCGGTGCCCGAAAGCGCCAAGCTGGTGGTGGGGATCGGGGGAACGTAAACCGGCGTCAGGGCTTCCGTGCGCCCGGAGCAGGAGGCTTGCGGCAGTTCGCCCATACATCCACAGTATTTTCGTTTAGCCAGTCGGGTGCCGAAACGCGCGCCACGAGCTTGCAGTGGGCGTGAAAATAGGCGCGCACGATATTGTCGGTTTCAAGGTTAGGTGGCCCTTGCCGCGGCCGTGGAGCGGCTATGATAGTGCTGGGCCGCATCGCGAGCACCCGCTTTACCTCCCCGAGCGTCGACAAGGTACTGACGTCCTTTTCCTTCAGATCGCCAAGGTGTGCGGTGAAGACCAGAGGCGTAGGGAACGCCGTGCCGGTCATCGTGTAGAGCTGGTGCGGGCCGTCGAAGACGAACAGTGGGCCACCGTCGTCATGCGTGCGGATGGCCTGGCTCAGTTCCGCGAAGGCGGCGCGGGAGCGGCGGGCGTGGGCGAAGTCCAGAACCTGACTGCCGCTCAGCGCGAGCCAGCTGATCGCGGCGAGGGCGAAGGGGCCGATCCATTTGCGGCCAAGAAAGGCGGCGCTGGCGACGCTCAAAGGCACCAGGAACGGCAGTGCATAATGCATGAAGAAATGCGGGGTCGAGGCGACACCGATGAAAGCAGCGAGCAGCCACAGCAGCATGAACCGGCGGCTGCGGTCCGGCATTTCGGGGAGAGCGAGAACGGCGACCACCAGCAGGGGGGCGAGGCGTGAGAACATGATCGCGAAACGGATCGCCGAAGAAGGCCAGTTGGTCGTCTTGGCAAAGTTCGATGTTATCATAGCGTTCCAGTAGACCGCCCAGTCGCCCGCAAGGGCGTAGATCGCTGCAATGAGAAGGAATGGTGCGGCACCGGTAAGCGCCCAGACTGCAACGGTAAGGCCCGGCGGGCGTCTCGACCGGGGCGAGCCTAGCAGCACGCTGCTGCACCATAGACCTACGAACGCGGCTTCAAAAAAGGCCGTGGTCTTTATGGTGATCGCGATCCCGGCCAGCAGCATGGCCAAGTGGCTGCTCGCGGGCACGAGTCCTTTGCGCAAGGTGGGTGTGGCGCGCAGTGCCAGTAGCACCGCCAGCGCGATGAACAGGTTGTAGAAGACGGGGCTCTGGCCGCCGTAGCCCTGAAACGGTGTCAGAAAGACAAGATAGGTCAGGCCGGCCAGCACCGCGCCTTGGCGATTGGTCCAGAGCAGGGCGATGCGCCCGATGACAAAGGCGGTCGTTGCGGCAAACGCGGTCGCTACGAGTTGGTACGCTATCGGCTTCGTCGAAATGCCGGTGATGAGGTAGTAGAGGAAAAACAGCCCCCACGGTTTTCGGTCCCACACATCGACATAGGGAACCGCGCCGTGGTGCATGGCGATGCCCACAGTCTGATAGAACGTCTCGTCTCCGCCCACGTTGGGATCGCCGAAAGTACTGGCGCGCAGGACGAACGCGGCAAGGAGCAGAACCGCAAAGGGCAATGGCCCGAACGAAACGGTAGGCTGGCGGCAGCCGCTGGAAACGGGCAAGAACTGGCTCCGGGGAAACGGGCGGGACTGCCCTTGGGTAGCCTTTGCGCGAATCGCTGAAAAGGGGGCGTGACATTTGTACCGGCATCCGCTAGGGGCGCCGCTTCCCATCAAGCGCGACAAAAGCGAAAGCGAGTGCAGACTATGAAACTGAATGATATCCGCGACAACTCGGGCGCCCGTCACCGCCGCATGCGCGTCGGCCGTGGCATCGGCTCGGGCAAGGGCAAGACCAGCGGTCGTGGCCAGAAGGGTGCGAAGGCGCGCTCGGGCGTTTCGATCGCCGGCTTCGAGGGCGGCCAGATGCCGCTTCACATGCGCCTGCCGAAGCGCGGCTTCAACAACAAGAAATTCGCCAAGGACTATGCAGAAGTGAACCTGGGTCTCGTGCAGCAGGCGATCGACGCCGGCAAGCTCGACATCTCGGCCACTGTCGATCATGCGGCCCTGAAGGGCGCCGGTCTTGCTCGTGGCGGCAAGGACGGTGTGCGCCTGCTCGGCAAGGGTGAACTGACCGCCAAGGTCGAGTTCAACGTTGCCGGTGCCTCGAAGGGCGCCGTCGCTGCGGTCGAAAAGGCTGGCGGTTCGGTGATCCTTCCTGCCAAGGAAGCCGTCGAGGCCTGATAGGCATCGTAGCCTGAAGAAACCGGGAGGGCGGGCGCCTGGCGCTTCGCCCTCCTGTGCTTTTCGGGACATGCGTCCTTCGTGGCAGTGGTTTTCTGGGGACAGGGCTTTCAGACATTCTACGAATGTCTATATGGCCAGTTCCGCTCCGGGGTTCGACAAGGCAGACGGCAGTCGCTAAGGCCGAATCCGACAAGACAATTCGAGGCATTCTGTAAGTCATGGCTTCTCGCGCCGACAACATCGCAAGCTCGCTCAGCCTGGCCAATTTTTCCAAGGCGACCGAGCTCAAGAACCGCATCTGGTTTACGATCGGCGCGCTGATCGTCTTCCGCTTTCTGAGCTTCGTGCCGCTGCCGGGTGTGAACCCGCTGATCCTCGAATCGCTCTACAGCAAGACGCAGGGCGGCATTCTCGACCTGTTCAACACCTTTTCGGGCGGATCTCTCTCGCGCATGAGCCTCATCGCGCTCGGCGTCATGCCATACATCACCGCGTCGATCGTGGTGCAGCTGGCTGCGTCGCTTCATCCGGCGCTAATGGCGCTGAAGAAGGAAGGCGAGGCCGGTCGCAAGAAGCTGAACCAGTACACGCGCTACGGCACTGTCGGCCTCTGCGCCCTGCAGGGTTACTTCCTTGCCGTGAGCCTGGAGGCTTATGGTGCTTCGAGTGGCCTGCAGGCGGTGGTCGATCCGGGCGTGATGTTTCGCGTCGGCGCGGTCATCTCGCTGGTCGGTGGCACCATGTTCCTGCTGTGGCTGGGTGAGCAGATCACCTCGCGCGGGATCGGCAACGGCGTGTCGCTGATCATCATGGCGGGCATTGTCGCCCAGATGCCGACTTTCGCGAGCAACCTTGGCCAAGCCTACAGTGCTGGTGACACGGGTTCGGTCCTGATCATTTCTTTGATCGCGTTGATCATCGCGATGATCCTGCTGATCTGCTTCTTCGAGCGTGCCACGCGCCGTCTGCTGATCCAGTATCCCAAGCGCGCCACCCAGCGTGGCATGATGCAGGCGGATCGCAGTCACCTGCCGCTCAAGCTCAACACCGCGGGCGTGATCCCTCCGATCTTCGCAAGCTCGCTGCTGCTGCTGCCGCTGACCATCACGCAGTTCGCCGGCAATTCGCTGAGCCCGGAATCGACGATGGGCAAGGTCGTGGTGTCGTTGAACCAGTACCTGGGCCACGGAAAGCCGCTCTACATGCTGCTGTACGCAGCAGGTATCGTGTTCTTCAGCTTCTTCTACACCGCCGTCGTCTTCAATCCGGAGGAAACGGCCGACAACCTGAAGAAGAACGGTGGCTTCATTCCTGGCATCCGCCCGGGCGCGCGCACCGCTGAATATCTCGACTACGTGCTGACGCGCGTGACGGTGATCGGTGCGATCTACCTCACTATCGTCTGCACGGTTCCTGAGTACTTCCTGTCGATGACAGGCTTGCCGCTCCTGTTCATGGGTGGCACCAGTCTGCTGATCGTCGTCAACGTGACTGTGGATACGATCACGCAGATTCAGTCGCACCTGCTGGCGCACCAGTACGGCGACCTCATAAAGAAAGCGAAACTGAAAGGCCGTCTGCGCTGAGGCCATGAGCTGAAGGCGGGAGATGATAAGGCATTTTTGAGGGGTAAGGCGTGAACATAATTTTGCTGGGGCCGCCGGGAGCGGGCAAGGGGACCCAGGCACAGCGTCTCGTCGAGAAGCATGGCATGCGCCAGCTCTCCACCGGCGACATGCTGCGGGCAGCGGTCAAGGCGGCAACGCCAACCGGGCTCGAGGCCAAGGCCGTCATGGAACGTGGCGAGCTGGTGTCCGACGCCATCGTGTCGGCCCTGATCGGCGACGAACTGGACGCCATGGGGCCCGATGCGGGCGCCATCTTCGACGGCTATCCGCGCACGGCTGCGCAGGCTGAGTCGCTGGACGAGATTCTCGCAGCGCGTGGACGTACGCTGGCGCACGTGATCGAGCTCGGTGTGGACGAGGAAGCGCTGGTCGAGCGCATCACCGGCCGCTTTACCTGCGCGACCTGCGGCAAGGGCTATCACGACAAGTTCGAGCAGCCCAGGGTTCCCGGCACTTGCGACAAGTGTGGCGGCACCGAGTTTAAGCGCCGTCCGGATGACAATGCCGAAACCGTGCGCACGCGTCTGGCGGAATACCGTGCCAAGACTGCGCCGATCCTGCCGATCTACGAGGCTCGTGGGATTGTGAGCAAGGTCGATGGCATGGCTGACATGGATGACGTGACTGCCGCGATCGAGGCAATTCTCGCGTCCTGAATGTCCGGCGCCGGTTAGGCAGGGTGCAGAGATGAGGCTGTAGCAGGAGCCGCCGATGAAACCGTTCGCCCAAGCGCTAATCTCCTTGCTGGGGTTTGTAATGGTCGCAGGCTTGAGTGCATCTGCGGAAGCAAAGGTAGCGACCGTTTCCAGCAATGGCTTCGTTGTCCGGCATCTGGTGGAAGTGCCTGCTGCGGTCGAGGAGACCTGGACCCTGTTGCTCAAGCCGGCCGAGTGGTGGGACGCCGATCATACATGGTCGGGCGACGCTGCGAATCTGTCGATTGATGGGCGTGCTGGCGGCTGTTTTTGCGAAATCCTGCCAAACACCGCCTCGCCCAAGGCGGCAGCCCGCGGCAGCGTGGAGCACATGCGGGTCATCTACATTGAGCGGCCGCGCGCTCTGCGGATGAGCGGGGCGTTGGGGCCGCTGCAGGCCGATGCCGTGAACGGCACCCTCACAATCCAGCTCAATCCCGTGAATGACGGCAAGAGCACACAGGTCCTGCTCGAATATGTCGTCGGCGGCTATGCCCGCACGCCATACGAGAAGCTTGCCCCGGCCGTGGACGGCGTTCTCGGGGAGCAACTTCAGCATCTTGCAGCAAAGCTGGGTGGAGCCTTCGCTGCGGCATTTCCGATGCCTGCCAGCTCCGGTGACGCGGAGACCAGGCCTGAAACCAAGGTGCCTGATGCGGATATCCTTCCGCTCCCGGAAAACCCTCCTGAGGGCGGCAAGAGCGAGATCATAGGACGCTGACGACGCGTATTTTTGACTGCAAGGCTATCTTAGGTTAAGTGACAGTGACAGCGATGCACCGTCCGCTGCTGATGGCAGGGGGCGGCGCCGCGTTTCCTGTGCGAGGGGCGTTGACACCCCTCGCGAATCATTCTAAGCGCCCCCTTCACTCGTCAGCTTCGGCAAACCGGATGGCCCAGGACAGTGTGCAGTAGCCACTTCCTGGAATGCCAGCCGGGCTCTTGCCGTTTCGGGTGTTGAGCGTTGAGATGGGGGCCGGTATTGCGGCTCCTGTGGAGCATGGAGATTTAAGTGGCTCGTATTGCCGGGGTAAACATCCCCACCAACAAGCGCGTTATCATCGCGCTCACCTATATCCACGGTATCGGCCGTACCAAGGCCCTCGAGATCGCCGACAAGCTCGGTATCGATCACACCCGCCGTGTGCAGGATTTGTCGGACGCCGAAGTACTGCAGATCCGTGAAACCATCGACGCCGACCACACGGTCGAAGGTGACCTTCGTCGCGAAACCGCGATGAACATCAAGCGTCTGATGGACCTCGCCTGCTACCGCGGTCTGCGTCATCGCAAGGGTCTTCCGGTTCGTGGCCAGCGTACGCACACCAATGCGCGCACCCGCAAGGGCAAGGCCAAGCCGATCGCCGGCAAGAAGAAGTAAGCAGCAGGGCCGATCTACGGTTTCTGTAGCGACTAATCGACAGGATATACGGACATGGCACGCGAACCTCAGCGCATTAAGCGCCGCGAACGCAAGAACATCACGAGCGGCATTGCTCACGTCAACGCCAGCTTCAACAACACGATGGTGACCATCACCGACGCCCAGGGTAACGCGATCTCGTGGTCCTCGGCCGGCATGATGGGCTTCAAGGGTAGCCGCAAGTCGACTCCCTACGCCGCGCAGGTCGCCGCTGACGACGCCGGCAAGAAGGCCGCCGAACATGGCGTCCGCACCCTCGAAGTCGAGGTGAAGGGTCCCGGTTCGGGCCGTGAGAGCGCGCTGCGCGCCCTCCAGGCCGTGGGCTTCACGATTACCTCGATCCGCGACGTGACTCCGATCCCGCACAACGGTGTCCGTCCCTCGAAGCGCCGTCGCGTCTGATCGAGCCTTTCCCGGGCAGCGAACCGGTCGCTGCTCGGTTACCTCGGAACGTCCCGGGCCTTTCCACCAGGCTTTGGGACGTAACCGCCATCGAAATCCCAGGGGAAGTCCATGACTGTCAACATCAAGAACTGGCAGGAACTCAAGAAGCCGAACAGCCTTGAGATCAAGCCGGGACCCGACCCCAAGCTGAAGGCGACGTTCGTTGCCGAACCTCTCGAGCGCGGTTTCGGCCTGACGCTCGGTAACGCGCTGCGTCGCGTGCTGCTCTCCTCGCTGCAGGGTGCGGCGATTACCTCGATCAAGATCGAGAACGTGCTCCACGAATTCTCGTCGCTTGCCGGCGTGCGTGAAGACGTGACCGACATCGTCCTGAACGTGAAGCAGATCGCGCTCAAGATGCAGGGCGAGGGTCCGAAGCGTCTTCAGCTCTCCGCGACCGGCCCGGCCGAAGTCAAGGCGGGCGACATCGCCGTCACTGGCGACATCGAGGTCATGAACAAGGATCTCGTGATCTGCCACCTCGACGAAGGTGCGACGCTGAACATGGAACTGACCGCCGATTCCGGCAAGGGCTATGTCCCCGCTGTCGGCAACCGTCCCGTCGATGCGCCGATCGGCCTCATTCCAGTCGATTCGCTGTACTCGCCGGTACGTCAGGTCAGCTACAAGGTTGAAAACGCCCGCATCGGCCAGGAACTCGACTTCGACAAGCTGAGCCTCACGGTCGAGACCGACGGCACCGTCGCGCCGGAAGACGCGGTGGCTTATGCCGGCCGCATCCTTCAGGACCAGCTGGCGCTGTTCGTCCACTTCGAGGACATCGCTCCGGTTGGCGCCTCGCCGATGATCGGCATGGCCTCGGCCGGTGGCGCAGCTCCCGAAGAGAGCGACGCCAACCAGCTCAACCGCTACCTCCTCAAGAAGGTGGACGAGCTGGAACTGTCGGTCCGTTCGGCGAACTGCCTCAAGAACGACAACATCATCTACATCGGCGACCTGGTCCAGAAGACCGAGGCCGAGATGCTCCGCACGCCGAATTTCGGCCGCAAGTCGCTCAACGAGATCAAGGAAGTCCTTTCCTCGATGGGCCTGCGCCTCGGCATGGATATCCCGGGCTGGCCGCCCGAGAACATCGAAGAGATGGCCAAGAAGCTCGAACAGGAGCTGCTGGGCTAAACCAGACAAGCATGATCCCGGCCACGGCCGGGATCATCGTTTTCAGGGCAAGGCGGTCCCCCTCAAGCGACTGCCAGGACCGGGCTACCTGACACGGGCCCCTTACGAACGGAGATAGTACAATGCGTCACAAGTATGGTCAGCGCAAGCTGCAGCGCACATCGGGTCACCGCGCCGCCCTCATGCGCAACATGGCTGCTGCGCTCATCAAGCACGAGCAGATCCAGACCACCACGCCGAAGGCGAAGGAACTGCGTCCCTACCTCGAAAAGCTGATCACGCTCGCCAAGCGTGGCGGCCTGTCGAATCGCCGTCTGGCCCATGCGCGCCTGATGGACGAGACGCAGGAAAAGAAGCTCTTCGAAGTTCTTGCCGAGCGTTATGCCGGCCGCAACGGTGGCTACACTCGCATCATCAAGGCCGGCATCCGTGCGTCGGACGCCGCCCCGATCGCGATCATCGAACTGGTGGACCGTGATACCGATGCCAAGGGTCAGGATTCGGGTCCGGTGAACGCCGAGGCCGAGGAAATGGCCGAGGCCTGAGCCTCTCATCTGCATAGATGACGAAAAGCGGTCGCGAGTGCTAGGCTCGCGGCCGCTTTTGCGTTTTGGGAGAAGGATATGCATCGCCTGAAGGCGTGGGTAGGGGGCTTGTTGCTGGCGGTCGCCGCCCCCATTTCGGCAGAACCCATGCCTGACATCACTTATCCCGAGACTCGCCGCGATCCGATCGTTGAAGACCATTTCGGAGAGCAGATCGCCGATCCCTACCGCTGGCTTGAAGCCGATGTGCGCACCGCGCCCGAAGTGGCCGACTGGGTTGCGCGCGAAAATGCCGTGACTGAAGACTATCTGGCAGGCCTCCCGCAACGCGCGCACTTTGCCGGGCGCGTGCGCGCCTTCATGGAATACGAGCGTTTCGGTCTGCCGGTGAAGGCGGGGCCAAACTATTTCTACACGCGCAACAGTGGGCTGCAGAACCAGTCGCAGCTGTTCGTACGCAAGGGATTGTCGGGCGAGCCGAGGCTTCTGATCGATCCCAATGGGTGGGCCTTGGACGGGGCGACGGCGCTGGATGCGTGGGAGCCATCAGAAAAAGGACGTCATCTTCTCTACAGCGTGCAGGACGGGGGGAGCGACTGGCGTATCCTGCGCGTGCTCGACGTGAAGACGGGTGTGCCTATGGCCGACGAGATCCGCTGGGCCAAGTTTACGCGTCTTGCATGGGTGGGAGAGGAGGGCTTCCTCTATTCGCGCTTTCCCGCGCCCGACCAAGGTGCAGCGTTCCAGTCCCTCAACTACAATCAGGCGGTCTATTTCCACCGTCTCGGCACGCCGCAGGATCAGGACGAACTGGTCTATGCGACTCCCGATCATCCGGATTACGGGCACGCTGCGGAAGTGACGCAGGATGGACGGCTTGCCATAATCACCAGCCATGTCGGGACCGATGCGCGGTACGAAGTGCACGTAGTTGACCTAGCGAAGCGCAAGCGCGACGGGTGGAAGGCCTGGCCATTGGTCACCGGCTTCGCGGACGACTGGAAGCTCGTCGAAGGGGCGGGGCGGCGCTTATGGTTCGTCACCAATAAGGACGCGCCGCGCTACCGGCTCGTTTCGATCGATCTCGATGCCGCGGTGCCTGAATGGAACGAGGTCGTTGCCCAGCGCGAGGACATCCTCGAGCGCGCGGGCATCGTCGGTGATCAGCTGGTACTCAATTACATGCGGGATGCCGCGAGCCATGCGGAGATCATTGGTCTGGATGGTTCGCCCGGACGCACACTCACCCTCAGCGGGATCGGCACCGCCTCGGGCTTTCGGGGCAGGCCCGGAGACCCGGAAACGTTCTACGCCTTCACCAGCTTCAATTGCCCCTCCGCGATCTACCGGATGAATATAGCGACCGGTGCGAGCGAGCCCTTTGCCCAGCCCAGCCTGTGTTACGATCCGGAAGCCTATCTGGTCGAACAGCGGTTCTACACGTCGAAAGACGGTACCCGCGTGCCGATGTTCATCGTGCGAAGCAGGGCCGTTGCCAAGGCGGGCAAGCCGGTGCCGACGCTGCTCTACGGCTACGGCGGCTTCGATGTCGCTCTGACGCCTGGTTTTTCAGCGACGCGCATGGCGTGGCTTGAGGCGGGGGGGGCTTTTGCCCTCGCAAACCTTCGCGGCGGCGGCGAGTATGGGCGGGAATGGCACGATGCCGGGCGCCGTGCGAACAAGCAGAACGTGTTCGACGATTTCATCGCAGCGGGCGAATTCCTGATCGGGCAGGGCATCGCGAAGAAGGACGGCCTCGCGATTCAGGGCGGGTCCAATGGTGGCCTTCTGGTGGGCGCCGTCGTCAACCAGCGGCCCGATCTCTTCGCCGCGGCGGTAGCGCAAGTCGGGGTGATGGACATGCTGCGCTTTGACCGTTTCACGGCAGGGCGCTATTGGGTCGATGACTACGGCTATCCGGACCGTGAGGCGGACTTCAGGGTGCTACGGGCCTATTCGCCCTATCACAACATCCGCGATGGCGTGGCCTATCCGGCAATCCTCGTCACCACTGCGGATACCGACGATCGTGTGGTGCCCGGCCACTCGTTCAAGTACGCGGCAGCGCTGCAGGCGGCTGATCTAGGCGGCAAACCGCACATCATCCGAATCGAGACGCGCGCGGGCCACGGCTCGGGCAAGCCGACGGACAAGGTGATTGAGGAAGGCGCCGATATCCTCAGTTTCATTGCACAGTGGACGGCTTTGACGGTGCCAAAGGATGAAAATGGTCGTTCAGAAAAATAGATTTTAATCTGAACGCCGTCTGCATGGCCGGTTCAGCGCCACCTCACGGCGCGGTCTCTAGATTTTCCTCATGGCCGGACAATGGGTCCGGAGGCACACGAGGACGACAAGCCATGCTGACTTTTACCAAGACTCTGATCGGGACCATCTCCGCCGGTGTCATGGCGGCTACGGCAGCCACTCCGGCGCTTGCCCGCGACTATGATCGTGGCCACCATCGCGGAATGAATGCCGATCGCGCGGTTCAGCGGTGCGCGGCTGCTGCGACGCGCACGGCCAGTCGGTACAGCTACGGCAGCCGAGCCCGGGTCACCGATATCCGCGACGTCGATCGCAAGCGCTACGGCTACAAGGTCGAAGGGCGTATTGCCGTGAACACCATGCACCGTGGCTGGCGCGAGGCGCGACACTCTTATGGCTGGAACCGGGGCGTGCGCGGCTATGACTCGGGCCGGTTCGTCTGCAAGGTCGACTACCGCGGCCGGATCGCCGATCTCGATTTCTCCGGCATCCGCGGTCTGTGACTTGTAGACACCTGCCATGGCGGTTCATGGTCACGAAAGCATGAGCCGCCTACCTTTCGAAAGCTGGGCCGGAATGCAGTGTGCAGGCCGGGTGTGGGATAGACACCAATGACTATTTTGCGTTCACGTACCGCTGCTTCGCTTGCCGCGCTCGCGGCTCTGGCCATGACGGCCAGCCCGGCCTTTGCGCGCGGTTATGGTGGCTGGCATCATCGCCATCATCATGACGGGATCGACGGTGGCGATTTGCTTGCCGGTCTGCTCATTGGCGGCGCGGTCGTTGCGATCGCGAGTGCGGCCAGCAAATCGAGCAAGGACGCCGTGCGCGAAGAGCCTGCCCGCTACCCCTACGATCCCGCTGATGAACAGGGCTATACCGAAGTCCCGCCCATGTCTGGTTACAATGATCAGGACTATGCGGCTACTCCCCGTATCGGCTCCAGTTTCGACAGCGCCGTCGATGCATGCTCAAGCGAAATCGAACGCGGTGACCGCCGCATCGGATCGGTCGACAACGTGCGCCGGATGGGTGAGCGCTTCAGTGTCGAAGGCCATCTGGAAGACGGGCGCGGCTACGCCTGCAGTGTTGACGACAATGGACAGATACGTTCGGTCGCCCTCGATGGTCGCGCTATGATCTAGGGGCTAGTTGCCGCCCCGATGGGTGGGCAGGCCGAGCGACCAGTGGATTGCCGCGCCGCGCAAGGCAAAGCCTGCCGCCACAGCCAATGTCCATGTCAGTCCCGGTGTCAGGCCGATGGCCATGCCTGCAGCGGCCACCCCTGCTGCCAGCGCTGCAGCTGTGACGTAGAGTTCGGGACGCATCAGGATTGAGGGCAAACCCGCCAGCACGTCGCGGATGATGCCGCCCACGCACCCCGTCACCACCCCCATTAGTATGGCCGGGACCGGCGGCACGCCCCACGCAAGCGCCTTGATCGTGCCGAGAACCGAATAGACCGCCAGGCCGAGGGCGTCGGCCCAGTCCAGCGCGCGGCCTTCCCACCAATGCACAGGCGTGAACCACGCCACCAGCGCAACGGCCAGGCATACTGGCGCCACGGTGGCGTCATGTACCCAGAATACTGGCGCTCCGATCAGCAGGTCGCGTACCGAGCCGCCTCCGACGCCGGTCACCAGCGCGAAGAAGGCGACGGTTACGAACGTTTGCTTGAGCCGGGCCGCCGCCAGGGCGCCCGTCAGGGCAAAAACGGCGATCCCGATGAGGTCTAGGGCAGCGGGCAAGACGGGTTCGACTAGGGGCATGCCGGGGCCTTTAACATGCAAAGCGATTCTTTACTGTCATTGAAATATGATACACTAAGGATCATAAAGACTTTCGGGAGAAGAACTGCGTGTCTTACGAAAATGCGGACTGGTATTCCGACGTTTCGCTGGTCGATGATCCGCACGCCTATTTTGACTATCTGCGCGCGCAGGGGCCGGTGGTACGCCTTCCGTATCGGGGGGCTGTGGCGGTGGTCGGCTATGACGAGACTGTCCAGCTTATGCTGGACACCGAGCACTTCTCCGAAATTAATGCGGTGACCGGCGGGCTCGTCGAACTGCCATTCGCGCCGGAGGGTGACGATATCGCAGACGCATTGGAGGCAGCACGGGGCAAGATCGACTTTGCCGATCAGATCGTCGCTGAGAGGGGGCACCGGCATGCGGACTTGCGCTCCGTGCTCTCGCGGCTGTTCACGCCAAGCCGTTTGAAACAGCTTCAATCGCAGCTTCTGGCGACGGCGGAAGGCCTCATCGACGAGTTCCACGCGGACGGTAAAGTCGATATCGTGCGCCAGTACGGCGGCCCCTACGGTGCGCTCGTCATCTCGGACCTGCTGGGTCTTTCGGACAAGATGCGGGACAAGTGCCGCCGTCTCCTTGAGGGCACGCTGCCGGTGCCGATGGACGCCACCAAGGAAGACATGATGAAAAATCCGCTGGTTCCGGTGGGCAAAGACCTGTTCGGCCTGATTGCGAAGCGGCGTCTGGCGAATAATCCCCTACTGAGACCGCTGCAAGGTCTGCTGGCGCACGAGGACATTCTGAACGAGCTGGCGCAGGCGACATTTCCCGACGGCTCGAAGCCGTCACTCGTGGACGTGACCGGGCTGGCCGCGTTCCTGTTCGGGGCGGGGCAGGACACGACGAACCGTCTGCTGGCCAATGGCTTCAAGGTCATCGCCACGCGGCCCGACATCCAGGCGGAACTGCGCGCCAATTCGAAGCGCATCGAGGACTTCATCGAAGAACTGCTGCGCTACGACGGTTCGGTGAAGAGCGGTGGCCGGATCTGCCAGAAGAGCACCACCCTGGGCGGCGTGGAGATCAAGGCCGGAACGCCGGTCCTGATGAGCCACATGGCCGCCAACCGCGATCCGCGCCGTTTCCCCGATCCGCACGTATTCGACATGGACCGGCCGAAGCTGAAGGAACACCTGGCATTTGGGCGCGGGGCGCATACGTGCATCGGCGCGCCGCTTGCCCGGCGCGAGGTGGCGACCAGTATCGAACGGCTGCTGGCGCGAATGGGCAACATCCGCCTGTCCGAAGCGCATCATGGCCCCGAAGGCGCGCGCCGTTTCGAATATGAGCCGACCTACGTGCTGCGGGCGCTCAAGAGCCTGCATCTGGAGTTCGATCCGCTCTGAGGGCAGGGTTGCGCCCATGCGCAAGAGGGGTAGGGTGCCGTCATCTCTGAATTGACGGAAATCCCCCCATGAAATCCATGAAGCTTCTTTCTCCCGCAGCCCTGCTGCTGGCGAGCGCGGCCTGTGCGCAGGCGCCCGCTAACGTGGCGTCCGCGCCGGTCCCGGCGCCTGCCGAACCGGCATACAGTCTTGCCGCGCAGAAGGCGAAGCTGGCGACGATCCCGATGGATGTCGACACCGCCTTTCTCAACCCGGAGCAGCGCGATGTCGTGAACCTGCTGATCAAGGCGTCGGACCTGCTGAGCGAGGTCTATCTGCGCCAGCGCTATGCCGAAAACCCGCAGGTGCGCCGCGCGATTTCGATGAACCGCCGCGCCGACCGCGACCTGTTGGTCGAGATGTTCGACCGGAATTTCGGGCCGTGGGACGAACTGGCCGAGCTGCATCCGTTCTGGGGCACGACGCCGATGCCCGAAGGCGCGGGCTTCTATCCGGAGGACCTCACGCGCAGCGAGCTGGAAGCGTACATTGCCGCGCATCCCGATCAGAAGGAGGCGCTGCTCAGCCCCTATACCGTGGTGAAGCGGCAGGGGGACAGGCTGGGCGCGGTGCCTTATTCGGTAGAGTACAAGCAGTGGCTGGAACCGGCGGCAGCGCTGCTCGAACAGGCGGCGGCAAAGACCAGCAATCCCAGCCTGAAGAAGTTCCTCACGCTGCGCGCGCAAGCCTTTCGCACCGATGACTACTTCGAGAGCGAACTGGCGTGGATGAACCTCAAGGACACGCCCATCGAAGTCGCGATCGGGCCTTACGAGGTCTATACCGACCGCCTGATGGGGGCGAAAACCGCGTTCGAGAGCTTCGTGACGCTCAAGGACCCGGCGGAATCGGCGGCGCTTGCCAAGTACAAGAACTACCTAAAGGACATGGAAGCCAACCTGCCGATCGAGGACAAGTACAAGAACTTCCAGCGCGGCTTTGCCAGCCCGATCGCCGTGGCCGAGCAGGTCCACGGCGGTGGCGACAATGTCCCCGGGCCGCAGACGGTGGCTTTCAACCTGCCCAATGACGAGCGCGTGCGCGAGGCCAAGGGGGCCAAGAAGGTGATCCTCTCGAACGTGCTGGGCGCGAAGTTCGAGCGCATCCTGAAGCCGATGGGAGCGCTGGTGCTTGAACCGGCGCAGGCCGGGCTCGTGGCCAAGAAGTACATGCAGTACGAAACGCTGTTCCACGAACTGTCGCACAGCCTCGGGCCGGGCACGATCGTGGTCAACGGCGAGAAGACCACCGTCGACAAGGCGTTGAAGGAACAGAACTCCGCACTCGAGGAGGCCAAGGCCGATGTCGCGGGTGTGTGGAACATCCTGCTGATGATGCAGAAGGGCGAGATTCCGGCGGCCGAGAAGCCACGGCTTTTCGCCACCTACTTCACCGGCATCTTCCGCGCGGTCCGCTTCGGTGCGGTCGAGGCACATGGCAAGGGCGCGGCGCTGCAATACGCTTACCTGCGTTCGCATGGAGCCTTCACCTACGATCCTGCTACGAAACGCTACGCCGTCGATGATGCGAAGATGCAGGAGGGCGTGCGCGATCTGCTGCACGACATCCTGATGCTGCAGGCGCTCGGCGACTATGACGGCACCAAGGCCTTCATGGCGAAATGGGCGAAGCTCGATCCGGA
This sequence comes from Novosphingobium album (ex Hu et al. 2023), assembly GCF_022832385.1. Lineage (GTDB taxonomy): Bacteria > Pseudomonadota > Alphaproteobacteria > Sphingomonadales > Sphingomonadaceae > Novosphingobium > Novosphingobium album. The sequence continues at coordinate 34,806 of NZ_JALHLE010000032.1, forward strand.
GGCCGAAGCGGCGATCGCGTCGATGGATGCGATCCCGGTCGACATCAAGCCGGTCTATCCGGACGCGATCTGACGTTCGCGAACGGTGCCGCTCAGTGCGGCACCGTTCCGAGTTCGAAGCCGGTCTTGTCGTGCAGGGCGAACTTGTCGACGATGTCGGCGCTTGCTTCGTTGTAGCCGATGACCTTCACGTCGGCGCCGCCCTTGGCGAGCTTGCCCACGATCTTGTCGAGCGCATCGACCGAGGAGATATCCCACAGGTGCGCGTGGGTCATGTCGATCATGACCTTGGGGGCGGTTTCCTTCTCGGTCTCCATCTGCTCGATGAAGCGGTGGACCGAGGCGAAGAAGATTTCGCCCGAGACGCGGTAGGTCGCGGTCTGGCCGTCGGCGCTCACTTCGCGGGCGACGCGGAACAGGCGCTGCACCTTCTGCGCGAAGAAGATGCCCGAGAGCAGCACGCCCGCGCCGACCCCCATGGAGAGGTCATGCGTCGCGACGACGACGACCACGGTGGTGATCATCACCACCGAGCTCTGCCAGGGATGGCGGCGCAGGTTGGGGATCGAGTTCCACGAGAAAGTGCCGATCGACACCATGATCATCACCGCGACCAGCGAGGGCATCGGCACCTGTCCGACCCAGGGGCCGAGAATGGCGAGCAGGATGAACAGGAAGAAGCCCGCGATGAAGGTCGAGAGGCGTCCGCGCCCTCCCGAAGTAACGTTGATCACCGACTGGCCGATCATCGCACAGCCGCCCATGCCGCCGAACAGGGCGGCGACGATATTGGCGATACCCTGACCCCGGCACTCGTAGCGCTTGTAGGAATCGGTCTCGGTCATGTCGTCGACGATCTGCGCGGTCAGCAGCGATTCGAGCAGGCCGACGGCGGCCATGGCCCCGGCGGTGGGCGCGATGATGCGCAGCGTTTCAAAGGTCAGGGGCACATGTGGCAACCCGAAGGTGGGCAGGCCGGAGGGCAGCTCCCCCATATCGGCCACGGTGTGAACCGGCAGGCCCATCCCGATCGAGAGAACCGACAGAACGAGGATCGAGACCAGCGGGGAGGGCACCGCTGTCGTTACGCGCGGGAACAGGTAGATAATCGCGAGGCCGCCCAAAACCATGGCATAGGTGTGCCAGGTTACGTCCATCAGCTGCGGCAACTGCGCCATGAAGATCAGGATCGCCAGCGCGTTGACGAAGCCGGTGATGACCGAGCGCGAAACGAACTGCATCAGCAGGTTGAGGCGCAGCAGTCCGGCGACGATCTGGATCACACCCATCAGGATGGTCGCTGCGAAGAGGTATTCGACGCCGTGGTCACGCACCAGCGGACCGACGAGAACCGCGACCGAGGCGGTAGCCGCCGAGACCATGCCCGGCCGTCCGCCGGTGAACGAAATGACGATGGCGATGGCGACAGAGGCCCACAGGCCGACCGCCGGATCGACGCCCGCGATGATGGAGAAGCCGATGGCCTCGGGGATCAGCGCTAGCGCCACGACGATCCCCGCAAGAACGTCGGCGCGTATGTTGCCAAGCCAGTCCTGACGGAAATTGGAGATGAAAGGCATAGGTTCGTCCAGCCGCAAGGGGCCGTGCCACTCGTTGATGCAGGCTCGGCCGATTTCGGGAAGGCGAGCGCCTTCGCACCCGCAGCAATTCGTGCGCGCGGCCATGCCTTATCGGGGCGGATCGTGCAACCCGCAGGCTGAAACGGCGGTTACTCCGCCGCCTCGCGCATCGCTTCGGCTTCAGCCGCCTGCCGAGTCCACATTTCGGCATAGAGGCCACCGAAGCGCAGCAGTTCCGCGTGGCTGCCGCTTTCGGCCAGACGCCCTTCGTTGAGCACGAGGATCTTGTCCGCATCGGCGATGGTCGAAAGCCGGTGGGCAATCGAGATCGAGGTGCGGTGCTCGGCCACGCGGTGCAGAGTGGCGAGAATGTCCTGCTCGGTGCGGGTGTCGAGTGCGCTGGTCGCTTCGTCGAGCAGCAGGATCGGCGGGTTCTTAACCAGCGTGCGGGCAATCGCTACGCGCTGCTTCTCGCCCCCGGAAAGCTTGAGGCCGCGCTCGCCTACTTCGGTTTCGAAGCCCTTGGGCAGGCGGCCGATCAGGCCCATAAGTGCGGCACCCTGCGCGGCGGCCTCGATGTCGGGCTGCGTCGCATCGTCGCGGCCGTAGCCGATGTTGTAGCCGATGGTGTCGTTGAACAGCACCGAATCCTGCGGGACGACGCCGATCGCCGCACGCAAGGACGCCTGCGTGACATTGCGGATATCCTGCCCGTCGATCAGGATGCGCCCTTCTTGCGGATCGTAGAAGCGGAACAGCAGCCGTGCGAGAGTGGACTTGCCCGCACCCGAAGGGCCGACGACGGCGTGGGCCTTGCCCGCGGGCACCTCGAACGAGAGGCCGTGCAGGATCGTGCGGTCCTTCTCGTATCCGAACACGACGTTGTCGAAGATCACCGACGGCTTGCGGATGATGAGGGCAGGGGCGTTCGGCCGGTCAGAAACTTCGACATCTGTATCGAGCAGGCGGAACATCTCGGCCATGTCGATCAGGCCCTGCCGGATCGTACGATAGACCATGCCGAGCATGTCGAGCGGACGGAACAGCTGGGTCAGATAAGTCTGCACGAAGACGAGCTGGCCCGCCGTGTATTTGCCCTGATACCAACCCCATACGGTCCACGCGAGCGCGGCCGCCATCAGCAGGTTTACCACCACGGCCTGCGCGATGTTGAGCATGCCGAGCGAGTTCTCGCTCTTCACGGCTGCCTTGGCATAGGCGCGCGTGGCCTGCGCGTAGCGTTCTTCCTCGCGGTGCTCGGCGGAGAAGTACTTCACCGTCTCGTAGTTGAGTAGCGAATCGACGGCGCGGGCCAGCGCCTGCCCGTCGAGCCGGTTCATCTGCTCGCGCAGCTTTGTGCGCCACTCGGTGATCGTGCGCGTCACCCAGATGTAGGCAGCAATGGCCACGGCGGTCGCCGCGACGAGACCGATGCCGAAGTTGAGATAGAAGATGACCGCCACGATTGCGAGCTGCAGCACGGTCGGCGCGATGTTGAACAGCATGAAGTAGAGCATCGTGTCGATGCTCTTGGTTCCGCGCTCGATTGTCTTGGTCACCTCGCCGGTGCGCCGTGCCAGATGGAAGCGCAGCGAAAGGCGGTGCAGCTGGCCGAAGACGTTCTCCGCCAGCGCACGCGTGGCATCCTGCCCGACGCGTTCGAAAACGATATTGCGCATGTTGTCGAACGTGGTCTGGGCAAGCCGACCGGCGGCGTAGCCCAGCACCGTCCACATCGCGAGCTGCACCAGTTTGGGGCCGGTCGCTCCCATCGCATCGACAGCCCACTTGAGCAGATAGGGCAGGGTCAGCTGCGTTCCGGTCGATGCCAGGATGAACAGGCAGGCAATCACGATCCGCCAGCGCAGTGCCTTGTTATCTGCAGGCCAGAGGTAGGGCAGAAAGCGCAGCAGGGTGCGCCAGCCATCGTGGCGGGCGTTTGGATCGTTGACGGTAGTATCGGGTGGCATCGGCGTTATTTAGGGTTCCCGCCGCCCGACGCAATCGCCTCTCGTATTATCCCGGCAGATCGAACAGGATCTTGCGCGAGGTGAAATCGATGGCGACGCGCTTGAACGCGCGCAATTCACGCATGCCCAGAAAGATGGCGGGACGCGAGCGCAGGCCAAGTTCGCGAAAGGCCGGGGCATCGGCATAGGCGATGGCCACGTTGCTGATCCTCAGGTTGTTGACCTTGAGCTCTCGCGCCGTTCCTACGTCGGCGGTGATTTCATGGCCGGTCGCGCTCATGAGCGTGGCAACGTTCATGGTATTCCTGCGCATCGCCTGTTGCAGGGCAAGGTTACCGACCGTCGTGCTGGAGCCGGTGTCGATGACGACATCGACCCGTACACCTTCGATTGTGGCGTTGGTCATGATGAGGCGGCCGGAACGCTTGCGGGCGCGCACGACGATTTCATAACCGCTGCTGCCCCCCAACTCGTGGGCTCCGCCAATCGCGATCGTGTTGTTGGTGAAGTCAAGCAACACGCGCTGGTCCTGCAGGCTGTCGGTGCCGAGGATGCCGTCCGCGCCGATATGCTGGTTGTCCAGCAGCGGCACGACCAGCCCATAGAGTTCCTGTCGTCCGAAGCCGAGCGTCTCGACGCGGGCAGTGCCGACCCGGTCTTCTCCGGCCATGCTGACGATGCGAACCTGCGGTCCCGGCATCAGACCGAGGCTATCTGCGACTCTGGTCGAAACCACGGTCCGCTGGGATCCGGTATCGATCAGGAAACGGTATGGTCCACTGCCTTCTACCGCGACATTCACGGTCATGCGTTCATAGAGATCCGCGTCGCCCTGCAGCGTTTCGGCATCTTCGGGCGCGGTCGGGCGCACTGGCGTCGTGCCCAGAATCACCGGATCGGCGATCAGCAACGCCAGCGCAAGCGCTGTTCCAGACATATCCTGCTCCACTGGGCGTGTTGTCCGCCCCATGTTTTTCCGGCTGGAACAGTATCACGAGTGGGGCTGAAGCGCCACGATTCAGACAAAATGGAGCTTGAGACGTTCCCGGACCGGGCGAAGCACGTGCAGAGCCATGCCCGTCAGATCCTCGCGTGCCGGGTGACGCAGCAGAAAGACGGCGCACAGCCAGGCCATGCCGGAGACAGCGGCAGTCACCACGAAGTTGATGAAGCCCAGTGTAGAGGGGCTGCGCCACACTGTCACCGCGAAGAGCGCCGGCAGAATCGTGATGAGGGCCACGCCAAGGCTTGCCGAGTATATGCGTAGCATCGCGCGCCAACGGAAACCGACCAGATCACGCATCCAGAAGGCGTAGAGGCAGTACCACCCCAAGCCGTAGACGAACCTGGAGGCGGCCGCGGCCTCGATGCTGATCGCTGCGCCCGCGACAAGGGTCGCCACCGAAAGCGCGGTATCGACAAGGTTGATGTGAAGGAGCTTCTTCAAATTCCCCAGCAGGATCGGCAAGTCCATGTGGAGCGGCAGGGCCACGAAGCAGCATTCCGCCAGGGCGACGAAGGAGAGCAGCGGCGCAGCCTGGGCCCACCCCGGCCCATAGAGCAGCAGGATCACCGGCTCGGACAGCACTGCCAGCAGCGCCATGGCCGGCCAGACGATCACGCCATGGGCGGCAACAACGCGCTCGTAATAGGGGCCGAGGTCCTTGTGCTCGTCGCGCAGGCGGGCGAACGTGGGATAATAGATCGCGCCCACCGCGCCGGCGACGAGGTAGTGCAACTGCGCTGCCAGCGCCACGCCGCGGCTGTAGAGGCCCGCCGCGTTCATGCCTTGCAGGCGCCCGACGATGAGGTCGGGCGTGCGCATGCCGATGCCGCCGGAAAGGTAGAGCAGGGCGCTGCTGGATCCGAAGCCGACAATTTCCCGGGTGCGTGCGAGTCGGATTTTCCGGCTCAGCGGTGTCGGCCGAAGCAATTGCGCCAGCGTGGCGCGCGTGACGGCCTGCGCGATCATTGCCCAGGCCAGCGATTCGGCGGAAAAGCCTAGGGCGGCGAGCGTCAGCGCGCAGGCACTGTTGGCGATCGCGCCTGAGGAATTGACCAGAAAGGTCCCGCGAAAGTCGAGGCGCCGCGACAGCAGAGCGACCGGAACGATGCTCCAGGGATTGATCAGGTAGGACGCCGCGATCAGTCCCAGAATGCCGAACAGGCGAGGTTCGCTGTAGAACAGCGCAACCGGCCATGCGACCGCCATGATCAGTGCGGCAAGAATGAAGGAAAAGGACACCGCGATCACGGTGCAATGCCGCACGGTGTCCTCATCTGCGGTCGGATGGCGGCCGAGGTAACGGGTGAGGCCGAAATCCTGAATGATCGAAAGGATCATCGCTGCCGCCAGCGCGACCGAGAATAGGCCGATCTCTTCCGGTTTCAGGAAGAAGCGGGAGATGATGACCGAGGTGACGAATTGCAGGACGAACTGGGAATACTGGCTGCCGGCCGCCCACAGTGCCGCCGATTTCACGCTGGCTTGGCCGCGTCCACTGTCCGGTGCGGACGGGGGAGGGGGGGCATCGTCGACCACGGGTGTCGTCACGCCGCGTGCGAGGTGGCGAGAGTGGAGGCCAGGCGCAAGGCGCGTACTGGTTCACCGAATCGCAGCAACCGCAGGACCGTGCGCCACATGCCGTCACGGCGGCCGCCGTCGCGCAGGTGGCTGACAAGCAGATCGAATCCATTGCCTCGCATGGCGCTTGCCGAATAGCGCACCCCGAGCGCAACCTGTTCGCGGACCCTGCGGGACACGCCGGGCCGTCCGAACAATGCATCGAGGTCAGCGATCGGCGGCAGGCGATCAAGTGTTGCTGTGGGATCTGGGCGGCCAGCCTGCCTTTCTTCCCAGGCAATCCGCGCGACCACACTGCCGATTTGTTGTTCGGTTGCATGGCGGGAGGATACCTGTGCCGGATAGCGTCGGTACCGCAGCAGCCGTTCGGGGATGTTCCCCAGCTTGGTTACCCCTGCCAGCCGCAACCACAGGTCGAGATCCTCGCAATGCCGGAAAGCGGCATGGTAGCCACCGACGGAAAGGATGATGTCGCGCCGGAACACTGCCGCTGGATGGCAAATCAGCTGCCCGCCTATCTCTATGGCCCTGAGAAGTTCCTCGTGCGTAAGCGGGTGGTCGTCCATGCCATGGCAGATCAGGGGCTCCCCTTCCTCGCCGATGTCCTCGCTCCAGCATCCCACCACTCCGTAGTCTGGATGCTGTTCGAGAAAAGCGATCTGCCTCGAGAAACGGTTGGGTCTGCAGATGTCGTCCGCGTCCATGCGCGCGATGACCGGCGCCTTCGCGATTTTGACCATCTCGTTGAGACTGGCGATCAGACCGCGATTCTCCCGCAGGATCGGCCGGACGCGCGAATCCATTTCCGCGTAGTGCTGCACAATCCGTGGCGATGCGTCGGTGGACCCGTCGTCGACGATGAGAAACTCGAAATCCGTAAAGTCCTGGGCGAGCACGCTCTCGATGGCGGACGCGAGATAGCGTTCGCCGTTGTAGACGCTCATTGCCACACTGATCGCCGGAGTCGGCATTGCTTGGAAATTCCCGGTTTCTGACGGCCTCATTGCGGCCCAGCGTGCACCCGCTTCTGGTTAGCCGCTGCGTGGTAAACAAACCGTAAGATCATCAAGCCGGAGAGGAGGCGGTAGCGCTATGCGGACGGCGGCGGTTGAAACGGGAGGGATTCGTCCCATATCGTCAGGGCAAGACGAGGTTCTCCTTGGCCTTCCCTGCGGTTCAAACGTTCGATGAACTTTTTTTGAAGAAAGTGTTTGACCGAATCGGGGGTG
>NZ_JALHLE010000033.1 GCF_022832385.1 Novosphingobium album (ex Hu et al. 2023)
AGCGCAGTCCTGCCCCAGCACATCGGCCAGCGGGCGCGGGGTGAGTGCGGCCTCGGCGCCGAGGCCGAGCTGTCGCCGGGCCGTACGGGTCGCGCCGATAACGAGATCGTCGCGGTCGACCGCCAGCAGCGAGGGGCCACCACCGTGCGCATCACCCGCCAGCACGATCCGCGCCTGCGCGAAGCGGCGGCAGAAGTAGTCGCGCTCGATCGCCCGCGCCGCGTCCTGCACCAGCGCGGCAATCATCGCCGCCATGGCATCGCCATGTTCTGGCCGCGCGCTGGATACATCGAGCGCGGCGACAAGCCGCCCGTCAGGATCGAAGACCGGCGCGTCCAGGCAGGAGACGCCGATGTTGCGGCTGGCGAAGTGCTCGCCGCGCAGGATCGCCACCGGGCGCTGCTCGACAAGGCAGGTGCCGATGCCGTTGGTGCCTTCGGCCGCCTCGCTCCAGACCGCGCCGCGCGCCAGCCCGACAGCATCGTAGAGCCCGGAGTCAGCGGCGGGCGAGCGCGCTTCGAGCACCACGCCGTCGACATCGGAGAGGATTACGCAAGCGCCAGTGCGGCCCACCGAACCGAACAAGCTGTCGAGCGCGGGGGCAGCAGCCGCGAGCAGTTCGCCATTGGCATTGCGCAGCGCGGCGATCTCGCCTTCGCTCAGCCGTTCGTTGCGCTGCGCGCCCGAGGGATCGAGGCCATGGCGCAGCGCCGAGCGGCACCACGATGCCGCCACCGACGACACGGCCGCCGCATTGCCGGACTGCACCGTATCGAGAACCCTGTCGCTGTGACTGGACCGTTTGTCCGTCATCGTCCATCTCCTCACCGCCCGGCTATCGCAAATGCGCCAGACCCCGTTTTCTTATGAACCCGACCATGCCGCCGCCTTGACACGGCACAAGCGAGGCTTGCATTAGCGCGTGGGCCGGTGTCCCGAAACTGAGACAATTGCGTGGGCGCTCCTTAGCACAGGCTGCACCGCGAAGCGACCAGGCAAAGCCGATCAACCATTGTGCCCGGGCCTGCCATGCCATACCGGCAGCGGCAATGAGCAGGCTCGATTCCCCCCTTGCCGCCGCACTGGCCCGGATAGACGGCGCCGGGCAGCGGCGGACCCTGCGCGCCAGCACCCTCGCGCCGGGCGGGCGGGTGCTGCGCGAGGGGCGCGAACTCATCGACTTTTCCAGCAACGACTACCTCGGCCTCGCGCGCCATCCGCTGCTGATCGAGCGCGCCTGCGCATGGACCGCCGCGCAAGGCACCGGCTCGGGCGCCTCGCGGCTGGTGACCGGCACCAGCGAGGCGCATCTGGCGCTCGAAGCAAAGATCGCCGCGTTCAAGGGCACCGAGGCGGCTTTGATCTTTGCCAGCGGCTGGCAGGCCAATGCCGCGGTGATCCCTGCGCTGCTCGCCGCGATGCCGGGCGCGGCGGTGTTCACCGACCGGCTGATCCACGCCAGCATGCACGCCGGGATCACCATGGCAGGCGTGCGCCAGCACCGCTTCCGCCACAACGATCTCGATCACCTCGAAACGCTGCTGGCGGAGAAGGGCAGGGACGCCCCGGCGCGCCTGATCCTGACCGAGAGCGTCTTCTCGATGGACGGCGACCGCGCCGACATGGCCCGCCTTGCCGCGCTGGCCGAGACCCATGACGCCGCGCTGTTTGTCGATGAAGCGCACGCCACCGGCGTGCTCGGGCCCGAAGGCCGGGGGCTGAGCGCCACGGTGCCAGGCCGGATCGACCTCATCATGGGCACCTTCAGCAAGGCGCTGGGCGGCTTTGGCGCCTATATCGCCGGGTCGCAGGTGCTGATCGACTATCTCGTCAATGCCGCCAGCGGCTTCGTCTTCACCACCGCGCCGCCGCCGGGCGTGCTGGGCGCGATCGACGTCGCGCTCGACCTCGTGCCCGGCATGGACGCCGAACGCGCGCATCTGGCCGCGCTGGGCGACCGCCTGCGCAAGGGCCTTGCCGCGCTGGGGCTGGACCATGGCGATTCCTCCACCCAGATCGTCCCTGCCATGATCGGCGCCGAAGCCGATGCCATGGCGCTTTCCGCACGGCTGGAAGAGGCCGGATTCCTCGCCTCGGCGATCCGCCCGCCGACAGTCCCGCCGGGCACCAGCCGGTTGCGCATCGCCCTGCGCGCAAGCCATAGCGAAGGCGACATCGACGCGCTGCTCGGCGCGATTGGGGAGGCGCTGTGAAGCTGCTCTTCGCGCATGGCTGGGGCTTCGACCGGCGTTTCTGGGACTCGCTCACCGCCCTGCTGCCGGATTGGGAATATGTGGCCGACGACCGTGGCTATTTCGGCGCGACGCTCACTCCCGAAATCGGCGGCCCCTGCCTCGCCGTGACGCACAGTTTCGGCACCATGCGCGTGCTCGCCGATCCGCCGCCGGGTCTCGCGGGACTGGTGGCGATCAACGGCTTCGAGCGCTTCACCGCGCTGCCCGGCAAGCCCGGTGCGGCAGTCCGGGTGGTCGACCGGATGCTGCGCCGCTTCGAGGCGGACCCGCGTGCGGTGCTGGCGGAATTCCGCAGGACCTGCGGGGCCGAGGAATCCTTTGGCGAGATCGACCCCGTCCCCCTGCAGGCCGACCTGCTGCGCCTGCGCGACGCCCGCCCGCCGCTGCCGCGCGTGCCGGTGGTCGTGCTGCAAGGCGGACGCGATCCCCTGCTGCCAGCGGATATGCGCGCGGCCACCTTTACAGGCTGCGATGTGCACCGGCTCGATCACCAGACGGCAGGCCACCTCCTCCCGCTCGAAAACCCCGGGCTTTGCGCGCAAGCCGTGCGCGGGGCCATGGCCGCACTCGTATGAATGGTCAGCGCGAACGGATCGCCCGGGCCTTCGCCGGGGCGCAGGACTATGACCGCAACGCCCGCGTCCAGCGCGATGCCGCGCGGGCGTTGGCCGAACGGATCGCCACGCTCGACCTGCCCGAGAACCCCCACGTGCTGGAGATCGGCTGCGGCACCGGCTTCCTGACGCAGGCGCTCGGCGAAGCGGGCGTGGGCGGCGAATGGCTGGTGACCGACCTCGCCCCGGACATGCTCGACCGCTGCCGCGCGCGGCTGGGCGGCACGCCGCGCCACCGCTTCGCCGTGCTCGACGGCGAGCATGGCACGCCCGAAGGCGGCCCGTTCGACCTCATCTGCTCCAGCCTCGCGCTGCAGTGGTTTGAGAACGCTCCTGCGGCCCTCGCCCGCATGGCCGGGTGGCTCGCGCCCGGCGGGCATTGCGTGGTCACCACGCTCGGCCCCGGCAGTTTCGCCGAATGGCGCGCCGCGCACGAGGCGCTGGGACTGGAACCCGGCACACCCGCCTTCGCCCCGGTCGAGGCCTTTGCCACGCTCGGTCCGGAAAGCCTCACCGTCGAAAACCGCATCGAGCATCACGAAAGCGCGCGCGCCTTCCTGCTCGCGGTCAAGGCGATCGGCGCGGGCACGGCACAGCCGGGACACAGGCCGCTGTCGCCACGGGAACTGCGCAATGTCATGGCCACTTTCGAACGCGGCGGCTGCAAAGTCACATACGAGGTCGTGACCTGTCACCTCCACCGCGCTAGGTGACGCGCCATGCAAGGTCCCACGATCATCGTTACCGGCACCGATACCGGCATCGGCAAGACCGTCTTCGCCGCCGCGCTCGCGGGCGCGCTGGGCGGCTGGTACTGGAAGCCGGTGCAGGCCGGAATCGAGGAGGACGGCACCGATGCGGACCGCGCCGCCCGCCTCTCGGGCCTGCCGCGCGAACGGGTGCTGCCCGAAGCCTACTGCCTCGAAACGCCCTGTTCCCCCCACCTCGCCGCCGAGATCGACGGCGTTGTGATCGACCCGGCCCGCCTTGCCCTGCCCCAAGTGGACGGCCCGCTCGTGGTCGAAGGCGCAGGCGGCGTGCTGGTCCCGATCAGCCGCAGCGAGACTTATGCCGACCAGTTCGCCCGCTGGGGCGAGCCGGTGGTGCTGGCCGCACGCACCAGCCTCGGCACCATCAACCACACGCTGCTCTCGATCGAGGCGCTGCGCGCGCGCGGCGTGCCGCTGCTCGGCGTGGCCTTCATCGGCGATCCGGTGGAGGACAGCGAAGCGACGATCTGCGCCATGGGGCAGGTGAAGCGCCTTGGCCGCCTGCCGCTGATCGATCCCCTGACGCCGGAAGCGCTGCGCAGCGCCTTTGCCGCGAATTTCCATCTGGAGGACTTCACCGCATGACCTCATCCGTCTGGCACCCCTTCACCCAGCACGGGCTCGGCGAGCCGGTCCCGCTGGTCGAGCGCGCCGGGGGCGCCCTGCTGCACATGGCGGACGGGCAGGCGGTGATCGATGCGATCTCGTCGTGGTGGGTGACGACGCACGGGCACTGCCACCCCCGGATCATGGCCGCGATTGCCGATCAGGCGCAGAAGCTCGACCAGATGATCTTCGCGGGCTGGACCCACCAGCCGGCCGAGGACGTCGCGGCCGGCCTGCGCGCGATCATGCCGGAGAGCCTGACGCGGGTGTTCTTCTCCGATTCCGGCTCCACTGCCGTCGAAGTCGCGCTGAAGATGGCGCTCGGCTACTGGCACGCGCGTGGAGAAACCCGCCACCGCATCGTGGTGATGGAGCACAGCTATCACGGCGACACCATCGGCGCGATGTCGGTGGGCGCGCGCGGTGTGTTCAACCAGCCCTACGAACCGCTGCTGTTCGACGTGGCGCGCATTCCCTTCCCGGCGGCAGGTGCGGAACAGGACACGCTCGACGCGCTGGAGGCCTTCTGCGGGGCGCCCGGCACCGCCGCGCTGATCGTCGAGCCGCTGGTGCTCGGCGCGGGCGGGATGCTGGTCTATGCCCCCGAAACGCTGGCCGCCATGCACGCGATCTGCGCACGGCACGGCGTGCTGTTCCTGGCCGACGAAGTGATGACCGGCTGGGGCCGCACCGGCACCCTGCTCGCCTGCGAACAGGCGGGCGTCACGCCCGACGTGCTGTGCCTCTCAAAGGGCCTGACCGGCGGCGCGGTGCCGCTCGCGGTCACCATGGCGAGCGAGCCCATTTTCGAGGCGCACTGGTCCACCGACCGCGCGAAGATGTTCTTCCACTCCTCCAGCTACACCGCCAACCCGATCGCCTGCGCTGCGGCCAACGCCAACCTCGCGATCTGGCGCGAGGAACCGGTGCGGGACCGCGTGGCCGCATTGGCAGGCAAGCAAGCCGCATGGCTGGAGAAGCTCGGCCAGTTCTGCCACTTCGACAATGCACGCACGCTGGGTACGATCGCCGCGCTGGACCTCAAGACCAGCGGCGAAGGCGGCTACCTCGACACCCTCGCCCCGCGCCTGATGGCATTCTTCCGCGAACGCGGCGTGCTGCTGCGCCCACTGGGGAACACGGTCTATGTGATGCCGCCCTACTGCATCACGGACGAGCAACTGGGTGATGTGTGGAACGCGATTGGCGAAGCGGTGATTTCGTTTTGAGGGGACGGCGGATGCGGCGGCTACACGCCCTTGCCGGCCCATGGCTCTGACCCGCTTGCAAACTCTCGGTGGGACCCGAAATAACGGCCCGAACGACTGCTCAATACGACAAGCATGACTCTGCGATGGCTGTTACATGCCTCAGATCGGTCCCGCAGCAACCGCCAAGGATTTTGATTTGAGGAAAGGCCTCCTGTAGCTGTCGATGTAGCTCTGCGAGTTCGACCGGATCACCCTTGTCCAGTTCAGTCATTGCATCAAGTTCAGCGTGGCTGCACCGCGAAGCGTTCGCGCGGACCCCCCGAACCCGCGCGGTCCAAGCAGCGCCTTCGTCAAGCGAGGAGGCAAAATGCGTCGGGTGGGCGCAGTTGATCATGTAGTATGCGGGGTATGCCTCGGTAGACTCGTCGACCGCAGCGATGGCATCCCGAAGCTCATCGCCCGTCGGGAGGCGCCCGTCAGTCTCGACTGTGAAGCTAATAGCCACTGACGCACCTAACTTCCGAGCGGTGCGGGCCAAGCCAATCGCTTCGGGGACGTTGGTCATGGTTATGGCTGACAGCATGTCCGCTCCGGCATCAACCAGAACCCTTGCTTGATGAAAATGATAGGCTTCCGCCTCTTCGGGCTTCATGATGCGGCCAGGATCGTAACCATCACCGCGCGGACCGATGCACCCGCTGATGATGATCGGGTACGCTGCGGAGGCATTCTCTCGTAAACAGATGAGCAGAGAGATGGCCTCGCGGTTGAGCGCATCGAGTTCCTCTGGTGACAATCCGAGCGGCTCCGCCCAATCGGGGCTTGCTCGCCACGTTGCACTTTCAAGGATAAGCCCGGTGTCCATTCGCCGAGCAAGCTCCATGAAACCAGAGAAGTAATCTTCAAGCGCCTGTCGCCCCTCATCGGTTTGAAGTAGCGTTATTGAAGCGAAGTGGGGCAGGTCGATCCCCCTGTTAAAGAGGATGTCGGTTTCAAGACCGGCGTCCGTAAGGAAGGGGCGGTCAAGCTGAGGAAGCATCGCAGCAGCCATCGTGGTTTCCTTTAGCGAGGATGGCGAGGCTACAACTGATTGGGCAACTTATCCACTCTGCGTGGAGCCTCCGCTAACGACCCACAGGCGATGCTAGCCGCTGCGGGGTGGGCCAGCGCTACGGCCGCGATCGGCCGAACACGCCGCACCGCTTTCCTACACGCGCCCGGCCTGTCACATTGGCTCCTGCTCTCAGCCATCGCTCCTTGAACTGTGCATTCCGCCGCCTCCACGGGCGCGCCGTAACCAACGGACGCGATCGCGGCGGGTAAAGTGACACTTTCGCCCATAAGGTGACGCTTTTTCCCTCTGGACCGTGTCAACCGTGTCAACCGAAGCGTCACCTTGCAGCCGGGGACGGCGCCGCTACCGCGAGTGAATCGCATCTTATCGATGAAATCGCACAATCGATCGCCAACTGATCGAGTTATTCGATCAAGCCAATCGATTCATCGCGCTACAAATCGTCACGCAGCGCGCCTATCTCCACTCCCGTCAGTTCAACACCCAATCGAGGGAGCATACGACAATGGGTATCATCGGCAGCAGCATCAAGCCGTTCAAGAACACCGCGTTCCAGGCGGGCAAGGATTTCTACGACGTCACCGAAGCCGACATCGCCGGCAAGTGGGCCGTCTTCTTCTTCTACCCGGCCGACTTCACTTTCGTCTGCCCGACCGAGCTCGAAGACCTCGCCGATCAGTACGCCACCCTGCAGGGCATGGGCGTGGAAGTGTTCGGCGTGTCGACCGACACCCATTTCTGCCACAAGGCCTGGCACGACACCTCGGAAAAGATCGCCAAGTGCACCTATGCGTTCCTCGGCGACCAGAACCACGACCTGTCGAACAACTTCGGCGTGCTGCGTGACGGCGTCGGCCTTGCTGACCGTGCCACCTTCGTCGTCGATCCGGACGGCGTGATCCAGGTCATGGAAATCACCCCCGAGGGCGTGGGCCGCAACGCTGCCGAACTCGTCCGCAAGATCAAGGCTGCCAAGTACTGGCGCGAGCACCCCGGCCAGGTCTGCCCGGCCAAGTGGGAAGAAGGCGCCGAGACGCTGGCTCCCTCGCTCGACCTCGTCGGCAAGCTCTAAGACCGCGCAGCGGCACCCACGGGTCGCGCGCGAAGGTGCGCGGCCCGGGGCCTCCCTCCCCTGGAGCCGCGCCCCGGGCCGCCCCCTTTCATCACACGCACATTTTCAAGGACCCTCTCCCATGCTCGACGCCACTCTGAAGCAACAGCTCTCGCAATACCTCGGCATGCTGCGCGAGCCGATCGAGCTCGTCGCCTCGCTTGGCGATGATGCAAAGTCGGCGCAGACCCGCGAACTGCTGGAAACGATCACCGGTCTTTCGGACAAGGTGAGCGCCCGGTTCGACGGCGACGCCGCACGCAAGCCCTCTTTCACGATCGCCGCGAAGGCCCGGCCCGAAGCCGAAGTGCGCTTTGCCGGCGTGCCTCTGGGCCACGAATTCACCTCGCTGGTGCTCGCCCTGCTGTGGGCCGGCGGCCACCCGCCCAAGGTCTCCGACGAGGCGCTGGAGCAGATCGCCGCGCTCGACGGAGAGATGACCTTCGAAATGTTCTTCTCGCTCTCGTGCCACAACTGCCCCGATGTGGTGCAGGCGCTGACGCTGATCGCTCTGAAGAACCCGAAGGCAAAGGTCACGCTGATCGAAGGCGGCACTTATCAGGCCGAAGTCGAAGAACGCGGCGTCATGGCCGTGCCCGCCACTTTCCTCAACGGCGAAATGTGGGCTTCGGGCAAGATCAGCCTCGAAGAGATCCTCGCCAAGCTCGACACCGGCGCCGCCGCCAAGGCCGCCGCGAAGCTGGCCGAAAAGAAGCCGTTCGAAGTGCTGGTGATCGGCGGCGGCCCCGCCGGTGCCTCGGCCGCGATCTACACCGCGCGAAAGGGCTTCTCCACCGGCATTGCGGCTGAACGCTTCGGCGGGCAGGTGCAGGACACCATGGGCATCGAGAACTTCATCTCGGTCCCCTATACCGAAGGCCCCAAGCTGGCCGCCGCGCTGGAAACCCACGTCGGCGAGTACGACATCGACGTGATGAACCTGCTGCGCGCTGAAAAGCTGATCCCGGCCGCTCAGCTCGGCGGCTATCACGAGGTGGTGTTCGAGAACGGCGCCTCGCTCAAGGCCCGCAGCCTCGTCCTGTCCACCGGCGCGCGCTGGCGCAACTTGGGCGTGCCCGGCGAAGCCGAGTACCAGACCAAGGGTGTGGCCTACTGCCCGCACTGCGACGGCCCGCTGTTCAAGGGCAAGCGCGTGGCGGTGATCGGCGGCGGCAACTCGGGCGTCGAGGCCGCGATCGACCTTGCGCTGATCGTCGGCCACGTCACGCTGATCGAGTTCGACAGCCAGCTGCGCGCCGACCAGGTGCTGCAGGACAAGCTGCGCTCGTTCGCGAACGTCGATATCATCGTCTCGGCCCAGACCACCGAAGTCACCGGCGACGGTGAGAAGGTCAACGGCCTGTCCTACAAAGACCGCGAGAGCGGCGAGGAAAAGCACGTCGAGCTGGAAGGCGTGTTCGTCCAGATCGGTCTGGTGCCCAACACCGAGTGGCTCAAGGACAGCGGCGTGGAACTTAGCCCGCGCGGCGAGATCGTGATCGATGCCAAGGGTGCGACCAACCTGCCCGGCGTGTTCGCCGCGGGCGATGCCACCACGGTGCCCTACAAGCAGATCATCATCTCGATGGGCGAAGGCGCCAAGGCCGCGCTGTCGGCCTTCGACTATCTGATCCGCAACGAAGCCCCGGCCGAAGTCACCGAATTCGGCTGATCGCCGACTTTCGGTCGCTGAAATCCGAGGCGGGCGGGGCCGGAAGGTTCCCGCCCGCCGTCAGGAAATAGCAGAGATCAAGAGATCTTCCCGCCGCGGTAGCATCATTACCGAGAGCCGGAAAAAGTCATATTCCGCTCTGGGTTGAAAATTTGAGATATTTGATATATATAACTCATCATGAGTAATAATATATCTGAATTTCATCGCTTCGCCTATAAGGAAGACAATTTTTTCGATCTTCGCAACTATTGTGAAGAAAAAGGCATATGGATTTGCCAATCCCTGCGTACATCAGGAAAAATGACTTTCGCACTTGCAAGAAACCGTGATGTTGCTTCAGATCTAAGCACCCGTTTCGGATAACCGACAAGGTCGGCGCAATGCGCACCTGCCCGGTGCATCGGTCCGGCGAGCACGCGATGCGTCCTGTCCCGATGCGCTCGACACTCTTGCTGCTCTCCGGCATACGGCGGCCATGAACTTCTTCCTGCGGTACGAACAGGCGATCAACTGGATCGTCGGGCTGTGCCCCCAGCCCGACAAGTTCGCGCATACTTACGCAGGCCTGCTGATCTGGCTCTTTGCCGGACTGGCCCTGCGCCGGCCGCTCCACTCGGTCTGGACGCTGGTCCCGGTGGTCGTGCTGGAACTGGCCAACGAAATGGTCGACCGGATCACGCACGGGTCATGGGCCTGGCACGACACCTTGCGCGACATGGCCGCAACCTGGTTCTGGCCGTTTGTCCTGCTCACCTGCTTCCGCCTGTTCCCCGTGCTGACCAGCTATCGCCCGCCCGGGAAGGCCGTTCTAGCGCCTTCTGCGCAGAACGAGATAGAGGGCGCCCTGCCCCCCATGGCGCCGATGCGCGCCCCTGACGGCCACGATGTCCGGGGCGTGCTCGCTGGCAGCGAGCCAGTCTGAAATCTTGGCGCGGATCGCGCCGCGCCGCTCGCTGCGGTCCATGGCATCGCCAGCGCGGGGCTTTCCGGTCACCACCAGCACGACCCGGGCACCCAGTGCCTTGGCCTGCGTGAGTCCGTGCATCAAGCGGCTATAGGCCTGTTCAAGGTTCGAACCGTGCAGGTCGAGACTGAAGTCTGGCACCAGCGCCCCCTTTGCGATCCGCTTTTCCCACGATCCGTCGAGGTGGAGTTGTGCCTCGCCCCTGGCCCTGAGTGGAGGCGCCGAGGGAACAAGCGGCGGTGGTACCCGCCCCTTGATCTTCTTCGGCGCGGGCGAAACCACCTTGCCCGCCGGCTGTCCCGCCGTAAGTTTCGGCGGCACCGGTGCGTCGGGCCTGTGCGGATGAAGAGGGGAAACGGTACGTGCGACTTGCGCCCACATTTCCGCTTCCTCTTTCGACAGCCTCCGGCCCGGCCTCCTCATTGCGCCACGCCCAGCCGCGCCAGTGTTCCCTTGGGCAGCAGCAACAGGGCCTGGCCGTGCGCACTCATGCCGCCCGCCGTCGTGCGCGCTGCATCGCCCGCACCCCAGAAGGTGTCGAAACGGTTCGGGCCCTTGATGGCGCCGCCCGTGTCCTGCGCAATCCACAACCCGCTGGCCTCGCGCCGGTCGAGATCGAGCCAGACCGGTGCGCCAAGCGGAACAAAGTGCGGGTCGGAAGCCAAGGAACTGTGAGGCCGAACCGGCACGTTCAGTGCCCCCAACGGCCCGTCTCCTGTCAGTTCCCGGAAGAATACATAGGACTTGTTCTCATCCATCAGTGCGCGTCCGTCGGCTGGACGCTCGCGGATGTACTGCATGATGCCCTGCATTGAGCCGGAATACTGCCCCGGCCCGTTACCGATCAGCCCGCGCTGGCGCATGATCCCGCCGATGCCGGTATAGGGCAGTCCGTTCTGCCCGGCATAGCCGATCCGCATGACCGTGCCGTCCGGCGCGCGCAGACGGCCCGAGCCCTGCACCTGCAGGAAGAACATCTCGACCGGATCGGCAGCCCACGCGATCTCCAGTCCGCGCCCCATTAACGCGCCCTGCTCGATCGCGGCGCGGTCGTAATAGGAAGTGAACGTGCCTCCTGTCCCGTACCGGCCGAGCGGCATCTTGCCGTTGCTCAGCGGCTCGGCATCGCCAGGCCTGGCCCGCACGAGATCCGGCGGCAGAGCATAGACCGGCACGTCGAACCCGGCCAGCCGCTTGCGCGAACCGGCAATTTCCGGTTCGTAGTAACCGGTGGCAAAGGCCTTGCCGTCACCAACCCGCGCCGTTTCGAAATAGCTGAGGAAGAACAGGACCGCAGAGCCCGCGCCCCAGTTGGCTGCGGCCGTGCAGGCCTGCCGCCAGTCGTCGGGCCTGGTGAGATCGCTGCCGTCGTCGCGCGACATCAGGCGCGGACAGCTCTCGCGAAACGATGCGAGCGCTGCCCGCGCGTCGGGTTCGGTCAGCGACAGGTCGGAAACTGATGGACCGGCCCGAACACCGAGCGCGACGGCGGTCTCCGCTGGCGGCAAACCCGGCTGCGGCGCATGGGGAATGACACTTGCGCAAGATGCCAGCATGGTCACAAACGAGAGCGCACCAAGCTGGCGAATCAGCCTGCCCGTGCTCTGCACTGCCAGCACGCGCCCTCCCCGCAAATTCCCTCTCCTGTGGAGCGGCACGCCCGGCGCCGGACAGGGCTCAGCCCTGGTCGGTCTCGTCGAGCAGCCAGTCAGGATCGGGCGAATTGAGCGCGCGGGCGAAGGTCCAGACATCGACCGCCTCGACCGCGTCGTCGAGCGAACCGGCAACCACTTCGCCTTCGGCGTTGCGGGTGACGGCGGCAATGTCAGCACGAAAGCGCAGGGTGATCCGGGCGAAACCGCCATCGACACCAGCGGACACCACCGAGCATTCCTCGATCCGCACCAGCCGGTTGTCCAGCGTCTCACCCGCTTCGTTGCGTGCGTCAATCGCACCGGCGAAGCTCGTATAAACGTCATCGTCGCACAAGTGGCGCAGTTCGGACTTGTCGCCCTTCCAGAAGGCTTCGAGAATCATGCGATAGGCGCCACGCGCCCCTTCAATGAAGGCAAAAGCGTCGAAGCGTCGGTCGGCATTGGCAATTTCGGCCAGCCCGCGCTCGGCACTCGGCGGGGCCAGCGGCATTTCACGCGGACGCGAAGCCTGTTCAGCGCGAGCGCGGTCTTCGGCCTTGGTATCAGCCTTGGGCTGGGCGGGAACACGCGCACTTCCGGGACGGTCCTGACGGCCTTCGAAGCGTCCCGGGATAGGCTCTTCCTCATGCTCGGCACGACGTCCCAGCACGGAGTAAAGCCGCAGCCCAAGGAATGCTGCAATCATGGCCAGGATCACTATTTCCGGTGTCACGTCCCTTTTTATCCCTTTCGTCTGCATGCACAGGCACTCGGATGAAGAGTCGTGCTGCAGCGTTTCAGCATAGCCTGAGATAGGTACAGTTTACAAATGAACAACGCGTGAGCGGGCAGATCAGGGCATTTTTTGGCAATACCTTGCCCCCGTGCCCCGCGAAGAGAGCCCCTCTGACTCATATTTTCCCCCGGTGGGTGTTCCACGCGGCCGCAAAATGTTCTAGGCGCGCCCGCTGACACAGAATTCTTTGCGGGAAAGCATACCAATGGCCGACGAAGGCAACGTCATCTCCGATCTCAACCTGGGCAATGGCGCCGACACCGGCCCGGCCGCCGGCATCGTCACCCAGTACGTCAAGGACCTCTCGGTCGAAAACCCGAACGCGCCGCAGAGCTTTTCCTGGCAGGACCAGCCGCAGATCGACGTGCAATTCAACATCGGCGCACGCGCGATCGACGCTGAGATGCACGAGGTGGAGCTGAAGATCACCTGTTCGTCGAAGTCCGAATCGGGCACCGCATTCGTCGTCGACCTGAGCTATTGCGCGCTGGTAGGCATGCGCAATCTCGATGAAAGCCAGAGCCACGCGTTCCTGTTCGCCGAAGCGCCGCGCATCCTGTTCCCGTTTGCTCGCCGGGTCATTGCCGACGCCGTGCGCGATGCAGGTTTCTCCCCGCTGATGCTCGAGCCGATCGACTTCAACGGCCTTTACGTTCAGCAGCTTCAGGCTCAGGCCCAGCAACAGGCTGATGCCGCGCAGGGCGAACCGGCCGGCAACGCCTGACCGCCCGCTGACACCAAAGCCACACCGGCCATGAAGGGCCTTCAGCGATGAGCCTGGTTCGCAACGTCGGCACGATCGGCGGGCTGACCGCGCTCAGCCGCGTGTTCGGTTTCGTGCGCGACATGCTTGTCGCGCGTGTGCTCGGTGCGGGGATGGCGGCGGATGCATTCCAGCTCGCCTTCGTGCTGCCCAACACCTTCCGGCGGCTGTTTGCCGAAGGCGCATTCTCGGTGGCCTTCGTGCCGATGTACACGCGCACGCTGGCGGGCGAAGGTGGCGAGAACGCCGCCGACAAGTTCGCCAGCGACGTGCTCGCTGTCTTCATCTGGGTCCTTCTGGGGTTTTCAGCGCTGGCCATGCTGGTGATGCCCGGCATCGTCTGGCTGCTCGCAAGCGAATACCAGTCGGTTCCCGGCAAGTTCGAACTGGCGGTCACGCTCTCCCGCATCACTTTCCCCTATCTGGGGCTCGTCAGCCTCGTCGCGATGCTCTCGGGCCTGCTCAACGCCCATTCAAAATTCGCGCCCGGCGCCTTTGTGCCAGTGCTGCTCAATGTGGTGCTGATTACCGGTATCGTGACCGGCTACTTCATGCGCGAAGCAGGTGGCACCGATGTGACCGTGGCCTGGGTCCAGGCCATCGCGGTGGCCGCTGCGGGCCTCACCCAGCTCCTTTACATGGCATGGGCAACGCGCAAGGCGGGGGTACGGTTGAAGATCACTGCCCCGCATTTCACACCCGAGGTGAAGCGGCTCGCCATGCTGATCCTGCCGGCCACCTTCGGCGCGGGCGTCTACCAGATCAGCCAGTTCGTCGACACCTTCTTCGCCACCTCGCTGGCGCAGGGTTCGTTGACGCTGCTGAAGTATGCGGACCGGCTCAACCAGATGCCGCTCGGCATTGTCGGCATTGCCCTGGGCACCGCGATCCTGCCGATGCTGGCGCGCCATATCCAGACCGGCGATGCCCGCGAGGCGCAGCGCCTGCAGACAAACGCCGTGGAGATGGCGACACTGCTCACCCTCCCCGCTGCCGCTGCTCTCGCGATCTGCGCGCCTGCCTTCGTCACCGCCTTCTTCGTCGGCGGCAAGATGACGCAGGCAAACGGCGCGATCATGGCGGACATCGTGATCGCGCTCGTAGCCGGCCTGCCCAGTTATGTGCTGGTCAAGGTGTTCCAGCCCGCCTTCTTCAGCCGCGAGGATACGCGCACCCCGGTATGGGTCTCGGCCGGGGCACTCATCGTGAACATCGGCGTGAACATCCTGGTCGTGCCGCGTTTCGGCATTGTCGGGCTCGCGGCGGCAACCGCGTTCACCTCGACGCTGAACGTGCTGACGCTCTACACGATCCTGCAGATCCGCGGGTGGTTTCACTTCACCGGCAAGCTCGGCGGACGGATCGGGCGCCAGTTGATCGCCACGGCTGCAATGAGTGCCGTGCTGATTTCGCTGATGCCGCTCATGGCAAGCCGCTACGGCGGCAACGTGATCGAGAAGATCTGGTCACTGGGGGCGCTGTGCGGTGCCGGGCTGTTCGTGTTCTTCGGCGTCGCCTATGTGACCGGCGCGCTCGACAAGGATCTGCTGGCCCAGCTGCGGCGGCGCCGTCCGAAGCAAGCCTCGTAAGGCTTCCAAACGCGCGGATTTATGCTAAGGGCCCGCCCCATGCAGGCTTTCTTGCCCCTCAGGAATCATGGCCGTTGTCCCGGCCGGGCGGCTTGGCGATGGCGCTGCGCCGCCCGCTGACCTGTCCCCTTTTCCGTTCGTTCTGACCGGTCGGTTCCCGTGATATTTTCCCAAGTTTCATGAAGGACGCACCCATGCGTATCGTTTCGGGCATTCAGCCCACCGGCAACCTGCACCTCGGCAACTATCTCGGTGCCATCCGCAACTGGGTGGCGATGCAGGAGGATGCCGCCGCCACGGGCGGTGAATGCCTGTACTTCCTTGCCGACCTCCACGCGATCTCGATGCCGCACGTCCCGGCAGATCTTGCCGCCAACACCCGCGAGATGGTGGCCGCACTGGTCGCCTGCGGCGTCGATCCGGACCGCTCGGTGCTGTTCAATCAGGCGCAGGTTCCCCAGCATTCCGAGATGCAATGGCTGCTCAACGGCACCGCCCGAATGGGCTGGCTGAACCGCATGACGCAGTGGAAGGACAAGGCCGGCAAGAACCGCGAGGGCCAGTCGGTCGCGCTGTTCACCTACCCGGTGCTCCAGGCCGCCGACGTGCTGATCTATCAGGCCACTCACGTGCCGGTGGGCGAGGACCAGAAGCAGCACCTCGAGCTGGCGCGCGACATCGCACAGAAGTTCAACAACGACTTCTGCCCCGAGGACGCGCCGCTGTTCACGTTGCCCGATCCCTTTATCCCGCCCGAAGCGGCACGCATCATGAGCCTGCGTGACGGTTCGTCGAAGATGAGCAAGTCCGATCCCTCGGACATGAGTCGCATCAACATGACCGACGATGCCGACACAATCATGCAGAAGATTAAGAAGGCCAGAACCGACCCCGAACCGCTCCCGGGCGACAAGGCCGGGCTGGAAGGCCGCCCCGAAGCCGCCAACCTCGTCGGTATCTACGCGGTTATGGCGGGCATGAGTATCGATGACGTGCTCGCACAGTTCGGCGGCGAAGGCTTCGGCAAGTTCAAGCCTGCGCTGGGCGAGCTGCTGGTCGAGCAGCTCGCGCCGATCAACGCGCGCTTCCTCGAACTGCGCCAGGACCGCGAGGCCCTCGATGCAATCCTGCGCAAGGGCGCGGAAAAGGCACGGGCGCTGGCGATCCCGACGCTGGAAAAGACCTACGACGCGCTGGGGCTGGTGCGGGGCTGAACGCCCCACCAAACGCCCGGTCCAAAACCCCGATCCGCTCGTCCTGAGCCTGTCGAAGGACGCTGGCACGGCGCTGGCTTCCCCCCCTTCGACAAGCTCAGGGTGAGCGGCTTTTGATCCGCGTACTGCGCAGATTCGATGGCACTTTGCCGGACTAGGTTCCCAGCAGCTGCTCGCGGCGTTTCGCCCAGGGTTCCGCCAGCATTGCGACTTCACCCAGCGCCTCCAGCCCCTCACGGTCGCGCTTGTGGTCTCCGGCGATCAGCAGGCCGAACGCGCGTGCAATCGTCCATTGTGCGTGGGGACGGTCGATCAGTGCGATCGTGTCTCCTGCTGCGACCGCGCCTTCTTCCAGCACGCGATAGTACCAGCCTGCGATGCGAGCCTTCACCATGCGCGCATTGACCGGCTGGCCGTCAAAGCGGTGATCGAGTTTCCAGCAGGGCTGGCGGCCCTGGCTGACCTCGACCAGCGCGCTGCCGAGCCGGTAGCGGTCGCCCAGGCACACGGTCTCTTCGGTCATGCCCTCAGTCGCAATGTTCTCACCGAAGGCGCCGTATTGCGCGAGCAGCGGATGCTCGCCGAGCACGCCGCGCCAGAACGCATAATGATCGTGCGGATAATGGTGTATCGCCTTGTCCGGGCCTCCGTGCACCCGCAGGTCCGCCTGCTCGTCGCCGTCGAGACCAAGACGATGCACGCGCACAGGCCCCTCTGCCGGGGATTTGGCAATTGCACTGGGGTTGTCAGGCCCCTGAAAGCTTCGGACCTTACCGCACTGCACGGATAGGATGGGGACAGGACTCGTCATGGCCTGCATGTTTCCTACATTGGAGGCAGCCGTTCAAGCCATGGCACCGTTCTGACTCGCGGGTGAACCGGCCCATCAGCCGATCGCACACTGTCCACCATTCAACCGCTATTCAGGACGTTGAAATTACGGCAGTATCGCCAGCAATCGAAGGTCAGCGCCGGGAGGGTGACGGGCCCCTTCAAGTTCGTGGAGCGAATTAATGAACAAAGACCATTCGAACGCGTATTTCGGCAGGCTCCGGCTTGCCGCCGCCGCCATGCTGCTCATGGCCCTCGCCGCATGCGCCGCGCCGTTCAAGGCCGACGTTTCGCGCTTCCAGTCTCAGCTTCCCGCCCCGGCCGGCCAGACTTTCGCCGTGGTCGCCGAAGATCCCAAGCTCTCGGGCGGACTTGAGTTCGCGCAATATGCCGGCCTTGTGCAGGACCGTCTGGCAAAGCTTGGCTACACCCCTGTCGAAGACCCGGCCAAGGCCAGCCTGATCGTGCGGTTCGACTACGGCGTCGACAATGGCCGCGAGCGCGTGCGCACCACCAGCGCCATGTCGCCTTACTGGGGCCCATGGTACGGTTACAACCCCTATGGCTTCTACCGCCCGAGCCGTTTCGGGCCTTGGGGTGGTCCCTGGAACTACGGCTGGTACGATCCGTTCTTCGACAACGGCATCGATAGCTACACTGTCTACACCAGCGGCATTTCGCTCAAGATCGACCGCGCGGCAGACGGCGAGCGCGTCTTCGAAGGCAAGGCCGAGGCGGTCTCCACCTCAAACCGCCTGCAGTATCTGGTTCCCAACCTTGTCGAATCGATGTTCACCGGATTCCCCGGGAACTCGGGTGAGACCGTGCGCATTACCGTGGCACCGGAAAAGAAGTGACGTGACTGGCTCCCCTCCTGCGAAAGAGAGGGAGACACCGAGGGGCGGGTCCGGCGAGAGATCGCACGGGCCCGCCCTTTCTCGTACCGCCCCTTCTTACGCCGGTAACGGGGGCTAGCCGCTTTTGAACACCTTCATGGCCATCCTGTCACAGCTCTTCTGGGGCGTGACCGTAGGGGCGCTCTCTTCCACATTCTCACTGCTGGCGAAGGCCGTGATGGTCGTGGGCGGACTGGGGGGTGCAGGATGGTGGGGCCTGCGGCGGCGCAAGCACCGAAAAGGCAAGCACGACGACTGAGACGCAGGCTCAGCTCCCGAGCGAAACCACGCCGCCGGTCGAACCGAAGCCACCCTCGCCACGCGCCGTCTCGTCCAGTTCCTCGACCGGCAGCCAGCTGGCGCGCGTCACCGGCGCCAGCACAAGCTGCGCCACGCGATCCCCCCGGCGGATATCGAAGGCCTCCGCTCCGTGGTTGATGAGGATGACTTTCAACTCGCCGCGATAGTCCGAATCGATCGTTCCCGGCGTATTGGGCACGGTGATGCCGTGCTTGAGCGCAAGGCCCGAACGTGGGCGGACCTGGATTTCGAAACCATAGGGAATCGCCACGGCCAGCCCGGTCGCCACGGCATGACGCGCGCCGGGGGCAATCGTCACATCCTCGGCCGAGACCACGTCCATGCCCGCCGCGCCTTCGGTCGCATAGACAGGTAGGGCAAGCCCCTCGCCGTGGGGCAGGACCTTGATCGGGACCGGGACTTCAACGGGCGAATGCATCGGCCATCCTTTCGACGAGGATGCGCGCGACATCCTCCTTGGGCATTTCGGGAAGTGAGATCACGTCGTCGCCGCGCACGATGTGGACCGCATTGGCATCGCCGCCCATGACATCACCCGAAACATCGTTGGCAATGATCCAGTCGGCGCCCTTGCGCTTGCGCTTTTCCTTGGCATGGGCGACCACGTGCTCGGTCTCGGCGGCAAAGCCGATCAGCAGCGGTGGCCGGTCGGGCCGGGACGCGACCGTGGCGAGAATGTCGGGATTCTCGGTAAGCAAAAGCGCGGGCGGAGCCGAGCCGCGCTTCTTGATTTTTTCCCTGGCGATGCTGGCCGTGCGCCAGTCGGCCACGGCCGCCACCATCACGGCGATATCCGCCGGCAATGCGCGCTTCACCGCCTCCGCCATCTGGAGCGCACTTTCGACGTCGACCCGTTCCACGCCCGGAGGCGTCGGCAGGTGGACCGGCCCGGCCACCAAGGTGACCCGCGCGCCAGCCTGCGCAGCGGCTGCGGCAATCGCGAAACCCTGCTTGCCGGATGAGCGATTGGCGATGTAGCGCACCGGATCGATCGGCTCCCAGGTAGGACCGGCGGTCACCAGCACATGGCGCCCGGCCAGCGGTCCATCCACGGGCACGGTACCGGCCGGGACATGTCCATATGGTTCCGGCGTGACCGCCTCGGCGTGGCGCGAGACCTGATGGTTGATCGCGGCCGGATCGGTGGGCGGCGCACCACGGGCCCCCCCCTTTTTCGCAATCAGCAGCGATCCCGCGGGAGCAGGCGCATCCTGCTGCTGAGACAGGGCAGCCGGATCGTCATGCCCGAACGTGATCGCCTTCTTCGCGCGTTGCAGCCCGCGCGAGATCATCGAGCCGGAAAGACCGCCCATTCCCATGCCTTCGGGCGCGGCCGGTTCGGGATCCGGCTCCTGGAACTGCGGCTGCCACGCCTCCGGACGGGGCTCTGGTTCCGGCAGACGGCGGGTGTGCGGAAGCCCCGGATACGGTTCGGGCTCCGGCGCGCTCCCCGGAAGCGGTGCCACTTCTACCGGCCCGATGCCCAGCACCCAGGCAATGCGCTGCCAGATGGCGACGGGATCGGGCAGGCGGCCGGGACCGAACTCGCCGCAGGCCATGGTGCCCTCGTCGGGTTCAATCACGTCGACACCGGCATCGCGCAGCACCTGCACGTTGCGCATGGTCGCTGCGTGCTGCCACATACGCACGTTCATCGCCGGCACGGCCATCACCGGCTTGTCGGTCGCCAGCAGCATCGTCGTCGCCAGATCGTCGGCAATGCCCGACGCCATCTTGGCCAGAAGATCCGCCGTTGCCGGGCAGACCACCACCAGATCTGCCTGACGGCTGAGCTGGATATGGCCCATCTCGGCCTCGTTCTTGAGGTCCCACAGGGTGGTATAGACAGGATTTTCGGACAGCGCGGCAAGCGCCATGGGGGTGACGAACCTGGTGCCCCCCTCGGTCACCACGCACGTGACCTCCCCCCCTTCCTTGCGGATGGTCCGGACGAGTTCACAGGCCTTGTAGGCAGCAATGCCGCCACCCACGACCAGAAGAATGCGAGGTCCACTCATGTTCGAGGCTTGTGCAACAGCAGGCATGGTCACGCAATTAATTTACGGCAGCAACCGGCGAGCGAACCGGCAATCGTACCGCAAACGCCAGTTCCGAAAGCGCGCGAGGCGCAAATACGATGCCCGCGAACATGGCCGGGGCTATCATCGCGCCCCAGTAGAAATTGTCCCAGCGCCCGGCGAGCATGAAGGCCACGCCATAGCCCGCGCTCAGCAGGAACCCGAACAGACCGCCCGGCCCCTTCATCCCGAGCCAGCCGAACGTTATCAGCACCACGGCGGGACCGGCGAGAAAATGGGGCAGCCAGCGCAAGTTGCTCGATTGGACGACATTAGCGAGCCAGCCCGGCAGGCCGCGCAACACCAGCCAGGACGCGGAATGCGGATCGGAGGGCAGCACATCACGCGCAATCAGCGAGAGATGCACCGCCATCGCCGCAAAGAACACAGCCACCAGCGCCGACCACGCCGCCGCTTCGCGCCAGTTGCGATACCATAGCGCCGTGGCCGCCATGAGCAGCACGAAGGGCAGGGTATGCTCGCGAATGGCCAGCGCCAGCGCTGCCGCGCAGAACGCGCCCGCCCAGCGCCCGTCCTGTCCGTTCGAGCCGATACGGTGCAGGCCGAACGAAAGCGCGATCAGCCCGCCCGCCCACAACTCATGCAAGGGAAAATAATGACGGTTGAGTCCCAGCGACGCTGCGACGAAGACCATTGCCGTCGCGACGCGGCGCAGGCGCGGAGCGACACCCTCCTCCCCGAACCGTCGCCACCAGGCCGCGACAATGCCCAGCATCAGCGCCAGCGCCGCCGCGATCTGGCCGGGAGTGCCAAGCCAGGCGTCGAGATAGGCCAGCGTTGGAAGGCGCACGGCAAGCCCGGGGTTGACCGGATAATCGCGCGCGCGCTGCGCGGGCACGATGAAATCGTAATAGTTCGCCCCATGCGCGATGCGGTCGATCGCCTCTTCGTAGAGCGCGATGTCCTCGTCATAGGGCTTGGCCGGAATCCCGGCATTGGCTGCGGTGGAAACAGGTCCTTCGACAGGCCCTTGCCAAGGTGAGCGGCTGCCGGATTTGGCGACCGGAACAACCGCCGATGCCAGCAACAGCAGTACAAGCGCGGCCAGCACAGCGCGGGCGAGACCGGGAGTCCAGTGAGCGAACCGTCCGGTTTCCACCTCGGCGGCAGGCGCGGTTGCCGCGCCCCCTTCCGCTAACTCAGGAAACTCCAGTACGTGAACGCCCATGCGACAGCACCCCCCAGGATTGCTGCTGCACCATAACCCACCCAGTGGTTACTTTGACGTTTACGCGGACCGCCGAGACCGAGAATCAGGTCAATATCGGGCAACGGCGCCTGCTCCGGCGCGCCGCCCTTCGGCGGGAACTTCTCCTCGATCCGCCGCACCAGCGCGGGCAGGCGAGCCAGCGTGCCGATATCCTCGCGCAGCCGGTCGACGATCATCGCTTCCGGGCCGAGTTCGTCGCGGATCCAGTCCTTCACGAAGGGGCTCGCGACATCCCACATGTTGATGTCCGGATCGAGCGCGGTCGCCAGCCCTTCGACCATGACCATGGTCTTCTGCAGCAGCAGCAGGTGCGGCTGCACCTGCATGTCGAAATCGCGGGTGATCGCGAACAGCCCGTCGAGCATCTGGCCGACCGACAGTTCCGACACCGGCTTGCCCCGCATCGGTTCGCCCACCGCGCGCAACGCCGTCGCGAACTCGTCGAGGTTGTGATAGCTCGGCACGTACTGCGCCTCGAAATGGATCTCGGCCACGCGGCGGTAGTTGCCCGTGGTAAGGCCATAGAGGATCTCAGCCAGCCACAGCCGCGCCTGCCGGTTGATCCGGCCCATGATGCCGAAATCGATGGCGACGATGGTGCCGTCGGCCTGCACGAACAGGTTGCCCTGGTGCATGTCGGCATGAAAGAAGCCGCTCGAGATCGCCTGTGTCAGGAACGTCAGCACCAGCTTGCGGGCGAGCGCCGACAGGTCGTGCCCCGCCGCGCGCAGGGCATCGAGGTCGCTCATCTTGACCCCGTCGACCCATTCGACGGTGAGCACGGAGCCGGTAGTGCGGTCCCAGTCGATGCCGGGAACGTGGTAACCGTGAATGCCCTTCATCGCCTCGGCCAGTTCCGAAGCGGAAGCGGCCTCGCGCCGCAGATCGAGCTCGCGCAAGGTCCAGCGCTTAAGATTGTCGACCACCGCGCGCGGGCGCAGGCGCTGCGCCTCGCCGCCCAGCACTTCGAGGTGAGCCGCCGCCCACTCGTAGGTCTCGACATCGCGCGCGAACGTCTCGCGAATGCGCGGTCGCAGCACCTTGACGGCGACCTGCTTTCCGTCCGTCGTCACCGCGCGGTGGACCTGGGCGATCGAGGCCGCGCCGATGGGCTGCTCCTCGATGCTTTCGAACAGCGCTTCGATCGGCTTGCCGAAGCTGTCCTCGATCACGGCGCGGATCTGCGCAAAAGGAACCGGCGGCAGGCTGTCCTGCAAGGTCAGCAAGTTGCGCGCAGGGCCTTCGCCGACAAGGTCGGGCCGGGTCGCCAGCGCCTGCCCAAGCTTGATCGCCGCCGGGCCGATCTCCTGAAACGCGCCGGCATAATCGGGTTCCGCCCCCTGCCGCGCGCCGAACCGGGCGATCCGGCACAGCCGCTTGACCGGTGCCGGTGCATTACGGTCATTCTCGATGCCGCGCAGGGCGCCGTGCCGCGCCAGCACACGGCCCCATTTCACGAGCCGGGCGATATGAGTGATGGGCCGCGTCACGACGAGTAGCTCAGACCTTCCAGCCCGAGTGAATCGCCACCAGTCCGCCCATGATCGGCTCGACTTTCGTGTGCCTGAACCCGGCATTGCGGATCATCGCCTCGAATTCGGGCATCGGCGGAAAGCGGCGGATCGATTCGATCAGGTAGCGATAGGAGTCCGCGTCGCCGGCGATCATCTGGCCGATCTTCGGCACCAGCTTGTGCGAATAGCTGTCGTAGACTTCCTTGAAGCCCGGCCATTCAGTGGTCGAAAATTCGAGGCAGAAGAAGCGCCCGCCATACTTCAGCACGCGAAACGCCTCGGCCAGCGCCTTGTCGATATGCGTGACGTTACGGATGCCGAAAGCGATCGTATAGGCATCGAAGAAACGGGCCGGAAAGCTCAGCTCCTCGGCATTCTGGCGCGACCAGACGAGACCATCGATGCCCCGCTCCATCGCGCGTTCGATGCCGACGTCGAGCATGTCCTGATTGATGTCCGACACCGTGATCGATGCGCCGTGCTTTTCCATGCGAAAAGCGATGTCACCGGTCCCGCCCGCCATGTCGAGGATCTGCTCGCCCTCGCGCGGCTTCACCCGGCGCACGAACTTGTCCTTCCACAGACGGTGCATGCCGGCCGACATGGCATCGTTCATCACGTCGTACTTGCGCGCGACGGAGGAGAAGACCGCGCCGACGCGCTGCTCCTTTTCGCCGGCGTCGACCTCTTCATAGCCGAAGGAAACGGTTTCGCTCATGCGCGGGGCTTTAGGCGGATTCGCGCCCGGCGCAAAGGGAGATACGGCAGTTGATCCGCCACCCATGCGAACTTGCCGGGGTGGGCACGGCCTCTTAAGCCTTGGCCATGGACGAAAAGCGCGAACCCAGGCGGCGGAACCCCGCAAAGACGCAGGCGCGAATACTCGAGGCCGCGTTCGAGCTGTACTCCTCGCAGGGATACGCAAAGACCGGCATTCGCGAGGTGGCGGAGCGCGCTGGCGTGGCCACCTCTCTCGTGGTGCGCTACTTCGGCACCAAGGCCACACTGTTCGAGGAATCATTGGTCCGCGCGCTCTATGCGCAAGGGTTCTTTGTGCGGTCCAAGGAAAATTTCGGCGAGGAAATGGCCCGTCTGGTAATCGGCGACGAGGAAGCCCGCATCCCGGCAATGATGGTGCTGGCGATCGCCGACCCGGAGTCGCGCGCCATCGCACAGAAAGTGACGCAGCAGATCGTTTTGCGCTCGCTCGCGGAATGGCTCGGCCCGCCCGAAGCGGAAACGCGGGCACTCGCGATGCTCGCCCTGATGAACGGCTTCACCATCCAGACCCGGCACTTACGCACCGGCGACGTGCCATCCGAGACGGTGCGCTGGTTCGCCCGGTCGCTGCAGGCGATTGTCGATGAGGGTGACGCGCCCGCAGGATAAGCCCCGCTTGCCTCGCGCCCGGCCCTCGTGATAATTGGTACAAGTGTACACTTATGGTCCGGCCACGATCCGGACCGGGGTGCAGAGGAGAGGCAAGGACCATGGCAACCCGGTCGAGCGAATTTGGCAGCATTGAAGCGCAGCCCGTTCCGATCCCACTCGAAGAGGGCGACCGCGTCGAGCTGAAGCGAACATACTGCAAGGTCTGTATGACCAGCTGCGGCCTCGTCGCCGAAGTCGCCAACGACGAGAAGATCCTCAAGGTCAAGGCCGACACCCGGCACCCGATCACGCAGGGCTACAGCTGCCCCAAGGGCCGCGCCACCGGCCAGCTCCATCACCTCGACAACGCCATCACGAACCCGCTCATGCGCAAGAACGGCAAGCTCGTCGAAGTCTCGTGGGACGAGGCGCTAGACGATATCGGCGCGCGACTGCGCAAGGTGATCGACGCGCATGGGCCGGATTCGGTGGGCATGTATTTCGGCAGCGGGCTCGGGCTCGATTCGGCCGGCTATTCCATGGAAGAGGCGTTCTACGCCGCGTTGGGAACCCCACCCAAGTTCACTCCGCTGACCAACGACACCACTGCCAAGGTGATGATCGCTGGCGCCATGGCGAAGTTCTACGGCATCAATCCCAAGACCGATTACGACAACTGCCAGATGGTGCTTTACGTCGGCACAAACCCGATGGTCAGCCACGCGCACAACACCGGCATGTTCAAGCCGGGCAACTGGCTGAAGGCGATCAACAAGCGCGGGGGTGAAGTCTGGGTGATCGACCCGGTCCGCACCGAGACCGCCGATTTCGCGAAAGGCCACATCGCCGCCTATCCCGGCCGCGACTATGCGGTGCTCGCCTGGGTCGTGCGCGAGATCCTCGCCGACGGCCCCCTCGATCCGCGCCAGCCGGTGAAGAACCTCGACCGGCTGCGCGGTCTGCTGGCGGACTATGACCGCGCAAAGGCCGCAGAAATCGCAGGCGTGCCCGAGGAACAGCTGCAGGACCTGCTCGATGCGATCCGCCGCCGCAAAATCGTGGCGATCGAGACCGGCACCGGAACCGGCATGTCACCCGGCGGCAACCTGACAGTCTGGTTCGCCTGGCTGATCATGATCCTGACCGGATCGATGAACGTGAAGGGCGGCTTGTGGATCCATCCCGGCGCGATTTTCCCGTTCGACCAGTTCGTGGACCACTTGCCCTTGCTGGAAAGCGCCTTCACCCCCGGCTCACACGTACGGCCGGACGTGAAGGGCATCCTTGGTGACTGGCCCTGCGCGGTGCTGCCGCAGGAGATCGAGCAGGGCTACATGCACGCGCTGTTCAATTTCGGCGGCCACCTGTTCCGCTCATTCCCCGATACGAACGCGTTGCACGCCGCGCTCCCCAAGCTCGACCTGCTGGTCAGCACTGAGATCACCCACAACGAGCTCAGCGAATACTGCACGCACATCCTGCCCACCAAGAACACCGTGGAGCGCAACGAGTTCACCCGCTGGGACACGCTCAACTGGAGCGTGAACCTCCAGTACGCTCCGGCGCTGGTCAAACCGCAGGGCGAGCGGCGCTCCGCCTGGTGGGTAATTTCGCAGTTCATGCGCCGCGCCGATCTGCCGCTGCCCAACCACGTGCCCACCGAACACAGCGACGAAAACGACGAGCTGATGCAGTCGATGCTGCTCACCCATGCCCGCTGTTCGTGGGAGGAACTCAAGGAAAAGCGCGTGGTCGAATTCCCGCGCGAACTGCCCGCGCCGTGGGTCGACCGGTTCTTCGAACGCAATGGCGGCTGGGAACTCGTGCCGGACGAGCTGGAAGCACAATGGCGGCAGTTCCGCACGGAGGACGAGGCGCAACTCGGCAAGCCGAAGCCACTGGTCTACACCTCGCGCCGCCAGCGCAGGAAGTTCAACGGCCAGATGGGCTTCCTCGGCGAGATAGCCGATTGCCTGATCCACCCCGACACCGCTGCTGAACACGGCATCGCCGACGGGCAACAGGTCCGCGTATCCAACAAGTCTGGCGAAATCACGGTGACCGCGAAACTCGATCCGACGATGCGGCCGGGCGTCTGCTCGATCCCGCACGGCCACCGCGACGCCAACGTCAACAACCTGACCAGCACGCACGACATGGACCCGCTGGGCGGCATGGCGCTCTACAGCGCCGTGCCCATCGAGATCGAACCCGCCTGATTCTGGACGTTTCGTTACCTCCAGAACCGTGTTCGTCCGTTGCAGACCTTAGCGTTTCCTTAGCCACATCCCGCTAGACCGGAAGGCTACCGCAGTCTGCCTGCAGACTGGGATAAAAGCAGGGTCCGGTCCTTTTGAACGTCAAGCCTGACATTGCAGGGAGGACACACCGCCGCCGCTTGCTGGTGCCCGTCGCCAGCATGACGTTCGGTACACTTGTTCTGCTCATCCTGCTCGCCGCGTTCCTTATCGTATGCTTCGACTGGACCGCTTCGCAGCGCGAAGAGAACATGGTGGAACAAGGCTTCCAGCGGCTGGTCGAACAGTACGAAAAAGCTCTCGTGCCCCAGTCAGACTGGGATGACGCGATCGAAAAGCTGGACCACCGCTTTGACACCAAATTCGCCGATGCCAATTTCGGCTCGCAGTTGTACACCTTCAACGGCGTCACACACACCTTCTTCGTCGATGGTGCGAACCGCGTCATATATGCTTCCGTGAACGGCAAACATGCCAGCACGCGGGCATTCCGGCCATTCGCAGGCATCACCGCCGGGCTGCTTGTGCCGGTCCGCAAGGCCGAAGCCGCCCGCCCGCCGATCACACGGGTGGCTGTCGCCGGAGAGACCGTTACCAAACCCATCCAGTCCAGCGGACTCGTCCGGATCGGGGACACGGTCTACATCATGATCGCAACCCTGATCCAGCCGGACTTCGGGCGAATTCTGCCCAAAGGCCCCCGGGCGCCAGTAGCCGTTACGGCAATGCCGATTGACCAGCCGATGCTGCGCACGTTCGCGTCGCGCTATCTTGTCGACGATCTGGAAATCGTGCCAACCGATTTAAGCGTCCATGATGGGCAGGCTTTCAGCCTGTTGTCGGGCAAAGCCCATTTCCGGCTGAGGTCTTCTTCCGGCACCGAAATCGCGGCACTGGCCTGGACACCGCGGCGGCCGGGCGTTCTGCTGCTTGAACAGCTCAAGTGGCCCTTGCTGGCGGCGCTTGTGCTTCTGGCCTTTGCCGGGTGGGTCCTCATCCGGCGTTGCGGGATGATCGTCGATGAACTGATCCTCAGCGAGGAGCAGGCCAAGCATCTGGGTTACCATGATCAGCTCACTGGTGTGCCCAACCGCGCGCTGTTGTTCGAACGGCTGCCCCGGCTGCTGGCCTCGGCCGGCGGCAGCGAACCCAGACTGGCCGTGCTGGCCGTCGATCTGGATCGCTTCAAGGAAGTGAACGACACTCTGGGCCATCCGGCGGGCGACCGCCTGCTGAAAACGCTGGCCGAGCGCCTGCAGGCTGCATCTGCGGCAACCGGCAACGCGCTCATAGCCAGGCTCGGCGGCGACGAGTTCATTCTGGCCTGTCCGGTGGAGGACCGCCAGGCAGCCGAGGAACTGGCCTGCCGCTGCCTGGACACGATCATGCAGCCCGTACAGGGCGAATATGGCAAGATCGATGTCGGCTGTTCGATCGG
This sequence comes from Novosphingobium album (ex Hu et al. 2023), assembly GCF_022832385.1. Lineage (GTDB taxonomy): Bacteria > Pseudomonadota > Alphaproteobacteria > Sphingomonadales > Sphingomonadaceae > Novosphingobium > Novosphingobium album. The sequence goes on from NZ_JALHLE010000033.1 coordinate 28,216, forward strand.
TGGCGTACTGGTCGAGGAGAGCGGGACCGACCCATCCGTCATCCTGCGACGAGCCGACCTGGCGCTGTACCAGTCAAAGGCCAGCGGCAAAGGCCGCGTGACTTTCTTCGAACCCGGAATGGAGGACGCCTTCCGGACCCGCCGGGCTCTCGAGCATAGCCTTCGCGCATCGCTGACGAACGACACCTTCCACATGGTCTATCAGCCCCAGGTCACTGCGGAAGGAAATGTCCCCGCGGTGGAAGCGTTGCTGCGCTGGTCTCATCCGGAGCTCGGCGAAATCTCACCGGCGACATTCATTCCACTGGCGGAGGAAGCCGGGCTGATCATGGCGATCGGCAAATTGGTGATGCGCCGCGTCTTTGAGGAAACCGCAGATTGGCAACACGTGCGCGTGGCGATCAACGTCTCGGCCATACAGATGCGCACACCGGGCTATGCAGCGCAGGTCATGCAGCTGGCGGCGAGAACCGGAATCGATCCCTCCCGCTACGAAATAGAACTGACTGAAACCGCGCTGCTGGGCGACGGGCCAGCAACAGCGGAAAACTTCGACATTTTGCGGCGGCTTGGCTTTTCCATCGTTCTTGACGATTTCGGAACCGGGTATTCCAGCCTCAGCCTGCTCCACCGCTTCCGCGTCGACAAGATCAAGATCGACCGCAGCTTCGTATGCGACCTTGGCAAGAGCGAAGAAGTCAACGCCCTTGTGAGTGCGATCGTAAGGCTGGCCAAGTCCTTCAATCTCGGCGTCATTGCCGAAGGTGTGGAGACAGAGGAACAACGACAACTGCTGACAAGGGCCGGTTGCACCAAATTCCAGGGGTTTCTGACCGGCGCCCCGATGCCGGCCAGCCAGATTGCCGCGCTGGTCGAAACCGGGGCACCGCAACGCCGCCTCGCCTGATGCCGGCCGGGCTGGTCAGGCCTCCAGAGCGAGCGCCATATTGCCGTACCGCGGATCGCCGGTCACTTCCCGACCCAGCCAATCGGGCAGCGCAACCTCCTCATCCGGACGTTCCAGTTCGATCTCCGCGAGGACAAGGCCTTCCAGAGCGCCGGTAAAGACGTCCACTTCCCAGGTCCGCCCGGCTCCTGCGGGCACCAGATAGCGAGTCTTCTCGACGATCCGGCCGTTGCGCATCTCCATCATCGCCAGCGCATCCGCGACGGGAATGGCATATTCGAATTCAGGACGTGACAGCGCCGGTCCGTCGGCCCGCGCTGCACCCTTGACGGTGAGCTTCGCACTGCTCCCGTCGATCACCCGGACGCGCACGCTCGTTGTGCCGCCGTTCGCAAGATAGGCCTGCCGTATGCGCCGGGCACCGGACACCTGCGAACGCCAGGCGTCGCCGGAAACAAGAAACTTGCGCTCGATCTCCAAAATCATGCCGAATGCCGTCCCTGCGTCCGCCAGATGTCCCACAGCCTGTGCCAGTGATCCACCAGGGCGTCCGCTTCCTGCGCCAGAAGCCGTCCGACAAGGGGAGCGGTGTCCCGCTCCATCTGCTTGCGCCGGTCCGCCGCGAGCCCGCGCAGGGTGGCCGCCGACTTGTCATACCGCGTGCCCGGCACAAACCCGCCCAGCCGCTCTTCCAGCACACAGAGATCGTGATGCAGGCCCAGCAGATCGGCAAGGCGGCCCAGTTCCGCCGCACGCGGCTGCATCATCACGGGCCAGACCGGCACCAGCAATCGGGTATGATACCAATGATATTTCATGCGCTTGCGAAGTTCATGAAAATGCATGGCATCCGGCTCGCGCGCAGCCGCACGCCAGGCCTTGTCCGCTTGCCGGAGAACCCGGCCCAGTCCGGGGCCAAGCGCGTCCCAGTCCTCTTCGTCGAGCGTCCAGCCGGGTATCCGTTCCCGCACCATCGCCAGCAACGCCCGCGCCTGCTCGAGCCGCGCCTCGGCAGCTTCGCCCATCGCGACCTGCGCCATTTCGTCCGCGAATTGCTCACGCAGACCGAGTATGCTGGCACGGTCGACGTCTTCCGGCACACTGGCCAGCAGCACGTCACACGTATCCAGCAGCACCCGGGCATCGCGCGTGAAGGCCAGCAGGCGTGCAATGTCGCGGAACGCCGCGTTCTCGTAAGTATAGTCCGGGAAACCGGAGCGCACGATCCGGAGCAGCGCGCGCAGCTTCTTGCAGGCCTTCCGCACCTCGTGAATGGCCTTGTCGCGAGGCCTGCCGGCGATGGCCGAAAGAGCACCGTCGATCTGTTCGCGGGCAATCCGGTGCAGCCCCAGCTTCACTGTACGGTCACTGTTTCTGAAACGGTAGGCCATCGGTGCCCCAAGAAGGCGATCTGGTTACACGGTCAGGACCATGGCCCAGCTTGTCACGTCATTGCAATGCCTCTGACGAGGTGGAACACTTGCAACGAAAAAGGGCGGCCCCGGTGGAGCCGCCCTTTCCCTTTTTCGTCCGGTGAAGAACCGGAAAAAGATTACTTGAGCTCGACGGTGCCGCCGGCTTCCTCGATCTTCTTCTTGATTTCTTCGGCTTCAGCCTTGTTGACGCCTTCCTTGACGGCCTTCGGGGCGCCTTCAACGAGAGCCTTGGCTTCAGCGAGGCCCAGGCCGGTGATGGCGCGGACTTCCTTGATGACCTGGATCTTCTTGCCGCCGTCACCGGTCAGGATGACGTCGAATTCGGTCTTCTCTTCAGCAGCGGCAGCGGCTTCACCGCCACCGGCGGGAGCGGCAACGGCCACGGCAGCAGCGGCGGAAACGCCCCATGCTTCTTCCAGGGCCTTGGCGAGGTCAGCGGCCTCGAGGACGGTCAGCTGCGACAGTTCTTCAACAAGCTTGGCGATATCGGCCATGATACTTTACTCCTGATCTGTGGTCCCGGCGGGCCTCATGCCGCAAACCGGGATAAATCGTTTCGAAACGTGTTACCGAGCTGCGGCTCAGGCAGCGTCCTTCGCGGCGTAGGCGCCGAAGACACGGGCCAGCTTGGCCGCCGGAGCGGTCGACAGCTGGGCGATCTTCGTGGCCGGAGCCTGGACGAGGCCGATAAGCTTGGCGCGCAGTTCGTCGAGCGAGGGCATCGTGGCGAGAGCCTTGACACCTTCGGGGGTCAGAACGTTTGCGCCCATCGCGCCGCCGACGATCTCGATCTTGTCGGTCGTCTTGGCGAATTCGACGACAGCCTTGGCGGCAGCGACGGGGTCCACCGAAGTGGCGATGGCCGTCGGGCCGGTCAGGAAGTCGCCGATACCGGCATAGTCGGTATCCGCGATGGCAATCTTGGCAAGACGGTTCTTCGCAACCTTGTAAGTCGCGCCGGCTTCACGGATCTTCGTGCGCAGGGCAGTGGACTGAGCCACCGTCATGCCGAGGTTGCGGGTGACGACCACCACGCCGACCTCGTTGAAGACCGCGTTGAGCTGGGCGACCGAATCGGCTTTCTGCGAACGATCCATGCCTTACTCCTTCACATGTGACCGCTTGGGACAGATGCCCCGCACGGCCGGCTACGTTTGTCCATGGCACCAACCTGCAATCAGGCCGTGCACCACGGGCGAGTCCGTTCGAAGGGGAAGGAGTTTCGCGCCGGAACGCGAGGTTGGCACCACGCTTCATCAGGAGCGAGGGGCCGGAAAATTTCCTGTTCCCCGTCTAGGCTGCAAATTAAGAGGGAAACCCCCAGCAGCTGTCTCGGACGGATGATCGGCAAGGCTGCGATTGCTCGGGCCTGCCGGTCGGAGCGGGCCATTGGCGGAAACCGTGCAAAGAGTCAAGCCGCGAGGCGTGGGCAAAGCGTGCTTTCAGCGCGGTTTCCAGGCGCAAAGACGCTGGCGGATTGCCGTGCGGCGGCATTATGCCGTTCACGCCCATGATTTGATTGCGTGATTTTACGTATCATTACCCTCATATTGCGTTAACGCGGCTGTGTCAGCTTGCTTGTCTTACGGGGGGCATGGACAGCCAGGAGGCGGTTCGTATGCAGTCGGTCAGATACCAGCCCGTTCCCTTTTCCATCGGCGGCGTGGCGTATCCCAGGGCGATACCCGTAGCGGGCAATCGCGCTGCGTCCTCCAAGCGTTTCGGACCCGAAGATTCCAAAGGCTTCAAGCCGATGTTCTTCGCCCGCAACACTGTCACCGATCACGATGCTGAAGCGCAGTTGCGGCTGGACTGGGAACAGGCGGCAGCGCAGATCATCGCAAGGGCCTATTCCGACGACCCGCTCGACGAGAAAGGGGCGCTCTTCGACTTCACAGTCTGAAAGCCCTTGTTCTGCCCCGGCCGGATGCTGCTGCGCTATTCGGCGGCAGCCTGATAACCGAGCAGATCACCGGGCTGGCAATCGAGTTCGCGGCAGATCGCCTCCAGCGTCGAAAAACGGATCGCCTTGGCCTTGCCGGTCTTGAGGATCGAGAGATTGGCCAGTGTGATGCCGATGCGCTCGGCCAGTTCGGTAAGCGTCATGCGGCGGGCATAGAGCAGGTCATCGAGCTTCACCACGATCCTGGTTCCTTCTGTTTCTGCAGAGTCCGCGCTCATCAAACGGTTCCTTCGAGTTCGGCGCGCATCTCGGCCCCCTTGCGGAACACGCGGGCGAGGATGAACAGAATGAGCATGAGCAGCAGGCCGTTGCCATTGAAGCCGCCATCGACTTCGACGCGAACGTCAATCGCGCTGTCGCGAACGCCTTCGGTCAGCTTGTGAATCCAGGTGGCGATGCCGGTAATCGGCAGCGCGATGATCTGCACCGCCAGCGTCAGCCATGCCATCCGGGTCAGCCGCCGCGCATTTTCCGGTACGAAGGGATCACCCTCCCCGACCGTGCCCACGATCTGCTTGAGCAGCTGGAAGATCCGGAACAGTAACACCAGTAAGCCGGCACCCAGCAGGCAAAGCGCGACAATGGCCATGTAGAACTGGCCAAACACCAGTCCGGGGGCCTGGGTGGCAAGCTCTGCCATGATCTTTCCGCGCAGGACGAGCATGATCGGGATGCCTGCGAGGCAGGCAGTTGCACCGACTACCATGACCCCCATCAGGAACCACAGAATGCCCTTGGCTGCGGCCAGCAACGGGTCACGCGTGATAGACGTCATGCGCTGTCCTCCCGTCACATCAGGACCGGGGCATAGGCACCCGGCGCAGCCACGACCACGACTGCCGATGCGGCAGGAGCCTGGCTGTGAGCGGGCGTGGTCACGGTGGGGATCCAGAAGGTCATCACAGCCGCGACGGCCAGGACGACCGCGAAGGGGCGGAAGGTGCGTTGGGTCTCTTGATGGGTCATTTCACGTTCTCCGATATACGTCATATCGAAATTCAATAAAACCGAACCGGCTTATTGTCAAACGATAATATCGTAAAACGATATACTCCTGATCGTTTTGCGATCAGGACGCCTGCCAACGAAGCAGGACGGGAGTGGAAGCACCGCCAAACCCGGCTGAATTACGCACGAACCTGCCGCGCCGTCAGCCAAGCCGGGCGACGCGCTCCCCCAGCCCGCGCCCTTCCCAGAGCTTGAGAAAGACGGTGAGCACATGAAGGCAGTTGCGCGCAGGCTCGATCGCCAGCACCGCCGGATCGCGCGGCCCGCTCGCCTCGAAAATGCCCGGCAGCCGGAAGGCGATGATTTCCGGGAAGGCCAGAACGCGCGCCACACCCATGGCGGCAATATGAACCATCAGGTGGTTTTCCAGTTCGGCCGCCGTGATCGTGGGGCCCCCGCCGGACCGGTATTCCTCCACGAACAGGCCGAGCAGATCATCGAGGTGATCGTCCCATATGGCGTGGTGAGCCGCCGAGAGGCCGCCCCATAACGCGGCTCCCAGCGTGATCTGCCCAACCCGACCCCAGTCGATGAACCCGCAACGCAGCACGGCGGCGCCCTCACGCCAGAAAAAGGCGTTGTCGATATGCGCGTTCCAGTGGTTGAGCGCGATCATGCCGGGATTGCCGGTCAGATAGGCCTGCACCGCCTGCTGGCGGTCCAGCACCATCATGGCCTCGCTGTGCAGCCGGTCCAAAAACGCCGGCGCGCGAACAGGCGCGGGGAAATGCTGCGGTGCCCGTTCCACGAAGCTGCGGGCATAGGCCAATTCCGCCTGCAGCCCGGCCTTGCCCTGACGGATCGCATCGGCGCTGCCCGTCGTCGGGTTCCAGGGAAAACACGCGTCGATGTCCGGCGAGAGGCGGCCCGCCCTGTGCGCCCCGGCCAGCCGCGCCAGCGCCGTGACGGTCGCGCGGTAATAGGGGAGCGGATCGTCCATTGTCTGAAAATCGAGTGTCTTGGCCCGGTGCTGCTCGATGGTGCGACCGTCCACCGTCTGCCCGAAGGCGATGCGCTCGGTGATGACGATCCCGGTGCCGGTCGCCTGCTCGTAGTCCGCAAAGAGCGGTTCGGCCACCGCCACCGGAAATCCGGGCTGGCGCGCAAGGGCCATGAACGGGGCCTCGCTGGCCATTTCATAGCGCCCCGGATGATCGCGCCGCCGGTCGGCGAAATCGCGCGAGAACTTCACGAACAGGGCCGTGTGCAATCCCGGGGCGGACCGCGCATATTCGACATCGAGCAGGAACTTGGCGCCGGTGCTGCCCCCGGGGCAGCGCTCGAACCGGTCGATGCGCGCGACATGGTTGTCCTCGCCCAGCGACCCGAAGCGCCGGAAGGCGGCGGTCAGCCAGGCCGCCCCATCCTCGCGCAGAGCGTCCCCATGCGCCGGGATAATAACGCCGGTCGCATCGCCCGGGGCACGGTCAAGGAAGACGGGTTCGGGTAAGGGTTGCGGAATGGTCATGGCGCAGGCTTATCCCATGCCACACCGGTTTGACACGCCGCGGGTGCGATCCTATATGGCCCGTTCGCTCGGCGCTTCGAGCAAGGCGGGTCCATGCGCGGGGACACGCCCGGGAAGGAAGCGATCCGGGTATTCATCTGACGCATCAGGCTGCAGGCCGCATCGAACCTTTCCCAAGGGTTTCCGTGCATGCCGGCGGCCTTTTGGTGTTTCCGGTGATCCGCTTCACGGCGGAGGAATCGTCCTCGCGAAGACGAAATTTTTCGGACCATTCATCGCGAATCGGTCCATTTGAGAAGCGAAGAGGCAACAGACCCACATGGCGACCAAGCCCCTCGAAAACGGACGCTCTGCCAAGAAGCGCATCCGCAAGATTTTCGGCGACATCCACGAAGTCGTCCAGATGCCCAACCTCATCGAAGTGCAGCGCGAGAGCTACGAGCAGTTCCTGCGCTCGGATCCTTCGGTGGGCTATGTTTCGGGCCTCGAAAAGACGCTGCGCTCGGTGTTCCCGATCCGCGACTTCGCCGGCACCAGCGAACTGGACTTCGTCCACTACGAGCTGGAAGACCCGAAGTACGACGTGACCGAATGCCGCCAGCGCGGCATCACTTACGCCGCCCCGATGAAGGTCACGCTGCGCCTGATCGTGTTCGAGGTCGATGCCGAGACCGAGACCCGCTCGGTCCTCGATATCAAGGAGCAGGACGTCTACATGGGCGACATGCCGCTCATGACCGAGAACGGCACCTTCTTCATCAACGGCACCGAACGCGTGATCGTCTCGCAGATGCACCGTTCGCCGGGCGTGCTGTTCGACCATGACCGCGGCAAGACGCACTCCTCGGGCAAGTTCCTCTTCGCGGCCCGCGTGATTCCGTACCGCGGTTCCTGGCTGGACTTCGAGTTCGACGCCAAGGACATCGTCAACGTGCGTATCGACCGCAAGCGCAAGCTGCCGGTCACCTCGCTGCTCTATGCCCTCGGCCTCGATAGCGAGCAGATCCTCGACTACTTCTACGAGACCGTGACCTGGCAGCGCGGTGAAGGCGGCTGGCGCCTTCCCTATGTGCCGGAAGCATGGCGCGGCGCGAAGCCCGCGTTCGACATCGTCGATGCCAAGTCGGGCGAAGTCGTGTTCGGCGCCGGTCACAAGATCAGCCCCCGCGCCGCCAACAAGGCCCAGAAGGACGGCCTTGAGGAACTCCTCATCCCGACCGAGGAAATCTTCGGCCGCTACTCTGCGCGCGACCTGATCGACGAATCGACCGGCCGCATCTGGATCGAGGCCGGCGACGAAGTGACGCCGGAAAACCTCGAGGCGCTGGATCACGCCGGTATCGACCAGCTCGACCTGCTCGACATCGACGACATCAACACTGGTCCGTGGATCCGCAACACCATGAAGGCCGACAAGGCCGAAAACCGCGAGATGGGCCTCGAGTCCATCTACAAGGTGATGCGTCCCGGCGAACCGCCGACGAAGGAAACCGCCGAAGCCCTGTTCGACGGCCTGTTCTTCGACGGTGACCGCTACGACCTTTCGGCCGTCGGCCGCGTCAAGCTCAACATGCGCCTGGGCCTTGATGCCGAGGACACCGTCACCACCCTGCGCGTCGAGGACATCCTCGCCGTGGTCAAGGAGCTGGTGAACCTCAAGGACGGCAAGGGCGAAATCGACGACATCGACAACCTCGGCAACCGCCGCGTTCGTTCGGTGGGCGAGCTGCTCGAGAACCAGTACCGTGTCGGCCTGCTGCGCATGGAGCGCGCCGTCAAGGAACGCATGAGCTCGGTCGACGTCTCGACCGTGATGCCGAACGACCTCATCAACGCCAAGCCCGCCGTGGCCGCCGTTCGCGAGTTCTTCGGTTCCTCGCAGCTCTCGCAGTTCATGGACCAGACCAACCCGCTTTCGGAAGTCACCCACAAGCGCCGCGTTTCGGCGCTTGGCCCGGGCGGTCTGACCCGTGAGCGCGCCGGCTTCGAAGTCCGCGACGTTCACCCGACCCACTACGGCCGCATCTGCCCGATTGAAACGCCGGAAGGCCCGAACATCGGTCTGATCAACTCGCTGTCAACCTTCGCCCGCGTCAACAAGTACGGCTTCATCGAAACCCCGTACCGCAAGGTGATCGACGGCACCGTGACCGGCGAGGTGATCTACCTCTCGGCCATGGAAGAGCAGAAGCACACCGTCGCTCAGGCGTCGGCCATGCTCAACTCGGACGGCAAGTTCGTGGAAGACCTCATCTCGGCTCGCCAGAACGGCGAATTCGTGATGAGCCCCAGCGACCAGATCACGCTGATGGACGTTTCGCCCAAGCAGCTCGTCTCGGTCGCCGCCTCGCTCATTCCGTTCCTGGAAAACGACGACGCCAACCGCGCTCTCATGGGCTCGAATATGCAGCGTCAGGCCGTGCCGCTGGTCAAGGCCGACGCTCCGCTGGTCGGCACCGGCATGGAAGAGACCGTGGCCCGCGATTCCGGCGCCGCCATCTCGGCCCTCCGCGCCGGCGTGGTTGACCAGGTCGACGCGACCCGTATCGTCATCCGCGCCTCGGGCGACATCGAGCCGGGCAAGTCGGGCGTCGACATCTATCGCCTGCAGAAGTTCGAGCGTTCGAACCAGTCGACCTGCATCAACCAGCGCCCGCTGGTGAAGGTGGGCGACGTGGTGCGCCAGGGCGACACCATCGCCGACGGCCCTTCGACCGAACTGGGCGAGCTGGCGCTGGGCCGCAACGTGCTCGTCGCGTTCATGCCCTGGAACGGCTACAACTACGAGGACTCCATCCTCATCTCCGAGCGGATCGTGAAGGACGACGTCTTCACCTCGATCCACATCGACGAGTTCGAGGTCATGGCCCGCGATACCAAGCTGGGTCCGGAAGACATCACCCGCGACATCCCGAACGTCGGCGAGGAAGCCCTGCGCAACCTCGACGAGGCGGGCATCGTCTACATCGGCGCCGAAGTGCACCCGGGTGACATCCTGGTCGGCAAGATCACGCCCAAGGGCGAAAGCCCGATGACGCCGGAAGAAAAGCTCCTGCGCGCCATCTTCGGCGAAAAGGCCAGTGACGTGCGCGACACCTCGCTCCGCCTGCCCCCGGGCGTTTCGGGCACCATCGTCGACGTGCGCGTGTTCAACCGCCACGGTATCGAAATCGACGACCGTACCCGCGCAATCCAGAACGAGGAAATCGAACGCCTCGCCAAGGACCGTGAGGACGAACGCGCGATCCTCAACCGTGCGACCTACAACCGTCTGCAGGAAATGCTGCTCGGCCAGGTCGCCGCTTCGGCCCCCAAGGGCATCAAGAAGGGCGTGGAGATCACCGACGAGGTGCTCGCCGAAGCCGAGAAGCACGAATGGTGGAAGTTCGCCGTCGCGGACGACCACATGCAGGGCCAGCTCGAAGCGGTGAAGTCGCAGTACGACCTTACCGTCAAGGCGATCCAGGAGAAGTTCGAGGACCGCAAGGAAAAGCTGGAGCGCGGCGACGAGCTGGCACCCGGCGTGCTCAAGATGGTCAAGGTCTTCGTCGCGGTGAAGCGCAAGCTGCAGCCGGGCGACAAGATGGCCGGCCGTCACGGCAACAAGGGTATCATCAGCCGCATCCTGCCGCAGGAAGACATGCCCTTCCTCGCGGACGGTACCCCGGTCGACTTCGTGCTCAACCCGCTGGGCGTGCCTTCGCGCATGAACGTCGGGCAGATCTTCGAAACCCACCTGGGCTGGGCCGCGCGCGGTCTGGGCCGCAAGGTCGGTGACGCGCTCGACGCATGGCGCGCCGCCAACCCCGATCCGGTCGCGGGCGAGCCGCCCGAAGCGGTCAAGGAAGTGCTGCAGGAGATCTACGGCGAGAACTACGCCGAAGATATCGCCGCTCGCACGCCCGAGCAGATCGTCGAACTCGCCCAGAACGTGCGCAAGGGCGTGCCGATGGGCACTCCGGTGTTCGACGGCGCGGTGGAAGCCGACGTTTCGGCCATGCTGCGTCTCGCCGGGCTCGACGAATCGGGCCAGGTGGACCTCTTCGACGGCCGCACCGGCGACCGCTTCGACCGCAAGGTGACGGTCGGCTACAAGTACGTGCTCAAGCTGCACCACCTTGTCGACGACAAGATCCACGCCCGTTCGATCGGCCCCTACTCGCTCGTCACCCAGCAGCCGCTGGGCGGTAAGGCGCAGTTCGGCGGCCAGCGCTTCGGTGAAATGGAGGTCTGGGCGCTCCAGGCCTACGGCGCAGCCTACACCCTGCAGGAAATGCTGACGGTGAAATCGGACGACGTGGTCGGCCGCACCAAGGTCTACGAAGCGATCGTCAAGGGCGACGACACCTTCGAGGCCGGCATTCCCGAGAGCTTCAACGTTCTCGTCAAGGAAATGCGCTCGCTGGGCCTCAACGTCGAGCTCAAGAGCCTCGACGACGACGAGGACGGCGACATGCTGCCCGAGGCTGCGGAGTAACAGGGAACGGGCGGTCCGCCGCAGCGCGGCCGCCCTCCCTTTCCGCTCCGACGAATTCACCCTTCAATGGGAATTGAACTATGAACGACCTGACCAAGTTCACGAACCAGATGGCGAAGCCCGAAACCTTCGACCAGATCCAGATCGGCCTCGCGAGCCCCGAGCGTATCCGTTCGTGGTCCTTCGGCGAGATCAAGAAGCCGGAAACGATCAACTACCGCACGTTCAAGCCCGAGCGTGACGGCCTGTTCTGCGCACGCATCTTCGGCCCGGTGAAGGACTACGAGTGCCTTTGCGGCAAGTACAAGCGCATGAAGTACAAGGGCGTCGTCTGCGAAAAGTGCGGCGTCGAAGTTACCGTCACCAAGGTGCGCCGCGAGCGCATGGGCCACATCGAGCTGGCCGCACCGGTCGCGCACATCTGGTTCCTCAAGTCGCTGCCCTCGCGCATCGGCCTGCTGCTCGACATGCAGCTCAAGCAGCTTGAGCGCGTGCTCTACTTCGAAAGCTACATCGTCATCGAGCCGGGCCTGACCCCGCTCGAGAAGTACCAGCTGCTCACCGAAGACGAACTGCTCGACGCGCAGGACGAATACGGCGAGGATGCCTTCTCGGCCGGGATCGGCGCCGAGGCGGTCAAGCAGATGCTGATCGCGCTCGACCTCGAACAGGAACGCGCCGACCTTCTGCAGGAGCTCGAGACGACCAAGTCGGAGCTCAAGCCCAAGAAGATCATCAAGCGCCTCAAGGTCGTCGAATCGTTCATCGATTCGGGCAACCGCCCCGAATGGATGATCCTCGAAGTCGTGCCGGTCATTCCGCCCGAACTGCGCCCGCTGGTGCCGCTGGACGGCGGCCGCTTCGCGACGTCGGATCTCAACGACCTTTACCGCCGCGTCATCAACCGCAACAACCGCCTGAAGCGCCTGATCGAGCTGCGCGCGCCGGACATCATCGTCCGCAACGAAAAGCGCATGCTGCAGGAAGCCGTTGACGCGCTGTTCGACAACGGCCGCCGCGGCCGCGTCATCACCGGCGCCAACAAGCGTCCGCTGAAGTCGCTGTCCGACATGCTCAAGGGCAAGCAGGGCCGCTTCCGTCAGAACCTGCTCGGCAAGCGCGTCGACTACTCGGGCCGTTCGGTCATCGTGACCGGTCCGGAACTCAAGCTGCACCAGTGCGGCCTTCCGAAGAAGATGGCGCTCGAACTGTTCAAGCCGTTCATCTACGCCCGCCTCGATGCCAAGGGTCTCTCTATGACCCTGAAGCAGGCCAAGAAGTGGGTCGAGAAGGAACGCAAGGAAGTCTGGGACATCCTCGACGAAGTCATTCGCGAGCACCCGGTCATGCTGAACCGCGCGCCGACGCTGCACCGTCTGGGCATCCAGGCGTTCGAGCCGGTCCTCATCGAAGGCAAGGCGATCCAGCTGCACCCGCTCGTCTGCTCGGCCTTCAACGCCGACTTCGACGGTGACCAGATGGCCGTCCACGTGCCGCTTTCGCTGGAAGCCCAGCTCGAAGCGCGCGTGCTGATGATGTCGACCAACAACATCCTTTCGCCCGCCAACGGCAAGCCGATCATCGTGCCTTCGCAGGACATGGTGCTGGGCCTCTACTACCTGTCGATGGACCGCACCGGCGATCCGGGCGAGGGCATGAAGTTCGGCGACATGGCTGAAGTGCATCAGGCGCTCGAAGTCGGCGCCGTCACGCTGCACTCGCAGATCGAGGCCCGCGTGCCGCAGACCGACGAAAACGGCCAGCAGTACATGAAGCGGTTCCAGACCACTCCGGGCCGCATGCTGATCGGCGAATGCCTGCCCAAGAGCCACACGGTGCCCTTCGACGTCGTCAACCGTCTTCTCACCAAGAAGGAAATCGGCGACGTCATCGACCAAGTCTACCGTCACACCGGCCAGAAGGACACGGTGCTGTTCGCCGACGCCATCATGAGCCTCGGCTTCCGCCACGCGTTCAAGGCCGGCATCTCCTTCGGCAAGGATGACATGATCATTCCGGAATCGAAGGAAGCCCTGGTGGGCGAGACCAAGGAACTGGTTGCCGACTACGAGCAGCAGTACCAGGACGGCCTCATCACCCAGCAGGAAAAGTACAACAAGGTGATCGACGCCTGGAGCCGTTGCGGTGACCAGGTCGCGAACGCCATGATGGAAGAGCTGAAGGCCCAGCCGATCGACCCCGAAACCGGCCGCATGGCGCAGATCAACTCGATCTACATGATGAGCCACTCGGGTGCTCGTGGTAGCCCGGCACAGATGAAGCAGCTGGGCGGCATGCGCGGCCTCATGGCCAAGCCGTCGGGCGAGATCATCGAAACGCCGATCATCTCGAACTTCAAGGAAGGTCTGACCGTTCTTGAATACTTCAACTCGACCCACGGCGCCCGCAAGGGTCTGGCCGACACCGCGCTCAAGACGGCGAACTCGGGTTACCTGACCCGCCGTCTCGTCGACGTGTCGCAGGACTGCGTGGTCGTCATCGACGACTGCGGCACCGACCGTGCGCTGGAAATGCGCGCGATCGTGCAGGGCGGTTCGGTGATCGCCTCGCTGGCCGAACGTATTCTTGGCCGCACACTGGCCGAGGACATCGCGGACAAGGAAGGCAATATCGTGGCTGCCAACGGGCAGCTTCTCGACGAGCCGGCCGTGGCCGCGATCGAGGCAACCGGCACCCAGGCCGCGCGCATCCGTTCGCCGCTGGTCTGCGAGGCGGAACAGGGCGTCTGCGCGAAGTGCTACGGACGTGACCTTGCCCGCGGTACGCCGGTGAACATCGGCGAAGCCGTCGGCGTCATCGCCGCGCAGTCGATCGGTGAACCGGGCACGCAGCTGACCATGCGTACCTTCCACATCGGCGGCGCCGCGCAGCTCAACGAAACCAGCCACCTGGAATCGATCTGCGACGGTACCGTCCACTACCGCGACATCCCGACCATCGTCGACAAGCGGGGCCGCCGCCTGTCGCTCGCCCGCAACGGCGAAGTGGTGGTGATGGACACCGAAGGCCGCGAGCGCGCCATGCACCGCGTGCCTTACGGTACGGTGCTGCTGCACACCGACGGTGCCACGGTGAAGGAAGGCGAACGCCTGGCCGAGTGGGACCCGTTTACCCTGCCGATCATCACCGAAACCTCGGGTACGGTGAAGTATCAGGACCTGATCGACACCCGCACGCTGACCGAGCAGGTCGACGAAGCGACCGGCATGACCAGCCGCGTCGTGACCGAGGACCGTTCGTCCAGCCGCTCGAAGAAGAAGGAAGACCTGCGTCCGCGCATCACCCTGCTCGACGAAAGCTCGGGCGAGGCGGCGCGCTACATGATGGCGCCGGGTGCGACCCTCTCGGTCGAGGACGGCCAGATGGTCGAGGCCGGCGACATCATCGCCCGTGCTTCGCGCGAAGCCGCCAAGACCCGCGACATCACCGGCGGTCTGCCGCGCGTTGCCGAACTGTTCGAGGCCCGCAAGCCGAAGGACAATTCGATCATCGCCAAGGTCTCCGGCCGCATCGAGTTCGTGCGTGACTACAAGGCCAAGCGCAAGATCGCGATCATCCCGGAAGAAGGCGATCCGATCGAGTACCTGATCCCGAAGAGCCGCGTGATCGACGTGCAGGAAGGCGACTTCGTCAAGAAGGGCGACAACCTGATCTCGGGTTCGCCCGATCCGCACGACATCCTCGAAGTCCTCGGTGTCGAGGCGCTTGCGGAATACCTCGTGGCGGAAATCCAGGAAGTCTACCGCTTGCAGGGCGTGAAGATCAACGACAAGCACATCGAGGTGATCGTTCGCCAGATGCTGCAGAAGGTCGAGATCACCGACGGCGGCGACACCACGCTGCTGGCGGGCGAGCAGGTCGACTACGAGGAAATGAACGAGTACAACGCGAAGCTGAAGCCGGGCCAGAAGCCCGCCGAAGGCAAGCCGGTGCTGCTGGGCATCACCAAGGCCTCGCTGCAGACCCGTTCGTTCATCTCGGCCGCTTCGTTCCAGGAAACCACCCGCGTGCTCACGCAGGCGGCGGTCGAAGGAAAGAAGGACTCGCTGATCGGCCTGAAGGAAAACGTCATCGTCGGCCGCCTGATCCCGGCGGGCACCGGCGCGGGCATGAACCGCGTGCGCGTGGCGGCCTCCAGCCGCGACGCCGCGCTCCGCGCTTCCTACCGCAAGATGCAGGACGCGATCGTCGCCGCCAATTCGGCGGAAGAAGAGCGCGCAGCCGAACTGCGCCGCGATCCGCTCGACGATCTGGGTGATGATCCGCTGGCGGCGGTCGAGGGTGAGACCCACGGCACCGACGCCGATGCGGGCGATTACCTGCTGAAAGGCGACGAGGCCGAGTAATCAGCCCCAGCCTACCAAACGGACAAAAAGCCCCGCCGGAGTAATCCGGCGGGGCTTTTTGCAGGATCGACTCAGGCTGGCGAACCCGTTGTCCCGACGCGACCGCGAGCAGGTCGACCAATGCCCGACACCGGTCGACGAGCTTCATGGGCTTTTAACGGAAAGGCGCTTATCTGCGCTGTACCCCCCGCTCCCCGCAAGGTCCGGACCGAAATGATTGCCCCTGAATCGGAAACAGCCCCGTCGAAAGTCACGCAGGCCGCCATGGCCTCGGTCATCGGCATGAGCGCTTTCGTAATCTGGTCCGGCCTTGCGGGACTTGCGGGCTGCTTCGCCTGAACAGGCGTCAGCTATCACCGCCCAGAATCATCCGGTCACCTTCGATACGCACACCGGACAGCCGGGTCAGGAACGACTGGCCCAGCAGCGACACATCGAGCCCCTGCGGAATGATCGCCGCGTCGACATCATGAACCTCGATCCCGCCCAGTTCGACCCGCTCCAGCCGGACCCGCACACCATAGACCGTGCCGCCCGCACCTCGCCCGATGGGCGCCAGGTCTGAATCGTTCCAGTCGAGGCCGATCGCCCGGGCATCGCTGCCCGTAAGCACGATGATGCTGGCCCCGGTATCGACGAGGAAACGGGTAGACCGGTATTCGACCGAGGCATCCACATAGAAATGTCCGTCTCCGGCGCGCTCTAGAACGGTGCCATCACCCGCCCAGCCCGGTTCCTTCTGCCGTGCCTGCGGTGCGGAATCAGCGGCCGGTCCTGCCGTCACGGGCGCAGGACTCCCCTCCGGAACCGGAAGGTGCGGCGCGATCCACGCCACGAACGCCAGGGTTCCGGCAAGCAGGATGAGAGGCCCCATGCGCATGACGCCATCCTATGCGGCAATGGCTTAGGCCGGGTTAAAGCCGCGGGTTATTCCGCTGCGACCGCTTGTGTCGCGGCCTCTGCTGCGTCAATCTCCGCAGCCTTCGCTTCGACCAGCGCGACGATGTGGTCGAGCATGTCCTCGCTTTGCACGTGGTGATCGGTCACGCCCGAGAGGTAGACCATGTGCTTGCCGTTACCACCGCCAGTCACGCCGATATCGGTCTCGCGCGCTTCGCCCGGGCCGTTGACGACGCAGCCGAGGACCGAGAGCGAGAGCGGGGTCTTGATATGCTGCAGGCGTGCTTCAAGCGCCTCTACGGTGCGGATCACGTCGAAGCCCTGCCGCGCACACGAGGGACACGAAACGACGCGCACACCGCGCGTGCGCAGGCCCAGCGCCTTGAGGATCTCGAAGCCGACGCGCACTTCCTCTTCCGGCTCCGCCGAGAGCGAGACACGCAGGGTATCGCCGATGCCGGCCCAGAGCAGATTGCCGATGCCGATCGCCGACTTCACGGTGCCGCCGATCAGCCCTCCCGCCTCGGTAATGCCGAGATGGAGGGGGCAGTCCACTGCATCGGCCAGCCCCTGATAGGCTGCGACCGCCAGGAACACGTCGGAAGCCTTCACTGCCACCTTGTATTCGTGGAAATCGTGGTCCTGCAGTAGCTTGATGTGATCGAGCGCCGATTCCACCAAGGCTTCGGGGCACGGCTCGCCGTACTTTTCGAGCAGGTCTTTCTCGAGGCTTCCGGCGTTCACGCCGATGCGGATCGCGCAGCCATTGGCCTTGGCCGCACGCACCACTTCGGCGACGCGCTCGCTGGATCCGATATTGCCGGGGTTGATGCGCAGGCAGGCCGCGCCCGCATCCGCCGCCTCGAGTGCACGCTTGTAGTGGAAATGGATGTCGGCGATCAGCGGTACCTGCGCCGCCTTCACGATCTCGCGGAACGCAGCGGTGCTCTCCACGTCGGGGCAGGAGACACGGATCAGGTCCGCCCCGGCCTCCTCACAGCGGCGGATCTGGTCGATCGTCGCCTTCGCGTCGGACGTGGGGGTGTTGGTCATGGTCTGCACCGTGATCGGGGCATCGCCGCCGACGGGCACGCTGCCGACCATGATCTGCCGGCTCTTGCGGCGCTCGATATCGCGCCAGGGTCTGATCGAGGACATGGCGCCCCTATAGGCGCTTGGCGCGACGGTTTGAAGCCGGTTTCACCGACGAACGTCTTTCGTCCTCGACGAAGACGGCCAATCGCTCGGCAGGCGCATTTCCCGTTCGCCCGCAAACACGGCACAATCCCTGCAGAAAAGGAAACCCCGGAAACCTCATGCGCAAGATCATGCAAAACGCCATCAGCCCCCTGTCGATCATCGCCGCCCTGGCGGCCGGAACGGCTTTCGTCGCCACGGCAGCCCGCGCCGCGGAGTCCGGTTCTGCCTGCACCACGCCGGCCGAGGATTCGGCCGACGCTGCCGCCTGCAAGCTCGCAGGGATGCTCGAACGCATGTTCATCTACCCCGAGACGGGCGCCCGCTATGCGGCCGTGCTGCGCGAGGGCGTGGCGCAGGGCCGCTACGTCGGGCCGGACCGCGAGGCCGCGGCAAGAGCCATGACACGCGATCTTCAGGCGACCTCTCCCGATGGTCATCTGCGCGTGTTCGTTCCGAAGGAACAACCGCCCGCACCCGCTGCGCAGCCCCGCCCCGATCCCGCGCCGGACTTCCCGATCATCGAGCAACCGGGCTGGATCGCGCCCGGCATCGCCTACATCCGCTTCAACGAGTTCCCATACGACCCCGCAGTGACGCAGCAGGCCAACGATTTCATGGCCCAGCACGCCACGGCGCGGGCATTGATCTTCGACATTCGCACGCACCATGGCGGCGGCGTGGAACAGATGGACGCCATCCTGCCCTGGCTCTTCGCCAAGCCCACAAGGCTGCTGACAATGGAAACCAGTCAGGCGACCGAGGATGAGTTCGGCTCCCCCGTTGCCGGGCTTGCCTCGATGCGGGTCATTCCCGACAAGACCATGGCCCGGCGCGAACACTGGGTGACACCAAACGACCGTACAGCGCTGCGCGGGGCCAAGGTCTATTTACTCACCGGTCCGCGAACGGCATCGGCAGCAGAGCACTTCGCCCTCGCCATGAAAGCAACGCACCGCGCCACGCTGGTGGGAGAGCCGACCGCCGGCGCCAACCATTTTGGCGGTCAGGTCGATCTGCCCGGCGGGCTCGTCGCGTTCCTGCCGGTGGGCCGCACTTACGATCCGGCGACCGGCAAGGACTGGGAAGGAGACGGTGTCGCTCCCGACGTCGCTGTGCCAAAGGAGCATGCGCTCGAATGGGTGCTGAAGGATCTCGGCATCGATGCCGCAAAGGCCCGTGCCTTGTCCGCGACCCATGCCCCGACCCTGCCGATGGAACGCCGCAAGCGCTCCTGAGCCATACCGGCACACCCTTTTGCCCGGCCGGGATTTCGGGCATGCAGGGCACCATGAAGACCGAGGTGCTGACAGACGAGAGCAACGAGGCACTGCCCATGCTGTTCGGGCGCGTGCTCGACGGCGAAGGTGGCGGACGGCCGATCCCTTGGGAAGACGTGCAGCAATGGCTGCCCGCCCGTGAGGGCGAAGTGCTCTGGATTCACCTGCTGCGCACGCACGACGGCGTCCAGCAATGGTTGCAGGACTGGCTGGAAATCCCGGAGTCGACCGCCGAACTGCTGACCAGTGACGCCACCCGCCCGCGCGCCTTCCGCGACGGGGACACGCTCGTCGCCACACTGCGCGGGATCAACTTCAACCCCGGCGCCGAACCCGAGGATATGCTCTCGATGCAGCTGTGGAGCGACGGCACGCGCATCGTCACGCTGCGCCGCATGCCGCTGCAGACCCCGCGCATGACCTGTAACGAGGTGGATGCTGGCACCGGGCCGGTTGATGTCGGTTCGCTCATCACCTCGCTCACCGAGCACCTGATCGACCGCATGAGCCACTCCATCATCGACATGAACGAGGCGATCGACGATCTCGAAGAACGCGATCCCGATTCCGATACAGACGCGGTGCTGGGCAAGATCGCGACGATCCGCCGCAACTGCCTTGGCCTGAAGCGGCACATGTCGCCGCAGCACGAAGCCCTGCAGGCGATCTGCAACAATGCGCCTTCGTGGTTCGAAGACCACGACCGGCGCGAAATCGCCGAGACCATCGACCGGCTGCGCCGCTATCTCGACGATCTCGACATCAGCAAGGAAAGCGCGCTGGTGCTGCAGGACGACATCCGCGCCCGAGCCGCCGCCAGCACAGAGCGCACGCAGAACATGCTGACGATCGTTGCGGGCATCTTCCTGCCGCTGAGCTTCATCACCGGCCTGCTGGGCATCAACGTCGGAGATATCCCGCTGGCTACTCCCGGCAGCCACGGGTTCTGGATCATCGTTGGCCTGTGCTTCGGCATCTTCGCGGTGGAACTGCTCATCGCCCGAAAGCTCAAGTGGATTTGACACGTGTCAACCTTTGCGGTTGACTCACACAGCCACCGTCAACAGTCTGCCAAAAACGCCCGGGGGAGAGCAGGCGTGCCGCAGACAGCAAACGACAATATGCCGGGCTATCCGGATTTCTATTCCGATCCGCGCGTGATTGACTGCCCGCGCGAATATTTCGCGCAGATGCGATCAGCCGCGCCGGTCCAGCGCGAGCACTATCACGGCTCGATGATCGTCTCGGGCTTCGATGAAGCCGTCGAGGTCCTGACCAGCCGCGACGGCACGTTCTCCTCCGCCGTATCGGTGCTCGGGCCACTGCCCCCGCTGCCCTTCACGCCCGAGGGCGACGACATCGGCGAACAACTCGAAGCGCATCGCGGGCACATGCCGTGGACCGCGCACCTCGTCTGCTTCGATGGCGAGGATCACACAAAGCATCGCGCGCTGCTGACCACGCTGCTCACCTTCAAGCGGCTCAAGGCGAATGAGGAATACCTGCGCGGCCTCGTCAACCGGCTGATCGACGGGTTCGAGAGCGAAAGCGGCTGCGAGGTCGTGACGCAGTTCGCGCACGCCACCTCGACCTACGCCATCAGCGACATCATGGGCATCCCCATGGCTGACCGGGCCGAATTGCTCGAGATGCTCGGCGCACCGCCCAGCCAGCTCGACGGCGATGCCGTGCACAAGATCGGACCCGACCCGCTCGTCTTCCTAAAGGAGCGCTTCGACAATTACATCCTGTCCCGGCAGGCCGAGCCGCAGGACGACCTGATGAGCGATCTCGCGGCGGCGCGTTTCAAGGACGGAAGCGCCCCGCCTTACGAGCGGCTGGCGGAGATGGCACGGTTCCTGTTCGGCGCCGGGCAGGACACCACATCACGGCTGATCGCCATGGCCATCCGCGTGCTGGGCGACCGCCCCGACATTCAGGCGCGGCTGCGCGCAGAGCCGGAAAAGATCGGCGACTTCATCGAGGAAACGCTGCGGATCGATCCGCCGGTCAAGGTCGTCTATCGGCTCACCCGGCAATCAACGGAGATCGCCGGGGTGCCGACGCCCGCAGGCACGGTGGTGAACGTCAGCCTCACCGGCGCGAGCAACGACCCGCGCCGGTTCGCCGATCCCGACAGCTTCGATCTCGACCGCGAAGGCGTGCGCGACCATCTCGCGTTCAGCCGTGGCGGTCACGCCTGCATGGGAGCGCCGCTGGCCCGGCTGGAAGCCCGCGTGGCGATCGAGGAACTGCTCAAGCGCACCAGCGCCATCCGCATATCCGAAGCCCACCACGGCCCGCGCGATGTGCGCCGCTACGAATTCGAACCGACCTACAGCTTCCGCAACATCGCGCGGCTGCACATCGAATTCGATCCGGCGTAACGCGGCCCGGCCCCCGTCTGGCGAACCACCTGCGGCAGGTCCCGGATGAGCCGCCGGTTCTGCTTACCCGACGCTGATCCTGGTCTTGGCTTCCTTGGAGGCCTTTGGCAGCGTGAGCGTCAGTATCCCGTCTTCGTACTTTGCGGAGGCCTGATCGATCGCCACTTCGGCGGGCAAGGCAATGCTGCGCGAGATGGCACCATAGTAGCGCTCCGAGTGGATGACCTTGTCGTTTTCCTCGTCGGCATCGTACTGCGCGACTTCGGCGCTGATTGTCAGGACATTGTTATCGACCGAAACGTCGATCGCGTCCTTGCTGACACCGGGCATTTCAGCGTGAACGACGAGGTTGTCGCCTTTCTCCTTCACGTCGATCTTGATCTTGCCAGGGTTTGGCAAGGGATCGCCGTGCAGCGGCGCGATGGAATAACCCAACGGGAAATCACGGAACAGGTCGTCAAAAAGACTGCGGCGAGCAGGAAACTTGGCCATTGTCGCTCTCCCTTCCTCAATTGAAGACCCGGCCTGTGTAGGACTCTCCCGAAAGGTTGTCGTTGCTCCAGCGCAAATCCGGACGACCTTCTGCGTCAGAGCACTTTCGCGAACAGGAACTCCTCGTCGCGCTGTTCGCCAACCATGAAGTAGATGTCTGCGGTCTTCTCGAACCCGTAGCGGCTGTAGAACTTCTGCGCCCCGGGGTTGTCCGAATAAACCGAGAGCTGGATTTCATCAGCCCCGAACCCTGCGGCTTCCTCCAGCGCCCAGTCCATCAGCCGCGCGCCGATGCCCTGCCCGGTCGCCTCGGGATCGGTGTAGAGCTGCTTGAGTTCGATCACCCTTGCCCCGCGCGCATGTTCAGGCCAGCCGCAGGCCATCACCAGCTTGCAATAGCCGAGCAGCTTGCCGTCATTCTCTGCCAGCATCACCCGCATCTGTGGATCTGCGATCTCTTTCGCGGCCTTGGCTTCGGTGTGCGATCCGGCGAGGAAGGTCTCCAGATCCTCCGGCCGGTAAAGGTGCCCGAACTTCACCACGAAGCTCCGCGTGCCCAATTCGGCAAGCGCCGCGGCATCGGCGGGTGTTGCATTGCGTAAATTCATTACAGGGCCTTCGTCATGCATAGCGAGAAATCGTCCGAAACGTAGTCGCCGAAAGGCGGGCACTCGGCAAAGCCGTGCGACAGGTAGAGGTTCTGCGCCGCCCGGAACGGTTCGGGGCGGCCCGTTTCGAGGCTGACGCGGGTATAGCCACGTGCGCGGGCTACCTCCAGCAGCCGCAGCAGGATCGCCTTGCCCACGCCCTTGCCGCGATAATCCGGCGCGGCGCGCATGGACTTCAGTTCGCCGTGCGCCTCATCGAGATGCTTGATGGCGCCGCAGCCCGCGAGCGTGTCGCCGTCCCAGGCGGCAAAGAACAGCACATCGGGCTGGCGCAGGCGTTCGGCGGGCATGGCGTGGACACTGCACGCAGGCGACCACTGGTGCATCTCGCCGAGATGGAATTGCAGAAGGGCCAGCACCGGCCCGCCCGTCAGATCATCGGGCGCGATCCTGAGATTTTCGATCATCACTGTTACTCGGCAAACTTGTCGGCCTTGCGGCGGCCCATCCGCATGCCGCTTTCCAGCCGCGCCCGCAACTGGGTGTAGTAAGCTTCGAGGAACGCCTTCTCGTCGTTCCAGCCATCGTTGCGGCCGATCTTACCGGCGATCGTCTGGTACACCGTCTCGATCGAGGCCACCCGGTTCTCGCGCAGCACGCGTTCGAGCGCCTGCAGTTCGAATTCGCCGTAAACGGCAAGCTCCGTGTCCTCGAACTGGTACGTCTGGCGCTGCACCAACTGCGTACCCTCGTCCTCACGTGCCACGGACATCGCAGCTTCCAGCTTCTGGCGCGGGCGTTCCAGCACCCAGGATCCGGCGATCACGTCGCCCGCGCGCAACCCGTCGCGGTTGAACAGCGGAAAGAGCATGAAGATGAGCAACCAGCCGGTTGCCGCCAGCCATGCCCAGCCGCTCTCTACCCCGCCCGACATCAGGAACACGATCGGTAGGAACAGCTCGATATCACGCAGCAGATTGCGGGCGATGACCATGTCCGCTGTCAGCCGTCCCCCGTCGCGCGCGGCGATGCGGATGCCGGTGAGCCGCTTGCCCGGCGTCGCACCGCGCGCGCCCAGTTCGAAGAACAGGAAATAGGCGTTGCGGAACAAGAACATGATCACGATCCATACGATCAGCAGGAACTGCAGCGCATGCCCGGCCGCAGACCCGCTATTCATCACCTTCCCAGCCGAAACCGCACCACCCGCGATCGAGAACAGCGCAATCGTGGACCCGATCATCAGCACCACGATGATCAGCAGATCGAGCATCAGCGCCCCCAGCCGTGCGCCTCGGCTGGCGACTGCGACCGGCAGCGCGATGCCTTCCGGCGTCACCAGCATGCGGTCCCGGCCGGACCGGCGCAGACGTGTGGGCATGGCGCTCATGCGCTTGCATCCCGGTGCTTCACCGGACGAGGCCCGGCATTGCCGCGAAATGCGAAGAAATAGGTGCTCCACAGCAGGAGCATGAACCCGCCGATAGCGAAGCGCCCGAAGGTCTCGTTGACGAGCTGGCGCGCAAAGCCTTCGAGCAGCGCGGCCACCACCAGCATCAGCACCACCCCCGTCATCACCAGCGCCGCCCGCCGTCCCGCTTCGGCCGTCGCCTGCAGGACCGGACGGTTGCCGGGAAAGGCGACCGCACGGCCGATATGCAGGCCTGCTGCGCCCGCCAGCAGGATCGCGAAGAGCTCGGTCGTGCCGTGCACCGCGATCCAGCCCGCGAAGTCCAGCGTGAGGCCGACCTGATGATAGACCCAGGCCATTGCCCCGAGCACCGCCAGGTTGTGCACCAGCAACAGCAGCGAGGGCACGCCAAAGGCAAACCCCAGCGCAAAGGCCAGGATCGAGACCTGCGCGTTGTTGCTGAACAACTGCGCAGCAAAAATGCTGAGGCCATCCTTCTCCGGAGCCCCGAACAGGGTATCGTGCAGAGCCTTGGCGCTGGCGCCGGGCACGCGATCTCCCGCCATCTCCTTGCCGACCAGCGCGAAGTACCATTCGGGATCGTGGCTCACCAGCAACCAGCCGACCACGGCGCCCGCCGTCATCACCGCCAACGCAATCAGCACATCGAGCCAGATCGCCCGCACCGCCGCGCTCCAGCCGCCACCGAGGAAGCCACGCAGCCATTCCCACAACGACGAGCGCGGTCCGTAGACGACGAACCAGGCGCGCTGCACCAGCGCTTCCAGATAGGCCAAGGTCGCGGCATCGAGCGATGTCTCGCGCGCAATCGAGAGGCTGGAGGCCACCGTGCGGTAGAGCCCCGGCAGGGCCAGCAGATCCTCGTCGGAAATACCGCGCAGACGGCCCTTTTCCATGCGGGTGACAATCGTCTCCAGCCGCTTCCAGTCTTCCTCGCGCTCCAGACGGAAACGGTCGGAACGCAGCGCGGCGGTCTCGATGGCGGACGGGGTGACAACGGCGGCGTTCATCCGATCGCTCCCGATCGCTTGATTTCGAGGTAGGCGTCGAGCAGGCGCGTCCCGATCCGGTCATGCGGCGCCTCGATCACATCGACGCCCAGCTGCCGCAGCCGCCCGGTCACCAGCGCGCGCTGGCGCAACAGCAGGTCAGCCGAGACGGCTTCAGAAAGCACGTCGAGATCGTCGGGCGCAACAGCGGACAGCGTTTCCAGCTCATCGTCGGCCATGGTGGCAAACAGCACGACATGGCGCTTCACCAGCCTGCCGATGCTCTCGATCATCAAATCGGCGCTGGTAAGGTCCGTGAAATCCGAGAAAACCACGATCAGCGATCGGCGCTGCAACCGGCCCGCCAGTGTCGCCAGCGCAAGCGTGAAGTTGGGCTCCTCGGCGCGGTATTCCAGTTCGGCGGCGGCACGCTGCAGGCGGTGAAACTGGCTCGAGGCGGCCACGAATGGCGTCGAGACTTCGGGCCGCGCGGCAAAGCCGAACAGCGAGACCTTGTCCCCGCCCTTGAGCGCGACATAGGCGGTCGCCAGCGCCGCCGAGACCGCACGGTCCATCCGCGGCATGCCCCCGATCGGCTCGCACATGGCGCGGCCACAGTCGAAGGCGAAGACGATCTGGTTGTTGCGCTCGGTCTCGTATTCCTTGGCGTAGAGGTGAACGTGGCGGGCCGAAGCCTTCCAGTCAATGCGGCGCCGGTCCATGCCGGGCTGGTATTCGGCGAGCGATTCGAACTGCGTGCCCTCGCCCCGCATCCGCCGGGCGATCAGGCCGAACTGCGCATCCTTCAGGAACGCCTGCAAGGCGGGCGAGCGAGTGGCGGCCATGTTCGGCCAGACGCGCACCTCTTCATCGAGATCGCCCTGCAGCTGCCGCGCGCCCAGCCCCAGCGGGCCGGTCCAGCGCAGCCAGGTGTGGCTGACCCGTCCGGTTCCGCGGCGCGAGGCGCTGAAGGCCCCTTCGCCGCGCCATTCGCGGTTCTGCGGCGCAAGGTCGAACAGCATCCGCCCACCCGGCACCAGACGCGGATCGCAGGCCAGCGCGGCTTGCATCGCGGATGGACGGCCACCGGCCAGCCGCACCTGCGCGCCCATGACATGATCCGCCCCAACTTCGACATCGTTCGGTACGAGGACGTGCAAATCCTCCAGCCGCCCCGCCAGCAGCGCATCGACGAGGATCAGCGCGAACATCGCAATCCCCGCCAATGGGGCGATCAGCCAGGCGTCCGGCCGCATCGCCCCGATCACCAGCGCCACCGGTGCCGCCAGCGCAAGCAGCGTGGCAGCCCGGGCAGTGGGGACAATCGGGGCGA
This sequence comes from Novosphingobium album (ex Hu et al. 2023), assembly GCF_022832385.1. GTDB lineage: Bacteria > Pseudomonadota > Alphaproteobacteria > Sphingomonadales > Sphingomonadaceae > Novosphingobium > Novosphingobium album. The sequence continues at coordinate 54,460 of NZ_JALHLE010000033.1, forward strand.
AGCGCAGGCTCATCAACGCTTACCGGGGCGCCTCGGTCTGTTCGACCAGTTGCTCAACCAGTTGCTCGACCTGCTTGCCTTCGATCTCGGCCGCAGGGCTGAGCAGCAGGCGATGGCGCAGCACGCTGCCCGCCAGCGCCTTGACGTCGTCGGGCACGACATAGTCGCGACCATCGAGCGCGGCGCGCGCCCTGGCCGCGCCGGCAAGCAGCACCGCGGCGCGGGGGCTGGCACCGTTCGACAGGTCCGGGCTTTCGCGCGTCGCACGTACCAGCCGCACGATGTAGTCGGTGACGCTGTCAGCCAGCGTCACCCCGGCCACGGCACGGGTCACGGCTTCGAGTTGCTCCGCACTGGTCACCGCCTCAATTCCGAGGTCCGCCGGGCGCGGCGCACCACGGTTCTCGCCATAGCGGGCGACGATCCGGCATTCCTCCTCGAGGCTGGGGTAGCCCACCAGCAGCTTGAACAGGAAGCGGTCGAGCTGGGCCTCGGGCAGCGGATAAACGCCCTGACTCTCGATCGGGTTCTGCGTCGCCACCACGGTGAAATGCGCAGGGAGCGCGTGCGCGCTGCCATCGAGCGTGACGCGGCGCTCCTGCATGGCTTCCAGCAAGGCTGCCTGCGTCTTGGGCGGGGTGCGGTTGATCTCATCCGCCAGCAGCAGGTCGCAGAAGATGGGCCCGTGCGTCAACGTGAACTGGCTGGTCTGGAAGTTGAACAGGTTGGAGCCCAGGATATCGCCCGGCATCAGGTCGGGGGTAAACTGGATGCGCCCGAAATCGAGCCCCAGCGTGGCGGCAAAGCACTGCGCGAGGAAAGTCTTGGCCGTGCCCGGAGGCCCTTCGAGCAGCACGTGCCCGCGCGCCATCAGCGCGATCAGCAGATGGTCGAGCGTCTCCGCCTGACCGACCACGGCCTTGGCAATCTGCCCCCGGATCGCATCGGCAAGGCCCGCCACTTCGGCAAGGCTCATTTCGGCAAGATTGGGAACTTCGGACTCGGTCATCGAATCAGCATCCTTTCGAGCGCATGAAGATCGCGCGCGGCTTTCAGGAGATCGTGCGGCCGCCGCGCTGCTTTCAGGCGCGCGGTGACCGCGGTAAACGGTTCGGCATCGGGATGGCGCGAGGCCAGTGCCCGATCAATGGCTGCAGCGGCCTGATCGGGATCGAGCGTGCGCGGCAGCGCCAGAGCCTGCCCCAGCCGCTCGCGCGCGCGCTCCAAATAGGGGCCTGATAACAGGTGCAAGCGGCCCGACCGGCGCACCAGCCCGGCCGAATTGGCCACCAGCGCGCGCTTGCCGAAAGCGATGGCACGGTCCGGCGCGAAGGGTGGTCCGAAGCGCAGGAAGGCGCGCCAGCCGATGATGACGGCCGCCATCAGCAGGCACAGCGTCGCGGCGAGAAAGGGCGGGGTGAAGGCAAGGGTCAGCAGGCTGTCCGAGCGGCCAAGGCCATTGAGCGTGAGGTCGAACAGCACCGGCCCGCCCTTGTCCACTTCCATTGCCGGAATCAGGACATCGAGCAGCCGCGCGCTGCTAAGGCTGGCCATGCCGTAATTGTCGAGCAAATCGGGCTCGAACACCACCACGAGCGGGTAGAGATCCTCGTCCTCCACCTCGCTTTGGCGGAACCCCCGGGCCAGCCGCTCCAGCTTCGGATAGTTTCCACCGTCATCGATCAGCGCGGCAAGGATGCGACCGTCCTGTTCGGTGATCAGCGGCATCAGCCGCCTGCCCTTGCCCCAGAGCAGGGCATCGGAGCCGGGTAGCGTTCCGGACAGACCCATCCCGCCCCATTTCGCGGACTGGCCGTTGGCATCGACCTTGCCCACCTCTACTCCCACGTCGTCGAGAAAGCCCTCCCAGTGAGGGGGCATCGTGCCGTTCAGGCGAACCCAGCCCTCTTTCGCATCCTTCTCCTGATCCTGCGTGGGCTTGGCCGAAATCCATTTGGGCGTGATGACCAGCGTCGGCCCTTCATATCGGCGCGCCGAGACGATCTTCTCGATCTCCTTGCCATCGGCAAACGCGGGCGGGGTCAGGACCAACAGGCCGGATTCAGCCAGCGCCCCCTCATTGCGCACCTTGCGCACGGCATAGCCCCGCCGCTCCAGATAGTCCGCCATCGCGGCATAACCAGTCAGCCCCTTGCCGGCGGCATGGGCCTCGCCGTTATTGGCTGAGCCCATGCCCGAGCCGGTGCCGATCATCCACAGCAGCGCCAGGAACAGCACGCTTCCGATCAGCACGATGGCCAGAACCGCACGCCGCGTGAACGGATTGGCGCCGACAGCAACCGGTTCCGCGGTGATCGCCCCGGCGCTCATGACGCCAGTGCAACCCGTGCAAAATCGGCATAGGCTGCGCGGGCCGCCGCCCAGTCCTGCGCATCGAGGTCACGCAGGGCGAACAGGCTGCGCTCCACGCGCGTGGCGATGGCGGCAAAGGCCTTGCGCCCGGCCTCGGGCAGCATGGGCAGCACCGCTATCTCACGCGCGGTGGAGGCAGGCATCAACCAGTCAGGCTGCGCATCACGGATATGTCCGACGGAGCGCCGGAGCAGCAGGTGCACGGCCTCTCCGAAACAGCCCTCGCCCGCCAGCCGGTCGGCATCTTCCAGCAGCGCGGCGGCTTCGGCGCGGGTCGGCGCCCATTGCGCGGTTTCCTCTTCCTCACCCCGGCGGCGCAGCCACTGCGCCACGGCGGGCCCCAGCAGCCGCCAGAGGAGGAACGCAGCCAGCAGTACCGCAAGTCCGATCAGCACCCACTGGAACACCGGCCAGGACATTCCGAAGAACCGCCCGAGCGGTCCAAACAGCCATTCGAGAAAGCGCCCCAGTGCCTTGAGCCATTCGGGAACGTGAGGAACGGCAGGAGCCTTCGCAGCAGGCAGCGGCGTGAACTGGATGTCGGCGGCATGGCGCACGGCTTCCCAGTCGCTCGCGGCCCGGTCATGTGCCGCTCCGCTGGCCGCAGCCGCGTTTCCGATCTGACCCCCGGCAACCGTCACGCGGCTTGCTTCGCATGCGCCGCCACCGGGCGCAAGCGGCTAACAGGATGAATCTCTTGTAATCCCTGTGCCGGGGTCAGCCCCGGGGACGCGCCTGCCGGTAAGTGCCGAGCGGGCGGACGTACTTGCAGTGGAACGCCAGTTCCTTGAGCGCCATGTCGACGCGCGGATCGCCCGGTGCGCCCTCGATGTCCGCATAGAACGTGGTCGCCGCGAAGCTGGTGCCGGTCTGGTAGCTTTCCAGCTTGGTCATGTTGACCCCGTTGGTGGCAAAACCGCCCAGCGCCTTGTAGAGCGCGGCCGGGATGTTGAGCACTTCGAAGATGAACGTCGTCATCGTCGGCTGGCCTTCGAGGGTGAAGGGATCGAGCGGCTCGCGCGCCAGCACCACGAAGCGCGTGGTGTTGTCGGCGGCGTCCTCGACGTTCTCCTCGATCACCTTGAGGCCGTAGAGCTCGGCGGCCAGCTTCGGCGCGATCGCGCACGAGGCCATATCGCCCTGCTCGCGCACCAGCGCCGCCGCGCCCGCCGTATCGGCATAGGCCATCGGCACGATCCCGCGCTCGCGCAGGTAGTGGCGTGACTGGCCGAGCGCCTGCGGATGACTGTAGGCGGCCTTGAACGGCCCGTCGCCCAGCGCCATCAGTGCGTGGTGAATCGGCATGAAATGCTCGCCGACGATCGACAGCCCGCTTTCGGGTAGCAGGAAGTGGATGTCGGCCACGCGGCCATGCTGCGAATTCTCGATCGGAATGATCGCCCGTGTGGCACGACCTTCTTTCACGGCATCCAGCGCATCCTCGAACGAAAAGCACGGCAACGGCTGGCAATCCGGTGCGTATTCGAGCGCGGCGCGGTGCGAATTACAGCCCGGTGCACCCTGCAGCGCCATCGCGCGCGAAGGGTCTGCGGCAGCCGTTTCGGCCATCTGGGCGACGAGTTCCAGTGCGGGTTTTGGGTAGGCGTGCATGACGCCCGCGCGAGTAGGCCGTAATCACGATATCCGCAATGGCTCTTGCACTTGCGCTTGCCCGACACTAGAGCGCGTGCGATCCGAGTAAGGGTAAATCATTCACGCGCGGGGCATGCACGAATGGACGATCGCTTCAACACCATCGCCGGTTGGGTCCTTGGCGCCGGCATTGTCGGCCTGGGTCTGGCTATTGTCAGCTCGCATTATTTCGAAGCTGACAAGCACGAACGGCCCGAAACGATGGGCTACGCCATCGAGGGTGTCGCCGAAGGCGAAGGTGGCGAAAAGGAAGTGCCGCTCGCAACCCTGCTTGCTGCTGCCGATGCGGCCAAGGGCGAAGCGGTCTTTGCCAAGTGCAAGTCCTGCCACACGATCAACGAAGGCGGTGCCAACGGCATCGGCCCGAACCTGCACGGCGTCGTCGGCGAAGCCATCGGCCAGGGCGCTGGCGGCTTCCCCTTCTCCGACGCGCTCAAGAGCGTGGGCGGCAGCTGGGATTTCGACAAGCTCAACGCCTGGCTGACCAGCCCGAAGGCTTTCGCTCCGGGCACGAAGATGACCTTCGCCGGTCTGTCCAAGCCGGAAGACCGCGCCAACCTCATCGTCTATCTCAACTCGCAGGGCTCGAATGTTCCTCTGCCGCCGCCGCCGGCTGCTGACGCGCCGGAAGCGGACGCTGCTGCTCCAGCAGACGGCGAAGCGTCCGAGGCTCCGGCCGAAGGCGCCGCTCCCGCGGACGCGCCGGCCACCTGATCCCGGCTTGACCGAATCGGCTCGCGCCGATCGCAAACGGTCCGCAAGGCGCCACCGAGTCGCCTCGCGGACCGTTTTCGTCAGGGCTTCAGGCGTGGTTCGCGCCGGAGGCCGTCAGCCCTTGAAGCCCTTCGCGATCACGTACCATTCCGACGAATCCTTGCGACTTGCCGGCGGCTTGGCGTGCTTGACGCTGGTGAAATGGCGCTTGAGCAGGTTCAGCAGCTCGGTATCGGTCCCGCCCGCCAGAACCTTGGCCACGAACGTCCCGCCCGGCGCCAGCGTCTGAATCGCGAAATCAGCGGCTGTCTCGACCAGTCCCATCGTGCGCAAGTGGTCGGTCTGCTTGTGCCCGACGGTATTGGCCGCCATGTCTGACAGGACAAGGTCCGGAGGCCCGTCCAGCGCGCCTTCCAGCGCGGCGGGTGCCTCATCGGCCATGAAGTCCATCTGGAAGATGGTGACTCCTTCGATCGGGTCCGTCGGCAGCAGGTCGATGCCCACCACTTTCGCTTTGGGGCACTTCAGCCGCAGCACCTGGCTCCAGCCGCCTGGCGCGATGCCGAGATCGACCGCGCGGGTCACGCCCTTGAACAGGTCGAATTTCTCGTCGAGCTCGATCAATTTGTACGCTGCCCGGCTGCGGTAGCCATCAGCCTTGGCCTGCTTCACGTAGGGATCGTTGAGCTGGCGCTGCAGCCAGCGCGCCGAACTCGTCGAGCGCTTCTTGGCGGTGCGCAGGCGCTCGCCGGGGTTGCGTCCGGATCGGGTCATCGCCGCTGTCCTCTCATCGCGACGCCACTGCGAGGCGCACGCTGTCGCTGGCCGCCCGAGTCCGGCCTCCGTGTCCATGGCCGTGCGAGGCGATCAGACTGCGCAGGATTCCTTCGCGGATTCCCCGGTCGGCGACGCCCAGCCGGGCTGCGGGCCACAAGTCGAGGATCGATTCCAGGATAGCGCAGCCGGCCACCACCAGATCCGCCCGCTCGCGTCCGATGCAATTGAGCTCACGCCGCTCCTCGACCGCCATGGATGACAACCGGCTGCTGATCTCGCGCATCGATTCGGCCGGAACGATCAAGCCATCAACCATGCGGCGGTCGTACTGCGGCAGCTCCAGATGCAGACTGGCGAGCGTGGTGACGGTGCCGCTGGTGCCCAGAAGCCGTAGTGGCCCGGCTTGCCCAGCGCTCTCGCGCGAACCGGAAACACGTTTGGCAAAGGCCGCAAAACTTTCCGACACGAGCCCGTGCATGTGCCGGTAGCGCTCGAGCCGCTCCCTCTGCGAACCGCCTTCCGGTCCGCAGCTCTCGGTCAGCGAAACGACGCCCCAGGGCACGCTCTGCCAGTCGAGGATGCGCGGCACTGTGCCAGTGCTTTCGATCAGCACCAGCTCGGTTGAGCCGCCACCGATATCGAAGATCATCGCCGGGCCCATGCCCTCTTCGAGCAGGACATGGCATCCCAGCACCGCCAGCCGCGCTTCCTCGCGCGCACTTATGATGTCCAGCGCAATACCGGTTTCGCGGCGCACCCGTTCGATGAATTCGGGGCCGTTCTCGGCGCGCCGGCAAGCTTCCGTCGCTACCGAGCGGGCGAGGAAGACATTGCGGCGCATCAGCTTGTCTGCACAGACCCGCAAAGCCGCTAGCGTGCGCTCCATCGCCTCGTCGGACAGGCGCCCGGACTGCGCCAGCCCCTCGCCCAGACGAACAACGCGGCTGAACGCATCGATCACCGTGAAATTCTCGCCCGAAGGCCGGGCGATCAGCAGACGGCAATTGTTGGTGCCAAGGTCGATCGCGGCATAGGACTGGCGCGGCACAGGCGGCCGCGGGACCTCGGACAGCACCGGCTGCAGGTCTGCTGCCGCCTGCAGACCGGAATCGCCATGTTCGCGCGGCCCTGCGTCCGTCTTCCCCGGCCGTGCACCCGAAACGGGGCGCGCCTTGGCCTTGGCTGTGCCGGCGGTTGACGGACGAGGTTTGCCCTTGCGTCCCTTGCGCCGCCGTCTGGCACGGCCCGGCACATCAACTTTCGCTGCCGGCGGATCTTGCTCCGCCATCGTATCAAATCTCGTTCATATCATCCCGCCCCGTTGGGCGGGCACCTGACACGATGCTAACCTCCTGCGGAGCAAGGAGCAAGGGCGCTGCCGCGATACCGCGCCAAGGCGCTTGACCCGAATCGCAACCGCGACTAGAGGGGCGCCCTCCGGTGCCCCGTCGTCTAATGGTAAGACTACGGATTCTGATTCCGTCTATCGAGGTTCGAATCCTCGCGGGGCATCCAGCTTTTCCAGAAAATGTCTCAATTCTCTTTGCTTAGTAGCAGGGAGCGTGCGTCTGTATGCACGGTGTGACACAGGCACCCCTGCCGCATGAGCATGGCAGTGCACCGCGATCAACGAGGAGCGGCCTGTTGCGCGCGCGCGCATCCCGAACCGGCTGGTTTGCGCACCCGGCAAATCGGACTTCCACCGATCCTTGGGCGCGATGGATTCTGCCACGGCCAAAGCGACGCTGTTTTGCCTTCAAGCGCAGCATGATAAGCATAGGCACATTGGAGATGGCATATTGTGCCGTGAGAAGATCCGTCGCTGAAGATGAGGTCAACGGGCACGAGATATCGCAACCCTATCAACTCCGAACGAGAAGCAGGGACAGCCCAGGGAAGCGTGTCCCGATTTCCATCAAACCGGCAGCAGGCCATCGGGGATGCACATGGAATCACGCAGTTCACGAACGAAATTCATTGCCCGGGATTGTCGAGCCAGTATTTTCCTGTTCGCCTCCATTCCCGTAGTACGCAAATAGGGCGACTTTTCAATGTTTTCCGCCTCACGTCGCCTTCTGTTATGCGGTGGCGCGACCGCGATCAGCGCAGGGCTGCCACGATGGGCGCGAGCAATCGGCAGTAACACCGGCCAAAATCGCGGCGATCACGCAGATGTTCTCCAGTTCCTTGGCGTCAATATCGCTGGAGCCGAATTCGACCCGACCGGAGATAACTGGCACTGGCCAAGCTTGAGCAATCTGACCTATTATCTGAATAAAGGATGTTCAGCATTTCGCATCCCATTCCGTTGGGAGCGGCTGCAACCAGAACTTCGTGGTTCGCTATGCGAAGCAACGCTGCAAGGGCTCGACACGCTTGTCAGCGCTATCAATGCCAACGGATCCATTGCCATCCTCGACGCCCACAACTTCGGCAGGCGCGACGGGGTGGTAATCGGTGGTGATGGTTCGCCCATTGCTGCCGCGGATTTCGCCGATTTTTGGCAACGTATGGGGCAGCGTTATAAGGCAAGACCCCTCGTTTGGTACAACCTGATGAACGAGCCCAATCGTATGCCGGCGGAAGTTAACCTAAGGGTTCAAAACGCCGCATGCCAGGCTCTGCGTAGTTCAGGGGCAAGCTCAAAAGTTCTGTTTTCCGGAATTGCCTTTAGCGGGTGCCACTCGTGGATCAACAGTGGGAACGGCAAAGTCATGCTGGGAGTGAGCGACCCTGCAGACAATTATGCTTTCGATGTGCATCAGTATCTTGATCAGGGCTTTTCAGGCACCAGTTCGAAGGTTGTTCCCGGCGCAGGATCTCGCACTCTTGGTCCAATAACCGAGTGGGCCAGAGTACACGGACAGAAGCTGTTTCTAGGGGAATTCGGAGCGCGAAGGAGCAACGGCTTCCTTGTGGAACTGAATGCATTACTAGCATACATGTCGGCCCACCGAGACGTCTTTATTGGTGGGACTTACTATGCTGGCGGTGGCAGTTGGAGGAACAATACGATGTCCACTGACCCTGTAGCCGGGGTTGAAATGCCGCAAATGCTAGTCTTGGAAAAGTACCTTGGAAAATGATGTATATTTCGTGATGTGACAATCCCGGCGTGGACCAATACCACCGGCGTGCTTCCATCCGGGCCGGCGGCAGCTACCCCTCACGAGAAGGATACAGCAAGCTTTCACGCTTGCGAGCGCAGGCCGTTCAAAGAATTCACCCCCTACTTTTCTCCGCCCCGGGGTGCCTGCTCAACCCTGCGCAATTTGTCCACTCTGCTTAACCAGCAGCTGAAAACAGCGAAGAGGGCACCTAGCAATGGAGTCCGCAATGGGTAATCGGCAAGGCTGGCAAGTAGTAAGATCAATATTGCGAACGCTGATGCTCGCTGCAAAATACTGGAAGAGGCTGGAATGGTGAAGCTCATATAGGCAGCGCGGCCATACCACCACAAGAAAGCCAGCAACACGATCAAGGCCGGCAAGCCACCGGTGATAATTAATTCGATAAGATCATTGTGGGCATTATTAAGATAAGTCGGCTTCAACAGTGAGTCAGGCTCAAAGCTCGCGTAAACTGGTACAAACGACCCGAAGCCGGTCCCAAATGGGAATGTGCTGGCCATGATATGAAGCAGCGTGGGCAAAGCCCGCAGGCGTCCCTCATGTTCAACGAAGTCGTCTTTCTCGACGATGCGCGCAATCGATATGGCGCGACCCGCATTCAATGTCACGGCGAGCAAGACAGCAACGCCAATCATGATGCCCACGATAATCCAAATACGCTGGCGCTTTGTAATGTGCAGGCCTGCGCCAACCGATGGCTCGACGAGATACGCACCGATCAAGCCGGCAACAGTGAGCGCCATGCCGGCCCGCGATCCCAGTACAAGCACGTAGATGATGATAAACGCGCCGGCGCAAAGGCCAATTATAGCGCGAAATTTACGGCCAGCATGGCTTTTCGATACTTGCAATGTCCACACCCGCAGCAGCGGCAGCACAAGAGCCAGAAAGACGCCCTGATGATTGCGGTTTGCGAACAAGCCCAGCATTTGACCTCGCCCGCTTACCGGATACCAATAAAGCGGAGACGTTTCGCCGCTCACGAACTGCATCAAGCCAAGCATCATGCTGAACGCGGCCAGTGCCAATACTGCCCAGAGCAGCGCGCCACGCTGCTTTTCGTTTGACATTGTGAAGCCGATCATGGCGGTGAATGGCACAAGAAGCGATATCAGGCTGTTCCACGTCCGATCGGGTGCGAGGGTCAGCGGATGCCACTGGCCGACACCGTTCAGGGCTTCAGCAACAGCATCGTATTGGGCGCGTCCCGGAATGCCGTGCCAGATCGCCGGCGGGAGCGGAACAAGCTGTATTCCTATTGTGACCGCGAATGCAGCAAGCAGAAGCGGTAGCGGCCAGACATCACGCCAGGGGGTCCTTTTCGTAGAAAGAAGCATGCCCATGAGGCAAAGGACCGTGACCGGCCTTAGCAACAACAGCCAGGGATTATCGGGGCGAGACGACCCACCACCCAAAGCAACAACTACAATAAAAATTGCAAACGATATTAACAACGTACTAGATCGTATCATTCTTACGATCGTATTATGCTCTTTAGAAGGCAAACGTCTTTTCTCATTGATACTATATGATATTCGCCCATCAAATTTTGATTTTTCAGAGCCATAAATAGAACGGTGACTTCTATTTTTCTTCATGTCCTTGGTCTTCTACCGTTTTGATGGGCACCGAGAGGTGCATTCATGCTACCTCAGCTTCACGTTCGAAGTCGACAGGACTGGACCTGCATGGCGCGTAATTTCTTCCGGCGCCGCAACTCCCAAGCTTTCCCGAACCCACCACGCAGGTTGTGGCTCAACTCCCAACACGCCGAGGCGGCCAATCACCTGCCAGCAGACGATTGAACCAGGGAGTCAGCCTATCCGATACAACAAGTGCGGCCAGCGTCGCAGGGCCAGCAATCAGTGCCACGATCAACCCTAGTGAATCTTCACCTGGTGCTGGATGGCCCAGCTTGTTGATTGCCGCTTTGACGGCAAGCAAGGCGATCGGATGCAGAATGTAGATACCCAATGCATGACGCCGGCCGAGCCCCGCCAAATGTTTCAGGCCGGGGATTTCGGGTGAGCGGTAAAGGCAAAGCACTAGCCCCAACGAAAAGGGAAAGCACCCGATTGGAAATTGCACGGAACCGAAGCCAATGTCGAACTCAAGCAGTACCACTGCCTCGATCACCATTAAAAGCAGGCCAAAGACAATCAATAATATCGTCCCGCTTTTACCTACGATCGGAGCGATCTTTGGCGCAGAAAATCCGATGACAACCAAAGGGGTTGCAAGAAGGAACCTTACCAATTGAAATTGCGGTCGCCATGCATTTCCATCCAACTGGAAAAGTACGTCTATATATGAAACCAACAAAACACCCAACACGGATCCGATCAACAATATACGGAAATCCACCCCATCCGGACTAACAGATATTAAAAATACAAAACAGAAAACTAAGGAATTAATGAACCATAGATGGAAAAATACGCCAGAACCGATTATATACAACGAAATAACACCAACACCGCCCAAATATATCGCCAACGGCATAAATAATAAATTTGCCACCATTGCAATCATGGCGCTTTTCCGGAGTCTTTCCAGACTGATGTCCGGAAGACCTGCCGGACCCACTTTGAGGTACAAGCCTGTCAACATGAAAAAAAATGGCACACACCAACGAGCACAATATCGAACGACATGCATTAGACCGTCAAAATCTAGTGGATCATACTGCACGTGAAGAAAAATAATAAGAAATATTGCTATCAACCTCATTCCATCCAAAGAATCATTTCTATTTGATGTTGGCTTTTCCATACAATCACCAATTCTGAGGCTTCCCTGCGCAGGGCTGAATTTTAAACACATTGATTCCACAATGCGACTTTTTGGCATCAAATACGCGATGCATAACACGCCTTCGACGCTGCTGGTTTAAAAGATGCCGCAACGCCGGACCATATCCCCGGGGATTGCTCGCTGGGTTGCGCCAGACTGAAAAGCCTTCGAAAAACCCGGGCCACTCCATGGCGATCGATTGAAGCTAAAATAGTTTATTCGGAGCCAAGGTAGATGGAAGATACAGGCGCGAATTTCGCCTCGATTTCCTCTCGCACTGCCGGTGTCAGCTTCACGTTCGCGAAATTTGTGTCCCGGGAGCGATGGACGGCGACGCTCGGCTTCATTTCTAGCAAGGCAATGGTGGCCAAGGTCAGAGCGACTGGAACCCGGATCCCCGCGAAACGATGATACCGGCGTATCGTGTCTTTTCGATGCCTGATAAGCATCTCATAGGGAAGAATGAGGGCGCCATCAGACACTTCGTGCAATTCGGTAAAGCGCTTGAACAGGCGAGGCATTGCTTCGAGAGCATACTCATCTGCCGTCAGCGCCTTCATGGTCTCGCGGCGCTCCATGAAAGCCGCCCGCGCCTTCCCCCCTTCCGGCTCAGGGTGGGTATGGGCAAAGGATACATATTCCGATTCGAGCGTTCTGACGGGATCACGTGCAATGATGACACGGCGAAAGCCCATGGGATCGATATCCACCGCATCACGCAACGGGCCATAAATGTGCTCCGTCGCCTTAAAAAAGCGGCCGGGATCTTCGTTCAGCTTTTCGTATACGCTGGACCAACTTTTTTGTTCTTCAGGTGTCTTCCAGAAGGTGCCGGCGTAATCGACCACCTTGTAACGCGGATCCGGCGATGCCAGCAATATGCGCCGCAGGAGAGTGCTGGCCGCCTTGTGATGAGTTAAAATGAGAATGGACTGGCACGCCATGCCTAGTATTTCCGGATCTGGTGACGGAATTGTTTCAGCTTCTCGGCAATTCGCGCCAAAATTGAGAAGCCGTACCGGTTTTCATATAATTTTCTATACTCTCTCGTACTCGCTATAACTTGCGAGCTCAGTCCGCCGTCTTCCATGCCAACTTCGAAACCCTCAATCTGGCGAAATGTCAGCCTCTTGTCGAAACATTCGAAAAAGATGTCTATATCGCTGGCAATGCGCGCTGTTTCAGGGAAGCAATACGTTGCCAGCATTGCTGCGGGAAACAGGCAGGACGGTGTCCAGGCGCTGAGCGTCGCAAAAGACACGCGTTTCTGAGGGAGCTTCTGCTGGACAATACCGTTGCGGCTTATCATTCCAACCGCAACCACATTCATGGAAAGATCGAGCTCACCGGGCGCCCGTAGAATGGCATCACCAGTACCAAGGAAGCAGGCCCGCATACGGTCCAGTGGCCACGACTGCGCCGCCATCTGGCGGACTGCGTTGTTCCATCCTTCTGCATAGCAGCGATCCCGTTTCTTGAGGATAGCCGTGCGGTCAGGGTCACAAACCTGGGACAACTCTCCCACGTCTGCCTGCTCATCGCCTATCGTCACGGACCAATAGAAATCTGCACGCGACAGAATCAATGCATTTTGACGCCAGAATACGAGCGCTTCCGCAAGCGTCATAAAAGTCGAAATCACAACAATCATTTGATTCTACTTATTAAAAATATCGTACATATTTCAATAGGATTCGCCCCAAGATAGCCGAAACACATCTGACCCAGCAAGAATTTCTGAAAACTGGTCAGTTTCATCTGATTCACCATCCAGAACGTCAGTAGTAAATTAATTGTGAAAAAGACGAGTCCGAATTCAAAGATCGAACCTATGAACTTCGTGTCCCCGACCCAGAAAAATAGTGGCAGTTCGAGATGAAAAGGCTGGTTTCCAACGAGAAGGATGCCTGGCTCTCTCAAGATAGACTTCTCCAGGAAGTCTATCTGCCGGTAACGGGCGTAAAGACTTGAATAGGGACCTGCGATTAAGGTCACAATGATCGACATTATCGGAAATCCGATGGAAACAATCGCGCCCAGGGCAAATGGATAGCGCGTCACTCGGCGACCGATGATGGCGAACAACTGCGCATTGAGGAAAATGTAGCGCCGGCCATCGAAAAGCACACTCAGAAAGGAAAATATCGAAGTCTGAGCTCGCGACACCAGACTGTTGGAATTGAACAGGAAAAAGTACGTAAGCGATGCTAGGGAAACGAAACCAAGATTTTCCTCGGTCCCACTCGAATTGTTGCCAACATCGCCACCAAATCCACTAAAATAGAGTAAAGTGACGACGATAAAGTGGCAAATCAAAGCCCAGCGAACATTCCCTTCCCTTAACTCTCCCATTTTAATGATGCAAAGGACCTGAATCGCAAGAAATAGTACTCGCCCAGCCGGATAGCCGCTGATCGTCCATGCAACTGCAGTTGTTGCATAGAGAACCAGGAGAACGATTATGCTGACAGGAAATCGACGGGATAACGAAAGGATCAGGGCAAAGACGCCCGCTACTGCCGTAATCAGAATGCCGGGCGTAACATTCCAGCCAATCGCCAAGAGGGCAATGATCGCCCGCCTGGCCAGGCCTACACGGCGTCGCGGTTTCGCGATTTTCATGCCCGACGGCCGCGGCATCCTCATGTTGGACGGGGGCGCTAGACTGCGGATCGGCATTGTGCGTCATCCAGAAGCTTGCGGAGTTGCAGCGTAAGAGCCTCCATGTCAGCCGACCTGGCCAGATGCACCCGGTCGGGACTGGCCTCCACTCCACCGGAAAATGGCGTTGTCAAAACAAGGCAACCCTTAGCCAACGCCTCGATGATAACATTCGGCAGATTATCGTTTCGTGTAAGAAAGACGACGACTTTCGCATTTGCCATCTTCGATAAGAGTGCGTCTTGGGAGAGTCTGCCAAGGACCTCGACATTGGCGCTCGTCCCTTTGGAGCCATCTGCCCCATAACCGCCGAGCAGGACAAGACGCCGTTCTGTTTCCTCCCCCATTTCCCGGTCGGCAAAGTGATATGCCAGCGCGGCAGTAAGGTCGCTTCCCTTGCGATACCATGAAGCGGAAGGGGCGTAGAAGATCACGTCGACGGTGCGCTGAGCCGAAGTAGGCGCCACAAGCTCTGGCCTCACCTCCGATGTCAGGAGGCGAAGCTGGCTCGGATCATAAAGGACATTTTGAAAGCCTTTTTTTTGATAGCGTTGTTGCATGTATCTTGATGGCGAGATCATTGTCGCCAGTCCGGCAGTCCGTCTTAACCGCTTCTCGCAGTGCTTCGCCAACCAGTTACGAATGATGTGCCGCAACCCAGGAAGAAACAGCGGCGCATACTCAAAACGTGACGAAAGCGCAGCATAGGCAGCCCACCCCTGAGACCACCACTCATCGTGAACGTAGAGGGACACACCTGACGGCAGGGGCTGGCGCAAATCAATCTCCGGGCAAAGAACCCAGTGGAGTTCGTCACCGCGCTGCGGTTCGTACGATCCTGCGCTCAGAAAGATTGGCCAGATATAATCTTCACCTTCCAAGCGGAACAGGCGATTGAGCAGGCTAGCACAGAGCCGCAAAAAGCGCATCCATGGCGATGTCTTGTGGAGATCAATTGCCCGAACGGCGCGGGCCTGAGCGTGCCGATTGGCCGCGATAGCAGCGCCACCGCCGAGATCGCAATGCACGATCCGTTCACCGAAAGCTGAGTCCCCGTCAACTATTTTGCGCACTTTGCCTTCAATCAATATGCCCTGCGCCAACGGTCAATCCCCATCTGTCGCAACAACCAGTCGTCCCACGCCCGCGCCTTCTGAAATCGTCCACACCACCATCACAACAGAAGGGCCTTCAGTGACAAGATTTTAATATGGTATGTCGTGTCGTTTCTTAGAATTTAGCTCACCCTTCAAGTGCATCCAACAACAAATCATTATGTTAAATTCAATCTCACCCAGGAGATACCTTTTTGGGTTTCTCTTGAAGAATATCATGAACGAAAGCGAAGACCCCTTTTAGTGAGTAAACGAGCACCACCTTCCACTTCCTTTTAGGATTCTGGATCAGTCGCCACAACCACTCAAAGCCATTTCTTTGGACAAAGCGCGGAGCCCTTTTTTCCTTCTTAGTCAGAAAATCAATAGAAGCCCCGCAACAAATTATTCTTGATGCACCCATTTCGGAAATTATTTTATTGGCAACATACTCTTGTTTCTTAGGACCAATCGCTATTAGGTAGGTTACATTTTCATGTCGAAGGGGGTTTTCTCGAAGTTTTATTTTTAGCTCTCGCTTTATGAGCCGCCAAAGCGCTTCCGAACTGTCAAGGTATGGGCACTCGATGGCGATGAGCTGATTTGGACTTTCTATCTTCCTGACTAAATCTTCTTCAGGGCCGATAATGACCAGCGGCGGCGCGCCTTCCTCGCCGATTAACTCAGCCACCATGTCGGCCCCGGTCCGGATCGGCAGCCGCTGGCCGAACAATCGCGCGGCGCCATTGAGAATACGGGAATCGCACGTCACTATGTTGGCGCTTGCCGCGAAACGGGCCACTTCGATGTCACTTCGGCAAAGGTACATGAGATACGCATTCAACGTCAGTACGATCGCACGTGGGGAGCTACGCAGGGCCTCCGTGGCATCAATGTCAGAAGCTGCCATGATCCGTTGGCGAAACGACAGTTTTGACGCCTCAATCATTCCCTATACCCTCCCAAATGGAGAGACTAACCGCACCTCCGGAGAACTTACGCATTGAAATAGCATCGAGTAAATCGTTTCCGACACGGCCGAACAGGTAGCAAAGGCCGAAAGCCATCTGGCTTTGTGGCAGAAATACCGCCACCAGCCCAACCATGGCAAGGAAGCCCCCACAACCAACGAGCGCGTTGCGCCGGGTGAGAGCCGCGCCACCGATCTGGGTCAGAACGGTAGAGCAAGGACCAACGAAAGTGGAAGCAAGCGGATAAACGAGGTAGCCAAACGCCGACCATCGCATCGCCGGATCAATGCCAAACATGCCTGAAAAAGTCAGGGCCCCAATCAGCACCACTGCGCCACCGATCACGCTCAACAGACGCACGCGGGCCAGGTTTCTGAGAATATCGGGCCTGAGGCCGAACGGCTGGTCTTTCCCTCCACTTCGCAGGCTCGACAGATTGATCAGCAGGAAACGTGTCGGAACAAAACTGAAAAGCGTACCTACGGAAATCGACAAGGTGGCGAGAGCGACAGCTTCCGGCCCATAAAGCCGGCCGAGCAGCACAGGAACGAGGTTGACGTAAAAAGCGAGGGCAGCCGCTCCGGCCATGTATTCGCCCTGCCATCTGACCCAGCCCCAGACTTCATGGATGGCAACAACTGCGCTGCGGATGCCATCATGGCTGTGTTTATCGACGAGAGCCGCTGACCTGTTGGACAGCCAGAAGATGTGGTAGCAGGTCAGACTGATGATGGAGAGTGTCGTCGCGGCAATAACGCTGGTGTCTGGCTTGCCGCTCCACACGAGATTGGCGATCCAATAGCTGAGATTGAGGACCGTCATTCCAAAAAGCGCCGTCGCGGCGGAATTGACCGGTTTGCGCTGAAAGATGGCTTGGGACTCAACCGCGTTCATCAACGTTACTGCCAGAACCATGCCCACTGCGGCGAACACCGAACTGGTATTACCGACTAACAGCACGACTGAAGCGGCGATGACGGTCGCCAAGCACAGATAGAGCCATGCGCCGCGCACCGATGTTCCAGCGCTTTGGTGTTGACGCGCAACATAGGCTGGAACGAAGCCCGCGAAAACAATTCCGACCGCAAGCGAAGCTTCGGCAAGGTAAAGCCTGAGTACGCCATAAATTTCAAGACCGAGCGCTGCAGTGAGGCCAACTGCCAGAACAACGGGAGCAAACCGCGCCGCAATAATGACAACAAACTGCCTCGACATGCTCAATTCGGTCCCGACCTCAATCAATCACGCAAAGCAAAATGCGGTTGTCCCGTTGCGCTTGTCCACACGGGAAAACCCCCTCGAATTCCGGGTGATATCCATGAGGAAGGGACTTCGGATTTCAGGCATATCGATTTCATGAATGGCCCGCACAAGCTTGTAGCCATTCACGCCTTCGGCTCCTCGGGCTTGTAGCGTAAATCATGGATTTCATGCAGACGCATGAGCGTGGCATCGTCGACATCCTGCCAGTAGACGTCGTTCTCGCGAACCTTGGCCTTCACGAAAGTCTCGGAAGTGGCAATCGAGTTGAAACGATAGAAAGTCTCGTCTTCGACCATGCTGTCACGCGCAACCTTGGCGCTCGCGCGTGTAGCCACATCGCCGATACCGTCATGATTGCCGTATCCAAGATGCCTGAGGGCGTCGGCGTAGACACGTGCACTATCACGCACAAGTTCTTCGTAGTCGACGACGACGATGCGCTGCCATGGCGCAGCCTTGGTGCTGTAGGACGACATGAAGCGCTCATACCGCGACACACCTGCAGGAGAAGTCAGAAATCGCTTGAACGACCCCTCGTATCCAAAATGCTGGCGGCTGTATTCATACCAGCTCGGCATCAGCGTACGCACGTTGCGACGCATCACGAAGATGGCGTTGTAGCTCAAATCGTTGTCGTAGTGGGTCTTTTGCAGCGGAAACCCTTTTCCCTCACTGAAATAGCCTGCGATGTGAAGGTCCCTCACGAGGAGGTTGTGGTTGAACCACGTCGTCTCCGGAGTAACGCCATGAAGCTCACCGAGCGCGTTGCTCAATCCGTAGGTAAACATCGTGATGCCGGACTTTGGAAATTCGGCAACGCCCACACAATTGAAAGGCACGATCGGGCATCGCCGGCGCAGCGCTCGCTTGAGCTTGAGCTTCAACTCAGGGGGCAAGGACATACTGATAACTCTCGTTTCTGCCTTTGACTGCATATTGGGGGCGGATGCAGCGCGCCGGATTGCCACCCCAAAAGGCCTGACGGCTGGTCGGTTTGGTTACGACGGAGCCAGGAGCAACAACGCAATGGCCACGAAGATGGGCGCCAGGGCAGATGATCGCCCGTGAATAGATGAAGACGCCGGGCCCAACGACCGTCGGCTTCGCTCTCGTCGGACGAAAGATTTGCTGGTGATCATGGCCATAGCTGAAGATCGCGGTCCCGGACGAAACGGCAACGTCCGCCATCAGGACCAGCCCACCGCGATTGTCGAGCAGAACCGAGTGATTGACAATCACTCGCTCGCGTATGCGTAACGTGTTCGGCTTCAGAGAGAGGATCCGGACGCCGCGCTGCAGCGACGCGGACCAGGCCACACGCTGACCGATGGCCTTGAGCAGGGCCACGCGCGCAATAGAGAACGGCAGGAGAAGCAGAAGAAGATTGATGACCCAGATGCAGATGAAATAGCATTGTCGGATCAAGCTCTTAAACAAGACATCTCGCTCCCTTTGAACGCTCAGGTGCTCTGCAATCGTTCTTAGCCTTGCTCAAGGAACTGTCCACAGGTCCGGCAAACACTATCCTCGACATCGATTTTATGTGGCCTCCCCATGTTACGAAGGCGATCTGCAGTCATCGGCTTGCCCCGCGCCCCGTTTCGCAGGGTCATGCACGATCCTGGCTTCAAAGCCCATAGACTATTCCCGCTTTTCCTTAGCGTCAGGACCCATTATTCACGCCATCGAGGCCCCCGAATGGCGAACATATCGGGGCAAATTGTCCGCCGGGAAGGCTGGTTACCTTTCCCAGGGCGATTTGGTTCGAGATGGAATCCATCCGGGCCTCCAGCAGGGATTTGTCCAAAATGGCCCAGCGCCGATGCGGAGTTGGAGCAATGGTCGCCAACCATCCGTACCGCACGCGCGCGCGTTCAGCTGAACGTTTCGGACGGCCTTTGCCCACGAGAACTCCATTTCGCAAATCGGAGCGCCACGGCTGTCAGGCTGCTGCAGACGGCATCCAGCGCATGCGCGACTGATCCACTGCTACTGAACGATGGCCAGCTTATCAAACCATGTGTTCGTATCACCTTCCGGCGCCGCCTCAAGCTTCACCCATTGCGTGACACAGTCCTGTGCGGGAACATCAAATTCGAACCGAAAAGACCGGCCATTTTCCCCCGCAGGAGGCAGAACGAATCTCCCCAACACCTTACCGTGCTCGCAAAGTATGCCGATGGCGGGCCGGCCGGCAATATTGGCAGGCACGCGCCCGGCCGTACCGGTCAGTGCGTGACGGCCTGCGGCAAGACCGACCAATTGCGTTGCCGCAACCCCGGCCATATCTTCTTGCGTTTCAATCCATAGACCAAAACCACCTGTGGGCACGGAACTTCGAAACGCATGGATGTTTTCATCCTTGCGCAAGGACCAGGCAAATGGAAGCGTGCCAGTAACCTCTTCGAAGTCTCCTCCTTGCATCGTTCGAGTTGACCCTGCTCGGCCCTCCAGTCGATTCACGGTGTTGATGGCTTCGCGTTCGGCATTCAGCGCGACCATACGAAGAAGGATGCTCTCAACCAGACGACGCTCTCCCGGACGCGACAGGTCCGGTTTCAGCGCCGCAACGACGGCCGACATCGCCTGAGGGTCATTCCCTTTGGCGCTCATCATGAAGGCGAACTCGTCCGACCATGACGGGCGCTCTGCCAGAACGGGCAATAGGTTCTCAAGAATCGCGGGCTCTGCAATAGCCTCGACCAATATGGGTATGAGGGTCTGGCGGCTTTCTTTCGATACCCGCATTGCCCGATCGTAATGGAGGATCACTTCATGAACATCATCACGGTTTACCGCATCCTCAACAAGCCACATCTGGGACAGCAAATTACGGCGTGACATCGCCTCCGACAGGCGGAAAAGCTTGCGGGCATGCGACGTATCATGCCGGTAGTCCGCGACCGCCCCCAGCATGCCAAGTGCATAACTGTTGACCGGTTCACGCAGCGCTGCGTCTCGAAGTGACTTGTGCATCTGCGCAAGTTCCGCGGACTGCACAGGTGGAGCGTTCAGCGTGTTTCCCGCACTTGCCACCCTCGGCATTACACCTGCAGGCCACCATTCATTGGCCAGGTCAGGGTATCTCTCACCAAACGCGAAATTGAGTGAAACCCCAATCGACACCCACAAGGCCAGCACGGTGCCAAACAAGATCGCAACTAGGCGGACGACATTTAGAACACCTGGCACATGCGAACCGTTCATCACCTGGCGGCTTTTCCGGAATCGGGTTCGCCATAGCCATAGCCGTAACCATAGCCGTAGTCGTAGCCGTAACCGGTGAAAGCCTGCTTCGAATCAAACTTTGTTACGATCGCACCAAGGAGATTGATTTCGGCGGCACGAAGCCGTGAAAGCGCAGTTCGGATGCTCGATTTCTTGGTGCTGTGCGCCTCAATGACGAAACAGACCCCCTCGACCTGATTGGCGAGCAGCGGTGCATCGGCAAAACCCATCACGGGCGGTGCGTCGATAATAACGTAATCAAAATCGGGTGTGAGTTCGTCAAGAATATCTTTGAAGTGCGTGTCAGCAAGCAACTCAGCTGCGCTTGGCGGTTGAGGACCCGCAGGAATAATTGACAGGTTTTTGATCTCCGTTGCCTGGACGGTATCAGCGGCCTTCATGGATCCGGTCAAAAGATTGCTCAGACCGCGCGCCCCATCACACTGAAACATATAGTGAATGCTAGGCGCACGCATGTCACTGTCAATAAGCAGAACATTGCGGCCTTGAGCTGCCAAGGTCTTTGCCAAGCCGTAAGACGTGAGCGATTTACCTTCCGCCGGCCGTGAACTGGTGACGGCGAGGGTTTTTGGAAAACCATGACTTGTGGTCAACGCCAACGCTGTCTGGACCGAAAAATACGCCTCGCTCAGCATCGATTTCTGATCGAGCAGCGCCGTTACCGGATCCTCGGTCGCCTTGGGCACCACCCCGATCAGGGGTATGTGCAGAAGCTCGACTACTTCGGCGGGATCAGAAAGTGTATCTTCGAACATTTCGAGGATGAACGCCAATCCGAGCCCGATGGCGCCACCAGCAATCAGCGAGATCGCCAAATTGATTAGCAGTTTCGGCTGCGACGGCTTCTCAGGGACATCGCCGGGATCGACAACAGCGATATTATTGATACCGACACCGCCAGCAACGCCGATTTCCTTGTAGCGCTGCAAGAGTGCATCATACAATTGTCGGTTTGTATCGGCTTCACGCATCAGTATATTGTACTGCGTGCTGCGCCGACGCAGATCGAACAATTTGGATTTTAGTGAATCAACCTGCTCCTGAAGCGCAGCCTCCCGCTTTTCGGCAGCATGATACGTGTTTTCCAGGGTAACCTGCACCCGTGCGTTTTCTTGAGCGATTGATTTATCCAGCGAAGCAATTTTCGCCTTCAAGGACCGGGCGGGAGGGTACGCGGGATCGAAGCGTTGCAACATGTCCGCATACTGTGATGTGAGTTGGGCGCGTTGCGCGCGCATCTCCGAGATGGCACTGTTTGACAATGCCTCTTGGACGGCAGCGTCTCGCGATTTCAGGCGGCTCTGCGCTTCAATTCGCTCAGCCGTAGCAGTCGACAGTTCCTTGTTCAAAGAAACAAGATCTTCCGTCACCAGCGAGCGCTCGGGCCCGCTTCCAGATATGCCTTGTGAGCCATTGTCGCTGGGCAGGCTCACGATGCCTTGCCGGGCAGCATAGTCGACCAGTTGCCTCTCCGCGAGGTCAGTCCGATTTCGCAATTGCCCGAGACGATCTTCGAGGAATTTGCGAGCATATGCAGTAGCAGCATATCGGCGATCAAGTGTCGCCTTAATGAAATGCGTGGCCCATGCATCAACAATTTTCTTCGAAAATTTTGGATCAGGGCTAGTGAAGCTAATCGTCGCCAGACTGGAAAGATCTTCGATTGAGACACTCACGTTGTTGAGTAGTATGTCTCTGGCCTCTCTCAAGCGCTCTTCACGGGTGGATGCGCCAACGACAAGATGATCGTTTTCAAACCAGTCAGATGCCTTATTTGATTTGAACATTTCAAAAAAGGCTGCATTGTCTTGCAAACGATTATCGGCCGCCACGGCTTCGGCAAGGGTAACTGATGTCAGCAAACCTTCCTGTGTCGCATAAAATTCGGGATTGACTACATTTGGTGCAGTAGCATCAACGCCTTGAACGTTAGTGAAATTTCCGTCTTCGCGACGAATTTCAAGAATACTGGTCGATTTGTACTGGGGCGTCATCAACAGCGTAACAATTAGCCCAAGCAGAAATACTGCTGATACCACCGTCGCAACAAGCCATTTACGCCTGTCCAGAATCGACAAAACCTGTGGCAAGTTAATGTTGAAGTTGGCGTCGTTCGATCCATCCAAATCCACAAAATGGTTGGCATCGGCATCGTGCATTGCGTTTACACTGGCTCTATACTGCATGGATGTTCGCCACCTAGGACAAATATTATCGCAAAAGAATAATTAGCGGCGTAGTAATAAGCGGCGCGGCGGTAATGATGTCACGGAACAAACGCCGAGCCTGACTATCGCCGACATAAACAATATCATTCGAAAATATTTCGGGATCATCGTACATGCCCTGCCGAATAGCACGCAGGTCATACAAGGCAGCGTATCGCTTTCCCTCCACAGTGCGAAATACCACAACATAGTTTTCGCGGGCAAATTCCGTCGTACCTGCCGCCTGAGCGATTGCGCGCATCAACGACATGCGCCCGGCCAGGGGAAACACACCAGGTTTCGCCACCGATCCATCGACGGTGAAGATCTGGCTTGCCGCGTTCGCGATGTTCACCGTCACCTGAGGATCGAGCACATGCGCCTGCCGGAGCTTTTTCTCGAGGACACTTGTGAGCTCGCCAGTCGTCAGTCCGGAAACCTGCAGCTGCCCGACCAAGGGTAGCGCAATCTGTCCGGTAAGGTCGACCGTGACGCTCTTGCTGAGCTCGGGGATACCAAAAACGTCTATATTCAGATTGTCTGATGGGCCAAGGACATAAGGCCTGGGAGGAATAACCAGATCTTCACGAACAGGCTCAGGAAGAGGCTTGTTTTCATAAATCGCCAGATCGGGCCGCCCTACCAATTCGGGTGCGGAACATGCCGAGCAAAGCAGTACGGCAATCGACGCACCACCTGTAATAAGTTTCTGGTTCATGAAAACCTTAGTGGAATGGCCAGCCCTCGTGAGGATGAGCGTTGGTTAGCCTTGGCATCGCCGGGTTACAACCCCCTTCCATGCGCCCTTCGAGAGGCGTAAACTGCATCAGTTTCCAGTTAGTCAGCTGCGACAATGCCACTGCGCTTAGCGCTCGTGCTTTTTGAGACCTCGGCGGCGGAGGCGCACTTGGCGGCGGCGACGCGCCAAATTTATCCCGCCCACGCTGCCGGCAACTACAATCAGCGCAATCAAACAAAGCGCTATTATCTCGCGCACTTCCAAGCCAAACATCTCTTCGGATGCTCCCCACTTAAGGCATTGAAAATTTAATCCTCAGCCTCGGCAAAAAAGCTCTGCAGCGAAATTTTACCTGACTGGCCAATTTACCCACAACCGGAAAAAAAATGGCGGCCCTTGCGAGACCGCCATTCTTTTTATCACTTTCCGTGACAGCTCAGGGGCTGTCGGAACCGCTCGCAGCCGCGACGACACCACCGATGACAACAGCACCGGCGATGACAGCGACAACCGTGCCGGTCATCTTGTTCGACTTCTTCGCCGAGGTCGAAGCCTTGACGCTAGCGACCTTGGCGATCGAAAGCGGTGCGGCCGTATTCGCCAGCGCCGGAGTGGCGAACAGCGACGAGACGGCAACTGCGGCCAACAGTTTGCTCACGCGCATATCTATGCTCCTTTGATTTAGATCTAAATCACCTTTTGATTATCAACGATTTCGCAAATGCACAAGCCAATTAGGCGGCCGGATCAAGGCGTTCGCCCAAACGAGCGCGATTTCGGACGAACTGAGCCTCTGAAAATCGGCGCTGTTTCAGGCGGCTTCAGCGTTGCGCGGGCAGCACTCCTGAACAATCCACCGCTCCTTGCCCTCGAAGCCCATTGCTGTCAGCGCACCGCCAGACCGGTAGGCCCCCGTGTCGATTCCGATGCGGTGCCGCAGGTCGACCACGTCGTCAAAAACCGTGTGTCCGTGAACCACCACTTTTCCCGGCACCCCCTCGCCCGACAGGAATTCTTCGCGAATCCAGCGAAGATCCTTGGGGCGCTGATCTTCAAGAGCAATCCCGGGCCGGATGCCGGCGTGGACGAAAACGTAGTCTCCCTCGATGAACATATTCTCGAACGTTGCGAGAAAGCTCCGGTGCGCCGGCGGAACGGCGGCCCGGACCATCTCGACAAGGGCCTCATAGTCAGCGGCAGCGTAGGCTTCCGCCGTAATTCCATAGCTGAGCATCGTTTCCCGTCCGCCGATCCGGTGAAAAAGGCGCAGCAGCTTCACATCGCCCTCCAGTGCAGCCAGAAGGACTTCCTCGTGATTTCCCAGAAGGAACCGCGTCCCGGGCCTTTCCGCACGCAGCGCTATCAGGCGGTCAACCACGCCCGCTGAGTCTGGGCCGCGGTCGATCACATCGCCCAGAAAGATGAGGTCTCCACGCATCCCGCCCCGCGCCTCCTCGTCGCGAGCGATGCGATCCAGCAGCCCGTCGAGAAGATCGAGGCGTCCGTGAATGTCGCCGACGGCATAGATCCGGCGGCCGTCTGGCACCTTGGACGCGGGCACGACGGCTTTCCGGCGCCGAGAGAAGAGTTTCGCAATCATTCGCGGGGCGCTACATTGCCTCTCATGAACCTGGAATGCCTGCCCATACGCAACGGCCGCCGTTTTGCAATTGCGAAGAGACGAAGCGAAACAATGAGAGGCCACAGCGTCATATTGGCATTGCTGGCACTGGCCGTTGCAGCCACAGCCAGTCCGGCCGGAGCTGCGGATGACGAGACATTCGAGGCAGTCCGCGCCGCCGACACGGTGATCGCCAGAATCGGATACCGCCTCGCTATTGCCAATGCACCGCTTTGTGACAGTCTCGAGCCAGGACTCGGGCTCGTCCTGCAGACTCCGGAACAATATGACACGGGATTGCGCGAGGATGCCGTGCGCCATTTCCACATGGACGGTGCAATTGGCGTAGAGGCGGTGCTTCCCGGCTCTCCCGCTGCCGCTGCCGGAATCGAGGCCGACGACGTCCTCGTCAGCGCCGGATCCGCCCGGTTCAACCCATCCGCACCGGACGCTGCCGCCACGACGCAAGGCCTGATCCGTGCAAGCGCCCTGATTGCCGCGCTCCCCGCAGGCACCCCGATCGAGATCCACGGGCGGCGCAACAGCCAGGATTACGTGCGC
This sequence comes from Novosphingobium album (ex Hu et al. 2023), assembly GCF_022832385.1. Classification (GTDB taxonomy): domain Bacteria; phylum Pseudomonadota; class Alphaproteobacteria; order Sphingomonadales; family Sphingomonadaceae; genus Novosphingobium; species Novosphingobium album. The sequence goes on from NZ_JALHLE010000033.1 coordinate 80,267, forward strand.
ATGGTTGATCCCGTCCCCGCCTGCCGCACACGCTTCGAAATGCTGATCAGCAATGGCTACACGGCGCAATCGGACGGCGAGATGGTGCAGGTCAGCAGCCGCTTCTTCCAGGAATATCCCGAAGACCAGCTCGCGGCACTGCTAGCACATGAATTCGCGCACAATATCCTGCATCACCGCGAGCGCATGGAAGAAATGGGCCTGTCCTTCGGAATGCTGTCAGGCTTCGGCCGAAATGTCCGCTATTTCCGCGAAACCGAACTGCAAGCTGACATCCTGTCGGTCTCGCTGCTCGCCAACGCAGGCTACGATCCTGAGGCAATCGTGCGGTTCTGGCAGGCATTCGGTCCCTCACATGCCAGCAGCATCCTGCTCGACCGGTCGCATCCGGCATGGAAGGACCGGGTAGCAACCGTCGAAAAGGCTATTGCCGATCTGGGCCACACGCGCCCGAGCCGGCCCCCCGTTCTGGCCTCACGCGACAAGCCTCTGCAAGGAGACTGGCAAGCCCTGCTGGTGAAGGCGCGCTGACGAACTTGCCCAACGCGCCCAACGCGCAAGCATCCAACGCCGGTCAGCTGCGGTGCAGCCGGCTGCGGCGATGTCCGTAGAGGGCGTAGAGGACAAGGCCCGCCGTGTTCCAGAACAGGCACCAGAGCTGGGTTTTGGCCGGGAGGCTTGCGAACAGGTAGAGACACCCGGCGACCGTGGCGGCGCCGATCCACAAGCCGAGCGGCGCGCGGAACGGGCGGTGCATGTCCGGTGCCCGGAAACGCATGACCATCAGGCAGGTGCCGACGGCGATGAAAGCGATCAGCGTGCCGGCATTGGCCAGCGCGGCGATCTCACCGATAGGCAGAACACCGGCCAGCACGGCGACGAGGATCGCCGTCATCACCGTGATGCGAACTGGCGTGCCGCGCCCGGAAAGGCGAGCGAGACCTGCTGGCAGGAACCCGTCGCGCGCCATGACCAGGAAGATGCGGCTCTGGCCATAAAGGAAGGCGAGGATAACCGTCGGCAGCGCGATCACCGCCGCTATCGCGATCACGCGGGCGACACTGGGTCGGCCGAGTTCGCGCAGGATCAACGCCAGCGGCTCCGGACTGTCGGCAAAGCGCGCAAACGGCAGCGCGCCCACGGCTGCTGCCGCCACCAGCACATAGACAAGCGTACAGATCAGCATGGACCCGACAATGCCGATGGCCAGATCCCGTTCCGGCCGCTTGACCTCTTCAGCAGCGGTCGAAATCGCATCGAAACCGTAGAAGGCAAAGAAGATGATCGCTGCCGCGGCCATGACACCGCGCTCGACATGATCCGGTCCCATGGTCTTACCGAAGCCATACGGCATGAACGGCTCGAGATGGGCCATATCGAAATATGGGAGCGCGACGGCGACGAAGGCAGCCAGCGTAACCATCTTGAGGACGACCAGCGCCATGTTGACCCGAGCACTTTCGTGTGTGCCCAGCATCAGCAACCCGGCCACTACGGCGATGATGAAGACCGCTGGCAGGTTCGCAACGCCGCCCAGTTCCGGCCCCTGCGTCAACTCGACCGGAAATCCGATGCCCGTCAACAGGGCGCTGGCGTAGCCCGACCAGCCGACCGCGACGGCCGACACCACCAGTGAATATTCGAGGATAAGGCTCCAGCCGACTACCCAGGCAATCGCTTCGCCCAGCACCATGTAGCTGTAGCTGTAGGCGCTGCCGGCTGCAGGCAGCATCGCCGCCAGTTCGGCATAGGCCAGCGCGGCGCAGGCGCAGATCGCCCCAGCGATTGCAAAGGAAATCAATACGGCAGGCCCGGCCCGGTCGGCGCCGACGCCGATCAGCGTCAGAATACCCGTGCCGACGATCGCGCCGACCCCCAGCGCGATCAGGTGGGGCCAGGACAGGCTGGCCACCATCTTTTCGTCCTGCCGTTCGGCAACGACAGGTTTCCGCCGCATCCAGCCATTCATGCAAAAGATACCACGATGTCTCGCGGAAAGGGCCGACATTCAGACAATGGAACCATCATGCACAAAGAATAGGCCGGACCACATGGCGTTGTCGAGACCGGCTCCGCCAACTCCTGAAACCGGTGTTCTCAGCAAACCCAGCAATTATCCTTAACGGCTCTAACGACCGATTTAAGCGAGTGCCCACTATCCCGACGCTGCGAATCTTACCGCAACAGGGATAACAATTGTGAAAACGAAAACACTGCTTCTGCTTGCAACGGCGTGCCTACTGCCTTCGCCAGTTCTCGCGGCCGATGGAGAGGCCAATGCCGAAACCGCATCGCAGGATACGGCACAACCCGCCGAAAAGCGCGTCAATCTGATGACCACCGGCGTGGCTCGTGCCCGCGACCGCCTCGACAGCGCCACCTCGACCAGCACCCTGACACAGGCAGAAATCGAGAAGTACGGCGCCCGCTCGGTGGCTGAGATCTTCCGCAATATTCCGGGCATGCGCGCCGAAAGCACCGGCGGTGCCGGCTTCGCCAACATTTCGATCCGCGGTCTGCCGATCGCGCTGGGCGGCGCGAAGTTCCTGCAGATCCAGGAAAACGGCCTGCCAACGCTGGAATTC
>NZ_JALHLE010000034.1 GCF_022832385.1 Novosphingobium album (ex Hu et al. 2023)
CCTGCTCACAAATTGGAGCCTCCGGAAAACCCGGGGCGCTTCAGTTCCATGATGGTTTCTCCGTGTGGGAATGTATTTCTGGAGGGGGGTGCTACAAAGACCCCCCTTGGCGATGAACCAACTGCGCGGTGCGTTCCTCGCTGTCGCTGCGGTACGCCTCGCGCAGCAAGGTTATGCTCTGACGGGATCGACGGTGGTCGCTGCCAACCACTCGCGCAGACATGTGGCTGAATAGAGGATTCGACCGCCATGCTTGTGATATCGCGGCCCCACTCCCTCAGCCCGATATCGCGTGAGAGTTCTAGGGCTGCATCTCAGAAATTGAGCGGCCTCTTTGGGCAAAAGGAATTCATGATCGAACGCTGGACGAGCCACGGTGCACTTCCTCCTGGCGCTGCAAGGCATGCTGACCTCGGAGCACCTTTGTTGAGAGATGGAATGCAGGATGTGGCTTTGCTCATTCAGCCACTCGCCGGGGGCTCGCCACTCACTCAATGACTGCTGATCCGCAGATCTCTATGGGTTTCGCTGAACCAATCTCATCGGGCTATCATCAACGAACCGTGGCTTTACCACCGCAGGCAAGTTATTCGGCGTTCTAAAATGCCAACTTATATCCGGAGACCTTCAAGATCCCGCTGCGACAAGAAGACACATCGTTATCGCATCTACAAGCATGAATTTGCGCTTTTGTATCCGGCGGGTCATGAATGGCGCTCAATGGCACTACTTGTCATCTCCAGCCAGACTGAGTGGTGCACTTTGAAGCGTCGGAGCAGCTAACAGGATCGATACGCCTTCTGCTGCTGACCGGAGCGAATCATCGTAAAGATTGGCATATCGTTTAGTCGTTTGCGGGCTGGAGTGACCAAGCAATTCGCCGACGACCAACAGCGATTGTCCTGACGAAGCTAGCAGGCTTGCGAAGGTATGGCGCAGGTCGTGAATGCGGACCTTTTCGAGGCCAGCAACTTCGCAAGCTTTCACCCATGTGCGCCGCACCTCGACCAGCGGCGCACCAAGCCTTCCGGGAAATATATAAGTCCCTACAGGCTCGGCACGCCGCCGGTCGAGAAGCTGGGCAACCGCAGTCGAAAACGGCACGCGATGTTCGCGGCGCTGTTTCGTTTCCGAACTGGGCTTGGTCCAGACGCGATGTTGCAGATCGAATTGACTCCACTTGGCATTGAGTGCTTCGCCCCGGCGACAGCCGGTAAGCAGCATGAACAGCAGCGCGTCAGCGGAAACGCGCTCTGGGTGATCTTCGAGCGCGCGCACCAGCTTGCCGACCTCTTCCCGGCCTAGATACCGTGTCCGCTTCGGCTCGGGGTTCCTGCGCGCGCCGGAGGCAGGGTTGCGGTCGATCCATTCCCAGCGGATCGCGAGGTTGAGCGCCTTGCGCAGAACCTCGATCACGCGGTTTGCGCGGGTAGGGCGCTTGATGCTGATGGCGCGGTGCAGTTCGTCGCAGTCAGCAGAGGTCAGGTCCGCAACCTTGCTTGCGCCCATGGCGGGCAGAATATCTTTGATCCACATCGAGCGATCGTCAGCGGCAGAGCGTGGGGCTTTGGTCGGCAGGTGTTCCAGAGCGTAGCGGTCGAACAGGTCGCGCACGGTCGGAGCGGTGCGGTCGGCGATGCGCTCTTCCAGCGGATCAATCCCGAGATCGATTTGCCGCCGCAGGTGTTCGGCTTGCTTGCGGGCAGCGAGCAGCTTCCAAGTCGGATACTGGCCGATGGTGATGCGCCGCTCGCGTCCCTTGAACCGATAGTTCAGCACGAACGAGCGAACGCCCTTGGCGGTGATGCGCAATCCAAAGCCCGGCAGCTTCGCGTCATAGATGATGCGGTTGCCGGTGATGGGCGGTGCGGCATCGCGCACGGACTGGTCCGAAAGCTTCTCTCGGAATGCTTGTGTCCGCCCTGTGTCCGCGTTCGATTGCGATATGGTTGGCATTGACTGTCTCCAAGAGCGCGCAACTGACCGAGGGAAAATCGCGATATTCAGCCATTTATGCCCGATAATGCCGCATATTCAAGGGGTTCACGAAACACCCGTTCTCAGGCTCATAACCTGAAGGTCGTAGGTTCAAATCCTACCCCCGCAACCAATCCTCTCAAGCACTTAGCAATTCAGTCCTTCACGGAACCCGGCGTTACTCGATCGCTCTCGCGCTGGCGTACGGCCATTGGGATGAAGATTTGCGCTTGATCAAAGC
>NZ_JALHLE010000035.1 GCF_022832385.1 Novosphingobium album (ex Hu et al. 2023)
CTCTCAAGCACTTAGCAATTCAGTCCTTCACGGAACCCGGCGTTACTCGATCGCTCTCGCGCTGGCGTACGGCCATTGGGATGAAGATTTGCGCTTGATCAAAGCTTGCGTTGCCTAGCGTCCTGCAAACTCCTGCCAGTTAGAAACAAACAGGACAGGATGCCTCCCATGGCCGATATCAATTCCGCGGGTATGTCGCTGGCCGGGAATCCCTACCCGATCACGCGTTCCGAGCTGATTCCCGCACAGCGCTACTACGACGAGACGTTCTACCAGGCCGAGGTCGATCATCTCTGGCCGCACGTCTGGCAGATGGCTTGCCGTCTCGAAACGATCCCCCACGTCGGTGACTGGGTCGAATATTCGAACGTCGGCAAGTCGGTTCTCGTCGTGCGGACCAAGGAGGGGGTCAAAGCCTACCAGAACCATTGCCGCCACCGCGGCGTGCCGATCGCCGGCGGCTCGGGCAATGGTCACGGTAACTGCGCGAAGTCCGGTTTCATCTGCCCCTTCCATGGCTGGCGCTGGAACATGGATGGCGAGAGCACCTTTGTTTACGGAAAGCAGCTGTTCTCTGAAGATCTGCTTGACCAGAACGAACTGGCCCTGAAGCCGGTCCGTTGCGAGACATGGGGCGGCTGCGCCTTTATCAACCACGACATGAACGCGCCTTCGCTTAAGGATTGCCTCGGCCCGGTGCTGGACCGGCTCGATGCGCACGGCATGTCCAACGTGCGGTCCGAATGGTGGTTCGCCACCGACCTGCCGGCCAACTGGAAGATCGCGATGGAGGCTTTCATGGAAGGCTACCACGTGATGATGACCCATCCCCAGCTGCAGCGCTCAGTGCCCGGGCTATACAATGCCCGTTATGGCGACGACACGGGCGGCATCGGCCTGCCGATTGACCCGGAGCAGTCCGTCGAGCAGAACATCCGCGCGCAGATCGACAATCTCAAGCTACTGGGCTCGGGCATGGCCGGCATGGTCCACGCCAAGGAAATCGAGATCGCCGAGCAACTGGGGCCTGACAATCCCGATATCCAGTTGCCGCCGACGGTGGCCGAGGCCGTGCCGACGTGGTTCGGGCTGGTGCAGGACGCGGTCAGCCGCAAGCTAAGGGAACGCGGCGAAAACGTCCCCGATCTCAACGCGGTCTGCGTGTCGGATCCTGTGAACGCGGTGGAATATCTCTTCCCGCACTATTTCCTGCTCCCGTTCTTCACCAGCTACGCGTCGTACCGCATCCGGCCGCTGGGCCCGGAAAAATGCCGTTTCGAGATCTGGTCACTGACGCACTTCCCCGAAGGGCAGGAGCCGGAGCCGCCGATGGAGCCGACAGTCCTGCCCTACGACAGCCAGGATTTCCCGATGATCCCGCGTCAGGACTATTCCAATATCCCGCTCCAGCAGAAGGGCCTGCATTCGGAAGGATTCGAATTCATGCGTCTTGCGAAGGATGTGGAAGGCCTGATCAGCAATTATCAGCGTCTAATCGATGGCTATATTGCTGGCGAGCCGGCCGACAAGCTTGCGGCGGCCAACCAGAAGCTTGGCGGCAATTTCGATGGACCGATCCTTGACCTTGAACTTTAGGAAGTGGTTATATACAGGGGCCGACTATGGAAGGGGGTGCTTTTCACCCCCTTCGTTTTAAGCTAACGGGATCGTTTAAAGGCGATCCCGCGACGTTGGTGCCCGATCAGTATGTCCACATGTGATCTTTGTGTTGTCCGGAACCGGGCGATTTGTGCTTCGCTCGATACCAAGGAGCTGGATGCCCTCAACTCGATCGGGCGGACCCGCAAGATTGCGCCCGGGGAATCACTGATCTGGGAAGGCGAGGATTCGGTCCTTGTCGCCAACGTGATCGAAGGCGTGCTCAAGCTCTCGACAAATACCGAGGACGGTCGCGAGCAGATTGTCGGCGTGGTCTACCCTTCCGATTTCATCGGCCGGCCCTTCGGCGGAAAGTCCGGGCATGGCGTGACAGCACTGACTGACGCCAAGGTCTGCGTTTTCTCGCGCCGCGACTTCGACGCCTTTGCCCGCGATCATCCGAAGCTGGAACACAAGCTGCTCGAACGCACGCTGGGCGAGCTTGACCGGACGCGGCGCTGGATGCTGCTGCTCGGCCGCAAGTCTGCCTCTGAAAAGATGGCGAGCTTCCTGATCGAGATGTCCGAGCGCCTGACCGGCTCGGGCTGCAAGGTCGATTTCGACAAGCCCAACCAGCGCCACATTATCCTGCCGTTCTCGCGCCAGCAGATCGCGGACGTGCTGGGACTGACGATCGAGACGGTGAGCCGCCAGTTCACGCGCCTGAAGAACGAAGGTGTGATCGACCTGCCGTCGCGCCGCGACGTGACAATCCTGGACTTCGACGCACTGGTTGCGGAAGCGGGCTGACCCGCGAGCGCAATTCGCATCAAACGGAAAAGGCTGCACCCTGGACCGCCTCGCATGCGGTTTGAGGCTGTGATGTCTTGTGCCCGGCGCAGATAGTTTCCTGCAAGATCGCGCGCGCAACGAAAAAGGGGAGCCGGATGGCTCCCCTTTCCCGTGTTTGCCGTGAGGCGGGACGCTTCAGAAGCGGTACGCCACGCCCGCGCTCAGCACCCACGGATCGAGATCGTGCTTGGTTTCGAGAACCTTGGTGCCAGAAGCGTAGAACTTCGCGGTGGGCTTCATGAAGTACTTCTTGGCATCCAGCGAGAGACCGAAGCCACTGTCGCCCAGCGCGATGTCTACGCCGCCCTGCAGGGCAACACCGAGCGAGTTCGACATCTTGACCCGGTCGACACCCAGCGCCTTGGCGGTTGTGCCGGGCTTTTCGTCGAAGACGAAGAAGATCGACGGACCCGCGCCGATATAAGGCTTGATCGGACCACCCATGTCCAGGTGGTACTTGGCCGTCAGCGTGGCGGGCAGGATCAGCACATGATTGACGATGTTGGTGCCGGCGAGATCGCCGGTGCCGTTGACGTGGTGCTGGGTGAAGCAGCAGATCGTTTCGACCGACACGTTATTGGTGAAGAAGTATTCGATCGCGAGTGTCGGCACGACATTGTCGTTTGCCTTGGTGTCGAACTGGTTGAGCGATGCGAGCGTGCTGCCCAGCGTGCTGGTGGTGTCGATCGACTTGACCTTGTCGATACCGCCGTCCGGAAGAACGGCCGTGCCAAGTACCTTCACCTGAATCTTGCCTTCGGGGCTGCCAGCCATGGCCGGCGTGGTGATCGCGGTGGCCGCGGCAAGCGCGGCAAGCATCATGGTCTTGCGCATAGTCTTTTCTTTCATGTCCGCCGGGGCCGCACCGTGCGATCCCCCCTCTTTAGCGGCTGCCCCAACGCTTTCCTCCACTTGCGTCGATCATGATTTGATCGTGCGCAAATTGGCGGAATTTAGCGCTTTTTTTATAGTCGGCTCATTTTGATCGTTATCAATGCGAGGGTTCATGATACTCTCCAAGGCGGCAACAGGTTCAGCAACAATCTCGAAAGAGAATGCATATGGTAACGGTCCTCGCGCGGGCAGGCATTTGGCTTGCCGTGCTCTTCCTTGCCGTCATCGGGGTCGCGCTCGCGGCGGATGGGGGTTTCGCGATCCACATGGGCATCGTCGCGCTGGCGGCGCTGATCGCGGTGTGGTTCACAATCAGCGGTGCTGACTATTCGGCCATCGCGCGCGGCATCCTCAAGATGCCCGATCAGAGCAGGTATGATGATGATCCGGTCCGCTGGGGTGTCATCGCGACGGTGTTCTGGGGCATGGCCGGTTTTGCGGCAGGCCTGTTCATCGCGCTGCAGCTGACCTGGCCTGTGCTGGACTTTGCACCATATCTCAATTTCGGGCGCCTTCGCCCGCTGCACACGTCCGCGGTGATCTTCGCGTTCGGCGGTAATGCGCTGATCGCGTCGAGCTTCTATATCGTGCAGCGCACCTGCCGCGCTCGTCTGGCCTTCCCGGGCCTCGCGCGCTTCGTGTTCTGGGGTTACCAGCTCTTCATCGTTCTGGCCGCGACCGGTTACCTGCTGGGCATTACCCAGTCGAAGGAATATGCCGAGCCCGAATGGTATGTGGACTGGTGGCTCACCATCGTCTGGGTCTGCTACCTGCTGGTTTTCGTGGGCACGATCGTCAAGCGTTCGGAGCCGCATATCTACGTCGCCAACTGGTTCTACCTGGCGTTCATCCTGACCATCGCCATGCTGCACGTGGTCAACAACCTCGACGTCCCCGTCAGCTTTGTCGGCTCGAAGAGCTACCCGCTGTTCGGCGGCGTGCAGGGCGCGCTGGTCCAGTGGTGGTATGGCCACAACGCGGTGGGCTTCTTCCTCACCGCGGGCTTCCTGGCGATGATGTACTACTTCGTGCCGAAGCAGGCCGAACGCCCGATCTACAGCTACCGTCTGTCGATCATCCACTTCTGGGCGCTGATCTTCCTCTACATCTGGGCTGGCCCGCACCACCTGCATTACACCGCGCTGCCCGACTGGGCGCAGACGCTGGGCATGGTCTTCTCGATCATGCTGTGGATGCCGAGCTGGGGCGGCATGATCAACGGGTTGATGACGCTCAACGGCGCCTGGGACAAGGTCCGCACCGACCCGATCATCCGCATGATGATCATGTCGGTCGCCTTCTACGGCATGAGCACCTTCGAAGGCCCGATGATGTCGATCAAGAGCGTCAACTCGCTCTCGCACTACACCAACTGGACCATCGGCCACGTTCACTCGGGTGCGCTGGGCTGGAATGGCATGATCACCTTCGGCGCCATCTACTACCTGACGCCGCGCCTGTGGAACCGCGAACGGCTCTACTCGCTGCGCATGGTCAACTGGCACTTCTGGCTCGCGACAATCGGCATCGTCTTCTACGCCGCCAGCATGTGGGTCGCCGGTATCACCCAGGGTCTGATGTGGCGTGAATACGGGCCGGACGGCTATCTGGTGAACTCGTTTGCCGACACCGTCGCCGCGATCCACCCGATGTATGCGCTGCGTGCCTTCGGCGGGCTGCTCTACCTCTCCGGTGCGGTGATCATGGTGGTCAACGTCTGGCAGACGATCGCAGGCAAGCTGCGCTCCGAAGCCCCGATGCATGACGCCGCCTACGATCCCGAGGCCGACCGCCCGATCCTGGCTCCCGCCGAATAAGCCCGACGAAAAGGAATAGGAAAATGACTTCCATCGTTGAGCGCCACAAGACGCTTGAGAAGAACGTCACGCTGCTCGGCATCGGCGCCTTCATCACCGTTGCCATCGGCGGCATCGTCGAGATCGCACCGCTGTTCTGGATCGACAACACGATCGAGAAGGTACAGGGCATGCGTCCCTACACGCCGCTCGAACAGGCCGGGCGCGACATCTACGTCCGTGAAGGGTGCTACGTCTGCCACAGCCAGATGATCCGCCCCTTCCGCGACGAGACCGAGCGCTATGGCCACTACAGCCTCGCCGCGGAATCGATGTACGACCACCCGTTCCAGTGGGGGTCCGAGCGTACCGGGCCGGACCTGGCGCGCGTGGGCAACCGCTACTCGGACGAGTGGCACGTGCAGCACCTCAAGAACCCGCAATCGGTGGTACCTGAATCGGTCATGCCGAAGTACGGCTTCCTCGCGGAAACCGATCTCGAGGTTCCGAACGTAGCGGCCAATCTGAAGGCGCTGAGTGATGTTGGTGTACCCTACACCGACAAGGACATCGAGATGGCCATGGCCGACCTCAAGGCACAGGCCGATCCCGAGGCCGACGCCGGGGATCTCGAAACGCGCTATCCCAAGGCGCAGATCCGCGACTTCGACGGCAACCCCTCGCGCCTGACCGAGATGGACGCTCTGGTCGCTTATCTGCAGATGCTGGGCACGCTGGTCGACGTCAACGGGCCTGCCGCACAGGAAGAACTCGCATCGGAGCATGGACGATGATCACGATCGAGCACTCCCTGTACGAGACGCTGCGGCAGATCGCCGACAGCTGGGCACTGGTTGCGATGGGGCTGTCTTTTCTTGTGCTCGTCGCCTGGCCGTTCCGGCCGGGCATGCGCGAGAAGAGCAACGAGGCCGCCAACATGATCTTCAAGGACGAGAACGATGGCTAACAAGCGTCTCGATGAAGCCACCAACACCGAAACCGTCGGCCATGAATGGGACGGGATCGAGGAACTCAACACGCCCCTGCCGCGCTGGTGGCTGTGGAGCTTCTATGCGTCGATCGTTTTCGCGATCGGCTATGTGATTGCCTATCCGGCGCTGCCGGGCATTCACTCCGCGACCCCGGGTATGTTGGGCTGGACCAGCCGCGGGCAGCTGGACAAGGAGCTGAAGTCTGCCGCTGATGAGCGGGCCAAAACCGTTGCGGCGCTCAAGGACATGCCGATCGAGCAACTGCCCCAGCATCCCGATCTGATGCGCGCGGCGGTGGCTGGCGGTGCGGCGGCGTTCAAGGTCAACTGCGTGCAGTGCCACGGCGCCGGTGCGGCGGGCTCGAACGGGTTCCCCAACCTCAACGACGACGATTGGCTCTGGGGCGGTGATCTCAAGACCATCCAGCAGACGCTGATCCACGGCATCCGCCAGCCGGGTGACGACGAGACGCGGATGAGCCAGATGCCTGCTTTCGGCCGCGACGGTCTGCTCACCCCGGCGCAGATCCAGGATACGACCAGCTTCGTCCTGTCGCTGTCTGGCAAGGAAAAGCCCTCTGCAGCGTCGCAGCGGGGCAAGGCCGTGTTCGAGGCCAACTGCGCTGTCTGCCATGGCCCGGAAGGCAAGGGCGACCGTCAGTTCGGCGCGCCGAACCTGTCGGATGCGATCTGGCTCTTTGCGGGTAACCGTGATGCCGTCAGCACGCAGATCGGCAATCCGCGCCATGGCGTGATGCCGGCCTGGGGCACCCGCCTCGACCCGGTGACCATCAAGATGCTGGCGGCCTACGTCCACTCGCTGGGCGGTGGTGAGGAATTCGCTGCAGCGCCGGCCGAAGCACAACCCGAAGCTGAAGCGACCACGGCCGAATAGGCCGTGGTTTCCCCCGGGACGGGTCGCACTCGCCCGGGGCCGCTCAGCCCCCCGACGAATACACGAGCGGACCAAGGACATGAACAAGCCTGAAACACTGAAGCCGGAAGACCAGCCGCTGGGGCTCTATGCCAAGCGCGAGCCGGTCTTCAACCGGCGCATCGACGGCAAGTTCCGGCGCATCAAGTGGGCGATCATGGTGATCTGCCTTGCGATCTACTGGATCACGCCGTGGATCCGTTGGGATCGCGGGCCCTATGCCCCCGATCAGGCTGTCCTCATCGACCTTGCGCACCGCCGCTTCTACATGTTCAGCATCGAGATCTGGCCGCAGGAGTTCTACTTCGTGGCCGGTCTCCTGATCATGGCGGGCATTGGCCTGTTCCTGGTGACGAGCGCCGTCGGCCGCGCATGGTGCGGCTATGCCTGTCCGCAGACGGTCTGGACCGACCTGTTCCAGCACGTCGACCGCTTCTTCGATGGTGACCGCAACGCCCGCTTCCGCCTCTACAAGGCGCCCTGGGGCCCGGCCAAGATCGCCCGGCGCCTGGCAAAGTGGACGGTCTATCTGGCGATCAGCTTCGCCACTGGCGGTGCATGGATCTTCTACTTCGCCGATGCGCCCACCCTGCAGCAGGCATTCTGGACCGGCACGGCCCCGGCCGTTGCCTATGGCACCACGTTCGTCCTCACCATGACGACATTCGTGCTCGGCGGTTTCATGCGCGAGCAGGTCTGCATCTACATGTGCCCCTGGCCGCGCATCCAGACTGCCATGCTCGATGAGAAGAGCCTGCTGGTCACCTACAAGGACTGGCGCGGCGAACCGCGCGGCAGCGTCAAGAAGGCCGAAAAGAATCCCGGCCAGTTCGGCGACTGCATCGACTGCAACCAGTGCGTCGCGGTCTGCCCGACCGGCATCGACATCCGCGAGGGACCGCAGATCGGCTGCATCACCTGCGCACTGTGCATCGATGCCTGCGACCGGGTGATGAAGGAAACCGGCCGTCCGCGCGGGCTCATCGATTACGCCACGCTGGAAGATGCCGAGCAGGAGAAGGCCGGCCAGCCGCCGACGCGCCATCTCAAGCTGATCTGGCGCCCGCGCACAATTCTCTATTTCTGCGTCTGGGCCGGCATTGGCCTGGCGCTGCTGTTCATGCTCGGCACGCGTGTCCATACCCAGCTCAACGTGGCCAAGGACCGCAATCCGCCCTATATTCTGATGAGCGACGGATCGATCCGTAACGCCTACGCGCTGCGCCTGCGCAACATGGAGGGGCGGCCGCGCGAGATGGAACTCTCGATCGAGGGCCTGAAGGACGGCATGATGTGGACCGAGGACATGGCCCGTGAAGATGCGAGCAGGACCTTGACCCGCACCGTCCCGGCCGACGAGACGCAGAGCGTCCGGGTCTATGTCGTCGCCCCATCGGATACGTCCGCGCAGGAATTCGAATTCAAGCTCCAGGCGGCCGGAGATGCTCGCGAGAAGGACGAAGCAGAGGTCAATTTCGACGCTCCGGAAGGACAGTGATGAGTAGCCAGCAAGCCCCCCGCCGCAAGCCCTTCACCGGCAAGCACATGACCGTGATTCTGGTCGCGGGTTTCGGGGTGGTGTTCGCCGTCAACTTCCTGATGGCGAGCCTCGCTACATCGACTTTCGGTGGCGTTGTGGTCGAGAATTCCTACGTCGCCAGCCAGCACTTCAACAAGTGGCTGGACGAAGCGGCAAAGGAAAAGGCGCTGGGCTGGAAAGTCGATGTGGAGCGCCGCTCCGATGGCCGCCTCACCGCCGCGCTTGCCGGTGTGCCCGCCTACCCGACCGTCAAGGCGATCGCTCGCCACCCGCTGGGCCGCAAACCCGACATCGCGCTGACCTTCCAGAAGGAAGCGAGTGGCGCTTATGTCAGCGACAAGCCGCTGCCCGAAGGCCGCTGGATCCTGCGTTTCGATATCGAGGCTGGCGGCAAGATCTGGCGAGGGGAGGATCAGGTCGAAGGGCAGGAGGTCATGGGGCAGCCGGTGCCATGAACGCGCCTGTGCCCGATCTGTCTGTCGCTGGCGAGTGCGTGGACAGCCGCTTCACTGTCCCGGGGATGCGGTGTGCCGGGTGCATCGGCAAAGTCGAGCGCGGTTTGTCGGCGGTGCCCGGAGTCGCGGCTGCGCGTGTGAACTTTTCGGCCAAGCGGGTGGCAGTCAGTCACGTGCCCGGCCTGACCGATGACGATCTGATCGAGGAACTGCGCAAGCTCGGCTTCGAGGCCGAACGCGCTGCCGATAATCCGTTAGGCCGCGACGACGCCGAAACCAGGCGCCTGCTGCGGGCGCTGGCCGTCGCCGGTTTCGGCATGATGAATATCATGCTGCTTTCGGTCAGCGTCTGGGCCGGCGCCGACGCGGTGACGCGCGAGATGTTCCACTGGATCAGCGCGCTGATCGCGATCCCGGTGATTGCCTATGCCGGGCGTCCGTTCTTCGCGTCGGCGCTGATGGCGTTGCGCTACCGCCGCACCAACATGGACGTGCCGATCTCGATCGGCGTGCTGCTGGCGACGGGGCTCAGTCTCTACGAAACCGTGACCGGTGGCGTCCATGCCTATTTCGACGGCGCGGTCATGCTGCTGTTCTTCCTGCTCGCGGGGCGCGTGCTCGATGCGATGATGCGCAGCCGCGCCCGCTCCGGCATCGCCTCGCTGCTCGGCCGCATGGGCCGGGGCGCGCATGTGGTACAGCCGGACGGCTCGACGCAGTATGTCGAGGCCGAGCGGCTGGCGCCGGGCATGGTGATGCTGGTGGCTGCTGGCGAAGCGCTGGCGGCGGACGGCGAAGTGCTGGAAGGCCGCACCTCCATCGATTCGTCGATGCTGACCGGCGAGAGCGATCCGCGGGCCGCAGGGCCGGGGGACACAGTACACGCTGGTATGGTCAACCTCGGCAATCCGGTCCGGATCAAGGTAACGGCCGCCGCGCAGGACACGGCACTGGCCGACATCGCGCGGCTCATGGACGAGGCGGGCCAGTCGCGCTCGCGCTATGTGCGCATCGCCGACAAGGCCTCGCGCATCTACGCACCTGTCGTGCACAGCCTGGCCTTCCTCAGCTTCTGCGGCTGGATGCTGGCAGGAGCGGGCGTCTATCACTCGCTGACGATCGCGGTCGCGGTTCTCATCATCACCTGCCCCTGTGCGCTGGGCCTTGCGGTTCCTGCCGCGCAGGTCGTCGCGGCGGGCGCACTGATGAAGCGCGGGCTCCTGATCAAGGATGGCTCGGCGCTCGAGCGGCTGGCCGAAGTGGACGAAGCGCTGTTCGACAAGACCGGCACACTGACGATAGGCGAACCGCGCCCGGCGGACCCTGGTGTACTCGACGCCCAGGCCTGCTCGGTGGCGCTGGCACTGGCGCAGGGCAGTCGTCATCCGCTCAGCCGGGGGCTGGCGCAGGCCCTGCGCGATGCCGGGACCGAACCGGCCGCGCTCGACGATCTGGCGGAGACTGCCGGCATGGGCATGACCGCGCGGTTCGAGGGGCAGGATGTCGCGCTGGTGCGGCCCGAAGTGGAAACGGCGGGGCTCTCGGTGGATTTGCTGATCGGCGGCACGCGGACCCGAATCGCGTTCACCGATCCGCTGCGTCCCGATGTGCGTGAGGCGATCGCGGCGCTGGCCGCGCAGGGCATTCACTCCGGGATCGTCTCGGGCGACCGTGCGGACACGGTCGCGGCAATCGGAGCGCAGCTCGGAATTGAGGCCACCGGTGGCATGATTCCCTCCGACAAACTCGATATGCTTGGCGCGCGCGCTAATGCTGGCCACAAGGTCCTGATGGTGGGTGACGGCCTCAACGACGGTCCGGCACTGGCCGGTGCCCATGTTTCGATAGCGCCGGGTGGAGCCAGCGATGTCAGCCAGCAGGCGGCGGACGCCGTCTTCGTGGGTGAGCGTTTCATGCCGGTGGCGCTGGCGGTGCGCGTTGCGCGCGCGACCATGGGCATTGTGCGCCAGAACTTCGTGATGGCCGCGGTCTACAACATGCTGGCCGTGCCGCTGGCCATCTTCGGCTTCGTGACCCCGCTGATCGCGGCGATCGCGATGTCGGCCAGCTCACTGCTGGTCGTCGGCAATTCTCTGCGATTGGCGCGCGCGGCGGGGCGGGAAGGCACCGCATGACCATTCTCGGTTTCCTGATTCCTCTGGCGCTGCTGATGGGCCTTGCGGGGCTGGGCGCGTTCTTCTGGGCCATGAAAAGCGGCCAGTTCGAGGATCTCGACGGCGCAGCCAACCGCATCCTCATCGACGAAGAGGACGACGGCAAGTGAAGCGCGAACTGGCCCTGCTCGGTACCCTGGCGTTGCTTCCCGCCATGATCGGTCCGTTGGAGGCCGAGGCGCGCAGCATCATCGCGCCGCTGTGCGGTGGAGGGGCGGTGACGATCCCGGCAGGCCCCACTGATGCTCCTTCGGGGCCGGTGCAGGGCCCTTGCTGTGCAAAAGGCTGCCACACCGGAAGTTCACGCAAGCGGCTTGATCGATCGCAATGATCTTCCATGTCGCGTAGGCGAATACGCTCTCTATGTGGACTTATCACCCCGACCTGCTCGCGGTTCCCGTGCCGCGATACACGAGCTTCCCGACAGCGGCGGAGTTTGCCGAGGGTGTCGGAGCGGAGGAATTCGCCACCGCGCTTGAGGGCGAGAACGGCGAAGTCTCGCTCTATGTACATATCCCGTTCTGCGAGAAGATCTGCTGGTATTGTGGCTGCAATACCAGTGTCGCCAACCGCACGGACCGCGTCACCAGTTATCTCGATGCCCTGCATCAGGAGATCGCGCTGGTGGCCGAACGCTTGCCCAAGGCGGCCAAGGTCACCCGCATCGCCTTCGGTGGCGGCAGTCCCAACGGTATTTCGCCGATCGACTTCGTGCGGATCGTCGACGCGCTGACTCTGGAATTCGGCATTCAGACTGAGGGTGATCGGCCGGTCTTTTCGATCGAACTCGATCCGCGCACGCTGGGGCCGGAATGGGCCTCGGTGCTCAGCTTTGTGGGCATCTCGCGCGCCAGTCTGGGAGTGCAGACGTTTGAACCGGTGCTACAGGAAGCGATCGGTCGCGTTCAGCCCGCGCGGATGATCGAGAATTCTACCGCCACGCTGCGCAGTAGTGGCGTGCGTTCGCTCAATTTCGATCTTATGTACGGTCTTCCGGGCCAGACGATGGATCACCTGAGCAGTTCGCTGGAACAGACCGTCGCGCTTGGCGCGGACCGGGTGGCGCTGTTCGGCTATGCCCATGTGCCGCACCTGATTGCGCGGCAGAAGAAGATCGACGGCAGCGCGCTGCCCGATGCCGAAATGCGCTTTCGCATGGCTGCGTTCGGGTACGACTACCTGATCGATCAGGGCTATGTGCCGGTCGGCTTCGATCATTTCGCGCGACCGGGGGATGCGCTGGCGCAGGCGGCGTTGTCCGGCACGTTGCGGCGCAATTTCCAGGGCTTCACCGAAGACCAGTCCCCGGTTCTGATCGGCTTGGGCGCATCGTCGATCAGCAGCTTTCCGGGACTGCTGATCCAGAACGAGAAGAATACCGGACGCTATCGCATGATGCTCTCGCAACACCGGTTGACGGCCAACCGGGGCATTGTCCGCAAGCCGGAAGATCAGCGCCGTGGCGCAGTCATCGAGGCGTTGCTGTGCAAGGGGCGGGCGCGAATCGATGCCGATCTGCAGCGCGAGGCACTGCCGCTGCTCCAGGACTATGTGCACGCGGGCCTGTGCGAAATGGATGGCGCGGATCTGGTGATCCATCAGGGCGGTTTGCCCTATGCGCGTTCGATCGCGGCGCGTTTCGATCCTTACCGCAAGGATTCTCTGCGGCGCTTCAGTTCGGCAGTCTGAGTTTCAGCCCCGGGTGTCGAATTCGACGCCGAACAGGTTGCCGTCGGTCCAGCGAACCAGTCCCCAGACCTCGCGCCCGTCTTCCAGATGGGCCCGCACCACTTCGTTTAGAGCCGGGGCCTCGCCTAAGGCAGCCGCGCTCAGGCCTTTCGACGAAATGTCGCGGACCATGACTTCGATGGCGTCACCACGCGCATTGGTCAGCGCGAACCGGGCGCACTTGTTGCGCCGGCGTTCGCGCAGGATCGGGGTGGGCTTGAAACGGGACTTGTCCATCCGTCCGTAGGACGGCTGCGCGAGGCCGGGCTTAAGGCTTTGTTAGACACGTTTCTAAAAATCCTCCCCGTCGTGCAGCGACGGGACGGGGGATTGCCCGCGAGCCGGTGACGGAGGGGTAATAAGCCCCTCCGTCGGCCGCCTTCGGCGTCTGCCACCTCCCCATTCTGCGAACGGAGCAGGGAGGATTTGTCCGGGTTCACTTCAGCGGTTTGAGATCGCCAGTGCCCATGTATTTCGCGAGGCCGCGGTGCAGGTTCGTGACCTTGCGTTCCTGCCAGGGATTGGGGAGGTTGCCCCGGAAACCCTGAGACTTGTAGCCGCGCTGCACCTCGACCATGTTCGAGATGTCCTGCGCGATGACATAGGGCCACTTGTCGAGATCCTGCTCGACATAGGTCCATTCCGTTTCGGGCTCCTCGCCTTCCGGAAAGCGGTCGAGCGCGACGGCCTCGAAAATGCACTTGTCGGGATCGGTGCCATAGGGGCGCACCCGGTAGGCCAGCGAGAAGGTCGGGCCTGGAATGAAATTAACGTTCGGGAAGATCGAGAGTGCGAGGCCCGCGGCGGCCATCTGCGCGTCGCTGATATCGGGCCAGACGACGCCGCGTTCCGCGTCGATGCGCTTGGCGTTGTCGAGCCAGTACTTGTGGACTTCGGCCGCAGGTGTGCCTTTGGGCAGGTCGATCGGCAGGCGCTGGGCAGTTTTCACCAGCGTCTCGCTGGTGCTGGCGCCGATCGTCTCCCAGTATTCGAGCTGCATGTTCGCGATCGTCTGGCGCGGGTCGCCGTCGCCTGCCGCACGGTGGACGCTGGTCTCGACCGCGGAACCTTCGTCGCGGTGCGTCTTGGAATCGAACCCGGTCTGGCCATGCAGCCCGAACGCCTTGGAGAACGAGTAGAAATCACCGTACTTGATGAGCTGTGGGTGCGTGCCCTGCACGTGATAGGGTTCGAGGAACGCTTCGAGCGCGACTTTCCAGTTGCAGTCGAAGATGCCCCAGAAGCGGAAGCGGTAGCGCATCCTGTCGAACTCGAACGGGTCGATCAGCGTCGCGATCGGTTCGAGGTATTCGCGCAGGGGACCGGCTTCAGTATCCATGTTGATCCAGATCCAGCCGCCCCAGGTATCGACCTGCACGGGTGTCAGGCTGGTGCACGCCGAATAGCTGCCGGGCGAGCCGAGCGCGCCGTTCCAGTCCTCACTGTCGGGGATGTAGGTGGCCTGCCCGTCCATGCCGAAAGTCCAGGCGTGATAGTTGCAGCCGAACTTCAGCTTGTTGCCCTTGGCGCTGTGCGCGCCGGTGTCCTGTGCCACCGTCTTCGGGCCGCCGCCGGTGTTGTTGCCGACAAGGCGCCGTCCCCGGTGCGGGCAGACGTTGTGGAAGGCTTTCAGCGTGGCGGGCGTATCGCGCACGATCAGGATCGAATCGTGGCAGATGTTGTAGGTGATGTAGTCGCCGACCTCTTTCAGTTCCTCCACGCGCCCGGCCTGCTGCCAGACTTTCGACCACAGCCTTGCGGGCTCGGCCTCGGCATAATCGCGGCTGGTGAAGGCCTCGGCCGGGTAGGTGAGGGCTTCGGACAGATCTTCGCTGACGATCTTTTCAGGCTTGTTCATGGCTTCCTCCGGCCCGGCTTGCCCGGGCTCGCAATCCCGGCCGGCCCGCCGGGGCCGGCCATCTGCTTTGACCTTATTCGGCCGGTTCGAGAGTGGATTCGGGGGTGAGCATCAGCCCCGTGAGTTCCCCTTCGCTGCGCCATGCGCCAAGCATGTCCTCGAAGGCGTAATAGCCCTCGCCCCAGGGCTCGCCGAAGATCGAGCGCTTCTTCTTCTGGTCGCCTTCGTTGTTGAAGTAGGATGGCGTGCACTCGTTGGCGAACAGGGACGTGTCGACCGCGACCGAGCGCAAGTGCTTGATATAGGCGTCTTGCGCATCCTGGCTGGGCTCCACCACGGCAATGCCGCGATTGATGGCCTGCGAAGCGACGTAGCCGATGTGGAAGCCCTGATCGATAAAGGTCTTCGAGTTCGACGCATTGGCACCTGCCTGGGTGAAGCCGGTGAAGAACATGTTGGGGAAGTTGTGCGCCATCATCCCCTGGAACGTCTGGAAACCGTCGCGCCAGTAGTCATAGATCGAAATGCCTTCGCGCCCTTCGATGGTATCGATGCCCCAGCGGCGGTCGAGGTCGTTGGTGACTTCATAGCCCGAGGCCATGATGATGCAGTCGCACTCGTACTCCACGCCCTGGTGGATGAAGCCGTTCTCGGTAAGCTGTTCGAGGCCCTGCGTTTCGGCCACGTCGATAAGCTGGACGTTGTCCTGATTGAACGCCGGGTAGAAGTCGTCGTTCGAGGCAGGCCGCTTGCACAGATAACGGTAGTAGGGCTTGAGCGCTTCGGCGGTGACCGGGTCCTTGATGATGTCGCAACGCGCACGCAGGCGCTCCATCACGCGGTAGTCCATGACCTCGCGCCGGGCCGCGTATTCCTCCATCGAAATGTCGGGCCAGCCCTCGGCTTCCAGCTCGGCATTCACGTTGCGGCTGATCTCGGTCCAGATGTCCTCGACCAGATCGGGCTCATGCGGGGCCAGCCGTTCCATCGCCGCATGGTGGAAGTTGCGGATGCGCTCTTCCTGCCAGCCGGGCTTTTGCGCGGCGTACCATTCGGGATCGATCGGGCGGTTGTTGCGCGCATCGATCGTCGAGGGGGTGCGCTGCACGACGTAAGTGTGGCCTGCATATTTGGCCAGATAGGGCACGACCTGGATCGCCGTCGCGCCGGTGCCGATGATCGCCACCTTCTTGTCGCCGAGCTTGTCGAGCACCGGATTGCGCCACCCGCCGCCGGTGTAGTCATAGTCCCAGCGGGCGGTGTGGAAGATCTTGCCCTTGAACTTGTCGATGCCGGGGATGCCGGGCAGCTTGGGCTTGTTGAGCGGGCCCATGGCCAGCACCACGAAGCGCGCCTTGATGTCGTCGCCGCGGTTGGTGCCGACGTGCCAGCGGTTGATTTCCGGGTCCCACTTCAGGTTCTTGATCAGCGTGTGGAACAGCGCGTTTTCACGCAGGCCGAAAGTATCGGCGATCATCTGGCAGTGATCATGAATCTCGTAGCCGTCCGCGAACTTTTTCGACGGCATGTAGCCGGTCTCTTCGAGCAGCGGCATGTAGACGAGCGAATCGTTGTCGCACTGGATGCCGGGATAGCGGTTCCAGTACCAGGTGCCGCCGAAGTTGCCGCCGTGGTCGACGTTGTAGAAGTTGTCGATCCCGGCCTTCTTCAGCTGAGCGGCCACCATCATGCCGCAATAGCCGGCCCCCAGGATGACGACGTCGGTTTCCCCGGTGACCGGATCGCGCGGGGCCACCGGGGTATAGGGATCGACCTCGTAGATTTCCGCCCATTTGCCGCTGGCGGGAATGTACTGGTCGTTGTGGTTCTTCTTGATGCGGCGGTCGCGTTCGCGGAGGTACTTCGCGTGCAGCGCCGGGATGTCGATCTCTGAGGCCGGGGGGCACTGGGTCGGGTTGTAGATCGTCATTGCAGCCATCCTCGTGTCAGCGTCAGTGCCTTAATCAACACTGTTGTTGACTTCATTACGATTCGGTCTCGCTGCGAGCTTTGATGTGGATCAAGTTCGCACTGGAGTACGGCCTCACAAAAAAAGTGAATGGGGATGCAGCTTTTGACGCCGATCAATGTTGCGGCGCGTCAAAAGCGCGAGAAGCTGGGTGCCGGTCTTGCACTGCCGCCGTCTCCACGGCCCGGTGCGAACCGCTTCTCCCCAACTAAAGGGCGGCCCCGCCTCGTGACGGGCCGCCCCATTTTTTTGGGCTTTACGCCGCCCGGCTCACGCGCGCTTCGCCGAGGATTTCCAGCGCCTCCCTGACGACGTAGAGGCCGATTGCGGCGCCCACGCCAAGGTCGAAGTAGCGCCATCCGGTCAGCAGGACTGCGGCCCCTGCCGCTATGACTGCCGCATTGGCGATCACATCTGCACGGGTAAAGATCCACGCCGCCTTGAGGTGCACTTCGTCGCGCCGTTGCTTGCCGAGAAGGCGCAGGACGTACACGTTTACGGCCAGTGCCAGGCCCGCCACAGCAATCATCCAGCCGCCTTCTGGCTCTCCGCCCCATAGCATCCGGCGCGTGACGTCCGCGAGAAGGCCGAGGCCGACAAGAAGCAGAAGAGTGCCACTGAGGGTCGCGGCATTGGCCTTGAAGTGGCTGCTGCGGCCAATGGCGGCAAGCGCGATGGCATAGGCTGTGGCATCGGTGAGCATATCGAGACCATCAGCGGTCAGTCCGGTGGAGCCAGCCATGAGCCCCGCCGTGGTTTCGACCAGGAACATCGCTCCGTTCAGCCAGAGCGCGATCAACAGCGTGCGCTGCTGCGCCTTTGTTTCAACCGCCGTGGGTCCACATCCGCAATCTGCCATGCGGGCAATGGTATGCGATACGGTGCGGCCTGCCAATGTGCTGGCCGGGAATAGCGTTCAGGCCTTCGTGGCGAACCAGATCACGTGCTTCGGCCCCTTGCCGTTGCTGCGCGATGCCACCTTCACCTCGTCGACGTTGAAACCGGCCTTCTGCAGGCGGCGGGTGAAGGCGGGATCGGGACCGGCGGACCAGATGGCGAGCACCCCGTCCGGCGTCAGCGCCCGTTTCGCGGCAAGCAATCCGGAGCGCGAATAGAGGACATTGTTGTCCTCGCGCACGAGGCCGTCGGGGCCGTTGTCGACATCGAGCAGGATCGCGTCGTAGTCGCCCTGCGCGCCCTCGATGAACGGCGCGACATCGGACATGACCAGGTTCACGCGCGGATCGTCGAGGCAGCCTGCGGCAAGCTCCGCCATCGGCCCGCGCGCCCATTCGATGATCTCGGGCACCAGTTCGACCACGGTCACTTCGGCGTCCTGGGGCAGCACCTTGAGCGCCGCGCGCAGCGTGAAGCCCATGCCGTAGCCGCCGATCAGCATCGTCGGCCGCACCGGCTTGCCGAAGCGCTCCATCGCCATGGTCGCCAGCGCTTCTTCCGAACCCCACTTGCGCGTGGACATCAGCTCGTTGTGACCGAGCACGATCATGTAGTCCTTGTCGTGCCGGAACAACTCAAGCTTCTCCCCGCCCGGGACCCAGGCCGTGTCGAGAAGCTCGCGGGCAATCACGACCGGAGGTCCGGTGCGGTAGCTTCGGCCTTGAGCATGGCGATGGCTTCGTCGAGGCTCATCATCTTTTGATGCTCGGCGCCCAGCGTGCGGACGGCGACGGTGCCTTCCTCGGCCTCGCGCTTGCCGACGACCAACAGATGCGGGACCTTCTTCAGCGAGTGCTCGCGCACCTTGTAGTTGATCTTCTCGTTGCGCAGGTCGGTCTCGACGCGCACGCCCGCAGCCTTGAGCTTTTCGGTCACCTCAGTCGCATAGCCATCGGCATCGGAAACGATCGTGGCGACCACCGCCTGCACCGGCGCCAGCCACACCGGCAGCTTGCCCGCGAAGTGCTCGATCAGGATGCCGATGAAGCGCTCGTAGGAGCCGAAGATCGCGCGGTGCAGCATGACCGGGCGGTGGCGCTCGCCATCCTCGCCGATGTAGCTGGCATCGAGCCGTTCGGGCAGCATGCGGTCGGACTGGATCGTGCCGACCTGCCAGGTGCGGCCGATCGCGTCGGTGAGGTGCCATTCCAGCTTGGGCGCATAGAAGGCGCCTTCGCCGGGCAGTTCCTCCCAGCCGTATTCCTCGGTGGCGAGCCCCGCGTCGATGACGGCGTCACGCAGTTCAGCCTCGGCCTTGTCCCACAGCTCATCGCTGCCGATGCGGTTGTCGGGCCGCAGCGCCAGCTTGATCGCGTACTTGAAGCCGAAATGCTTGTAGACGCGGTCCGCCAGTTCACAGAAGTCCCGCACTTCGGAGACGATCTGGTCTTCGCGGCAGAAGATGTGGCCGTCATCCTGCGTGAACTGGCGCACGCGCATCAGGCCATGCAGCGCGCCGTGCGGTTCGTTGCGGTGGCAGCAGCCGTTCTCGACGATGCGCAGCGGCAGGTCGCGGTAGCTCTTGATGCCCTGCTTGAAGATCAGGATATGCGCCGGGCAGTTCATCGGCTTGAGCGCCATCCACTGCGCCTCGTCCGACACCAGCGGGCCTTCGTCCTCGGTGTTGGGCGCCTCGTCGGGGATGACGAACATGTTCTCGCGGTACTTGCCCCAGTGGCCGGACTGCTCCCATTGGCGCGCGTCCATGACCTGCGGCGTCTTCACTTCCTTGCAACCCGCGCTGCCGATCGCGCGGCGCATGTAGTCTTCGAGCTCGCGGTAGATCACATAGCCCTTGGGGTGCCAGAATACCGAGCCGTGCGCTTCGTGCTGGAGGTGGAACAGGTCCATCTCGCCGCCGAGCTTGCGGTGATCGCGCTTGGCGGCTTCCTCAAGGCGCGTCAGGTGTTCGTTGAGCTGCTTCTTGTTGAGCCAGCCGGTGCCGTAGATGCGCGTGAGCTGCGCGTTCTTCTGGTCGCCGCGCCAGTAGGCCCCGGCGACGCGCATCAGCTTGAACGCCTGCGGGTCGAGCTTGCCGGTGCTGGGCAGGTGCGGGCCGCGGCACATGTCGAGCCAGTCGTTGCCCGACCAGTAGACCGTCAGTTCTTCGCCCTCGGGGAGTTCGGCGGCCCATTCGGCCTTGAACTTTTCGCCGTCGCCGGTCCACTTGTCGATCAGCTGCTGGCGCGTCCACGCCTCGCGGCGCAGCGGTTTGTCGGCCTTGATGATCTCGCGCATCTTTTCCTCGATGGCGGGAAGGTCGTCCATGCCGAAGGGATCGCGTGAGGTGGGCGCCATGACGTCGTAGTAGAAGCCGTCGTCGGTCGCCGGGCCGAAAGTGATCTGCGTGCCGGGCCAGAGTGCCTGCACCGCCTCGGCCAGCACATGCGCAAAGTCGTGGCGGGCGAGTTCGAGCGCCTCGGCCTCATCGCGGCTGGTGACGAGCGCGAGCTGGGCATCGCCCATAAACGGGCGGGTCAGGTCGACCAGTTCGCCGTCGATCTTCGCGGCGAGGGCCGCCTTGGCAAGGCCGGGGCCGATCGCGGCGGCAACGTCCGCCGGGGTCGAGCCTGCAGGCATCTCGCGAACCGAACCGTCGGGCAGGCTGATCTTGAACATCTCGGACATCGAACTCGTCTTTCGTTACCAGCTTTTCGGGCCTTGGGCGCGCCATGGCACAGGCGCGCGTGCGGGTGAAGCTTTGGCGACCGTAAATTCGCTATGGTTCGGGAGGATGACGCCACGTCCGCCCGAACCCCGGGCGACGGTGGCTGCGTCTTCAGGCCGCGACCAACCGTCCCCGGGCGAACCGGGTAGTCGTGGTGGTAGTCGTGGTGCGCAGGTGCGTCATGGCGGCCGGTGTAAGGGCAAATAGGGCAAATGTCATCCCGCAAGTTCGCGGGATCAATGAAGCGTCGGACGGGGTCTGCCTCGTTCGGCCATCGACTGCCATACCATCACTCCCAGCCAGCCCGCGCTCGCGCAGACGAGCGGCATCACCGGATGCAGGAGAAGCGGCGGGCCGGGCCGCACGAAGAAGGCGAGCACCGGCCAGAGCGCGGCGGCGTAAGGCAGCAGCCACCAGCCAGCCCACCGCTGGCCGTCGCGGCGGCGCCGGATCAGCATGACCGGGAATGCTGCAATGAAGCCCAGCATCAGGACGGCGCAATAGGCCAGATCGGCATGGAAGGCCGCGCGCCAGATCGGGTTGGCGAGGCCGGGGCCGCTCACCGCTTCCTTGAAGCTCGCCATGCCGGGCAGGCCAACCGGCAGTTTCAAGGACCACTGCGTCAAGAGGTCATGGCTGCGCTGCACCCACGGCAAGAGCATCAAAACGCATATTGCGAGAACCAGCAGGCACTCGCCCAGAACCGGTGGGAACGCACGCCAGCCATCTTTCCGTGTCAGCCAGTCCACCGCGAATAGCAGAGGCACGATGAACACGGACAGCGGGTTCACCAACGCTGCGAAGCCCAGGATCAGCCCGGCGCCGACCAGCTGCCAGCGGCTGGTGCGCGTCACGATGGCCCAGCTTCCGGCCAGCAGCAGCGTGGTGAGGAAGGTCTCCGGCAGCGCCAGCGGCACGCGCGCGATGGCGCCGGGGAGGATCGCCAGAAGCAGCAGGCCCGCGCGCGCTGCGGCCTCGTTGCGGAACAGGCGCCGGCCGAGTGCGAGGGTCAGCAGTCCGGAAAGCATCGTGCAGGCTAGGTTGAACAAACCGACGGTCACAGCGGAGGCGCCGAACTGCGCGAAAACGAGCGACAGCGCGACCTTCCAGCCCGGCGCTTCTGGCACCCCGCCATCGCCATGGCCTGCCGCAGGACTGGCTGCTTGCGCAAAATGCCAATCGGCCTCGGGTGATGGCGAGGCCTCCGCCAAAAGCGCAGCAACGCGCAGCGCGAAATAAAGCGCCCATATCATCAGCAGCAGGGAACGTTCGGTACCGAACCATTCAAGCCGCAGGGCCAGACGCGACGGGCGCGTGGGAAAATGGAGGATGTCGGCGCTCATGGGATCGAAGCGATAGCGGGGCGTTCCAGGCTTGGCATCATCTTTGTCGGGGTTGTGCTCCCGGCGTCCCGGCCCCACTATCCCGCGCATGGCTGAAACGCGCTTCCATGAAATGCCCGGCGGGCGCCAGATCGCCTACCGATTCACGCCCGGAAGCGGCCCGGCACTCGTCTTCCTGCCTGGCTACATGTCCGATATGGCGGGCGGCAAGGCCACCGCGGTGTTCGAGATGGCGCAGGCCACCGGCTTTCCCTGCCTGTTGCTCGACTATTCCGGCTGCGGCGAAAGCCCGGGTGATTTCGCGGACGGCACGCTGTCGCGCTGGAAGCAGGAAATCCTCGCGGTTATCGAGGCGCAAGGGCTGGACGAGGTGGTGCTCGCCGGTTCCTCGATGGGCGGCTGGCTCATGCTGCTGGCCGGGCAGGCGCTGGGCGGGAAGCTCAGGGGCCTGATCGGCATTGCCGCCGCGCCGGACTTCACCGAATGGGGCATTCCGCAGATGGACAAGGCCCTGCTGGCCGATGGCGAGACGATCTGGGAGGACAATCCCTATGGCCCCGAGCCGACGCCGACTCATCCCGGCTTCTGGGCCGACGGGCAGGCGAATCTGCAGCTGGACGGCCCGATCGCGCTCGATTGCCCGGTGCGTCTGCTCCACGGCCAGTGCGATCCCGACGTGCCGTGGGACATCTCGCTGCAGCTCGCCGAAAAGCTCCGTTCAGCCGATGTGCAGGTCACGCTGATCAAGGACGGCGATCACCGCCTCTCGCGCGACTCCGACATTGCCCTGCTGCTGCGGACAGTGGCGGAGCTGGTCCTTCCCCGCGCGCAGGCGGCAGACTGACCGGAGCCGTCCCCCCATGTCCCTTACTCTGATGCTTCCCCTGATGCTCGCCCAGGTTGGCGGTTTCGACCTTAACAACCCCTATGCTTCCGCCCTGCCGCGCGAGATCGTCGAGAAGAAGGCCGATCAGGACCGCAAGCGCCGCGAGGAAGCGGCGATGAACAGCGTGGCCTTGCCCGCGGCGCGTTCGAACACCGGCTGCATGGGGGCGGTCGAAGCCAATCCCGAAAAGTCGGCGCAGCTCGCGCGCGATGCCATGAAGGACGCCATCGGCCGCGAGCGCGTGCGGGCCGGTCTGTGCCTTGGCGTGGCGCTCAGCGATCTGGGCCAGTGGGACGATGCGCGCGAGGCTTTCGTGGCGGCGCGCGATGCCGCTGAAGTGGACGATCATGCCAGCCGCGCCCGGCTGGGCGAGATGGCGGGCAATGCCGCGCTCGCGGCAGGCCAGCCGGGACAGGCGCTGGGCGTGCTCTCGCCCGCCGCCAGCGATGCCGACGCGGCGGGCGATCCCGAAATGACGGCGGCGATCGCGCTCGACCG
This sequence comes from Novosphingobium album (ex Hu et al. 2023), assembly GCF_022832385.1. Classification (GTDB taxonomy): domain Bacteria; phylum Pseudomonadota; class Alphaproteobacteria; order Sphingomonadales; family Sphingomonadaceae; genus Novosphingobium; species Novosphingobium album. The sequence continues at coordinate 23,143 of NZ_JALHLE010000035.1, forward strand.
CGCCCGCGCGCTGGTGGCGGTGAACCAGCCGGACGAGGCGGCGGAAGCTCTGGCCAAGGCCCGCACGGCGCAGCCGGACAACGCGCAGGCCTGGCTTCTCTCCGCCACGCTGTCGCGCCGCCAGAACAAGCTGGCGGTGGCGCAGACACAGATCGAGAAGGCCGCCGAACTGGCACCGCGCGATCCGGAAATTGGGCTCGAAGCGGGCGTCATTGCCGTGCTCTCCGGTAACGACGCAGCGGCGCGGCGCAGCTGGAACTCGGTGCTGGCCACGGCGCCCGAAAGCGATTCGGCGGCTACCGCGAAACAGTACATCGCCCAGCTCGGGCTAGAGACCAAGCCGAAGCCATGATCCCGCTGTCCGTCCTCGATCTCGTTACCGTTCGCGAGGGCGGCACGGTTGCCGAAGCGCTGGCGATCACCGCGGAAACCGCCCGCGTGGCCGAGCGGGCGGGCTACAAGCGCTACTGGGTCGCCGAGCATCACGGCATGGACGGCATTGCCGGGGGCGCGACCTCGGTCGTGCTCGCACATATCGGCCACGCTACCAGCACGATCCGCATCGGTGCGGGCGGGATCATGCTGCCCAATCACAATCCTTACGTGATCGCCGAGCAGTTCGGCACGCTAGCCGCGCTGTTTCCAGGCCGGGTCGATCTGGGGCTGGGGCGGGCGGCGGGGGCGGACGGGCGCCTTGCCAATGCCCTGCGCAAGGACATCGTGGGCGCTGCCGAGCGCTTTCCGCAGGACGTGGTGGAACTGCAGGCGCGGTTCGCCGGGCAGGCGGTGGGCGGCGTGGCCTCGCCGCAGGCCTCGGGCGCGGATGTCGAGATGTGGATTCTCGGTTCCAGCCTGTTCGGCGCGCAGCTCGCGGCCATGCTGGGCTTGCCCTATGCCTTTGCTTCGCATTTCGCTCCCGCGATGCTGGATGAGGCCGCGCAGATCTACCGCGAGCGGTTCCAGCCTTCGCAGGTGCTCGGCAAGCCGCATTTCATGGCGGCCATCAATGTGCTGGCCGCCGATAGCGAGGAAGAGGCCCGCTATCTCGCTTCTTCCACCGACCAGAGCTTTGTGGCGCTGCGCACGGGCAATCCCGGCAAGCTTCAGCCGCCGGTGTGCCGCTACCGCGAATCGCTGCCTGCGGCGGCCCGCGCCATGCTGGAACAGGTCCGTTCGGTCAGCGCCATTGGCACGCCGGATCAGGTGCGGGCGGATATCGAGGCCTTCGTCGAACGCACGGCGGCAGACGAGCTTATCGTCGGCGTCGCCACCTATGATCCGGCGGCGCAGCAGCGGTCGCTCGCATTGACGATGGATGCACTCGCGGCCCTGTCGTCCTGATTGATATCGATCAGAGAAAGGCAATTGCGCTTCAGGCATTGACCGCGCGCAGAATTTGCGGGAACGGGAGCGGCCATGAGCAAAGCAGACGTCGTCATCGTAGGAGCAGGGCATGGCGGGGCGCAGTGCGCCATCGCGCTTCGCCAGAACGGCTTCGAGGGAACCATCACCGTCATCGGCCGCGAGCCGGAATATCCCTATGAGCGCCCGCCGCTCTCCAAGGAGTATTTCGCGCGCGAGAAGACCTTCGACCGCCTCTACATCCGCCCGCCGACGTTCTGGGCCGAGAAGGAAATCACGTTCAAGCTTGGCACGGAAGTGACTGCTGTCGATCCCGCGGCGCACGAACTGACGCTGTCCGATGGCGAGACCTGCGGCTACGGCAAGCTGGTCTGGGCGACCGGCGGCGATCCGCGCCGCCTGTCCTGTGCGGGCGCCGAGCTGGCCGGCATCCACGCCGTGCGCACCCGCGAGGACTGCGACACGCTGATGGCCGAAGTCGATGCGGGCACCAAGAACATCGTCGTCATCGGCGGCGGCTACATCGGTTTGGAAGCGGCGGCGGTGCTGTCGAAGATGGGCCTCAACGTCACCCTGCTCGAAGCGCTGCCGCGGGTGCTGGCGCGCGTCGCGGGCGAGGAGCTTTCGGCCTTCTACCAGAAAGAACACGCTGATCACGGCGTCGATCTTCGTACCGGCGCCATGGTCGACAGCCTGGTGGGCGATGGTCACAGGGTTACCGGCGTCAAGCTGGCCGATGGCGAAGTGATCCCGGCTGAAGCCGTGATCGTCGGCATCGGCATCGTTCCCGCCGTCGCGCCGCTGATCGCAGCGGGCGCGGCTGGTGCCAACGGTGTCGATGTGGACCAGTACTGCCGCACCTCGCTGCCCGACATCTACGCGATCGGTGACTGTGCGTCCTTCGCCTGCGATTTTGCGGGCGGTAACGTGATGCGCGTCGAATCGGTGCAGAACGCCAATGACATGGCGACCAACGTCGCCAAGGCCATTTGCGGCGATGAAAAGCCCTACAAGGCGTTCCCGTGGTTCTGGTCCAACCAGTATGACCTGCGCCTGCAGACCGCCGGCATCAACATGGGCTTCGACCAGACGGTGATCCGCGGCAATCCGGACGAGCGCGCCTTCTCGGTGGTCTACCTGAAGCAGGGCAAGGTCGTGGCGGTGGACTGCGTCAACATGGTCAAGGACTATGTGCAGGGCCGCAAGCTGGTGGAAGCCGGTGCCGCCCCTGACCTCGAAAAGCTCGCCGACAAGGACGTGCCGCTCAAGGAACTGATGTAATCTCATATTCCTCCCCGAGCTTGCTCGGGGAGGGGGACCGCCCGCGCAGCGGGTGGTGGAGGGGGAGCAGCCCCCTCCGTCAGCCGCCTTCGGCGTCTGCCACCTCCTCTTCGCTCGACACGAACGGCGGGTGGTTACGCTGTGAGCTTTCTCTTCGCCCATTGCGCCGCGTCCGCCACCACCGGGTCGGGATCGTCGAGCAGCGCCTCCACTTGCACTAACAGAGCCCGCAGGCCGCTGTTTCCTGCAGCATAGAGGCAATTGCGCACGAAGCGGTTCCGCCCGATGCGCTTGACCGGGCTGCCCGAGAACAGCTTGCGAAAGCCCGTATCGTCGAGCGTCAGCAGGTCGGCAAGGTGCGGCGCTGTCAGTTCGGCGCGCGGCAGGAAGGCCTTCATCGTGTGCGCCGTCTGCGCGAACTTGTTCCAGGGGCACACGGAAAGGCAATCGTCGCAGCCATAGATGCGGTTGCCCAGCCCCGCGCGCAGGTCCTCGGGCACCGGTTCCTTGTGCTCGATGGTGAGGTAGCTCACGCAGCGCCGGGCATCGAGGCGGTAGGGCGCGGGGAAGGCCGCGGTCGGGCAGGCGTCCTGACAGGCATGGCACGATCCGCAGCGGTCGCGTGCAGGCGCTGAGAACGGCAAGTCCAGCGTCGTGTAGATCTCGCCGAGGAACAGCCAGGAACCATGCTCGCGGCTGACCATGTTGGTGTGCTTGCCCTGCCAGCCGAGCCCGGCCTGCGCGGCGAGCGGCTTTTCCATGACCGGGGCGGTGTCCGTGAAGACTTTCACGTCCGCCGGGCCAAGGCCGCGCTTGTCCGCTTCCGCCACGATCCAGCGCGCGAGGTGCTTGAGCGCCTTCTTTACCGTGTCGTGATAGTCCGCGCCTTGCGCATAGACCGAGATCCGTGCCGTTTCCGGCATTTCTGCAAGGTGCAGCGGATCGGTGGCGGGGGCATAGCTCATGCCCAGCGCGATCACGCTTTGCGCTTCCGGCCACAGCCCCTGCGGCGAGCGGCGGTGGTGGGCGCGCTCTTCCATCCAGCCCATCGTGCCGTGCATCCCGCCGGCGAGCCACGATTCCAGCCTTTCGGCTCGCGCGCTGTCCTCGCGGGCACCGACCACGCCGAATGCGCAGAACCCCAGCGCCCGCGCCTCGGCTTCGAGATCGCAGGCAAAGGCGCTTAGCGTGGTCTTAACCGGACCTGCGCCAGTACTGCCGGACGTGGTAGAAGCAGGGGACTGCATGAGGGCAGCACTAGGAGATTGGCCCGTGACCGGCAATGCGGCGATGCCTGAAGGGCCTGTCCCCGCCCGTCCATTCGCAATCGAGGCCCGCGGGCTGGTAAAGCGTTTCGACGGCTTCACTGCCGTAGACGGGGTGGACCTGTCGGTTCCCGAAGGTGCGGTCTACGGCATTCTCGGGCCAAATGGCGCGGGCAAGACCACGACCTTGCGCATGTTGCTCGGCATCATCGACCCCGATGAGGGTTACCGCCGGATTCTCGGTGCCGAGCGGCCCCACGATGTGGCGCACGCCATCGGCTACCTGCCCGAGGAGCGCGGCCTGTACCCGGCCATGAAGGCGACCGAGGCGATCGCTTTCGTCGGCGCCTTGCGCGGGCTGCCGCTGAAGGAAGGCCGCCGCCGGGCGCATGAACTGCTCGAACAGCATGGTCTTGGCTATGCCGCCAACCGCCAGATCCGGCAGCTTTCCAAGGGCATGGCGCAGCAGGTGCAGATTCTTGGCACGCTGGTGCACAAGCCACGGCTGGTGGTGTTCGACGAACCTTTCTCCGGCCTCGATGCGCTCAATCAGGGCAAGCTCGAGCGGATGATGCGCGGCCTTGCCGAACAGGGCACCACGGTCATTTTTTCCACCCACGTCATTTCCCACGCCGAGCGGTTGTGCGACGACGTGGCGATTATCGCGGGTGGCAAGGTGCCCTTTGCCGGTCCCGTCGATGTTGCGCGCGACCGCATTCCCGCGCAGGTCCGCCTGGAAACGCACAGCGGCGACGGGCCGTGGCGTGCGGCGCTGCCCGCAGATGCCCGCCGCGATGGGAAGACCGACGGCGGCGCCTTCTGGTATTTCCCGTTGCCCGAAACCGGGATCGAGCCGCTGCTGCGCGCCCTGATCGAGGGTGAGGCGGGCATCCTCTCGCTCTCGATCGAGCGGGCCGGGCTGCACGATGCCTTCGTTGCCATCGCGGGCGAGGCGGCCGCACGCGCGCTCGAAGAGGAAAATCCCGAGGAGATGGGCCGATGAACACGGCTGGACAGACAGGCGCACAGACAGGCCGCCTCTCCGTACTCGCGGCTGCCTGGGTCGTGGCCCGGCGCGATTTCGTGGCAATCCTGTTCTCGCGCTCATTCTTTTTCTTCCTGCTCGGGCCGCTGTTTCCGGTGATCGTGGCCGTGCTTGCAGGGAGCGTCGGCAGCCATGTGGACCAGATGGCGGCTCAACCTGCGGTCGGGATCGTCATGACCAGCGCCGATGCCGACGCAGTGGTGCAGGCGCGCGATTCGCTTTCGGAGCGGCTGGGCACGGGCCTGCCCGGTGTCGTCGTGCTCAAGCGGCTTGAGCCGGGCGAGGTTTATGATCCCGCTCAGGCCTTTGCCGGCCGGCAGGCCAATATCGCGGCGATTCTTTCCGGCACTCCACAGGCCCCGGTGCTGACGGGGCCGAAGGGCCAGATCGAGGGCTGGAGCGGCGGGATCGCGATGATTGCCGCGCAGGCGGTGGCAGGGCCGCTCGCTCCCTGGCCCGACGTAGCGCTCAGGACCACCGCGACGAGCAATGCAAACGATCGCGCCGGCCGGCTCCGGACGGCACAAACAGCGCAGATGCTGCTGTTCCTGCTGACGATGATGCTGGCAGGTATGGTCCTGTCCAACCTCGTCGAGGAAAAGGGCAACAAGATCATCGAGGTGCTGGCCGCCGCGATCCCGATGGAAGCGGTCTTCCTCGGCAAGCTGTTCGCGATGCTTGCGGTCTCGCTGGTCGGCATTGCCGTATGGGGCGGGATCGGCATCACGCTCTACCTTGCCGCCGGTTCCGCCGTGCCGCATCTGCCGGTTCCTGCAGTCGGCTGGCCGCTGCTGATTGCGCTGGGGGTGATCTATTTTGCGATGGCCTACCTGCTGCTCGGCTCGGTGTTCCTCTCGATCGGTTCGATGGCGACGACCGTGCGCGAAGTGCAGACGCTGTCGATGCCGGTCACGATGCTGCAGCTCATGATCTTCTTCCTTGCCAGCTATGCAATGACGCAGCCGGGCACCGGGATCGAGCTGTTCTCGGTATTCTTTCCGTTCAGCTCGCCTTTTGCGATGCTGGCGCGCGCGGCGCAGGATCCGGCGCTCTGGCCGCATGCCGCGGCCGTGCTCGGGCAAGGTGTTTGCGTGTTGCTGCTGGTGCGGGTCGGGGCGGGGATCTTCCGCAAGCGGGTGATGAAGTCCGGGCAGGCAGGGGCGAAGCGCAAGAGCCACCGGGCCCGGGTGCAACGCCATGCACCCGATGTATCCGGGGTGGCGGCGCAGAACGTGTAACCAGGCGCGTGGCGCGGCCGAATTGACTCGATGGCGATGCGCACCACATTGTGGAGCACGCGCCGTTTGATGTCGGAAATCAGGAGAGCTGCCATGCCCCCCACGGCCATCCCCCCCATGGCGACCCGCCGCCGCGTGCTCGGCTGGCTAGGTGCCGGTGTTGCCCTGCCGGTGCTGTCCGCCTGTGGCAGCGGTGATGCCGAAGCGAAGACCTACCCGGTCCACTACAGCGAGGCCGAATGGCGCAAGCGGCTGACGCCGGCTCAGTTCTACATCCTGCGCGAGGAAGGCACCGAGCGCCCCTATTCCTCGCCGCTCAACAAGGAACACCGCGAAGGCACGTTCCTGTGCGCGGCGGACGGCCATCCGCTCTATTCCTCGAAGACCAAGTTCGACAGTCACACCGGCTGGCCCAGCTTCTGGAAACCGCTGCCCGGCGCGGTGGGCACCTCCACCGACTTCAAGCTGGGCTATCCCCGCACCGAAGTGCACTGCGCGCGCTGCGGCGGGCATCTCGGGCACGTCTTCAACGATGGCCCGCCGCCCACCGGCAAGCGCTATTGCATGAATGGCGCGGCGATGACGTTCCGGCCGGCCTGAGCATATGGGCAAGTTGAACAGCGCGTTTCCGAATTCGGCAGAGTTCGCAAGGCCGCCCGGCGCCTGAGGGCCAACAAACAATGGTGCGGGCGGCGGGACTCGAACCCGCACGAGCAAAGCTCAGGGGATTTTAAGTCCCCGGCGTCTACCATTCCGCCACGCCCGCACGGAAAGACCGCCGCGCTCTGGCAGATCGCGGGGAGCACGGCAACTCTCTGGATAAGGGAATTTCCCGGCTGCTATCCCGAGCGGTCAGCCGGCTACGAAACGTTGAGCTTGGCCCGCATTTCCTTGCCTGGCTTGAAGTAGGGCACCCGCTTCTCGGGGACTTCGACGGATTCGCCGGTGCGCGGGTTTCGCCCCTTGCGGCCTTCGCGGTGGCGCGTGGAGAAGGCACCGAAGCCGCGAAGCTCGACACGGCCGCCATCCGAGAGCCGCTGGGCGATCTCGTCGAAGAACGTATCGACCGCGCGCTCCACGTCTTCCGCGCGCAATTCCGGATTGTCCCTGGCCAGTATCTGAAGAAGCTCGGATCTGATCATTGCCCCGTCTCCCGCAAAAAAATCGTCAAAACCCCTGCGAATCATAAAATTACACGAGTTTGCCCGATTAGCAGCCATGAAAATGCCATCGTGGCCGCCTTCGCGCAATGCCCTAGCCTTTTGCGCCCGGATCGGGCCTCGTCACACGGCCCGGCACACCTGCACCAAGGCGCTGTCCCCATTTACAGGTCCTATTTGCTTGGTAACGTGCAGGCCCTTCAGGCCGTCCCCCCGGACGTTATAAGGACAACAAGACGTCGCATGAAGGATATCGCAAGCTGGACAGAGGGTGACTGGATCGCGGCGATTGCCGCCATAGCCCTGTTTGCCGTCCTCGCCATCGGCGGCGTGATCGCCACCCGCAAGAGCGAGGAATTCGCAGGCCACCCGCGCGGCCTTTTCGTGTTGTTCTATGCCGAGATGTGGGAGCGCTTCTCCTACTACGGCATGCGCGCGCTGCTGATCCTCTATCTGGTGAAGTTCTGGCTGTTCAGCGACAGCCAGTCCACGCTGGTCTACGGCGCCTATACCAGCCTGGTCTACATCACCCCGGTGCTCGGCGGTTATCTGGCCGACCGCTGGCTCGGCCAGCGCAAGGCGGTGGTGTTCGGGGGCGTCGTGCTCGCGCTCGGCCACCTGCTGATGGCCTACGAAGGCATGCAGGGCGTGACTGATCCGGCCATCAAGCAGGCGGACCCGGCAATCAACGTGTTCTGGATGGCGCTGGCGCTGATCATCGTCGGCTCGGGCTTCCTAAAGGCCAATATCTCGGTGATCGTCGGCCAGCTCTACGGGCTGCGCGACGGGCGCCGTGATGCGGCCTATACGATCTTCTACATGGGCGTGAACACGGGCGCCGCGCTTGGCTCGATCCTCGTCGGCTATCTGGGCGAGACGATCGGCTGGTCCTGGGGCTTCGGCCTCGCCGGGATCGGCATGGTGCTGGGCCTGATCATCTTCATGCTGGGCAAGCCCGCGCTCAAGGGCAAGGGCGAACCGCCCGCGCCGCTGGCGAAGAACGGCGAATTCATGCTCTATGGCGTGGGCGCGGCTTCGGTCGCGGTGATCTGGCTGCTGATCCAGTATGTCAGCGTGATCCAGACGCTGCTGATCGTGTCGGGCGTCGCGATGCTGCTCTACACGCTCTACGAGGCGTTCAAGCTGCCCAAGGAACCGCGCGAGCGCATTTTCGCGATCCTGTTCCTGATCGCGCTCAATCCCATCTTCTGGGGCCTGTTTGAGCAGGCGGGCGGTTCGCTCAGCCTCTATACGGACAAGTTCGTCGACCGCGGCGGCGTGCCCACCAGCCTGTTCCAGTCGATCAACCCGATCTACATCGTCCTCTTCGGGCCGGTCTTCGCGGGGCTCTGGCAGTGGCTGGGCAAGCGCGGGTGGGAGCCTTCGGCGCCTGCCAAGTTCGGATATGCGCTGATCCAGGTGGGCCTCGGCTTCCTCGTCTTCGTGTGGGGTGCGGGAACGCATGATCCGGCGGTGATGACTTCGGTCGTCTTCGTTTTCCTGATCTACCTGCTGCACACCACCGGCGAGCTGTGCCTTTCGCCCGTCGGCCTGTCCGCCATGACGCGTCTGGCGCCGGCGCACCTCGCCAGCTTCATCATGGGCGCATGGTTCTACATGACCGCAGTCGGCAATTTCGTCGCGGGCAAGATCGGCGAGGCGACCGGCGGCGAAGGCGGCGAAATGAGCAAGGAAGTGACGCTGGCGATCTATACCAAGATCGGCTGGATCACGATCGGCATTGCCGTGGTGGTGCTTGCGGTTTCGCCGATCGTGAAGCGCTGGATGCACCTCGATACGCTCGACGATGGCATGGACGGCCTTGCCGGACGTGACGAACTCGGACTGGAAGCACAGGAAGCCGGGATGCACCCGGAACGTAAACCCAACGCCTGAGGGGCAGGAAACAGGGGCACGACATGAAGGGCATAGCGGTAACCGGCAAGTGGGGCGCGGCGGCCCTCGCCGTGCTGGCGATGACGCTCGTCACCACGAACGGCGCGGCGAAGAGCAGCAAGAAGGGCAAGGACGATGCGGCCGCCACCGAGGCGCCGTATCCGTCCACCTACAAGCCCTATCCGGGCCGCCCCACGGCGCTCACCGGCGCTATCGTCTTTGACGGGCGCGGCGGCCGGATCGACAATGGCACGGTGCTGTTCGCGCAGGGCAAGCTGGTGGCGATTGGCGGGGCCGATCTGGCGATTCCGGATGGCTATGACCGGATCGATGCGCGCGGCAAGTTCGTCACCCCCGGCGTGATCGATGCGCACTCGCATCTCGGCGTCTATCCCAGCCCGGGCGTCGATGCCCTGTCGGACGGCAACGAGATGACCAGCCCGACCACGCCGGACGTCTGGGCCGAGCACTCGGTCTGGCCGCAGGACCCGGGATTCACCCGTGCGCTTGCGAATGGCGGTATCACGTCGCTGCTGATACTGCCGGGATCGGGCAACCTCATTGGTGGCCGCGCAGTGGCGCTCAAGAACGTGCCGAGTGTCACGGTGCAGGGGATGAAGTTCCCCGGCGCGCCCTATTCGCTCAAGATGGCCTGCGGCGAAAACCCCAAGCGCGTCTATGGCAGCAAGGGCCAGAAGCCTTCGACCCGCATGGGCAATTTCTCGGTCGACCGGCAGGCATGGATCGATGCCAGGAAATACATGAACGATCCCGACGTCGATCGTGACCTCGGCAAGGACACGCTCGCGGGCGTGCTCAAGGGGGAGATTCTCGTCCAGAACCACTGCTACCGCGCCGATGAAATGGCGCAGGTGATCGATATGGCCAAGGAGATGGGCTACAAGGTCACGGCCTTCCACCACGCGGTGGAAAGCTACAAGATCGCGGACCTGCTCAAGGCCAACGACATCTGCTCGGCGGTCTGGGCCGACTGGTACGGCTTCAAGATGGAAGCCTATGACGGCATACCCGAAAACGCCGCGCTGATAGCCAGGGCCGGTGCCTGCGTGATCATCCACTCGGACGACGCGAACGGCATCCAGCGCCTCAATCAGGAAGCCGCCAAGGCGCAGGCGGCTGGACGCCGCATCGGCATCGACGTTCCCGATGCGCAGGTCGTCGGCTGGTTCACCTACAATGCCGCCAAGGCCATGGGCATCGCCGGCCAGACCGGCAGCCTCGAGCAGGGCAAGATGGCCGACGTGGTGCTGTGGAACGGCAATCCGCTCTCGGTCTATTCCCGCCCGGAAAAGGTCTGGATCGACGGAGCCATGCTTTTTGATGCCGACAATCCCAAGCTGCGCCCGGTGAGCGACTTCGAGCTTGGCCAGCCCGGCGAAGGAGACGTGAAATGAGCCGCCGCGCCATTCTCACCGCCGCGCTGGCGGCTGTCGCACTGCCTTGTGCCGCGCAGGCACAGGATCTCGTCATCACCAACGCTACGCTCGCCATCGGCGACGGCGGGTCGCCCATAGAGCAGGGCACGGTCGTCGTGCGCGGTGGCAAGGTGGTTGCGGCCGGGGCGGGCGTTGCCGTGCCCGCAGGCATGCAGACGATTGACGGAACCGGCAAATGGGTCACGCCCGGCCTGTTCACGCCGATGACCGACCTGGGCCTGTGGGATGTCGAGGCGGTCGATACCAGCAACGACACCGAGGCCGACGATTCACCGTTCAACGCCGCGCTCGACGTGTCGCCCGCGCTCAATCCCTCCAGCCAGCATGTCGCGATCAGCCGCGCGGGCGGGGTGACGCGCGCGACCGTCGCCGCGTTCAACGGCAAGTCGATCTTTGCCGGGCAGGGCGCGGCGATCGATCTGGCTGCGGATGCCACGATGTTGATGAAGCCGCGCGCCTTCCAGTTCGTCGAACTGGGCGAGGCGGGCGCCAAGCTCGCGGGCGGGAGCCGCGTCGCCGCGCACGTGGCGCTGCGCAATGCCTTGCGCGAGGCGAAGGAACTGGCCGCGCTCCCCGCCGGATCGCAGCGGCAGAGCGACGCCATGCTCACCCGTCCCGATGCATTGGCGCTGGCCAAAGTGCTGGACGGCAGCGAACCGCTCTACGTCGGCGTCGAGCGTGCGGCGGACATCCGCAGCGTCCTTGCCCTAAAGGGTGAATTCCCGAAGATGAACCTCGTGCTCGTCGGCGCCAGCGAGGGCTGGCTCGTGGCCTCCGAAATCGCTGCCGCGCATGTGCCGGTGATCACGATGCCGCTGCACGATCTGCCCGACACCTTCGAGACGCTTGCCGCAACCCAGTCCAACGTGGGCCGAATGACCAAAGCGGGCGTGAAAGTCGCCATCGGCATGTTCACCGGCGGCAATCAGCCACGCTATGCCAAGCAGCAGGCGGGCAACCTTGTTGCTCTGACCAAACTGCCGGGTGCGGCGGGCCTGACCTGGGGGCAGGCCTTCGCCGCGATCAGTTCGATCCCGGCCGAGATCAGCGGCTACGGTGGGAAGGCTGGTGTGCTGGCACCCGGCGCAGTCGGCGATGTGGTGCTGTGGGACGGTGATCCGCTGGAATTGTCCTCCGCGCCAGAAGAGGTGTGGATCGACGGCGTGAAACAGCCGCTCGAAAATCACCAGACCCGGCTGCGGGAGCGGTACAAGGATCTGGATAGGACCTATCTGCCCAAGGCTTACGACTGGTGATCATCAGGGGTGTCTGAGCGCGAATGAGAGCCCGCGCGCCGGGTTTGTCAGTCAGGAGGACAGCGTTGACCGGGCCCCCCGGCTAAACGCCGTTCCGGTCGAGCAGGTTATTGCGGCGGCTGTCCTTCAGGAAGCAGGCGGCGATGAAAGAGACGGCGCAGATGGCGGAGACATACCAGTAGAAACCGCTTTCGTGGCCCGCCTGCTTGAAGGCGAAAGCGACATTTTCGGCCGTGCCGCCAAACAGCGCGTTGCCCACGCCATAAGCGAGGCCGACACCCAGCGCGCGGACATGGCCGGGGAACAGCTCGGCTTTGAACAGGCCGCTGACCGATGTGTAGAGGCTGTTGATCACCAGCCCTGCCAGCACCAGCATGAAGGCTGGTGCGATGGCCTTGGCCCCGGCCAGCGCGGTGAAGACAGGCACGGTGCACAGCGTCGCCAGCACGGCGAAGGCCATGATGTTCGCGCGGCGGCCGATGCGGTCCGACAGCAGGCCCATGGCCGGCTGCAGCAGCATGAACAGCACCAATTCACCGAGCATCATGGTGGTTGCCGTTTCCTTGGACAGGCCGACGGTCAGCACCAGGAATTTCTGCATGTAGGTTGTGAAGGCGTAGAACGACAGGCTGCCGCCCGCCGTCAGTGCGACGACCACCGCGAAGGGGCGCCAGGCGACGCGGAACAGTTCGCCAAGGCTGCCCGCGCCGTCGCCCGCACGGTCTTCCTCATTGGCGGTCTCATGCATGTGGTGGCGGAACAGGACGATGGCGAAAGCCCCGGCGGCGCCGATCAGGAAGCCCACGCGCCAGCCCCAGGCCGCCATCTGGGCATCGTCCAGAACGAGCTGCAGAATTACGATCACCAGCGTCGCGCAAAGCTGGCCGCCCACGAGCGTGACGTACTGGAAGGAAGACCAGAACCCGCGCCGCCGCCGTCCGGCGATCTCGCTGAGATACGTGGCGGCGGTTCCGTACTGGCCTCCCGTGGAGAAGCCCTGCACCATGCGGCCGATCAGCAGCAGCAGGGGCGCGGCGATCCCGGCCTGTGCGAATGTCGGCAGCAGCGCGATCAGCAGCGCGCCGCCGCCCATCATCACGACGGACAGGACCATCGCCTGCTGCCGCCCGTGGCGGTCGGCATAGCGCCCGAAGTACCAGCCGCCGATCGGACGGAGCAGGAAGCCCACCGCGAAGATTGCACTGGTCGCCATGAGCTGCACCAGAGGCTCGCTCTTCGGGAAGAAGGCGGGCGAAAAGTAGAGCGCGGTGAAGGCGTAGATGTAGAAGTCGTACCACTCGATCAGGTTGCCTGCCGAGCCTGCAAGGATCGCGCGCAGCCGCGCGGCGTCGCTGATGCCTGCGGGCCCGGACTGGACTGCGGTCGCGGTGGCCTCCACCGTCAGGCCCGTGCTTCTTCGACTCCGGCGCTGTTGTGGCGCAGCGCCTTCAACACCGTATCGACGATCTGCGGCGCATTGAGGCCGGCCTCGTCGTATTGCGCTTCGGGCTTGTCCTGGTCCTGGAAAATGTCGGGCAGGCGCATGGTGCGGATCTTGAGGCCCGCGTCGGTCAGACCCTCGTCGCTGGCCATGGTGAGCACGTGGGCACCGAGGCCGCCGATCGAGCCTTCCTCCACAGTCACCACCACTTCGTGGCTCAGCATAAGCTTGCGGATCAGCTCGCTGTCGAGCGGCTTGGCGAAGCGCAGGTCGGCCACGGTGGTGGACAGACCCTTGGCTTCCAGCGTGTCGGCAGCCTTGAGCGCTTCGGCCAGCCGGGTGCCGAGCGACAGGATCGCGACCTTGGTGCCTTCGCGCACGATCCGGCCCTTGCCGATCTCCAGCAGTTCGGGCGTCTCGGGCAGTGGCACGCCCACGCCGTTGCCGCGCGGATAGCGGAAAGCGATGGGGCCTGCGTCGTACTGCGCGGCGGTGTGGGTCATGTGGACCAGTTCCGCCTCGTCGGCGGCAGCCATCACCACCATGTTGGGCAGCGTTGCCAGATAGGTCACGTCGAACGAGCCTGCGTGGGTGGCGCCGTCGGCACCCACCAGACCAGCGCGGTCGATGGCGAAGCGGACGGGCAGATTCTGGATCGCCACGTCATGCACCACCTGGTCGAAGGCGCGCTGCAGGAAGGTGGAATAGATCGCGCAGAACGGGCGCATCCCCTGCGCGGCAAGGCCCGCCGCGAACGTCACCGCGTGCTGTTCGGCAATGCCGACGTCAAAGCTGCGCTCGGGGAAGCGGTCCGCGAACTTGTCGAGCCCGGTGCCGCTCGGCATGGCGGCGGTGATGGCGCAGATGCGGGTGTCGGTTTCGGCTTCGGCGATCAGCGCCTTGGCGAAGACGCCGGTATAGCTCGGCGGACCGGCAGGCGCCTTGACCTGCTCGCCGGTGACGACGTTGAATTTCTGCACGCCGTGATACTTGTCGGCCGCTTCCTCGGCGGGGGCATAGCCCTTGCCCTTCTGCGTGACCACGTGGATCAGGCAAGGGCCTTCCGCCGCATCGCGCACGTTCTCGAGCACCGGGATCAGTTGGTCGAGGTTATGCCCGTCCACCGGTCCTACGTAGTAAAAGCCCAGCTCCTCGAACAGAGTGCCGCCCATCGCCATGCCACGCGCGAACTCATCGGTCTTCTTGGCGGCCTTGTGCAGCGGTTCGGGAAGGCGGCGCGAAATGCGCTTGGCGATATCGCGCAGCGACAGGAACGGGCGCGAGGACACCAGTTTCGCCAGATAGGCCGACAACCCGCCCACCGGGGGCGCGATCGACATGTCGTTGTCGTTGAGGATCACGATCAGCCGGTTGCCCGCATCGCGCGCGTTATTCATCGCCTCGTAGGCCATGCCCGCACTCATCGCGCCGTCGCCAATCACCGCGATCCCGCGCCCCGGTTCGCCCTTCAGCTTGTTGGCAACGGCAAAGCCCAGTGCCGCCGAGATCGAGGTGGAACTGTGTGCGGTGCCGAAGGGATCGTATTCGCTCTCGCTGCGCTTGGTGAAGCCGGACAGGCCACCGCCCTGGCGCAGGGTGCGGATACGGTCACGCCGGCCAGTCAGGATCTTGTGCGGGTAGGCCTGATGGCCCACGTCCCAGATCAGCCGGTCGTCGGGCGTGTTGAAGACATAGTGGAGTGCCACGGTCAGTTCGACCACGCCAAGGCCCGAACCCAGATGCCCGCCGGTCTGGCCGACGGCCGAAATCATCTCGGCGCGCAGCTCATCGGCGAGCTGGCGCATCTGCGCGGGCTTGAGCTTTCGGAGGTCGTCGGGAGTCGAAACCGTATCGAGCAGAGGTGTGGCCGGGTTGGCATTCATTTTCGAGGCCTTACACGCTTGTGACTTTCATGTCGATTGACAGTAACGGTCTTGTCTGAACACCGCAGAGGCGCAAGATGACGACGCAGTATTCTCATCAGATCATGCCATCAGGAGGCCGCTTGAATATCCGTCCCGCAACCGAATCCGACCTGCCGGAGCTTCTCAGGATCATGGAGGCCTCAATCTCGGGCCTGCAGGCGGGCTTCCTCAGCCCCGAGCAGATCGTCTCGAGCCGGGCCGTCATGGGCCTCGACCGGCAGCTGGTTGCGGACGGAACCTATTTCGTGGTGGAGCTCGATGGCACGATTGCCGGGTGCGGCGGCTGGAGCCGGCGCGCGACGCTCTATGGCGGCGATCACAGCACCGGGCTGCGCGAGCCGCGCCTGCTCGATCCAGAGACCGAGCCCGCGCGGGTCCGGGCGATGTACACCGATCCCGCATTCGCCCGACGCGGCGTAGGCCGGGCGCTGCTGGCCCATTGCGAAGCCGTGGCACGGGCCGAGGGCTTTTCGGCGGTGGAACTCATGGGCACCGCCGCGGGTCAGCCGCTCTATGAGGCCGCAGGCTATGTCGTGATCGAGCGAATCGAGGATGACCGGGGCGGTGCCCCGGTGCCGCTGGCGCGCATGCGCAAGGCGCTGTGAAGCCGTCCTAGCTGCAGTCCGCGCAGATTCCGCGCAGTTCCACCACCGGGCGCACGTCGGCGAAACCGGCGTCGCGCGCGGCGCCGATCAGGGCGCCGGTGAGGCGGTCGTCGTCGATATGGATGGCCTTGCCGCAGGAATCGCAGATCAGGAAGATGCAGTCGTGGCGGCAGCCGGGATGGCTGTTGGCCAGATATGCGTTTGCGCTCTCCACCCGGCGCGCGAGGTTGGTGCGGACGAACAGGTCGAGGATGCGGTAGACAGAATTGGGTGCCACCCTCTTGCCGCGCAGTGCCGATACGCTTTCGGCAAGGTCATAGGCGGAAGCCGGGCATTCGCGTTCGGCCAGTGCCGCAAAGACGTCGGCGCGCATGTCGGTCCATTGTTCGCCTGATTCCTGAAGAGCCAGACGGGCTGCCTTGACCAGGCTGTCGCCGTGATGTTCGTGATGGACGTGAGAACCTGACATGCCCGCCAATATGGGGCGTCAGGGCATCGGGCGCAATCGCTGGAGGATCAGTGGGCCGTTTCAGCCTGTGCCGGCGGCACGATATTATCCGCAAGGTTCGTGTGGCCGCCGGAACCCATCACGCCGAACACCAGCAGCGCGCCACCGGCAAAGCCAAGTGCGAAGAAGCGGTAGAAGTCGGCTTTGAAAAGTCCCATGGCGTGCGTTGCGATCCCGGTCGGTTGTGCGGTTTGTGTCGCCCAAATGACGTTTTGCGCCTTTCCGTCCAGTGAACATTCCGCTGCATTGCATCATTCTGCGATGAGCGGTGGGCGGGCTGCGATGAACCGCCTGCCCATCATGCAACCTCAGTGGCGAAAGTGGCGCATTCCAGTGAAGACCATGGCGAGTCCCGCCTCGTTCGCCGCCTTGATCACTTCGTCGTCACGGATCGAACCACCCGGCTGGATCACGGCGGTGGCCCCTGCTTCGGCAGCGGCCAGAAGTCCATCGGCGAAGGGGAAGAAGGCATCCGAGGCGACGGCGCTGCCGACGGTGCGCGGCTGGTCCCAGCCAAACTTTTCGGCGGCCTCGGCGGCCTTCATCGCGGCGATGCGCGAGGAATCGCGGCGGTTCATCTGGCCCGCACCAATCCCGGCGGTGACGCCGTCCTTGGCATAGACGATGGCGTTAGACTTCACATGGCGCGCGACGGTCCAGGCGAACAGGCAGTCCTGCAGTTCCTGATCGGTCGGCGCGCGTTCGGTCACGACCTTGAGATCGTCGAAGCCGATGGCGCCGTTGTCGCGGCCCTGTACCAGCAGCCCGCCGGTGATCGGCTTGACGTTGAGACCGCCGCGGCGCGGATCGGGCAGGCTGCCGGTGAGCAGCAGGCGCAGGTTCTTCTTCTTGGCGAAGAATTCGCGCGCTTCCTCGTCCGCATCGGGGGCGACGACGACTTCGGTGAAGATCTTGCAGATCGCCTCGGCGGTGGGGCCGTCGAGCGTCTGGTTGACGGCAATGATGCCACCGAAGGCCGACACGTCGTCACAGGCCAGCGCGCCTTCCCACGCGCCCAGAAGCGTGTCGCCCTGTGCGACGCCGCAGGGGTTGGCGTGCTTGACGATCACGACCGCCGGCTGCTGGCCCTTGAACTCGGCGACGAGTTCGAAGGCGGCATCCGCGTCGTTGTAGTTGTTGTAGGACAGTTCCTTGCCCTGCACCTGCTCGGCCTGGGCCAGACCCTTGGTGTAGGGGCCGACCGGCGTGTAGAGCGCGGCCTTCTGGTGCGGGTTCTCGCCGTAGCGCAGCTCGGTGACGAGGCGGCCGTTGACGGCCAGCATCTCCGGGAATTCCTGCCCCTGATCGGCGAAGGCGAACCACTGGCTGATCATGGAATCATAGGCGGCGGTCTGGGCGAAGGCGCGTGCGGCCATCAGCTTGCGGAAGCCCAGCGTGGTGCAGCCATTGGTCGCTTCCAGCTCGACCATCAGGCCTTCGTAGTCGCCGGGATCGGTGACGATGGTGACGTATGCGTGGTTCTTTGCCGCCGAGCGCACCATCGAGGGGCCGCCGATGTCGATGTTCTCGATGATCGTGTCGCGGTCCGCGCCCTTGGCGACGGTTGCCTCGAACGGGTAGAGGTTGACCACCACCAGATCGATCGCGCCGATTTCGTGTTCTGCCATGGCGGCGGCATGTTCGGGATTGTCGCGCACCGCGAGCAGGCCGCCGTGGACCTTGGGGTGCAGGGTCTTGACGCGGCCGTCCATCATCTCGGGGAAATTGGTGACGTCCGAGATGTCCTTCACCTCGAGTCCGGCTTCGCGCAGAGCCTTGGCGGTGCCGCCGGTCGAGACCAGTTCCACGCCGCGATCGGCCAGCATCTTGCCGAGCTCAGCCAGGCCCGTCTTGTCAGACACGGAAAGCAGGGCGCGGCGGATCTGGACGGAATCGGTCATGGGCGGGGTTCCTTCGCGAATTATCTTTGCGCGCGCCCTTAGGCCTGCCGGGGGGAGGGGGCAAGGGCAACGGCGTTGAATGCGCCGGTTTCCCGCCGTCGTGATCACAGAGCGGTGATGAAGTGCTCCACGGCCCGGGCAACGCCCCCGGGATCGGCGGTCGCCTGGAAATTGCCGCCGCCGGTTGTGACAACGCGGGCGTCCGGAAACAGCGCTGTGGCGCGGTTCAGATCCTTGTGGAAGTAGTCTTCCGAAGATGTCAGGAGCAGTACGGGGGCGTGCACGTGCGGGGCCAATGCCGGAGTGTCGGCATCGGCAACGGCCCGGTAGGCTTGCGGGCGTCCACGCCAGGCGCGCAGCATCGCCACAACCTCGCCATGTAGAAGTTCGGGCGCAACGTCCTGGTTGTATCCCGCGGCGTAGTTCCAGTTCAGCATCAGATGCGATCCGTCGCTCTGGGGGGTGAACGGCTCGCCGTGGCTGTTGCGGAATTCCGCACGTTCCTCGGGTGTCATCAGTTCGGCACCGGCGAGCATGATCGAGATCACCCGTCCGGGGTGCCGTGCCGCAAGCAGCATGGCGAGGCTCGATCCCGTGTGATGGCCAAAGGCGTGAAACCGCTCGATGTCCAGCGCGTCGAGGGCGGCGAGAAACCAGCCCGCATAGTCTTCAAGTGAAGGCCAGCCTTCGGGATCGAAGCTCCCGCCGAAGCCGGGCGTGTCCAGGGCAAGAAGGCGGTTCGGCAGTCGCAGTTCGGCCAGCAGGGGGTCGTAGCTCTGGGCCGAACAGGCCGTCTGGTGAAGGAATACGATGGGAGGTTCGCCGCCGGCGACTTCACGAATGTGCAATTGTCCTTCGGGCAGGTCTACGTAACGCTTGCGAATGCTATTGGCCATTTTCCGACCCTTCCGGTTTTCCGGTTCAGGATGGTGTCATCGGTGGGGCGGGACCATGCAGGAACGGGACACTGTCCGTGGGTTGGATAGTGCCCGGCCGTCAGCTCATCTTCTTGAGCAGCCAGCCGAAGTTGCCGCCTCCGCGCGAGACGAGGCCCTGTATCACCAGTTGCTGTGTCGCCTGCGGGCGCCCTTGTCCGTCAACCCAGAGCGAATCCTCGATCGTCACTTCGCCTGCGCCACTGCGGAACTGCCAGTAGGAGCCGTCGGGCAGTGCCAGTCCGGCGCCCTGTCCATCGGCGGTGAGCGCCACGTCGGCATCGGGCGCTAAATGGAAACGGATCGCGAAGCCCACCTTGCCGCGCTTGCCCTTGCGGCCCGAAGGCAGCAGCAGGTCCTCGCCGCGCAGTTCGGTGCCGTCATCGCGCAGGATGAGGATGCGCTGGTGGGTGAGGCCATAGCGCGCGGCATAGCCGTTGTGGCTCGCCTCGATGCGCGTCGCGGTAGAGCCGTTGTCCTGTGGCAGGGTGCGGCGATCGACGTCGACCTCGCTGACCCCTGCGCCGATCATGCCGTTGATCAGGATCGCGGTGGAATTGGCATCGTCCAGCGTGAGCGTCGAATGCGCCGCCGTTGCGCGCAGGCCCTGCTCGAGCCGCACGGGAACAAGTCCGCCGCCGCTCGCCGCGCCGCCGCAGTTGACGATCACGCGGTGCCCGGCATGCGACAGCTCGAAAGCCAGCGTCGAGGCGCAGCCGTAGCGGGCGTGTTGCGGCATCGGCGGCGGCGAGGTGTCGAACTGCAGCACCGTCTTGTTGGCGAGCACGCGCTGGTAGCCCCACTGTCGCACGTCGCGAAGCGGGCGGGTGCGCACGCCGCTGGCGGAAACCAGCGTGCCGACTTCATCGCCATCGATGGCCCAGCCGCCCTGCCAGCAACCCAGCGAGCCGTCGCCGTGTGTCAGGGCCAGCAGCGGCGGCACCAGCATTTCGATGACGCGTTCGATCGATTCCGGCGGGTCACGGCGCGTGGCGTTGTAGCAATTGCGCAGGCGCACCAGCAGTGTGATCGCTTCCATCTGCGCGAGCGGGCTGCGCGAGAGCACGCCTCCGTCGTCGCCGATCGTTTCGCCCAGCGCCTTGATCAGCCCGGCCTCGCCATAAAGGCGGCGCGGGCGCCCGTCGGGCAGCAGCAAGCCGGCCGCGACGATGCCGCACCAGCCCGCGACTTCGGCAAGCCGGTCCTCGCCGCGCGTCACGTGGCGGTCGAGCCAGCGCGCGGTCGCGCCAATGTGCGTCAGCACGCGCGAGCGCAGCGATTTCTCGCCCGACAGGATCAGCGGCGCGTGGACCAGCCAGTTCATCAGCCGCATGCCGGTGTTGCCGACGCTCCACGCAGGGCCCTTGCCGGGCTTGGCTGGCGGTTCAGGGTTTGCCTGGAGCCATGCGGTGAGGATGCGTTCGGCCGTCGGCGCGCCCTGTTCGCGCGGGCCGCAGGCCTCGAGGTCGGTCAGCCAGGAGAACGAATGGACGACCTTTTCCAGCGGTGGCGTGACGCGCGCGGCGCCGGCATAGTCGACTTGCGCGATGGGAGTCTTGGCGCCGTGGACGAGGAAATGCCCGGCGCGCAGCGCGGTTCCGGCCACGCGATCTCCGGGCAGGGTATTGCTGACGGTCGCCAGCAGGCGCGTCTTCGTCTTCTTGCCCATCGGCGATGTGAGCATCGAGCCGGGGATGCCCATGCGATAGGCCATGCGGATCAGCCGTTCGCCGACATGGACCGAGGGCGGCGAGAAATCGGCGAGCGCGAGTTCGCGGCCGGTTTCAGGCTGTCCGGCGGGCGCTGCGCGGTCCGTATCCGTTCCGGTATCGTTCGCGCTCGTGCTCAAGACGCCCTCCTCAGCTGCCGTCGACAAGGGAATGGCCCGAGCCTGCTCGGGGTTCCTGGTCTTCGGCCGCTGGCGGGTCCTGACATTCACGGTTCAGTCCAGTCCCTTCAGCGTCTTGATGTTCGCCGCGTATTGCGAAGGGCCGCCGCGGAAGGTCGCCGATCCGGCCACCAGCACGTCGGCCCCCGCCGAAACGCATAGTGGCGCCGTTTTCGCATCGACGCCGCCATCGACTTCGAGCCGGATGTCGCGCCCCGACTTGTCGATCATCTTGCGTACCGCCTCGATCTTGCGCAGCTGGCTGGAGATGAAGCTCTGGCCGCCGAAGCCGGGGTTGACGCTCATCACCAGCACCAGGTCGATCTCGTCGATCAGGTAGTCGAGCATCTTGGCCGGGGTGGCCGGATTGAGCGAGATGCCTGCCTTCTTGCCGAGGTTCCTGATCGTCTGCACCGTGCGGTGGACGTGCGGCCCTGCTTCTGGATGAACAGTGATGATGTCGGCGCCTGCCTCGGCGAAGGCCTCGAGGTAGGTGTCCACCGGAGAGATCATCAGGTGCACGTCGAACGTCTTGGCCGAATGCGGCCGCAGCGCCTTCACCACGGCCGGGCCAATGGTGATGTTGGGCACGAAATGGCCGTCCATCACGTCGACATGGATCCAGTCTGCGCCGGCTTCGTCGACCGCGCGCACTTCCTCGCCGAGGCGCGCAAAATCGGCAGAGAGGATCGACGGGGAAATCAGGGGCACGGTCATGTCGGGAAATGAAACTCCTTGGGGTGCAAGAATAGGGCACCGCATCTTGTGCGGACAAGTTGTCAAGGCCGTGTTTTCCACACACACAATGCCTTGGAACTGCCGGGCTGCATACTATTTGGCCGCAGATGGAGCTGAGGGGGCGGTCGCAGTGCATCCTTGCTTTGCGCGCAACGCACAATTCAGTCGTCATTCACGGCGTGGGGCGCATTCGTTCGTTCGAGACAAAGGGCTTTTTCCATGCCGGCGCGTCCCGGTTTTCGTTCCGGGCAGCATGGCGGATCCCTTCGGTAAAGACTATGGACTGCATATGACCAAGCGTAATTCCGGCGCATCGTTTCGCCGAACTTTCCTGCGCCCGAAACGTGCTCTTGTAGCCGGGGTGGCGATCGTCGCGGCGATGGGGGGCGCAACCACGTCGCCGGCCATCGCGCAGTACCGCAACGAGATTCGCAACGACATGGGCCGCTGCACGGCCGGGTCCGGCCCGGCGGTGATGGTGACGGTGGACGGCATCAAGGCCTCGCAAGGGAACCTGCGTATCCAGACCTACCATGCGACCGCCGCCGAATGGCTGCACAAGGGCAAATGGCTCGCCCGCATCGAAGTGCCCGCGAAGGCCGGGACGATGACGTTCTGCCTGCCGGTTCCAGAGCCGGGCACTTACGGCGTGGCGGTGCGCCACGATCTCAACGGCAACGGCGATACCGACATCACCTCCGACGGCGGCGCGATGTCGAACAACCCCTCGATCAACATCTTCAACCTTGGCAAGCCCAGCTATACCAAGGTCGGCGTGCCGGTGGCGAACGGGGTCAAGTCGATCCGGGTGCAGATGAAGTATATGTGAGGTTTGCGCACGGTAACGTGGTTTCTGGTTTAGAAGCTGGCTTTCCTGTGCCGCCGAGTTGGCTGCCGGTCTGGTCAGCGCGTAAATTCAGTTTTCTCGGCTAGTATTAAGCGGTCGAGGCTATGGATGCCATCAACGCCGGGTAAGCAAAAATGCCGGGACCACCCCCGGTGTGTATCCAAACGACCGGCTCATCCTCTGCAAATTTTCTCTGCCTGGCCAAACCGATTAGCCCCGCTAGCGACTTTCCGGTGTAAACGGGGTCTAACGCCAAACCTTCAAGGCGTGCCGCCATCTGAATCGCTTCGCGCGTCGTCTTGTCCGAAGTACCATAGCTTCCGGCACTCCAATGCCGAGCCACCTCTACCAAATCGTCACGCCAGTCGTTGCATCCGAGCAGGGCCGCAACCTCTTTGCCGATCCGGCAAACATCGGCACTTACGCGTTCAGGCTGTGCGTCCACATCGATGCCAACAACCCGAGCCGGATGACCGAGTGCGAGCAGACCGCCTACCAATCCCGCCTGTGTGCCGGCACTGCCACTGGCATGCACTATCCATCGCACATTTGGGCAGGCGTTCACGATCTCTTCTGCTGCAAGGACATAACCAAGTGCGCCGAGCGCGTCCGATGCGCCATAAGGCACCAGGTACGGGTTTCGGCCCGCCTTTCGCAGGCTTTCGACAAGCCGTTGCAGCCCTGAGTTGCGGTCCTCGCTCCACTCGATCTCGTGAATGATCGCACCATAGAGCCGATCAAGCAGGATGTTGCCGCTTTCGCCATAAGCAGGCTCAGGCACGGAAACCCTGCCCCGCATGATGCCAAGATGACACTCGATGCCCAGTTTGGCACAGGCCGCCGCAACCTGCCGGGCAACGTTCGATTGCGCGACGCCGCCACAGACTATGCAGTCTGCGCGGACCTCGCGGGCAGCCGCCAGATCAAACTCCAGTTTGCGGACCTTATTTCCACCGAAGCCAAGCCCCGTGCAGTCGTCCCGCTTTACCCATAAGTTGCTCAGACCAATTGCCGCTCCCAACCGACCGAGCCGTTCCATCGGCGTCGGTAGATGGGCGAGTGCCACGCGGGGCAAATGGCGGATGCGGGAAAGCGGGTCAGTCATTTACGTTGTTTTCATCATAACGACTGTGGGGGCTACCTGCCACCTGCGTAAACAAGGGATATGTCCGCTCACCCCGACTTTCCGGTCATTCACTGTGTCGTCGGGTGCTATCGAATCCGGACGTCCAGTCATCCGCCAGACTCAGACCGCATTCCGTGCCGCGATAATCGCGCGGGCATCGGCGAGGTCCTGCGGCTTGTCGACATCGACAGCGGCAAGGCCGTCGCGGGCGGCTACCAGATGCGCCCTGATGCCGATGCGGTGGCCTAGCCCGGCGATGGCTTGTGTCAGAGTCAGGCGGCCCAGCGCATAGCTGGCGAGCATTCCCACGCCGAGCCGGGCAGCGATGCGCCAGGGTCGCTTGCGGTCGGCCTCGACCATCTTCCAGGTCTCGATTGCCGCGTTCGCCTTTTCGTGGACGAGCAGGAACAGATTGCAGCCCGACCACTGACCGTCGGCGAAGCGCAGGTAAGTGCGGCGGCTGCCGGGCATGGCTGCTTCGATTGCCTCGCGCCGGGCCAGGAGCACGGCGACGTCGGCGTCCCGCGGCGTGTCGGCCACGAAATCGCGGACCCATTCCGCACGCAGCAGCGCGTGATCGCTGGTGGTGATCAGCAGCGGCGCGCCGAGCTTTTCCAGTCCGATGGCGACGCTGGAGCTGGGGCCGCTGGCCGAGAGGAGGACTTCGCAGCCGAGGGCCCGGGCGTGGTCCATCACCTGCGGATCGGAAGCGGACACGGCGATCCGCTTGATTCCCGCTTCGCGCAGTGCCCCGGCGACGCGGGCGAGCATGGTCTGGCCCTCGATCGTGACGAGGGCCTTGTGCCACACGCCTTCGGACGCCGCGACAGGATCGGGCGGGCCGGGGCGGGAGCCCGCCAGTATGAGCGCGGAGGGCATCTGGGGCGCGGGCGTCATGCCGGGTGGTCCCCCGCCTTGCGCTGGCGCCAGACCTGCCAGAGCACGCCCGGCGCGGCGAGTACCGGGTGACGCTCCCGCCAGGGCGTCACTGCCACGGGCACGCCGGTGTGGCGCTCGATCTTCCATGCGGCATAGCGCGCGGCGCCGTCGAAGGTGGTCGAGGCCTTGAGCAGGCGCAGCACGTTGTAGGGCTTGCCCAGTCGCTGGCGGTGCTTCCACCAGCCGAGCAGGCGAGCGCGATTGGTGGGCGGCATGTCCGGGCGGATCGTGCTGCCCGAACCACGCGCGAAGTCCATGCCTCCGGCGATCAGCGCGAGCGGCAGAAGGCCGTCGAAGTGATCGCGGTTGGCGGCAAGGATCGAATCCTCGCGCCCGGCCTTCTCGACGCGGAATTCGGCGGCGTAGGTCGCGCGAAACAAGGCGCGCCAGTAGTCGTCGGGCGTGCCCGAGGCCGGACCGAGCGCAACCGCCAGCCGTGCGGCGGTGCAGGCGGCCTGCGCAACGGCATCAGCAATCGCCGCGCCTGCTTGGGCATCGCGTTCCCATGCCAGCGCGCAAGGCTGGACGAAGCGGGCCCAGATCGTCGTGTCGAGCAATTCTCCGGAAGCGGCGGCGCGGAAAGTCTCGAGCGCCATCGTCGCCACCTTGGCGCGCAGCGGCACGCCGTCGCAGGTCCATTCGTGATAGCTCACGCGCGGCCAGATCTTCTCGTGCTGCGGCCCTTGTGTCAGCACATAGAAATCGAGCACGCCTTCGAGCGAACCGGTGCGCAGGTTGGAGCCGTAGAACAGCACGCCCAGCGCATCGACCGGCGCCAGCCGCTCGGCAAAGGCGCGTACCGCGAGCTCCACCGGGCGTTCGAGCGCAGTGGCAATGCGCGCCGCCAGCGTTCCTGAACTGTCGAGGTCCTCGCTCATGCCGCGATGCTCCTGCAGGGGCGCTTCGAAATCAAGCAACCCCGATGGAGAATTCAGGGGACGACGAAAGTCAGTTGCGGTCCCTCGTCGAGCACATACCGTCCTGCCGGGAAGGCTTCCCCGTCGAGGATGAACGGTCCGCCGATGTCGAGGTCGAGGTCGCTGGCGTGGAAGCGTTGTGCGCCCTTGCGGGTCATGACTTTGCCGTAGAGGCCGAACAGCACCAGCGGCAGCAGTGCCATCAGCCAGCGCACCGGCCAGTCGATCACCGCCATCTTGAGGCCCGGCGCCGGATCGCGGCCGAAGGGGCGTGCGCCCAGCGGGAACTTCTCGAACGTGGTGGCGACCGTCAGGAATCGCTCGTCCTCGCGGCCGGGGCCGGGATGCGGCAGTTCGCGGCCGGTCTCACGGTTGGTGATGCGGGTGGGCGTGCACTTGCGCCAGGGATTGCCGGTGCGGCCGAACAGCGTCTGGGCAATGCCCCACAGGACCGTCAGTCCCACGGCGAAGCTGTTGAATGCGCCGCGGCGGTGGGCTTCCTGCCCGGCTTCGGTCGCGATCGCGAAAGCCCCGGTGCCGAGGATGAAACCCTGCACGCAGCGACCCTCGGCATCCCCTTCGGCGGGCGTAATGCGCAAGGGGCGGCGGGTCTGGGTATAACCCCGGTGCGCCGCGGCGAGGGCTTCGGCCAGCGACCAGTGATTGGGCAGCCCCAGATCGACGGTGAGCGCATTGGTCTTGCCCTTGGGCAGCACGATCAGCGCGGGCCAGTCTTCGCCGAACACGTCCGAACCGCACGACAATACGTCACGAACGGTACCGTCGCCGCCGTCGATGACCAGATAGTCGATCCCGCGGCGCGCGAAGCCGGCGAGCGTGTGGTAGAGATCCTCACGTGTCCGGGGCGTTTCGGTCAGGATGTTGGAGCATTCCGCCATTTCCGGCGCCAGCCCCTTGTTGCGGTGGCTGCGGGGATTGCGGACGATACCGACGAGCGGGACCGCCCGTCCGCGGCGCGCAGGCCGGGAGGGGCTGGACTTGCCGGACGGGCTGGACTTGCCGAAGCCCGGCAGCGTTTCAAATTCGTAAATGGTTCCGTGCACGGGCGCCTATGTAGTGTCAGCCGCCCGCAAAATCACCAAGAAATGCTAGCTGACACATTAATGTTACAGTTGTGTGGCGGCTGTGGCGCTCCTGCCACGTTCGGCGCCCCCCGATTGCCAGTCTCGCACACCTGGATTACGGCGCCGTCCATGGACAGTACTACCCCCACGCCGGCCGACGCCCTGCCAGTCGTTACTCTTGGCGAGAATTCCGTCAAACTCTGGGGGCTGACGATGGCCGAGCGCAATGGCCGGATCGCCCGCGCATCGAAGCTCACACCGTCCCCGTCCGTGCCGCAAGGCCCCGCGATTCTTTCGAACGCTGCGCATGCCTGGGACCCGGCGTGGTTTCGCCACATCGTGACCCAGCCGGGCATGGTGCTCACGCTGGGGGGCGTCCCCGCGCTGGCCCATGCCGCCGATGCCGGGCAAGCTGCCCGAATCGCGCAGGCCATGACCGCGGACACGCCGCTTACCGATGGCACCGGCCTCACCGTGGTCGCCTTCGAGAGCGGGCCGACGATCGAGAACAAGCAGTTGCGCAAGCGCGAGACGCCGTTCCTGATGGCGCTGACGCCAGGCTCGGTGCGGGCGATCGAGCGCGCCAGCTATTTCGGCGCCTACAAGGGCGTGACCGACCTGCTTACCAAATACCTCTGGCCCGAATGGGCACTGGTGCTCACGCGCATCTGCGCGAAGCTGCACATCACGCCCAACATGGTGACGACCGTGGGCGCAGTGTTCTGCGTGGTGGCGACGGTGCTGTTTGCCTATGGGCACTACTGGGCTGGCATGGCGACGGGGCTCGTGTTCATGGTGCTCGATACCGTCGACGGCAAGCTCGCGCGGTGCACGATCACCTCCTCGCACTGGGGCAATATCTTCGACCACGGCATGGACCTCGTCCATCCGCCGTTCTGGTGGTACTTCTGGGCGACCGGCCTCGCGTTCTGGGGGCTGGAGTATGACACCGCCACGTTCTGGTGGGTGCAGGGGGCGATCCAGGGCGGCTATGTCGTCCAGCGCCTGATCGAGGGTGTGTTCATGCGCCAGAACGGCATGATGCACATCCACGTCTGGCGCCGGTTCGACAGCCGGTTTCGCCTGATCACCGCGCGGCGCAATCCGAACATGGTGATCCTCTTCGTCGCGATGCTGTTCGCGCGGCCCGATCTGGGCCTGATCGCGGTGGCATGGTGGACGGCGCTGTCGTGCCTGATCCACGCCGTGCGCCTGGTCCAGGCCTGGATGGTGCGGGCGCGTGGCGGTACGATCAGTTCGTGGCTGTCGGAAGACTGAGCAAGGGAGAGCAGCGATGAACGTGACCATGGAGAAGTTCGGCTACCCGGCTACGCTGGTGGCTGAATTCGATCACTGGGTGGTGCTCGCCCGTCCGGCCCAGCCGACGCTCGGTTCGCTGGTGCTGGCCGCGAAGTCGGATGCGATCGCCTTTTCCGACCTGCCTGCAAAAGCCCATGCCGAACTCAAGCAGGCCACGACCGCGATCGAGCGCGCGCTGGGTGCGGCGGTGGACTATGCCAGGCTCAACTACCTGATGCTGATGATGGTCGACCCGAACGTGCACTTCCACGTTATCCCGCGCTACGAGGGGGCGCGTGATTGGCAGGGACGCGAATTCGTCGATGTGGGCTGGCCCAAGGTTCCCGATCTCGGCCATGCCGTGGCGCTGCAAGGGGAAGATCTGGCCGCGCTGGTCAGCTGGCTGAAGGGTTACTTCGGCTGAGGGATCATTCCCCTCCGTCCTTGCGGACCCTTGCCACCGTTTTCTGCAGCGTCGCGAGATCGACGAGACCCGGGATCAGGTAGGAGCCGATCATCAGGCCGGGCGTTCCTTCCAGCCCCATGATGTCCGCATAGCGGAAGTTGCGCACGAGCAGGGCGTCGATCTCATCCTTGTGCGTCTTCATGTCGTTTTGCAGCCGGTTCCAGTCGATGCGAGCGGTGCGGGCGGCCTGCCGGATTGTCGGTTCATCCAGCCGCACCGGTACCTGCATGAGCGCGGCATGGAAGGCGGCGTGCTTGTTCTGGTACTGCGCGGCAATCGCGGCACGCGCGGCCAGCATCGATCCTGCCCCCTGCAGTGGCCAGTCGCGATAGACGACGCGCACTTTCGGGTCGGACCTGACCAGTGCATTGAGTGTGGTGTCGAAGCGGCGGCAATAGGGGCACTGGTAGTCCGAGAAGATCACCACGGTGACATCGCCGTCCTTCGCACCCGCCGTGGGTGCGAGCGGGTCGTTGCGAATCTGCGCGCGCAATTGCCGCGCTTCGGCGGACCGGGACTCGTTCCCGGCCTTTTGCGCCGGGGCTGCGGCCGGAGTCAGCGCTGCCGCGAGGGCGAAGCCCGCAATCAGGCAGGCGCGCAGGGCGGGGGAAATCATGGCGGGGTCCTTTCCAGAGCCTCGATCTGCGCCGTCAGTCCGGCGCGGGAAATCTCGCCGACGTGGCTGGACACGATCGTGCCCGACCTGTCGATGAACAATGTGGTGGGCAACGCCTGCGTTTCGAGGGCCTGAACTGCGTCGTGCGTGGGATCGGCCAGTACCCGATCGCCGGGCAGGCCCTGCTCGGAGAGGTAGTGCCGGATCGTGTCCATGTCCTCGCCTGCATTGGCAAGGAATACCGGCACGGCCGACGCGCGCGCCACGTCCGTGACCATTGGCATCTCGCGCCGGCACGGGCCGCACCAGCTGGCCCAGACGTTGAGCACGAAGGGCCTGTCGCGCAGGCTGTCGAGCGCCACCGGGCGCCCGTCCAGAGTGACGAGCGTCAATCCCGTCGGAAACGGGCGGGGGGCCGGGCGCAGCATTGGCATGGCCAGCTCCATGAAGAGCGCCAGCGCCGTGGCCGTGCCGCCCAGCACAATCGCAGCGCGCGACCGGCGCAGCATGACCGCGACCACCGCGAGGCCGGCCATGAGCCCCGGCCAGAGCGCAAAGCCGCCCTGCCATATCGCCAGAACCGACCAGGGCTCTGCCCGGAAGGCTTCGAAATGGAGAAGGACATAGGCCGCGCGGGCCGTCACCAGACCGGCCAGAAGCGCGCGCCAGGCCGTGGCATCCACGCGCGCCTGCGTCTGCCGGGCGAGGCGCCCCGCCACGAACAGGAACACGGCGATGCACACGACTGCCGCGAGCCTTTCGCTCGCCAGCATCAGCGGGCCGAGTGGGATCGAGGACACGGCCTTATGTACCGTCCGAAACGTGATCCGGGTGCCGGTATTCGGGCACGAACAGCACGATCAGTGCCGCCAGCGCGACGCAGGCGGGCATTGTCGCCAAAGCCAGCGTGAAATTGCCGCCGGTGGCATCAGCGAGAAAACCCACCAGCGGCTGGAACACCAGCGCCCCGGCAATGCCGATCATGTTCACGAAGGCGACCGTGGTGCCGGCGACGTCGTTCGCCATGCCTTCCTTGGCCATGGCGAAGGTCAGCATCTGGAAGCCGCCGAAGAAACCACCAGCCAGCAGCACCGCACCCTCGGTAAAGGCGGGCAGCGGCAGGTAGAGCACGGCCAGATAGGCCAGCGCCGTCAGCACGGCACCCCCCAGCACGAGATACTTGCGGTGGCCCAGCCGGTCGGAGAGCCAGCCACCGAACACGCTGCCCAGAGCCATGCCCCAGAACACCATCGAGACGATCGTTTCTGCCGTGATCTGGGCGCGGTGGTGATCGGTCACCAGTTCGGTGGTGCCCCACAGCCCGGCATAGACGTTGACTGGCAGATAATAGAGCATGCCCGTGACCGCGATGGCCCAGGCCCGGCCATTGCCCATCACCATGGCGAGGCTCTGGCGGACGTGTTCGACTGCACCGGTATCCGCCTCGCTCGCGGGCGAATGCGGCTCGCGCAGGAACAGCAGGGCTGCCACGAAAATGCCGAGTCCGGCGAGACCTGACCCGATGAATACGGTGCGCCATCCCGCCGTCCCGACGAGGTCCGAAAGCAGCACCGCACCGATCGCGGCGCCAACCATGCCGGTGGCGTTGACCGCGCCGGAGAGCAGCGCAAAGCGTTCTGGCGCGAACCAGTGGTTCACCAGCCAGAGCGCCGAGACGAAGGCGAAGGACGCGCCGAATCCGGTCAGCACCCGGCCTGCCGCCGCTACGCCTGCCACACTGGTTGCGGCGAAGAGGAGCACACCCGCCGCGCAGCACAGGCTCCCGCCGACAATGAATTTGCGCGCGCCGAAGCGGTCGAGCAGCAGCCCGACGACGATCTGCATCGGCGCGTAGATCCAGAAGAACAGGCTGGAGAGCGTGCCGAAGCCGGACTTCGTAAGTCCGAAGAAGCTGGCGATCGCGGTGGTGTCGAGGCTGGGTTCGATTCGGGCGACGAACTCGAAAAGGAAAAAGCCCGAGCCGATGACGAAGGCGATCCAGGCCGCCCGCGTTGCCGCTAGCTGGCCTGGGGCGGCCGTCATGCCCAGGTGTCGGTCAGCTTCGTCGCGATCTCGATATCGTTGAGGAAATCGACCTCGGCCCAGTCAAGCCCCTCGATCGAGACAGTGCCCACCTTGCCGGTGGGCGCGATCGAATCGATGACCTTGAGATACCAGTGCTGCACGCCTTCGGGCGTGCGCATCGCCTGCCGCACGGTTTCGCGGAACAGGTCCGCGCCTTCGCCGCGAAAGGCGAGGAAACCGATCGATTCGGCGTTCGACTGCTGCGCGGTGAGGGTCTTGCCGATGTGGACGAGGCGGCCATCGGCCTCGCGCTCCACTTTCATGTCGTCGCTGTCGTAGCCGTCCGGCTTGACGTCCACGGTCACGGCAACCGGCCACGGCTTCCCGTTCGAATCCTTGGCACCTTGCTGCACCTTGCGGACGATATCCTCGGAGATGAGCGTATCGCCGTTGAGGATCAGGAAGTCGCCGCGCATCGCTTCGCGGGCGATCCAGCACGAGCCGAGGTTGTCGGCGACCTTGTAGAAGGGATTGAAGCGCACCGTGATCTCGACGCGGGGATCGGTGATCGCGTTCAGGTGCTCTTCCAGCATGTCGGTCATGAAGCCGGTGACCACGTCGATCCGCTTCACGCCGCCGCGCGCGAGCATCTCCACCTGCCATTCGATCAGCGACTTGCCCGAGAAGTCGATGAGGCATTTGGGCCGCTCGGCGGTGAGTGGGAGCAGGCGCGAGCCCTGGCCGGCGCTGAGAAGGATGGCGTGTTCGATCATGATCCGGCTTTGCGTATCGTTGGGGGGAAACCGGGCCCTCTAGCCGCTGCGGCAGCAAAGGGAAAGGTCCGGGTGGCGGCTCCACTCGTTTCGCCGCAGGTCATCGCCTCAATCCTTGCAAGTGGAGGTTCCCTCGTCCAAATGCACCGCAATGTCCGCCAAACGCGACCGCCTTGAGAATGTTTCTCCCCTGGGGCGGATACTTCAGAACACGGCCTGGCTGCTTGGCGGCAAGGGATTCGGCGCGGTCTGCGGACTGCTCTATCTTGCGATTCTCACGCGCACGCTGGGGCTGAAGGACTTCGGCCACTTCTCGCTGATCTTCGGCACCGCGCAGGCTCTGATCGCCATTGCCGGGTTCCAGACCTGGCGCGTCGTTGTGCGCTACGGCAGCGAGCATGTCCATGCCGGGGAGTGGGACAAGTTCGGCCGGCTGGGGATGCTGTGCGGTCTGCTCGACGCGGCGGGTGCGGTGGCGGGCTGCGCGCTGGCGGCGGTGGTGATCTATGGCTTTTCCCATGTGCTCGATCTCAATCCCAACTATATCGACATGGCCTTCTGGTTCAGCTGCGCCTCGCTTTGGGCGCTGGTCTCCGCACCGACCGGGATCGTGCGCGCGCTGCACCGGTTCGACATGGCGGTCTATGTCGAGGCTGTGGTGCCCACCGGACGCCTGATCGCGGCGGTGGTGATCTGGCTGACCGGGCCATCGGTGGGCCGCTTCCTGTTCGCATGGGCTGCGATCGATATTCTCGAATCGGTACTTTACTGGATCATGGCGCGGCGGCTGTGTCCGCAGGCCGTGCGTCCCGGCAATCTCTTCAAGTGGCGCCTCGCGCTCAGGGAAAACCCCGGCGTCGGGCACTTCTTCTGGGTGACCTATGCCGGGGCGACGATCGATGCGACGATGAAGAACGGGCCGCTGCTCGTCGTCGGCGGCTGGGTCGGCACCCGCGCGGCGGGTCTCTACCGCCTTGCCTCGCAGCTCTCGCAGGCGCTGAGCAAGCTCTCCACGCTGCTGACCCGCTCGGTCTATGCGGAAGTGGCGCGTGTGCGCGTCTCTTCCGAAGCTGCCGAGTTTCGCAAGCTGGCGCTGCAGACGAGCGCGATCGCCGGGCTCGCCGGGCTGGCCGTGGTCGGGGTGGCGCTGGTGGCCGGCAGGCAGCTGCTCGCGCTGATCGGCGGTGAAGCCTTCGAAGGTGGCGCGGCGATTCTCGTGCCGCTCGCCATTGCTGCCAGCTTCGACCTTGCCAGCGTCGCCTTCGAGCCGGTGCTTCATTCCACCGGACGCGCCCGGCTTTCGCTGACCGCGCGGCTGATGGCGGTGGCAGCGCTCGCCGTGGGGCTGGTCCTGTTCATTCCCGTTGGCCCGAGCGGGGCGGCCTGGGCGGTCGCCCTGGCGGGCGGGGTGTCCTATGTCGCGATGGGCGTGATGGCCTGGCGCACGCTGCAGAAGATCGAGCGGGAGGAGATTGTCCCGATCGTCGAGGAACCCGGCTCGACAGACGCCTGAGGCCGTCTATCATGGCAGCCATGTCCCCGACTCTCGTTGCCGAAGCCGCCTCCCTTTCAGACCGCATCGTTGCCCTTCGCCGGGCCATCCATGCCGAACCCGAGATCGGGCTGCATACCCCGAAGACGCGCGACAAGGTGCGCGCGGCGCTGGCCCACCTGCCGCTCGAATGGCAGGAGGGGCCGTCCACCACCGGCATGGTCGCCACGCTGAAAGGCGGCGCGGGCGAGGGCCCCTGCGTGCTCCTTCGCGGAGACATGGACGCGCTGCCGATGCCCGAGGAAACCGGCCTGCCCTTCGCCTCGCAGGTTCCCGGCGCGATGCACGCCTGCGGGCACGATGCACACACCGCGATGCTGGCGGGCGCGGCCGAGATCCTCGCGCGACAGGCGGCAAGCCTGAAGGGCGAAGTCCGCTTCATGTTCCAGCCGGGCGAGGAAGGCTATCACGGCGCCCGCTTCATGCTGGAGGACGGACTGCTCGGCGGCGAGGGCTTCGGCCGTCCACTGCCAGACGCGGCTTTCGCGCTGCACGTTATGCCCAATGCCCCGCATGGCCTTGTCGGCGGACGTGCCGGAGCACTGCTCGCCGCCGCTGACCTGCTTGAGATCACGGTGACCGGGCGCGGCGGCCACGCCTCGATGCCTCACGACACGCTCGATCCGGTGCCGGTTGCCTGCGAGATCGTGAGCGCCATCCAGACCATGGTGGCGCGGCGCTACAGCGTGTTCGATCCGGTGGTCGTATCGATCTCGAAGATCGAGGCCGGCACTACGCACAACGTCGTGCCCGACACCGCGCGGATGACCGGCACGATGCGCACGCTCTCCGCCGTCAACCGCGCGCGGCTGAAGGAAGAGCTGCCGCTGCTCGTGGCAGGCATCGCGGGCGCCCATGGCCTCACCGCCGAGGTGACCATCCTCGAAGGCTTCCCCGTTACCCTGTGCGATGCGGGCGCTGTCGATTTCGGCGAGACGGTGGCGCACGACATGTTTGGAGAGCAGGCCTTCCTGCGCCTCGCCGATCCGATCATGGGCGCGGAGGACTTTGCCTACGTACTCGAAAAGGTGCCGGGCGCGATGTTCTTCCTTGGCGTCAGTCACGCGGGCGACGATTGGGCGCACTGCTGCGGCATCCACTCGACAAGGATGATGGTCGATGAAAGCGTGATGCCGCAGGGTGCGGCCTATCTGGCTGGGCTGGCCACCACCTTCCTGGCGCGCGGCTGGGACGGGGCCTGAACCGGGTCGCCCCGGGCCTCCTATCGAAACCCTCGCGCGTGCTGCGCTTGAAATCGGACTGATGCCCTGCTTCCCTTCCCTAAACGATACTGGGGAGAGGGCATGGACAGGCTGGAACGCCTCGAGGCGATCGAGGAGATCCGTCATCTCAAGGCGCGCTATTTCCGTCTGATGGACACCAAGCAGTGGGATGCGCTCGCAGCCGTTTTCACGCACGATCTCGAGATTCGCACCCCGGACGGCCGCGTGTGGCTCAGCGGCGGTGCGGCCTATGCGCAGAGCCTCAGGACCTCGCTTGAACACGCCGTGTCGTGCCATCAGGGGCTGACCGGTGAGATCGAGGTGCAGGACGCGGAAAGCGCCTCAGGCATCTGGGCCATGCAGGACGTGATCGTCTGGGACACCGCCCATCCGCGCGAGGGGTGGAAGTCGATCCTCGGACGCGGCCACTACCATGAAACCTACCGTGTGGAGGACGGCGCATGGCGCATTGCCACGCTGACGCTCACGCGGCTTCGTCTCGATATCAAATGGCCGGAAGGAAAGGCTCCCCAATGACTGATCTGAGCTTTGCCGACCATTTCGGTGCCGGACGCGACGACAATCCTTACTGGAACGAAAGCGTCTGGTTCTCGCTCTCGATCCCCGAGCGGCACATCCACGGGATGATCCAGTACTACTTCCGTCCCAACATGGGCATGCTCAACGGCGGCCCGGTGCTGTGGGATCCGAGTGGCACGTATCAGTGGAACTGTCTGCACTACCAGTGGAGTCACCTGCAGGCGCTGCCGCCGGAGGTGCGTGGCAAGTTCGACATGACGGCGCGCAATTCGCTCTCGTGCCGGATGATCGAGCCGCTTGCGCATTACAAGATCGACTACGACAAGGATGGCCTCCTGCTCGACCTGACCTGGACCGCAATCGGCCCGATGCACGAGCTCAGGACCGGGAATGCCGGGCAGGCCGCCACCGCCAAGTTCCACATCGAGCAGCCCGGTCGCATGACCGGCAAGGCCGTGCGCCACGGTGAGACCTTCACGATAGACTGCTTCTCGATGCGCGATACTTCCTATGGCGCACGCGAATACGAATCGCTGGCCTGCGGCGGCTACTTCTGGGGCATCGCCGACGGCAGCGCCTTCCACGCCATCGCCATGGGCGAGGGACGCGAAGCTATCTCCATCGGTGGTTTCATCTGGAAGGACGGCGAGATGGCCAGCCTGATCTCCGGCCACCGCGAAGTGCTCGAATGGGGTGAGTTCGGCCCCGCCAAGGTCCTGTGGAAGGCAAAGGACCAGATGGGGCGCAGCATGGAGGCGACCGGCTGGATCGACCCCGGGCTCGTCTTCACCGGCTATACCGATCACACCGTGGTCTGGTCGCTCACCCGTTGGGACTGGGACGGGGTGGAGCACTGGGGCGACAACCAGGAGTTCTCGCCCGCCGAACGTTTCCGCCGCATCGCGCGCGGGGAAATTGCACTGGGGAGCGAGGCATGACGGGTCCGGGTCAGATCGTCGTCGTCAACGGCACCTCGGGCTCGGGCAAGTCGACCACCTGCGAGCTGTTCCAGAAGCGGCAGGACGATTACTGGCTGCTCTACGGCATCGACCACTTCACCGCCAACACCCTGCCTGCAAAGTTCGGCCATCATGGCCCGCGCGCGGCCGAGGGGATCGAGGCGGTCCCGATCGACTCCGCCGACCCCGATGGCCCGCTGCGCTGGCGCTTCGGCCCCAAGGGCACGGCGGCCTTCGCGGCGCTCCACGAGTGGATGGCGGCAACCTCGCGGCAGGGTCTCAACGTGGTGTTCGACCACCTCTTGATGAGTGATCCGCCGGTGCTGCAGGACCTCGTGCGCCGCACCGTGGGCCTGCCGGTGCTGCTGGTCACGCTGAAGCCGCCCTTCGAAGTGCTCGAACGCCGCGTTGCCGAGCGCCGCATGGACAAGAAGATCCCGGTCGACCTGCTGGGCGAGGACGCGGCGAGGAAGATCATCGACCGCCTCACCCGCCTGCGCCCGTGGTTCTATGAGGAAGTGTACCGTAACGAAGTCTCCGATCTCGTCATCGATACATCGGTGCATGGCCCGGAAGAGGTCTGCGAGATGATCGAGACGAGGCTGGCCGAAGGGCCGGGCACGGCGTTCGACATTCTGCGGGAAAGGTTTGGCACTGCTCCGGTCAGATAACCATCAGGTCGTGCCCGACGATGATCCGGCCCTTGAAATGCTTCGCAGCCTCCGAGTGCCAGACTGAATCAGGCGTCGTCGTCTGGCCGGGAATGAGGTGGGACAATACCAGCGTCTTGACGCCTGCCTGCTGAGCGATCTGGCCTGCCTGTTCAGGCGTCGTGTGCACTGACGTTGCCATCTTCACCATGGCTTCAGGCATGTTGTAGGGCGGGGCGGCAAAGCCGGGCAAATAGATCGCTTCGTGCACCAGCACGTCGGCGCCTTTCGCGAATTCTGCCAGCCCCTCGAACATGCGGGTATCGCCCGAAAACACGATGGACCGGTCCTGACTGTCGAACCG
The DNA here is from genome assembly GCF_022832385.1 of Novosphingobium album (ex Hu et al. 2023). Taxonomy (GTDB): domain Bacteria; phylum Pseudomonadota; class Alphaproteobacteria; order Sphingomonadales; family Sphingomonadaceae; genus Novosphingobium; species Novosphingobium album. The sequence continues at coordinate 60,425 of NZ_JALHLE010000035.1, forward strand.
GTATGCGTAACTGGGGATCGGCGGATGCGGCACAGCCAGTGCGCTCACCTCGACCCGGTCATCCTGGAAGATCACCCCGTTCGCAGCGATCTGCGTCACGGCAAAGCGATCGCTCGGCGCGGGAATGCCCTGCATCATCATCTGGCGCGCCTTGAAGGTCTCGGTGAAGGTTTCCAGCGCGCCGGAACAGGTTGCGCGGATCCCTTCCGGGCCAAACACGCCGACAGGTGAGATGCCTTGCGACATGGCGATCTGTTCGGCAATGATGGGAAAGTCCGCAATGTGGTCGGCATGCATGTGGGTGACGAATATCCCTGCGACCTTCTCGAAGGGCAGGTGCGCTTCGACCATCCGGCCTGCCACGCCATAGCCCGCGTCGATCAGGTAAACCCGGCCATCGATCACGACGGCCTGCCCGATCATCTTGCGTTCGGGAATGAAATAGGGCGCGCCGGTGGTGCCGAGCAGCACCAGTTTCGTTCCCGCATCGCTTTTTGCCGGCGCAACGGCGCGGGCAGCCGCGGAACAGACCATGAGAGCGCCTCCTGCCGCGAGGATGGTTCTGCGATCGAATAGGCTTGTCGATCTGTTCATTGTGTATCCTCTCCCAAATGATCTCGCTGTTTCAGCGGAATGATCCGCGGTCCTGGTTATTGTACGAATGGCGCGGTGAAAGCGGCGGCAGCCATGCGGATCGCATCATTGAACAGGGCCCGTTCGGCCTCGGCGTCGAGGTCAAGGCGCCTGTCGATGGCCTCGATGGCTGAGGTCAGCATGGCCGTGCAGGCAAACAGGCGTTCTTCGTAGAAGCGCCCTGTCCCGGCCGGCATCTGTTCCCGCAGTTTCGCGCCCAGTTCCATGGTGGCGGGAATGGCGCTCTTGTTGGGGGCCCAGACGTCACGGAACTGCGAACGGCCCAGACTCCCGAGGAATGCTGCATAGCTGCGCTTTCCCTGGCTGTTGCGTTGCTCGAATATCGGCAGCGCCAGTACCCTCAGAATGGCCGTGACATCCGGCTCGCCTTTGACCTGGGCCTGAAGCCCGGCCCGGCGCGTATCGAACGCGGGCAACCGGGAATGCAGGATCGCGTCGAGGAGGCCTTCCTTGTCACCGAAGTGATAGGACACCACGGCGGTGTTTTTCGCTCCGGCGGCCGCACCGATCTCGCGGAGCGAAACGGCGTCAATGCCGCGTTCGGCGAAGAGGGTCTCGGCCGCCTCGATGATGGCCAGACGCGTTGTCTCGCGCCGGTGATCGGCTCGTTTCGGGCGGGACTGCAGTGGCTCGCTTGACTGCACTTTCAGCTGCTCCGCGGCGATTTGTGGCGGGAATGGCAGTGGGCTGCCGTTCCCTGTGCGTGTTCTCGATGCGCTGGTAAGGGCTGCACCAGTTTAAATCAATTGTTTTATTTTATATTGCCAATCCGCCATGAGCGAGCTTCGAGGCGCTAGGAATTCCGACGGTCCCTTGGCATGAGGACGACTATGACGGATCAGCGCTGGCAATTCTGGGTCGACCGCGGCGGCACTTTCACGGACGTGGTGGCCCGTGCGCCGGATGGACGGTTCGAGCGGCTCAAGCTGCTGAGCGAAGATCCTGGGCGTTACGAAGATGCAGCGGTCGAGGCCATGCGGCGCCTCACCGGCGTGTCGGAGGGCGATCTGCCCGCCGCCGAACTGCGGCTCGGCACCACGGTGGCCACCAATGCCCTGCTCGAAGGCAAGGGTGAGCCGGTGCTGCTGGCGATCACGCGCGGCTTCGGCGATGCCCTGCGTATCGGCACGCAGGAACGGCCAGACATCTTCGCGCGCCATATCGTGCTGCCCGAGCCGTTGCATGGCGATGTGCTGGAGATCGAGGAGCGGGTTGGTGCGGACGGCACGGTCCATGTTTCGCTGGACGAGGTTGCTGCGCGCAAGGGGCTGCAAGAGGCTCTCGTCCGGGGCCTGCGTGCCGTCGCTATCGTGCTGATGCATGGCTACCGCTACACCGCCCACGAGGCGCGGCTGGCGCAGATTGCGCACGAGGTCGGTTTTACGCAGGTCTCGGTCAGCCATGAAGTCGCGCCGCTGATCAAACTGATCGCACGCGGGGACACCACGGTGGTGGACGCGAACCTTTCGCCGGTCCTGCGCCGCTATGTCTCGGGCTTGGAGGTGGGGCTGGGGCCGTGTGTCGATGCGCTCTACATGCAGTCGAGCGGTGGGCTCACAACGGGCGAAGCGTTTCGCGGCAAGGACGCGATCCTCTCGGGCCCGGCGGGTGGGATCGTCGGCATGGCGGCGGTGGCGAAGGAGGCCGGCTTCGATCACGTGATCGGTTTCGACATGGGTGGCACTTCCACCGACGTGTCGCATTATGCCGGACAGTACGAGCGCGATAGCGAGACGCGCGTCGCCGGAACGCGCGTGCGCACGCCGATGATGCGTATCGAGACAGTGGCGGCGGGTGGTGGCTCGATCTGCCGTTTCGACGGCGCGCGTTTCCTCGTGGGGCCAGAAAGTGCGGGGGCTGTGCCCGGTCCTGCCTGCTACCGGCGCGGTGGGCCGCTGGCGGTAACCGACTGCAACCTGCTGCTCGGCAAGCTGCGCCCGGCGCATTTTCCGCATGTGTTCGGCCCGGCGGGCGACGAACCGCTCTCGCTGGACGCCGCGCAGGAGCGGATGGATGCAGTGGTCGCCGCAGTGCGCGAATGCACCGGGCGCGAGCTGTCGCGCGAAGAAGCGGCCGAAGGCTTCCTCGAAATCGCCGTCGCCAACATGGCCAATGCGATCAAGACCGTCTCGCTGCGCCGGGGCCATGACGTCACCCGTGCCGCGCTCGTCACGTTCGGCGGAGCGGGCGGGCAGCATGCCTGCAAGGTCGCCGATGCGCTGGGCGTGACGACGGTGTTGTGTCACCCGCTCGCCTCGGTGCTTTCGGCCTATGGCATGGGGCTGGCGGACAGGCGCTTGCTCCAGCAGCAGACGCTGGCGGCGCCGCTCGATGCGGAGGGTCTGGCAGCGATCGAAGATGCCGTGGCCGCTCTCGGCGTGACGGCGCGGGCTGGTCTTGCAGCGCAAGGACTGGCGGCCGCTGCGATCCGGATTGAAGCCACAGTGGCGATCCGCCCGAAAGGCAGCGACAATGCCGTCGAAGTGCGGGTCGGTTCACTGGAAGACATGCGCGCGGGCTTCCGGGGCGGCTGGCAACGCCGTTTCGGCTTCGGCGCGGGCGAGACCCTGATTGCCGAAACGCTGCGGGTCGAGGCCATTGCGGGTGGTCACACCGGTGGCGGGGCGACATTGGCGCTTCCGCAGGAATCCCGGCTACCTGCCGAACAGGTTGCGATCTGGACCGACGGCGCTTCGCACGAGGTGCCGCTCTATCTGCGCGAGGGACTGGCGGAAGGTTTTACCGCCGAGGGGCCGCTGCTGGTGGTCGATGATGTCTCCACCACCGTGGTCGAGCCGGGCTGGGCCGTGCGGGTCGATGCGATCGGCAATCTGGTGTTGACGCGCGAAGCTCCGCAGCAGGCGTCTGTCGATACCAGCACCGCCTGCGATCCGGTGCGGCTGGAGATCATGGGCGCGCTGTTCATGGCGATTGCCGAGGAAATGGGCGCCGCGCTGCAGTTCAGCGCCAGTTCGGTGAACATCCGCGAGCGGCTCGATTTCTCCTGCGCGGTGTTCGACCGGGCGGGCAACCTGATCGCCAATGCGCCGCATATGCCGGTGCATCTGGGCTCGATGGGCGAAAGCGTGCGCACCGTGCTGCGCCGCCGCGTCGATGACGGACGCGGGCTGCTGCCGGGCGACGTCTATGTGCTCAACGCGCCCTACGATGGCGGCACGCATTTGCCCGACGTCACGGTGGTCATGCCGGTCTTCGCCGGGGGCGACGATGCCGCGCCCGCATGGTTTGTTGCCGCGCGAGGGCACCATGCGGACATCGGCGGGATCAGCCCCGGCTCGATGCCGCCGGACAGCCACACGCTCGAAGAGGAAGGCGTGCTGCTGGACAACGTCCTGCTGGTCGATCGCGGCACTTTGCAGGAAGAGGTGATGCGCGCGCTGCTGGCTTCAGGCCCATATCCCTCGCGGGCCATCGACCAGAACCTCGCCGACTTGCGCGCCCAGCTCGCCGCCTGCGCGCGCGGGGCGTCCGAACTGCGGCGCCTCGCGGCGGAACAGGGGCGTAGCGTGGTCGATGCCTACATGGGCCATGCGCAGGACTATGCCGAGCAGGCCGTGCGTGCGCTGATCGGCCGCCTGTTCGACGGCACCTTCACGGTGCCGATGGACAACGGGGCGGTAATCCGGGTGTCCGTTTCGGTCGACCGTGAGGCTCGCGGGATCACGATCGATTTCGCAGGTACCAGCGCGCAGCTTCCCGACAACTTCAACGCTCCGTTGCCAGTGGTGCGCGCGGCCGTGCTCTATGTCGTGCGGACGCTGCTCGACGATGCCGTGCCGATGAACGAAGGGTGCCTGCGGCCGGTCACACTGCTCGTGCCCGAAGGGTCCATGCTACATCCCAAGGCGCCTGCCGCCGTTGTCGCGGGCAATGTCGAAACCAGTCAGGCGATCACCGACGCGCTTTTCGCTGCGCTGGGGGCAATGGCGGCCTCGCAGGGGACGATGAACAACTTCACCTTCGGCGATGCTACGCGCCAGTACTACGAGACGATTGCGGGCGGTTCGGGTGCAGGGCCGGACTTTGACGGCACCAGCGTGGTGCAGACGCACATGACCAACAGCCGCCTGACCGATCCCGAAGTGCTGGAGACCAATTTCCCGGTTCTGCTGGAAGAATTCTCGATCCGCCGGGGCTCGGGCGGCAAGGGCGCGCACAGGGGTGGCGACGGCGCGGTGCGGCGAGTGCGTTTCCTTGAGTCGATGCAGGCCGGAATCCTCGCCAACCGCCGCAAGTTCGCGCCGTTCGGGCTAAACGGGGGCGGTGATGGCGAACCGGGGTGCAACCGTATCGAGCGGGCCGAAGGCAGCGTGGAGAACCTCGACGCGACGGCTTCTGTCAGCCTGTCGGCAGGCGATGTCTTCGTGATCGAAACGCCCGGTGGCGGAGGTTACGGAGCCGGTTGAGAGCCCGAAACGTCAGGCCTCCACGTCTGCCCATTCGGGGTGCCTTTCGAAGGCGGCGACTACATAACTGCACACCGGCCCGATCTTGAAGCCATTCTCCCGTGCATCGGCGACCATGGCTTCCACAAGCCGTCCGGCGACGCCGCGGCCGCCGATGGCGGGTGGGACAAGTGTATGTTCGGCGTAGTGCACGCCGTCCCGTTCCGCCCAGGTCAGGTGGCCGATGACGTCGCTGTCGGCGACATGGGCCCTGTATTCGCCGGAGGGGCCGTTTTCGTGCTTGGTGATGGTCACACCGACCATAATTTCTCCTTGTGCATGGCAAGGCTTGACGGCGAACGCGCCGCCTCGCAGGCATATGGCCATGCAGTTTCTCTCCGACAATGCCGCTGCCGTCCATCCCGCCGTCTGGAAGGCGATGATGGCTGCTGATGCAGCCGACGCGCCCTATGACGGCGACGCGCTGAGCCGCGAGCTCGACGCGGCGTTCACCGCGCTGTTCGGGCGCGAGTGCGCGGCGCTGTGGGTGTCGACAGGAACGGCGGCGAACTGCCTCGCACTGGCGTCGATGGTGCAGCCGCACGGCGCGGTGATCTGCCACCGCGAGGCGCATATCGAGATGGACGAGGGCGGCGCGCCGGGTTTTTACCTGCATGGTGCCAAGCTGCTCCTGGCCGATGGCGAAAGCGCGAAGTTCACGCCGGAGGCGGTCGCAGCGGTCATCGATCCGATCCGCGACGGCGTGCATCAGGTCCAACCTCACGCGATCTCGATCACGCAGGCGAGCGAGTACGGCTGCGTCTACCGGCCGGAGGAAGTTGCCGCGATGGCCGATTTCGCGCAGGCGCACGGGCTGGGGCTGCACATGGACGGTGCCCGTTTTGCCAATGCCGTCGCGTTCCTCGGCTGCGAGCCCTCTGAAGCCTGCGCCGGGGTCGATGCCCTCAGCTTCGGCTTCGTGAAGAACGGCGGCATGGGAGCGGAGGCGATCGTGTTCTTCGATCCCGCGGCCGCGCAGATGATCCGTTTCCGCCGCAAGCGCGCCGGGCACCTGCAATCCAAGGGCCGGTTCATGGCCGCGCAGATCCTCGCCATGCTGGACAGCGGCCTGTGGCTCGACAATGCGCGCGCTGCCAATGCTGCCGCTGGCGGGATCGGCGCTGCGGCGGGCACCCGTCTGTTGCATCCAGTCGAGGCCAACGAAGTGTTTCTTTCCTGCACGGCCGACGAACGCGCGGCGCTGCGCGGGCAGGGTTTCGGCTTCTACGACTGGGGCGACGATGCCGCCCGGCTGGTGACGGCATGGGATTCGCAGGACGAGCACGTCTCCGCGCTGGCACGTGCGATTTCCGGCTTGTGAGGTTCCGGCCATGAGCGGGGATGCCGCACCCTCCTTCCTGCGCCCCGCGGTGTTCCTGCCGTTTGCGCTGGTGTCGCTGATCTGGGGATCGACCTGGTGGGTCATCACCGGGCAGATTGGCGACGTACCGGCCAGCTGGTCGGTCGCCTGGCGTTTCATGCTGGCGACACCAGCGATGTTTCTGGTTGCGCTGGCCATGGGCAAGAACCTGCGGCTGGGACGCGATGGCCAGTGGCTGGCGCTGTTCGTCGGCGTCACCCAGTTCTGCGGGAACTACAATTTCGTCTATCGCGCCGAACTGCATCTGACTTCGGGCATCGTCGCGGTCATGATTGCACTGCTTCTGGTGCCCAATGCGATACTGGCGCGGGTTTTGCTGAAGCAGCCAATCACGTCGCGTTTCGCCGTGGGGAGTTTGATCGCGATCGCGGGCATCCTGCTGCTGCTCGTCCACGAGGCGCGAGAGGCGCCGGTGCAGGGCAAAGTCGTGCTCGGCGTGGTGTTTGCGCTGATCGCGATGCTGTGTGCCTCGGTGTCGAATGTGATTCAGGCGAACGAGACGGGCCAGCGTCTGCCGATGGTCAGCCTGCTCGCCTGGGCCATGCTCTATGGAACGGTGTGTGACGTCGTGCTGGCGTGGATCACCGCCGGACCGCCGGTGGTGCCGGTCAGTTCCGGCTACTGGCTGGGGACGGGTTATCTGGCCCTGTTCGGATCGGTCGTGACTTTCCCGCTCTACTATACGCTGATCCGACAACTTGGCGCGGGCAAGGCGGCTTACAACGGTGTGGTGGTGGTGGTGATCGCGATGCTGCTGTCGACCATGCTGGAAGGCTATCGCTGGACGCCAGTCGCGGTGGCCGGGGCAGTACTGGCGATGGCGGGGCTCATCGTCGCCCTGAGCGCGCGCAAGCCCGCGGCGTAGTCCGCATAACGCGGGCGCCAGCCCAGAACCCTCTTGGCCTTGCCGTTCGCCACGCGCCGGTTCTCGGCATAGAAAGCGCGCGCCATGGGCGAGAGCCCGGCCTCGTCCAGCGCCAGCAGCGGGGGTGGAGTCAGGTCGAGAAGCCGGCAGGCTTCCTCGACGACCGTGTTCTGGCTGCAGGGCAGATCGTCGGCGAGATTGTAGGCGCCTGGCGGGGCCAAGAGGCCGGCGATCACACCGGCAGAAATGTCATCCACATGCACGCGGCTGAAGACCTGCCCCGGCAGATCGATCCGGTGCGCGCGGCCTTCCTGTACCCGTTCCAGCATCGAACGGCCCGGGCCGTAAATGCCGGGCAGGCGATAGACCCGGGCGCCGAGCGCCAGCCATGCCGCGTCCGCTTCGCTGCGCGATGTGCGGCGTCCGGTTCCGGTGGGGGCTGATTCGTCGACCCATGCGCCGCCGGTGTCGCCATAGACGCCGGTGGACGAGAGATAGGAAAGCGCCTTGCCCTTGAGGGCATCACTATACCGTTCGAGCACCGGCTCCGGCGGTTCGCCGCGCGCCTCACGGCCGGGCGGGACCGAGGACAGCACGTGGTCCGAATCCGCCAGCGCCATGCGGACGGTGCCTTCGTCGTCGAAGGACAGTGTGCCTTCGCTGCCGGTGGAGATCACTTCCCAGCCCCGCGCTTCGAGATCGCGGGCAATGATGCGGGCGGTGTAGCCGAGGCCGAAGATGAACATGCGGGGCATGCGGTTCGTCTAGCAGCGGACGCGGCCCATGCAAAATTCGCACGTGCACCGCTGGCAATCGCCCGGCGAAGGGCTAATTAGGCACTTATGGATATCGCCAGCAGACCCGCCGAGCCCGCAGAGAACACCCAGGTGGCAGATGCCGCGCCGCCACCGACTGCGCCGCCCGTCATCCGGCGTGAGGATTATCAGCCGCCGGCATGGCTGGTGCCTGAAACGGGTCTTGAATTTACACTCGGTATCGATGCGACGCTGGTGGCCTCGAAGCTCAGGGTCGTGCGCAATCCGGATGGCAGCGGTGATGCCGTACTGCGCCTCAATGGAGACCAGATCGTGCCTCTGGCCGTGCGCGTCGATGGTGCCGCGGTCAACGACTGGCGGCTCGATGGTCCGGACCTGCTGATCGACTTGCCCGGTGCGGAACATCTGGTCGAGGTGGAAACGCAGGTGAATCCGGCGGCGAACAGCCAGCTCATGGGGCTCTACGCCTCGAACGGGATGCTGTGCACGCAGTGCGAGGCCGAAGGCTTCCGCCGCATCACCTTCTTCCCCGACCGGCCCGACGTGCTGTCCACCTATTCGGTGCGGATGACGGGCGACAAGGGCACGTTCCCCATCCTGCTTTCCAACGGCAACTGCACCGCGCAGGGCGAGAATGCCGACGGCACCCACTGGGCCGAATGGCACGATCCCTGGCCCAAGCCGAGCTATCTCTTCGCGCTCGTTGCAGGCGAACTGGTGGCCAACCATGACACCTTCACCACGACGTCGGGCCGCAAGGTCGATTGCAACATCTGGGTCCGCCCGGGTGACGAGGACCGCACGCAGCATGCGATGGATTCGCTGATCGCCTCGATGAAGTGGGACGAGGAAGCCTTCGGCCGCGAATACGACCTCGACCTGTTCAACATTGTCGCCGTCTCCGACTTCAACATGGGGGCGATGGAGAACAAGGGCTTAAACGTCTTCAACACCCGCTATGTGCTGGCCGATCCCGAAACCGCGACCGACGCCGATTACGACGCGGTCGAGGGCGTGATCGGCCACGAATACTTCCACAACTGGTCCGGCAACCGCATCACCTGCCGCGACTGGTTCCAGCTCAGCCTCAAGGAAGGCTTCACAGTGCTGCGCGACCAGCTTTTCAGCGCCGACATGGGCAGCGAGGCGGTCAAGCGCATCGAGGACGTGCGCGTGCTCCGCTCGGCGCAGTTCCCCGAGGACTCCGGGCCGCTGGCACATCCGATCCGTCCCGATTCCTATCAGGAAATCAGCAACTTCTATACCGCGACGGTTTACAACAAGGGCGCCGAGGTGATCCGCATGATGCGCACCATGGCGGGGCCGCAGCAGTTCCGGAAAGGCACCGACCTCTATTTCGACCGCCACGACGGCGAGGCGGCGACATGCGAGGATTTCGTGCGGTCGATGGAGCAAGGCTCGGGTCTGGACCTCGCGCAGTTCCGCCTGTGGTATTCGCAGGCAGGTACGCCGCAGGTCGCGGTCACGCTGAAGCATGAGGGCACGACGGCAACGCTGCACCTGTCGCAAACCGTGCCGCCGACCCCCGGCCAGCCCGAAAAGCAGCCGGTGCCGATCCCGCTGCGCATCGGTCTGTTCGACCGCGAGAGCAAGGAACATACCGGCGAACAGCTTATCGTCCTCACCAAGGCCAGCGACACCTTCGTGTTCGAGGATTTCGCCAAGCTGCCGGTGCTGTCGATCAACCGCGGGTTCTCGGCGCCGGTCTCGATCGAGTTCGATCGTCCCAACGAGGATCTGGTGTTCCTCGCCGCGCATGATGACGATCCCTTCGCCCGCTATGAGGCCATGCAGAGCCTTGTCGTCCAGCATCTTGTTGCTGCCGTGAGCGGTGGGCTCAACGATGCCGCGCGGACAGCGGGCCGCGCCGCGATCGGGCAGGCCTTCGCGGCGATCGTGACCGATCCGGCGCTCGATGACCTGATGCGTGGAGAGCTGATGATCCTGCCGGCCGAAAGCTATCTCGCCGAACAGATGCTGATTGCCGATCCGGGCGCCATTCATGCCGAGCGCGAGGCGCTCAAGGCCTGGCTGGGCTGTGAATATGCCGAAGCGCTCGGCGCGCTGCACGACCGTGCGGTGGGTGTGCCCTACAGCCGCGACGCCGCAGCGCGCGGCGCGCGCAAGATCAAGAGTCAGGCGCTGGGCTATATTGCTGCAGGCAACAAGGCGGAGGGTGCCCGGCGCGCCATTGCGCAGTACCGCTCGGCCGACAACATGACTGACCGGCAGGGCGCGCTGCTGATCCTGTCCAGCCTCGATGTCCCCGAACGGGAAGAGGCGCTTGCTGACTTCCACGCTCGTTACGAAGCCAATGCCCTTGTCATCGACAAGTGGTTCTCGCTGCAGGCGGGATCGTTCCACCCGGACGTACTGACGCATATTCGGGAACTGGCCGGACATCCCGACTTCACGATGACCAACCCGAACCGGGTGCGCGCACTCTACATGGCAGCGGCGGTCAATCCCAAGGCGTTCCATGACGAGAGCGGCGAGGGCTACCGGCTGATCGGCGATCTGATCCGCCGTCTCGATCCGATCAATCCGCAGACGGCGGCACGCTTCGTGCCTTCATTGGGTCGTTGGCGGCGAATCGAGCCGGTCCGTGCGGCAATGATGCGCGAGGAACTGCAGAAGACAGCCGCGGAGCCCGATCTCTCGCGCGATGTCCGCGAGCAGGTGACCAAGAGCCTTGGCTGATGCCGTGGAAGTGATCCGTGCGGGGCTGCTCAAGGGCGTGCCGCACGGATTCCTGGGCCGCAAGGGCGGGGTCAGCACCGGCGATGTCGCCGGTTTGAACGTCGGGCTCGGCTCGGGGGATGATCCGGCGGCGATCGCCGAGAACCGGCGCCGCGCCACCGAGGCCGTGCTGCCCGGTGCGAGGCTTGCGACAGTCTATCAGGTTCATTCGCCCGATTGCGTCGTGGCTCCGGCAGAGCCCTGGCCGGATGCGGATCGCCCACACGCGGATGCGCTCGTGACCGACCGGCCCGGCGTGCTCCTGGGCATTCTCACTGCTGATTGTGCCCCGGTGCTGCTCGCGGATCTCGAGGCGGGCGTTGTCGCAGCGGCCCATGCGGGCTGGAAAGGCGCGGTCGGCGGGGTGACCGACCGTACCGTGGAGGCGATGGAGTCGCTCGGTGCACGCCGCGAGCGGATCGTGGCTGCAGTGGGTCCTTGCATCGCGCGGCGCAGCTATGAAGTCGATGAGGCATTCCACGACCGGTTCCTGACGGACGACGAGGGTAACGCCGTGTTCTTTGCCGCGGGCCGTCCGGGGCATCATCAGTTCGACCTTGAAGCCTATGTCACGGCGCGCCTTGCACGGGCTGGACTGGGGCGCGTCGAGGCCCTGGGACTCGATACCTACTCCGCGCCGGACCGTTTCTACTCGTTCCGTCGCGCCACCCACAGGGGCGAACCGGCGTATGGACGCCAAATCTCCTTGATTGGATTGCCCTAAGTCAAAACGACGATGCGTTTGGCCTTCTAAACGTGCCGCCGCTGCCGCCTCCCGGCCCGGTGGCCAAAAAGGCGGTTGGCACGGCTGTGTTTCGTGTATATCAGGCCCGCGAAGTCGGTCGTGGGAGAGGGGCATTCCCGCATCTTACGCCGAATTCGGGGGATCAGGGGCGTTCTTGGCCGGTTCGGTATGCTGTCGGTCCCCCGGCAGTGGGTGTTCGTAAGCAAGGCAAGGGCTTAGCATGGCAGAAGAAGATGGCGTGCGTCGGCGCGATTTCATCAATATCGCCGCAGTAAGCGCGGCGGGCGTCGCTGGCGTGGGTGTCGTTATCCCCCTGGTAAGCCAGATGTCGGCATCGGCCGACGTTCTCGCGGCTTCCTCAACGGAAGTCGATATTTCCGCGATCCAGCCGGGACAGGCGATCAAGGCGGTGTTCCGCAAGCAGCCCGTCTTCGTGCGCAATCTGACGGTCAAGGAAATCGAAGAGGCCAACAAGGTCGACATTTCCAGCCTGCGCGATCCGCAGACGCTCGCCGAGCGTACCAAGGAAGGCAAGGAAAATTGGCTGATCACCATGGGCGTCTGCACCCACCTGGGCTGCGTTCCGCTCGGTGCCGGCGAAGGCGAGAACCGCGGCGAGTTCGGCGGTTACTTCTGCCCGTGCCACGGTTCGGCCTACGACACTGCCGCCCGTATCCGTAAGGGTCCCGCGCCCAAGAACCTCGAGGTTCCGGCATACGAGTTCACCACCGACACCGTCGTCAAGATCGGTTAAGGGCAAGCGAGAGGGCAACGACAATGAGCTTTCCCTGGGCCAACGAATATACGCCGAGCCACCCCTTCATGAAGTGGATGGACGAGAAGCTGCCTCTGCCGCGCCTCGTCTACAACTCGGTCGGTTCCGGCTATCCGGTTCCCCGCAACCTCAACTATTTCTGGAACTTCGGTTTCCTGGCGCTGATCTGTCTGGTGATCCAGATCGTGACCGGCATCGTCATGGCCATGCACTACGCGGCCAACACGGCGGTTGCCTTCGACACCATCGAGATGACCGTTCGCGACGTGAACTGGGGCTGGCTGTTCCGATATGGCCACGCGAATGGCGCTTCGGCGTTCTTCGTGGTGATCTACATCCACATTTTCCGCGGCTTCTACTACGGTTCCTACAAGGCACCGCGCGAAATGGTGTGGCTGCTGGGCGTCGTGATCTTCCTCCTCATGATGGCCACCGCCTTCATGGGCTACGTGCTTCCCTGGGGCCAGATGAGCTTCTGGGGCGCCAAGGTCATCACCGGCCTGTTCGGTGCCATCCCGTTCGTGGGTGAACCGCTGCAGCAGTGGCTGCTCGGCGGCTTCGCGCCGGACAATGCCGCGCTCAACCGCTTCTTCTCGCTGCACTACCTGCTGCCTTTCGTGATCGTGGGTGTCGTCATCCTGCACATCTGGGCGCTGCACATCCCGGGTTCGTCGAACCCGACCGGCGTGGAAGTGAAGAGCGAGAGCGACACGGTTCCGTTCTACCCCTACTACATCGCCAAGGATGGCTGGGCCGTGGGTGCCTTCGCGATCCTGTTCGCGGCTGCCGTGTTCTTCTTCCCGAACGCGCTAGGCCACCCGGACAACTACATTCCGGCCAACCCGATGAGCACGCCGGCGCACATCGTCCCCGAATGGTACTTCTGGCCGTTCTACGCGATCCTGCGCGCCTTCACCCAGGACTTCTTCTTCATTCCGGCGAAGCTGATGGGCGTCCTCGCCATGTTCGGCGCGATCCTGGTGTGGTTCTTCCTGCCGTGGCTCGACAAGTCGCCGGTCCGTTCGGGTTCCTACCGTCCGACCTACAAGAAGTTCTTCTGGTTCGGCCTGATCCCGGCCATGGCGGTTCTGTTCTACTGCGGCGGTGCCGCGGCGACCGAGCCCTACGTGATGATCAGCCAGCTGGCCGCGCTGTACTACTTCGCGCACTTCCTGATCATCCTCCCGGTCGTTTCCGCGATCGAGAAGCCGCTGCCGCTGCCCTACTCCATCACCGAGGCTGTCCTCGGGAAGGACGAAGGCGCCGAACTGGCTCCGGCCGCCTGATCAACAGCTAGAACGAAAGACGAAAGACATGGCACGCATTCTCTCGATCCTCGTCGGGCTGTTCTTCACGGTAGCCCTGGCCTGGTCCTTCGGTAAGGGCGCCTACACGCAGATCACGGAACCGCCCGCGGCAACCGCCGAGCACGAATTCCACCTGCATCCCAAGGAAGTGCACTTCGCCAGCGACGGCGCGTTCGGCAAGTTCGACCGCCAGCAGCTGCAGCGCGGCTTCCAGGTCTACAAGGAAGTCTGCTCGGCCTGCCACTCGCTCAGCCACGTCGCATTCCGCGATCTGGCGCAGCTCGGCTACAGCGAAGCAGAAGTGAAGGCGATCGCGGCGGGCTTCACCGTTCCGGGTACCGATCCGAACACCGGTGAAGCGAATACCCGTCCGGGCACGCCGACCGACTACTTCCCCAAGCCGTTCGCGAACGACATCGCTGCGCGCGCCGCCAACAACAATGCGGTGCCGCCGGATCTCTCGCTGATGGCCAAGGCGCGTCATGACGGCCCGGCCTACATCTACTCGCTGTTGACCGGGTTCACGGAACAGCCGGCCGAACTTCTGAAGGAGTTCCCCGAAGCGAAGACCCCGTCGGGCCTGCACTACAACCCGTACTTCGCCAACCTCAACCTCGCCATGGCGCCGCCGCTGGCAGCGGATGGTCAGGTGACGTACGGCGACGGCACCAAGTCCACTGTCGACCAGATGGCCAAGGACGTCTCGGCGTTCCTCATCTGGACCGCCGAACCCAAGCTGGAAAAGCGCAAGCAGACCGGCTGGACCGTGCTGGGCTTCCTGCTCTTCGCCACAATCCTGGGCTACATGTCCTACCGGAACATCTGGGCCGGCACGAAGCACTGAGACCGGGTCTCACGACCTGACGAGGCGCCCCTCCATCGTGCGATGGCAGGGGCGCTTCTCATTTGAGGAAAGACGCTTATGACTCCCGGCGAGCTGAAGGCACTCGTCCGAACCATTCCGGACTTTCCCAAGCCGGGCATTCTCTTCCGCGATATCACTACCCTGATCGGTCATGGTCAGGGCTTTGCGGCCGCCGTCGGCCTGATGGCGGACAAGGCACGCGAGGCCGGGGCCGAAGCGATCGCGGGGATCGAAGCGCGGGGGTTCATCTTCGGGGCCGCCGTGGCCGCCCGGCTCGGCTTGCCGTTCGTACCGGTTCGCAAGCCCGGCAAGCTGCCTGTGCCGGTCCTTGCGATGGACTATGCCCTCGAATACGGCACCGACACTCTGGAAGTGGATCCGGGCGCGATCCATGATGACAAGGCCGTGGTGCTGATCGACGACCTCATCGCCACCGGCGGCACCGCGCTGGCGGCTGTGCAGTTATTGCGCAGCGCGGGTGGAACGGTAACCCGGGCGCTGTTCGCGATCGACTTGCCAGATCTGGGCGGAGCAGAACGCCTGCGCACGGCAGGTGTTCCTGCTGATGCCCTGATGGCGTTCGAGGGGCACTAGAGCCCGCCGAACGCCTGTTTGGTGTCAGGCCGCGACCGCGTCCTGTGCCTTCCCGGCTTTCTTCTTGCTGCTGCCGTCGCTGTCATCGACCAGCGCCTGCACGGCCTTCGAGGTGGCCACTGCACCCATTTCGGTCAGCGCAAAGAAGTTCGCCTCGATATCGGCGAGGTCGTAGAGGTAATTGACCATCACCCCGTGCGACTGCTTCTGCCCGTTGGGTGAAAGGTCAGCGTTGGCATGGACGGCCTCGAGCCTTGCGCCATTGCCCAGGTGGAAGCGCGCAACCGGGTCGGCAGGCTGATTGCCACGCCCCTTTGCGGTGACCAGATACCGTGCGGCAAGCTGGCGCAGGTCCTTTGCACCCGGTATCCTGGCATCGGCGCCCCGCTCCCGGGCCAGCCATTTCGCGAATCCGGGAACCGGTGAAAGCGTGGCGAACGTCTTCAGGTGTGGCAGCTCTTCCTTGAGCAGGCCCACCACGCGCTTGATCAGGTGGTTGCCGAAGGGGATGCCCTTTAGCCCGACCTGACAGTTACTGATCGAATAGAAGATGGCGCAGCTGGCCTCTCGCGGATCGATCGGTTCGCGCTCCTCGGCGATCACCTGATGGATCGCGCCGGGGAGTTGCTGTGTCAGCGCCACTTCGACAAAGATTAGCGGATCGTCTCGCATCTGCGGATGGAAGAAGCCATAGCAGCGCCGGTCGACCGGTTCGACGCGGCGGCGAAGGTCGTCCCAGCCTTGGATCTCGTGCACCGCTTCGTAGCGGATGATGCGCTCCAGCAGAACAGCGGGCGAATCCCACCCGATCCGGCGCAACTCCAGGAAACCGGCATTGAACCATGCCGTGAAGGCGCTTTCCAGCTCACGGTCCAGAGCAGCGAGCCCGGCGGGCGCCGCGGCTCTGGGGACGGCCAGAAGATCCTCGCGCATCCCGATCAGGCGCTGTGTCCCCTGCGGTGCGAGATTGAGCTGGTTGATCAGGCGCGCGCTCGGCGATTCGGTGGCGGCGTTCAACGCCAGCGCGGTGGCCTCGTCCCGCTTCTCGTTCCATTTGGCGATGGCCTTGTCGATCGCCTTGGCATCAGCCGGATGCAAGTCGTGAACCTTGCCCAGGAAGTCCTGCCGGGCCGTCAGATCGGATGCTTCATAGAGATCGAAGAACGCAGACGCCAGCGCCGGACCTGAGGCGCGCCCGCGCAGTGACAGCAGCGCATCGGCCAGGTCGAGCAGGCTTTCGCCGCTGTCCTGCCTGGGCGCCACGCCGATCCCGCGCAACAGCTTGCCCAGCCCCGAGTTCATCAGCAGGTCCAACGGATTGCGACGCCGGGAAGGGACGGAATTTTCGGCCGGGGTGCGGGTCCGTGATGCATTCATGGTGCCTTGGCTCCTCATCTGCTGACGTCGCGATGCTATCATTGCTGCACTTGCGAGAAAATACGGTGACGCTGCCCAGATATGACCTTGAATGCGTTGCTGCCCCTTTAAGATGGCAATTCGTGCCAAAAGTCGTCGGGGCGATCCCCGTCGACGCGCGCAAGCCGCATGGGCGCGGCCAAATGGGGGCAAACGAAAGAGAGCCGTTGACGAGCAGGTAGGAGTCGTGGCAATCGCCGCGCCCTGACATGGCTCAAAGGCCAAAGTCCATGGTCGGAACGGGCGGGTATAGCTTAGTGGTAAAGCCCTAGCCTTCCAAGCTAGTTATGCGGGTTCGATTCCCGCTACCCGCTCCAGCCGTCCTCAACACCCTGAAAACACGCAGAAATCCGCCATCGGCGGTGCAGATTCACGCGTTCGCAACACGCAGGTGTTACACAATCACGTCCAAGAACAGGACCTAACGCCTTTATATCGTTCGAGAAATCGTCTCGGCGACTGTTACACACGGACGTCACACAAACGATCCGTTCGAGGGTTGTGCCTGCGAGGATCAATTTACCGATTTCGGATTCGTGTCCCGTTCGATCTGCGAGAGGCAATGGGTTGCTTGGAAGTCAGCAGATCGTTGCGGACAGACAGTTTCTCACTCGCTGTTCGTCACGCTCGGAGGGTTGCCGCTGAGTTCGAATCGATGTTTGAAGCGAAGCGTCGAGAAATTGGCTCGGGTTTCAATGCAGACCTGCTTGCGGAGAACTCCGTTGGGACGACAGTCTCCAAAACGATGCATAAACGATCCAATCCTTCATCCATTTCTAACGTCCGGGCTATTCCGGGTGTTCGAGAGCCCGAGGTAAATGCCGGGCCGACCCTTGCTGAAATCTACGACCGATATCTGAAAGACCCAACAAAACGGCGCTCCGACAGAACGATTCTCGCCCACCACACCACGCGGCGCGTGGTGGAGGATTTCTTTGGGGCATCGACGCCAATTTCCGATCTCAACCGCGAGGGCTGCCGGAAGTTGCTCGAAACGCTGCGCTGGCTTCCGGTCAATTACAGCAAGAAATGCGGACAACTTTCCGTGCGGGAGGCGGCTGGGCTGGCAAGGCAGGACGCTGGGATTCGGACGATCAACGCTACGAACTTGAACGCCTACATGGCCCGTTTCGCCACGATGCTGAATTGGGCAGTCTCCGAGGAATACGTCACAAGGAACCCGGCCCGTGGCCTTCAGTGGGCGGAAACCGTTCACCCGCAAGATCGCCGCAAGCCGTTTGAGCTTTGGCAGTTACAGCGGATTTTCTCTGCTCCGATCTACACGGGGTGCCGCGATGAGCAGAATGGCTACGCTATCCCCGGCTCTGTGATCGCCAGTGGCGCACGATATTGGGTGCCGCTAATCGGCCTATTTTCGGGTATGCGCCTCAATGAGGTATGCCAACTCGATGTCACCGATGTCAGGCTGATTGAAGGAGTGCCGTGCTTCGTAATCACTGAGGAAAGCCTAAGCGGGGCGCGGGATAAATCGCTCAAGACGAAGACAAGCGCCCGCATTGTGCCCATCCATCCAAGGCTCCTAGACCTCGGGATCATGGCATTTGTTGAAGGCAAACGCCGCAGCGGGTCCCTCAAGCTCTTTGATGACTTGCCGCCGGGGGCCAAGGGCTTTCGGTCGGTTGCATTTTCGCGTTGGTTCTCGCGATTTCTGGTTAGTGTCGGAGCCGACGCGCCACGGACATGCTATCATTCCTTCCGGCATGGCTTTCGAGACGCGGGCCGAAATGCGCTTATCGACCGTGATATTACACTGACGTTGGGCGGGTGGATCACTGGCGGCAGTCAGAGTGAGGCCGCCGACGCTTACGGATCGGGGTATCGTCCCCAAATTCTTCTTGAAGCGATTTCAGCTATCAAATTCTCGGGTCTCGATCTTTCTCACCTTTGATCCAGATGTCGCATAACCATACCATAAAATCTTAGGCTGCGATTATGGCTTACTGGGGCGTTTGGACCTCTCTTTGTTTCGCTTGTCGGCGACATAGCTCTGGCCGCCCTCCACTTTGACAATCTCGAAGAGGCCTGTGGCGTCAAACTGAAGCGCCCCGGGTTTTCCGGAGGCTATCCGGTTTGACTCAG
>NZ_JALHLE010000036.1 GCF_022832385.1 Novosphingobium album (ex Hu et al. 2023)
GGCGGATCGACCGAAAACAGCAGCGGATACTGAGGAAAAAGGCCGGGGCCAGACGGGCGGGGAAGACCTCGAACGACTGGTCCCACGCTGCCACGCCAAAAATTGAGTGACCGAGCGAATTTGCGGCAGACGCTTAGCATTGCAGCTTGCTGCATCAATGGGGCCTGCGCCTATCTGCCCCCGTAGGCTTGCACCCACTCCCTGATGTTTTCCGCCAGCCCGGCGCGCATGTTGCCTGGCAACGCGTCCAGCCGGAAAAAGCCTGCCTCGACGATCTCGCGCTCATCAGGGACCGCTGGTCCGCGGGCACACCCCACGACGACATGGACCCGGTTGTTGAGGCCATAAAGGTCCTCGTCGACGACGGCCACGAGTTGCGCCCTGTCCAGTACGCAGCTGGTCTCCTCGGCCAGTTCGCGCAGGCCTGCTGCGACCGGATCCTCGCCACTACCCAGACCTCCCCCCGGCGGCGCCCAGTTGCGCGAACCGTAGGAATGCCGAACGAGCAGCACGGCCCCGGCGTCGTTGAGCGCAAGGACGCGCACGCCGATCACGTTCGAATGCCAGGCCTTCCACGCCTGCTTTCGCCCCCAGTGCGCCAGACGGTAAAGTGCCCGGTGAAGCGGTGCAGGCAGTATCTTCAGCAGAAACACGTAACCTTGTGCCGCGCGGCCCTCAGCAGGCGTGCGACGGGCAGGTCATTCTCTCCCTTCACCGCTGCGTCGAATACCGCGCGCTTGTCCGCCCCCCGGATGACGAACATGATCTCGTCGCTGTCGGTCAGCGCGGGGAGGGTGAGGCTGAGACGGTCGAACGGGGCGCCCGGCGGCAACGGATCGGGCGTGAGACGGCGTACCGGGTGCGGATCGTCAGCCTTGGGATCGGTATTGGGAAACAGCGAGGCGACATGCCCGTCGTCGCCCATGCCAAGCCAGGCAATGGCGAAATGCGGTGGGCGGGCGTCCTCGGCCAGCGGGACAATCTGCGCCCCCACGGGCTCAAGCCGCGCGCGGATCTTGCCGACATTGCTGGCCGGATGGTCCTCTTCGACAATGCGGTCATCGCCCGGCCAGATCGAAATCCGCTCCCATGGCAGGTCTTCGTTCGCCAGCAGGTCGAAGATCGGGAATGGGGTCGAGCCGCCCGGCACGCTGATCGCGATCTCGGGCGACTGGGCCAGCGCAGCGCGCAAGCGCTGGGCCAGCCATGCAGCAATCACACCGTCCCCGGCCTGTTCGATGATTTCGATCCTGGGCATGGGGCGTGTCTAGCACTCCCGATGCCCTTGCGGAATGGTCAGGCCATAATTTCGCGCAGGAACCACGCGCGCTGCTCGGCCTGATCGGTCCAGTCGTCGATAATGCCGTCGGTAGCATTGTCGCCCGCCTCGCCTGCCAGTTCCTTCACCGACTTGAGCGTGGCGACGAATGCCGTGTTGTCCTCGAAAAGACGCTTTACCATCGCCATCGCATCAAGGCTGGTATCATCCTCGTCGGCGACCTTGGTCTTGGCGGCGATCGAGCCGATCGAGGTCATGGTCGTCCCGCCCAGCTTGCGCACGCGTTCGGCGATGAGGTCGGTAAGGCCGAAGATTTCGGTCGCGTGCGTATCGAACAGCAGGTGCAGGTCATGGAACTGCGGGCCGCGCACGTGCCAGTGGAAGTTCTTGGTCTTCAGGTAGAGCGCGAAAGTGTCTGCCAGCAGGCCGTTCAGGCTATCGATCAGGGCGGCCTTGGAATTGTCCTTGGAAGTCATGGTCGTCGTTCCCTCTTTGACGTGTTGAAATCAATCTATGAGGTAAAACACCGATTATAAGACTTTGTTCTATCGGTTTTTCCGATTAGAGAATCCCGATTTCCGACAGGAACATTCCGAGCGCTACGACGGCCAGCAAGGCTCCCACTATCCGCCGTAGCCACCGCGCGGCGGGCCTGTCCAGCATCTGCGGGAACGCCCAGGCAAACCCGGCCAGAACACAGCCACCGACGATCCCGGCCACGCCTGATGCCAACGGCGCGGCGAAACCCACGCCCATGCCGAAGACGAGGAAACGGGCCGCATCGGTAACCTGATGCGCCAGCAGCACCAGCGCAAGCGCGCCAAGCGAATGCGTCGGCTCGCGCGGTTCGCGCCGGGGGGGCAGTATCATCGATTCCAGCCCTGCCATGCCGAGCGCGATGGCAGCAAAGATCGTCCGGGCCGGCGGCGGCAGTTCGGCCAGCACGACTTGCGCCGCCCAGGCCGCGAAGACAGCCGTCAGTGCGGCGGAGAGCAGCGCCACGATCAGCACACCCGGCCGCTGCCCCTGCACGCGCGCCAGCCCGGCAATGGTCACCTGATCACGCGCGCCGATCCCGGCGAACAGAACCGCGATCAGCGTCAGATAGAAGGCAGGCATCGCGGCCTTTCCCGGACGGATGCCCGCACTTGCGTCAGCCGGGCTTCTGGCAGGCGACGATCGCCGTAATCACATTGGCCGTGTCGCCCGGATCGCGCACGCAGACTGTATCGAGCCCCATGGCCTTGGCCGGATAATCGTTGCCGCCGGGAAAGATGGCATCGCCGATGAACAGCATGTCCGCCTCGGCCACGCCGCTGTGTTCGGCAAGGCGCCGGAGACCCCAGGCCTTGTCGACGCCCGGCTGGGTCACGTCGACCGAGGTCGCACCGCCCAGATTGACCGAGACGCCCGGCAGACGCTTGACCAGATCGGCCTGGATGACCTTGCGCTTGGCAAAGTCGGGGTCCCAGACTTCCTTGGCATGGAGCGGGGCCTGCTGGCCCAGCGCGGAAAAGGTGATCTGGCTGCCGCGATCCTCGATCCGCTCGCCCCAGGTTTCCTCCGGGGTGAAGCCGGTTGCCTCGAGCGACGCATCGAAGGCTTCGAGAATTTCGCGTTTCTGCTCTTCAGTGAAGAGTTCGGCATAGACCGGCGTCCACGCCTCCTCACGATGGATGAAGAGCTTGGCGCCGCTGGTCGGCATCATCCACAGGCGCGAAAGGTCTGCATGAGCAGGCAGGCGGCTGGCCACCTGCTTGTCGAACTGTGGCCAGTCGCCGCCGGAAATGACCGCAACTTGCGCAACCGTCAGCAACCGGGCGATCAGATCTGCCATCTCGTCGGTCAGTGGCTGCTTGCTCAGCGCCAGTGTCCCGTCGAGATCGAACGCCACAATCTTCTTCATGCACAGCCTTTCAGGAAATTCGCTTCGTAACGGCGCAGTATTCGCACCACGCCAGCCGCCCGCGCCGAATTATCCATAGCTTGCGTCATTTACGTTGCAAGACGTCAACAAGCTTCCCGGTCATGCCTCGACCGTTTCATTTTGCGACGCCGTCTGCATGGCTCCCGGCGCGTCGTGCGAAAGGCAATCACCCAGACGGGCAAGATCGGCCCCGCCCGGCTGCTGGAACAGCCTCAGCCCGAACTGCGGCAGGATGGCGATGAGATGATCGAAGATGTCCGCCTGGATCGCCTCGTATTCGCCCCAGTCCACCGTGTCGGTAAAACAGTAGATCTCGAGCGGCAGGCCCTTTTCGGTCGGTTCGAGCTGGCGCACCAGCAGAGTGCCCCGTTTGGAAATGCGCGGATGGGCCTTGAGATAGGCAATTACATAGGCACGGAACGTCCCCGCATTGGTCGGCCGCCTGCGGTTGGCTGGACGGTCTCCCTCGCCCTCGCCATAGGCATGGGAGGCATTCCAGACCGCCAGTTCCTGTTCCTTGGCATCCATATAGGGCCGCAGGATCGCAAAGGCGCGCAAATCTTCCCACTGTTGCCGGGTGAGAAAGCTGACGGTGGTCTGGTCAAGCAGCAGTGCCCGCTTGATTCGCCGCCCGCCCCATTCGCGCATGAAACGCCAGTTGCGGTAGGAATCCGAAATCAGCTTGTGCGTGGGAATGGTGGTGACGGTCTTGTCGAAATTCTGCACTTTCACCGTGTGCAGCGCGATATCGATCACATCGCCATCGGCATTGAGCTGCGGCATCTCGATCCAGTCCCCCACGCGCAACATGTCGTTCGACCGCAACTGCACCGAAGCAACGAGCGATAGGATCGTGTCGCGAAAGATCAGCATAAGCACCGCTGCCAGCGCGCCGAGGCCGGACAGCAGCAGGAACGGCGACTGTCCGATCAGCGTGGCAGTGATGAGGATCGCCGCGGCAGCATAGATCACGATCTTGCCGACCTGCACATAGCCCTTGATCGGCCGGCTCGCCGCTTCGGGCTTCAGTTCGTAGGCATCGTTGGCGAGTTCGAGCAGGTCGGACAGCACCCGCGCCAGCGTGAACACCACGAAGGATTCCGCCACCACCTGCACGAACACCACGAACCGCTCAGGCAGGCCCGCAATGAGAGGAATCCCCTGCAACAGGATCACGGCAGGCACCACATTGGCAAGGTGCGTCACCAGCGCGCGCACGTCGCTGGCCTCGTTGCGCAGGGGGGTGCGCGCAATGATCCGGGTTATCGGACGAACAACCAGCTTCTTCGCCAGCCAGTTGGCGAACCATCCGAGCAGAACCAGCCCGGCCACCCCAAGCGCTGCACTGGCAAGTCCGCCCTCGAAGACACCGGCCCGGGCCAGCAACGACTGCGCATCATCGAAAATCGAGATCTGTTCCTCCTGGCGTAGCGGCCCTCGCGGCCCCTCGCAGGCGCGCACAATGGCGATCCATCCTGCTGTTTTCAACCGCATGCACCTGACGGAACCGTCGCTCCAGACATTCGTTTGACGGCTTCCGTGAGCTGTTTGGCAGGGCAAGACGGACCGACCAACCGCGATTTCGCACCTGCGGAATTTTCGTAAAGGGTGGGGGTGGCCATATCCTGTCCGATGGTGCAAGACTGAACACAATGACCGATCCAAGCGACACGACCTCGCTGGCGGAACATGGCGCCGAAAAGCGCGATCTCCCCCAGCCGCCACCGCTGCGGATTACCCCGCGGACCGCGCTGTTTCTCGACTTCGACGGCACTCTTGTCGACATCGCCGATCACCCCGATGCCGTTGTCGTCGCCCGCTCGCTTCCGGCGCTGATCGAAGCGCTGGCACGGCGCCTCGACGGCCGGCTGGCGCTTGTCAGTGGCCGTTCGCTCGGCGCGCTGGAAGCCTTGCTGGGCTCGCTTGACGTTGCCATGGCCGGTTCGCACGGCGGCGAGTTCCGGCCCGCCGCCGATGGCGGCATCCACGCCCTTGCCGATCCCTTGCCCGATGGCATCGTGGATGCACTCTCGGGCTTCGCACAGGCAAATGGTGGTCTGTTGGTGGAGCCCAAGCCGTTCAGCGTGGCAGTGCACTATCGTCACCATCCCCACGCCCGGGATGACCTGCTGGCCTGCGCCGAAGGCCTCGCCACGGCGCATGGCCTCAAGATGAAGCACGGCAAGCAGGTAGTCGAACTGGTCATGCCCGGATCGGACAAGGGCAGTGCCGTCGCCAGCTTCATGGAGCTTGACGGGTTCATCGGCACCCAGCCGCTCTTCGTGGGCGACGACGTGACCGACGAGGACGCCTTTCGCGCCGTTGCCCGCTTCGGCGGCAACGGCATTCTGGTGGGGCCGATGCGCGCCACCGCCGCCACCTGGCGCCTCGCGGACGTTGCCGCGGTCCACGAATGGCTTGCAGCGGCGCTTGAGGAGAAAGCCCACCCATGAGTTCGCCCGAACGCAACGCCCCCCAACACAGCACACTGGAACTCTGGCCCATCGGCAATTGCCAGGTCAGCGGGCTGATCGACCAGCGCGGTGCGCTCGTCTGGGGCTGCGTGCCGCGCGTCGATGGCGATCCGGCATTCTGTGCCCTGATGCGCGGGCAGGACGGGCAGGACGCAGGTACCTGGCGCTTCGAGCTGGAAAATCAGGTCTCGGTCCGCCAGCACTATTTACGCAACACCCCGATCCTCGTCACCCGGCTGGAAGATGTCAGCGGCGGTGCGGTCGACATCTACGACTTCTGCCCGCGCTTCAACCGCAGCGGCCGCACATACCGTCCGGTTGCCTATGCCCGGGTGGTCCGGCCGGTCACGGGCTCACCCCGTATTCGAACGGTGCTGACGCCGATGAGCGGATACGGTTCCCAGCTCGCGCAGATCACGCACGGCTCCAATCACATCCGCTACCTCGTCGAGCGCAATACCCTGCGCCTGACCACTGATGCGCCCGTCGGCTACGTGCTTGACGAGCGCTATTTCCGGGTCGAACGGGCGCTGCACTTCTTCCTCGGTCCCGACGAGCCGTTCGGCGGCAATGTCGAGCACGAACTGGACAACATGCTGCAGCTGACCGGCGACTACTGGCGCCTGTGGGTGCGCAGCCTTGCCACGCCGCTCGACTGGCAGGATGCAGTGATCCGGGCCGCAATCACGCTCAAGCTTTGCCAGCATGAGGAAACCGGCGCGATCGTAGCCGCGCTCACCACCTCGATCCCGGAGGCACCGCATTCGCAACGCAACTGGGACTACCGCTACTGCTGGATTCGCGACGCCTATTACACCGTGCAGGCGCTCAACCACCTCGGCGCGCTCGACGTGCTGGAAAAGTACCTCTCCTACTTGCGCAACATCGTCGACGATGCCGAAGGCGGTGCGATCCAGCCGCTCTATGCCGTCAGCGGTGCGCGTGAGATCATCGAGTGGGAAGCCAAGGACCTGCCTGGCTATCGTGGCATGGGCCCGGTGCGGGTCGGCAACGCCGCCTACTATCAGGTCCAGAACGACTGTTACGGGCAGATCGTTCTGCCCTCGATCCAGGCCTTCACCGACCAGCGCCTGCTGCGCATCGCCAACATGGACGATTTCGCCAGCCTCGAGGAAGTGGGCGAGATGGCGTGGAAGACGCACGACCAGCCCGATGCGGGCCTGTGGGAACTGCGCACGCGAACGGCCGTGCACACCTATTCGAGCGTGATGAACTGGGCGGCGTGCGACCGCCTTGCCAATGCCGCCGAGCATCTCGGTCTGACCGGCCGTGCAAAACTGTGGCGCGAGCGCGCCAACACCGTGCGCCAGCACATCGATGATAGCGCCTGGTGCAAAGTGGAAGGGCACGAAGCGGGCGGGCACTATGCCGCCAGCTTCGGTGGATCAGAGCTCGATGCCAGCCTCCTGCAGATGGTGGAACTGCGCTACGTCAAGGCCGAAGACCCGAAATTCCAGGCCACGCTGAAAGCCGTACAAAAGGCGTTGCGGCGCGGCGAGCACATGCTGCGCTATGCCAACGAGGACGATTTCGGACTCCCAGAAACGGCCTTCAACATCTGCACGTTCTGGCTGATCGAGGCGCTGCACCGCAGCGGCGACGATGACGAAGCACGGCGGCTGTTCGAGGCGATGCTTGGGCATCGCACGCGGTCGGGGTTGCTTTCGGAAGACATGGATTTCGAGACCGGCGAACTGTGGGGGAACTTCCCCCAGACCTATTCGCTCGTCGGCATAATCAACTGCGCCGGGCAATTGTCCCGGTCGTGGCGGGACTGGCGCTGACTCCCGCCGGACGGCGGCCAGCCGTCCGCGCTGCACAGGGGATACAGGAATGAGCAGGCTTATCGTCATATCGAACCGGGTCTCCGTGCCCAAGGCCGCCGGAGCGGCCGGTGCGCAGGGCGGTCTCGCGGTCGCGCTCAATTCGGCCCTGCGCGAGCATCGCGGCATCTGGTTCGGGTGGTCCGGACAGGAAACCGAGACGTTCACCGGCCATCTCAACATGCAGCGGATCGACGATGTCACCACCGCAACCATCGACCTCGAGCCGCAGGACATTGACGAGTACTACAACGGCTATGCCAACCGCACGCTGTGGCCGCTGTTCCACTACCGCATCGATCTGACCGAATACGACCGCAACTTCGGCGAAGGCTATGAGCGGGTCAACGCGCGCTTCGCCGATTCGGTACTGCCGCTGATCGAGCCCGACGATCTGGTCTGGGTGCATGACTACCACTTGCTGCCGCTCGGCTCGCTGCTGCGGCAGAAGGGCGTGAAGAACCGCATCGGCCTGTTCCTGCACACGCCCTGGCCGCCCGCGCGGCTGCTTGTTTCACTGCCATTCCACGAGCGGCTGGTGGGCTCGATGCTGGAATACGACGTCATCGGCTTCCAGACCACGGAATGGCTGGGGAGCTTCCTGCACTATGTCGAAAAGGAGATGGGCCTCACTATCAACGAGGACGGCACCATCGATTATGATGGGCGCCGCATCGTCGCCCGCGCCTTTCCGATCGGCATCGACTACAAGGAATTCGTCGAAGGAGCAGAGAGCGACGAAGCACAGGAAGCCTACGATCATCTCAAGGCCAGCGTGCGCGGACGCAAGATGCTGATCGGTGTGGACCGGCTCGATTATTCCAAGGGTCTGGGCGAACGCTTCGAGAGCTTCGGGCGGTTCCTGGGCGACTATCCGGACATCGCCAGCAAGGTGGTCCTGCTGCAGATCGCCCCGCCTTCGCGCGGGGACGTTGCAAGCTACCAGCAGATCCGCGAGGACCTTGAGCGGAAGACCGGGCACATCAACGGCGCCCATGCCGATGTCGCCTTCGTGCCGATCCGCTACGTGAACCGGGGCTATCCCCGCCGCCAGCTCGCGGGCTTCTACCGCGCATCCGACATCGGCCTCGTCACGCCCTTGCGCGACGGCATGAATCTGGTGGCAAAGGAATATGTCGCAGCCCAGAACCCGGAGTATCCGGGAGTGCTGATCCTCTCCCAGTTCGCGGGTGCCGCGTTGCAGCTGACCGACGCGCTGCTGGTCAACCCCCATTCGATCGACGATGTCAGCGAGGCGATCAAACAGGCGCTGGACATGCCGCTCACCGAACGGCGACAGCGCCACGAAAAACTGCTCGCGTCGGTGCGGGACGAAGATGTCGTGTACTGGCGGGACGCCTTCGTGAAGGCCCTGTTTGGCGAAAATGCCAACGGCAACAGCGCGAAAGAGGAACTCGCCTAGCGCCGGTGCTGAATCCGACAGCCTAGTGATATCGGCCAATTTATGTGGCCGCTCTCGTGGCACCGCGCCATTCCTGCTGCAAACCGCGACGACAATGGTAAGTCCTGCAACGGAAGGCACATTCAAGCTTTTGTCAGCATTGGTCATGTAATGAACACTGGCCTGAAACCGTTCTGACCTTTAGGGCGCGTAAGGGAGAGGAAGCGGGGCGACGTTCCCGCCCGCCAGACGGCATCAGCTGCGGCGGCAAATTGAATGGAAGGGTCCGGCTGATCCCGGACGCATGAATGCCTATGGCAACGATACTCTACGGCGAGTGCATCGCACCGGGCCAGACCGCCAAAGTCCGCATTTCGGGCCTCGCGGATCAGGGGTGCGATCTGGAAACCGACGCCTGCGAAACTGTCAGCGATGGCGATGTTTCGCTGTGGATCGGCGCCGTCGGCCCGTTCCATGCCAGCGCCACCCGCAAGGACGCCTGCCATGTCGCCGTGCGTTTCAAGGAGCCGATCGACGGCCGGATCCTCGAACATTTCCGCTGCGGCTGACCGTTGAGCTTGATTCAGCAAGACTGAAAACAGGACTGTTTGATCCGAACCGGACGTGCACTTTCGCCGCGCGGTTAGACAAATAGTCAGGAATCGGTGCTATTGGCCGCATCACCGCAGATGCGGCGTTGTCTTGCCTCAGGGAATCAGCCTTCCACAACCATGAGTACCAAACTCCCCGTCCTCGTTACTGGCGGCGCCGGCTACATCGGCAGCCATGCTGTTCTGGCACTCAAGGATGCCGGCTGGCCGGTCGCCGTGATCGACAATCTGACTACAGGATTCCGCTTTGCCATTCCCGACGGTGTGCCGCTCTATGAAGGCGATATCGAGAACGCGGAACTGCTCGCACGCATCTTTGCCGAGCAGAAGATCGGCGCGGTCATGCATTTTGCCGGATCGATCATCGTGCCTGAATCGGTCGAGAACCCGCTGAAATACTACCACAACAACACCGCCAAAAGCCGCGCGCTGATCGAAGCAGCGGTCTCGGTCGGCGTGAAGCATTTCATCTTCAGCTCGACAGCCGCGACTTACGGCATCCCCGAAGTATCGCCGGTCACCGAGGACAGCCCCAAGGAGCCGATCAACCCCTACGGCATGTCCAAGCTGATGACAGAAATCATGTTGGGCGATGTGGCGAAAGCGCACCCGTTCAACTTCTGCGCGCTGCGCTATTTCAACGTCGCGGGTGCCGATCCGCAGGCGCGCACGGGACAATCCACGGCGGGCGCGACGCACCTCATCAAGGTCGCGGTCGAGGCCGCGCTGGGCAAGCGCAACCATGTCGGGGTGTTCGGCACCGATTTCGACACGCCCGACGGCACCGGCGTGCGCGACTACATCCACGTGTCGGACCTTGCCAATGCCCATGTGCTGGCGCTGGAAGCGCTGATCGCTGACCCGGCGCAGTCGCTGACGATGAACTGCGGCTATGGCCGGGGCTTCTCGGTGCTCGAAGTGCTCGACGCGGTCGACCGGGTGACCAACAAGACAATCGACCGGCGCATGGAAGGCCGCCGTGCGGGCGATCCGGACTCGCTGATTTCGGACAACCGCCGGATCAAGGCGACCCTGCCCTGGGTGCCACGATATGCCGACCTGCCGGTGATCGTCGAACACGCGCTCGCCTGGGAACGCAAGCTCACCGAAATTCGGGGCGAATAAGCGCCGATGCCGCAAGAGGCCGGTGTATGCGCACCGGCCTCTTGCGGATGCTCACTCCCCGAGCATCCGGCTGACCGCCCACCAGACGGCCATTATCAGCGCTGCCGCCGCAACCGGGCGGCGGACCATGGGCTCGAACGTCCGCGTGCGCAGCCAGAGCAGCAGCGGCAGCACCACCGCGACAATGCCCAGCTGCACCAGTTCGATCCCCAGATTGAAACCCAGCGTTGCCGCAACGGTCTGGCCCGTCGAGAGATCCAGGTCGCGAATGGCGGTGGCAAAGGCCATGCCGTGGATGAGGCCGAAGCCGCCCGCGACCCAGGCCTCGCGGCGCGGGACAATCGGCGTGAGCGCATGCAGCGCCGTGACTGCGACCGAGATCGCAATCAGAACTTCGATCCCCTGCCCCGCCGCGGGCAGCCAGCGCAGAGAGGTTGCCAGCAGCGAAAGCGTGTGCCCGGCCGTGAAGGCCGACACCCGCCAGAGTGTGTTCGACAGGATCTTGCGGGGGCGGCGCTCGATGATCCAATGCCCCTGCCTCGCCGCCAGTGTCACCGTCAGAAGCAGTGTGAGCAGGAAGGCGATGTGATCGGCGCCTTCGAGGATGTGCCACACGCCCATGCCCACCATCTGGCCCAGCGCGGCAAGGCCGGTGCCATGGGCGCCGTCGATGGTGATCGTGCGGTCATCCTCGGACAACTTGCCGAGCAGGCGCGGCTGGCCGGGCAGGACGCCGCCCTGCCAGTCCTGATCGACGGCAATCACGGCCACATCCGGGATCACGTCGCGGATGATCACATCATAGGACAACACAGCCTTGCGCAGGTCTGCGCCCGTTGGAGCCACGGCATCAACATCTATGGACCAGTTGCGCGCGTTGGGGGCAGGCGGCGCCAGCGAAACGACCGAGAGGCGCCACGGCTGGCCATCGCGGCTGGCAAGGTGCAATTCGTCGAGCACGTAACGGGCAACGACGCGCTTGTCCGGCACCGGGTATTGCGTGAAACCGGGGCCGGGATCGGGAATACGGCCGGTCGAGATCAGCGCCATCGCCAGCCGGTCGAACGGCAGGGCAAGATGCAGCCGCCAGCGACCTTCGTGCATGCGCACAGACACCATGGAATCAGGCATCGGATGCGCGCGGACAGGCGTGCCAATGCACACCGCAAACACTGCGGCAAGCGTCAGAAGGAAAAGGAGCAGCCTTCCCGAAGGAAGACTGCTCCCGCGACCCGACGGTTCTTTAGAAGCTGAAGTTGCCGCCGTAATCATAGGTCTTGTCCCGCCAGACAGTGTGATAGTGGTTGGCGCTGAAGATCACGCCACTCTGGACCGAAAACTCAATCCACACGCGCGGGCCATCGATGCGCATGTAGGAACCGCGCGTTGCGAGATCCGAATAGTTCGACCACGAGATGTATGTGCTCGCCAGCGCACTGCTCGCGACATAGGCGTCATACTGGCCGGTGCCATTGGCATCGCCCGCGTATGCCGCGATCGCCGCCTTCACGAGATCCTGCTGACTGGACGACAGCGCGGACACCGCAATGCCCGACTGGGTCGAGGGGAAATTGCCGTCGTTCTGCGGACCGACCACCAGATCGCTGACCGAAGCCGAGAGCTTCGCCGCCGACAGCTGGCTGGAGCTGAAGGAATCAAGAATGGCCTTCATCGCATCGTGTTCCGAAGCCATCGGCGTCAGGGTGGACCCGCTCGAAGTGTAGCTCACGGGCTCCACGCCCACGAAGTTCGGCGTCAGGCTGACCGGCGTGTTTGACGCGTCCATGGCGTAGAACCAGGTATAGTGGTGGCCGGTGAATTCGAGGATCCAGGCGCTGCTCGTCGAAGGCGTGCCCAGGAACGAGATGTGGTAGATGTCCTCACCGTAGCTGGTGCCGCCGCCATTGGTGCGCAAGTACTGGTCCGCCGTCCGCAAGTTGGCCATGGTCGTCTGGCCCTGCGAAGTCAGTGCTGCATTGATCAGGAGTTCAGCCGCAGCATACTGGGTATCGGACAGGTCCGAAAGTGAAACGCCCTTGCGGTTGCTCGAACTGACCGGAAGGTTTGTCCAGTATTGTGTTGCGTTGGTTTCGGTGAGACTGAGCTGGACAGTCGATTGCTGCGACGTGCTCAGGGTGTTGTAGAATGCCTGCGCAAGACAGGTAACATAGGCGCCATTGTCCCCGCTGTCGGTGCAGGAAGACGACGTGGAACTGCTCGAGGAAGAGGACGACGAGCTTGAGCTGGAACTCGAACTGGAGCTCGACGACGAACTGCTGCTCGAGGTGCCCGACGAAGACGATGAACTGTCCCCGCCGCCGCAAGCGGCCAGCGTCAGAACGGCGGCAAGGCAGGCCCCCAGCCCTGAATACGTGATTGTCCGGCGGCCGGACGGTGATCGTTCGTTCAAGATATTCATAGATTCTCCCGCGTTGTTCGCCGGGCTGGCCAGGCTGCGTCCGGACAAGCCCGCTTGCCCACAGGAAATGGCGTTAAAAGGGCGGGTTTGCCGCCAGATTTCAGATGATTTCCAAATGATGCAGCGGACTTCAGCCGGCCCGGGCCGCTTCAGTCCTGCCGGGTTTGCCCGCAGTCCCCCAGCAGCAGGCGGCAATGCTCCCGCGAAACCGGCTGATGCAGCGCAAGTGGCAAGGCGAACATGGCATAACCGGTGAGCGCGGCGAGTATGGGCCATGTCATCCGATCGCTGCAGCTCATGCCACGCCAGGCCCTCGCCGCCAGGCCATAGCCCAGCACGAGCGGGATGAAATAATGATAGAGGTACATCACGCGCTGGCCATCGAGCCAGACGAGGGCAGCCATGCTGAGCAGCCAGCCGCCCAGCAGCAGCCCCGCTGCCGGGTCATCGCGCAAGTTGCGCCCCCTGCGCACCACAGATACCGCAAGCGCCCAAAGCACTCCCGCCAGCGAAACCAGCCAGGCCACGCGGTTCGGAACAAGCGCCACGGCCGAGACATGCCGGTCCGACGCGTCCCAGCGGTAAGTGATCGCACCGCCTCCCAGCAGCCATTGCACCGGATGCGAGGCATTCGTGTCGGTGCGCGCCATGCCATCAAGATCCGCACGCATGAACGCGGCATAATCCAGGCCATAGCTGGTGATCGCCGCGAACAGATTCTCCCGCGCATAGTCATGCTTGACATAAGCGGCATCAATGCGGCCCGCTTCCGTCGAAACATCGGGCGGCAGTGGCGAAACCATGAGCATGACCGCCAACACCCAACTCGCGGCGAGAATGGCGGCACCGGCACCCGCCCCCACACAGGCTATCGCGCCGCCCCAGTACCTGCGGCGCAAACACGGCACCGTGAGCAAAAGCCCGAGCGGCGCCAGCACCAGCGCGTTGGCACGCACCATCGCCGCCAGCATGAGAGCGGCGCCGAATCCGGCTGCCCAGGCGCGAGCCTGCACTCCATCTCTGCGCAGCGCCTTGACCGCGCAGATCAGGCTCGCCAGCACGAACGCCAGTTGAAAGGCATCAAGCTGTCCGGCCCTGAACTGCGCCAGAAGCGCTGGGTCACAGACAAACAATGGGGTCATCAGCAAACCGGCGCCGGTACTGCCGGTCAGGTCCGCCATCAGCAGGAAAAACAGCCCCGCAGACAGAGCACCGAAGATCACCGGGGCAAGCCGCGGGCCGCGCCAATCGAAACCCGGTGGCATGTCCTGGCCGCGGATCGACTTGGCCGCGGCGATCTTCCGCCAGTTCACATCCCGATTGAGACCGCTGGCGGCATCGCCACCCGCCATCAGCAAAATGCCGAGCGGCGGATGCGAAGCGAATTGAAGCTGGCCCTGGTGCACCCGGGCCTCCGCCGTCACGTAGTAGGATTCATCCCAGATGGGCCCGTTTACCGCATCGATCCGCCAGCCGAGCAAAAACCCGGCCAGCGCGGCGACCGTCCAGAAGGCAAGCCTGCGCACGCGGTGTTCCTGCAAGGCAGCGACACCGCGCGGCAGTTCTGGAAGTATGGCCTCAGAACGCGACACTGAGCGAGGCGCGGGCGGAAACGTCGGTGCTGTCCGAGGTCCGCTCCACCCGTGTGGTGAGCTTCCAGGTAAAGTCGTATCCGCCCGCCAGAACGCTGGCCTCGCCAATCCATGCGCCCTTCAGGCTGTCCGGCGTGATCGTGAAGCTCTCGCCCGCATCGTAGCTGTCACCTCCGTTGAAGTAGGCAGTGGTGCTGCCAAGGTTGCCGGAGAGCACTTCGCGGCGGCCGGCTTCAAGCTGGAACGTCAGCGGACGCCAGTCGGGCGACACCGTTCCCAGCGAATAGGCCGCGGTGACCGTCGGCGTCGCGGTCAGGGCCTTGCTCGTGCGGCTGGCAACGGTCAACGCGATGGCATCGCTGTCGGCCGTTTCCTCGTAGCCCTTTTCCTTAAGCCACATCTGCTCCAGCTCGACCTTGGGCTTGAGGCTGAAGCGGCGCGAGGCCTGATAACGGTAGGAAGCGCCGGCAAGGCCTGAGAGCAGCCAGCCCGACCACTTGCCATCGGCTTCATAAGTGAAATCGGTATCGTCGATGGTGCCGGTGAATGTCCGCGCCGAGTCGATCGAGACATGCGCGCCGCCCAGGCGGGCCCAGGCCATGAACGGCCCCTTGGCGGTCCGCCAGAACAGTCCGAAGTCGTGCTGGCCGAGGTCGAGCTTGCCCGTGCCGCCGTTGTCGGTGACCGAGCTCTGCAGCCATGCATAGGAGACACCGACATAGCCGATAGACGTGCGCCGTTCAGCACCCATCGAAATGCCCCAGCCCGAAACCTTGTAGGCCGCGGTATCGCCAGCATCGCGCGTGGTGTTCCAGTAGACCGGTTCCAGCCAGCCGCCGACATCCGAGATGTCGAACATCGTGGTGTCGTCGCTGATGTGGCGGGCGGCCAGGCGGTCGCCGGAGGTCACCGCGCTGAACACACCGCCGGCATGATCGGGCAACAGTCCGCCAACCTGGCTTTCGAGCGTTTCCGTGTCCTCCACCTGCAGCAGGCTGCTGGTAAGATCGTCGTCGTTCCCGGCCGTCGCATAAACCGCATCCCAAGCCGATGCCGCGGCGCGGGTGAGCCCCAGCTCACTGGCCGTCTTGCGTTCGATCGTGAGATAGATGCTGTTGGCATCGCTCGAAACCGTGCCGTCGAAAATGAAGGGCAGATCAACTGACGACGCGAGAGAGCCCTCTACATCAAGGCTGTCCGCCGTCAGCACCGTGTAGGTGCCTTCGGCATCGGCGAGGTCGCTGACGGTCGCGGTGATGCTGGCGCCATCCTCCAGCGTGGCATTCGTCACGTTGAAAGTGGAACTCTCGTCTCCATCAACGTATACGCCCAGCGTGCCGCCCGAAGCGACATAGAGCGTGCCAAAACTCACCGTCGAGGTATCAGCTGGCGTCAGCGTGCCCCCATTGACGGTGACAGTAAGATTGCCGGCGTTGGCGAAGTCACCTGAATAGGTGGCAGAATCGTTGAGTGTCAGCGTTCCGATTTCACCGGCGAAGTCCATCGTGCCCGTAAAGCTCGAGGTCCCGGCCATCGTCGCCGTTCCGGTGCCACTGCCGAAATAGACATCACCGGTGTAGGCCAAGTCGCCCGAAAGATTGAGCGTATCGTTGCCGTCACCGAAATAGGTGTTGCCCGCGATGGCGCCCGAAGAGGCATTGATGGTGTCGTCACCGCTTCCCAGAAGGATGTTGCCGGTAATCTTGGTATAGACCGTCGGGTCCACGTCGACGTCGTTGTCTTCAAGGTATTCCGCGCTGGTCTCGGCATCGTCGTCGTTGAGGTACTGGTTGATCGTCACGCCAGTGGTGTTGGCCGACAGGTCCAGCGCCACGCGCGTGTCCGTGCTCGACCCGCTGGCAGTAATGAAGCCGGTATTGTCGATCGTGGTCAGTGTGCCGGAAAGATCCTGAATGGCGGTGGTGCTGCCTTCGCCGGGCGAGCTGATGGTCGCCGCGATCGATCCGCTGTTGTAGAGGTAATTGACCGTGCTGCCCTCATTGATGAGCAGCGCCGTGGCCGACGAATCATAAGTCGTCGCCCGGACCGTGCCGCTGACGCCAATACCGTCGGTGAGCGTGACATTGCCGCCCTCACCACCGATCACCAGTCCATAGGCAGCGGTGTTGCTGTAATAGGCATTGCCGGCCACCGAACCTTCGATGGCAATGGAATAAGTGCCGACATTCGCATCGACTGCACCGATCGTGATGTCGTTGGTGCCGCCCACCTGCAACGCCGGGCCGTTGCCGTAGGACACGATCGCGCCGGTGCCCTCGTCCGAATCGTCCACCCCGTCGCCGTCTTCGTCGTCGTTGCTGCTGTCATCGTCTGCCGGCGGCGCAGCGACATAGATGCCCCCGTCGACATTGCCGCTGATCGAAACCGCCGCCGTTCCCGCGCGCAAGGCTGCGCGGGACAGATAAATCGTATCGCCGTCATCGTCCGTGTAGGACGCGGCCTGCGTGACCGTGCCTTGGATGGTGACCGTGCCAGTGACGTCACCATTGACGGCGACGCCGGTTGCGCCTTCACCGATGGCCTTCACCGTGCCTTCGACGGTCAGGTTGCCGTCGATCGCCTGGGTCGAAATGCCAGTGGAGTAGTCGCCGATGACCGTGATCGTACCGGTGTTGGTAACATTGCCAGTATAGGTCCCGTCGAGCACAATGCCGCCCGAGTTCAGCCCTTCAACCTTGATGATCCCTTCGTTGAGGATCGTGCCCGAAGCATCGCCGCCGACATAGACGCCATAGCGGTTGCTGGCCGATGCAATCGCACCGTCAGCGATGGAATTGCCGTCATCATCATCCGGGACATAGTCCTCAAGGACGTAGAGAGTCGCGTCTTCGCCAATGGTAATGGTGGAATTGGTGCCCGATCTCACCGTAATTCCGGTCGCGCCATCCGCGTCGCCCATCTCGATCCCACCGTCCGCATCGACGGCAGCATCTGTGTCGACCGTGATCGCTGTGCCGCTGTCCAGCGTGATCGTGCCATCCTCGGTCATCGTCACATTGCCTGCGCTGGATGTGACGAGAGCCGTGGTCGTGTCGGTCGAAACAGTAGTGTCGGCCAGCGCCGGACCCGCGGCCAGCGCAAGAACGAGAGCACTGAGACTCGTGGAAGCGTGAAGGGTGCGCATCAAAGGAACTTTCTGTTGAGATCTGCAACAAGCCAGGACCGCCGCCAGTCCCGGGCTTCATTCGGGAGGAAGGATCAGGCGGCGATGCCAATCAGGGCGCTGCCCGCGTATCCGGCGGCAACACTGCCGGAGAGCGTGGGCGTCATCTGCGAAATCTGGGCTGAGGTGTTGTCGCCGAAGACATTGTCTGACGAGAGCGAGATCGCATTGTAGTTGGCGATGCTGGCAGTGTAGCGGGTGTCGCCGGAAAACACGGCCGTGTTGGTCGCGGCGGGCATTGCGAGCTGCGAGATGAGATCGGCAGTCCGGCCGGTGCTGGCGGCCGTCAGCCCATCGAGAAAGACCTCGAAGTGGATGTGCGGCCAGCGACCGGAATAGCAGGCCGGATAGATCGTCGTGAAAGTGACCTTGCCGTCGCTGTCCGTCACCTGGACGCCACGCAGGTAGCTCTCCGTAGTAACGCCGCTCGAATAGAGCGAGTAACGCCCCCCGGCGTCGCAATGCCAGATATAGATCGCCGCGCCTTCGATCGGCGCGCACCCGGTGTTGACGCCGGCGAGTTGCAGTTCGAGATCGAACTGCAATCCATCGGCCACCGTTGTCGAGCCGATGAAACTGGAACGGATGTCCGAACGCACAATTCCGCTCTGGATCAGAACGTTCGATGTCGAGCCGCTCGAAGAGTTGGTGCCGTCCGCCGGGTAGGGACCGTTGGTCTCGGTGGGATCGGCAACGCAACTGCCCGTGGAGGAGCTTGCGGACGAGGAAGACGAGGAAGAACTCGACGAGCTGGAGCCCGTTGACGACGATGTGGACGAAGAGGATGTGGCCGAGGCCGCCGAACTCGCGCCAGAAGAGCCGCCGCCACATGCCGCGGCCGTCACGGCGGTTCCGGCGCTGGCCAGGAAAGCGAGCGCACGCCGCCGGGCAAGCATCTCGCAGCTCATGGCCTTGAGGTCCCGGTGAAGGCCATGGTCATGCCCTTGCATTGAAATCCCCTCTGCAAGCGCGACAGCACGGGGAGCACCGCCGCCAGAAGCGGCAGGAGTGGGCGCGGGCGTTTGCCGGAAGATTTCAGGAGAGTTGCAGCTAGTTTGCCATGCATCCGGGCAACCGCAGGCCTGCAACCCGCGCGCTGCCTGCCGGATTTCCGGCCATTTCTACTTTGCCGCCTGAGTCACCGTTACCGAAGGGACAAACAGATAGCCCTCGTTGCGCACGGTCCGGATGATGTCCTGCCCGCCCTCACCTTCGGCCAGCTTGCGGCGGAGGCGCGAAAGCTGGACGTCGATCGCCCGGTCATAATGATCGCTGTCCTCGCCGCGAGACCAGTCGAGCAACTGGTCACGGGTCAGCACACGGCGCGGATGTTCCGCAAAGGCCCGCAGCAGGCGGAATTCGCCATCGGACAGGGTGATCAACTGGCTGGCGGGATCGAACAGCAGCCGCAAGCCCAGATCCATCCGCCAACCGGCAAAGTGCAGCCCTTCGCCCGAATCAGCCTCGCGCGGCACAGGCACCTGCTCTTCCGCCACACGCACAGGCAGAGCATGGCGGCGCAGGACCGTCCGGATCCGGGCCAGCAGCTCGCGCGGATTGCAGGGCTTGGCGAGATAATCATCGGCGCCCATTTCCAGCCCGACGATCCGGTCAACATCGGTGCCAACCGCAGACAACATGATGACTGGCGGAGCATCAGGCCCGAGCTGGCGGAGTGCAGTCAGCCCATCTTCGCGCGGCATCATCACATCCAGCACGATAAGGTCGAAATGTTCACGCCCCAGCAGTTCACGCATGGCCGGCGGATCCGCAGCCACGGCGGTCTCATATCCGTGCTTCGCGAGAAATTCGCTGATCAGCGAGCGGATACCCTCGTCATCGTCAACGATGAGGATGCGGGTCTGCAGGTCCATCGGAGGCGTTTCTAATAGCATCCGGCCGCAATAGGAACCCCGTGTGCTCAATGCATTTCAGGCACCGAACGATTTCGCTCCGGCCATGAAATGCGATTGCAAAACCCGTGAAATGCAGCGGCAAACTGCCGGGCCCAGACCTCGGGTCATGGAAAGTCGAACCCGCTTAGAATCGTTTCGGGCGGCCGGCTTCGCGAAACACCTGGCTCTCGGCCTCCCCCCCGCTTTCGCGAAGCCTGCCATGGCCGGAACGTTCCAAGCCACCATCCGCTACGCCGCCGCCATGGCCGCGGGTGGTGCCGGGGCCGTTCGCCGGGCAGGAATCGAAGTCGCACCCGCCCTGCCCGGCGACGGTCCCGGATCCTTGTCCGACTATACTTTTTCGCCTGCCGGACAAACAAAATCTCACACGAACAATCGACCCAGAAGTGAAATAGGTAGATGGTATCTGCCACGCAGACGATTCGTCCGACTCAATACTTTCGGACAGGCGCAACAATATTATGCCTCAACACCGCGAGGACATAAGATTGCGGTGCAGGCAACACGAGGTGACCGTTCCCGCTTTTCTCCCATCCGGGCGAAAGTGGGAACGCGGAGCGGGAACAGGAGGGGAGTGTCCCTCTCTCCTGTACCCGCTCCGCAAATCCCTCCGCTGAGTGCGCGCGCCTTGCGTCGTACTCGCCTTCCCATCGAAATTCTGGCAAGTCCGCGGCCATGAACATGCCTGCTTTACCCCGGCGGCTTGGCCTGCCTCTGGCGATGCAGATGATCGCCATTCTCGTATGCGCCCTGCTCGCGGCACAGCTTGTCACGCTGGCTCTCACCGTCATCCTGCCGCCAAGCCCGGCTGCGCGGTGGAACATGGACGAAGTCGCCGCTGCATTGCAGGCCCACGATCTGCCCGATCGCCTCGAGCGGCGGACCATGAAGGGGCCACCAGACGTGAGCGGCCAGGGCTGGCTGGTCTCGGAATCCTCGCGCGAGGCACTGGCCCATCGTCTGGGCCGGGATCGCCAGGACGTGGTTCTGGCATTCTACACACAGTTGCCGGTCGGCGGTGTCGCCGTGCCGGCCAACAGCCGTTCACCGCTCGCAGTTGCGGAAAAATCTTCGCGTGGCCTGAGCGGCCTGCTGATCGATTCTGCCGAGGCCCACTCGATTCCGGGTGGACCGCCCGCCGGCGGCGCAACGGGGCCGGGCGGGGGCCCCGGTGGTGGTTTTCCGGGCGGTTTGCCTCCGGGCGGTTCCATGCCACACGGCCCGTCGATGCCGGGAGGCATGCCTCCCGGTGGTGCGCCGTCAAAAGGCATGCCCCAATCACCCGGAGGTTCGGGCCGCCCCGGCGGCATGCCTCCGGGTGGCGCGAATTCCGGCGGCACCTCTTCAGGCCAGGCCATGACGCCGCCTGTGGCAGCGCCAGCCACCCAGCCCAATGGCTCAGCCAATGCTGCTCCTGATGGCAACGCCGTGCCCGGCGGCATTCCGGGATCGAGCGCAGGCATTGGCCCGGCGGGCGCAGCTCCCGGCGGCAACGGTGGCGCCGGCGCTATGCCAGGCGGAGCACCGGGTGGGCGCAACCTCCCGGGCGGCGGCCCGGGTAGCGGCATCATCCCGGCCATCCCAGCAGGCACCGTGGCCCGTCAGGTCATTGTTCCACCCGCCATCGAGGCACCGGAACCTGCGAGGACCAACACCGCGGAGCCAGCCCTGCGCTCAAGGCAACCGGCCATCGAGGCCTCGACAGCGCTGCTGCCGCTGGCGGCAGCGACCGCGCACGCCGATACATCGCAAATCGCGTCACCTTCGCAGCACGCGGAGTTGGCTGGCGGTACGCCGCAGCCGATCCCGTTCCGCCGCACCCGCGATTCGGTGTTCGAAATCGCCTCGCCGCCCTTCATCGAAGGCGATTTCGTCGCCGCGGCGCGTCAGCCTGACGGCACCTGGCTCGCCGTTGCGCCACGCGCCGAACCCTTCCCCAACGCCTGGCAGAAGCGGGTCATGCTGTGGTTCGCGCTGTCACTCGCGGTGGTCAGCCCGCTGGCGTGGCTTTTCGCCCGCCGCATCGTGCTGCCGCTGCGGGATTTCGCGAGAGCCGCCGAACAGCTCGGCCGCGATCCTTCCGCCACGATCATCCCGCTGTCGGGTCCCGCCGAAATCGGCCGGGCAGCCAATGCCTTCAACCAGATGCGCAACCGCCTGCGCGCCTTCGTCGATGACCGCACGGCCATGGTCGGCGCGATCAGCCACGACTTGCGCACGCCGCTCACCCGCCTGCGCTTCCGCATCGAGGACGTGCCCGACGAGCAGCGCGACGCCCTGCTCAGAGAAGTCACCGAGATGGAAGCGATGATCAGCGAGGTCATTGCCTTTATCCGCGACGCATCGACGCCGGGCCCTCGCGAGAGGGCGGACTTTGCTGATCTCGTGCGCGGCAGCGTCGCCGACGCAAAGCTTGTCGGCGCCGATGTCGAGATCGAGCACAACGCCCATATTCCGGTTGACGTAGATCCGGTCGGCATCCGCCGCCTGCTCGGCAACCTGCTGGAAAACGCAGTGAAATACGGCGACCGCGCGCGCGTGCGCGTGTCACTGTCGGGCGGCGAGGCCATAGCCGAGATCGTCGATGCCGGGCCCGGCATCCCGGAAGACGAATTCGACCGGGCCTTCGAACCATTCTATCGCAGCGAATCCGCGCGCAAGTCCGGCCAGAACGGCAGCGGTCTCGGACTTGCCGTGTGCCGCTCGATCGCACGCGCCCATGGCGGTGATGTCTCCTTCGCGCACGCCAACGAAGGTTTCGTCGCCCGGGTTCGGGTTCCCGCTGCCTTCGACACGAAGCTGCGCCAGGCCGCATGATGGCCTTGTTTCGCGCAGGCCCGTGGCTGCTGGCGGCGGCCGCGGCGGCAACGACGCTTCCCGCGCAGGCGCAGGAAGCCGATAGTGCCCTAGCCCCGACGACGGCGGCGGCACCGAATGACACCACCGATGCCACGCTGATCGAGCCTCTGCCACTGTGGACCGTCGCCGCTTCGACCGGAATCAGCAACCGCGACGACGGCCCGGACGGGACATGGGAAGCCCTTTCGCTGACCCGCCAGCTCGGGCGGGGGTACGTGCGCGGTGCGCTGATGCGCTACCATGGCACTTTGCTGCAGGCCGACACTGCGCTGCCTTCCGACTACCTTGTCGGGACCGTGGCGGCAGGAGGCAATTTCAGCGGCTGGGTGACTGACGGTTGGCTAAGCCTGGGCCGCCAGGACTACGGAAAGATCAGCACCCCCGAAGGCAGCCGTTCCAGCACCGGCGCGACAGGCAGCACCTATTTCGCCATTGGCGGTGACTTCGGCAAAGTGCTGCCTCTGGGACATGACTGGTACCTGACGCCCACTGCCACCGCATCCTACGCGCACGGCAAGCTCCTGCGGCCCGCCCCCACGGAAACCACCTTCAAGGATGTGGAGACCGACGAGCCCACCTGGTCGCTCAGCGCGGCCGTGCGCCTCGATCATGCATTCGGCCCGGGTAAGCGCCACTACGCCGGGATCTCGGTCTCGCGGAACTGGACCAGCAACGCCGTGTCCGCTGTATATCCCGTATCGGTAGACGACGAGACCGGCACAGTGGATCTGGCCAGCAGGCACTACGCCGATAACTGGTTCGAAGCAGGCGTCACGGCGAACATGGAACTGACGCCGACTCTCCACCTCGACGTGTTCGCCACACGCGGCACGGGCATGTCATCGGGAAATACGACGTCGGCCGGCATCTCCCTGCGCAAGTCGTTCTGACCATCCGCGCCACTCTGGCGGGCCCCGGCGTTATGCTCTAGTGCACCTTTCGCGCTTAAGCCGCCCACCCGGAAACCGAACCGGGAAGTCCCGGGCACAGGCGGCCGGAGGTTTGGAGAGTTCATGGTTCGGGGAGGTTCGACAGTGCTGGTAACGGGCGCGGCAGGCTTCATCGGCGCCACCGTGTCCGAAGCGCTCATGGCACGCGGCCAGCCAGTGATCGGCATCGACAGCATGAACGACTACTATGCGGTATCGCTCAAGCAGGCCCGCCTTGACCGCCTGACGGCACGGTTCGGCGACCTGTTTCATTTCCACAAGGCCGACTTTTCCGACCTGGCGGCACTGACCGATGCCTTGGGGGAAAGCGAGTTCGGGACCATCATCCACCTGGGCGCGCAGGCGGGCGTTCGCTATTCGCTCGAAAATCCGCAGGCCTATGTCTCCGCGAACCTTGCCGGGCACGTCAACATACTCGAAATGGCTCGCGCGCGCAGCGTGGCGCACATGGTCTATGCCAGTTCCAGCTCGGTCTATGGCGGCAACACCAAGCTGCCCTTTGCTATCGAGGACCGCACCGACCACCCGGTCTCGCTCTATGCCGCCACGAAGCGGGCGGACGAGCTGATGAGCGAAACCTATGCCCATCTCTTCCGCATCCCGCTGACTGGCCTGCGCTTCTTCACCGTCTATGGTCCCTGGGGCCGGCCCGACATGGCGATGTGGAAATTCGCCGAGCGAATCCTGTCGGACCGCCCGATCGACGTGTACAATCACGGCGAGATGCATCGTGACTTCACGTACATCGATGATATCGTTGATGGCGTTGTAGCCTGTCTGGACCGGCCGCCCTTCGACGATGGCAAGGAAAAGGCGGGCGGGAGCGTCAAGCCTCACGCGTTATACAACATCGGCAACAACAAGTCCGAACATCTGATGCGGTTGATCGAGCTTCTCGAACAGGCCTGCGGCCGCAAGGCACGGCTCAACCTGCTGCCGATGCAGCCGGGCGACGTGCCTGCGACGTATGCCGACATCACCGCCCTGACCCGCGACACCGGCTATACCCCATCGACACCCATCGACGTGGGCGTTCCACGGTTCGTTAACTGGTTTCGTGCCTATCACGCCATAATATGATCACGAGGGATGGGATTGGACCTGACTAGATTTGCCCCCTAAAGGCAGGGTTAGTTTCGATCGAATGAGGTTTTCATGAAGATTGCAATGGTTGGCTCCGGCTACGTCGGACTGGTTTCGGGCGCGTGTTTTGCCGATTTCGGGCATGACGTGGTCTGCATCGACAAGGACCAGTCGAAGATCGACCGGCTGCACGAAGGCGTGATGCCGATCTACGAGCCGGGCCTCGATGCGCTGGTGGCCAGCAACGTCAAGGCCGGTCGGCTGTCCTTCACCACCGATCTGGCCGAAGGTATCAAGGGCGCGAGCGCAATCTTCATCGCGGTCGGCACGCCTTCGCGCCGCGGCGACGGCCATGCCGACCTTTCGTTTGTCTATGCTGTCGCGAGCGAAGTGGGCGAGAGCCTGTCGAACGAAGCCGTCATTGTCACCAAGTCGACAGTACCGGTGGGCACCGGGGACGAAGTGGAACGCATCCTCAGGGACAGCGGCACTCCCCACCGCGTGGCCGTCGTCTCCAACCCTGAATTCCTGCGCGAAGGCGCTGCTATCAGCGACTTCAAGCGCCCGGACCGTATCGTCATCGGCGCCGAGGACGATT
This sequence comes from Novosphingobium album (ex Hu et al. 2023), assembly GCF_022832385.1. Classification (GTDB taxonomy): domain Bacteria; phylum Pseudomonadota; class Alphaproteobacteria; order Sphingomonadales; family Sphingomonadaceae; genus Novosphingobium; species Novosphingobium album. The sequence continues at coordinate 25,264 of NZ_JALHLE010000036.1, forward strand.
TCGGCCGCGAGGTCATGCGCGAAGTCTATCGCCCGCTGTTCCTCAATGAATCGCCGATCCTGTTCACTTCTCGGCGGTCGTCCGAATTGATCAAGTATGCCGCCAACGCGTTTTTGGCGACCAAGATCACCTTCATCAACGAGATGGCCGACCTGTGCGAAAAAGTCGGCGGCAACGTTCAGGACGTGGCCCGCGGCATCGGCCTCGACGGGCGCATCGGCGGCAAGTTCCTCCATGCCGGCCCCGGTTATGGCGGTTCCTGCTTCCCCAAGGACACGCTCGCCCTGCTCAAGACGGCCGAGGACTATGAAAGCCCGGTGCGGATCGTCGAGGCGGTGGTGAAGGTCAACGACCTGCGCAAGCGGGCGATGGGCCGCAAGGTCCTCGAAGCGTTGGGAGGCACCGATGCGGCACGCGGCAAGCGGGTCGCCATGCTGGGCCTGACCTTCAAGCCCAATACCGACGACATGCGCGATTCCCCGGCCATCACCATTGCGCAGACGCTGGCCGACGCTGGCGTTTCGGTGGCCGCGTACGACCCGGAGGGCATGGAACTGGCAAAGCCGCTCATGCCCGAAGTGGAAATGGTCGCCGATCCCTACGCCGCGATCGAGGATGCCGATGCTATTGCGATCGTCACCGAATGGGATGCCTTCCGCGCACTCGATCTGGACCGGGTCAAGGGCCTGGCCAAGGCGCCCGTGCTGGTGGACTTGCGTAACATCTACCAGCCCGAGATGATGCGCGAAGCAGGCTTCTCCTACACGTCCGTCGGCAGGCACTGAACCTGGCATTGCGGGCTGGCAAGGCAGTCTGTTCATAGAGGAATTCCGGAAGGGGCTAACGGTCAATAAACAAGACTGACGAACGGTGGCCGGCAACCGGGGATAGCCCACGCCATCTGGCGGACACCGGCCACAAATTGTCTAACGCCGGCCCGGCACGATATAGTCGGAGATCCGATTTTCGAGGGTCCGACCATTGCCCGGCAGTTCCGCCGAGTCCCTGACCGACCGGGTCTATATCGAACAGGTTCGCAGTCTTTACCTGCATCTGTTACCGGCCGTGGCCATGTGGGCTGCGTTCGCGCTTACCTTCTGGCTGGCCTTTCGCCGCACGCCCGAACCTGGCTGGCTTCTGCTGGGTGTAGCGGGCCTGGCGGCAAGCTCGCTGCGCATCGGCCTGACCATAATTTTCCGTGACATGGCGCTGACCGGAGCCCTTGATCGCCCAAAGGCCCGGCGGCTGGAGATCATCTTCGCGCTACCCTACTTCGTCTTTGCTCTGGTTCTGGGCCTTCTGGGCGCGCTTATCTTCCGCTCTCCCGTGCCGGAAATTCACATGCTGACGATTTGCGTCATCGTGGGCTATTGCGCCGGCACCGCAACCAGTTGCGGCCTGAGGCCCCGGCTGGCCATAGCCAGCATGCTCGCCGCAGTCGGGCCGCCTATCCTCGTTTCCGTGTTCATTCCCGATCCCGCCTATCTTGCTATGGCCTTCATCGCGACGTCCTTCGTGTTGGGGGGAGCGCGCTCGATTCTGGTACGCTTTGAGGTCGCCAAGGCGGAAATCGCCAGACGCATGGTGTCGATTTCGCTCGCCCGGCGCGATGTTCTGACCACCCTGCCCAACCGGCTGGCGCTGCAGGAGTATTTCGACGAAAATGCGGTCCTGATTTCACCCCACCGGCCGATCGCGGTCCACTATCTCGATCTCGACGGGTTCAAACCTGTGAACGATCGGTATGGCCATGCGACCGGCGACGCATTGCTGCTCGCCATAGCCGACCGTTTGCGCGGTGCCATCCGCAGCGGAGACCTCGTTGCCCGCATCGGCGGCGACGAGTTCGCAATCATCCAGTTCAGCCTTCACCATGCTGACGAAGCTGCCTTGCTCGTCAGGCGGATCATCGCCGCCATCGAGCAGCCGTTCATCGTTGAGGGCCACAGCCTCACCATATCGGCAAGTATCGGCACAGTGGTCAGTCACGACCGGCACCAGCCACTGGAGTCGCTCCTGAAAGCGGCGGACGCCAGACTCTACGAACTCAAGCAGGCTCGCCGGCATTCCATTATGTTCGCCATGATTGCGTGAAATTCAGGAGAGATGGCTTGCGGGAGTCAGGGATGACCGCCTGGGACTACCACTCGTCCTTGACTACGTCCGTGGGGCCCGTGGGACTTCCTGGCGAATGTCGCACTCGGCAAGCATGCCTTCCTCCAGCGCAAAATGAGCGGCCTGCAGCGCCGTTGCAGCATGCACGGCCGGGAATGTGAGACCGAGCCGATCGTAGAGAGAGACGACCTGGTCCAGGACCACTATCGATGCACGAAGCGCGTCCTCCGGGGAATTCGCATTTGAGAACATGAACCCCACTTCCCTGTGAATCGAAAATCTTGTCTGGCTTCGACTTAGCGCACTACGGACAAGAGCCTAACGGATTTCCCTAAAGAGCTCCGGAAACATACCACCGGCAATCGTTTGCGCAGGACGAGCAAATAAATTTTAATTCCAAAACGGATCAAACTCGGCTTATTATCGGCACAGCGATCAGGTCGCGCGAGGGGCGCAAATGAACAGAAAAATGCCAGCCGAAGAGCTGCACACCGATCTGCCCAAGAAATTGGCAGAAATTGATCCGTCAATCACGACAGAATATCTAGAGAATATTACATTAAATAAAGAGCGAAATATAAAAAAAATCGCTCGGAAAATTTACAATATAAGACAGAAGAGAGGAATTTTTTTTAGAAAAAATCTATTCGGAGACCCTGCCTGGGACATTATCCTTGACCTTTACATAGCCGAAGAGGACGAGAAGGAAATTTCCATAACCAGTGCATGTGTCGCCGCAGGCGTTCCGACTTCAACTGGACTGCGCTGGATCACCATTCTGATCCAAAATGGATATGTCGATCGGCACGACGACCCGGCGGACGCGAGACGATCGTACCTCCGGCTGACCGCCACCGCCCGCGATTCCCTGGAAGCTCTTCTGAGCCAGTTCAGCGAAGACTGATCCAGCCCGACGCCGGGACACCGGAGCATGTTCCCTTTCCGCGCCATATTGATAGAATTCATCTATCAATATGGCATCCGAACGCAGACAGGACATGCAACTCAGAGCCCTGCGCTATTTCGTAACTCTCGCACGCGAACAACACTTTGCCCTGGCTGCAGAAGCCTGCGGTGTGACGCAGCCCACGCTGTCTTCGGCGATTGCCTCGCTCGAATCTCAGCTCGGCAAACGCCTCGTCGAACGGGACCGGCGCTTTATCGGCCTCACGCAGGAAGGGCGAGCCATGTTGCCCTGGGCCCAGCAACTGCTCGCGGCGCACGAGAGCATGGTCCATGCCGTGGACGCGCTCGACGGGCCGCTGCATGGAGAATTCCGGCTCGGCGTCATCCCGGCGGCGGCGCCTGAAACCGGCCGTTTCACAGAAGCGCTGCTGCACACCCACCCCGGCATGACGATCTCGGTCCGTTCGCAGACCTCGCGCGAGATCGTGCGCAGCATCGAGGCCTTCGAGATCGATGCCGGCATCACCTATCTCGACCACGAAAGCCCATCCAGCGTGATCAGCGTGCCGCTCTACGCGGAGACTTATGTCTTCGTCATGGCCCGCGGGAACAAGCCGCCACCGACAGGGCAGATGAGCTGGCAGGAGGCGGGACACTATCCGCTGTGCCTGCTCCATCAGGGCATGCAGAACCGGCGGATTCTAGACGGGCTGATGCGCGATTCCGGCGTAGCGGCCACACCGCGCGCCACCGCGGACAGCTATGTCGCCCTGCTCGCCATGGTCCGCTCCGGCGGTCTCGCGACGGTAATGCCGGAACGCTACACCGGCCTGATAAAGGGCGCGGACTGGGCCAGCGTGCACCCGCTCGCGATGGAAACGCCGGTCAGCCGCATCGGCCTGATCGTCGGCGACCGGGCGCCGCTGGATCCGGTGGCCGCTGCCGCGCTGGGATGCGCCCGCACGATAGCGGAACTGCCCTTTGATTGATTACTTCTATCAGGCATCACTCTAATCAATTTGACCGCCCCCGTGCGATGCCGCAGCGTGGCCGCAAAGAGAAGAGCGCCATGACCGATATTGCTGCAATCCAGACCCTGATCGACGGGGCCGTGCATCGCGATGCGCGCGGCGCCCTGCTTCCGCTGCTGCACGAATTGCAGGAGGAGTTTGGCTATATCGATCCGGCCGCCGTGCCGCTGATCGCTTCCGCCCTCAACCTCAGCCGCGCCGAAGTGCACGGGGTCATCAGCTTCTATCCCGAATTGCGCACCGAGGCCCCTGCCCGTCATGTGATAAAGCTGTGCCGCGCCGAAAGCTGCCAGGCGCGCGGCGGCGCGGCGATCGAGGCTGCGATGGCACAGCACCTCGGCGTTGCCATGGGTCATGCCCGCAAGGACGGGCAGGTGGCGCTGGAGCCGGTCTATTGCCTCGGCCTCTGCGCGATCGGCCCCAATGCGCTCGTCGACGGCCGTCCGGTGGCGCGCATCGACGGCGAGGCCGTCACCCGGATCAGCGCCGAGGTGGAAGCATGACCCGCATCTTCATCAGCAAGGACATGGCCTCGGTCGCGCTCGGTGCGGATCAGGTGGCGGACGCCTTTCGGCAGGCGGACTGCGAGGTAGTCCGCACCGGATCGCGCGGCCTCTTCACCATCGAGCCACTGGTCGAGGTAGAGACGTCTTCCGGACGCGTTGCCTATGGCCCGGTTGGCCCCGAAGACGTTGCCAAAGTGCTCGACGGCAGCCACCCGAACTGCATCGGCAGGATCGAGGAGCACCCGTTCTTTTCTGGCCAGCAGCGTTTCACCTTTGCCCGCTGCGGCGTGATCGATCCGCTCAGCATAAGTGACTACGCGGAAAACGGCGGGTGGAAAGGGCTGGAAGCGGCCTACGCCCTCTCCCCGCAGCAAGTCGTGGACGCGGTCAAAGCCTCGGGCCTGCGCGGCCGGGGCGGGGCGGGGTTTCCTACCGGGATCAAGTGGCAGACCGTGCTCGACACCGAGGCGGACGAGAAATTCATCGTCTGCAATGCCGACGAGGGCGACAGCGGCACTTTCGCCGACCGCATGCTGATGGAAGGCGATCCGTTCCACCTGATCGAAGGCATGGCGATCGCGGGGCACGCCGTGGGCGCGCGCCACGGCTATATCTATATCCGCAGCGAATATACCTTCGCGGTCAAGACCATGCGCGAAGCCATCGCCCGCTCGGCCGGAAAGATCGCGCCCTTCACGCTGGAAGTGCGCGTGGGCGCTGGCTCCTACGTCTGCGGCGAGGAAACCTCGCTGCTTGAATCCATCGAGGGCAAACGCGGCGAAGTGCGTGCCAAGCCGCCGCTGCCCGCAATCGAGGGCCTGTGGGGCCAGCCCACGGTCATCAACAACGTGCTCAGCCTCTCGGCGGTGCCCTTCATCCTGTCCGAAGGACCGCAGGCCTATGCCGATGTCGGCTTCGGCCGCTCGCGCGGGACCATGCCGATCCAGATCGCGGGGAACGTGAAGAACGGCGGGCTTTACGAGATCGGCTTCGGCGTGACGCTGGGCGAACTGGTCAGCCAGATCGGCGGCGGTACTGCCAGCGGCCGCCCGGTGCGCGCGGTGCAGGTCGGCGGGCCCCTGGGCGCTTATTTCCCGCCCTCGATGTTCCACCTGCCGTTCGACTATGAGGCTTTCGCCGAGGCGGGTGGGCTCATCGGCCATGCCGGGATCACCGTGTTCGACGACACCGTGGACATGGCGAAGATGGCGCGCTTCGCCATGGAATTCTGTGCGGCGGAAAGCTGCGGCAAGTGCACGCCCTGCCGCATCGGCTCGACGCGCGGCACTGAACTGATCGACCGTATCGTCGCCAAGGCCCCGCGCACGGCGGACATGCTCGAAACGCTGCCGCAAATGCGCAACGCCCGAACTATTGCACGCACCCACGACGAGGAAATCGAGCTGCTGCGCGACCTCTGCGACACCATGAAACACGGCTCGCTCTGCGCGCTGGGCGGCTTCACACCCTACCCGGTGCTGAGCGCGCTTGATCATTTCCCCGAAGACTTCGGCAGCACGCCCGCGCTGACCGAGGCGGCGGAGTAACGCGACATGACATTCACCCGCGAAAAGGATTTCGGAACGCCGGAAAAGCACGGCGAGACCGTATCGCTCACCATCGACGGCCAGCAGGTTTCGGTCCCCGCCGGGACCTCGATCATGCGCGCGGCGGCCATGGTCGACACCGCGATCCCCAAGCTCTGCGCCACCGACAGCCTCGAAAGCTTCGGCTCATGCCGCATGTGCCTCGTCGAGATCGACGGGCGCAGGGGCTATCCCGCCTCCTGCACCACCCCGGTCGCGCCGGACATGGTCGTGCGCACAGAGACCGACAAGCTGCGCAAGCTGCGGCGCGGGGTGATGGAGCTCTATATCTCCGACCACCCGCTCGACTGCCTGACCTGCTCGGCCAACGGCGACTGCGAGTTGCAGGACGTGGCGGGTTCGGTGGGCCTGCGCGATGTGCGCTTCGGCTATGAGGGCGCCAGCCACCTCGAAGGCTGCAAGGACGAGAGCAACCCCTACTTCACCTTCGATCCGGCCAAGTGCATCGTCTGCTCGCGCTGCGTGCGCGCCTGCGACGAGGTGCAGGGCACGCTGGCGCTCACGGTGGACGGGCGCGGCTTTGCCAGCAAGATTGCGGCAAGCCAGGACGAAGGCTTCCTCGCCTCCGAATGCGTCTCCTGCGGGGCCTGCGTGCAGGCCTGCCCGACCTCGGCGCTGATCGAGAATACCGTCATCGAAAAGGGCACGCCGGACAAGTCCGTCGTTACCACCTGCGCCTATTGCGGCGTGGGCTGCACCTTCCGCGCAGAAATGCGCGGCGAGGATCTGGTGCGCATGGTTCCGTGGAAAGAAGGCAAGGCCAACCATGGCCATTCCTGCGTGAAGGGCCGCTTCGCCTGGGGCTATGCCCAGCACCGCGACCGCATTCTCAATCCGATGGTGCGGAGCTCGGTGGACGAGCCCTGGCGCGAGGTTTCGTGGGACGAGGCTATCGCCCACGTCGCTTCCGAATTCCGCCGCATCCAGAGCAGCTACGGCACCCGCGCCATCGGCGGCATCACCTCCAGCCGCTGCACCAACGAGGAGACCTTCCTCGTCCAGAAGCTGATCCGGCAGGGCTTCGGCAACAACAATGTCGATACCTGCGCGCGCGTCTGCCACTCGCCGACCGGCTATGGCCTCAAGACCACCTTCGGCACCTCTGCGGGCACCCAGGACTTCGACAGCGTCGAGCAGGCCGATGTCGTCCTTGTCATCGGCGCCAACCCCACTGACGGCCACCCCGTCTTCGGCAGCCGCCTGAAGAAGCGCCTGCGTGAAGGGGCAAAGCTGATCGTCGTCGATCCACGTCGCATCGACCTCGTGCGATCGCCGCATATCGAGGCGGCGCACCACCTGCCGCTGCGCCCCGGCACCAATGTCGCGCTGCTGACCGCCATGGCGCATGTCATCGTGACCGAGGGGCTGGTGGACGAGACCTATGTCCGCGAGCGCTGCGACGGCGAGGCCTATGCCGAATGGGCTGCTTTCGCCTCCGATCCCGCCCGCTCACCCGAAGCGATCGAGGATCTCACCGGCATTCCCGCCGCCGACGTGCGCGCCGCTGCCCGGCTCTATGCCACCGGCGGCAACGGGGCGATCTATTACGGCCTCGGCGTGACGGAGCATTCGCAGGGCTCGTCCACCGTCATGGCCATTGCCAACCTTGCCATGGCGACGGGCAATGTCGGCAAGCCCGGCGCGGGCGTGAACCCGCTGCGCGGGCAGAACAATGTGCAGGGCTCATGCGACATGGGCAGCTTCCCGCACGAGCTGCCGGGCTACCGCCATGTCTCCGACAGCGCCACGCGCGCGCTGTTCGAGGCGGACTGGGGCACAGTGCTCGATGCCGAGCCGGGCCTGCGCATCCCCAACATGCTCGATGCCGCGACCGACGGCACCTTCAAGGGCATTTTCATCCAGGGCGAGGACATTCTCCAGTCCGATCCCAACACCAAGCACGTTGCGGCAGGACTCGCGGCAATGGAATGCGTCGTCGTGCAGGACCTGTTCCTCAACGAGACCGCCAATTACGCGCACGTCTTCCTGCCGGGTTCGACATTCCTTGAGAAGGACGGAACCTTCACCAATGCCGAACGCCGCATCCAGCGCGTGCGCAAGGTGATGGAGCCGAAGAACGGCTATGCGGATTGGGAAGTGGTCCAACTCGTGGCCAACGCCATGGGGCTGGACTGGACTTATACCCACCCCTCGCAGGTCATGGACGAGATCGCGCGGCTTACGCCGACCTTCGCGGGCGTGAACTACGATGTGCTGGATGAGCGCGGCTCGGTGCAGTGGCCGATGAACGCCGCCGCTCCCGAGGGCACGCCCACCATGCACATCGATCACTTCGTGCGCGGCAAGGGCCTGTTCGTCGTGACCGACTACGTGCCGACCGACGAGCGCACCGGCCCGCGCTTCCCGCTGCTGCTCACCACCGGGCGCATTCTCAGCCAGTACAATGTCGGCGCGCAGACAAGGCGCACGCCGAACGAGGCCTGGCACGCGGAGGACCGTCTGGAAATTCACCCGCACGATGCTGAAAACCGGGGCGTGCGGGACGGCGACTGGGTCTCACTCCGCTCCCGCGCGGGCGAGACCACCTTGCGCGCGCTCATTACCGACCGGGTGGCACCGGGCGTCGTCTACACGACCTTCCACCACCCGGACACGCAGGCCAACGTCATCACCACCGACTTTTCGGACTGGGCCACCAATTGCCCCGAGTACAAGGTGACGGCAGTGCAGGTTGCGCCCTCGAACGGGCCTTCCGAGTGGCAACAGAGCTACCGCGCGCAAGCCGAGCAGAGCCGCCGCATCGAACCGGCAGAACCCGCGGAGTGATGGCACGATGACGAGCACCGACGAGCGCCTCGCCTACATGGCCGCACAGATCCTGCGCAACTTCGCCGTGAAAGGGCAGAAGGCGGCCATAGAGGCCGCCACCGACCACATCGTACAGTTCTGGGACCCGGGCATGAAAGCGCGCGCCAGCGCCATGCTCGGGGATGCCGGTACCGATCTGTCCGAAGACGTGCGCGCTGTGTTCGAACGGCTACGGCAGGAACAGCCCGCACGCTAGCGCCTGCTCCTTGCGCCAGGGAGGGTTGCCGGCCGCCCCAGTATTACACTTGCGAATTTTGATATTAAACATACGCTGAGCGGATGCAGACCATCCCGCGCGCAGTAAGCCGTTTCGCCACCCTCACCCGCCTGCTCTTGCCCGCTGGCGCCGCCCTGCTGCTCGGCACACCGCCCGCGCACGCGGAAGCGCTGCATTTCGAACACTGGATCGACGGGACGGCGGAAAGCGAGCCGGAGATGCAGGTCCAGAAGATCGACGCGGACACTTTCGTCATCCGCCAATCGGTCAAGACCAACTTCGAGGCGCCGTTCCTGTACCTGCTGTTCGGGCAGGACCGGGCCCTGCTGCTCGACACCGGTGCGGGCGGCCTCGAGATCCGGCCGACCATCGACCATGTGATCAGCGACTGGCGAGCCGCACACGGTGGCCGCACCATCCGTCTCGTCGTCGCGCATTCGCACGGGCACGGCGATCATCACGCCGGTGACGACGAGTTCACCGACCGGCCGGACACCGATCTCGTGGGCCTTGCTCCCGAACAGGTCGCGGCGTTCTTCGGCATCGGCGACTGGCCGGACGCAACTGCGCGCTACGATCTGGGCCAGCGCGTGCTCGACATCATCCCGACCCCTGGCCACCAGAGCGCGCACATCATGGTCTACGACGAACGCACGCACCTGCTGTTCTCGGGCGACATGCTCTATCCCGGCAGGCTCTATGTACCGCATGGCGAGTTCGGCACATTCCGCGCGAGCGCCGACCGGCTTGCCGCGTTTGCGATGACCCATCCCGTCCGCGCGCTGCTGGGCGCGCATATCGAGATGACGACGACACCGGGCGAGGACTATGCGATGAAGGCGCCTGAACACCCTGCCGAACATCCCCTGCCCCTTGCGCCCGCGGTCATTACCGAACTGCAGGAGGCCACAGCCATGGCAGGCCCGGAGCCTGCGATCGACCGCCACGCGGACTTCATCGTCTACCCGCTCCCGCCGCGTCCTCCTGCGGAGTGAGCGCGCCCCGGCACGTGCCATCATGACACGGCGCGCCGATCCGGCTAACGCACGGGCCAATGCCTGAGCTTCCCGAAGTCGAAACCACCGTGCGCGGCCTTGCCCGTTTCCTTGAAGGGGAGCGAATCGCACGCGTGCAGGTGAACCGGCCGGACTTGCGCCGCCCTTTCCCGCCCGATCTGGTCCAGACGCTCACCGGCGCGCGGGTCACGTCGATGGGGCGGCGGGCCAAGTACGGCCTCATCCATACCGACCGCGATCAGACAATGGTCTTCCACCTCGGCATGTCGGGCCGCTGGCGGATCGAGCCCGAGAAGCCGGAGAAGCACGATCACCTCGTGCTGGAAACCGAAGCCGGTCACGTGCTGGCGCTCAACGATGCGCGGCGCTTTGGTTCAGTCGATCTGGTGGCGACTGACGCCCTCGACAACTGGGGCACCTTCGCCCAGCTTGGCCCCGAGCCGCTGGGCCCTGATCTGACGCCGCAGCACCTCAAGCGCGCCTTCAGCGGCCGCATTGCCCCCATCAAGCAAATGCTGCTGGACCAGACGATCGTCGCCGGGCTCGGCAACATCTACGTCTGCGAGGCGCTGTTCCGGTCCGGCATCCGCCCGGACAAGGAATCCGGGCGCGTTTCGCTCGCCGCGCTTACCCGGCTGGTGCCCGCCATCCAGCAGGTACTGTCCGAATCGATCGCAGCGGGCGGCTCTACGATTCGGGACTACGCACAGCCTTCAGGTGAACTCGGATACTTCGCCGCCTCCTGGCAGGTCTATGGCCGCGAGGGTGAACCCTGTACGTGCGGCGCCCCGGTGCTGCGTTTCGTTCAGGGCGGAAGAAGCACATTCTGGTGCCGTAAATGCCAGAAATAGGCGGCTTAGCACGACTTCTCCGGGTTGACGGAAGACGGGTGCACCGCTAAGGGGCGCGCTTTCCGGCGAGTCCGCTCGCCTCCCGCAGATTCGTTTAGGTAGGGGCCGCAGGTTCGGCCAGACAGAGGAAATTCGATGGCCAATACGCCGCAAGCCCGCAAGCGCATCCGCCGCAACGAGCGCCGCGCTGAAATCAATACCAACCGCATGAGCCGCATCCGCTCCTTCGTGAAGAAGGTGGAAAGCGCCATCGCCGGCGGCGACAAGACCGCTGCCGCTGACGCCCTCAAGGCTGCCCAGCCCGAGCTGGCACGCGGCGTTGCGCGCGGCGTGATTCACAAGAACACGGCTGCGCGCAAGATGTCGCGACTGACCAAGCGCGTCGCCTCGCTCTGAGTCGCACGCCGATTCGGCTTTGAGGGCAGATCCTAGACATCTGTCTTGAGCACGAAACAGGAACGGAGCCGGAGAGAAATTCTCCGGCTCCGTTTTGTTTTTTGCTGCGATGCAGCACTGTTTCAAGCAAAGCCGTGAAAATGCTGCGATTCGCGGCATCGCATTGCGGAAGATACTGATTTTTTGAGAAAAATTATTTTTCACGGCGGAACACCGCAGTCATCCGCGTGTCAACCATCATAATTTTTTTTATTTGATGACCCCCGTATTGCGCCCTGGCGAAACCCCTCCCAAAAGGGTTGCCGGCCGTTGCGGAACTGGCCGGGGAAAACATCGATAGAGTAGACTTCATGAGCTGCAAACCCAAGTTTGCGGCCACGGATAGTTATATCCACCGTCGGTGAAAGCCAGTTCCGGCAACGCTGCTTGGGGTCAGGCGGGCTAGGGGAGTTCGAGCGGGTGTCAGGGTCATCAACGGGTCAGAACGCTAATTCAGCGAACAGGAAGTCCAAGGCGGTGCGTGCAGTGATGGAAGAGGATCAGGAAGCCGTGAATCTGGCGGCCGACTGGGCAGATATCAGTCAGGGCCTGCGCAAGGATCTGGGCCATCAGGTCCACAGCCAGTGGATCAAGCCGATTCAGCCGGGCAATTACTGCAAGGAAACCGGCACTCTTGATCTTTACCTGCCGACCGAGTTCTCGTCGAACTGGGTGAACGACCGCTTCGCGGACCGTCTCTCGCTCGCGTGGAAGATCGCCCGGCCGGACGTGCGCCACGTGCGCATCCTCGTCCACCCGGGCCGCCGACAGCTGCCCGAACTGCGTTTGGGCAGCGGCGGCCGCCCGGGCAGCGCGCCGGCCAACGATTCGGCCCACGGCACAACCGACCCGCTCTCGGCTGCTCTGGCTGGTGAATCGTTCACCGCACTGGGTCAGGGCCCGGCGAGCATTGATGCGTCGCAGACCTTCGCCTCGTTCGTGACGGGCACTGCCAATGTGCTGGCGTTCAACGCCGCGCAGCGCATGGCCGCCAATGAAAAGCCGCAGTTCTCGCCACTCTACCTCAAGGCCGCTACCGGTCAGGGCAAGACGCATCTGCTGCACGCGATCGGCCATGCCTATCTGGCGAACCACCCGCACGCGCGCATCTTCTACTGCTCGGCCGAACGTTTCATGGTCGAATTCGTACAGGCGCTGCGCCAGAACCAGATGATCGAGTTCAAGGCCCGCCTGCGCGGCTTTGACCTGCTGCTGGTGGACGACATCCAGTTCATCATCGGCAAGGCATCGGCGCAGGAAGAACTGCTCTACACGATCGACGCGCTTCTGGCCGAGGGCAAGCGGCTGGTCTTTGCCGCCGACCGCGCACCGCAGGCGCTGGATGGCGTCGAGCCGCGGCTGCTCAGCCGCCTGTCGATGGGCCTTGTCGCCGACATCATGCCCGCCGACATCGAACTGCGCCGCTCGATCCTCGAAAATCGCCTGCAGCGCTTCGCCTCGATCGACGTGCCGGCCGATGTGATCGAGTTCCTCGCACGCACGATCAATCGCAACGTGCGCGAACTGGTGGGCGGTCTCAACAAGCTGATCGCTTATGCCCAACTGACCGGCCAGCAAGTTTCACTGCAGCTTGCCGAGGAACAGCTGACCGATATCCTTTCGGCCAATCGCCGCCGGATCACGATCGACGAGATCCAGCGCACGGTCTGCCAGTTCTACCGGATCGACCGCACCGAGATGAGCTCCAAGCGCCGCGCCCGCGCCGTCGTGCGCCCACGCCAGGTGGCGATGTACCTCGCCAAGGTGCTCACGCCGCGCTCCTACCCGGAAATCGGGCGCAAGTTCGGCGGACGTGATCACTCGACAGTGATCCACGCCGTTCGCCTGATCGAGGAACTGCGCACGCGCGATGCCGACATGGACGGAGACGTGCGCTCACTGCTGCGCCAGCTCGAAAGCTGATTTCATTCCCAGGTTGTCCCCGGAACCTCCCGGAATGGCCAACAGGTTTTTCAACAGGGCCTGCAAGCGAAACCCGCTTGCAGGCCCTGATTATTTCCGGCGAAAGTAAATTTAAACTATCTACGCCTCTGAAATGTCGAAATGTAAACACACCCGATATCGAAATATAATCGTTTTCTGACAGGTGATTGGGGTACGGCTAAAAATATTAACACTTTGCCAAGGCAATCACCATACTATCTTTCGATAGATCTGCGAACGAATCGTGGACTGCTACAACTGGAAGAGGCACCCCCCGATGCGCTTCTACAAAGCCACAGCCTTTCTGTTCCCGAGCCACTACGAGCGACGAATTTTTCTCGTCTGCCTCGGTGCAGCGCTTGTTCCCTTGATAGCCTGCGCGACGCTGCAGGCCGCCACGGGATACTGGGACATCACAACGCTTGCTACAGTGCTGGCCGCTGGCCTGATCGGTGCCGGCCTTGGAATTTGGGCGATCCAGGCCTTGCTTGCGCCGCTCGCCAATGCCACCGCCATCCTCGAAGCAGTCCAGACCGGCGATCCCGTCGAGCAGATCCCCGAAGGTGGTAATGACCTCGTGGGCCGGCTTCTGCGCGGCGTCACCACCGCAGCCAACGAATCGGCCGCACGCATCAGGCGTCTGGTGGATACCGCCGAGCGTGACCCGCTGACCGGCGTTCACAACCGGCGCGGGTTCATCGAGTCCGCGCGGGAAGTCCTTCTCGGCCAGCATACCGCCGTCCTCGCCATCGTCGCCGTCGATCACTTCGCGCTTATCCATGAACAGTTCGGCCGGGCGGTCGGAGACAAGGTGCTGCAAGCCGTAGGCCTGCGCCTCGAGAGCGAACTGCGCCGCACCGACCTGACCGCACGATGGACCAGCGAGACATTTGCCGTGCTGCTGCCTGACACCCTGCTAGACGAAGCGCGCCTGATCATGGAACGCCTGCGCGCCTCGGTCGCGCTGGACCAGAGCCTCGCCGACCAGGGCTGGCCAGTCACATTCTCCTGCGGCCTGGTGGCAATCCGGGACTACGCCCAGTTCGACGACGCCTGCAACCGGGCTGACGCCGCGCTAGACGATGCCAGAAGCGGCGGCCGCAACCGAATCCACGCTGCCACAGACTGAATCCATAGCCTATCCCCCCGGACCGGCCGGCCCCGCCCACCACGCGAGGCCGGCCGGTTTCCTTGCACTGAGCAAACGGGCCATTTCCGACTTCACCGGCCGTCCGGCTTGCTGTAGGCCCGCACCATGATTCCCGCTACCTTCGCCCAGGCCGCAGCGCGCGGCATCCGCGGCAAATGCCCTCGCTGCGGCGAGGGGCGCCTGTTCCGCAAATGGCTGAAGCCGCGCGAGCATTGCCCTGTCTGCACGCTTGACCTGACGCCACAACGCGCGGACGACTTTCCGGCCTACATCGCGATTCTCGTCACCGGCCATGTGATGGCGCCGCTGATCATCATGCTCTCGCTCGATTTCGAACTGGGCCCGCTCGCGATGGTTTCGATCCTGGTGCCGCTGGCACTCATCATGATGCTCGGGATGCTCCAGCCCGCCAAGGGCGCTGTTATCGCGGCGCAGTGGTGGTTCGGGCTGCACGGGTTCGTCAAGGAGCGCCTGCCAGAGGACAACGCCTCGGGTCCGGCATGAGCCTGAGCTCCGACCGGCTAGCCCGCTTCGCGCGGCACATCGTGCTTCCCGAAGTGGGCGGGGCCGGACAAGTGGCTCTGGCTGATGCGCACGTAGTGCTTGTCGGCTGCGGCGGGATTGGCAGTCCTGCCCTTCAGTATCTCGCCGCAGCCGGCATAGGACGGCTGACACTGGTTGACGATGACGTCATCGACGTCAGCAACCTCCAGCGCCAGACGATTTACACGCCGTCTGATCTCGGCAGGCCCAAGGCGGAAATGGCGGCCGAGTGGGTGCGGCGTTTTGATTTTGGCCTCGAGGTCGCGTCAGTCGTCGCGCGGGTAGGGGGTGACAACGCTGAGCAGGTCCTCTCCGGCGCGAGTCTCGTATTGGACGGTTGTGACAACTTCGCGACTCGGCTGGCAGTGTCAGATTCCTGTGTAAAACAGGAAATCCCGCTCACCAGTGCCGCAATCGGCCGGTTTCAGGGGCAGGTTGCGAACTTTGCCGGACACCTCCCGGACCAGCCCTGCTACCGCTGTTTCGTTGGCGATGCCTTCGATGCGCAGGATTGCGACACTTGCGCGGCGGACGGCGTGCTGGGGGCGATGGTCGGCATGGTCGGCACATTTGCCGTCATGCATGCGATTCGCGTGCTCCTCGCCGGGCACGCGGCTTTCGGCGATCCCCAGTTCGGCACGCTGCACCTGATCGACGGCATGGCGCCTTCCATGCGGCCGTTGCGAATCGCCAAGGACCCGGCCTGCAAGGGATGCGGGGCCCACTGAGCGCCCCAAACCGTCACAGCGCCAGCATTTCCTCGACCCATACGGGCACCACTTCAGTCGCCGGACCATGGCGGGCCTCATCGAACCAGGCCGTGCCTTGCGAGGGCTCGAGATTGAGTTCCAGCGTTGCGGCTCCCAGATCCCGCGCATTGCGCACGAAGCCGGCCGCCGGGTAGACCGCGCCCGAAGTGCCGATAGAAACGAACAGGTCCGCCTCGCGCAGAGCCTCGAAGATTTCGTCCATCCGGTAGGGCATCTCCCCAAACCAGACGATATCAGGGCGCAAGGAAGGCGCCCCGCATGACGGGCAGGCCGGGCGGGTGATCAGCGGCCCGGTCCAGAGCGCGCGCTGATCGCAGGCGGTGCACCAGGCGAGAAGATGTTCGCCGTGCATGTGGATGAGGTCCGGATCCGTTACGCCCAGCACCGCCGCTGCGCGGTCATGGAGGTCATCGACATTCTGCGTCACCAGCGTCACCCGCCCCGGCCACTGCGCCTGCAGCTTCGCCAGTGCCAGATGCGCGGCATTGGGCTGCTTGGTCTGGATCGCCTCGCGCCGCATGTCGTAGAAGCGCAGGACCAGATCTGGATCGCGCGCGAAGGCTTCGGGCGTCGCCACGTCCTCCACGCGGTGCTGTTCCCACAGGCCGCCCGAATCGCGGAAGGTGTCGATGCCGCTCTCGGCCGAAACCCCGGCGCCGGTGAGGATGACGATGTTGCGGATAGTGCCCATGACGCGACCATACCGCTCATCACGAGGTTGTCGAAGCGGCTTGTTTGCGCCATGCGGGCTTGCCGCAGCCCTCAGGCACGGCCCAGCGGAGAACACGAGTGAGCAGAATCGGCATCATCGGCAGCGAAGGACGCATGGGGCAGGCCATCGCCGAAGCCATCCGCGCTGCAGGCGAGGAACTGGCGGGCGGCATCGACCGCGATGGCGACGCAACAACCCTCACGCCAAAGTGCGATCTGCTTATCGATTTCTCGAGCCCGCACGGGCTCGAAAACACACTCGACGCAGCGGTCGCGGCAGGCATTCCGATCGTAATCGGCACCACCGGCCTCGAGGAACGTCATCACTGGCTGATCGACAACGCCGCGCAGACAATTCCCGTTCTGCAGACCGGCAATACCTCGCTGGGAGTGACCCTGCTCGCCCATCTCGTGCGCGAGGCGGCCAGCCGCCTCGGCGAGGACTGGGATATCGAGATTGTCGAGACCCACCACCGCATGAAGGTCGATGCTCCCAGCGGCACCGCGCTGCTGCTCGGCGAAGCGGCGGCCGAAGGGCGTGGCGTTGGCCTTGCCAACAGCGCAGTGCGCGGCCGCGACGGAATCACTGGAAAGCGCGAGGCAGGCACGATCGGCTTTGCCTCGTTGCGCGGTGGCTCGGTGTCGGGAGACCACACTGTCCACTTCCTGGCCGACAACGAGCGTCTGGCATTTTCGCACCTCGCGGAAAACCGGACCATCTTCGCCAAGGGCGCCGTCAAGGCGGCACAATGGCTGCTGGGCAAGGAGCCGGGCCGCTATACAATGCCCGAGGTGCTCGGTCTGTGAAGAAGGACCAGATTTTCGAATTCTTCCGCCGCCTCGCCGAGCTGAACCCCTCGCCCGAGACCGAGCTGGAATTCGGAAATACCTACCAGCTGCTGGTCGCCGTCGTGCTCTCGGCGCAGGCGACCGACGTTGGTGTGAACAAGGCGACGCGGGCGTTGTTCCGGGACGTGAAGACACCGCAGCAGATGGTTGATCTGGGCGAGGAAGGTCTCAAGGAGCACATCAAGACGATCGGCTTGTTCAATTCCAAGGCCAGGAACGTCATCCTGCTCTCGCAGATCCTCGTCGACCGCTATGGCGGTCAAGTGCCGGCAGACCGCGACGCGCTGGTTGAACTTCCCGGAGTCGGGCGCAAGACCGCCAACGTGGTGATGAACTGCGCCTTTGGGGCCGAGACTTTCGCAGTCGACACGCACATCTTCCGCGTCGGCAACCGCACGGGCCTGGCCAAGGGCAAGACCCCGCTCGCGGTCGAAAAGCAGCTCGAAAAGAAAGTGCCCGGCCCGTTCCGCGTCGGCGCGCATCACTGGCTGATCCTGCACGGACGCTACATCTGCAAGGCCCGTACGCCCGAATGCTGGCGCTGTCCGGTCGTTGACTTGTGCGGCTACAAGCCCAAGATCATGGAAAAGGGAGTCGGCAAGAAGGCTTCCTGAGAGGAGTATCTCATGAAAGCTGCGTTCCTGCCGATGCTCGTGCTTGCCCCGCTCGCTCTGACGGCCTGCTCCGAAGGTGAGCCGCGCAAGATGCCACCGCCGAGCCCCGCTGCCGAAGCCATTGGCCCGGCCGAGAACTGCCTGCCGATCACGCAGTTCTCCAGCAGCAAGATCCGCGACGACTGGACCATCGACTTCTTCGGCGCGGGCAGCAAGGTGTGGCGCGTAACCCTGCCCAACAAGTGCGGCGGCCTGAAATCAGCCGACACCTTCACCTACGAGACTTCGCTCTCGCAGCTGTGCAAGCAGGATATCATCTATCCGCTGAACCAGTACGGAGGCCACCTCCAGCGCGGCGCAGGCTGCGGCATGGGCCCGTTCGTGCCGGTAAAGCTGATCAAGTAGGCACGGGGTCTCCAGCGGCGGCATCGCCGCCGCTGATCGCCGAGATCACAGTCGCACAGACCAGATCGCCCACGACGTTAAGCGTGGTGCGGCACATGTCGAGGAAACGGTCGACGCCAAGGATCAGGCCAATGCCTTCGGGCGGGACTCCCACACCACCGAGGATCAACGCGATGACCGGCAAGGACCCCGCCGGAACACCGGCCGTGCCGATGCCTGCCAGTATGCACACGAGCATCACGAACAGCTGCTGGCCGAGATCGAGATCGACGCCGAAGAACTGCGCGAGGAACAGCACGGTGACGCCTTCGAACATGGCCGTGCCGTTCTGGTTGGCCGTCGCGCCGATGGTCAGGACAAAGCGGGCGATGCGTGGCGGCAGCCGCAACTCCTCGCTGGCGACGCGCAGCGCCGTGGGCAGCGTTGCGTTGGAACTTGAGGTCGAGAACGCCATGACCGCCGCCTCGCGCGTTTCGCGGAAAAACACGACCGGGTTCTTGCGGGCGATAAAGGCCAGCAGCATCGGGAACACCCCGAACATCTGGATGGCAAGGACCAGCAGCACCACCCCGACATAAGCTGCCAGCTTGATCAGCAGGTCCCACCCGAACTGGGCGGCCAGATTGAACATGAAGCAGAAGATCGCATAGGGCGCGAGCCGGATGACGATGCCGATCAGCAGCATCGACACCTCGAACACGCCTTCGATCGCGTCCTTGAGCGTCCTGGCCCTCGGGGTCGTGACCAGCAGCAGGCCGATCCCGAAAAACAGCGCAAAGAACATCACCGCCAGAATATCGTTGTTGCCCATGGCAGAGATGACGTTGGACGGAATCAGGCCGAGCACGGCATCGACGCCAGTCCTGGCCTGGGACGATGCCTGGACGATGCTGCCCGCGTTCGCGGCGCCTTGTGCCAGCAAGTCCCGGGCGGCCTGCCGGTCCACCCCATCGCCCGGCCGCAGCGTGTTGACCACCGCCAGGCTGAGCGCAACCGCGATGCCGGATACAGCGACAGTGTAGACGAGCGTCGCCACCCCGACTTTGCGCAAGGTTCGAATCTCGCCCATTTCGGCAATGCCGATGACCAGCGCGGAAAACAGCAGCGGGATCACCAGCATGAACAGCAACCGCAGGAATACCTGCCCCACCGGCACGGTCACGTAGGTGATGACAGGATCAATCCAGGCCCTGTCCTGCGCAAAAGTATAGACCAGCAGGCCAAGCACCAGACCTGCCACGAACCCGATCAGGATGCGCAACTGCGCACGGTTGCGGCCAACCGGAACCGGAGTGTCGCCTTGAGGTATACCGGCCATGCGCGTGCCTTCCCCGGACAACGTCCGGTTTCGCGTTCGGCACTACCGTCGCAATCGCAGCAATGATTGTCCAGTCCGGAGGACCCTGAAGGATACCTGCCCGTCCGTCAGGACACGCGGGTATCCTCGTAGAACTCGGGATCGACGTTGAGCCCTGCCCGCCCGTGCGAGGCGGTGTGCGACGGCGCGTGCGGGGGCTCCGCATCGTCGTCCATCAGCGGCTGCAACATGCCTTCGCTGCGGGTGATGACAGAAGTCGCCACGGCATTGCCGATGACATTGGTCGCCGAGCGCCCCATGTCTAGGAACGTGTCGATGCCCAGCAGCAGCGCGATGCCCTCCACCGGCAGGCCGAACTGGCTGAGCGTGGCGGCGATTACCACGAGGCTCGCCCGAGGCACGCCGGCGATACCCTTGGAACTGACCATCAGCGTCAGCAGCATCAGGATCTGCGTCTCGATGGGCACGTGGATGCCATAGGCCTGCGCCACGAAGAGTGTCGCGAAGCTCATGTACATCATCGAGCCATCGAGGTTGAACGAATAGCCCAGTGGCAGAATGAAGCCCGACACACGGCGCGGCACGCCGAAACGGTCGAGCTGCTCAAACAGCTTGGGCAGACCCGCTTCCGACGAGGCGGTGGAGAACGTCAGCAGCAGCGGCTCGCGGATATAGCGGATCAGTGTGAAGATGCGCCCTCGCAGGAATACCGCGCCGATCGACAGCAGGATTATCCAGAGGAGCAGAAGGCCGAAGTAGAACTCGCTCACCAGCACGCTGTAAGTCACGACGATGCCGAGGCCCTTGGTCGCGATCACGCTCGCGAGTGCGCCGAACACGGCGGCCGGGGCGAAGCGCATGACGTAGTCGGTGATCTGCAGCATGAGGTGCGAGAGTGACTCGCTGGCCTTGACCACCGGCGCGCCCTTTTCGCCGATGGCGGTGAGCGCGACGCCCACGAACAGCGAGAAGACCAGAATCTGCAGGATGTTGTTGTTCGCCATCGCATCGAAGGCGCTGGTCGGGAAGATTTCGAGCACGAAGTGGCGGAATGAAAGCTCACCTGTTGCCAGTTCACCAAGATCATCCGCGGTTTCGAGTCCCACGCCCACACCGGGGCGGAACAGGTTCACGAGCAGAAGGCCGAGCGCCAGCGACAGCAGGCTCGCCGAAATGAACCAGCCCAGCGCCTTGGCGCCGATGCGCCCGAGCGCAGCACTGTCGCCCATCCCGGCAATGCCTGTGACGATGGTCGCGAAGACCAGCGGGGCGATGATCATCTTGATCAGTTTCAGGAAAACGTCCGGCAGAAGCTTGAGATAGTCCGCCCAGACCTTCAGCGCCGGATCACCGGCGGCATGCGTGATATTGAGCACCCAGCCAACGAGAATGCCGAGTACCATGCCAGCGATAATCAAGAACGTCAGCCGTTTGGCCATGCAACCCCCGCGAGAAAATCGAGTGGACCGTAACAGGCGAACCTGTCGGGTCAATGTCACGGACTGTCAGGAATTTGCGCCGGAACCCGAAAGTGCAGCCTCGGTGACGCGGCGATAGATCCTGGCCAGCGCATCGAGATCGGCCATCGCTACGGCCTCGTCACGCTTGTGCATGGTGGCATTGCACAGGCCGAATTCGATCACCGGGCACAAGTCCTTCAGGAAGCGTGCGTCTGACGTGCCCCCACTGGTGGACAGTTCCGGATCGACGCCGGTCTCGGCACGGATCGCTTCGGCCAATATGGCGGAGAACGTGCCCGGCTCGGTGAGGAAAGCCTCGCCGGAGATCAGCGGACGAGCGGTGCCACCATGCTTTTCGGCAATAGCAGTGACCCGCGCGCCCAGTTCGGCGCCGGTGTGCAGGTCGTTGAAACGGATCGAAATACGCGCAGAAGCCTTGGCCGGGATCACATTATGCGCCGGGTTGCCGACGGTCAGATCGGTGATTTCCAGATTGCTCGCCTGGAACCAGTCAGTCCCCTCGTCGAGCACCTGTGCATCGAGCTCGGCCAGCATGCCGACCAGCTTGGTCACCGGATTGTCGGCAAGATGCGGATAAGCGACGTGTCCCTGTACGCCCTCGACATCGAGAAAGATGTTCACTGAGCCGCGGCGGCCGATCTTCATCGTGTCGCCCAGGCGGTTCACCGAAGTTGGCTCTCCAACAAGGCACAAGTCCGGGATTTCGCCCCGCTCGCGCATGAGGTCCATCAGCGCCAGCGTGCCATAGCGCGCGGGGCCTTCCTCGTCGCCGGTAATGACAAAGCTGATCGTCCCCGCTTCAGACGGAATCTCGCGCACGGCGGCAACCATGGCCGCGATCGAACCCTTCATGTCAACCGCGCCGCGCCCGTGGAGCAGGTCCCCGCGCCGCTCGGGCAGGAACGGTGCCGTCGTCCAGCCGTCGCCGGGAGGCACGACGTCGAGATGACCGGCGAAGGCAAAATGCCTGGAGCCGTCGGGCCCGCGCCGCACGGCAAACAGATTCTCGACAGGACCATCCGGTGCCTCGCCCGCGACGAAACGCGTCACTTCGAAACCCAACGGCGTGAGCTGCTTTTCAAGGCAATCGAACACCATACCCATGGCAGGCGTGACGCTCGGGCAGGCAATCAGGGCTTCGGCAAGGTCGGTAACACTTGCGGCGACGGGCGCGGTCTGGGACATATCCGGCGCTCATCGCACAAGCCGCCTGCGAAAACCATAGGCGCCGGAGAGACCCCCATGCCCAAGATCGATGTCGAAGCGCTCCCCCAGTCGAACCGGACGGGTTATCCGCCCCCCTTCGACGAGCCCGTGGCCGGCCGCTGGTGGCGGCGCCTCGCCCCGGCGGGCGGGCTGACCGAAATGGGCGCGAGCCATGTAGTCCTGAAACCCGGCGCCTGGTCCAGCCAACGCCACTGGCACGACAACGAAGACGAACTGCTGGTCATGCTAACCGGCGAGGCGGTACTGGTCGAGGATGACGGCCGGACCACGCTGAAACCCGGCGACGTCTGCGCATGGCCCAAGGGCGTCACCAACGGGCATCACCTGATCAACGAGAGCGACGCCGATTGCAGCTTCATCGCCATCGGTGCCGGCAACCAGAAAGGAACGGGCGCTTATTCGGACATCGACATGAAGTTCGATGACGAAGGGTATTTCCACAAGGACGGCGTGCCCTATCCCACTGAACGGATGAAATAGGCGCCGCGCGCCGGATCAGCCCAGCGCCTCGTCGAGCATCTTTGCAAGGCGCAAGCCGGCCCGTTCGATACGCTCGTCTACAATCGGGATGGCCGTTTCGATCGCCGCGTCCGTCCACACGACATGCTCCGGCTCGGAGCCGTTGCAGGGCAGCTTGCCGAAAGCGGCCGGGTAGAGGAAATCACGCGAGACTTCCCAGCTTTCCTTCGCCCAGTCGGTGACGGTGCCCGTCGCCAGACGGGCCTTCTCGTCCGCGCTGTAGCGCCGCACCAGCGGCGGGCTGGCCGAGGAAATGGCGCGCTCTGCCTCAGGCCCGTCCCAGATCGAGTGAAGGTTTAGGCCAGTGGCGATACCATAGTCGGCCTTGATCCTGTTCCCGCCAAGATCCTGATTTTCTCCCACGTGCAACGGCTGGTGCAGGTCGCCGACGAAATGGGTAAGGAAGATAAGCGCTTCCAGTCGCTGCTCCGCGGGCAGTCGCCGGTCCGCCAGCAATCGCGCGTTGCGGCCGACCTGAGCGGTAACGCAGGTGCCGTAGGAACAATTCGCCTTGATGTCGAACGGCTTGCACACCGAAATATTCTGGTAGTGCCAGGGAAAAGTATAGGCCCAACGGTCCCCGTCACGCCGAACGCAATCGGGCCAGACCGAAGCGTCTTCCAGACTCTTCACCGGGCAATCCGGCGTGACCAGTTCCGGTTCGGCATGCAGCAGTTTGCGGATCTGCGCCCGCGTTTCCGGTTTCACGTTCTCCAACGCTATCGAGGCAATCGTGCGATGACCGTAAGCACCCCAGGCGAGCACTGGCGAAGCGGCAAGCGACACCAGCGCCGCCATCACTACCAACAGGGAACGCACCATCAGGCTACCGGCATCTCGTATTGCTCGATCACCCAGTCCTCAGCTTCCGCTGCAGCGATCCACTGCTGCAGCCATTCGTGCTCCCAAACGGCTTGCATGTAGGCCTGGGCGAAGCCGGGCACGGCAATGCCATAGGTCAGGAAGCGGCTGACGACGGGCGCATAGATCACGTCGGCCGCGCTGAATGTGCCGAACAGGAACGGCCCGCCCTTGCCGAAGCGGGCACGTGCCTCGGCCCACAGGGTCAGGATGCGCACGATGTCGGCCCGCACATCCTCGTCAATTTGAGCCCCCTGCACCTGCGCGCGGATATTCATCGGGCACGAACGGCGCAACGGCAGGTAGCTGGAATGCATTTCCGCCACCATCGAACGCGCCATCGCGCGGGCATCATCCGCCTTGGGCCAGAACCGGTCGCGTCCCACCTTGTCGGCCAGATATTCGATGATCGCGAGACTGTCCCACACCACGGCCTCACCATCCCACAGGATCGGCACTTTGCCATGGCTGGGCGCCAGATCGTCCGAGGTCTGCTTGAGGTGTTCCCAGTCCTCGCCGAACAGCGGCACGGTCAGTTCGTCGAAATGCAGACCAGACTGCTTGCAGGCCAGCCAGCCGCGCAGCGACCAGCTCGAATAGTTCTTGTTGCCGATGATGAGCTTCACGGGGTGGGGGTTCCCTTTGGCTTGAGCCGGTGGGCCTAATCGCTGGAACGGGCCCTGTCGAGGGCGGAGCAAGATTTGTGACGCTGGACTTGTGACATACGCAGGATCATAAATACCTCATGCGCAGACTCGCCATTCTCCTTGCCTGCCCGCTTGTGCTGGGCGCCGCTTCGACGGGAGCCCCGGTGGAAGTGGCCGTGTCGGGCATTGGTGCCACCAAGGGACAGGTTCACGTGGACATCTGCCCGGTCGCCCAGTTTACGCGCGAGGATTGCCCTTGGTCGGCCAATGCCGTCGCCCATGCCGGCACGACTGTCATCACCGTGCCCGGGGTGCCGCCCGGCCGCTACGCCGCGCAGGCCTATTGGGATGCCAACGGCAACGGCAAGGCGGATCGCAACTTCATCGGCATGCCGCTCGAACTCGTCGGCTTTTCCAACGACGTACGGGTGAAGATGTCACGTCCCAAGTTCGATGCCGCCGCCTTTACCCATGGAGCTGGCACGACGCGCATCGCCTTCACCGTTCACAAGATCCCATGAGGGATCAGAACAGGCGCGTGATCGCGTAGAACAGTGCGCCGACCGCGGCACTGGCCGGAATGGTGATGACCCAGGCCACGATCACCCGGCTGGCCACCGACCAGCGCACCGCACTCGCGCGGCGGGCCGCGCCGGTGCCGACCACCGATCCGGTGATCGCATGGGTGGTCGAAACCGGAATGCCGAGCGCGCTGGCGCCGAACACCACGCACGAACCCGCCGTCGAAGCGCAGAAGCCCGAGTGATGATTGAGCTTGGTCAGCCGCGTGCCCATTGTCTTGATGATCTTCCAGCCGCCCGACAGCGTGCCGAGCGCGATCGCCGTATAGCAGGAAAGCACGACCCATTCAGGCACATGGAAATCGCCGGTGAGGTGCCCGGTCGAATAAAGCAGCACGGCAATGATACCCATGGTCTTCTGTGCGTCGTTACCGCCGTGACTGATCGAATAGGCCGCACTGGACAGCAGGTGCAGCCCCCTGAACGTGCGGTTGGACCCTCGCGGGGAAATGCCCTGAAACAGCCAGCTGGTGGCCAGCATCAGCAGCATGGCGATGGCAAAGCCAATCATTGGCGAAGCAACAATGGCGATGACGGTCTTGGTCGTGCCAGAACTCTCGACCACGGCGAAACCGCCATGCGCCATGCCCGCGCCGAGCAGCCCGCCGATCAGCGCGTGGCTGGAACTGGAGGGAATGCCCTTCACCCAGGTCACGACATTCCAGAACATCGCGCCCACCAGCGCCCCGAAGACAACCGCCGGGGTCACCGCGTCCTTGTCGATGATCCCCTTGCCCACGGTTTCTGCGACATGCAGCCCCACGAACCAGTACGCCGCGAAGTTGCCCGCGGCCGCGAAAAGCACCGCCGCGACCGGCGACAGCAGCCGCGTCGCCACCACCGTGGCAATCGCATTGGCCGCGTCGTGCAGACCGTTCAGGAAGTCGAACGCCAGCGCCAGCAGAACAAGGCCGATCAGCAGCGGCAGGGCAAGACTGTGGTCCATGGCCAGCTCAGGCGTGATCGATCACGAGACCATCGATCTCGTTCGCCAGATCCTCGAAGCGGTCGACCACGCGCTCGAGCCGCTTGAACATCTCCTGGCGCACGACGAAGTGCAGCGGGTCCTTGCCGCTGCTCGCCTTGAACACCCGCTTGAGGCCCTGCGCGTGGATTTCGTCGGCATGGCCTTCCATGCGCACGAGTCGTTCGGTCAGCTCGTGCAGGCGGTGGCCGTTATCGGCGATCTTGCGCAACAGCGGCATGGCCTCGGCGGTCAGGCGCGCGGCATCGACGATGATCGCGGCCATGTCGCGCATTTCCGGCTCGAACTCTATCACTTCATAGAGATCGGCGGCACCTGCGGTCTGCTGCATTTCGTCGATGGCATCGTCCATCGTCGTGATCAGGCTGGTGATCGCCGACCGGTCGAAGGGCGTCAGGAAGCTGCGGCGCACGGCATGGAGAACGTCGCGGGTGATATCGTCGGCATCGTGCTCGCGCTCTTCGATCTCGCGGATGTGCTGCACGCGCCCGGAGCCGCCCTGTGCAAGCCGCGCCAGCGCGTCGGCACCTGCAACCAGCGTCGCAGCCTGCCGCTCGAACAGATCGAAGAACTGGGTCTGCTGCGGCAGCAGCTTCTGGAACCACGCAAACATCGTATTGACCCCTGTCTTGTCAGCCATCTTGCCTGCCACGGCCCCGATCATCCGGGCAGGACTGGCAGCGGCGCGAAACTCGCGCGCGCCGAAGGAACGGATAAGCGCGCGCAAGTCGTCCTCGTCGACAGCCTTGGCTGCCTCTGCCAGCGAGAACCAGCGGCGCTCACGCTGGTGCTGCTCGTCCCATGTCTCGAGTTCCTCGGTGACCGCAAAAGGAAACACATCAACATCAGCCCAGACGAAGGCCCCCGAATTGCGCTTCTTGCGATACCGGTACGAACCCAGTGGCGTCGGGCAGGCAGCGCCCAGCACGCCAGCTTCCTCTTCCGCCTCCACCGCCGCAGCAGCATGCGGCGGCAGGCCCTTCATCAGCCCGCCCTTTGGAATGACCCAGCGCCGCGTCTCGCGCGAGGTGATCAGCAGGATCTGGATCGGTGCATCGACCGCAGGTCCGACAGTGCGGTAGGGAAGAACGGCAATCTGGCGCATCGGCGAGACATCCTCCCTTTTCCGGCGCGTGAAAGCGCGAGCCCATAAGCGAGCCTCTTATGTCACGCAATCGTCATAATGACGGAGATCCGCAGTTTTCCGGAGAAAACTGCAGCCTTATATCAAAGTTCCGCGTCACCCAGAACAGCCGCGCGCAGTTCTTCTATGCCCATGCCCTTTTCCGAACTCGTGACATGAACGTCCGGAAAGGCCGCGGGATGCTTGCGCGCCTCGGCCACCGTCGCCGCGTGAACCTTTTCGAGTTCGCTGGCCTTGATCTTGTCCGCCTTGGTGAGAACGATGCGATAGCCGACGGCGGCCTCGTCCAGCATCTTCATCATCTCGGCGTCGACCGGCTTCACGCCGTGCCGGCTGTCCACCAGCAGCAGCGTGCGCTTGAGCACCACGCGGCCACGCAGGAACTCGCGCACCAGCCGCCGCCACTTCTCGACGACAGCCGGAGGCGCCTTGGCGAAGCCGTAGCCAGGCATGTCGACAAGGCGGAACTGCAACGGTTCGCCCACGTCGAAAAAGTTCAGTTCCTGCGTTCGCCCCGGCGTCACCGAGGTACGCGCGATCGCCTTGCGGCCGGTCAGCGCGTTGAGCAGCGAGGACTTGCCGACGTTGGATCGGCCGCAGAAAGCAATCTCCGGCACCTCCGGATCGGGCAGGAACTTGAGCGCGGGCGCGCTCTTCAGGAACGTCACCGGTCCTGAAAACAGCTTGCGCGCGCGCTCGATCAGTTCACCGGCGCCGGTATCCTCCGGAGTCTGGTCCACCTCAGGCCTTGCTCTTCTCGCGGTCGAGAGCGCGCTGCTTGTCCTGCGCGTCCTTTTCCGCCTGGGCCTTCAGCTGCGGATGGCGGCTGTAGAGATACTTCTGCTGCGCGATCGTCAGCAGGTTCGAGGTAATCCAGTAGATCAGCAGGCCTGAAGCGAACGGCGCCATGATGAACATCATGAACCAGGGCATCAGCGCGAAGATCTGCTGCTGCGCCGGATCCATCTGGGCCGGGTTGAGCTTGAACTGGAAGTACATCGTCACGCCCAGCAGCAGCGCGAGAATGCCAATGGCAAGGAAGCCCGGCGGATCGAACGGCAGCAGGCCGAACAGATTGAGGATGTGCAGCGGATCGGGCGAGGACAGGTCCTTGATCCACAGCACGAAGGGCTGGTGGCGCATCTCGATCGAGAGGATCAGCGTCTTGTAGAGCGCGAAGAACACCGGAACCTGAAGGAACATCGGCAGGCAGCCCGCAAGCGGGTTGACGCCTTCCTCCTTGTACAGCTTCATCACTTCCTGCTGCTGCTTCTGCTTGTCGTCCTTGTAGCGGTCCTGCAGCGCCTTCATTTTCGGCTGAATCGCGCGCATGGCGGCCATCGAGGCGAACTGACGCTGGGCAACCGGGAACATCATGCCGCGCACGATCACTGTCAGCAGGATGATCGCGACACCGAAGTTGCCGGTCAGACTGAAGAGCTTGGTGAGCAGCCAGAAGATTGGCTTCTCGAACCAGCGGAACCAGCCCCAGTCGATGGCGAGGCTGAAATTGGCGATGCCCTGCTTCTCGTAGCCATCGAGCACCGAGTGCTCCTTGGCGCCTGCGAACAGCCTGGTCTCCTGCGTCAGGATCTTGCCCGGCTGGACGACTGACGGGCCGTAGACGACGTCCGCGCGGAAGATGTGATTGCCCAGCGATCGGAAAGTGCCTTCCGCCTTGGCCTTCACCGGGATCAGCGTCGACATCCAGTAGACGTCGGTGAAGCCGATCCAGTCGGTACTGCCGGTCTCCTTGACCGTCTGGGCGTCGGAAACGTCGCTGTAATTGGTGCCGAAGGTCACCGAACCGTCGAAAGCGCCGATCGGACCGGAATGGACGTTCCAGGTATCGAGGCTGGCGGTTTCGTCAGTGCGGTTGACGAGGCCGAAAGGCTTTACCGAAACCGGCGCGCCGCTCTTGTTGGCCACGCTCTGGTCGGCCGTGATCATGTAGTTGTCGTCGATCCTGAACGTGATCGAATAGACCTGCCCCTTGCCGTTGTCCCAGGTCAGCGTCACCGGCGTGGACGGCGTCAGCCTGGCACCGGCGGGTGCGCTCCAGACAGTCTGGGCAGCCGGGGTCACGCCCTTGTCACCGACCCAGCCGAACTGCGCGAACTGCTGCGCGGGGGTGCCGGCAGGCGAATAGATGCGCACCGGACCGGAACCCTTCTTCACCGTTTCGGTGTGACGATTGATCACCAGATCGTCGATCAGCGCACCGGAGAGGTTGATCGAACCCGAAAGGCCCGGCGCCGCGATCGGCACGCGGCCGCCCGTGGTGAGTGCGGTCTTCAGGTCCTGCTTTTCGAGCGCCACTTCCGCCGCATCGCGCAGGCCACCCTCGCGGGTCGGCTTGATCTTGCTGGCATCGGCCGCCGGCTTTGCGGCGTCTGCCGTACTGCCCGACTGCTCGACCTGCGCCGGTGCCTTGGCCTGCGGATAGAAATAGCCGACGCCGGCCTCCCATCCGAAGAGGACAAGCGCGGTCAGAACGACCGCCAGGATGATGTTGCGCTGATTATCCACGAAGGCTTTTCCTGTCGTATTCCCGTCGGCAGCGGCACCGTTGGCCGCCCGCTTCTCGTCAGTCGTTATTCAGTCGGGGACCGGATCGTGCCCGTGCCCACCCCAAGGCTGGCAGCGCAATAGACGCCATATCGCCAGGCATCCACCCTTAATCGCACCGTGCCTGCGCACCGCCTCGATCGCATATTGCGAGCACGATGGCGTGTAGCGGCAAGTCGGCGGCATCAGGCGCGAAGGCCCCAGTTGCCACGCACGGGCGATGCCGATCAGCAGCAGGCCCGGCAGCGAGACGATAAAGGCGAGCACCTTCTTCACCGGCGGCCTTTTCGCGGCCCGCCCTTGCGGCGGGCAGGATCGCCCTTGCCGTCACGCGCGCGGCCAAGCGCGGCCACCAGTTCCTCACGCAGCAAGGCAAAGTCACGCTCGATGCCGTTTTCGCGGCCGATCAGCACATGATCGGTATCGACGAGGCCATGCTCGGGCAGCACCTCACGCAGCAGCGCGCGGAAGCGGCGCTTCATGCGGTTGCGCACGACGGCGTTGCCGATCTTCTTGGTGACGGTGATGCCTGCCCGCTGCCCCTGCCCGCCATTGGCATTGGCCAGCAGGACGAATCCGGCACGCGCGACTCTCAGGCCGCGATTGGCGGCGAGAAAGTCCGACCGGCGAGTCATCGTCTGGTAGGCGGCGGTCATGACGAGCGGTCTACAGCGATTGCCCGGGCAGGGAAACCGGACCGGCCGATTCGTCCGCTGCTCCAAGCAAAACGGCACCAGCCCACGCCTCCGTCCTCGCCGCAAGGGCCAAACGGGGGCGTGGGCTGGTGCCGAAAGGCAAGGGCCGAAGCCCCCGCCCACAGCCGTGCAGATTACGCCGAGAGCTTCTTGCGGCCGCGGGCGCGGCGGGCGCGAAGCACCTTGCGGCCACCGACGGTCGCCGTGCGGGCGCGGAAGCCGTGACGGCGGGCGCGGACAAGGCGGCTGGGCTGGAAAGTGCGCTTCATGTCAGTCCTCGAAATTCCAATATCGGCCCCGAAGGACCTGAACAAAAAAGGCCATCCGCGCGGCGGACAGCCGATTACAGACGCGCGCCGTTACTGGAGCTGTAAGAGAGAGTCAAGGACGAGACGTCCTGATAGGCCAAGTTTGCAGCCAGATTTTCCGGCATGTCACGGTCCAGATTGACCCACAGGCCCATCGTACCGGTGCCGAACCACTTGGCCGATTCGAACGGCACCGAATTGGTCATGGCATAAAAGGCCTCGGCCTCAAGCGGACTCATGCCCATTTGCGTGTAGTAATCAAGGTACCGGCGGTTCTCGGGCGAATTGATCGCATAGTCTGCCGCCTCGAGTCCGGTGTCGTCCTTCCAGGAATGCACCGCGAACTCGGCGCCGGGATCGGCATAGCGGCGAGCCCCGGCCAGGAACAACTCCACGCCGCCCGAACGAACCGAACCGCCAACGGGAACGTGCGTGGCAAGGCCACGCTCGCGAATCATCCGGCCCAGCCGCAGGTTGGCAAGGTCATCCTCGGTGCCGGGACATTCGACCATTTCGATTTCGGCGATGCCGGGGTGATCGCGCAGCATCGCGGCGAACTGGGCCGGGCTGCGCGAATCGGTGACATCGACCAGCGCGGCGCGGCCTGCATCGAGCACGCGGAACGGCCCGTAGCTGGCGAGACCCTCCGGGACCGGTGCAGAGGGCAACGATTGCCAGTGTGCGGAAAGGCTGCGCTCGCCACCGCCGTGAATGTAGTCGGCATCCACCTCCACAGCCTCGTAGTCGATCGTCTGGGCCGACGCAGGGGACACAGCAGCCAGACTCAACAACCCGAAGAGAACAATGGACGAGCGCATGAATCAAAGTTGCGCCGCCCCGCCTTACCCAATTCATGCGCGAATTGGTTAAAACGTTGTAAGGTATAAATTAAGTATGCCCATTCAGCACTGAATGCGTTAGAAAAAGCCAGTCTGTTAATTAGAACATCAAAGAAATAGAGGAGCTCCTCGTGGTCGCGCTGGTTTCGACCGTGGCCTATCTCGGCCTGGAAGCCCGAGCGGTCGAAGTCCAGTGTCAAATTGCCCCCGGCCTTCCCGCCTTCGCGCTGGTCGGCCTGCCCGACAAGGCGGTCAGCGAGAGCCGCCAGCGGGTTTCTGCCGCGCTGACCGCGATGGGTCTCGCGCTGCCGCCCAAGCGTATCACGGTCAACCTCTCGCCGGCTGACCTGCCCAAGGACGGCTCACACTATGACTTGCCTGTGGCGCTCGCCCTGCTGAGCGCCATGGGCATTGTCGATGGCGAACAAATCGCGGATTTCATCGCGGTAGGTGAGCTTGCCCTCGATGGGCGGATCATCCCCTCGCCCGGGGTTCTGCTGGCGGCGCTGCACGCCAGCGAACAGGACAAGGGACTGATTTGCCCAGCCGCGCAGGGCAGCGAGGCAAGCTGGGCCAGTGGCGTCCCCGTGGTGGCGGCACCCAACCTGATCAGCCTGCTCAATCACCTCAAGGGGCGACAGGTTCTACTTCCGCCCCTTCCTGGCCGGGCCGATCCGCCGGAGCGGGGGCCAGACCTGAAACAGGTCAAGGGGCAGGAGACGGCCCGGCGTGCACTGGAGATCGCTGCGGCGGGCGCGCACAACCTGCTGATGGCGGGACCACCAGGTGCGGGCAAGTCGCTGCTGGCTTCGTGCCTGCCCGGAATACTTCCCGAGCTCACGCCTGCCGAAGCGCTGGAAGTCTCGATGGTCGCCTCGGTAGCGGGCACGCTGGAAGACGGCAGGATCAGCCGTGCCCGCCCTTATCGCGCGCCGCACCACTCGGCCTCGATCGCGGCATTGACAGGCGGCGGGCTGAAGGTGCGACCCGGCGAAGTCTCGATGGCGCACCTGGGGGTTCTCTTCCTCGATGAACTGCCCGAGTTCCAGAGGCAGGTTCTCGATTCGCTTCGTCAGCCGCTGGAGACTGGCGAAGTCACGGTCGCCCGGGCCAATGCGCACGTCACCTATCCCGCGCGCGTACAACTGATCGCGGCTATGAACCCGTGCCGTTGCGGGCATCTGGGCGATCCGGCGCAGGCCTGCTCGCGTGCGCCGAAATGCGCGGCCGACTACCAGAGCAAGGTCTCCGGACCGCTGCTCGACCGCATCGACCTACACGTTGACGTCGACCCGGTTCGCGCTGCCGACCTCGCCCTTCCGCCCCCGGCTGAAGGCAGCGTCGAGGTGGCCGCAAGAGTGGCCCGCGCCCGGCAAATCCAGACAGCAAGGCTGGACGGGACCGGGCGCCGCACCAATGCCGAACTCGACGGCGACCTGCTCGACGCCCACGCCACGCCCGACGAGCCCGCCCGCAAGTTGCTGATGCAGGCGGCCGAGGCGATGCGATTGTCCGCAAGGGGCTACACCCGCATCCTCCGCGTCGCCCGGACCATCGCAGACCTGGCGGGTGCGGAGAACATCAGCCGCATCCACGTGGCCGAAGCCCTCAGCTATCGCAGACAGGCCCCGCGGGCGTAAATCTCTCCCCTTGCCGTCAGCCCGCCTTCAGGGCGGGCAGCACCTCTCTTGCGAACAGTCCTGCCGCCTCGCCCCATCCGGCGGGATAAAACCCGGGGCCCACAGCGACGATCCGGTCCAGCCCCAGTGCCATCAACTCGCGCAAGCGCGCAAAGCAGTGGTCCGGGTTGCCGACGATGGCGAAGCGTTTCACGAAGTCCGGTGTGAGCGCGCCGCCGACAATGCGCTCCTTAGAGGCAATGTTGCCGTGCTCCATCATGTCGTAGCCCTCGCGGATTTTTCCGAGGTTCTCGCTGGCCGCAGCATCGGCGGGGCCGACCTGTCCCTGCATGGTCTGGAAGCGGGCGAGCGGCGGGGCCATGTGCATGGCAACCTCCATCGCTGTCTCCTCGTCCGGGTGGCAGACGACGACAATCTGGGCACCGTAGGAAATGCCTGCATCGCCCAGACCGGCTGCAACGCGGGCCTTGCGGGCGACGCCGAGGGCCCATCCCATGCGCTGGGGTTCGGCTCCAACGCTGAACGTCACGCGTTCGGCAACCGGCGCGGACATCGCGATGACCCTGGGGCCCGTCGCGGCAACGTCGAGCGGAACCTTAGGCAACCCCTCGGGAAGCCAATTGAGGCGCACGGCTTCAGGTCGGTTACCCAGCGACAGGGTATGGACCGGAGGCGCATCGCCCGCCGTGCCGAAATCCGCGAACGGCACTTCCCCGCCCGAAAGCAGGATCTGCAAGTGCCCGATCGCCTGTTCGAAACGCTTGAGGCTTACCGGCGCGTGGCCGAGATAGGCCAGCGCGGAATCGCCCCGGCCAATGCCCAGCACAGCGCGGCCTCCGCTGATCGCATGAATCGTTGCCGCCGCCCCCGCCGTGACCGCGAGGTTGCGCGTCAACGGATTGGTGACGCCGGTCGAGAGCTTGATACGCTCCGTGGAGCACGCCCAGACGCCCATCTGCGCAAAGGGATCGGCCGAGAGGCACTGCGAATCCATGAACATCTGGCCGTCCCAGCCCTCAGCCTCGATGGCCCGCGCGAGTTCAGGCGCGGCCCCGGTATTCGAACCTCCGGCTCTCCAGATTTCTGGCCAGATTTCCGGCATATTTCTCTCTCCCTTTGCCGCAGTCTGCGCGCGGGGGAGGGAAAATCAATCCTCCACCTCCAGCTGCCGGAGGACCTCCGAAATGACCTTGGGCGCATTCGAGAAATCGAGATGCGAGCAGCGGATCGACACCGCGCGGTCACGCTCCTCCGGCCAGCCGCAAGCTGCGCGTGGGGCGACGATGCCGTCGCGCGGGCTCCACAGGGCAATCGTCGGCACCGGCGGCTTGACCGAGAAATCGCACTCGATGGGTGGCTCGTCCACCGAATGACCGGTCACCACCTGATAGGCACGCCAGGCATTGTTGGCGCGCGGGTCGCCCGAAAAGGGCGTACCCATGGTCACGACCTTGGCCACCATATCCGGTTCACGCCGCGCAATCTCGCGCGCGAAGAGGCCGCCCAGACTCCAGCCCACCAGCGCCACGGGCGCCTTGTACTGGCGGGCAATCGCGCCGACCCGGCGCATCAGGAATGCGAAATTGGCCTGGCTCGGACCGAAATTGAAGCCGAGGCCCCATTCATGAACGTGGTGCCCCGCCGCAGCGAGCGCATCGGCCATCGGCTTCATTCGGCGCGGGTGCGAGCCGAAACCCGGCAATAACATCACCGGCATCGGATGCGCTGCTGGCTGCACCGCCGGTTCCTTGCTCCGCCCGCGGTAGAGCGAGCGCAGTTCGGCCAGCATCAGTTGCAGCGGAGGCTTGGCCACACCTGCCGGGTGCGGCTCGCGCACGAAGGCCGCGCGCCGGGCAATCGCCTCGCGCAAGGAGCCCGGCTGGTGCGGCACGGTGCTATTCACGTCGTCTTCCGGCCTTTCATTCATCAGGCCTGCATCAGGAGGCACAATCGCCGACACGCTCCGTCGTCAGGTGCATCTTCATCTTCATGGCGCCCATCGGCTGCTGCCCGCCGGTGACGTCCATGCCGACCATCACGTCCGAACCGGTTTCGCTGACGGTACCGTTCATGGTCATCGTCGCCTCGCCTTGCCCTTCGGTCTTGCAGTGCATCTGGGCATCGAGACGGCCGCCCGCAACGTCGAACTTCGAATAGGTGCAGTCGCCGCCCTTGCCGACGTTCTGAAGCATTTCCTTGTAGCCCTTCTCGGTATCCGCGTCGGTGATGCAGATGGTCTGCACCTGCGGCTTGCCCGTCATCGCCTTCATCTGGCCGGCAGCTTCCTTGGGCAGCCCGGGAATTTCCATGTCGAGGATCTCGATCGTCTGCTTGTAAGAGCCAGGCTTGGGCCGATTGAGCTTGGCGGCTTCGTGCGCGACATCATCTGCGGATCGGGTCTCGCCGGACGCGGCAGTGCTTTCGCCCGGTGCCTCTTCCTTGGAGCCGCAGGCCGCCAGCGTCAGCATCACCGCTCCCATAGTGGCACCAGCTGCACTCTTGCGCATCACATCCGCCATCGAAACTTTCCGCATATTGCACTTCCTCCGCCGCACAGGCCCCGAAACAGGGCGCGAAGAGCTATCACTGCCCCTGCCCGCTGCCAATGGCGGATCGGCCAGTGACACATTGCGGCGGACGAACACATACTCCATATGTTCCGCCATGGCCGAACTCATCATCCGCCGCGGACTCGAGGAACCGAACACCTCGGGCAGCTTCGTCCCGCACAAGCCGCAGCGCCCGGAAAAGTCGCTGCCGGGCAAGAGGTTCCAGATCGTTTCGGACTATGCACCGGCCGGCGACCAGCCCACCGCGATCGCCGAACTCACCGCCTCCGCGCTGGAAGGCGAGAAGACGCAGGTGCTGCTCGGCGTCACCGGATCGGGCAAGACCTTCACGATGGCCAAGGTGATCGAGGAACTGCAGCGCCCGGCGCTGATCCTCGCCCCCAACAAGATCCTCGCCGCGCAGCTCTATGGTGAGATGAAGGACTTCTTTCCCGAGAACGCGGTCGAATATTTCGTCTCGTACTACGACTACTACCAGCCCGAGGCCTACGTTCCCCGGTCAGACACCTACATCGAGAAGGAAAGCTCGGTGAACGAGGCGATCGACCGGATGCGCCACTCAGCCACCCGCGCCCTGCTCGAACGCGACGACGTGATCATCGTCGCCTCGGTCTCGTGCCTCTACGGCATCGGCTCGGTCGAGACCTATTCGGCGATGATCTTCGACCTTGTTGCGGGCAAGGAGCAGGACCAGCGCGAGATCATCCACAAGCTCGTCGCCCTGCAGTACAAACGTAACGACCATGCCTTCGCACGCGGCAACTTTCGCGTGCGCGGCGACAATCTGGAAATCTTCCCGTCACACTACGAGGACATGGCATGGCGCGTGTCCTTCTTCGGCGATGAGATCGAGGAGATCGCCGAGTTTGATCCGCTCACCGGGAAGAAGGGCACAACCCTCGACAAAGTGCGTATCTACGCGAACTCGCACTACGTCACGCCCGGCCCGACGATGAAGCAGGCGGCGGACGCCATCCGCTTCGAACTGACCGAGCGACTCAAGGAACTGGAGACCGAAGGCAAGCTGCTCGAAGCGCAGCGGCTGGAACAGCGCACCAATTTCGATCTGGAGATGATCGCCGCCACCGGATCGTGCGCGGGGATCGAGAACTATTCGCGCTTCCTCACCGGCCGCCTGCCCGGCGAGCCGCCGCCGACGCTGTTTGAATACCTGCCCGACAATGCGCTGCTGTTCGTCGACGAAAGCCACCAGACGGTGCCGCAGATCGGCGCGATGGCGCGCGGCGACCACCGGCGCAAGTTGACGCTGGCCGAATACGGATTCCGCCTGCCCAGCTGCATCGACAACCGCCCGCTGCGCTTCAACGAATGGGACGCGATGCGCCCGCAGACGGTCGCCGTCTCGGCCACGCCCGGCGGCTGGGAAATGGAGCAGACCGGCGGCGTCTTCGCCGAACAGGTGATCCGCCCCACCGGGTTGATCGACCCGCCAGTAGAGATCCGCCCCGTCGAGGATCAGGTGCAGGACTGCATCGCCGAGTGCAAGGAAACGGCGGCCAAGGGCTACCGCACGCTCGTCACCACCCTTACCAAGCGCATGGCCGAGGACCTTACCGAATTCATGCACGAGGCGGGCGTGCGCGTGCGCTACATGCACTCCGACGTCGAGACGCTGGAGCGCATCGAACTGATCCGCGATCTGCGCATGGGCGTCTATGACGTGCTGGTGGGCATCAACCTGCTGCGCGAGGGCCTCGACATTCCCGAATGCGGCCTCGTGTGCATCCTCGATGCCGACAAGGAAGGCTTCCTGCGCTCAGAGACCTCGCTCATCCAGACCATCGGCCGCGCCGCGCGTAACGTCGATGGCCGCGTGATCCTCTATGCCGACCGCATGACCGGCTCGATGGAACGCGCCATCGCCGAAACCGACCGCCGCCGCGCCAAGCAGGAAGAATACAACGCCGAACACGGCATCACCCCGCAAACGATCAAGCGCCGCATCGCGGATATCGTGGCGGACACCGCAAGCCGAGACGGCGTGGTGGTCGAGCTGGAAGACAACGAGCGCAACAACCTCGTCGGCCACAACCTGCGCGCCTACATCGAGGAACTCGAAGGCCGCATGCGCGCAGCGGCGGCCGACCTGGAGTTCGAGGAGGCCGGCCGGCTGCGCGACGAAATCCGGCGGCTGGAGGCGACGGAACTGGGCCTGCCGGAGGGCGAGCACAAGGCACCCAAGGTAGGGCGCAGCAACGAAGGAAAGCTAGGAACGCGCAAGATGCGGTACGGGAAAACGCAGCGAAAATGGGGGCGGTAGCGAGACCGGGCCGTTATTCGAGACACCAAGGGCCCCGTATCAGTTCACGATGTGGAAGAAGATCTTCACGTGGACGATCGCGCGCTTGCTTGCGGACAGGCCGGGGATCGGGTCGAGTGACCGGACCTTGCGCGCGACGCGGCTGATTTCCTTGTCGAGTACCGAGTGGCCGGTCGATTGCTCGATCCCCCAGCTGAGCACCTTGCCGTCACCGGTCACGACCACGCTCAGCCCGCCAATGCCTTCCAGTCCGTCATCCAGCGCGGCTTGCGGATAGCGGATCAGGCTCGAATAGACCGCAGTCGACACCTGATCGTAATGCGCCCCGGCCTGCACCGGTGTCTCGGGCCTTGGCTTGATGTCCACGCCAGTGGCCGTGCCCGTTCCTACGCCTT
>NZ_JALHLE010000037.1 GCF_022832385.1 Novosphingobium album (ex Hu et al. 2023)
CAGTCGACACCTGATCGTAATGCGCCCCGGCCTGCACCGGTGTCTCGGGCCTTGGCTTGATGTCCACGCCAGTGGCCGTGCCCGTTCCTACGCCTTTCCCGATGCCACCGCCAATACCGCCGCCCATGCCACCGCCGAAGCCTGCGCCATAGCCGACCGGAGGCGGGCCTTCGGTGCGCACCACCGGGGCACCTTCCACCGGCTCGATGAACTCGGGCGGCACCAGCGGTGGAAGCGGCACGGCGGGTGCCTTGAGCGGTTCGGGCGAAGCGATCGCGCCGCCCGCGCCACCGCCGCCAGCTCCTTCGGCCTGTTCCAGCATCGGCGGCGGCGCCACGGCGCCCATGTCCAGTTCGATGGTCAGTTCGGGGCGTTCGAGAAACTGGTCACGGGCTATGGTAGCCGCTGCGATCACTGCCAGCGCAAGCCCGGCGTGGAGCACGCTCGCCCCCACCATGCCCGCGCCCCATTCCCTGCGATGCCAGTCCGGAACTGCAGAGCTGGCCCAGCCTGCTGGTGCGCCCAATGCCGCATTCGTCATGCCTGCCTCCACACGGTCAGTTCGCGACCTTTTCCAGGCTGACCAGCGCCACGCGCCGGAATCCTGCCGTGCGCAGGATATCGAGCAGGTTCATGAGATCGCCATAGGCCACCGACTGGTCTCCCCGCACGAAAATGCGGGTGTCGGTCTTGCCGCCAGTGGCGTCATAGAGAACCTTGCCGAACGTGGCGGACGTGGTGGCGGTATCGCCCACGCTCACCACCAGATCGCGGGAAAGGGTGACATAGACCGGCTTTTCCGGCCGGTTCTGCGGCGGCGCGGCAGCCGTCGGCAGGTCCACCTTGATGTCCACCGTGGAAAGCGGCGCTGCCACCATGAAGATGATCAGCAGCACCAGCATGACGTCGATGAATGGCGTCACGTTGATTTCATGCATTTCGCCGAAATCTTCGGAATCGCCGCTGCCCAGACTCATCGCCATGTCGCTTGCTCCTTCAGTCCTGGAAAGCGGGCACGCGGTCTGCGTTACCGCCAGTGACAAGCCCTGCCTCGCCCGAGCCGTTCGGGGCACCCTCGT
This sequence comes from Novosphingobium album (ex Hu et al. 2023), assembly GCF_022832385.1. GTDB lineage: Bacteria > Pseudomonadota > Alphaproteobacteria > Sphingomonadales > Sphingomonadaceae > Novosphingobium > Novosphingobium album. The sequence continues at coordinate 1,080 of NZ_JALHLE010000037.1, forward strand.
GGTGTTCGCGGGCCAGCAGTTCCAGCTCGCGCGAGGTCAGCCGGATGACCATGGCGCTGGCATCGCCCACCATCGCCTTGTAGCGGCCCACGTCGCGGGTCAGGTGGTTGTAGATGATCACAGCCGGAATGGCGGCCACGAGGCCGCAGGCCGTGGCGAGCAGAGCCTCGGCGATGCCCGGCGCTACGACCGCGAGGTTGGTGGTATGCGTCCTGGCGATGCCAACGAAGCTGTTCATGATGCCCCACACGGTGCCGAACAGGCCTACAAACGGCGCCGTCGAGCCAATGGTCGCAACCGTACCGACGCCGAAGCCGACCTGACGCGAATTGGCAGCTACGATACGTTCCAGCCCCACCGCGACGCGAGCCCCGGCCTGATCGAGAATGTCCGCCTTCACGGACGCTGCCAGTTCCTCTCGCGCATCGGCAACCAGATCCCTGACGGACTGCGACGGCAAGTCCTCCCTGATGCTTTCAAGCCGGGGCGCTGCCCTTAGCATGGCAATCGAATCCTTCAGTCGCTGCACTTCCCGACGCATCGCAAAGCCTTTTGCGAACAGGATCGTCCAGGTCACCAGCGACGCGAACACAAGCGCCGCCATCACAATCTGGACGATGGGATCCGCTCCCAGAAACATGCCCCAGGGCGAAAGCCCGGTCTCGCCAAGTTCTTCGCTCATCGACGCCTCCTGTCTGCCCAGCCAGCCCGGCGAGCTTTCCTGAAAGGCATCGTATAGGGATGTTGCAGAATTAAATTTGATGGTTATCAGAATAATAAATGTCAGAAAAAGTTCATTTAACTGAAACAATACATTTTTCAGAAACATGCCATCAAACAATAAAATACTTCAATGCAACGCCTTTTACACCCGGCATGCCAAAGGGCACTTCCCATTCCCGAACCACGCAGGGAAGTGTTGTCAGGAGAACCCAGGGCACACAATTGCCCACCGGCCGAATCGGCAGGACATCGCCTTGCAGGCGAAGAAGGGCGCCCCCTCTTCGCCTGCAATGCCCGCACCGTGTCGCTCAATAGGTCATCAGATCAAGCAGCGTGGTTACGCCGCCGGACTTCAAGGGAGCCGTTGCTGGTGACCAGCTGCGGTCACTGCCCAGATAGCTGTGGGGATCAAGCTCCTGCAATCCGATCAGGGTTTCTGCGACAATCCGGCCACCGACCGGCCCCAGCCCCTCGCCCTTGACGAAAGTGCCGGGCGATTTCTCCTGACCGATCTCGCCCGCCTCGATCAGAATGTAGAGCCAGAGCGGAGTCCCGGCGTCGAGGGCGCCCGCATGACCCGCGCTCGCGGCCAGCGCCTTCGCCTTGGCACTGACGGCAGCGATTTCGGCAACCGTCCGCTCGCAGGTTTCCGCGACACTTTCGCCGGAAGGCAGCAGGAACGCCTGCCCGCGCAGGAGGTTGCGCACCGCCAGCGACTTGACCCCGCCAGCTCCCACGAACGGCAGGTCCAGCAGGTCCTTTGCCAGCTTCGCATCGAGCTGGTCGGCGTGATCCACTGTCGGATCGCTGAGGTCGAGCACCTGCTTCCAGTTCACCACGGCATCGGGATCGGTCAGCGGGCTGAACCCGAGGCCCAGTGTCGGCCCGAAAACCTCGAGTGCCGGTTTGCCCGGTTGAATCTGGATCCGCTGCGGGATCATCGAGTGCCCGAAACGGTAGGCTGCGACGGAGAATTCGACCGGGATGAACGGCCCGCCGCCATAAGCTGCATTGAACGTGCAGTGTTCGGGCCGGTAGATTTTCCGTCCGTGGCCGAGAATGTCTGCCAGCAATGGCGCCCCCACGACAGCCTTGAGGAAGTCATTCACGACGATCCACTGGTAATGCCAGCGAACCGCACGGTAGGCCGTCTCGAACAGTTCGCCGCCGGACACACCCGCCGCGTCGAAGTGATCGACAACCTTGTTGTGGAATCGGATCATGCCCAGCTGCAACTGCGAGACGATGCGATTTTCATCGTTGCGCGGATCCCCGATAATCGCGCGCCCGTGCGGCGAACGCATCAGGTCTTCGGCCTGCTCGGGTGTCGCGGAAGGCATGTCAGCCCCGGTCAGCAGCTTCACCCCGTTGTATTTGGGTTGCTGGTGATAATAGAGGAACGGACTGCCTTCAGGACCATCCCCATAGATGCAATCCAGATCGAGCGTCGGCGTGCGAACGTTGGTGGTGTCTTCCGCCCGGTCCAGCCGGGCAAAGCTGCTCGTCACGTCCAGCGTGATGTCATGGTCGATGAACTGGCCGAAGAAGATATGGGCAACCGGCACCGCCTGGGTCTTCAGCGCTGCTCCGGAATGTTGCATCGGGCCGTTCTTGGCGCCGATCGCTTCCAGAGCCTGCGGATCGATATAAAGCGGCGGCGCGGACGGCAGAATGCGGCCGAAACGGTCGCTGCGCATCGTCCCGTGACTGCACAATTTCGAGAGGCCGGCAAACGGCTTAAGTCCATGATGATTATTGGGCATTTTCGAAGTCCTTCCATCGCTCCAACCCCAGTATTCTGAGTTTTGGAATCAACCGGAAATCGACCCGTCGAAGCAGGTAATGCCGTTAGAGGACCACAGCAACACAAATTAAATGAAATCAATTGTCATATATTTAGAGATAAATAGAAATACTATGTATAATTTTAGCTATAGTGCACATACTATATTTAAAGTTTTACATTTAGTCCGCAGGAAATTCTCACCCGCTATCAACCTGCCGCCAGTCTCCCGGTGCGATGCCGTCGAGCGTCCAGTCGCCGATGCGCCAGCGCACCAGCCGCAGCGTGGGGCACCCCACGGCGGCGGTCATGCGGCGCACCTGCCGGTTGCGGCCTTCGCGGATGGTGAGTTCGATCCAGCAATCAGGCACTGACTTGCGGAAACGCACCGGCGGATTGCGCGGCCACAGTTCCGGATCGGCGATGCGGCGCACATCGGCCGGGCGGGTCATGCCGTCCTTGAGCATCACGCCCTTGCGCAACGCAGCCAGCGCGGCTTCGTCCGGCTGGCCCTCCACCTGCACCAGATAGGTCTTGGGCAGTTTGAATTTCGGATCGGCAATCCGCGCCTGAAGGCGGCCGTCATCGGTCAGCAGCAGCAGCCCCTCGCTGTCCCGGTCGAGGCGGCCGGCCGGATAGACGCCCGGAACATCAATGAAATCCGAAAGCGTCGCGCGCGGGCTGGGAGACTTCGCGTCGGTGAACTGCGAAAGCACCTCGTAAGGCTTGTTGAAGAGGATCAGGCGCGCCACCGGTTCAGCCCCTGTCGCCGAGCCGGGCCATGACCAGCGCCGAGGCCAGCAGCACCATACCCACCACATCGAGCGCGGTCAGGGTCTCGCCGAAGGCCAGCCAGCCCATGGTCGCCGCGACCGCAGGCTGGGTCAGCAGGGCAAGGCCGATCACCAGAGGCGGGAAGTGGCGCAGCGAATAGATCAGCAGCCCCTGCCCCACCAGCTGGCTCGAGAAGGCTAGCGCGACCAGCGGCGTCCAGTCGTGCGGCATGATCGCCTCGCCCCTCAGCACCGCGATCAGGAGCAGGACCGGAATACCGGCGCAGACCGACCAGACCAGCACCGAGAACTGCCCGAGCTTCGAACGCACCGAATTCAGCATCAGGATGTAGAACGCATAGAACAGCCCGGCGAGCGCGCTAAGCAGGTCCCCGGACAGGTTCGAACTGCTGATTTCCAGCGAACCGCCCATCAGCAGCGCTGCGCCGCCCAGCGCCGCGGCAATTGCGGTCAGTTCCAGCACCCGTGGCGCGCGGCGCGCGGTCACCAGCCCCCAGACCATGACGATCAGGCTGCCGCCGTTGGCGAACAGCGAAGCATTGCCGAGCTTGGTCAACTCGATGCCGATGTGCCATGCGGCAAGGTCCAGCCCGAAGAACACGCCCGCGCCCAGCACCATGGCAAGCGCCCCGCCCCGGACCAGCCGCTGCGCCGCGGGCTCGCGCTGCGCGAGGATCATCAGCACCGGCAAGGCCAGCAGCAGGCGCCAGAATCCGGCGGCTACCGGCCCGGTATCCGACAGCCGCACCAGCCACCCGCCCAGCGAGAGCGCGAAGTTGGCCAGCAGCAGCCCGCCGAGATGGCGAGCAGTCCAGGCATGGCCTGCCATGTTTGGGCTAGTCGGGACCGGAGCGGCTCTGGGCGGGAAAACGGGGGCGTCTGCCATCACCGGGACCTAGCCGCCAGTCCCGGATTGTGCACCCGCAAAATTTCATGGGCCGGAACAATGACTGCTTTCGTGCACTAGGGTCAGGACCCATTATTCACGCCATCGAGGTTTGAGGCAAAATGGCTCAGCGCAAGGAGAGAAGGCAAAGGAAGATGTCAATATTTCAAGAAGTCTCGACGCGGGGGGGGGCCATTTTGGTCAAATACCTGCGGGAACCCCGCATGGCTTCCATCTCGAACAAAATCGCCCTGGGAAAGGCAACCAGCCTTCCCGGCGGACAATTTGGCCCGACATGTTCGCCATTCGGGCGCCTCGATGGCGTGAATAATGGGTCCTGACCCTAGGCAACACAAGGAGGGCCCCATGCTTGCCAGCCTGCGTTCGAACTGGCTTTCGATCCGTGCCAGCTACTGGTTCTATCACGCCCTGTTTGCCTTGGCCGCACTGGCGCTGGCCACGCTGCTGATCCACGTCGACCGCATCGGCGCATCGGAATGGCTGAGCCGGTCTCACTGGATCGTGCCTGCCCGGCCCGAAGGGGCCAGCAACATGCTGACAGTGCTGTCGAGCGCGATGATCGGCGTGGCGGCGACCGTGTTCTCGATCACCATTGCCGCCGTTGCCTATGCCAGCGGCAACTATGGACCGCGGCTGCTGACCAACTTCATGGAAGACAAAGGCAACCAGCTCAGCCTCGCGATGTTCATCGGCACTTTTGTCTATGCCATTACCGTACTGCGCGCGGTGCGGACCGGGGATGCAACGCCAGTGGACAACGGTTTCGTGCCGCAGCTTGCATTGCTCGTGGCCTACGTTCTGATGATCGCCTCGGTGGGTGTGCTGGTCTATTTCCTCCACCACATTCCGGCGAGCATCCGCATCAACACCGTGCTCGAGAATATCGGCATGCGCCTGCTGCGGGAGATCGAGCGTCGCTTTCCCGAGATGGACGAAACCGATCCGCCGGTGCGCACGGTCGCGCGCGGCGGCTGGGTTCGTTCGGACCGCACCGGCTACGTGCGGCTGATCGAACTGGGCGTGCTGGCCGATGCCGCGCACAGGCACGGGGTAACAGTGGGCCTCGCCGTGCGCCCCGGTGACTTCGTCTATCCCGGCACCCCGATTGCGCGGACGGACGCCGATCCCGTGCCTGACAAGGTCGCGCAGGCCATTCGCGAGACCTTTGCGATCGGCTCCACCCGCACGCCGGAAATGGACCTCGAGTTCTCGATCGACGAGCTGGTCGAGATCGCGCTGCGGGCGCTATCTCCCGGCATCAACGACCCCTTCACCGCCATCACCGCCACCCACTGGCTGGGCGCGGCGACGGCGGAACTGGGGCGGCGCGACCTTGCTGCGGAAAGCTGGAACACGCACGGGCCGGACTGCCCGGTCGCGCCGCCGCAGAGCGACTTTGCACATTTCCTCGAAAGGGGCTTCACCGCCGCGCGCGGGGCGCTGGCCAGCAACCGGCTTTCCGCGCTGGTGGCACTGGAAACGCTCGCCAAGGCTGCCGGGCAAGTGCGCGGCAGCCACCGCCGCGCGCTGATCGAGCGCGAAGTGCAACTGCTGGCACAGCAGGCCGAAGAGCACCTGACCGGCCCGGACATCGCCGACGTGCGCCAGCGCCACGAGGCGATCCGGGCCGGGTGGTCCTGAGGCTCAGGTTGCCGCCGGTACCTCCCCGCGCGTCTTCCACAGCGACCAGCCGACGCCGCCCGCGATCAGGCCGATCGTCACGCCCAGGCTGATCAGCGGCGGGAACTTGGCTCCGCCCAACAGGAAGTCCGCGATCAGAATCTTGCCGCCGATGAACACCAGCACCAGCGCCAGCGCATACTTCAGGTAGTGGAAGCGATGCACCATCGCCGCCAGCGCGAAATAGAGCGCGCGCAGGCCCAGGATCGCCATGATGTTCGAGGTGTAGACGATGAAGGTGTCGGTCGTGATAGAGAAAATCGCGGGCACCGAGTCCACCGCGAACACGAGGTCCGCCAGGTTGATCACCACCAGCGCCAGGAACAGCGGCGTCACCGCGCGGACCATCCGGCCCGAGGCATCCCGCTCCTTCACGAAGAAATGCGCACCGTGATGCGCCCTCGTCACGCGCATGTGTCGCGAAATCCAGCGGATCGCCGGGTTGTTGCCGATGTCGGGATCATGATCGCCGGTCAGCAGCATCTTCACGCCGGTGGCGATCAGGAACGCGGCGAACAGGTACATCACCCAGTAGGCCTGCGAGATCAGCGCCGCACCGCCCGCGATCATGAGGCCGCGTAGCACGATCACCGCGAGAATGCCCCAGAGCAGCGCGCGATACTGGTATTTGGGCGCGATCGCGAAGAAGCCGAAGATCATCGAGATCACGAAGACGTTGTCGATCGAGAGCGCCTTCTCGATGAAATAGCCGGTGAAGTATTCCATGCCCGAGGCACTGCCCTTGGCCCACCACACCCAGCCCCCGAACAGCATGGCGACGGCAATGTAGAAGACCGAGAGCTTCAGCGATTCGCGGATGCCCATCTCGCGGTCCTCCTTGTGAAGGACGCCGAGGTCGAACGCGGTCAGAAGCAGCACGATGGCGGCAAAGGCCAGCCAGAACCAGGCCGGGGTGCCCAGCCAGCTTGCAAACATAAATTCCATTTTGAAGTACTCGAAACGAGAAAACGGGTCGCGCCGGCGCGCTGGAAGGGGGGCTACGCGCCGGCGCGCAGGTTACAGACTCATCGCGCTGGCTGCCGGGGGGTACAGCAACCGCGCCAGCCTGCCCCTGAGGTGCAATTTGCGCTGTCTCAGTCTCGCAATTTCCAACGGGTCCGGAATCCGCCTTTTCCTGGCCTTGGCCAGCAAGGCGTCCAGCTTCTGGTGAAGCTCAAGCAGCCGGAACATACGATCGGTCATTTCAATTTCCCTGTCGAACTGGGTTGGTCCGATCGGGAGAGGAGATGCCTGCCCGCGAAAACTCACGGGCCTGAATGGATCCTTTGGTAAAATGGCCGGATCCTGCATCGGTACTCACCCGATGCGGTCCGACATCACGTGCTGCAGTTTTGATCCGAACCCTTTCGGAACTAACAACACGCCAGAGGGGCCCGGCCCGCATCTCATTTTTAAGACCGAATCGCTCTTGTTTCAAGTCAAATTGAAACGGCCTCTGGAATTGATTGAAGTGATATCGCTTTTCCGGAGGGACTGCGATGTCCGACGCGCAGCACATGGCGTGATCGCGGCTGACTTGCGATGTGCGCCAATGTCCTCACAACCCGAGCGGCCGCAATTCCCGGATCAGGTCGATCAGAAGCCGCAACGCGGCGGGCACCTGGCGGCGACCGGGGTAATAGACGTGGAAACCCTCGCCCATCGATGACCACTCGGGCAGGACAGGCACCAGCGCACCGTTCGCGAGATCGCCGCGCAATACCGGCTCTGCGCTGTAAATAATTCCCACGCCCGCGCGGCCAAAGCCGAGTGCGGCATGGCTCTCGTTCACTGTCAAAGGGCCGGGCGTGGCGACCTCGACGGCTTCGACGCCGCGCTCAAATTCCCATTTGTAGAGTTGATCATTGCCCAGCCTGATGCCGATGCAGCGATGGTGTTTGAGGTCGCGAGGATGGGATGGTGCGCCGAACCGTTCCAGATAGGCAGGAGACGCCGCTGCCATCCAGCGAATTGCAGGAGAAAGCCGCCGCGCCACCATGTCTTCCGGTACCGTGCCGCCATAACGGATTCCGGCATCGAACCCGCCCGCGATAACGTCGATCATGCGGTTGCTGACGCTGATATCGATGCTGACATCGGGATAGCGATCGACAAACAGCGGCATCACAGGATCCAGCAGCAGCGCTACGGCATCCTCCAACACGTTGATCCGCACCCGGCCCGCAGGGGCATCACGAAAGCGGTTGAGGTTTTCCGATGCCTCCGCAATCCGTTCCAGAGGGCCGCCGATCATGGCACGCAAGTCCTCTCCAGCCGCGGTAAGTGTCACGCTCCGGGTAGTTCTGTTCAACAATCGCACGCCGCGTCGGGCTTCCAGCGCCGCCATGGCATGACTCAGGGCTGATGGCGTGACGCCCATTTCCAGCGCTGCCTGGCGGAAACTGCGATGCCGGGCAATGGCCATGAAATAGGCGAAGTCGGCAAGGTCTGCGCGGCTGATCTGCATGCCGCTGCATAACACACTGTTGAGTCAGACTCATCAGTTCATTGCCTGCAAACTGCCTAATCGCGCGCCCTTCATGTCTCTAGATTGAATTCCACAAGGCACCCGAAGCGGATGCCCCGCCGGGAGCAGCCCCATGGCCATCGCTACCTTACTCATCCCACTGGCCGCGGCAGCCTCTCTGCCTGCGGGAGTTGTCCCTGCCGAAGACGGAGCAACAAACATGAACATCACGCGCAAGGCCGACCTCGTGACCGTCGAGGGACCGGAAGATTATTTCACCGGCAAGGCCACGATCACCGGCCAGTTCAAGCGGGATGAGCCATCCCGCCTGACCGGGGCAATCGTGCACTTCGAACCCGGCGCACGCACGGCCTGGCACACGCACCCGATGGGGCAGACCCTGATAGTCACCGAAGGCGTGGGCTGGACGCAGATCGATGGCGGCGGGAAGTACGAGTTTTTTGCAGGCGACCAGCTCTGGTGCCCTGCCGACAAGAAGCACTGGCACGGCGCGACGCCCCATGCGGGCATGACCCATATCGCCCTGCAGGAGACGCTCGACGGCAGGAACGTCACCTGGATGGAGAAGGTGACGGACGAGGAATATCTCGCGCCTGTCATGAAAGACTGAGCGCGTGGCGCACATTCTTGGCTACGGCGAGGGATCGGTGTCCATCGGCATCGAGGAGGTGCCGCCCGGCGACTGGATGGCAAGGGTCTACGAGCCGGACATCGCTGGCAAGTGGAGCGGCCTCACCAAGCAGCCCGGATACGGCTCTGGCCCACGAGATCCCGAAGAATACTGAAAGAGAAGATCAATGCTGAACGAAACGTATACTCTGAACAACGGGATCACGATCCCCAGGCTTGGCCTTGGAACCTGGTTCATCGAGGACGACGACGCAGCGCAGGCCGTGCGCGACGCAGCTGCCATCGGCTACCGCCATTTCGACACGGCACAGGCTTACGGCAATGAGCGCGGCGTCGGCGGAGGCATTCGCACCTGCGGCATTCCGCGGCACGAGCTGTTCGTCACCACCAAGCTTGCGGCGGAAATCAAGACCCTCGATGAAGCACGTCAGGCGATCGGCGGTTCTCTGCAAACGCTGGGACTGGACGCCATCGACATGATGATCATCCATAGTCCGCAGCCCTGGGCCGAGTTTCGTAAGGGAGAGCACTTCCTCGAAGGCAACCTGCAGGCATGGCGGGCCCTCGAAGAGGCGCTTCAGGCAGGCAAGATCCGTGCGATCGGCCTCTCCAATTTCGAACAGGTGGACCTCGACAATATCCTTGAAAACGGCTCGGTGCGGCCGGCGGTCAACCAGATCCTCGCCCATGTCAGCAACACGCCCCTGGGGCTGATTGACTATATTCAGAGCAACGGCATCCTCGTCGAAGCCTATTCGCCGTTTGGACACGGGGAAATCCTGCGCAGCGAGGTGCTCGTTTCGATGGCGGCCGCGTATGGCGTGAGTACAGCCCAGCTTGCGATCCGCTATTGCCTGCAGCTTGGCATGCTGCCGCTGCCCAAGACCGCCAATCCCGCGCACATGCGCAGCAATGCCGAAGTAGACTTCGATATTGGCGGGACCGACATGGAGACGCTCAAGAAGGTCGCGCCCATCGGCAATTATGGCGAAGCGAGTGTCTTTCCGGTCTACGGCGACAACGCGCGGAGCGCTTAGTTGAAGCGGTAGCTTTCCGCGCCGCCTGGCGCGTTTACACCTTGGCGAGGCGTGCGCGGTACAATGGCCGCATGACACGCTTCGCCCGACTCACGCTCGCCTCTGCAGCGCTGCTGTGCACCGCCTTTCCGGCTGCTCATTCCTCCGCCCAGACCGCGCCCTATACCGTGGTCGAGACCGGACGCAGCTACAATCGCCTTCAGGACGCCGTGGATGCGATCGGCAACGGGCGCGGCACGATCCGCTTCGCCGCGCTGCGCTTTGCCGACTGTGCCGTCCAGACGGGCGGCGAGGTGACGTATGAAGCGGCAGTGCCCGGCCAGTCGGTACTGGAGGGTGTCGTCTGCGAAGGAAAGGCCGCGCTGGTCCTGCGCGGGCGCAGTGCCACCGTGGAAGGTCTCGTATTCGCCAACATGCGCGTGCCCGACAAGAACGGAGCCGGTATCCGGCTGGAGCACGGCGACCTCACCGTCTCGCAATCGTGGTTCCGCGACAGCGAACAGGGCATCCTCACGGGTGCAGATACGGGCAGCACGATCACTATCGACAAGTCCACGTTCACCCGCCTCGGCACCTGCGAGGGATCGGGCTGCGCGCATTCGATCTACATTGGCGACTACGGCGCCCTGGCCGTTACCCGCAGCCGCTTCGAAGCGGGTGCCGGCGGCCACTACGTCAAGAGCCGCGCGGCGCGCGCCGCCATCCTCAACTGCAGCTTCGACGATTCGCAGGGACGCGGCACCAACTACATGATCGACCTGCCCGAGGGCTCAACCGGCCGCATCGCGGGCAACTGGTTCGTGCAGGGGCGTGACAAGGAGAACTACTCCGCCTTCATCGCCGTCGCGGCGGAACACCGTAGCCACACCTCGAACGGACTGGCCGTGGAAGACAACAATGCCCGCTTCGCCCCCGGGATCGACCGCCACAGCGCTTTCGTCGCCGACTGGTCAGGCGATGCCATGAACATCAGCGCCAATGTTCTGGGACCGGGTCTGGTCCGTTACGAGCGGCGTTGAGGGCGCGGAACTTGCCCTTGCCAGCCGGAGTGCCCGAGCTTGCTCCGCATGACCCGGCGGCTTTCCTCACTGGCACACCTGCGTTTCTGGACGCTGCTGGTGCTCGCCGTGATCGGGCTGCAATCCGCCGCACCGATCCGCGCGCCGCTCGATCGCCCGCCCGGCTCCGCGTTCAGCGCCTCGACCATCGACGTCGCGGTTTCCGCTGCGCGCCGGGACAGCAGCGAGGCGGTGCCTGCACAAGCCACGCCGTCCCTGCCCCGCGTGCTGGCACCGCTTCGGCCAGAACCGCGGCAGCGTTTCACACGCGCGACGCCGCGGCTGCAC
>NZ_JALHLE010000038.1 GCF_022832385.1 Novosphingobium album (ex Hu et al. 2023)
CCTGCTCACAAATTGGAGCCTCCGGAAAACCCGGGGCGCTTCAGTCGCTGCGCAACATGGCGGCGTGAGTAGCGAGGACGATTACGTGATCGTAGTTGCGGTAGTCCTCCGGCAGTTCCTCGATCCGGCGACTGACCGAGCTTCGCCACGCATCATCCTGACTACTGATCTGGACGATGATGGGCCGGGTGCCCCGCTTGGCGGCTTCCCGTTCGATGTCCCGCTGAAGTTCAGAGAAACGCTCAATGCGCTCGACAATGAATAAAGTCCTACCTTTATTCGCAGTGATACCTTCGATTTGCCTATATGTTTTCCCGCTACCAGCGGGGGATTCATCAATGTGTATTTTCATGCAACTCCTGTGTTGTTAATTTGATGTCTCCTTATATAACTTGTTATATGGCGCGCGCAATATTATTTCGTCCGTTCGCCAGTCTATTTGGATGTGTCCGCTCTATTTCTCCAAAAGAAGTAAGAATTACGACGGACACGACGTGTTCAATTCAGCTCTTTCAAAGCAGGTCTGGCAGCGAGAGACTGAACTTCGATACGTCGCTTGCGGCGGAGCGAAGTTTGGTCACGAGTTGCCACGACCTTGCCTATGGTCAGATAGATTTGGATGCGGGCCTTGGGCCCGCTGCTAAATCTGGGTAACCATGCCCGTCATAATGGAAGGGTGGGCGTTTCAGCGCAGCGGGGCTGCGCCCAGAAGCGCTCTTCCGAACCCTTGGAGAAATCCCGACATCACAAGCGATGCCGGCGATTTCGCCGGGTTCGTTTTTGTGAAGATGTCGTTTTTTCGAGGTGGACCAAGATGAAGGCAGGTCATTGCCTCGTTCCCATGTCTATGAAGGAAAAGGCGACCGTTAGGGCGCCCGACCCGGCTAGATCGGCGAACGGACACCCATTCCATAACCCTCCCCCCCCCCCCAAAGGCCTCTCAAACGGCCCGGAAAACCGTCAATCTGACCGTCCGGATTTTGCCATTCCAGATATGTTTGATTTAGGGATGGCCGTTAACTGGCGAAGGACTAATGTCCGGCCACTATGATGCACGGCCCAACAGATATGTGGAATGACGACAACGCCATCTATGACGATGGCGAATGGATCACTTGGACTGAGATCAACTCGCACCTCGAACGGTTGGAGTTGGAAGCCCAATATCCCAACGCCGACATCGAACTGGTTCCAGTCTTCGAAGAGCTGCTGTCAACGGCCCAGCACTATCACCTCCTCACCGGACGCCACCTCCAAGTCTATGGCGACCTCGGCGAACTCTACGGGGCGATCACCTACGGGATCAAACTCCACCGCAACTACGCGCAAGGGTCGGATGGCAGGCTCGGCAACGACCTTGTGGAAGTGAAGACCATCACGCCCTTCAAGAGCAACAACATCGTCACCCTCAATCTCAAGCGCAACTTCAGCAAGGTGCTGATCGTGAAGATCGATGCCGACTTCGAAGTGCAGGGTAAGATGATCGACCGCAAGGCGCTCCCCAAGGTGAAGGGCGACCAACTCCAACTCAACTGGGATGACTTCAAAGGCGATGATTGATCGCACATTCCGATTATATTTTGTTCAATAATCGCCGGAGTCGATGTATAATACATGCGATGAAGCGCATCGCCCTCTACACCCGGGTCTCAACCGATCAGCAAACCACCGAGAACCAGCGCCTCGAACTCCTCGCCGTCGCCCAGCGGAATAGCTGGGAAGTCGTCGCAGAGTTCACCGACCTCGGCATCAGTGGTGCAAAGGGACGGGATCAGCGTCCCGGCTACGATGCCTTGATGAAGGCAGTAGCCCGCCGTGAGATCGACATGGTGGCGAGTTGGGCAGTGGATCGCCTCGGACGCTCACTGCAAAATCTCGTCGGCTTCCTCACCGAGATCAATGCGAAGGGTGTCGATCTCTACCTGCACCAGCAGGCTCTCGACACATCAACCCCAAGTGGACGCGCGATGTTCGGCATGCTGTCGGTGTTCGCCGACTTCGAGCGCGAGATGATCCGCAGCCGGATCATGGCTGGTCTTGCCCGCAGTGAGAAGAAAGCTGGTCGTCCGCGCCTCGATCCGGACAAGGTTGCTAAGATCGAACGCGCCCTGCTTCGCGGGACTTCGATCAATGAGACTGCGCGGAAGCTGCGCGTCGGCGTCGGCACGGTGCACCGGATTAAGGTGAAGCTGGATCAGGCTGCCTGATTAGGCTCGGCCAAGCCATTCAGCCACTCATAAAAGTCACCGTCTACGAGTTCGTGCTCGATCTCGTATTGAAGTTGCGCAAGATATTCCGGCGGCAACGGCTCACCACGACACAACGGGCAGTCATCGTCGTATTGGCCAAAATGGTGCTCGCGCTGACGCTCCTCCTCCTCTTTCTTTTTCTTCACCGCTGCTCGAAGTTGCTCGAAGCGTTCCTTGCCAAGCGTCGGAACAGGCTCCCCCGATGGCAGGCGACGCACTTCATCACGTTCGTGGTTCTGATCGTCAGCCATGATCATCAAGCCTCCCCTTCAACCGAGTCACCATAGCACATGCACGACCTGTCACCTTGAGCTATGATCTAAGCTCAAGGAGCACCGACATGGACGATGAGGACCCCAACATCGTAGTTTCTGATCTCTCCCGGATCGTCTCCGAGAAGGGCATCACCGTCGATGTCTCAATCTTCCGGCTCGAAGACGAGACCGAATGGACCCTCGAAGTCATCAACGAGTCCGGCACCTCTATCGTCTGGACAGACCTCTTCGATACGGAAGAGGAAGCCTTTGCTGCCTTCCAGCATGTGCTTGAGGACGAGGGCATCGAAACGTTTCTCGACGATAATTGCGGCCTGACGCCGCATACCATTCACTGATCCACGATCTGAAAAGCGTCGCTAGCCGATTGACGAAAGTCCGATCTGTGAGACGCTGCCGAAATGATCGACAAGAACGCTCCGAAGATCGTCGATGCCAACGGTCTGACATCATCCGGCACCACCCCTAAATGCCCCGGCCAAGCATCCAGCGAACCGTCCCCGGTTCAGTTCCCGCTACCGGAATCGCATCACGCGGAACCCCAACCCATTGAGGTGGAACCAGAACCGGAATCGAACCCCACCCCGAAACTCGGCTCCGAGGTCTGGCAGTCTCCCGCTACCCGCTCCAGCCGCCCTCCCAAGAGGTCTGAAAACGCTATCGCACAGTTCGGCAAAGCTGTCCTCGCCCGGCCATCCGTCGAGCACGATGCGGATATCGTCCTCAGCCGGGAAGTGCCGCCGCGTCTGACCGCGGATATCCTTCCATGCCCTTTTGAGGGCAGACAGCACCGGCCAGAGAAACCACTTGCAAAATTCGCAGCCTCTGCCCACGCCAATGGTGGGGCAAGCTGTTATGGCAGCCATCCAACAGGAGTTGCGATGATCAGAATAAACGAGGCGATTACCGGCCGGTTCGAAAAACCGCTGATTGGCGTTCTCTGTCAGCGGATGCCGGGATGGGTAACTTCGGATATGCTGACTTCTCTTGGTGTGGCGGGAGCGGCAGTTTCGCTTTGTGGCTACTGGGCCTCGGCCAGCGATGCCGGATGGTTATGGGTGGCGATTGGCGGTCTCGCAATCAACTGGCTCGGTGACAGTCTCGATGGTTCACTAGCCAGGCACCGCAACGCAGAGCGGCCCAGGTATGGCTTCTTCATCGATCATATGACGGACACCCTGGCAATGGCGCTGATAGCGATCGGTATTGGTTTGTCGCCATATGCCGACCTTACTTGTGCAATGGCCGTACTTCTGGCCTATTATGTGCTCGTTATCTTTTCGATGGCTAACTGCATCGCCACAGGCGTATTCCGGATTACTTTCAACGGCGTCGGCCCTACCGAGATCCGTCTGGTGATCATGGCGTGCACTGCAAGTGCTGCTCTGATGCCGATACCGAGGTATCAGGTTGGGATTTATATGCTGACGGTTTTCGATTTGATCATGCTGGTGTTCGCGGCAGTCATGATGGTCATGTGTGCGCAGCAGGCTATCAAGACAGCCCGTGCTTTGGCCGTAGAGGAGCCCCCGCTGCCGTAATTCCGGGCCGTGGCGTCCAAGGCCGGTCCGCGCTGCGGGCGATGTAATCGATGATTTGCGCTTTTTCGAGCGGACGGAATGCCTGGTACACAGCATCGCGAGCCCACCAGGGGCTGATCCCGGGTTCGTCGCGTATGGCCTCTCCCCACTTGTGGTAAAGAGCCCGCAATTCCTCCTGATCCCAGGCCACCTTCTTCCTGTTGTCGTTGACGCCGCGGGTCAGTGATTCATGGTGGATCAGTTCAATTCCCGGATCATAGAGCACTGTGCGGCCCAAGGCGCGCACGGCCAGGCACAGATCGACATCATTGTAGGCGACGATAAATCGAACCGGATCCAGACCGCCCGCTTGCACGTAGAGATCTTTGCGGATTGCCAGAAACGCACCGGTCACCGAACTGCACGCATGGCAATGGTCGAAGCGCGGGTCAGTGGCAGCGTTCGACAGTCCTGTGCCTACACCATCGTGAATTGGTGCGCCTTCGTTGAAACCGAAGATCATGCCGGCATGCTGGATACTGCGATCAGGGTAGAGCAGGCGGGCGCCCACGATGCCCACATCTTGCCGTTGCAACTGTATGCGAAGGCGATCGTCCCACCCCTCCGAGAGCATTTCGATATCGTTGTTGGCCAGAACAAGAATCGGTTCGCCGCTTTGCCCTGCCGCCAGATCGTTGAGCGCAGCCCAGTTGAACGGCGTATCGCAATGCAACACGGCGAAGCCGGTGCGTGACGCCAGTTGGCCCAGCAGGACTTGTGTCTGGGGTTCGGCGCTGCGGTTGTCGATAATGGTGAACGAGAGCAGTTCAGGTTGGCTGGCTGACTGGACGAGCGTGTCAATCGCCAGGTTTAGCTGAACGGCGCAATCGCGCGTCGGTATGATGACCCGGATTGGATCACGGCCTGTGGCAAAGGCGCCCTGCGTAAGGGGCGGCCGGCCGGGGCGGTATGTCACGCACAGAGGGGCGTCAGCCAAATTGCCGCTACCAGGCTCGGCACCATCGCGGGGTTGTGACCAAATTGGCATGTCCTCGCCATTTTTCGGGGCGATTTTGGCTCGTTCGGCGATGCTCCCGATGGCAGCAAGAGGCAGAGGGATGTGTGCGATCCGCGCCCCCACACCGAGCGAAAGCAGTATGCGGCGACGGTCTTCGCAGGCGAGCGGGCCGTCCCTGCTGGCGTTGCGCAACGCGATCAGCGGGGGAGGCACAGGGGATGCGGCAAGGCGATCCATATCGAAGACCCCGTGCACCTCAGGTGCGGCGTGACTGAGGTCCTTGTCCCAAGCGTGGCTGCACCAGTCCCAGTCGCACGTGGCAGCCTGGGCCTCCGTCGTCGAGAAGGTATGAATAATCCAGCCTAATGCCTCCGGGTCCAGCCAGGTGCCTGCAGTGAGATATGCCGATATGGCCGCTGATTGTAGGGGGGCACGCCCCTGATCATGAGCTGAAATGAAAGTGATGCGCGGATCAACGGTGGCGAGGCTGGCGACGGGATGCTCCATCCCTTTGTCATCCACATGGACAATCACCTGCCAATCACTGTGTGTGGATGCCAGCAGGCTTTCCAGCGTCATTCGCACGAAGGAAGGTGCAGCGGAAATGCCATCGACCTGTATCAAAACCGGGCCGGTTCCGGCAGGTGGCGTTGGTGCCGGGATGGTCATGGCGGGGCGAAACGAGGCATAATCGGAAAGGCCATGACGTTCAGCCGCCTGTTTTCGTCTGTTCTGGCGTGCCAGTGCTGCTTCTCGATCTGCCACATCGGCGCGCAGAGCCTGCCGGATGCGAGCCAGCAGTGAGGGCGGCAGATCCGGTAGCAAGCGCGAATTCCATAGCGCGTCGAATGCCCCTTCGTGCAGTGGGTCGCGGGAAAGCGCGCTTTCAAGTGCGGCAAGGGCGGCGTCCGGTGCACCGCGTGACATCTGGAGCAGTCCCAGATGGAATGGTGCATCCGGGTCGTCCGGAGCATCCTCGGCAGCGCGGCGATAGGCGTCCTCTGCGTCGGCGATGCAGTGCATTTCCTTGAAGGCGTGGCCGAGCTGTATTCGAAGATCCGCCCTCCCGGGATTGCGACGGAGGATGGCTGAATAGGCGTCAACTGCGCCCTGCCAATCGCCAGCGTCTGCGGCGCTGTGAGCCCGGGCGAGCAGGGTACGCAATCGCGGGCGAACCGAAAACATGGGAAAGGTCCGTGATCCGTTAGATGGCACGCATCTGCAGTGCGTGGTGCACTTCACACGCTTCGGCCACGGTGTCGTAGAAGGTTAGATTGCCGCCAAAAAGCACAGCGCCCCGCTTGCAGTAATGCTGGAGCGTGTAGGGGTCGTGTGAGATCATGATGATCGTTCCGTTCTGGCGGCGTTCGTTGAGCGCATCTTCGCAGCGCTGGCGAAAACGCGCATCGCCAGCAGCCGTCACTTCGTCGATCAGATAGCAGTCAAAACGGATCGCCAGAGAAGCGCCGAAGGCAAGGCGAGCGGTCATACCGGCGGAATATGTCATTACGGGCTGATGGAAGAATGGCCCTAGCTGCGCGAAATCCTCGACGTAATCCAGGACCGCCTGCTCGTCGTGCTGGTAAATTCGCGCTATGAAGCGGACGTTGTCGGCGCCGGTCAGCTTGCCGTCGAAACTGCTCGCGTAACCAATCGGCCACGACGTGGACATTGACTTGTGCACAGTGCCGGTCGTCGGATGTTCGACACCTGAAATCAGCCGCATCAATGTGGATTTGCCTGCACCGTTTGCCCCGCAGATGCCGATGCTGTCGCCTCTGGGGATCTGGAACGAGACATTGCTGAAAACGGTCTTGTTCATCCCGCGAAGATGGTAGACTTTTGAAACGTCTTCGAACGCAATCATCGGGCAATTCACCGTTATCATTGTAACAGGCAGGTTTCTGGTAAATCTGCTCGATTGCCTGTTGCACAGCCGGGCGTGTATCGCAATCCGAGGCTTTTGCACAATGCTGGCAAGGCCATCCAAACGAAGTGGCTCAAGTGAACGGCAGACCACTTGCTTGCTTGTGCCAGCTTGATTAGAGCGCCGGTGTGCCAATTGCAGAGAGCGGGATGACAGCTAGCCGGATATTCAGTCCTGAAACGATCCGGATCGGAATCGACGGCTTTAATCTTGCCATGCCCAAGGGCACCGGGGTCGCTAATTACGGGATGAACCTGGCTCGAGCCGTCAAGGCTGGTGGCCATCCGTTGGACGGTGTGTTTGGCCTGGATGCTGGCCGTGTCGAGGAGGGGCGCGAGGTAGCATTCTTCGATCTGCTTGGCCGGGAGATGCCGGTCAGGCCCAAGGCCGTGGCCGCTGCGGCGGCGCGTGCGCTTGCGGGAGTACGGCTGCAGGAAGTCCCGCTTACTGACCGGGTCGAGAAGCGGGCCTTCGCGGATCGATTGCCCAATTTTGATCGCATCTTTACATCGGCATTGCTGTTCCAGGCCGCGGACGTGCATTTCCGCGTGACCCGCTCGTTCCTGAAAGTGTCGATGCCGGACCCGCCTCAGGTCATGCATTGGACGTATCCAGTGCCCGTGCGCATGGTCGGTGCCAAGAATATCTATACCTTGCACGATCTTGTTCCGTTGCGGATGCCCTATGCCACGCTGGATGAAAAGGACATCTACAGACGGATTATCAGTGGCTGCCTGGCGGCCGGAGACCGGATTTGCACGGTCTCCGAGGCCAGCCGGCGCGATATCATGGAAACCTTCAACGTACCTGCGGACAAGGTGGTCAACACCTACCAATCGAGCCCCGTGCCGGACGAGGTCTCCCAGACCGACCCTTCCGAAGACGCGTCGATGATACAGGGGCTGTTTTCGCTGGAGCCCAAGAGCTATTTCCTGTTCTTCGGAGCTCTTGATCCCAAAAAGAATCTGCCGCGGATCATTGAGGCTTATCTGACGAGCCATTCGCAATCTCCCCTGGTTATCGTGGGTGCGCGTGACTGGGGCATGGCGGGTGAGCGCAACGCGCTGGCGTCGGGCGTCAGGGTGTACGGGCATCAGGCGAGCGGGCGAATTGTCCAGCTGGATTACATGCCGCGCGCTCTGCTGTGCCGAATGATCCGCAATGCCAAGGCGGTTATCTTCCCGTCGCTTTACGAAGGATTTGGCTTGCCGGTGCTCGAGGCGATCCAATTGGGCACTCCGGTGATCACTTCAAATGTTAGTTCGTTGCCGGAAGTCGCGGGAGACGCCGGGCTGATGGTCGATCCCTATGATGTGCGGGATATCGCTGCAGCCATCCGGCAGATCGATGACAATCCTCTGCTTGTTCAGTCGTTGCGAAACGCTGGCGTTCAACAGGCGGAGTTGTTCTCGGAAGAGAATTATCAGGGACGGCTGGAGCACTTGTATTCGACCACTCTGGGCGCCGGATGACCGTGAGATTTCGACTTGATGTGTTGGCTCTTGCCGGGGTGTTAATTAGTCTTGCCTTGAGGGGCGGTCTTGGTTTTGTTCCAAAAAAACGATCTTGTTGTTCCTGCCCTATTTTGGCAGACGCGCGCTGTGGATTGCGGAATTTCAGATCTGTGCAAGTTTGAGGATTTTATGATTTCTCGCTTTCCGAACGACCTTTTCCGGGGCGGTGCCGTGGCTGCGCGCACCCTTCGCCTTTTGCCGTTGGTTTGCGCGACGATGCTAGCGGGGTGCGCTGCTCTGCCAAACAATGGTCCCACTGTCGGGCAGTTGGAACGTTCCGTGAAAGACGGCAGCGTCGGCGTTCATCCGGAGCTGGTGCCGCTCGATGTGAGTCTTGTGGCGGATGCGGGGGGCGACCCCGAAATTTCTCCTAGCCCCTTCGCGATGTTGCCGGGCGATGGCAGCGCCTACAGGCCGGAAGTAGTCTATCCGAGCGACGTCCTGAGCGTCACGATCTTCGAAGTGGGTGTGACGCTATTTGGTCCCCAGGCCACGTCGCTGGCGCAGGCTGGAACGCCTACTGCAGGTGGGCAGACGATCGCTGGCGTACGGGTGGACGACCAGGGTGTCATAGACCTGCCATATGTTGGCACCCTTGCCGTCGTTGGCCTCACGCCCAGGGAAATTGCGCAGAAGATCGAGCAGCGGCTTAGCGGCCTGTCGCAAAGCCCGCAGGCGGTCGTCTCTGTTGTCAGCAGCGTAAAGAGCGCAGTCAGCGTGATGGGGGCAGTGGCCCACAGTGGTCGCTATCCCCTGACTGTGGCACGCGAAAGAGTCCGCGACATGATAGCTGTTGCGGGCGGTATCGCTGCCGACCCTGAAGACATCGTCGTGCGATTGACCAGGCAGGAACGCACTGTCGAAATGCGCCTGAGTGATATCAAGGCAGGGTCCGCGGACGATGCTTATCTGGCTGCGGGTGACCAGCTTGAATTGCTTCGCCGCCCGCGCACCTTCACTGTCTTCGGCGCGGCAGATCGAGTGTCGCAAGTGCCATTCGGTGCAGACAAGGTAAACCTGTTGGAGGCAATTGCGCGGGCCGGCGGGCCTTCGGACAGCCGCGCCAACCCGCGTGGCGTATTTCTCTTCCGGTGGGAAAATGGGACGGGGACGGAACCGAAGCCGGTCATCTACCGTCTGGATATGATGCAGGCGGGCAGCTATTTTGTGGCCTCCCAATTTGCGGTTCACGACAAGGACGTGCTGTACTTCGCCAATTCGGCGTCCAATCCGCCGACCAAGTTCATCTCGATCATCAACCAGTTGTTCTCGCCTTTCGTGACGGCCAAGGCGCTGACGCAATGATGACGCTGTCAGGCTGCTGATTTAATGCCCTTGTTCGGCCGCAAGTCCATGGAGACGAAGAAAGATCCGGGCGTGGATGGGGCGGGGGCGGCAGTGCCTGCCTTTGCGTTGAGCGACTTGCGTCCCCATCTGCGCGCGCGCAACGAACGCTTGTGTCGCAGTCTGTGCATGAGCACCTATCTTGGTGACTACTTTGGTATTCTGCGCGTTCTGTGCAGGGTTCTCGGGCGTTACAAGATGTACGTCGACCCAAACGATCACGGGCTTTCGCCTCACCTGATTCTCGACGGCTTTTGGGAAATGGCGACGACGGAGGCTGTCGCGCAATTGATCGAGCCAGGGATGGTCGCCGGCGATGTGGGCGCCAACCTCGGTTATTTCACGCTGCTCATGGCAGACTTGGCCGGGCCGGATGGCAAGGTCTTTGCCTTCGAACCCAACCCGCAAATGGCATTCCGGCTTGAGCGTAGTGCCAAGCTTAGCGGCCTTGCTGAGCGCATTGAGGTTTGCGAGGTCGTCTTGTGTGCCGAGAATGACCTCGTGGTTTCGTTTCTCATGCCCACGGACGAACCGAAGAACGCTTATGCCAGACCATTCGACGGCGAGGAACTGACCGGATCGGTGCTGATGCAGGGTCAACGGCTGGACAGCAGGCCCGAGTGGCGGAACATTGAGTTTCTCAAAATAGATGCCGAGGGTTCGGAGCAATGGATCTGGAACGGGATGGACGGTCTTCTTGATGGCGGGCGGTTGCGTACCATTGTGATTGAAGTCCGGCTGTCGCGCTATCCAGAGGGCATTGGCTTTCTGCGCCAGATCCTCGACCACGGCTTTAGCATGGCGCGCATCGATGATGTCGATGGCATTGTGCCCTTGCTCCTGGATGAGGCATGCAATCTGCCATCTGACGAAGATGTCATGCTGGTGTTCCGGAGATGACCCCCCCCGAAGATCCAAGACCGGCCGTCAGAAGGGTGGTCGAACCGTTCGTTTATTTTCGCGACCACGCGTCGGCCATTCCCGGGTTGGGCGGCAAATCGCGCAGCCCGAATCCAAACTATTGTTTTCACTCTAACTATTTCGAATATCTACCCGGGGTGGTGCTGTTCCATATCCGCATTCTCGATGCGCATTCGACCCGCGGTGAGTTGGAAGTGCGAGTCCATGGTTATCGCCCGGACAATCCTGATCTGGGGATCAAGCTCGTGGCCGGCACGCGGCTTTCGCTCGTCGATATTGGGCAGGATGTTCTGGAATTGACAGTCCGGATCTCAGCTATTCCCGGCGTTCATTATGCAGTCTTTGGGCACTATACCGAAGCAGCGGATTTGCGCGCGACAGCGATCGATATCGAGGCGGAAGAGTGCGGCGGAGAGAGTGCAGAAGATTATGGCGACGCTCAGGCGCCCGAGATAGCCTTCAAGGCCGTTCTGCCCGAGGCAGTCGCCTCATTGGTAGCGGACCGTCCATCGTCGTTGTCTATGCCTGGATCGCAGGCCTGCACGCTGGCTCAGGTCCAAAGCGATGAATTGATGATGGGTTGGCCTCAGCTGGTGGCCGGCCATGACGCGGATGGAGACCTATTGACGCACTGGCGGCAGGTCTACGTGCTCCAGGTGTTGGAGCGGTTTGGTTTCCTGGGCGTCGGTGCATCAGGCGTGGCCTTGGGTGCCTTGCCCGACGGGCTGGAAAACCTGCTGCATACGCAAGATTGCCTGATGGCGGCGCGCACAATCGAGGAAGTGGCTGATCCAGCGCTGACCTTGCGTGGCAGTGGCCATTTCGATTTTCTGATCTGCCTGGACGGAAGCGCGTATTTTGACAGTTTTGGCGGGTTTTCAGCCTTCGTAAAAGCCGCAATGCGGCGTGTTCTGAGCGGTGGCATCGTCATACTCGTGTTTGATTTTCATGCGCATCCAGCTGTCGAGGCTGATGCGGGACGTTGCGTGTTGGCACGTTTCGAGATCGAACGCCTGGCATTGAGTTTGATCGGTCATGGGGCAACGGTTGCCCAACTCGGATTCCCATCCGGTCGCGGAACAGACGTTGCACCAGCAGCGATCGTACCGTTCGGACTGGCCGTCCGCAGGTAAAAATTGGAAATCGAGAGAGCATGGCTCGGGAAATCGGAAACGGCATGAAGAACACGCTAATGGTCAAATTGGGCCGTGCATCGCGAAGGCAAGCGATGGATTGCCGTGCCCGCGGGGACGAGGCACGCGACAGCCGCGCTTGGGCAGTGGCAGCGGACCATTACGAGGCTTATCTTGTACACAATCCGGAAGATTTCGGTATCCGGGTTCAGTTGGGCCATATGCGCAAGGAGGCGGGAGCGCTCCAGGCGGCCGAAGCAGCCTATGCACAAGCATTGAAGCTGCGTCCCGACGATGCAGACTTGCTGCTTAATCTTGGCCACCTGAGCAAGCTGCAGGGTCGGCTTGAGGATGCAGCGCGCTATTATGTGAAAAGTGCGCGGCAGGTTCGCGGCGGATATGCCATGGCTGAATTGCGCGGTGGCTGGTTGCCTGAGGACGTGCGGCAGCGCTTTATGCAGGAACTGGATACGCGTGATGCGGCGACCGAAAAGGCGCTGCAACGCGTAACCAAGGGCGCGCGGGTAAGCGAAGGCTGGGGCCTTCATTCCGATCGTGCAACTGGCGGCGTGGTTTTCGGATTCGATCCGCGCATCAAACTGGAACTGTCCGCCGAGGTGCGTGCAGCGCCTGTCGCAGTGATCGAGATTGAATTCGATCGGGTCGGGGCCTTCTCGTGTCCTGCCGGGGTACTTTACCTCGATACCGGTAAAGGGTTTCGCGAAGAGGATCGCCTTGACGTAATTTATCCTGAGGGCGAAAGGTGCAGTCTGACACTGTTCCTTGCTGCACCGGCTGCGATCCGCCAGGTCCGCTGGGACCCGACCGAGTTGCCGCAGGGTGGCATTTCCATCAAGCGCATAGAGGTCAGTGGCATTAGCGACCTCGACATGCTGGTTGAGCGCGTCAGTGCAGAAGACGTCGTGTGGACGTATGACTACAATCGCACTGCCCCCGAAGAAATGCGGCGCTGCTTTGGCGCCTTCTTCGCGCACAGTCCGCTGACCGCCGACGACTTTGCGGTGCTGCAGGGCTTCTTGCCGACATCATCGGATCGTGGGCGGGACTATGCCCACTGGTGCTTTCGCTACGCTAATCCGGGCGTGGAGGAATACGAGCGAATGAAGGTGATGATCGGCGAAATGACTTGGCGGCCGACGTTTTCGTTCGTCATGCCGGTCTATAACACGCCACCGCACCTACTGCGCGAAGTGCTCGACGCGATGCTGGGCCAGAATTATCCTGATTTCGAGATTTGCATCGCCGACGATTGCAGCAGCAAAGCGGAAGTTGCTAAGATTCTCAGGGAATATGCAGACCGCTATCCGGCAGTTCGTTGGGTTCGCCGGACGCTGAACGGACATATTTCAGCGGCTTCTAACAGCGCGCTTGATCTGGCTAGCGGCGATTTCGTTGTGCTCGTCGATCATGACGATCTGATTCCGCCCTATGCGCTGTTTGTGGTGGCGGCTTATATCAATCGCTTCCCTGATGCGAAGATCCTGTTCAGCGACGAGGACAAGATAAGCCTCACGGGTGAACGGTTCGATCCCTATTTCAAAAGTGCCTATAACGAATACCTGATGTTCGGGCACAACATGGTTAGCCATCTGGGCATCTATGATCGCCAGCTTCTGACCGATGTCGGCGGCTTTCGCATGGGCCTGGAAGGAAGCCAGGACTACGACCTGTTCCTGAGGGCGTCCGAGCGCATAGATCCGGCGCAGATCATCCATATCCCGCATGTGCTCTATCATTGGCGCCAGGTGCCCGGCTCCACGGCCATCAGCGCAAACCAGAAGGACTATGCTGAACTTGCCGCGCGCAATTCGATCAATGGTCATTTCGAGCGCACACGCATGCCGTTGCAGTCGGTCGCCGGGCACGCTCCCGGAAACAGCGCGATCACGCCGAGGCGCGAATATGCGACGCCGGTCAGCATCATAATTCCGACAAGAAACGGTCTGGAACTCCTGCGATCCTGTATCGACTCGATTGTGGAGCGGTGCCCGGCCAACGTCGAGATTTTGATCGCCGATAACGACAGTGACGACGCGGCCACTTTGGCATTTCTCGAAGAGGCGCCTTCGCTCTACAAGCAGGTGCAGCTGCGTGTCGCCCGGACGCCCGGGCCGTTCAACTTTTCCGCTATCAACAACCAGGCCGCAGCGGCAGCAACCGGCGAAATCTTGTGCTTCCTCAACAATGACACAGAGGTTTTGGCGCCTGGCTGGATTGACCGCGCCCGCGGATTGCTGGCGATGGACGACGTAGGGGCAGTAGGCGGCAAGTTGCTGTATCCGGACGGGGCTATTCAGCATTTTGGCCTGGTCACCGGGATGTACGGCCACCGTGTCGCCGGTGGAGTGCATCTGTTCCAGCCGGCGGACGGTTATGGCTATTTCAGCAAGCCTTGCATGATCCAGGAATTTAGTGCTGCTACGGCGGCATGCCTGTTTGTGAGCAAGGACATGTTCGATGCCGTGGGCGGCTTTGAAGAGGAACTGGCTGTCGCTTACAACGATGTCGATCTGTGCCTGAAAGTGCGGCGGATAGGCAAACGGGTCCTGTGCGATCCGTCCATCCGGTTGCTTCACAAGGAATCGCGTTCACGGGGCAGCGATGCCTCCAAAATCAAGCGCGAACGCCTGGATCGCGAAGCGGAGTGGATGCGGAGGCGCTGGGGCAAGACGCTCGATGAGGATCCGTTTTTTTCACCGAACCATTCACTGGACCGGCCAGACTTTGCGCTGGCCTATCCACCGCGCCAGCAGTGGCCATGGGAACTTGGCGATACGGACGCGCCGCGGGTGGCGCCGGGAAAAATGGCACGGGCTCCGCAGTACTTCGGGCGCAGAGAGCGGCCAGGCTGCGGGTTCCTTGCGGTTTGCGCGATCATGAAAAACGAGGCGACCAACATCGTCGAGTGGCTGGCTTATCACCATGCTCTGGGCGTGGAGAAATTCTACCTTTATGATAATCGCAGTACAGACCATGTAGGCGAATTGCTGCAGCCTCTGGTGGCGCAAGGCATTGTCGAAATCATTCCCTGGCCAATCAATCCCGGGCAGCTTGAAGCCTATGATGACTTTGCTGACCGCTATGGCGCGAACTGGACCTGGACAGCATTCATCGATGCCGATGAGTTCATCAATCCTTACGGATTTGAATCGATCACCTCGTTTCTCGGCGGGTTCGAAGACGCTTCTGCTGTTGCAGTCCAGTGGATGAACTACGGCCCCAATGGCCACGATACGCCACCGTCGGGTTTGCTGATTGAGGCTTACACCAAGCGCTTTGAAGACTTCAATCCGATCCATCAGCACGTAAAGACGATCGTGCGGATGGGGGATTATGTGCGTGCCCGGTCGCCGCACAGCTTTTGGGTGAATGGACGCGTCGTCGATGAGTACAATCAGGAAATCGATGTGAACGCCGGTGATTACGCCATTATGCCAATTCGTGCGCACACAGGCATTTGCCTTAATCACTATTATACTCGGTCGCGCGCAGAATGGTACGCGAAGGTGGCACGCGGCATGGCAGATTCAGCGGCCAATGCACCCAATCGGCGTGATCCTGCATGGATCGAAGCCTATGAGCGCGAGGCGCTGTCCGAGGATCACACTATTACACGCTTTTCCGCAATGACGCGCGAAGTCATCACCAATTGGGGGTACGCCGAAGGCCCCTCCCTCAGTCCGGTAGATTGAGCATGCCTGCTTCCCCCCAACCCCCGGGGCAATCCCCTCTTGCAACACAGCTTGCGGTTCTTAAAGCATTGATAATGCGGGAGCTTCACGTCCGATTTGGACGTGACAACATTGGCTACCTATGGCTGATCGGTGAGCCGATGATGCTCGCAACAGTGATCAGTACGGTGCATTATGTGGCCTCTGTTGATGAGGGCTTCACTTCCCTGGCGCCATTTCCGTTTACGCTGGTAGGATATTGCCTGTTCATCATTTTTCGCGGGATATTCAATCGCGCAGAAGGTGCAATCGAGGGCAATAGTTCATTGTTCCACCACAAGATGATCAAGCCGATCGACATCATGATCGCCAAAGCGGTGATCGAGTGCCTGGGCTGTGTGTCTTCGCTCATCGTTTTGCTGACGATCGGCATTCTCCTTGGCATTGCTGATCCTCCTGCACGGCCACTCTATCTGATGTTCGGGGCGTTGCTGGTGACGTGGTGGTCATTTGCGTTGTCGCTGATTGTGGCCGGAGTGACATATGGCAGTCATGCGCTGGGGCGGTTTGTGCACCCTATTTCGTATTTCATGGTGCCATTGAGCGGTGCATTCTGGACTATGTCGTTCCTGCCGCTCAAGTTTCGTGCATTCATGGCGTGGAACCCGATGGCAACCATGTTTGAAATTGCCCGGTATGGTCAGTTTCGCTGGGCGTCGGCGGACTACATGTTTCCCGAGTATGCCATCGCAGTTTGTGCCGGATTGACCTTTGTGGGTCTCGTGCTGATCCGGAAGTTGAAATACAAGTTGCAGGTTAGTTGAGTAATTATCTTTATTTTACAAAGGTTTCCAGTAAAATGAGTGGGATCATCCGACCGGCGGGCGCGTCGCAATATGACGTGGAAGCTGCGGCAAAAGGGCGCTGGAGTGCGGCACTGTATGCCTACCGCTGGTTCTTGGGCCTGGTTATCCTGCCGACCGCCCTGGTGGCAGCCTATTACTACCTGGTTGCATCGGATCAATACGAATCCCGGGCGGATTTTGTGGTGCGCAGGGCGGGAGCAAATGCAACTGGTGGTGCAGGCGTCGGCCAGATCCTGGGCTTCAGTATAGGTGCGAGTGAATCCCATTCGGAGGCGCGGATAGTTGAGGACTATCTCCTGAGCCAGGATGCCGTGTCCCAATTGCGAAAGGAAGATTCGCTGGTGGAACGGTTTCAGCGCGATAGCATCGATCTGCTGAGCCGCCTTCGGCACAAAGAGCCCACGCCTGAAGATCTTCTCAGGTATTACAACAAACATGTGACAGTCGAATTCGACGCGGACAAGGGTATATCGTCGCTTTCCGTAAGGGCTTTTCGACCTGACGACGCATATGCTCTGGCGAAGAAGTTGCTCTCTATGGGGGAGGCGCAAGTAAACCGCATCAACGAGCGTACAAGCAGTGACGCGGTGAGCGCGGCGTCTCGCGAACTCGCGGCTGCCGAACAGGACATGTCAAAGATCCAGACCCAGATGACGGCCTTTCGCCGTATTCATGACGATATCGATCCGGCTGGGACCGGGAAGGCCCAGATTGGATTGGTGACCGAGTTGACGGCAAATCTTGCCATGGCCAAGGCCAACTTGGCCGCAATGGAAGGCTTTGTAAGCCATGCGAGCCCTCAATACCGGGCACTTGCTGCACAGGTGCATTCGCTTGAGATGCAGGTTGCGTCGCAGAGCTCAAAGCTTGCCAGCACTGGCGGCGGGAACACTATCGCCACCAAGCTGGGTTCATACGAAGAACTCGGCATTCGGCAGGAGTTCGCGGGCAAAAGGTATATCGCTGCTGCTGCTGCTTATCAGGAGGCGCTGGCGGAAGCGCGCAAGCAGCAGCTTTACCTGATAAGTGTTGTTCAGCCGAATGTTCCGGTAAAATCATTATTTCCGGAGCGAGGTCGTATAGTTATGACCGTATTTTTCTCTCTCGCAATAGCTTATGCCATTGGATGGTTGATGGTTGCCGGTGTAAGGGAGCATAGTGTTTCAAGTTAATATTCTATTTATTGTTCTATATTTTCTATTTAGGTGAGATGTAATGCAATTTGTAGAGCTGTCCATTCCCGGCCTGCTTGAAATTCAGCCAAAGCGGTTGGGGGATGAGCGCGGCTATTTTTCGGAAATTTTCCGTCTTGCTGAATTCCGGAACCGCGCCGGCGATTGCGATTTGGTGCAAGAGAATGAATCGCTTAGTGCGCGGGTTGGTACGGTACGCGGACTGCATTTCCAGACGGTCCCGTTCGCGCAGGGAAAACTGGTACGGTGTACCCGTGGCGCGATTTTCGATGTGGCTGTGGATCTGCGTCATGACTCGGAAAGTTACGGAGCCTGGGCAGCCGTCACGTTGTCGCCGGAGACAGGAAATCAGTTGTGGATCCCGCCAGGCTTCGCTCACGGGTTCTGCACGCTCGTTCCTGATACCATCGTGAACTACAAGGTTACTGCTGTCTATTCGCAACCGGACGACAAGGGGGTCGCATGGAATGACCCGGCGATCGGGATTGAATGGCCGGCGCAAGCGGACCCAGAGACGCTTTCTGCCAAGGATCGCCAGCAGCCTCTGCTGGCTGACTTGCCACCCTACTTTTCAATGAAAGGCTGACACCGTGCGCGTAATTGTTACAGGCGGGGCCGGGTTCATCGGTTCGGCGGTGGTGCGGCACCTCGTGCTCGACAAGGGCTATCAGGTACTCAACATCGATGCGCTGACCTACGCCGGCAATCTTGCTTCACTAAAAGCAGTGGATGGGCACAACGGTTATGCCTTCGCCCATGCCAATATCTGTGATCGCGCGGTGATGGAGCAGGCATTCGCAGATTTTCGTCCGGATCGGGTGATGCATCTGGCCGCCGAGAGTCATGTGGATCGTTCCATCACCGGTGCCGCGGATTTCGTGCAGACCAATGTGATCGGCACCTTCACGTTGCTGGAGGCCGCGCGCGGCTACTGGATGGGGCTGGAATCGCAGGCGAGAGATGCATTCCGGTTTCTTCACGTCTCGACGGACGAAGTCTATGGCTCGCTTGGCGATGAGGGCCTGTTTGAAGAAACGACGCCTTATGATCCCTCGTCTCCCTATTCGGCGACCAAGGCCTCTTCCGATCACCTCGCCAAGGCATGGCAGCGTACATACGGATTGCCGGTGATCGTCTCGAACTGTTCGAACAATTACGGGCCATTCCACTTTCCGGAAAAGCTGATACCACTCACCATACTTAATGCGCTCGCCGGACGGCCGCTGCCGGTCTACGGCAAAGGTGAAAACGTGCGTGACTGGCTTTTCGTTGAAGATCATGCCCGAGCGCTTGATCTGATCGCAGAACAGGGGCGGCTGGGTGAGACATACAATGTCGGCGGCCGCAACGAACGCCGCAATATCGATGTGGTGCGTCAGATCTGTGCGGTTCTTGATCGCATGGTGCCTGGCAGCGCGCCGCGCCATGAACTGATTGAATTTGTTACCGACCGTCCTGGTCATGATGCGCGCTATGCGATCGATGCCACCAAATTGGAGGAGGAACTCGGCTGGCGGGCGCAGGAAAATTTCGAAACGGGCGTCGAAAAAACCGTTCGCTGGTATCTTGAAAACGAGTGGTGGTGGCGTCCCCTGCGCGACAGTTATGATGGCCAGCGGCTTGGCCTGACCGAGCCGCAAAAGGCATGAGGTTCGTTGTAACCGGTCACAATGGCCAGGTCGTGCAAAGCCTGATCGAGCGGGGCGGAGCAGCCGGCCATGTGGTCGTGCCCGCCGGGCGGCCCGAATTGGACCTTGCGAGCGGGAACGCGGCGGCAATCCTTTCTGCACTGGAACGCACGACGCCTGATGTGATCGTATCGGCCGCAGCGTACACTGGGGTCGACAAGGCTGAGAGCGAACGCGAGCTTGCGTTCGCCGTTAATGCGGCCGGTGCAGGGCACGTTGCCGCTGCTGCGACGGCTCTCGGCGTGCCTCTGCTGCACCTTTCGACCGACTATGTGTTTTCAGGCGAGGGTACGCGGGCATGGAACGAAGATGACCCGCCCGGGCCAATGGGCGTTTACGGTGCATCGAAGCTTGCGGGCGAACGGAAGGTGCTGGCCGCCAGTCCGAACAGCGCTGTGTTGCGCACAGCTTGGGTTTACAGTCCGTTTGGCGCGAATTTCGTGAAGACCATGTTGCGCCTTGCAGAAAGCCGCGAAGAAGTGGGAGTGGTTGCGGACCAGTTTGGCAATCCGACAAGTGCGCTGGCCATTGCCGATGCGGTTATCCGGGTGGCTGGGAACCTTGCTACAAGCGATGATCCCGCCATGCGGGGGGTGTTTCACATGGCGGGCAGTGGCGAAACCAGCTGGGCCGGACTTGCGGAAGAGATTTTTGCCCTGTCGGCCGCGCGTGGCGGCCCCACGGCGCGTGTTCGCCCAATCTCGACGGCGGATTATCCGACAGCGGCCGCCCGCCCTGCCAATTCGCGACTGGACTGCTCGCGGCTTGCCGCCGTCCACGGGCTCCGCTTGCCCGATTGGCGGTATTCGCTGACGGAAGTAATCGACCGCCTCGTGGCGCAAAGGACGTAATGGCTATGAAGGGTATAATTCTTGCGGGGGGGAGTGGCTCGCGGCTCTATCCGATGACCATGGCTGCATCCAAGCAATTGATGCCGGTCTACGACAAGCCGATGATCTATTACCCGCTGACGACACTGATGCTAGCGGGCATTCGTGAAGTTCTGATAATTACGACGCCTCACGACGCCCCCATGTTCCAGTCCTTGCTCGGTGATGGTTCGCAATGGGGCATAGAACTTATCTATGCTGTGCAACCTGAACCAAAAGGGCTGGCGCAGGCCTACACGATCGGTGCGGATTTCGTCGACGGGGGGCCTTCTTGCCTCGTTTTGGGTGATAATATCTTCTTTGGTCACGGCTTGCCCGGCATCCTCCGCAGCGCGGCGAGGCGAAAATCGGGTGCTACCGTGTTCGCTTACCATGTCGCTGATCCGGAGCGGTATGGCGTCGTCGAGTTCGACGAACAAATGCGTGCCATCTCGATCATGGAAAAGCCGGAACAGCCCCGATCCCACTGGGCCGTAACCGGGCTGTACTTTTACGACGCGCAAGTCGTCGACATCGCAGCAAACCTGGCGCCTTCGCCGCGCGGAGAGCTCGAGATCACCGACGTGAACCAAGCCTATCTGGATCGCGGTGAACTTAATGTCGAGGTCATGGGCCGGGGATATGCATGGCTGGATACGGGTACGCCCGACAGCCTGCTCGAGGCCGGAGAATTTGTTGCAACGCTCGAACGCAGGCAGGGCATGAAGATCGCGTGTCCTGAAGAGATTGCCTGGCGGTTGGGCTTCATAGACGACGCAGGCCTGGAGCATTCAATCGCGCGCCACGGTAAGAGTGCCTATGCGCGTTATCTGGAAGGGGTGCGGCGGCAAGATTGAGGATGGATCTGTGGATCGCATTCTTACCCTTTCGCTCTGAAAGCAGTCATGTCGCGCATTATTGCCTACGATCTCACGCGGCTGTTCATTGGGCCGCTCTTTTTGACACCGCGAGGGATTGACCGGGTTGATCTGGCATTAGCACTGCACGTCTTCGAGCACGAAAATACGCGCAACCTGGGGATCTTGCCCACTCCATGGGGAACACGCGCCTATCCGGCGAAGGTGGTTCGCCAGTTGCTGGAGAAGTTGCAGCAGCTCTGGTCCGAAGACCTTGCCGGTTCTCGCGACCCGCAATTACAGTTTTTGATTGAACGGATTCAAGAGCCCTTTGCGGTACACCAGGTCACGGCTTCTCCAGCACGGCTTTCGCTGGCTGGCAAAGTTCGACGGATTGTTGACTTGCTGCTCGTGACGGGCTTGAAACTGGGCCGTTCTGCGAAGAGGTCAGTGCCCCGTGGTGCGGTCTATGTGAACATTGGACAACTCGGTCTTGCCGTACCGATATTTCACGCTTGGCTCGAAGAGCGACGCGATCTTACTTGCGCAATCATGCTGCATGATGTCATTCCATTGGAATACCCGCATTTGGTGAGCAAGGCAGCGGTTGGTCATCACGCCCGTATGGTGAAGACGGCTGCACGCCATGCGGACTGCCTCCTTTTCAATACCGAATACGCGCGTGCTGGAATAGATGCTGCGCTGCAGGAGTATGGGCGGATCGGAGTGCCTAGCCTGGTGCGTTCGTTGCCCTTGCCTGATGCTTATGCCGAGGCGGAAATGAGCGTGCCGGAGCTCGACAATGTGAACTATTTTCTCGTGGTTTCGACTATCGAGCCGCGGAAGAATCATGATTTGCTGTTGCGCGTCTGGAAGCGTCTGATCAAACGCATGGGGGTTGAGGCACCTCACTTGATCGTGGTTGGTGCGCGTGGCTACGATTCAGAACGCATTCTCGCGCCGCTTGATCACGACCCCGTTCTCCAGGCGCACGTGCATATTGTTTCGGGACTTTCCAGTGCTGCCTTGGCGTCGCTCACGCTGGGGGCAACTGGCATGTTGTGTCCGTCGCTGGCTGAAGGATTCGGGCTGCCAGTGCTGGAGGCGAATGCCCTGGCTGTTCCGACTGTTGCATCCGATATTGCAGCACATCGCGAAGTTGGAAATGACGCGACCATATTTCTGCCAACCGATGATGAAATCGGCTGGGAACGGGCGATCACTGGTCTCCCTGCAACCGGGCAGCGGCGGGGCGTTCCCATTGCGGCCAGCCTTACCGAGCAGGCCTACTGCGATGACGTGCTGGATTTCCTGACCGAGATGAAAATCTGACCGCGGGAGCGCTCAGTTCGCGCGGCCAACAATCAGGGCAGCATTGATTCCACCGAATGCGAATGAGTTGGACAAGGCGGCGTCGAACGAATGGCCGGCGGGCTCGTCGAGCTGGATGTTCAGGGCGCATTTGGGGTCAATACCGCGGCAATTTATTTGGGGCGGGATGGTTTGTTCTTGCAACGCGCGAATCGTGATCAGCAGCTCCAGCGCCCCGGAAGCACCCAGGGTATGGCCAATGATGGGTTTGCTGGATGACAACGGTATCGTGTCGAGACTGTCACTAAAGACTGCCCTTAGTGCCAGCGCTTCGTTGATATCGTTGGCGACAGTTCCCGTTCCGTGGGCGTTGATGTAGCCGATTGCTTCAGGCGTCAGCCCGGCATCGGTAAGAGCCGCGGAAACTGCACTTGCGGCACCGTCAACGTCCGGTTGAACCATGTCACGGGCATCGCTCGACGTTCCGAACCCGGAAAGCCAAGCCTGTGCCCGGCCGCCACGCGCGAGCAGGGCATCCTCGGACTCGAGGATGCAGATGCCGGCGCCTTCGCCAATGACCATGCCGCTGCGACCGACTGAAAAGGGTCTGCATGCATCGGCAGTGAGGACACGCAGATATTCCCAGGTGCGCATCGTTGCCGGAGTCAGGCATGCTTCCGCACCGCCGGTGATGGCGCGGTCAATCAGCCCGGATCGAATTAACTGGGCCGCAATGCCGATCGCCTGACTGGCAGAAGCGCATGCGCTGGTTACCGCGAAGGTCGGTCCCGTAATGCCATGGGCAATACTGAGGTGGCACGAGGCGGAACTTGCCATGCCCCGGGGGACTGCAAACGTATCGAACCGCTCGCCGGAATAATAGGCGCGGCATCCGTCATCAAGAGTGCCAATCCCGCCGGCACCGGTTCCCAGGATTACCGCTGTCCTGTTGCCAAGCAATTGTGACGGGGCCAGTCCCGCCGCTGCAATGGCTTCGCGGGCGGCCACAACCGCGAATTGCGCGTGGCGGTCACAGGTGCGCAAGGAAGCTTCATCTATGTGCACAGCCGGATCGAAGGAGCTCACCGCCGCGCCGATATGGATGCGATTGCCGCGAGCGTGCTCTAATACGATGGGCCCTACGCCTGAGCTGCCTGTACGCGCGGCTTCCCATAACGCATCAATGCCTATGCCAGTGGCACTGATAGCACCCATTCCAGTCACTGCAACACGGTGCATCAGGAGGTTGAGCCCGGTGCTGAGGTCCCTTCCCGGATTAGCACGGACAGCAGTTCCACGAGATCTGCAACATATGTAACGTTGCTCAACTCGTCGCCCATCGGAATATAAACGTTGAAGTTTTCTTCCATGGCAAAGAGGATGTCGACCATGTCCAGGGACGCGATGTTCAGGGAATCCAGGGTGGCGTCAGGCGTCAGTGCTGTCCGTTCCAGCTTGGTCGATGTGACGATGATGTCGAGCAACTGGTCTACTGTGTAGGGCTCGGGCAGATCCGGCCATTCAGCCGGCGGAAGAGAGTCGGTGGTTGCCATGCGAAAGTGTTCTCAAATCAAAGGGTTGTCGGAGCAGGAGCAGTGTCCTTGCCGTAGATGCGGAAGGTCTTGCTCCGCCGAAAATTAAACCTCTCCAGAATCTGGATGAGCGCGTGATTGTTTTCCAGTACCCAGCCTGCTTCCACCCAATGCCCCTTCAGTGCCTGATGACTGGCGATCAGTTCATCTACCAGCAGTGACGCTATCGCGGAACCGACTAGCGTTCCGCGCAGCCGATAGGCAACCCCGGTGATGATGATGCGCCCACTTTGGAAGCGATGATTGCATGCGCGCCACAGGATCTTGAGCCATTGCAGCGGACCGGGGGTGGGCGGAATGCCACGAGTCAGTTCGAACAGGTTCGGAATAAGCAGTGTCGCGGCGACTGGCACACCATCAAGTTCCACGATCTTGAAGGCTTCGCGCGGCACAAGCCATTTCATCAATTGATCAAGGCCAGCGAGATCAGCGGGGGCAAGCGGGATAAAGCCCCAATTGTCCCGCCAGCCGTCGTTATAGATATCGCAGAGGATCTGGATATCCGCGGCATAAGTGGCGCGTGAGGGATGCCGGACGGTGAGGTTGGGAATGCGCTTGGACAGCGCCGAATGGCCTTGCCGGATGGCCGGTGGGCCCTGATCCAGATCGAGGCGCCAGTTGTGCAGATCCCGCACCCGTGAGAAACCGAGGTGATCGAGATGCTCGCCGAGGTAGGGGGGATGCCAGGGGCACAATGTCATGGCAGGCTCGTTGGCTCCTTCGACAAGCAGTCCAGGCTCTTCGTTCATGTTCAGGGAGCAGGGGCCATACATGTACGTGCAGCCCTGCTCTTCCAGCCATTGGCGCGCTGCTTCCATTAGTGACGCAACTACTCGCTCGTCGTCGATTGCATCCAGGCAGCCGAACATTCCCGATCCGGAGGCAACGCCGATAGGGATCGTTTCGTCAATCTGTGCAGAGATGCGCCCTACCGACTGGCCATCAATCCGGGCAATCCAATAGCGTATTCTGGACCGCTTCCACGCCGCGCTTTGTTTGGGGTCGAGCATAAGGCCACGATCCATCCGCAGCGGTGCAACAAATGTATCGAATTTTGAGTATATTTGGGAAGGCAAATCTATGAATTCGCGGATATCACGCCGCGATGAAGCAATCTGGATTCTAAGCATTCGGATCTGCCAATCATCACCTCGCACGAACCGATTTTCTTCGGACAAATCCATGCGAGGCGACTGACTAGCCGAATAGGATATCCGGCCTATCATCCCAGCAGCAAATGTTGTGTCGTGGAAACTGCGGTGTGGGGACGCCTAAAGTAATGGCTCGCTTCTAAAAGGCAAATTCCATCTTTCAAGTGGAGATTGCCAGCATTTCAAAATTGTAAGGCGCTGCCAGTATGAATCTGATCCATTAACCGGGGCGTGGTATCCACTCGGCCAATGCCAGAAACCGCGAAATGGCCGTCGCGGCATACTCTTGCGCCCATTATGCCGCTTCAGGCCTGAACCCGCGACAGAGCTTCCTGTGTTGCATCAGCATTCCCCGGTTGATGAGAACACCTCATTCAGGGACCACTGCACCGGCAGCAGGCCAATTGGTGTGGGACCCGGTTGCATGATCATTGCTTCGGCACAGCAAACGGGCCGTGCGCCAGCACAGGAACACGAGCATCGGGGCAATCAAGGTAACTCCGGCGCTTTCGGCCCTTGTCTCTTCCGGCACGACCGCGCTCCACCCCAGACCGAAACCGCATACGAACCAGCTCATCAGAAGCAGCGACAGCACTTCCCATCCGCTGCACCGTTCCAGAAGATCGGGGATGACGAAGGCCAGCCCGACACCCAGGATCGTCAGGTCGTAGTCGTAGCCATAGGGGCTGACGAACAGGGATGCCGCGCAAGTGAGCGCGGCAAGATGGCGATAGGCCAGCCCACGCAGGCAGGCCCAGCCGAGCAGCCCGAGTGCGGCAAGGGCGCCGATGACCTGCAGCGCCATCGCGCCCGCAGCACCGAACCCGAGGGTGTAGGCTGCCGCATAGATCGAACTCATGCGGTAAAGGGGATAATAGCCCTGAGCCAGAAATCCACTCGCCTCGCGCACGGCGCTCCCGAAGTCGGACCATATGCCCATTCCATAGGCCCAGGTGGAAAGACCGAGCAGACTGAGGGCCACCGCAGCCGCGAGGCACAGCACCGGCCAGCGGCGCTGCAGCAAGGTGACAAGCCCAACGCCGGCGGCGAGATGCGGCTTGATGATCAGCAGCCCCAGCGGCAACCCGGCGGCCATCCGCTTGTCGCGGGAGACGAGGAGAAAAGACCCGATCAACCCGGCGATCAGAAAGCCGTTCTGCCCGGTTCTCAGATTGAGGATGACGGCCGGCATCACGGCGACGATCGCCGCCGGGAACGTCTCGCCTGCGATCCGGCGAAGAACCCACAGGTAAAATGCGAAACTCGACAGGGTGAAGAAGACAAAGGCCAGGCCGATGGGCAGGCTGGCCAGCCCCTGCATCATTAGCGTGAACGGTGGCGGATACGTCCAGGGCATGAAGCTCTGAGTGCCCGACGCCTCGCGCTGAGCCGTCAGCATGTCACGGATGTGGTAGGCCGCATTTGCCCGGCCGTCGGCCGCCAGGCGGCCGGCAATGTGGAAGGCATCGAAGTCTGTCAGGACCTTGTGTCGATCGAGCAGTTCGGGCGCCTGGAATAGCAAGGCCGACATCAGCGCCAGCACAAGCCCTGCGGCAATCAGGGCAAAGAGCAGCGGCCGGCTCACTGCGATCCGTCCGGCTGTCGGGGAGCGGCTTGGAGTCACAGCTGCGTTCCCTTGAAAACGCGCTCGGGCACGGAGCGGATGACGCCCATCACAAGCCGCCAGACCGGCTTCACATAGATGACGTCGCGTTTTTTCAAGACAGCCGCGAAAATGGCCTCGGCAACCCGGCCGGGTTCGGCGATCAGGCGGGCGGGGAGGTCCATGCCTTCGGTCATCCGGGTCCGCACGAAGCCGGGCAGGACCGTGAGCACATGGACGTTCTTCTTCGCCAGCCGGTTGCGCAGACCGGAAAGGAAGGCGGTGTACCCGGCCTTGGCCGAGCCGTAGACATAGTTGCTGGCCCGGCCGCGGTCGCCGGCGACGGAACTGATTCCGACGAGCGTTCCGCTGCCGCGCGCCTCGAAGCGTTCGGCGAGCAGCCCCGTGATCAGGGCCGGGCCTTCATAGTTGCTGCGCATGACGAGACTGGCCGCAGCCAGATCGCTCTGCGATGCCACCTGATCGCCCAGCAGTCCCACCGCGCAGATGGCGACTTGCGGCAGCACCGGAAGACTGTCGGCAAAGGCTTCGAAGGTATCGGCAGCCAGCAGGTCGAGTTCGTGCATTGTCACGCTGACGCCGTGGCGCAGGGCGATGTCCGCAGCATCGGCCTCAAGCTGGGCCACGTTGCGCGCGGCAAGCTGCACGCTGTACCCGGCAGTGGCAAAACGGTGGGCCGCCGCCAGGCCGATATCCGAGCGGGCACCGATCACGAGTACAGACGAAGTCACAGATTCAACCTTTCCGCCATGCTGGAGCGAAACGGGGTGAGGCCGCGCTGTTCGCGCAGCTGAGCAAAATCAAGGGTTCGCGGGTCCGAGGCCCGCAGAGTGGCAGCACTCATGCGCGCATCCTTGGCGAGGTAGAAGCGCCCGCCGTGATCGATGGTGATGGCATCCAGGCGTTCCATCAGTGCCAGCGCGTCCGGATTGACCGGGAAGTCGAGGGCAAGGGTATAGCCCTCGCGCGGGAACGAGATCGGGCCTTCGCTCGGCCCCATCCGCTTGAGCACGGCCAGGAAGGAACCCTGCCCGCTGGCGCTGATCGTGCGGAGCAGTTCGGTCAGACCCGCTTTCGCGCTCTCCAGCGGGATGACGCACTGGAACTGCGCGAAACCGCGCCTGCCGTAGATGCGGTTCCATTCCAGAAGCGCGTCGAGGGGATAGAAAAACCCGTCCCAGTCCACCAGCGCCTCGCCACGCTGCGCAACGGCGCGGTGGTAATAGAGCGCATTGAAGGCCCGCACGGTCAGGGAATTGAGGGCGATTTGCGCCGCATCGAACGGCACTTTGCGCATGCGCCGCCGCGGCGTGGCGAACGGGGCACCGCTCCGGGCGTCGAGTTCGTCCAGCCGTGCGTGCTCGCCGAGCATGAGCGAAGACCGTCCCAGCCCCTTGCCGCCATGCAGGCAGTCGATCCAGGCTACTGAATAGGTCGCCCCGGCATGTTCCTCGAACAGCGACATCGCCGTTTCGAGATCGGGTGCGGGCAGCGTCTGCTGGCGTATCCAGCCGCTCTCGACCGGACGCAGCCGGAAGGCCAGCCTCACAACAATTCCGGTCAGACCCATCCCGCCGATCGTCCACGCGAACAGATCGGCGTTCTCCTTCCGGCTGCAACGGCGGACTTCTCCATCTGCGCCGAGCAGGTCGATCCATTCGATGCAGCGCCCGAAGCTGCCGTCCTTGTGATGGTTCTTGCCGTGGACGTCGGCCGCGACCATGCCGCCCAGCGTCACGAACTTCGTGCCGGGCGTTACCGCAGGGAACCAGCCGCGCGGCAGGAAGACCGAGATCACGTCGGCCAGCAGGACCCCGGCTTCGGCGGCCAGTGTTCCGGTTTGCGCATCGAAGGAAAGGATGCGGTTGAACCGGCGCATGTCGGCCGTTCCTGTGCGGCTGATCGCACAGTCCCCGTATCCGCGCCCGTTGCCCCTTGCGATCAACGGTCCCTGCCGTGTCAGGGCCCGCAGGTCCGCTTCGGAGCGCGGATTATGGACAGTGCACTCCTGCCGGGGATACCGGCCCCAGCCCGACAGTATCACGGCGCCGTGCTCCAGCCTTGCTGACGGAATACGAACTTGCGATCGAGCCTGTACTTCACGACATAGCCGATAGACAGGCCGATGGCCGCACCGGCCTCGCGCGCGACCTGCGAGTGCCAGACCAGCCAGAACAGCGTTTCGGTGCCCCAGAATATCGCCGTCGTTGCCACCCCCATCAGCACATAGAGCGTGAACTGCCTGCCATGGGCCTGCAGGCCCTGCGTGCGGTCATGGAAGATCCAGCGCTTGTCGAGCACATACTTGAGCAGCAACCCGGTCAGGGTGCCAGCCGCCACCGCCGTGCAGTAAACGAGGATCGGTTCAAGCTGCGGCATGGTCCCTGCTCCGGTAAAGACGAGACGCTGCGTGGCAAGGTTCGCGAGCGTGGCGAGCACAGCGAAAGCGATATACCGGGCGGCAAGGACGTGCGGGCTCACAGGACCGTTCCGGCAACACCCAGAGCGAGGATACCAAGGCCGCAAAGCTGGCTCGTGCGGTCCCGGGCCGCGAACACGAGCGGATCGTCGTGCATCTCGCCGCGATGTGTGAGGATGGCGATACGGCTGTTCCAGAACAGCAGGATCAGGCAGACACCCCAGAGCATTTCGGGGCGGCTGTAGAGCTGCAGCACTGGCGCCGAATTGGCATAGAGCGCCAGCACCATCACCGAAACCATCCCCGAGGCAACCACGATGTTGCTGACAATGGCAAGGTCGTCGACATGGTACCCGCGGCCGTGCGCGGTCACCAGTCCCGAGGCAATGCCGTCAACCAGTTCCGCCTGACGCTTCACCGCTGCGAGCGAGAAGAAGAAGAAGATGGAAAAGGCCAGCAGCCAGACCGAACTCGGTATGCCCGTCGCCGCGCTGCCCGCCAGGATGCGCATGGTGTAGAGCACCGCGAGCATGCAGATATCGATGACCACCAGCCGCTTGAATTTGAACGAATAGGCCGTCGTGGCGGCGAAGTAGAGTGCCAGCATGCCCAGCAGTGCCAGGCCGGACATCATTGCAATCGCCACGCCCGCCACGGCCAGCGCCGGCACCATGACCGTCCCTTGTGCCAGACTGACCGCACCCGATGCCAGTGGCCGGTTCCGCTTGCGGGGATGGGCGCGGTCGGCATTGAGGTCCAGCAGGTCGTTGAGGACGTAAGTGCTGGACGCGATCAGGCTGAAGGCGATGAAGGCCAGCAGAGCCTGTGCGAAAGCCGCAAGCGTAAGGTGATGCGCGGCGATCATTGGCACGAAGATCAGGAAGTTCTTGAGCCACTGGTGCGGACGCACCAGCCGCAAGGCTGCCGGCACCCGGTTGAGGGACTTGTCCGGCGCGCTGGCCGCCGCCTTCAAGTCAGGCTCCAAAGCGGCACGCGACGGCACCACATTTTCGAATTCGGCATAGCGCCCCGGCCCATAGAGCGCGTCGAGGTGGCCATCGCGCTCCGCCTTTGGTCCGGAAATGTCATGAATCTCGTCGAACAGATCGAGGTGCGCGGCCACTGCCCGAGTGGCTTCGGTTTGCCCGTCAGAAACGAGCGCAACCCGTCCGCCCCGACGGCGCCATTCGCTCACTGACGCCAGGGCGTCATCACGATAGGCCAGCCTGGCGGGAGCCACCAGAGATGCCGCTTCCAGCCTTTTGCGAAAGCCTGGGCCTCCTTGCCTGCGCACCAGAACCTCGAGCGGCGCGGACCATCGGGCCGATGCCGCGGTCCAGAACGCCTCCAGCGTGCTGTCGGAACGCCGCACAATATCGCTCAGGTCAACAACAAGAATCCGACTCGTTGCATCCCAAACGCTAGCGTTCATCGCTGAATGCCCCTCGAAGAATACACACGCCACTGCAGTATGGCAGTATCACATGGCGAGAACAGAGTTAATTTATCACTAATCAAAGTGGATGGAAGGAAAGCTCGCCAGCGGCCCTCCTGTCGCTTATCTCTCACGGCGGAGGAGAACCCCGTGCGCGCTTGCGACGACCAGAGCGGAACCATAGACCTCCTGTCCAGGCCCGAAACCTATGGCCTTTCCGGTCCGGTCGAGCGGATAGACACCCACGCGGCCATGGTATTCCTTGCCGGTTGCCGGGCCTTCAAGCTCAAGCGCGCGGTGCGCTACCCCTATCTGGATTTCTCGACGGTGGACCGCCGCAAGGCCGTCTGCGACGCGGAACTGGCGCTCAACCGCCGGACCGCGCCGGACCTCTACCTCGCCGTGCAGCCGGTCGGGCGGCAGCCCGATGGCCGCCTGACGCTGGGTGAAGGCGTGCCGGTGGACTGGGTGGTGGTCATGCGCCGTTTTGCGCCCGAATGCCTGCTTGATGCCATGGCTGGGCAGGGGCCGCTGGAACCGGGCCTGATCCGCGATCTGGCCGATGGCATTGCGGCATTCCATGACACAGCGGACATCGTGCAGGGCCCCGGCGCCGACCGGGTGCGCGCTGTGATTGACGGCAACCGCGCGAGCATGGCGGCGCTGCCCGAGGACCTGCTGCCCGCCGC
The DNA here is from genome assembly GCF_022832385.1 of Novosphingobium album (ex Hu et al. 2023). Lineage (GTDB taxonomy): Bacteria > Pseudomonadota > Alphaproteobacteria > Sphingomonadales > Sphingomonadaceae > Novosphingobium > Novosphingobium album. The sequence continues at coordinate 31,288 of NZ_JALHLE010000038.1, forward strand.
CATGTGCGACCAGCTCCATCGCCGCAGCCTTGCGGTTCTCGAAACACTGGCCCCCCTGTTGGACAAGCGCGGGCAAAGCGGTCACGTTCGGCACTGCCACGGAGATCTGCACCTTGCGAATATCTGCCTGTGGCAGGGCCAGTCGACGCTGTTCGACTGCCTGGAATTCGATCCCGAACTGGCGACTACGGACGTTCTCTACGATCTCGCTTTCCTGGTCATGGATATGTGGCAGCGCGGCCTCCATGCCGGGGCCTCGCTGCTGTTCAACCGCTATTGCGACATGCGCGCGGAAAGCGATGGCCTTGCCGCGATGCCGCTCTTCCTCTCGATGCGGGCCGCAGTGCGTGCCCACGTCAATGCAAGCGCCGCCGCACGGCAGTCCGGCGACAGGCAGCGCGCGGAAAAGGCCAATGCAGCACGCGGCTATCTCGAAGCTGCGCTTGCCTTCCTCGACCGCAAACCGCCCCGGTTGATCGCGGTCGGTGGCCTCAGCGGCACGGGTAAATCGACGCTGGCGGGCCATCTTGCGCCACTGTGCGGCGCTGCGCCCGGCGCGCGATGGCTGCGCAGCGATGTGCTGCGCAAGCGGCTGGCCGGTCTCCCGCCCGAACAGACGTTGCCTCCCGAAGCCTATGCGCGCGAGCGCAGCGCAGAGGTGTACCGGACACTGACGGAAGTGGCGCGGCGCACACTGGCATCGGGGATGGATGTGATCGTTGATGCTGTCTTTGCCGATCCTGCAGAGCGCGATGCTGCCGCCGACGTCGCGGCACAATGCGGCGTGGCGTTTACTGGCCTGTGGCTCGAAGCCCCGGCCAGCGCCATGCGCGAGCGGGTGGGCGCGCGGCGTGGCGATGCGTCCGATGCCAATGCCGCTGTGGTCGACCGCCAGCTCGGCTATGATCTCGGCGGTCTTGGCGCATGGCGGCGGATCGATGCCGGAGGATCGCCGGATACCGTCCTGAGGGCGGCACTGGAGCAGCTACACGACAGCGGGAGTTGAAACCGGCAAATGAACTGGCACGCAACCCACGCGCCAATGCAGTGAAAGAATGGGCGATGTGGCGTGCTGCTGCGACGGAATGTGTGAAACAGGCCTGTGCCAAGTGTTGGTGGCAGGGCTTCAACGACGTTGAGGTCCTCGCGGTTTCTCGCCCGGCACTGCCCGCTGGCGATATCATTCGCGCATGCTGTGGCCGGCTACAGGGCAGCAGGAGCTCCTACGATCCCGCAGGGTCTTTCGCGGCGACCAGGTCCTCCCAGTCCGCCCAATCGATCGATCGTCCGGGATAGGCGACGCCTGCGAAGGGCCAGTCCGCCTTGATCCACTGCGTTACCCAGCCGTAGAGTTCGTCCTCGAAGCCTGCGTCGTATTCGGCCTTGGTCACCCACATCCTGACCACGGCGTCATAGCCGGCGACGGGGCTTGGACGAACATAGACGCAGCCACGCTCGCGAAGGCCATCGGGCGTCAGCACGGCGTAGGCGAAGGACTTGCGGCTGGCGAAGCGGGCCTGTTCGGTCTCCATGTCCTTGATGGTATCCGCGTCCGTGATGCCCTCGTGCGGCCAGGACGGGCTGCGGCTGAAGGTCTTCTGCAGGTGCTCGACGGACGACATGTAGGCATCGTAGTCGATCCGGGCGAGGCTGGGGCCCAGCGGCACGAGCTTGAAGCCCTTGGCCTCGGCCAGCGTCGGAACGGCGAAACCGGCCGGGACGAAGGGGGACTTGGCCGGGACTTCCGAAGGGACGGGAGCCTCCGGAGATACCTCTGCAAGCGCCGGACGACCAGCCATGGCCAGTACGATCAACGCCAGACCAGCGCCTGCGACCTTCGAATTCATTACGCGCACTCCTGCCGCGGGACCGCCGTCCGCATTCCCGCCGGGCGGGACTGTAGGCAGCAGCCCTGCACTCCTGCAAGCGCCAACGAAAAACCCCGGCCCGCGCGCGGCGGGACGGGGTTTTTCAAACCGTCAGTCTGGCTGCGGTCAGGCGGCCAGCTTGCGCAGCACGTACTGCAGGATGCCGCCGTTCATGAAATACTCGACTTCGTTGGCGGTATCGATGCGGCACAGCGCGGTGAAGGTGAACTTCGAGCCGTCAGCCTTGGTGACTTCGACTTCGACGTCCTGCTGCGGCTTGAGATCCGCGACACCCTTGATGGTGAAGCTGCAATCGCCGTCGAGGCCGAGCGAGGTGCGGGTCTGGCCGTCCTTGAACTGGAGCGGCAGCACGCCCATGCCGACGAGGTTCGAGCGGTGGATGCGCTCGAAGCTCTCGACGATGACCACGCGCACGCCCAGCAGGTTGGTGCCCTTGGCCGCCCAGTCGCGGCTGGAGCCGGTGCCGTATTCCTTGCCCGCGACGACGATCATCGGGGTGCCGGCGGCCTTGTGCTTCATCGCGACGTCATAGACGGCGCCAACTTCGTCGCCGAAGCGGCTCATGCCGCCTTCGATGCCGGGGACCATCTCGTTCTTGATGCGGATATTGGCGAAGGTGCCGCGCATCATGACTTCGTGGTGGCCACGGCGCGCGCCGTAGGAGTTGAAGTCGGCCTTGGCGACCTGGTGCTCCATCAGCCACTGGCCTGCCGGGCTGTCGGCCTTGATCGAACCGGCCGGCGAGATGTGGTCGGTGGTGATCGAGTCGCCCAGGATGAGGAGCGGCTTGGCCTCGATGATGTCCGAAACCGGCGCCGGGGTCATTTCCATGCCCTCGAAGTAGGGCGGGTTGGCGACATAGGTCGAACCGGCGCGCCACGAGTAGGTGTCCGAACCGACGACGTCGATCGCCTGCCAGTGCGCGTCGCCCTTGTAGACGTCGGCATAGCGGGCCTGGAACATGGCGCGGTCCATGCAGGTCGCCATGGTGTCATAGACTTCCTGATTGGTCGGCCAGATGTCCTTGAGGAACACGTCCTGACCGTCCTTGCCGGTGCCGATCGGGGTGGTGATGAAGTCTTCGATCACCGTGCCCTTGAGCGCATAGGCGACAACCAGCGGCGGCGAGGCGAGGAAGTTCGCGCGCACGTCGGGCGAGACGCGGCCTTCGAAGTTGCGGTTGCCCGAGATCACGGCGGCGGCGACGAGACCGTTCTCGTTGATCGCCTTGCTGATCGGCTCGGCGAGCGGGCCGGAGTTGCCGATGCAGGTGGTGCAGCCGTAGCCGACGAGGTTGAAGCCGACATTGTCGAGGTGCGGCTGGAGGCCGGCCTTCTCGAGGTAGTCGGTGACGACCTGCGAGCCCGGTGCCAGCGAGGTCTTGACCCAGGGCTTGGGCTTCAGGCCGAATTCGTCGGCTTTCTTGGCGACGAGACCGGCGGCGACCAGCACGCCCGGGTTCGAGGTGTTGGTGCACGAGGTGATCGCGGCGATCATCACGTCGCCGTCACCCAGGTCGAAGTCCTTGCCTTCGACCGGAACGCGGGTCTGGGCCTTCTTGTAGACTTCGGCCATGTCCTTGTTGAACACGTCGTCGACCTCGGGAAGGGCGACCCAGTCCTGCGGGCGCTTCGGACCGGCGAGCGAGGGCACGACGGTCGAGAGGTCGAGTTCGAGGGTGGACGAGAAAACCGGCTCGGGGTTCGACGGGTCCATCCAGAAGCCCTGCTCCTTGGCATAGGCTTCGACGAGGGCGATCTGGTCTTCCTCGCGGCCGGTGAGGCGCAGGTAGTCGAGCGTCTTGTCGTCGATGCCGAAGAAGCCGCAGGTGGCGCCGTATTCCGGGGCCATGTTGGCGAGCGTCGCACGGTCGGCGAGGGTCAGGCCGGCGAGGCCCGGGCCGTAGTATTCGACGAAGCGTCCGACCACGCCGTGCTTGCGCAGCATCGAGGTGCAGGTCAGCACGAGGTCGGTGGCGGTGACGCCTTCCTTCAGTTCGCCGGTGAACTTGAAGCCGACGACTTCAGGGATGAGCATCGAGACCGGCTGGCCGAGCATCGCGGCTTCCGCCTCGATGCCGCCGACGCCCCAGCCCAGCACGCCGAGGCCATTGACCATGGTGGTGTGGCTGTCGGTGCCGACGCAAGTGTCGAAGTAGGCGACGGTTTCGCCGTTCTGGTCCTTCGAGGTCCACACCGACTGGGCGATGTTCTCGAGGTTGACCTGGTGGCAGATGCCGGTGCCCGGGGGCACGGCGTAGAAGTTGGCAAGCGACTTGGAGCCCCACTTGAGGAAGTCGTAGCGCTCCATGTTGCGCTGGTATTCGATCTCCATGTTCTCTTCGAACGCCTTGGGATGACCGAATTCGTCGACCATGACCGAGTGGTCGATTACGAGGTTCACGGGAACCAGCGGATTGATCTTGCTGGTGTCGCCGCCGAGCGAGGCGATCGCGTCGCGCATCGCGGCCAGGTCGACAACGCAGGGCACGCCGGTGAAGTCCTGAAGAAGAACGCGCGCGGGGCGGTACTGGATTTCCTCGCCGGTGGTGGGGTTCTTCTGCCAGTCGGCAATCGCCTGGACGTCGGCGGTGGAAACGGTGAAGCCGCCGTCTTCAAAGCGGAGCAGGTTCTCGAGCAGGACCTTCATCGAGAAGGGCAGCTTCGAGATGTCGCCGATCTTCTCCGAGGCTTTCTTGAGCGAGTAGTAAGCGACGGTCTTGCCGCCGACGGTCATGGTGCTGCGCGTGCCGAGCGTGTCCTGTCCGACCTGGGTCATGGTGGGCAATTTCCCCTTCTTTGTGGAGCTTGCCGGGCTGGCGCGGCGATCGCTGGCAGAGCCTGATCGTGTTGCAGTGCGACAAGCGGATTCGACGCGCCCGCCGATGCGCGCTCAGCAGCAGAACGTCAAGGGGGCGGGCCTAGACTATCGTCCTGTTGCGCTGCTTTTTGGTGGCGATCCAGCATCCCAGAACGATCAGCATGGCCCCGGCCAATGTCGCCGGTTCGACGCTTTCACCAAAGAACAGCCAGCCGAACAACGCGGCCCAGAGGAAACCGGTGTATTCGACAGGGACCAGAACCTGCGCCTCCGCACGGGCATAACCCCAGGACAGGAACAGCAGAGCGGAAGTCGCTAGTGCTGCCCCAAGCAGGATCACGCGCAAGCTCATGGCGTCGGGCCAGACCGCGAACCACGGCGAAAAACACAGGAAAATCAAGGCAACGATGCCGTTCTGGAACAGGGCGATCTCGACCGGCCCGGCGAGCAGCGCCTGCTTGCGCTGGTAGACCAGATTGACTGCATAGAACATCGCCGAGCACAGGATGGCCACCGTGCCCCGGATCGCATCCGGCGAATAGGTGCCCGAGCCGAAGCGGCCCCAGCCGATCACCACTACGCCGATCACGCCGAGCAGCGAGGCCGTGATCGCCTGCGGGCGGATTTTTTCGCCCAGCATCACCGACGCGAAATAAAGTGCCACGATCGGAGCGATGAAGGAAATGGCAATGCCTTCCGCCAAAGGGATCCTCACGAGGCCATAGAAGAAGAGTGTGGCCATGGCCGCCGTCATGGCCGAGCGCGTGGCATGCACCTTCAGCACCGCGCGACTGGGCAGAGGGCAGCCGACGGCCAGCCACAGCGGCACCGTCAGCACCGTGCCGAAGACATTGCGCAGGAGCAGGGCCGTGAACACGCCGGTGGCGATCGAGGCGCCCTTGATCGCCGCGTCCATCGCACTGAACGTCCCGATCCCCGCAACGACGGACAGAACGGGCAGCCAGGGGGAGGAAGGCGGGAACGTTTGAGCGCGCATGACGTTGTGCCTCTTGCCCGGCGGAAAGTTGTGCGCAAGCAATTCATCACAGCGACAGGACGAATGCTTGAAGATCGCCGGACGAAGGAGCACATCGGCAGCGCTCCGGGGGCTGCCCGTATTGGCAGCCCGATTGCAGGAAACAGGGCAGGTTTTAAGGGAAATGGCGAAATTCAAGCGGTTCGGTTCCGGCATGGTGTCGGCTTTGGTGGCACTGGGTCTCCCGGTGGAGCCGGTGCTGGCCGAAAAGGCGAAGTCCGGCGAACCGGAAAGCATCCTTCCCGAGGCCCAGCCGGCAGATCCGGTGCAGCCGATACCGGAGGGCACGCCCGCTCCGGCGCCTGCAACCGCACCTTCCGGCGCTCCGGCATCGCCCGATGTGAAAATCGTCGCGGAGCCGGTCGTCCAGGAACTCGTGGTGTCCGAACCGGTGATGCCGTGGACCCTTGCCGACGCCAATGCTTTGCTCTCGACCATCGAATATATCGGCAAGGAAGGCCTGGTCCCCGCAGATTACCAGCCTGCCGCGCTCAAGGCGGCGATTGCCAAGGGCGAAGGTGACGATCTCGATACCTTGGCCAGCCGCGTCTTCGGCTGGCTGATCGAGGACTTGCGCGACGGCCGCACGCCAATGAAGGACCGCGTCCAGTGGTTCGCCGTCGATCCCGATCAGGACGCAATGCCGACCGCCCAGATCATGGCGCAGGCGCTGTCCGATCATGACGTGCCCGGTGTCGTCGATGCGCTGGCGCCGACCAACCCGGGCTATGCCGCGCTCAAGGCTGAATTCAATGCCACGCCCATGACGGACAAGGCCAAGCGCGCCCTGATCCAGGCCAACATGGACCGCTGGCGCTGGCTCAGGCACGATCTTGGCGACGTCTACCTGATTACCAATATTCCCGAATTCCAGCTGCGGCTGGTGGTGAAGAACAAGATCATCCGCACATACAAGACGGTGGTCGGCAAGCCGGGCCGCACTGCGACCCCGCAGCTTGCCGAGACGGTGAGCGCGGTCGTCTTCAACCCCACCTGGACGGTGCCGCAGTCGATCGTGAAGGGCGAGGGGCTGGGCGCGAAAGTGCTCGCCAATCCAACCTGGGCGCGCAACGCGGGCTACAAGGCGGTCAAGGCAGAGGATGGCACGGTCTACGTCGTCCAGCAGCCCGGGCCAACCAATTCGCTGGGGCTGATGAAGATCGACATGCCCAATGAGCATGCGATCTACCTGCATGATACGCCGTCCAAGCAGTATTTCGACCGCGACGTGCGCGCGTTCAGCCACGGCTGCATCCGCACCGAGCGTGCGGTGGAACTGGGCATGACGATGGCGATCCTCGGCGCGCAGATGCCGGCGGTGGAAGCTGCGGATATCTCGCGCTCGGGCAAGTACACCAAGGTCGCGATGACCCGGACTTTTCCGGTCTATCTGACCTATTTCACGTATGCGCGTTCGATCGATGGCGAGCTTCAGCCCTTCAATGACATCTATGGCCGGGACAAGCCGGTTCTCGACAGCTTCGCGTCGCCGCGCGAATTGAAGACCACGCAGCGGAAGAGCGACGAGGAAGTGATCCAGCTCGACAACCCGCTCTGAGGATCAGGCGGCAACGCGCCGGCGATTGTCCGGCGTCGAGCCTTGCGGAGATTCAGGGAGAGCCCCACTTTGGACGTTCCCCCGAGCCAAGCCAGAGGACCAGCCATGACCGGAAAAGCCGCCAGCCGCATCGAGGAAGCGACCGCGCGCGTCATCGAACTGGAAGCTGAACTGGAGGCTGCGGGCAGCGCCACGACCGAGGAGGCGCAACTCGCCCGCGCCAAGGAAATCCTGCACGCCTGGGTGGACAGCGTGACCGCCGTCGTCGCGACGCCGGGCGTCGGCCGCGCGGTACTGATCCACGACAACGGTACCGAATCGCGCATTGCTTCGCCCGATCTGCCGTTCAAGCTGGCGGTGCCGATTACCTTTACCAAGCGCGAGGGGTAAGGGCGCGATTGTGCCTGCCAAGCGCTAGGGGCGATTGAAAAACCAGCGTGTCAGTCTGTAAATGAGTAAGGCAAACACGATGATGAGCGGCAAGGTTCCTCCAATGAGGAGCGATCTCAGCCGTTGCATTTTATAATCTGGCGTTGGTGCGGAGAGATATTCCTTAAGCCAATAGGCACACCAAGCAATTAGGGTGAGAACACCGGCAAGCCTTGCCATTTTTTGCATGGCTTCAACCCTAACCCGATCAGAACTGCCTGATCACGTGCAGGAACTCTTCCCCGTAAGTATCCAGCTTGCGTGCGCCCACACCGCCGATTTCGCCGAGTTCCGCCAGTGACGAGGGCCGGGCCTGCGCCATCTCGCGCAAGGTGGAATCGTGGAAGATGACATAGGGCGGCACGCCGGCGTCCTTCGCCAGATCGCGGCGCAGTTCGCGCAGGGCGTCGAACAGCGGATCGCCCACAGGGTTGGCTCCGCCATCGGCACCACCCCGGCGGCGCCGTTCCTTCTTCGGCGGGCGCACGATCATCACTGCGGCATCGCCTTTCAGGATCGTACGGGCATCTCCGCCGAGCGCCAGTCCGCCGTGTTCTGTAGGCACGAGGCTGCCGCGGGCCTGCAGCGCGCGGGCGAGGGCCTTCAATAGCGGCTTTTCTTCCTCGCGCAGGATGCCGAAGACCGAGAGCTGGTCATGCCCGCGCTGAAGCACGCGGTCGTCGCTCACCCCGCAGAGCACCTTTTCGAGATGACCGAAGCCATAGCTCTGTCCGGTGCGGTAGACCGCCGAGAGCAGTTTCTGGGCGATCGTGGTCGCGTCGATCACGTCGGCGGGTTCGAGGCAGTTGTCGCAGTTGCCGCAGCGGGCGGAGGGCTCCTCGCCGAAGTGGCGCAGCAGCACGGCGCGGCGGCAGTCGGCGGTCTCGACGAGGCCGGCCAGTGATTCGAGCCGCTGGCGCTCGTTCTGCTGGCGTTGCGGATCGACTTCGGACAGGCGCTGGCGGGCGCGGGCGAAATCGTCGGCGCCCCAGAACATGACCGCCACGGACGGATCGCCGTCGCGTCCGGCGCGGCCGGTCTCCTGATAATAGCCCTCGATCGACTTGGGTATGCCCGCATGCGCGACGAAGCGCACGTCGGGCTTGTCGATGCCCATGCCGAACGCGACGGTGGCGACCATCACCATGTCCTCGCTGGCGACGAAGGCCGCCTGATTGCGCGCGCGTACCTCGGGCGGCAGCCCGGCGTGGTACGGCAGCACGCGGCGGCCGGTGGCGGAAGCGAGGCTCTCCGCCAGTTGCTCGACGCGGGCGCGGGTGGGGGCGTAGATGATACCGGGACCGGGGTTCTCGTCGAGCACCGCCTTCAATTGCCGCATCGCATTGTCGCGCGGGCGGATGGTGTAGCGGATGTTCGGGCGGTCGAACCCGGCGACGATCAGCCCGTCTTCGGCAATGCCGAGCTGGGCGAGGATGTCCGTGCGGGTATGATGGTCCGCAGTGGCCGTCAGCGCGAGGCGCGGGACTTGCGGGAACATGTCCAGCAGCGGCTTCAGCAAGCGGTAGTCGGGCCGGAAATCGTGGCCCCATTCGGAGACGCAGTGCGCCTCATCGATGGCGAAGAGGGCGATCCGGGACTGCGAGAGCAGCTCGCGGAAATGCGGCTGGCTGGCGCGTTCGGGGGCGACGTAGAGCAGGTCCAGCTCTCCGGCGCGGAAGCGGTCCATGGTCTCGCCCCGGTTCTCGTCGGCGCTGGTAAGCGTGGCGGCGCGGATGCCGTTAGCCGTCGCCGAGCGCAACTGGTCGTGCATCAGCGCGATCAGCGGCGAGACGACGACGCAAGTGCCCGGCAGCAGCACGGCGGGAAGCTGGTAGGTCAGCGACTTGCCCGCGCCGGTGGGCATCACCGCGAGCGTGGACTGCCCCTGCAGCACGCGCCCGACCACCTGATCCTGCACGCCGCGAAAGCCGGGAAAGCCGAAGACATCGTGGAGCGCCTGTGACACGGCCTCGGGCGAGGGCGGTTCAGCGGGGGTAAAATCGAATGCGGGCGCCCATGCGTCCATCATGTCCGCATCGGGTTCGCCGTAGAATGTCGTCTCGTAGGGCCAGTCGTCTTCGTTCACTGCGCGATTATGGCAGAGCCTTGCCCCCTTGGAAAACCCCTGTGGCCAAGGGTTGCACCGTTTTCATCCGGCCCGCCGTCAGGCCCAGAGTTCGGGGTGCCGCAGCAGCAGCGCCTGCGCGAGGATCAGCGTCTTGGCATCGGTCAGGGTGCCGTCCATGACCATGGCGCGCAAGCGGTCGAGCCCGACCTCGTGAACGGTGATGCACTCGTTTTCATGATGTGCGCCACCGCCTGCGGCCACGCGATTCTCCGGGCCATACTCCGCCAGATACAACGTGAGGCGCTCGGTTGAGACAGGAGGCAGGGGCCAGATCGTCGAGACGAGTTCGAATGCGGCAAGGCGCAGGCCACCTTCCTCCATGGCCTCCTCGACGATCCGCTCTTCGGGTGACGCACCGTCCAGACCGCCGGCGATGGCTTCCAGCAGCGGCGGTTCGCCGGCAGCCAGAACGGCGGCGCGGGGCTGGTCGATCAGCATGCAGACCCGCCTGCCCGGATCGTAAGGCAGGACTGCCACTGCCGAACCGTTGTCGAGCAAATGGCGTTCTCCGGTGCTGCCATCGGGCATGGCAATCTGAATCTGGAAGAACTTGTACCAGCCGTCATAGACGAGCGTGCGGGAAAAAATCTGCGCAGCATTCATGGCTGCTGGGATATCGGATGGTGGCGATGTTGCAAGTGCGAAGGTGCCATATGGCGCGCTGATCAAGATTCGCGTTGCCAGACGGCCCCTCGCTGCGGCGTGTGACGAAAGTCACAAGGCCCCTGTGCCGCACCACACGGACGCCAGGGCAGCAAGAAGGCATGATCACTGCATCGAAACGATAACCGGACCGCAAGCGCCGGGTGATGCGAGGGAAAAACGATCATGGAACCGACTGCTGGCAAGCTCTTTGGATTGATTGGTGATGCCGTTCGTCTGGCCGCTGGCATGGTGGCGCAGCAGCCGCTCACGGCACCGATGCCTTACCGGCAGCCGCAGGCAGTTGCGGTTCTTGGAGGCATGCAGCACCGCGCTGCGTGTTGAGAAGCCTCCCGATTGGCATATTCGGGTTCTAATCCAGGTTTGGCCTCAGCCAGCGTTCCGCCGTCTGCAGCTCCACACCGCGCCGTCCGGCATAGTCCTCGAGCTGGTCCCGGCCGATCCGGGCGACGCCGAAGTACTGGCTTTCCGGATGCGCGAAATAGAACCCCGAGACAGCCGCCGTGGGCAGCATCGCCTGGCTTTCGGTCAGCACGATCCCGGCATTGTCCGTGGCCTTGAGCAGGTCGAACAGGATCGGCTTTAGCGAGTGGTCCGGGCAGGCCGGATAGCCCGGTGCCGGGCGGATGCCGCGGTATTCCTCGCGGATCAGCGCTTCGTTGGTGAACTGCTCGTCCGGTGCGTAACCCCATAGCGTGGTACGCACATGCTGGTGCAGGCGCTCGGCGAAGGCCTCGGCGAAGCGGTCGGCCAGCGCTTTCAGCAGGATGTCCGAGTAGTCGTCGTGGCCCGCCTTGAAACGTTCGAGGTGCGGATCGATGCCGTGGATGCCGACCGCGAAGCCGCCCAGCCAGTCATTCTCGGTATCGACGAAGTCCGACAGGCAGAAGTTGGCACGGCCGCGCGATTTCTTGAACTGCTGGCGAAGGAACGGCAGGCGCGTTCCGTCTTCGAGCAGCACGTCGTCGCCCTCGCGGTGCGCGGGCCAGAAGGCGCAGACGCCTTTCGCGGCCAGCCACTTTTCCGAGATGATCTTTTCCAGCATCGCCTTGGCGTCGGCGAAGAGATTGCGGGCGCTTTCGCCGACCACTTCGTCATCGAGGATGGCGGGATAGGTGCCCGCGAGTTCCCATGCGCGGAAGAACGGCGTCCAGTCGAAGGTCTCGACCAGATCGGCGAGGTCCCAGTCCTCGAACACGTGCAGGCCGGGCTTGACCGGCGCCGGGGCCTTCTGCGCGAAGTCGGGCGCGAAGGCATTGGCGCGGGCATCGGCGATGGGCAGCAGGTCCGACTGGCCCTTGCCTTCGCGCGCGATACGCACCTTTTCGTAGTCGATCGCGACTGACGCCTTGAAGCCTTCGGCCTGCGTGTCAGAAAGCAGCTGCGAGGCGACGCCCACCGCGCGGCTTGCGTCGAGCACGTGGACCACGGTGCCTTCATAGGCCGGATCGATGCGCAGCGCGGTGTGGACTTTCGATGTCGTGGCGCCACCGATCAGCAGCGGGATGGTCATCTCGGCGCGCTGCATTTCCTCGGCCACGGTTACCATCTCGTCGAGCGAGGGGGTGATGAGGCCGGAGAGGCCGATGATGTCGACCTGCTCTTCCTTGGCTGTGTCGAGGATCTTCGACCACGGCACCATGACGCCAAGGTCGATCACTTCGTAGCCGTTGCACTGCAGGACCACGCCGACGATGTTCTTGCCGATGTCGTGAACGTCGCCCTTCACGGTGGCCATGATGATGCGGCCCTTGGCCTTGGAGTTCGCGTCCTTTTCCGCCTCGATGAAGGGGATCAGGTGCGCGACCGCCTTCTTCATCACGCGCGCGGATTTCACCACCTGCGGCAGGAACATCTTGCCCGAACCGAACAGGTCGCCGACGACGTTCATGCCGTCCATCAGCGGGCCTTCGATCACTTCGATCGGGCGGCCTCCGGCTTCGGCGGTGGCGGCGCGCATTTCCTCGGTGTCCTCGACGATCCAGGCATCGAGGCCCTTGACCAGCGCGTGTTCGATCCGCTTGGCGACCGGATAGCCGCGCCATTCCTCGGCGGCCTTTTCCTCGGCCACCGACTTGCCCTTGAAGCTCTCGGCCAGCTCGATGAGCCGTTCCGTGGCATCCGGGCGGCGCATCAGGATCACGTCCTCGCAGGCATCGCGCAGGGCGGGGTCGATCTGGTCGTAGACGTCGAGCTGTCCGGCGTTGACGATCGCCATGTCGAGCCCGGCGGGAATCGCGTAGTAGAGAAACACCGAGTGCATCGCGCGGCGCACCGTCTCGTTGCCGCGGAACGAGAACGAGAGGTTGGACAACCCGCCCGAGAAGTGGACGTGCGGGCAGGCCTCGCGGATTTCCTTCACCGCTTCGATGAAGTCGAGCGCGTAGCGGTCATGCTCCTCGATGCCGGTGGCGACGGCGAAGACGTTGGGGTCGAAGATGATGTCTTCGGGCGGGAAGCCGATGCCGGTCAGCAGCTTGTAGGCGCGGGTGCAGATTTCGACCTTGCGTTCCTTGGTGTCCGCCTGCCCGGTCTCATCGAAGGCCATCACGACCACGGCGGCACCATAGGCCATGCACTTGCGTGCCTGCGCCAGAAACGGCTCTTCGCCTTCCTTCATCGAGATCGAATTGACGATCGGCTTGCCCGAAACGCACTTCAGGCCTGCCTCGATCACCTCCCACTTGGAACTGTCGACCATCACCGGCACGCGGGCGATGTCCGGCTCGGCGGCGATCAGCTTGAGGTAGGTGGTCATGGCATGAACGGCGTCGAGCAGGCCTTCGTCCATGTTGACGTCGATGACCTGCGCGCCATTCTCCACCTGCTGGCGGGCGACTTCGATCGCGGCGGGGTAGTCGCCGGCCATGATCAGCTTCTTGAACTTTGCCGAGCCGGTGACGTTGGTACGCTCGCCGATGTTGACGAAGCGGGCAGAGGAGGGTGTCGCGGTCATTATGGAATCTCGTTGAATCAGAGGGCCGGTGCGGCTTCGAGGGGCCGCGCCAGCACGAAGTCGTCATGCTCGACAGAGCCGACGAGGAACCGGCGCGTGCCGATCGTCTCGAAGCCCTGTCGTCGATAGAAGGCGAGTGCCCGGGTATTGTGCGAATTGACCCCGAGCAGAAGGCGGCGATGGCCTTGCGCGGCTTCGACGGCCGTGGCCATCAGCGCCGCGCCCAGGCCGGTGCCCTGCATGCGGGTGAGCGTGTAGATGCGCTTGAGTTCGATGTCGCCCGGCTCGGCGCTGTCCAGTTCGGGCGGCGTCAGCATGGCATAGCCGACCGGCGAGTGGGTGCCTTCGGCTTCCGCCAGCCAGATCCTGGCCCCCTTTTTCAGGAAGCGGCGATAGGCATCGGCGCTGTGCTCGCCGCTGCAGAATGCCAGCATGTCCTCGCGCTGGAGCAGCCCTGCATAGGTTTCGAGGATCGTCGCCGCGCCTACCAGCGCGACGGCGTCCACATCATCGGGTCCGGCCTCCCGGATATGCCAGGCGGAAACGTCGAACATCGATCACGCAGCCATGATGAAGGGCTCGAGGCCCGCCAGCCGCGTTACCGGCTCCAGCACCGGAACCTTGCGCGGTTCCACGCCCGCGACGACCTTTGCCATCGCAGCAATGTGTGCTGGCGTGGAGCCGCAACAGCCGCCCAGCACGTTGACCTGCCCGGCGATGGCCCATTCCTTGACGAAGCCCGCCGTGGTGTCGGGCATCTCATCATAGGCGCCCAGTTCGTTGGGCAGGCCCGCGTTGGGGTAGATCATGATCAGCGTGTCGGCGATTTCGGACAGCGCCTTCACATGCGGGCGCAACTGCGTGGCGCCGAACGAGCAGTTGAGCCCCACGGTCACCGGCTTCGCGTGCCGCACCGCGTGCCAGAACGCCTCGACCGTGTGGCCCGAGAGGTTGCGTCCCGAAAGGTCGGTGAGCGTCATCGACAGCATGATCGGCACTTCGCGGCCGAGGTCTGCCTCGAGCTGCTTGACCGCCATGATCCCGGCCTTGGCGTTGAGCGTGTCGAACACCGTCTCGATAAGGATGAAGTCCGCCCCGCCTTCGACGAGCGCGGCGGCCTGTTCCTTGTAGACATCGACCAGCGTGTCCCAGTCGATCTCGCGGTAGCCCGGATCGTTGACGTCGGGGCTGAGCGAGAGCGTCTTGTTGGTTGGGCCGATGGCGCCCGCCACGAAGCGGGGGCGCCCGTCCTTCGCCTGATATTCGTCGGCAAGACGGCGGGCGAGCTGGGCGGAGGCGACATTGATCTCGCGCACGAGGTGTTCGGCGCCGTAATCGGCCTGGCTGATGCGGTTGGCGCTGAAGGTGTTGGTTTCGGCGATGTCCGCCCCGGCCTCGAAATAGGCGCGGTGGATCGCCTCGGGCACTTCGGGCTTGGTCAGCGCGAGGATGTCGTTGTTGCCTTTTTGCTCGTGGCTGAGGCCGAGAGTCCCGGCGTAGTCCTCTTCGGCGAGTTTCCAGTTCTGGATCTCGGTGCCGAAGGCGCCGTCGGTGATGAGGATGCGCTTGGCAGCCTCTGCGAAGAAGGATTCACGAGCCGACATTATGCGGTTTCCCCGGATTGCGGTTTTGGGCGAAGGCCGAGCAGCTGGCAGATCGCGTACGTCTGTTCGGCCTTGTTCAATGTATAGAAGTGAAAGTCGCGCACGCCGCCATCATAAAGGCGCTTGCACAAGTCCGCGGCGGCGACGGCGGCGACCAGCGCGCGCGGGCCGGGGCGTTCGTCCAGCCCTTCGAACATCGATTCGAGCCACGTCGGAATTTCCGTATTGCCCGACATGCGGCGGATCGCGGCGAAGCTCGTCACCGGCATGATGCCGGGCAGGATTGGCGCGGTAATGCCTGCGGCCAGCGCCTTGTCGAGGAAGCGGAAATAGGCGTCGGTCGAAAAGAAGAACTGCGTGATCGCGCGGCTGGCGCCAGCATCGATCTTGCGCTTGAGGTTGTCGAGATCGGCCTCGGCGCTCACCGCTTCGGGATGGACTTCGGGATAGGCGGCGACCGAGATGTCGAAGTCATGCCGCGCCTTGAGGCCCGCGACCAGATCCGCGGCGCAGGTATAGCCTTCAGGATGGGGCACGAACTTGCCGCCATCGGCCGGCGGCGGGTCGCCGCGCAGCGCGACGATATGGCGTACGCCGGCGTCCCAGTACTGGTCGACGATCTCGGCGATCTCGTCCTTGCTGGCGCCAACGCAGGTGAGGTGCGCGGCGGGCACCAGATCAGTCTCACGCACGATGCGGGCCACCGTTGCATGCGTGCGCTCTCGCGTGGAGCCGCCGGCGCCGTACGTCACCGAGACGAAGCTCGGGGCCAGCGGCGCCAGTTGGGTAATTGCGTCCCATAACTGCGCGTCCATCTTCTCCGTCTTGGGGGGGAAGAATTCGAAGGACACGGAAATGTCGCCCGGCACTTCTCCGAAAAGAGGATGTTCGGCCGGTCTTGGGGCAGCGGTCATGCGGATGTCGTCTTTCGTGGTTCGAAGGTCTTGCCGGTGTCGGCAGGCGCCGTGGCGCAATCGCGGCGCGCCGTCCAGATTTTCACAGTGAGCGGATCACCCGGAAGCGCAACGGGTGTGTCCGGACTCAGGCCCGCTTCGCCGAGCAAGGTAAGAATCTGCTCGTCAGAAAAGCCCAGGCGCGAGTGAGCGTGACGTTCGCGCAGTTCTTCACGATCGTGCGCGGCCAGATCGACTACCGCGATGCGGCCCGAGGGGCGCAGCACGCGCGCGGCTTCGGCCAGCACCAGGCCAGGGTCCTGCGCATAGTGGAGGACCTGGTGAAACAGCACGGTGTCGAAAGCGGAATCGCCGAAAGGTAGCCCGGTGAAATCGCCCTGCACCAGATCGACTTTGCCGGCGGGAAGGGCCTGCAGCCGTGCCCGGGCGATGCGAAGCATTTCCGGGCTTTTGTCGAGCGCGGTAACGTGAACCGCACGTCCGGCCAGCAACTCGGCCATACGGCCGGTGCCGGTGCCGACGTCGAGCAGCGCGCCGAGGCCTTGCCCGTCGAGCGAATCGAGCAAGGCCGTCTCCACCGGCCCGTCGGCACCATGCAGCAGGCGCAGCGTATCCCACTCTTCTGCATGGCGGGCAAAATAGGCTGCGGCACTGGCTTCGCGGCTCGCGCGAATCGCAGCGAGATGGCGCCGGTCCTCGGCGCAGCGTGCGGCGAATGATGCATCTTCCTGCTCGGCGACGGTAAGCAGACGGGCCGCCGCTGCGCCGAGCGGGCGGCTGCCCTGCTCATTGACGGCATTGCGCAGGAATACCCAGCTGCCTTCCTTGCGGCGTTCGGCGAGCCCCGCGTCGCAGAGGATTCGGATGTGGCGCGAGACGCGTGGCTGGCTTTGCCCGAGTACCTGTGCAAGCTCTCCCACGGCCAGTTCCATATGGGCCAGCAGACGCATGATGCGCAGGCGCGTCGGTTCCGAAAGGGCGCGCAGGAGGGGGTCGATCCGCATGGGAGATCATATAAAGATATCTTTATATGTGCGCAACCCCTAGGGATTCAGCGGGTTTTTGCCTCCATTTTTCCCGTTTGCGTTGCACCATAGTCTCGTCTAAAGAATGGCGCTGCAGGCTTGCCTGCAAGCGTTGGCCTGTGGGCCAAACAATGCAAGGGGATTCGCATGAAGAAGATTGCTTTCGCCGCGTTCGCGTCGGCTGCTGCTCTGTCGCTCGCCGCTTGCGGTGAGACTCCGGCTCCGACCGAGACCGAGTCTGTTGAGACCGCTCCGGAGGAAATGATGACCGGTGACGCCACCGACGCTCCGACCGAGGCTGCGTCCGAGGCGATGTAATCCGGCCAGGGGGCCGTTACGTGCCTTAGCGGCACACCGGCCCCCGCCGCTTTCCATCCAGTCCGGTTGCCGGATGAAATGGAGAGTCCGTCGAAAGGCGGACAGAAGCCCTCCCCAGCGGGAGGGTTTTTTGTATCTGCCGTCCGCGCGGATGCCTGGCCTTTTGTCTGTCTGTTCTAACTTCGCGGCGGGATTTCAATTGCATCGCGCAAGGCTGCCGGGCATCAAACTTGGATGCCTGATACGCTGAAGATTGCCCTCGCACAGCTCAACCAGTCGGTGGGGGATATTCCCGGCAACGCCCAGGGGGTACTTGCAGCACGCCAGCGGGCAAGGGGCACGGACCTCATTGTTTTTCCCGAACTGCACCTGATCGGCTATCCGCCCGAGGACCTGATTCTCAAGCCCTCGCTGATTGAACGCGCGGCGGCCGAATTGCAGAAGCTGGCGGAGGCCAGCGCGTCGGACGGCCCGGCCATGCTCGTAGGGTCAGCCTTCGTGCTTGATGGTGCGTTGCACAACGGCGTGGCGCTGCTCGATCAGGGCAGGATTGCCGCCGTCCGGCTCAAGCACGAGCTGCCCAACTACGGCACCTTCGACGAGATGCGCCTGTTCCAGCCGGGGCCGCTGCCCGAGCCGGTCATCGTGCGCGGCACCATGATCGGCGTGCCGGTATGCGAGGACATCTGGCAGCCCGAAGTGTGCCGCCATCTGGCCGACTTCGGCGCCGAAATGTTCGTGTGCATCAACGGCAGCCCTTACGAGATCAACAAGGATGCGCTGCGAATCGAGGGCGTGGCCAAGCGCCGCGCGGTCGATACCGGTCTACCGCTGGCCTATCTCAACCGTGTCGGCGGGCAGGACGAACTGGTTTTCGACGGCGCGAGCTTCGTGGTGAACGGCGATGGCGCGCTGGCGGTGCAGTGCCGCGACTGGGAGGAGCAGGTCGTCGAGACTGCCTGGACCAAGACCGCGCAGGGCTGGCGCTGCGATCGCGGCACCGTCGAGACGCTCGCGACCCATCCTGAGGACATCTACTGCGCCATGGTCCTGAGCCTGCGCGACTATGTGAACCGCAATGGTTTTCCCGGTGTCGTGCTGGGATTGTCGGGCGGGATCGATTCGGCGGTTTGCGCGGCCATTGCCGCCGATGCGCTTGGGCCTGACCGGGTGTGGGGTGTGATGATGCCTTCGCGGTTTACCAGCCAGGAGAGCCTTGACGATGCGGCGGCCTGCGCCGGGGCGCTGGGCATCCGCTACACGGTCATGCCCATCGGAGTGGCGGTCGACGGGTTCGACGCGATGCTGGGCGAAGCATTCGAGGGCACCAATCGCGATCTCGCCGAAGAAAATCTGCAGTCGCGCATTCGCGGCACGGCGCTCATGGCCCTGTCCAACAAGTTCGGACCGATGCTGATGACCACCGGCAACAAGAGCGAGATGAGCGTCGGCTATGCCACGATCTATGGCGACATGGCGGGTGGCTACAATCCGCTGAAGGACGCGTACAAGATGACGGTCTTCGCGATCGCCCGCTGGCGCAACCGCCATGTCCCGCGGATCGGTCTGGGTCCCGCAGGGCCGGTGATTCCCGAAAACGTGCTCACCAAGCCGCCGACCGCGGAGCTGCGCGCGGACCAGCGCGATTCGGACAGCCTGCCACCCTATGAAGTGCTTGACCCAATTCTCCTTGGGCTGGTCGAGCATGACAAGAGCGTGGAGCAGGTCGTCGCCGAAGGTTTCGACCGCCAAACCGTGCAGCGCATCGAGCGGCTGCTCCACCTTGCCGAGTACAAGCGCCGTCAGGCCCCTCCCGGCGTGAAGCTCACGGCCCGCAATTTCGGCCGCGACCGGCGCTATCCGATCACCCACGCCTTCCGCAGCGGCTAGGCGGCGTGGCGGAAGATCCAGTCCGCGAAAAGTTGCCTCAGGATCGGGGTTCTGAGACGAACTGTGTCTTGATTAAGGCCGGTCGCGGGCATTTGTGCGTCGCACAAACTCAACCTTGCTTGAAGTTTAACCATTGCTCCCTTAGCTTTTGGGGGAAGAGAGATAAAACCGGGATCGCTAGAAGATGGATGTGAGTCGTCGCTATTTTGTCGGCGGCGCGGTTGCGATGGTCGCGGGCGCGTCGGCATCGGGGGTCATTGCCAAGCCGGACAACAAGATCGTTTGGCCCAACACCACCACTCCCAGTGAACCTGCCGCACCGGCTGTACCGGCAGCGCCGAAACTGGCTGAACGTCCGCCCCTGCTGCAAGCGGCGTTGGCCGCGCTCGACAAGCACGGCTCACGCGTTGGCAACCGTCAGCGTATCGGCGTTGTCGATTTCACCGAGCATTCGAGCCAGAAGCGTTTCCAGATCGTCGATGTGGCGCACGGCGCGATTCTGGGGTCCTATCTTGTCGCGCACGGTCGCGGGTCCGACCCGCGGCATACCGGTTGGGTGGAGCGTCTGTCGAACCGGCCCGGCTCGAACGCATCGTGCCCCGGCAGTTTCGTGATCGCCAGCCGCTATTATGGCAAGCATGGTGTGTCGCGACGCCTGATGGGGCTCGATCCGGAAAACAATCTGGCGCTGGAACGCGCGATCGTGATCCACGGGGCCTCTTACGTCGACCGGAGCCTGATCAGTGCGCAGGGGCAGATCGGCCGCAGTCTGGGCTGTTTCGCAGTGGCGGAGAACGAGATCGCGGAAGTGATCAGTGAACTCGGCGAAGGCTGTTTGCTTTACGCATCGGAAGCGAGAGCCTGATCCGAACCCTTTGACGTAGCCGCCCGCGCACCGTAATCGCGCGGGCCATGACTGTTACCCGCTTTGCCCCTTCGCCCACCGGGCACCTGCATGTCGGCAATATCCGCACGGCGTTGCACAACTTTCTGCTGGCGAAACAGGCGGGCGGACGTTTCCTGCTGCGGATCGACGATACCGATGCCGCGCGCAGCCGCGAAGAATATGTCGTGGCGATCCACGCCGACCTGGCATGGCTGGGGCTTCACGCGGAAGGCGAGGAACGGCAGTCGGCCCGCTTCGATCTTTATGAAGCTGAATTCGAACGGCTGCAGGCGGCCGACCGTGTCTATCCCTGCTGGGAAACCCCGCAGGAACTGGAGCTTAAGCGCAAGGTCCTGCTCGGGCGTGGGTTGCCGCCGATCTACGACCGCGCGGCGCTTTCGCTGAGCGAGGATGACAAGGCCGCAAAGCTGGCTGCAGGCGAATTGCCCCACTGGCGATTCCTGCTCGACCGCGACGAGCCAATCGATTGGACCGACGGCATTCGCGGCGACCAGAAATTCGATCCGGCGATGATGTCCGACCCGGTGATCCGCCGCGCGGACGGATCGTGGCTCTACATGCTGCCGTCGGTAATCGATGATATCGCGATGGGCGTCACCGACATTCTGCGCGGCGAAGACCACGTCTCGAACACGGCGGCACAAGTGCAGATGTTCACGGCGCTCGGCGCAGGCGTGCCGCGCTTCGCGCACGAGGCACTGCTCGTTGGTACCGAGGGCAAGCTCTCCAAGCGGCTGGGCTCGCTGGGCGCCGCGCATTTCCGCGAGGCTGGAATCGAGCCACAGGCACTGGTGGCGCTGCTCGGGCGGCTGGGCACGTCCGATCCGGTCGATCCGGCGCTGGGGCTGGCCGACCTTGCCGCGCATTTCGACTTGTCCCGTTTCGGCCGCGCGCCCGCCCGGTTCGACGAGGTGGAACTGGAGCGTGTGAATGCCGCTGTGGTACATGGCATGCCTTATGCGGCAGTGGCGGACCGCCTGCCCGATGGCATGGACGAGGCGGCTTGGGATGCGGTGCGTCCCAACCTCACGCATGTGCGGGAGGCGGCGGACTGGTGGCAGGTGGTGACCGGCCCGGTCGATGCACCAGCCTTTTCCGAAGAGGACCGCGCCTATCTGGCGCAGGCGGCTGAAGCCTTGACGGATCTCGACTGGAGCGAGGGCGTCTGGAAGGCGCTCACCGAAGCGCTCAAGGCGTCCACCGGACGCAAGGGCAAGCCGCTGTTCCTGCCGCTGCGTCAGGCACTGACAGGCATGGACCATGGCCCCGACATGGGGGCGTTGCTGCCGCTGATCGGGCGGCAAAAGGCGGCGGAGCGTCTTCTCGCCGCGAGAGGTTAATTTGCGTTAGCTAAATTCTTGAGGTCTGAAATTTACCAATCGGTGAGAGATTGGCATTTCGGTCATCGGGACAGGAAACATGCAAGTCGCGGTCGTCAACGTCTCATGGGAGCCCGCGTCGTTCGCGCGGCCCGTTGTTGGCCGCCCCAAGGCTCGGATCTGTTCCAGTTGCGGCTACTGGGATGCCTTAGAACGGACCGGCGAGGAAAGTGCCGGGCTCTGCCGCCGTTTCGCTCTTGCACCCGGTTTTGACGCCTGGCCTATCACCGAATCTGCTGACAGGTGCTCCGAATGGTCGGAAGCGCGGCCGCGATAGAGACATCGCGCAAGGGCGCTTGACTGCGATCAAGGTGTTTGTGGCTGCCGCGATTAGTATTGCCAGGCGAAGACATGCGAGGAGGGCGCCGTTGGGCGCCGGATCCTGGCGAAAACGTTGAAGAGCTGACCCTTCGACCCGAAGGGCCGGGCCCCGCGCGGCGTGCAATGGGGGCACGCCGCGCGGGGCTTGTTTCCGGCTATTCCATGTACCAGCCGTGGCTGGCGATCAGCGACTGGCCGGTGAGCGCGTTTGTCTGGAACGCGGCGAAGAACAG
>NZ_JALHLE010000039.1 GCF_022832385.1 Novosphingobium album (ex Hu et al. 2023)
CTTGTTTCCGGCTATTCCATGTACCAGCCGTGGCTGGCGATCAGCGACTGGCCGGTGAGCGCGTTTGTCTGGAACGCGGCGAAGAACAGTGCGACTTCGGCGATGTCGTCGACCGTGGTGAATTCGGCGTCCACCGTCTGGCCCAGCATGACCTTGCTGATCACTTCCGATTCCGGGATGCCCAGTTCCTTGGATTGCTCGGGAATTTGTTTGTCGACCAGCGGGGTGCGCACGAAGCCGGGACAGATCACGTTGGTGCGAACGCCTTTGGGGCCGGCTTCCTTGGCGATCACGCGCGACAGGCCGAGCAGGCCGTGCTTGGCCGTCACATAGGCGCTTTTGAGCTTGCTTGCTTCCTTCGAGTGAACCGAGCCCATGAAGATGATCGAGCCCGCCCCTTGCGCGTACATGTGCGGAATCACGGCCTTGGAGGTGAGGAACGCCCCGTCGAGGTGGATCGCCAGCATCTTCTTCCAGTCGGCAAAGGCGAAGTCCTCGATCGGGTTGACGATCTGGATGCCGGCATTGGAGACCAGCACGTCCACGGTGCCCCAGGCATCGACCACGGCCTGGACCCCCGCGTTGACCTGATCCTCGCTGGTCACGTCCATTGCGACGGCCATGGCTCCGGTACCGAACCTGGCCTTGATGTCGTCCACCGCCGCTTGCGCCGCATCGATATTGAGGTCCGCGATCGCGACCTTGCCGCCTTCCGAGGCGTACTTGTGCGCGATGGCGTTGCCGATGCCGCTGGCGGCACCGGTAACGATGCAGACCTTGTCCTTGAGCTTCATGCTTTCTCTCCGTTGGATGCGGTCAGCGGCGTCTTGGGGCGGTCGCCGGCCAGGTCAAATGTCATGATTTCATCGGGGGCGAGCGAGCGCCCGGTCCAGTCGGGATGTTCCAGTGACCAGAGCGCATCGGCACGCCCTGCAGCCCAGTGCTCTTCGACGGTCATCCGCGAGAATTCGTAGTCCTTGGAATTGGACTCGTAGCCGCGCGTGCGGTTGATCAGGTGCATCACTGCCACCGCACCTTCGGGATGGTGGTTCAGCACCGCGGCGAGGTCCGGATCCTTGCGCCATTCCTCCGGCAGCTTGCGGGCGAGGCGGCGCGCGGCGGCGCGCATTGTCTGCATCTGCCGGGACTGGTCGGTGCCGAGGCGGGTCCGGCTGGAATAGCGGATGTCCTTCACGCGCTGGTCCACGTCGGCCATGGTGCGTGGAACGCTCCCGCGTGCGGAGAACAAGTCCACCTGGAACACGGTCATCTCGCAGGGCGTGCGGTTGTCGAGGACATATTGCAGCGGCGTATTCGAAACGAGGCCGCCATCCCAGTACCATTCACCGTCGATCTCGACCGGAGGGAAGCCCGGGGGCAGCGCGCCGCTGGCCATCACGTGCTCGGGGCCGATCGTGCGCTGGGTGTTGTCGAAATAGGCGAAGTTGCCCGTCAGCACGTTGACGGCGCCGACGCTGAAACGGGTCTGGCCGTGGTTGATGCGATCAAAGTCGACGAGTTCGAGCAGCGTCGTGCGCAGCGGCGTGGTGTCGTAAAAGCTTATCTGGCCCAGTTCGGCGGGCCATTCGGGCAGAGGCACCGGCCAGCGTGGATTGAAGAACCCGGGTATGCCGAAGCTGGCGGCGAACAAGGCGGATGCTTCGTTGAAGGTCCGGCGCGCGAAACCGGTGGGCTCGTCCAGCCGGTATTGCAGCTCGGACGAGACCTGGTGCCAGAAGTGCCGCAGGGCTGTCACCCGTTCACCCGGAGCGTTGCCGGCGATGAGCGCGGCGTTGATGGCGCCGATGGAGATCCCGGCAACCCATTCCGGGCGGGCATCGCACTGCGCCAGAGCTTCATAGACGCCGGCCTGATAGGCGCCGAGCGCGCCGCCGCCCTGAAGGACAAGCACGCATTGCGGATCGAAACGGCGATCGGTGTCAGGAACGGTCATGGCTAAATCCTGCGCAGTGATGGGGGGATGGCACTGAGCATGCTGCATTGCAACACCTGGGAGCCGCCGGAGTTCCTTTCAATGGCGGTTGTTTATCGCGAGCCGCGGCTTTGGTCTGACGTGATGTTCAGGCTGTCACTTCGTTGACGGTGTGTTCGGTGGTGGCTTCCAGCAGCCGCCGTTCCAGCGCCTTCAGGCGGTTGGCGGACGTCAGCTTCTCGCCGAGCAGGTCGGTCACGTAGAACGTATCCGCCGCCCGTTCGCCATAGGTGGCGATGTGCGCGGAATGGACCATCAGCCGCGATTCGAACAATGCATAGGCCAGCCGGTTGAGCAGCGCAGGACGGTCGCGCGCGTTGACTTCCACCACGGTAAAGCGGTTCGAGGCCTTGTTGTCGAACAGCACGCGCGGGCGCACGTCGAACGCATCGGCGCGCGGCCGGGCATCTGGCTTGGCGACGAGCTGGGGCAGGATCTTGATCCGGTTTGCCAGCGCGTTGTCGATCGAGGTCCGCAACCGCTCTAACTGGCCTTCCTCCATGAACGGGCGGCCAAGCGGGTCCTGCACCAGGAAGTTGTCGACCGCGCGGCCGGTGCGGGTGGTGTGGATGCGCGCGTCGATGATGTTGCCGCCCGCCAGATGGATGCCTCCGGCGATGCGGTAGAACAGGCCGGGGTGGTCCGAGGCGATCACTGTCACCAGCGTTGCGCCGTGCGCCTGATAGTATTCGGTATGGATCGACAGGGGGTGGCCGAGGTCCTCGGCTGCTTCGAGCTGCGCGAGGTTCTTGGCGATCACGTCTTCGCTCTCGGCGATCCAGTAGGCGTCGACGAACTTGGTGCCGATCTTTTCGATCAGGGCCGCGCTTTCCGGCGAAAGCGAGGCAACCGCGGCTTTCTTGGCAGCCACGCGCTTTTCGCGCCCGAATTCGACGTGGCCCAGTCGCAGGCGTTCCTCGGTGGCGCTGTAGAGTTCGCCAATGAGCTGGCGCTTCCACGAGTTCCAGGTGCCGGGGCCGACGGCGCGGATATCGACGATCGTGAGTAGCGTCAGCTGGCGCAGCCGGTCGATCGATTGCATCACTTCGACGAAGTTGCCGATCGTCCGGTTGTCCGACAGATCGCGCTTGAAGGCCGTGGCGGACAGCAGCAGGTGCTGGCGTACCAGCCAGGATACCAGTTCGGTCTCCTCTTCATCGAGGCCGAAACGCGGGCACAGCTTTGCCGCGATCTCGGCGCCCAGCACCGAATGGTCGCCGCCGCGACCTTTGGCGATGTCGTGCAGCAGGATGGAGGCGTAGAGTGCCCGGCGTGAGCGAATCTTGTGCACGATATCGTGCGCCAGCGGATGGTCTGTTGCCAGTTCGCCTTTCTCGATGCGGGCCATGAGGCCGATCGCGCGGATGGTGTGTTCGTCGACCGTGTAGTGGTGGTACATGTCGAACTGCATCTGCGCGTTGACGCGCCCGAACTCGGTGACGAAGCGGCCGAACACGCCTGCCTCGTTGAACCAGCGCAGCACCATCTCCGGGTTGTTCCTGCTGGTGAGCAACTCCATGAACAGCTCGTTGGCGCGCTTGTCGTGGCGCACCTCGTCCTTGATCAACGCGGCATCGCGCGAGATCAGGCGCATGGTTTCGGGGTGAATCTCGAAACCTTCCTTGTCGGCTAGCACGAAGATCTCGATCATGCGCACCGGGTCCTGCGCGAACCAGTCGTCCGACGGCGCCTTGATGCGGCCGCCGAAGACCTTGTAGCCCTTGATCGTGCGTTCCTTGGCGCGGAAACCAGCCAGCAGCCCGCGCGGCTGCTTCTTGGCGAACTGCTCGTCGAGCTGGGCCAGGAACACACCGGTCAGGTTGCCCACGACCTTGGCCTGCAGGAAGAACATCTGCATGAAACGCTCGACCGCGCTCTTGCCGGGACGGTCGGAGAAATTCATGCGCGCGGCCACTTCGCGTTGCAGGTCGAAAGTCAGCCGGTCTTCTGCGCGCTTGGTGATTGTGTGCAGGTGGCAGCGGACCGCCCAAAAGAAATTCTCGGCCCGGCGGAAGGCGAGATATTCCTTGCGGGTGAGGAGGCCCACGGACACCAGTTCGGACGGGTCGCGGACCTGATGGATGTACTTGCCGATCCAGTAGAGCGTGTGGAGGTCGCGCAGCGAGCCCTTGCCTTCCTTCACGTTGGGCTCGACGACATAGCGGCTGTCGCCCATGCGCTTGTGCCGTTCATCGCGCTCGGCCAGCTTTTCGACCACGAACTGGCGCTCGGTGCCCGAGACCACGTCCTTCCAGAAGCGCTGGCGGGCCTCTTCGTAGAGGTCCTGATCACCCCAGACATAGCGGCCTTCGAGCATGGCGGTGCGTATCGTCAGGTCGGATTTCGACATGCGCACCATGTCGTCAAGTGAGCGGCTCGAATGACCCACCTTGAGGCCGAGATCCCAGAGGAAATAGAGCATCGCCTCGATCACCTGCTCGCACCACGGGGTGTTCTTGATCGGGGTCAGGAAGGCGATGTCGACATCCGAATGCGGCGCCATCTCGCCACGTCCGTAACCGCCGACGGCCATGATCGTCAGGCGCTCGCCTTTGGAGCGGTTGATCGCCGGATAGACGTACTGGACGACGTAGTCGTGGATCACGCGGATCAGCTGATCGGTCAGGAATGCCTGCGCTTCGGCGACTTCGTGTCCGGCAGAAGGCTTCTCGACGAGACGGCGGGCGATTTCTTCCCGGCCCGCTTCCTGCGCGCTGCGCAAGGTCTCGACCACGAACTTGCGCGCCTTGGCATGGCCATAGGCCTCGGCAAGCTTGTCGAGCGTCAGCACGAGGTCGCGCCGGTCAATCACGGTGCGGGGCGAGGGAATGCGGATCACGCTGTTCATGGGAGGCGGCTTCTAAACTGATGGGATGGCTATTGAAAGGCAATGAAGGCGATCACTGTGACCGGCCGCGCCCGCACACGTTCAGCGATTATGCAGCGAAGGTGTGAAAACGCGGCTACCATCAACAGCCGGGCTATGCCAGAAGGCCCCCGTAACAGAACCTCCCCAGGTCCGCAGGGCCGCACAGGACACAGCCAGAGAGGTCGAATGTCCCTGATACAACTGGCGGCTGCCGCCGCGGCGCAAGTACATGAGCCGATCCAGTGGGTGGATCTGGGCCTCAGGAACTACCTGTTCCGGATCGGCAGTTTCGAATTGCGCTGGTATTCGCTGGCCTATCTGGCCGGCATCCTGCTCGGTTACTGGCATCTCAGCCGCATGATCAAGGCGCCCGGCGCCCCGCTCGCGCAGCGCCATGCCGACGATCTGTTCTTCTACTGCACGCTGGGTATCATCCTGGGTGGCCGTCTGGGCTATGCGACCTTTTACACCGGCGGCAATTCCGACATTCCCAGCATGTGGCTTCATCCCGCTGAGCTGCTCCAGCTCTGGCATGGCGGCATGAGCTTCCATGGCGGCCTTATCGGCGTGCTTCTGGCGCTGTTGTGGGTGTCCTGGCGTAACGGCCTGAATTTCGTCCGGGTCGCCGATTACATTTCGGTCTGCGTGCCCTTTGGCATGATGTTCGGCCGTCTCGCCAACTTCGTGAACGGTGAGTTGTGGGGCCGTGTGGTCACCGATCCGAACCTGCCGTGGGCAATGATCTTCCCTGACGGCGGACCGCTGCCACGCCACCCCAGCCAGCTCTACGAAGCCGGGCTGGAAGGGCTGATGATGATCCTGATCATGCTGCCGCTGTTCTGGAAGACGCGCGCACGTTTCCGTCCGGGCCTGATGGTAGGCGTCTTTACCACCGGCATTGCCTGTGCACGCTTCATCGTCGAATTCTTCCGCGAACCCGACGCTCAGCTCGCCGAGTTCGCTCGCAACACCGGCCTCTCGATGGGGCAATGGCTGACGATCCCGCTGATCGCGCTGGGCCTCGTGCTGATCGCGCGTGCGCTGATGAAGCCGGAAC
This sequence comes from Novosphingobium album (ex Hu et al. 2023), assembly GCF_022832385.1. Lineage (GTDB taxonomy): Bacteria > Pseudomonadota > Alphaproteobacteria > Sphingomonadales > Sphingomonadaceae > Novosphingobium > Novosphingobium album. The sequence continues at coordinate 5,920 of NZ_JALHLE010000039.1, forward strand.
TGGCCAGCGGACGGGCAAGCATGGCGCCCGTCGCAGCCTGATGGCTGCCCGATGACTCGGGGTGAAGAGCCGCTCGCGGCTGTTTTCCAGCGGCTGATTGCCAATTACGGGCCGATCACGCTGCAGCACTTCATGGGCGAATCGAACGCCCGCTACTATGCCGGGAAAGACCCGCTCGGCAGTGCGGGCGATTTCATTACCGCGCCGGAAGTGAGCCAGATGTTCGGCGAGCTGATCGGGCTGTGGCTGGCGGACATCTGGATCCGGGCCGGACGCGGCGGGACCTTCCACTACGTCGAACTCGGTCCGGGGCGCGGCACGCTGGCACGCGATGCCCTGCGGGCGATGCAGCGCTGCGGGCTGGAGCCGCAGGTTCACCTCGTCGAGGCGTCCACAGCACTGCGGGAAATCCAGCGCGCCACGGTGCCTCACGCCGGGTGGCACCACGATGTGTCTACTTTGCCGGACGATGCACCGCTGCTGCTCGTGGCCAACGAATTCCTCGACGCCCTGCCGGTGCGCCAGTTGGTCAAGACACCGCAGGGCTGGCGCGAGCGCATGGTGGACTTTCAGGACGGCCGCTTCCTGCCCGTCGCCGGGGACAAGCCGATGGACGCAGCGGTCCCGCAACCGATGCGCGATCAGTCCGACGGCACGCTGATCGAGACCTGCCCCGGCGCGGCCGCAATTGTCCATGACATAGCCGGGCGTCTTGCAGTTCAGGGCGGCGCGGCGCTGTTCATCGACTATGGCTACAGCCGCAGCCAGACCGGCTCGACGCTGCAGGCGCTGAAGGAACACACCAAGATCGATCCTTTCGCCATGCCGGGCGAAGCGGACCTGACTTGCCTCGTCGACTTCGAGGCGATGGCCGACGCCGCGCGCGCGGGCGGGGCGCACCATCTTGGCACCGTGACTCAAGGCCATTTTCTGCGTGCGCTGGGGATCGAGACCCGCGCTGCCAATCTTGCTGCCTCGGCACCGCAACACACGGCATCCATCGGATCCGCTAAGGACCGGCTGATTGGGGATAGTCAGATGGGAACGCTGTTCAAGGTGATGGGTCTGGCCTCGCCGGATTGGCCGCAGGGCGCGGGCTTCTGATCTCCGAAATGGACCCGCAAACTCTCCGCGAATACCTGTACCGGCAGATTCCGCTCTCGGCGGCCATGCAGGTGGAGGTCCGGTCGGCCACGGCGCAATCGGTCGTCCTCTCGGCGCCGCTGGAGCCGAACATCAACCACAAGAGCACGGTGTTCGGCGGCAGCGCGTCGGCGCTGGCTATCCTTGCTGCATGGTCGCTTGTCCACCTGCGGCTGGTGAAAGAGGGACTGCCCAGTGAAGTGGTGATCCAGTCAAACCAGATGGACTATGGCCACCCGATGCAGGGCATGTTCACGGCCTCCTCGATGCTCGTGGACCAGACAGCCTGGCCGATGTTCGTAAAGACGCTGGCTCGAAAAAAGCGCGCGCGGATCGAGGTGCGTTCGGTTCTGACTTGCGGCGATGACGAGGCTGGAAGTTCGACGGGCCGGTTCGTCGCGTTTCGGCGCGAACCGGCCTGAGGCCGGGACTCAATCCCCGATCTTTACTGCCCGGACTTCGGTGGGCACCTGCCGGATGGGCACAGCGGCGATCCATTGCTGCATGGCTTCGTTGTCGATGATGCCGCGCACTTCATCCATGCCTTGCTTGAACGTCGAGAAGCCATCCCCGCCCTCCGCAAGGAACTGGACAACGGTTACGCGATAACTGGCCTTGGGGTCGACGGGCTTGCCGTTCAGGGTCAGCGAAACCACGCGGCTGCGCGAGGGGCGGGACATGTCGAAGGTGAATTTCAGCCCTGTCGATGCCGCCAGCACTTGCTTGGTGCCGTCATCGTCCAGTCCGTCCTCGATCACCGCGCGCACTTGCGCGCCGGTGAGGGTCATCGTCACCAGATTGTTGTTGAAGGGCTGGACCAGATAGATCTGGCCAAAGGTTACGGTGCCGTCGGGCGCGGGATCGATCGGGGCGCGGATGCCGAAGGGATTGGTAAAGGCGATCTGCGCGCCCGCGCTCCTGCTGGCATAGAGCTGGCCGTCGGCGATCAGGTTGCCGAGCGGGCCGCCCTGGTTGCTTTCGCTGCTGGGCTTGGCGGCGGGGCCTGACAGCTTGCCCACCGGCCGCGCGATCAGGTCCTTGGCGTCCTTCACATAGGCAGAAACATAGCTGGCGATGTCGGCACGCGGGGTGAACTGCGGGTACAGCGCCGTGTTCGGCACATCGCCGCGCCCGCTCGAATAGCCCTCGGACTGCACGATCACGTTGTGCGCCTTCTTGGCGATGACGCGGTGGTGGATCGGATCGATGGTAAGCGTGATGTCGGTCACCAGCTTGCCATAGACACCTGCGCTGGTGAGCAGGATGGGCGTGTCGCCTCCGCTCTGGCCGTACTGACAGACATATTGCCAGTGCGTGTGGCCCGAGACGACCAGGTCGACGCCGGGATTGAGATGGTCGAGGATGGGCCGGATCGCACCGGTCAATTCGTCGCAGCCGTTGGGATCGGAACCGGTCGTGTAGCCGCCCTGATGGATCAGCACGACGACGGCATCGGCGCCTTCGGCCTTCAGCTTCGGAACCTCGCGGTTGATGGCCTCCGCTTCGTCGCCGAAGGTCAGCCCCGCCACTTCATCGGGCGAGACAAGCGTGGGCACGTCCTTGAGCGACAGGCCGATGAAGCCGACTGTCACCTTGCGCGCGCCCGTACCGAAGCTCTTGAGCCCGGTGGCGGGGAACAGCGTGGTGCCGTCCGCCTTGTAGGTGCTGGCCGAGAGATATTCGTACTTCGCGCCCTGGAACTGTTCGAGCTGGCAGGGTTGCAGCCGCGTGTTCTTTTCGCAGCCGCCGTTCTGCAGGCGCTGAAGTTCCTTCCAGCCGCGGTCGAACTCGTGGTTGCCCACGGCGTTGAATTCCAGCCCGATGCGGTTCATCACGCCCACCGCCGGTTCGTCCAGATGCAGCGAGGAAGCGAGCTGTGAGGCGCTTGTCAGGTCGCCTGCGGCCACCACCACATGGTTGGGATGCTGGGCCTTGAGCTGATCGACCGCCGAAGCGAGCCAGGCCGCGCCGCCAGCCGGGACCGGGATCGAGCCTCCCTTTTGGTCAGGCGCGGCAACAGCTGCCCGTGGCGGCTCCAGCGCACCGTGGAAATCGTTGATGGCGATGATCCCCACCTCCACCGCCGCGGGGACCGGGGACGTGGCTTGCGGCATGGCCAGATGGGCAGCGGGCGGTGTGGCGCAGGCGCCAAGCAGGACGAGGGCCGCAAGAGGGGCGATGTGGATGGCGGGCTTGAAGATCATGGCGCGGCTCTATCGCATGGAAACGTGACGCTCCAGCGACCAAATTGCGTGCAGGGCGTTGCGGTTTTTCGCGGACGGCGCTTAACGGGTGCTCTCTTCCAGCGCGTGCATCTGTTCGTCGCTCAGGCCGAAGTGGTGCCCCACCTCGTGCACGACGACATGAGTCACGAGATCTTCCAGCTTCACCCCCGTCTCGTGCCATTCGGCGAGCAACGGCTGGCGGTAGAGCGTGATGCGCGGACGAAACTCGCCCGAAGCCCAGATGCTGTCCTCGCTCATCGGCCGCCCGTGATAGAGGCCGGTTAGTTCCATCGGATGGTCCAGCCCCACTGCATGGAGCGTTTCGGCGTCGGCGAATTCCTCGACATGCACCGTGATGCCATCGAGATGCTCGGCGAAAGGCGAGGGGATGCGGGCGAAGGCGGCATGAGCCAATGCTTCGAACACCGCCTGGCCGGGGGCGGAACCGAAATGAGAAGTCATCGTGCCATGATAGGCCGGAAGACGCGTGGCGTCTCGTGGTTTGGAGTTGCTAGCTGGCGTGGTGCCAGCCATTCACCGCTTCGCGGCCGATCGCCGGATCGTCGGTGAAGAAGGCGTCGAGGCCTGCATCAAGGTAGGCGCGGATTTCGGCCATGCTGCCTTGCGGATTGCGCGCACCATCGCCGTCGCCGTCGCGCAGGTTCGCGGGCAGGAAGTGGTTTTCCGGGCGGAACGTCCATGAGCAGACCAGCAGCCCGGCCAGATGGGCGTTCCCGATCAGGCCGGTCGGCGTGCTGGAGAGATTATCGTCCTTGTCCCGCGGCAGCAGTGCAAGGTCATTGGGTGAGATCCAGTCCGCATAAGCGGCCATGTCCGCCAGCCCGCGCGGGGTGTGCATGTCCTTATACGTTGGGCCGGTGCCCTTGTCGGCGAGATCGGCGGGGCGCACGGCCGCGGGAACGGTCAGCTGCATGAGCTGCACGTTTGTCTGGCCTGTAAGCCGTTCGCGCAGCCACTTGAGGTTCGAAACTTCGAAGCTCTGGATGATCACTGGTGCTGTCTGCATGTACGTGCTTGCGGTGATGCGATCGAGCAGGCGTTGTTCGAGCGGCAGGCCGATGCCCTCGAAATAGGTCGAGTGCTTGATCTCGGGGATCAGTCCGATCGCGCGTCCGCGCGCTGCAGCTTCGGCGGCGGTGAAGTCGGCCACTTCTTCCAGTGTGACCACCTGAAACTGTCCGTCGAAGGAATGGCTTTCGGGACGCTGCGTCCCGAGCCGTTCCTTAGCGCGCAGCGACTTGATCTCGGCGAGGGTGAAATCCTCGGTGAACCAGCCGGTGATCGTCTCTCCGTCGATGGCTTTTGTTGCCTTCCGGTCCGCGAACTGCGGGCGGGCGGCAACGTCGGTGGTCTCGGCGATGTTGTTTTCGTGCCGGGCAATCAGCACCCCGTCCTTCGTCGCGACCAGATCGGGTTCGATGAAGTCTGCGCCGTCGGCGATCGCCCTGGCATAGCTCGCCAGCGTGTGTTCGGGGCGCAGTGCAGGGGCGCCACGATGGCCGATCACAAGCGGCTTGGCTGGGCGCTGCAGCGGTGGTTGCGCAGTGGAGGCAAAGGCGTCCGGCACGTGCGCCGCTCCGGCAACGGCCAGCGCGCCGCCGATAAGGCTGCGGCGGGAGAGGTCGAACTGGGTCATGTCTGCGGGTCCCCTTGGCCTTGGCTTTGCGCGCAAAGATCGCGGCTTAGGCGGCACCCGTGACAGTTGCGGGACAACGGTGCGCCGCCGTCCTGCATGATCCTGTCCTCAAACGTCGAGGTTGGCGACGTTCAGCGCGTTTTCCTGAATGAAGTCGCGGCGGGGTTCGACGACGTCGCCCATCAGGCGGGTGAAGATCTCGTCGGTCACGTCCGCATCCTCGACCTTCACTTGCAGCAGCGAGCGGTTTTCCGGGTCGAGCGTGGTTTCCCAGAGCTGTTCGGCGTTCATTTCGCCAAGGCCCTTGTAGCGCGAGATCGACAGACCCTTGCGCCCGCTGGCGAGCACGGCGTCGAGCAGCTGGCTCGGGCGGGTGATCAGACCGGCCTGTGCCGAGGGGCGGGTGGCCGCGGCTTCCTCGACGTCCTCGGTGCCGGGCGCTTCCGTCTCTTCGGCTACGGCGGTTATGCGCACGAAGCGAGCAGTGCCCTCATAGATTGCGGCATTCTCGGCGGCGAGGCGGGCCAGCTTGCGGGCCTCGGCGCTGGAGAGGAAGCTGGCTTCGATCTTGTGGTGATCGGTGACGCCGCGCCACAGGCGCTCGATTTCGACGGTGCCGTCCTCGGACAGGCGTGCGGACCACTTGGCCTCGCCATCGCCCCGGTCGAGCCAGGCAGCGGTCTTTTCGAGCGCGGCGCTGCGCGCGGCGGCGGGCATGTCGGGTTCCAGCGCGCCGGAAAGCGCCAGTGCCTCGATGATCGTGGGATCGTAGCGGCGTGGCACGAAGGCCATCAGGTTGCGCAGACGGATCGCATGTTCGACCAGCGTTTCCAGATCGGGGCCGCTGCGGGCGCCACCGCTGGTTTCCAGCATGCGCCCGTTGAGCCCGGCCTCGACCAGATAGCGGTCGAGCGCGGCGTTGTCCTTGAGGTAGACCTCGCTGCGGCCCTTGGTCACCTTGTAGAGCGGCGGCTGGGCGATGAAGAGGTGCCCGGCGCGGATGATCTCGGGCATCTGGCGGTGGAAGAACGTCAGCAGCAGGGTGCGGATGTGCGCGCCATCGACGTCGGCGTCGGTCATGATGACGATCTTGTGGTAGCGCAGCTTCTCGAGGTTGAAGTCGTCGCGGATACCGGTGCCCATGGCCTGGATCAGCGTGCCGACTTCCTTGGACGAGATGATGCGGTCGAACCGCGCACGCTCGACGTTGAGGATCTTGCCCTTGAGCGGCAGGATCGCCTGCACCTTGCGGTCGCGCCCGCTCTTGGCGGAGCCGCCGGCCGAGTCACCCTCGACCAGGAACAGTTCACACTTGCTGGGATCGCGCTCCTGGCAGTCGGCGAGCTTGCCGGGCAGGCTGGCGATGTCCATCACGCCCTTCCGGCGCGTCAGCTCACGGGCGCGGCGCGCGGCTTCGCGTGCGGCGGCGGCGTCGATCACTTTCTGGATGATCGACTTGGCGATGGCCGGGTTTTCTTCCAGCCAGTCGGTCATCTTCTCGCTCATCAGCGCTTCGAGCGGCTGGCGGACCTCGGAGCTGACCAGCTTGTCCTTGGTCTGCGAGGAGAACTTGGGATCGGGCAGCTTGACCGAGACGATCGCGGTCAGGCCCTCGCGCATGTCGTCCCCCGACAGCGAGACCTTTTCCTTCTTCAACATGCCCGAGCGCTCGGCGTAGTTGTTGAGCGTGCGCGTCAGCGCGGCGCGGAAGGCGGCGAGGTGGGTTCCGCCGTCACGCTGCGGGATGTTGTTGGTGAAGCACAGGACGTTTTCGTAATAGGAATCGTTCCATTCCAGCGCGACGTCGATGCCGATCCCGTCCTTCTCGGCGGAGATCGCGATCGGCTCGTGCATCAGTGCCTGCTTGTTGCGGTCGAGGAACTGCACGAAGGCCGCGATGCCGCCTTCGTAGTAGAGATCGTGCTCGGCCACTTCCTCGTGCCGCTTGTCGCGCAGCAGGATGCGCACGCCCGAGTTGAGGAACGCCAGTTCGCGGTAGCGGTGCTCCAGTTTGTCGAAATCGAACTCGGTGACGTTCTTGAACGTATCGGTGGAGGCGAGGAAGGTAACGCGGGTGCCCTTCTTGAAGCCGTCGTCGTCCGGGTTCTGATCCACCTTGGGAGCATCGCCCTTGACCACCAGCGGCGCCACGGCATCGCCGTGCTCGAAGCGCATCCAGTGTTCCTTGCCCTCGCGCCAGATAGTCAGCTCCAGCCATTCCGACAGCGCGTTCACCACCGAGACGCCCACGCCGTGGAGGCCGCCCGATACCTTGTAGGCGTTGTCGTCGCTGGTGTTCTCGAACTTGCCGCCGGCGTGGAGCTGGGTCATGATGACCTCGGCCGCAGAGACGCCTTCTTCCTTGTGCAGGCCGGTGGGAATGCCGCGCCCGTTATCTTCCACCGAGACCGAGCCGTCCGGGTTCAGTTCGATCAGCACGAGGTCGCAGTGGCCGGCCAGCGCTTCGTCGATGGCGTTGTCCGAAACCTCGAACACCATGTGGTGCAGGCCCGATCCGTCGTCGGTATCGCCGATGTACATGCCGGGGCGCTTGCGGACCGCGTCGAGGCCCTTGAGGACCTTGATCGAATCCGCGCCGTAGGTGTTCTGATTCTTGCCGTTTTCGGGTTCTGTAGCCATGTCGAGCATATAGGGTTTGCGTGCGCCAAACCCAAGCAAAAGCGGCATCGCAGGCGGGCTTTTCCACAAGGTTGCGGGATTGGGCGAGGCGCGCGCGATCGGCGGTTGCCTTCTGCGACCAATGTGCTTGTATCGCGCCTCTCCCACAGCATGACATACAGAGGTTCGCGATGCGTAAGGTTGTGATGACAATGGCCGGCGGAGCCATGCTCCTGTCTGCGATGGCCGGGGCCGCGGCGCAGGCCGTCGAACCCATGCCGCCGCTTCGCACAGACCAGCAGGAATTTTTCGGGCTCTACAAGGAACTGATCGAGACCAACACTACGGTCACCAACGGCAGCTGCACCGAAGCGGCCGCCAAGATGGCCGCCCGGCTCAAGGCCGCGGGCCTCAAGGATGACCAGATCATTCCGTTCTCCACGCCAGAGCATCCCAAAGACGGCGGACTCGTCGCGATCTATCCGGGGACGGACAAGCGCATGAAGCCGATGCTGCTGCTGGCGCATATCGACGTCGTTGAAGCCAAGCGCGAGGATTGGGAGCGCGATCCGTTCAAGCTCGTCGAGGAAAACGGATACTACTATGCGCGCGGCGCGGTGGACGACAAGGCGATGGCCTCGATCTGGACCGACACGCTCGTCCGTTTCGCGAAGGCTGGATACAAGCCCAAGCGCACGATCAAGCTGGCGCTGACCTGTGGTGAGGAGACCAGCGGTGCGTTCAACGGCGCGGAATGGCTGGCCCAGAACCGCAAGGACCTGATCGATGCGGCTTTCGCGTTCAACGAGGGCGGCGGCGGCCGTACCGACGGCCACGGGCATCTGATGGTCGAAACGCTGCAGGTGGGCGAAAAGGCCTATCAGGATTTCACCCTCACCACCACCAACCCCGGCGGCCACAGCTCGCAGCCAGTGCCGGACAATGCGATCTACGAACTGTCCGCCGCATTGCTGAAGATCGGTGCCTACGAGTTCCCGGTCGAATTCTCGGACACGACACGCGCCTTCTTTACCAAGGCGGGCAAGATGCGTGGTGACGAGTCAGGCGCCGCGATGCAGGCACTGGCCGCCAACCCGGACGACAAGGCGGCGCTGGCGATCGCCGACAAGGACAAGATGCTGCACTCATTGCTGCGCACGACTTGCGTTGCCACCATGGTCGATGCCGGGCATGCGCTCAACGCGCTACCGCAGCGGGCCGAGGCCAACGTCAATTGCCGTATGTTCCCGGGCCGTACCGCCGAGGAAACCCAGGCGGCGCTGGTCAAGGCGATTGATGATCCACGGGTGACTGTCGAATTGCGAGTCAAGGACAAGCCCATCGCCTCACCGCCGCCGCTCGATCCCAAGATCACCGGGCCGGTGGAGAAGATTGCCGAAAAGTACTTCCCCGGCGTTCCGGTCATTCCGGCGATGTCCACCGGGGCCACCGATGGCGTGTATTTCGGAGCGCTCGGCATTCCTGTCTATGGTGTGCCCAGCGTCTGGGTCGATCCTGATGGAAACGGAATCCATGGGCTCAATGAGCGCGTTGAGGTGCGGGCGCTCTATACCGCGCGCGATTACCTCTACGATCTGGTGAAGGCGGTCGCCGGCTGATCTGCGGGGCTGCGGCAAAACAAAAGGACGGCCTTGCGGGGCCGCCCTTTTTGCTGGTGCCCGGCGGGGCCGCCGGGCGCGGGGTTCAGACGAGGGTGATCGCGAACGCCAGGGCAAAGGCGCCCAGGGCAGCTGCGAAACCGATCGACTTTTCAGCGAGCGTCATTTTTCGATCTCCATTCAGACAGGAGCTTCAATCTCCTTACCGTGTTTAATATAACCTAGGTTAGTAATTTTGCAAGCGGAAAATGAAAAGGGCTTGAAAATTTTGCATCGTTTGCTCTGAAAACCAAAAGAGCGGCCTTTCGGGCCGCTCTCGTGACACATGCAACAGTGATCCTGTTGCATGATGCGCATCGGTACTCGCTCAGGCGAGGGTCAGCGCAAATGCCAGCGCGCTGACGCCAAGCGCCGCCGCCAGGCCGAACGTGCGTTCGACGATAGTCATAATAATGCTCCTGCAAACATTGTTTTCGTTTTATCGCTCGCCAGGCTCCTTTGGTCGCTCAGGCGGCGGAGGGGCGACATAGGCCTCGCTGGCATTTTCACAAATTCAAAAGCAACAATATTACTTGCGCATTTTGCAATCCAAAGCTGATGGGACGCATCTCAGCCGCGAGAATGCTCAGCCATCTGGACACCCGGCGCCTGTGCTATTAGGGGCCAGCCATGAGTATCCAGACCTCTGAATCCGTCCTTATCGTCGATTTCGGTAGCCAGGTGACCCAGTTGATCGCGCGCCGTGTGCGCGAGGCCGGCGTCTATTCCGAGATCGCGCCGTTCAACGCCGCGGAAGAGGCGTTCAAGCGCATGAAGCCGGTGGGTGTGATCCTTTCGGGTTCGCCGGCCTCTGTTCTGGACGAGAACGGCCCGCGCATTCCCGATGTGATTCTCGAAAGCGGGCTGCCGATCCTCGGCATCTGTTATGGCCAGCAGGCGTTGATGCATCAGTCCGGCGGCGAGGTGCTGTTGGGCGATTCGGGCGAATTCGGCCGAGCCTTCATCGAGATCCAGGACGACTGCGCCCTGTTCGACGGCATGTGGGAAGTCGGCGAGAAGCATCAGGTCTGGATGAGCCACGGCGACAAGGTCACCAGGCTCGCTCCCGGCTTCCGCCCCGTCGCGTCGAGCCCGGGTGCGCCCTTCGCGGTGATCGCCAACGACGAGAAACGCATCTACGCGATGCAGTTCCACCCTGAGGTGGTGCATACGCCCGACGGCGGCAAGCTGCTCAAGAACTTCGTGCGTCACGTCTGCGGCCTCGCCGGCGACTGGACCATGGCCGAGTTCCGCAAGACCAAGATCGAGGAAATCCGCGCGCAGGTCGGCGACAAGCGCGTGATCTGCGGCCTTTCGGGCGGCGTCGATTCGGCGGTGGCGGCACTGCTCATCCACGAGGCGATCGGCGACCAGCTCACCTGCGTCTTCGTCGATGGCGGCATCCTGCGCATGGGTGAGGCCGAGCAGGTCGTCAGCCTGTTCCGCGGGCACTACAATATCCCGCTGGTCCACGTCGATGCCTCGACCCTGTTCCTCAAGGGCCTCGAAGGCGTCACCGACCCGGAGAAGAAGCGCAAGTTCATCGGCAAGACCTTCATCGACGTGTTCGAGGACGAGGCGAAGAAGATCGGCGGCGCCGAATTCCTTGCGCAGGGTACGCTCTATCCCGACGTGATCGAGTCCGTCTCGTTCACCGGCGGGCCGTCGGTGACGATCAAGAGTCACCACAACGTGGGCGGTCTGCCCGAGCGCATGAACATGAAGCTGGTCGAGCCGCTGCGCGAACTGTTCAAGGACGAAGTGCGCGAACTCGGCCGCGAGCTGGGCCTGCCCGAGATCTTCGTGGGCCGCCACCCGTTCCCCGGCCCGGGCCTTGCCATCCGTATCCCTGGCGAAGTGACGCGCGAGCGCTGCGACATCCTGCGCAAGGCCGATGCGATCTACCTTGAGGAAATTCGCAACGCAGGCCTCTACGATGCGATCTGGCAGGCCTTCGCGGTGCTGCTGCCGGTCAAGACCGTGGGCGTGATGGGCGACGGACGGACCTACGACAGCGTCTGCGCGCTGCGTGCAGTGACCAGCACCGACGGCATGACCGCCGACATCTATCCCTTCGACGCCGCGTTCCTCAGCCGCGTCGCGACCCGCATCATCAACGAGGTCAAGGGCATCAACCGCGTGGTTTACGACTACACGTCGAAACCGCCTGGCACGATCGAGTGGGAATGATTCTGAGCCCTCCAGAGGGGGCCGAAGATGCGCCAGGCTACGATACAACTGGTTGATAAAAAATAATTTATTCCCGATAACATTCGAAGACAATCGGTGGGTAGCCTTCACGTCCGTCGTACGGACTGACGGTACCGGCTCCCCTTGTCTCATTCAAATTTGCTCGGTACCGTCAGGGTCAACACAGCCCCTGACGGTATTTTTTCGCCTTAACAATCGGAAAAGCAAAGCTTTTCCGGGCGTGATCGGCCCCCGCTGAGTGGTCCGTGTGATTTGTTAGTGTAAA
>NZ_JALHLE010000004.1 GCF_022832385.1 Novosphingobium album (ex Hu et al. 2023)
CCAGTTCCTCCACGAGCAGGGCCGCGAGCCCACGCCCGAGGAAATGGCCGAGCGCCTGTCGATGCCGCTCGAAAAGGTCCGCAAGGTGATGAAGATCGCCAAGGAGCCGATCAGCCTCGAAACGCCGATCGGCGACGAGGAAGACAGCCACCTGGGCGATTTCATCGAGGACAAGAACGCGATCATACCGGTCGACGCGGCGATCCAGGCGAACCTCAAGGAAACGGTCACCCGCGTGCTCGCCTCGCTCACGCCGCGTGAGGAACGCGTGCTGCGCATGCGCTTCGGCATCGGCATGAACACCGACCACACGCTGGAGGAAGTCGGCCAGCAGTTCTCGGTAACGCGCGAACGCATCCGCCAGATCGAGGCCAAGGCGCTGAGGAAACTCAAGCACCCAAGCCGGTCAAGGAAGATGCGCTCGTTCCTGGACCAGTAAGAGAAAAGCCCCGCTCCGGCGGGGCTTTTTTCTAGCAGCTGGGCTTAGCGTGTGTTTGCCGGCATTTTATCTTGAAAGCTGCCGGTCCGGTCACACCGGCATTCCGGTCATTCGGTGAACTGCTTGACGTTCCCGAAAGAAGTCAAACGGCTAACCGCCAGCTACGCTCTGCAGTCACTGTCACTCGACCGCACACTCGCAATGGACTGTTCGATCGATTGCCCGGGCCAACGCCATCAATTGGCTCTGACCTTTTGAATCATCTGATTCATCTGAGGACGCGCGCTTGCCCAAGCGGTATCGGTGCAGAGCTTTCTATCGCGCTCCTCCCAATGCGCGGGGCGCGGAGCAGTTGGGCAGATCGTCGAGACCGCCGTGCCGACACGCCGTTCCAATTCCCGCTCGCCCCCAGGCGAGGCGAGATCGATGTCCGTGATATCGACCACTTGCTTGACGAGCTCAAAGCCTCTCGGAACCTTGATCTTGCCGGTGACCATGATGTCCGTCTGTTGGGCGGCTGCCGGAGCCGTCAGGCAGAGAAGGCTTGCGCCTCCGATTATCGGAAGAACGAACTGACGAAGGTTTGTCATGACTAATCCTTTCCCAAACACTGGCGAAGCACGCCCAAGTCTGGATTGCCGGGCTTTCGGCAAGAGGATCATGCCGAAACCGGCAGAGGAATGCTTACTCCCTTAAAGTGAGTCGCACCACCCGGCTGGGTTCGGCGCGGATGCGACATCCACGCAGCCAGGTCCGGTCACCCGACATTCCTCCCCTTCGGCGGCGTCAAGCAGCCCCGGGAAGTTGACACTCCTGCTCCTGGCTCACTTTGTCATTCCCGCGGACGCGGAAATGACAAAGTGGAGGGACACGGATTCCCCCCGGGACACACACCAAGAGAAGCGCCCGCCCTTACTTCCCCCGGTGCGGTTTCTTGGCACCCCATTTCTTCTTGCCGCCTTCGCCATGCGGGCCGGGCTTGCCGCCTTCGTGGCGTGCGCCGCCGCCGTGCTTGCGGAAGGGCTTGGGCGCATAGCTCTGACCGCCCTTGTCCTTGCGGCGGTGGCGAGCCTCGTCGCGCGGCTTGCCGTTGAAGGGATGGATTTCGACTTCATCGTCGGGCTCGGCGGTGCGGCGCACGGCGTCGAGAAAACGGCCTGCCAGCGCGCTCGGCACTTCGAACACGGTCTCGTGCGAGGTGATGCGGATCGCGCCGATCTCGCCGCGGCTGACATGGCCGCGGCGGCACAACAGCGGCAGGATCCAGCGCGGGTCGGCGTTCTGGCTGCGGCCGACGTTGAGACGGAACCACTGCGTGTCCTCGAAGCCCGGACGCGGGCCGCGCGGGGCTGGCGGGGCGTCGCTGGCAATCAGGTCCTCCGGCTCGGGCAGGCGCGCGCGATGCGCGTGCACAAGAGCGGCGGCGATTTCCTGCGGCGTGCGCTCGGCCAGAAGCCGCTCGGCCAGTTCATGATCCTGCTCGACGAATTCAACCGGTGCGAGCAGCGTCGCCATCAGCCTTTCGCTGTCGGACCGGCGGATGTCGTCGATCGTCGGCGGCTTGGTCCATTCGGCTTCGATCCGCGCGCCGCGCAGCATCGATTCCACGCGCTTGCGGCGCGGATACGGCACGATCACCACCGCCGTGCCCTTGCGGCCCGCGCGGCCGGTACGGCCCGAACGGTGCTGGAGCGTTTCGGCGTCGCGCGGGATCTCCACGTGAATGACGAGGCTAAGGCTGGGCAGGTCGATGCCGCGCGCAGCCACGTCAGTCGCCACGCAAACCCGCGCGCGCCGGTCGCGCAGCGCTTGCAGCGCGTGATTGCGCTCGTTCTGGCTGTGCTCGCCCGAGAGCGCGACGGCGGTGAAGCCGCGCTCGACAAGGCTGGCGTGAAGACGGCGCACTGCCTCGCGCGTGGCGCAGAACAGCATCGCAGTATCGGCTTCGTGGAAGCGCAGCAGGTTCACAACCGCATGTTCGATATCGGCCGGGGCAACGGCCATCGCCTGATAGCTGATGTCGCCATGACCGCGCTGTTCGGTGATGGTCGAGATATGCAGGGCATCGCGCTGGTAGCGCCGGGCAAGCGCCGCGATCGGCGCCGGCATCGTGGCCGAGAACAGCAGGGTACGACGCTCGGGCGGGGTTGCGTCGAGGATTTCTTCCAGATCCTCACGGAAACCCATGTCGAGCATCTCGTCGGCCTCGTCGAGCACGACCGCGCGCAGATCCGACAGGTCGAGAGCGCCGCGCTCAAGGTGGTCGCGCAGGCGCCCCGGCGTGCCGACGACGATATGCGCGCCCTGCGAAAGCGTGCGGCGCTCGCGGCTCGGGTCCATGCCGCCGACGCAGGTGGCGATGCGCGCACCCGCCTTGCCGTAGAGCCAGATCAGCTCGCGGCTCACCTGCAGCGCCAGTTCGCGCGTGGGCGCGATTACCAGCGCCAGCGGCGCGATCACGTAGGGCATCGAGGCCGCGCCGCCGAGCAGGTCGCCCGCCATGGCGAGGCCGAACGCAACGGTCTTGCCCGAGCCGGTCTGCGCGGAAACGATCAGGTCGCGGCCTTCGGCCTGCGGTTCAAGGACGGCGGCCTGCACCGGGGTGGGCGCTTCATAGCCGCGCTCGGTCAGGGCTTCGGCAAGAACCGGCGGAAGTTTGGAAAAAGGCATATAACTCGCAAATCAAAACGGGGCCGCCAGTGGTGGCGGCCAAGGGGGACGGACATTTTCAGCCGGAAACATGTTCGCGAAGGGCATGATCGCGCATGCCACTCCGTCAACGCTCTCGCGGGCCTATACATACATTACACGTGTTTGGCTTGCGTTGTTTTTCGCCACCGTTCAGGCGCCCTTCCCGGGTCACTTGTCGCCGGGACTCGCTTTGCGTCAGACTCGCGACTAAGGGGGGCGCAAACGAATCCCCCTAAAAGGACAGGCCCGTCTCGCCCATGCGCATTGCCATCGCATCCGACCACGCCGCCGTCGACCTCAAGGCGACCTTGCGCGAATACCTCATCGGCCTCGGCCACGAAGTCGCCGACCTCGGCCCCGAAACCGCCGACCGCGTCGACTATCCCGACTATGGCTACAAGCTGGCGTCGGTGGTTGCCGACGGCACTGCCCAGTTCGGCGTCGCGCTGTGCGGTTCGGGCATCGGCATCTCGATCGCGGTCAACCGCAATCCGGCGTGCCGCTGCGCACTGGTCTCCGAGCCTCTCTCGGCGGCGCTGGCGCGCGAGCACAACAATGCCAACTGTATCGCCATGGGCGCGCGCCTGACCGGCGAGGATATGGCCAAGGCCTGCCTCGACGCTTTCCTTTCGACCGAATTCGGCGGCGGCCGCCATGCCGGACGCGTCGAAAAGCTCTCCAACCCCGCAATCTGATCCGAAGAGGTCCCAGAACATGACCGTCGAAACCGCCATCCGTTCCCCCGGCTTCTTCACCGATACAATTGCCCAGAGCGACCCCGCCGTCGCGGCCGCCATCGGCCACGAGATGAAGCGCGAGCGCAAGCAGATCGAGCTGATCGCCTCGGAAAACATTGTCTCCAAGGCTGTGCTCGAAGCCCAGGGCTCGGTGCTGACCAACAAGTACGCCGAAGGCTACCCCGGCAAGCGCTACTACCAGGGCTGCGAGCCTTCGGATGAAGTCGAAACGCTTGCGATCGAGCGCGCCAAGCAGCTGTTCGGCTGCGGCTTCGCCAATGTGCAGCCGCACTCGGGCGCGCAGGCCAATGGCGCGGTGCTGCTCGCCACGGTGAAGCCGGGCGACACCATCATGGGCATGAGCCTCGATGCCGGCGGCCATCTTACCCACGGCGCGCGCGCTGCAATGTCGGGCAAGTGGTTCAATGCCGTGCAGTACGGCGTCACCCCCGATACCCACCTGATCGACTATGACCAGGTTCAGGCGCTGGCCACCGAGCACCAGCCCAAGCTGATCATCGCGGGCGGCTCTGCCTATCCGCGCGTGATCGACTTCAAGCGGATGCGCGAAATTGCCGACAGCGTGGGCGCGCTGTTCCAGGTCGACATGGCGCACTTCGCCGGACTCGTCGCCGCCGGACTGCACCCCTCGCCCTTCCCGCACGCGCACATCGCCACCACCACCACGCACAAGACGCTGCGCGGTCCGCGTGGCGGCATGATCCTTACCAATGACGAGGCGCTGGCCAAGAAGATCAACTCGGCGGTGTTCCCCGGCCTGCAGGGCGGCCCGCTGATGCACGTCGTCGCCGCCAAGGCGGTGGCCTTCGGCGAAGCGCTGCGTCCCGAGTTCAAGGACTACGCCGCCAAGGTGATCGAGAACGCCAAGGTGCTCGCCGACACGCTGAAGGAACGCGGCGCCGCGATCGTTTCCGGTGGCACCGACACGCATCTCGCGCTGATCGACCTCTCGCCGCTGGGCGTCACCGGCAAGGATGCCGACGAGGCGCTGGAGCGTGCGGGCATTACCTGCAACAAGAACGGCATCCCGTTCGACCCGCTGCCGCCGATGAAGACCAGCGGCATCCGCGTCGGCTCGCCGGCCGGCACCACCCGCGGCTTCGGCGCGGAAGAGTTCCGCGAAATCGGCAACATGGTCGCCGACGTGCTCGACGGCCTTGCCAAGTGCGGCGAAGCGGGCGACGCTCAGGTGGAACAGAACGTGCGCGCCCGCGTTGAAGCGCTCTGCGACAGGTTCCCCATCTACGAGGACTGACATGACCGACTCCCGCCGCCCCAACGACACTGGTGATTTCGTCCACGACGCCCGCCAGGAACTTGCCGGAATGCTCGCAGATGGCCTCGACCATCCTTCGACCAAGCCGGTGCTCGTCTGGGGGGCGCTGGGCGCAGTGGCAGGGGCCATGCTTCCGTTTGTTTCCGTCGGTCTCGGCCTTGCCGCCGGGGCCGGCTACAAGTTCTACAAGCGCGTGCGGCCTGACTGAACGCGCCACAACTCAAGAGAGTGATTGCCTGAATGCGCTGCCCTTTCTGCGCCAACGACGACACGCAGGTGAAGGATAGCCGCCCCACCGAGGACAATACGGCGATCCGGCGGCGGCGCCAGTGCTCAAGCTGCGGCGCCCGCTTCACCACGTTCGAGCGCATCCAGCTGCGCGAAGTGACCGTGGTGAAAAGCAACGACGACCGCGAACCGTTCGAGCGCTCGAAACTCGAACAATCGGTGACTCTCGCCTGCCGCAAGCGCGGCATCGACCGCGAGAAGATCGACCAGCTGGTCTCGGGCGTGCAGCGCCAGGTGGAAACCAGCGGCGAGGCCGAGATTTCCTCGCTCGCGATCGGCGAGATGGTGATGGAAGGCCTGCGCGTGCTGGATTCCGTAGCCTATATCCGCTTCGCCAGCGTCTATCGTTCGTTCAATGAAGCCAAGGATTTCGAGGAATTCGCCGGAACCGTGCGCGATGTCGCCGGAGGTGATCCGGACAATGTCTGAACGTCCTCCCGTCATCGTCCTCGTGCGCCCCCAACTGGGCGAGAACATCGGCAAGGCGGCCCGCGCCATGCTCAATTTCGGGCTGAGCGAAATGCGCCTCGTCACCCCGCGCGACGGCTGGCCCAATCCCTCTGCCGGGCCTGCTGCCGCAGGCGCCGACGTGGTGCTGGAAAAGGCGCAGGTGTTCGAATCTCTGGCCGAGGCCGTGGCGGACTGCGCCAACGTCTACGCCACCACCGTGCGCAAGCGCGGCGTCACCAAACCGGTCGTCACCCCGGAAGAAGCTGCGCGCGAAATCCACACCGCGAGCCAGACGACAGGAGGCCGCTCGGCCTATGTCTTTGGCCCCGAACGCTCCGGCCTGGAAACCGAGGACGTCGCGCTCGCCCGCGCGATCCTGACGGTGCCGATCAACCCGGAATTCGCCTCGCTTAATCTCGCTCAGGCCGTAATTCTCTGCGCCTATGAGTGGAGCAAGGGGGCCTCGCTGGAGCAACCGACGGTCGAGGACCTGCTCCCCCCTGCCCCGCAGGACGAACTGGAAGGCCTCATCGGCCACTTCGAGCGCCTGCTGGAAGACAAGAACTACTTCTGGCCGGAGACGCGCGCTGCGGCCAACCGGCTGACCCTGCGCAACCTTCTGACGAAGCCCGCCTGGAACCATCTGGAAGTGCGCACCATGCGCGGCGTGCTTTCGGCACTGGAAAAGGCCCGCCGCCCGCGCGATCAGGCTTGACTTTCCGGCGTAGCCCCGTATGGGCCACGCCTTCACATGGCGCCTGCCCTTACAGACAGGTTTGACCATTCGGCCCCGCACCCCGGTGAAGCGGCGGCCGCATCCAGCGAAATACGGCTGGATGGTGCGCCCCGGGAAACTAAGGATCGCTGGCCACCCCGGCCGGGCGACAAGCAGAACGGAGACGACTTATGTCGAAGCGCAAGAGCGCCAAGTACAAACTCGACCGCCGCATGGGCGAGAACATCTGGGGCCGCCCCAAGAGCTCGGTGAACCGCCGCAGCTACGGCCCCGGCCAGCACGGCCAGCGCCGCAAGAGCAAGGTTTCGGACTACGGTCTGCAACTGCGCGCCAAGCAGAAGCTCAAGGGCTACTACGGCGACGTGACCGAGAAGCAGTTCAAGCGCACCTATCAGGAAGCTTCGTCCATGAAGGGCGACACCGGTCAGAACCTGATCGGCCTGCTCGAACAGCGCCTCGACATGGTCGTTTACCGCGCCAAGTTCGCGCCGACCATCTTCGCTGCCCGCCAGATCGTTTCGCACGGCCACATCCGCGTGAACGGCGTGAAGTGCAACATCGCCTCGCGCCGCATCAAGGTTGGTGACGTGATCAGCCTGGGCGAAAAGGCCAAGGAAATGGCGCTCGTCATCGAAGCCCAGAGCCTGCCCGAGCGCGAAGTTCCCGACTACGTCGCTCAGGACGGCACCGACAAGGTGAGCTTCGTTCGCGTCCCGACGCTCGACGAAGTGCCCTACCCGGTGAAGATGGAACCGAATCTGGTCGTCGAGTTCTACTCGCGCTGATTTCGGATCCCTTACGGAATTCAGGAAAGGGCGGTCCTTCGGGGCCGCCCTTTTCGTTTGACGGCACGTGTGAAACTTTTCGTACGATTATTGACACTTGTCAGGGAACTGACGCGGTTATCGGCCATTGAGCCCACACCATGAAAAACTATCGTTTCGTCACGCCCAGACGCACCGGCAAATGGTATCCCGATCTGCTGACAGCACAGCGCCACGCAAGCGAGATCGGCGCCGGATACCTCGACAAACGCACCGGCCAGTTCGTGGCCTATGTGGGTACAGTGCTGGAAACCATTATTAGAAACACAGCACGCAAAGATCCTGCGACGGCCTGAACCCGCTCAGGAGACCGGCGCCAGTTCCAGCTTCGCACTGACCCAGTCCCACAGCGCGTCGGCCTCCCCCGCAGCCTTGCCTTCCGGTTCGACCTCGGACGCAACTTCGCCTGACGCTGACGCGCGGTGGAACGCTGCCCGCTCGCCGAAATGCACCGGGCAAACCTCAAGGCCATGGCCCGAGACCAGGTCCGCTGTTTCGGCGAGGAGCCTCGTGGCACGGGCAGGTACTGCGTTCAGCAGCACAAAGGCTGGTTTGCGCGCATATCTCACGAGTTCCGACGTGGCTTCCAGTGCGTGAAGATCGAATGCACGGGCGCGCGTGGGGATGAGGATAAGGTCGGCGGCCCGCGCCGCCTCACGCGAGGCGAGATCACTTTGCGGCGGCGTATCGATCACGAGGATTTCCGACCCGCCGCGCGTGGCCTTCAGGATCGTGCTGACAAGCCGCACCGGCGGGCACGTGATCACTTCCGGCAGGTAATCGCCGCGCCAATCCCCCCACGCGGCAGCCGTCGCCTGCGGATCCATGTCGATGACGCAGCTTTTGCGGCCATCGTACGTCGCGCAAGTAGCGAGGTGCAGAGCAAGGGTGGTCTTCCCGGAACCGCCCTTCTGGCTCACAATCGCAATCGTCGGCATCAGCAGCCTGCCTCCGGTTTCTGGCGGAACCGCGCTGAGTCGTCCGCTATGGCGTTCATGCAGGGAGGTTCTTCGCAATTGCAGCAAAAGTCCAGCCGCGCGGCGCGAATTGACTCTGCCGCCAGTCAGCCCATCCGCAGGTAGTCCTGCCGGAAATCCGATGCGAACGCGGCAAAGCGCCCTTCTGCGATCGCGTCTCGCATTCCCTGCATAAGCTGTTGGTAGAACGAGACATTGTGCTCGGTCAGCAGCATCGCCCCCAAAATTTCGCCCGAGCGGATCAGGTGGTGGATATAGGCGCGCGAATAAGTGCCGCAGGTCGGGCAAGTGCAGCGCTCGTCGATCGGGCCTGTATCCTCGGCATGGCGGGCATTGCGCATGTTGAGCGGACCGTTCCAGGTAAAGGCCTGTCCGTTGCGGCCCGAGCGCGTGGGCAGCACGCAGTCGAACATGTCGACGCCTCGTTCTACAGCGCCAACGAGATCGTCAGGCTTGCCAACGCCCATCAGGTAGCGCGGACGGTCGGCGGGCAACTGGCCCGGCGCAAAGTCGAGCGTGGTGAACATCGCCTCCTGCCCCTCACCCACGGCCAGACCGCCGATCGCATAGCCGTCGAAGCCAATGTCGATCAGAGCATCGGCTGAAGTCTTCCGCAGGCCTTCATCCAGCGCGCCCTGCTGAATGCCGAACAGTGCCGAATTGGCCTCGTGCTCACCACCGCTGTCGAACCCCTCACGGCTGCGTTTTGCCCAGCGCATCGACATTTCCATGGAGCGGGCAATCACGTCGCGCGGCTGATCGATCTTGGGACATTCGTCGAAGCACATGACGATATCCGAGCCTAGCAGGCGCTGGATTTCCATCGACCGTTCAGGCGTCAGGTGATGACGCGATCCATCAATGTGGCTGGCGAAGGTAACCCCTTCCTCCGTAATCTTGCGCAGATCTGACAGACTCATGACCTGATAGCCGCCGCTGTCGGTGAGGATCGGGCGATCCCAGTTCATGAACTTGTGCAGCCCCCCAAGCCGCGCGACGCGCTCCGCTCCGGGTCGAAGCATCAGGTGGTAGGTATTGCCGAGGATGATGTCTGCGCCACTAGCGCGCACGTCCTGCGGCTTCATGGCCTTAACCGTGGCGGCGGTGCCCACCGGCATGAAGGCCGGCGTGCGGATCTCGCCGCGACGCATACGGATCAGGCCGGTACGCGCCTTGCCGTCAGTGGCGTGGATCTGGAATTCGAAACGGGGATTCTGCTGGGACGTCATCCCCGCCCGTTAGAGAAATCAGAAGCCGTAGACCAGCGAGAAGCGCGAGATCGTGTCCGTCGGCAGGGTTCCCGCCGCGGGCGAGGTCTCATGCTTGATCGAATAGGACAGCTTGGCCTTGAGGCCCCGGGCCATCCCGGCTTCAAGTCCGGTCAGCGAGGTGAAGGTGCTGTCGTCCGATCCAATGTAACTCGTCGCGTTCTGCGTCAGCTTGAGCGTACCGTTGACCCTCCAGTCGAAATCGAGGGTGGTGAGCGCGGACCATGTCGTTTCGTTCGGGTCCGCAACGTAGTTCGTGCGACGAAGCGCCGGTCCGGCTTCCACGGACAAGTTCATGTCATCGCTCTTGATCACCCGGTAGCCGAAGCCTCCAGAGGCCGAATAGCGGTCGCTGAACCCTTGTATCTCGTCTTTCTCATACTGGAGACGGCCATAGGTGAACACGCCGTCGTGCAACGTGTAGCGCGGTTGATAGCTCGCCCCGTACTGCTCGCGCGTGACCGTGCCGGTATCCTTCTGGTAGTCGGCATTGAGCTGGATCGTGTGCTGCCAGTCGATCCCCTTGCGGTCGAGTTTCACAGCACCCGTATACCCGAAATTACTGGTGTTCCCTGTCGAACGGAAAGCGCCCAGCTCGATCTGGCCTTTCCACAGTTCCAGCACGCCGGATCGGCGGATACGCTCGCGGTCCGCCTCGGCACGCCGCTCAATCAGCAGCTTGTGCCGGTTGACGTAAGCCTCGTTCATTGCGTCAATCTCGTCCTTGTCGAACGGATTGGTCTGACGCGCGAATTTCACCAACGCTGCGACCGCCTCGGTATCCTCGGTCTTCATCGCCGCTTCGAGAAGCTTGCGGACAGGCTTGGCAAGACGCGGCGGGTCAGCGTCGATGAACGGCACCGGATCGACGAAAGGCGGCACCTCCACCCGCAAGGGCCCGGCCGGAAGCACCTCTTCAAGGGCTGTATCGTCGGCGGCGCTGTCATCCGGAAGCAGCACCTGAGCGACGGCCGGGTGGGCGACGACAAGAAAGGGCAGGATGGCGAGGACGGGGGGAGACTTCGTCATGCCGGGTTGTTATCGCGTCATGTGCGCAAACGCCACCCGGTCTTGAAGATCCAGGCGATGAACGTCACGCAAATTGCGAGGAAAAACAACGTCAGGCCCAGCGAGACCCCGATCGACACATCCGAACTGCCATAGAACGTCCAGCGCAGGCCGTTGACCAGATAAACTACCGGATTGCCCATCGCCACCGAACGCCAGGGCTCGGGCAGAACCTGGATCGAATAGAATGTGCCCCCCAGAAATGTCAGCGGCATCAGGATCAGCATAGGCACGATCGAAAGCTTCTCGAAACTGTCCGCCCATATTCCGAGAATGAATCCAAAGAGCGAGAAACTGGCCGAGACCAGGAGGATATAGCCGAATGCGTAGAACGGATGGGCTATAGTGTAGTCGACGAAGAAGCTGGCCGTACCAAGAATGATAGCGGCGAGAATCAGCGACTTTGTCGCCGCCGCCCCCACGAAACCGGCCAGCGTCTCCGCCACGCCGACCGGCGCCGACAGCAGTTCGTAGATCGCGCCGGTGAAGCGCGGCATGTAGATACCGAAGCTGGCGTTGGACGTGCTTTCGCCCAGCAAGGTCAGCAGCAACAGGCCCGGCACGATGAAGGCGCCATAGTTCACACCCCCCATGCCGCCCTGCATCTGCCCGCCGATGGCTGCACCGAAGACCACGAAATAGAGCGTCGTGGTCAGCACCGGCGCAAGGATCGACTGCATGGCCGTACGAAAGGCTCGCATGAGTTCCTGCTTGTAGATGGTCCAGGCGCTGCGTGCGTTGAACAGGCTCATGCGGCGCCTCCTTCCAGCAGGTCGACGAAGATGTCCTCAAGGCTCGATTCGTGGATGTCGATGGCGGTGTAGTCGATACCCGCGCGGGTAAGCGCCTTGGTCAGTTCGGCAACTTCGGCCGATCCGCCGAGATCGCCTTCTCCGCCACCGCCACGGTAACATAGCACGGTGCTCTCCTCCGTCAGCGAAACGGGGAACGCGCCAAGCGCCTCCGGAATTTCATCCAGCGGCTGCGCCAGCGTGATCAGCGCCTCGGTCCGGCCGAGACGCTCCATCATAGCCTGCTTGTCATCGACCATCAGGATATCACCCTTGTTGATGATGCCCACACGGTCGGCCATCTCCTCGGCTTCCTCGAGATAGTGGGTCGTCAGGATGATCGTGGTGCCACGCTCGCGCAGCAGCGCGATCTGACGCCACATGTCGCGCCGCAGTTCGACGTCGACGCCCGCCGTGGGCTCATCAAGGAAGAGCAGTTCGGGTTCATGAGCCAAGGCCTTGGCAATCAGCACACGCCGTTTCATGCCGCCGGACAGCGTGCGGATCTGCGCGTCGCGCTTGTCCCAAAGGCTCAGAGCCCGGAGGATTTCCTCGACCCTGGCCGGGTCCGGCGGCAGCCCGAACAGTCCCCGTGAATGATTGACGGCCCGCTCAACGCGCTCGAACATGTCGGTCGCGAGTTCCTGCGGGACAAGGCCGACACGGGCACGCAGGCGCCTCCAATGCTTACCCATGTCCTCACCAAACGCGTGGATCGTGCCCGAAGTCGGCCGCACCAGCCCGCACACGGCGCCGATGAGCGTCGTCTTGCCGGCGCCATTGGGTCCGAGCAGCGCGAAGATCTCGCCCTTGTTGATCGAAAGGTCCACGCCCTTGAGCGCGGTGAAGCCGCCTGCATACGTCTTGGTCAGGCCGCTGATTTGGAGAATGGTTTGCATAGCCCATAGATGCGCGAGCAAGGCTGCGGTTCCAAGACCCTTTGTCCAAAGAACAACTAGGGCAGCAACAAGCTGGAATCGCCGTAGGAATAGAACCGGTACCCGCTTGCGATCGCGTGTGAATAGACCGCCTGCATCCGCTCGCGCCCCATCAGCGCCGAAACGAGCATAAACAGGGTCGACTTGGGCAGGTGGAAATTGGTCATCAGCCCGTCGATGGCCTTGAAGCGATAGCCCGGCGTGATGAAGATCGAGGTGTCGCCTTCGAACGGGCGGATCACGCCATCTTCGCCCGCCGCGCTTTCGAGCAGCCGCAGCGATGTCGTGCCGACCGCGATCAGCCGGCCGCCATTGGCACGAACCGCATTGAGGCGCTCTGCCGTTTCCGCATCGATGTGGCCCCATTCGGCATGCATGCGGTGATCGTCGGTGTCGTCTGCCTTTACCGGAAGAAACGTGCCCGCGCCGACGTGCAGCGTCAGCGTTTCCCGCGCAATTTTCGCCGCATCCAGTCGATCCACCAGTTCCGGTGTGAAGTGCAGCGCCGCTGTCGGTGCCGCCACGGCGCCTTTCTCGCGCGCGAACATGGTCTGGTAATCGCTCGCGTCGGCTTCGTCGGTCTCGCGCTTGCCAGCAATATAGGGCGGCAAAGGCATCCGCCCGGCCCGTTCGAGCAGTACTTCGACCGGTTCTTCGCCCTCAAAGAGCAAAGTCCAGCTGCCGTCTTCGTGGCGCTGCTCCGCAAGAGCGGTGACATCCGCCGGAAAGGTAATGCGATCACCGGGCTTGAGGCGCTTGGCGTTGCGCACGAAGGCCTGCCAGCGCCGCAGATCGATCCGCTTGTGCAAGGTGGCCCCGATCCGTGCCTCGCCCCGCTTGCCCTCAAGCTGCGCCGGGACCACGCGCGTATCATTGAAGACCAGTACGTCACCCTCGCGCAGCAGATCCGGAAGGTCGCGCACGTGACGGTCCGCGAAAGCCGCATCACCCGCGACCACCAGCATCCGCGCGGCATCGCGCGGCCGGGCCGGACGCAGGGCAATGCATTCGGGCGGCAAATCAAAATCGAACAGGTCAACACGCATGGCGCGGCGCGCTAGACGAGCAGGCGCGCTTCGACAAGGTCCGCAATACCGGCCCGGCTCAGCCTGAGCGGGCCGAAAGGATCAATTCGACTTGGAATTGCTCAGCTGATCAGCGGTAATCGGCGTGGATGCAGCCTGCATCGCGGCGAAATCCGGTGGAGGCAGCTGCTGTGATGCCAGCGAAGCCTGGACGATCTTCGTGGGATGCTCGGGCGGCTCGCCGCGCTGAATCTTGTCGACATATTCCATGCCTGAGATCACGCGGCCGAACACGGTGTACTTCCGGTCAAGCGCGAAGCGCGGGTAGAAAACGATGAAGAACTGGCTGTTCGCGCTGTCCGGATCATTGGTGCGCGCCATCGAAACGGTGCCGCGCAAGTGCGGCATCGAATTGAACTCGGCCTTGAGGTCCGGCAGATCCGAACCACCCTGTCCCGTGCCGGTCGGGTCCCCGGTCTGCGCCATGAACCCGTCGATCACGCGGTGGAATATCTGGCCATTGTAGAAGCCCTGCTTCGCCAGCGACTCGATCCGCTCGACATGATGCGGCGCCCATGCCGGCATCAGGCGGATCACCACGCGGCCGCCGTCCGACAGGTCGAGATTGAGCACGTTGTCGGGATCGTGCGTGGGATCGGGATCGACGAAGGTGGGCAACGCCACCGGAGCCGGAGTGACCGGTTCCTTTTTCTTCGCGATCGCGGGAGAGGCAACGAGCGCAACGCCCATCATCAATGTGGTCAGCGGCAGGCGAAACTTCATCGAATACTCACAAACAGGTCCGATCATGCCATGGCGGATAAAGCCCGGCCGCTGTCGGCACAATGAATGATTTTGGGGAAGATCAGGGCTGCGCCCCGTTCAGTAGTCCCCCTGAAGACCGTTGGCGGCGATACGGGCCACGACATCCTCGCGTACGGCGGGGCTGACGAATTTCGCGATATCGCCGCCAAACAGGGCTATTTCCTTGACCAGCTTGGACGCAATGGGCTGCAGACTGACGTCTGCCATGAGGAACACCGTCTCGATGTTCGGGTTGAGCTGCTGGTTCATCCCGGCCATCTGGTATTCGTATTCGAAGTCCGCCACGGCGCGCAAGCCACGCACGATCACGCTCGCACCCTGCTTCTGGGCAAACTTCATCAGCAGCGCGTTGAAGCCGACCACTTCGACATTGCTGATGCCCATCGCCGCCACTTCACGCTCAACCATGGCCATGCGCTCTTCAGCTGTGAACAGCGGATTCTTGGACATGTTGGTGGTGACGCCAATGATCAGCTTGTCGACCAGCTTGGCTCCGCGCCGGATGATGTCGGCGTGGCCGAGCGTAAGAGGATCGAACGTGCCTGGATAGACACCGATCCGTTCGCTGACCGTCATCAATGATCCCTCTCGACGATATAGCGCGCGACCGCACGCAGAAGATCGGCCTCGCGGCCATGCTGGGCAAGATGCTCGACTGCCTGTTCAACCAGCATGCGCGCCTGTTCGCGCGCACGTTCAGGGCCGAGCAGCGAGACGAATGTCTGCTTGCCGGCGACGGCATCCTTGCCGACGGCCTTTCCGGCCACCGCTGCATCGCCTTCATGATCGATGAGATCGTCGGTGATCTGGAAGGCCAGACCGATATCGCGTGCATAGCCGCGCAAATGCGTGCGGCCTTCTGGCGCGACCCGTCCGAGGACCGCACCCATCTCCACCGCCGCGCCCAGCAGGGCACCGGTCTTGAGCTGCTGCAACCGGGTAACGGTCTGCAGATCGAACTCGCTGGTCTCTGCAACGAGGTCCATCATCTGGCCGCCGGCCATGCCGCGCGCGCCGCTGGCCTGCCCCAGCGTCTGGACCAGTTCGATGCGCGTGAACGGGTCAGCGCTCGTCGCCGGATCGGACAGCACCTCGAACGCGAAGGCATGGAGCGAATCGCCTGCCAGAACCGCGGTGGCATCATCGAACGCCAGATGCACGGTGGGCTTTCCGTGGCGCAGGGCATCATTGTCCATGCACGGCAGATCGTCGTGGATCAGCGAATAGACATGGATCGCCTCGATCGCGACACCGGCCCGCACTGCCGCCTCGCGTTGCACGCCATACATGTTGGCGACCGCCGTCAGCAGCAGCGGCCGCAGCCGCTTGCCGCCGCCAATCGCGGCATAGCGCATGGCTTCGATCAGCCGTGCGCGGGCATCATCCGGAACAGGAAGAAGCGCGTCAAACGCATCGTCGATTTCGCTGGCGATGCGCGCCAGTCCTTCAGCCAGCACCATGTCTGTGACGCCCGGCGCGCTCACGGCTCAGCGCTCCGCCGCATCGAACGGCTGCGTGCCAGCAGCCGCGCCATCGGGACCGGTCACGATCCGTTCGATGCGGGCCTGCGCGGCGTCGAGCCGCTTCTGGCAATGCTGACGCAGTTTCTCGCCCTTTTCGTAAAGCGAGATCGAATCCTCAAGCGGCACGTCCCCGCTCTCGAGCTGGCGCACGATGGTTTCAAGGGCACGCAGAGCATCTTCGAAGCTCAGCTCTGCGATCTCTTCGGTCTCTCCGGTCATGCCGCAGCAATGGCGGCACCGCCGGGCACGGTCAAGGTGGGAACCGGAGAATTCCGGGATCCCCCGGAAATCGGACACGAACGTGCGAACTCGCTGCAGCGGGCTAGCGCATACGACAGGACGGGGCTAAGGCGCGACGCATGAGCGGAATCACCCCTGACGTCGTCGAGGCGCATGGCCTCAACCCCGAAGAATACGAGCGCGTGCTGCATGCGCTGGGCCGCGAGCCCAACCTCGTCGAGCTCGGCATCTTCTCTGTCATGTGGTCGGAGCATTGCTCGTACAAGTCGAGCCGCTTCCACCTGAAGAAACTGCCGACCGAGGCGCCCTGGGTCATCTGCGGCCCCGGCGAGAATGCCGGCGTTATCGACATCGGCGACGGACAGGCTGCTATCTTCAAGATGGAGAGCCACAACCACCCCAGCTACATCGAGCCCTATCAGGGCGCGGCGACGGGCGTGGGCGGCATCCTGCGCGACGTCTTCACGATGGGCGCGCGCCCCGTTGCCAACATGAACGCGCTGCGCTTCGGCCGTCCGGACCACCCCAAGATGAAGCACCTCGTGCAGGGCGTCGTCGCGGGCATTGGCGGCTACGGCAATTGCGTGGGCGTGCCCACCGTCGGCGGCGAGACGAACTTCCACAAGGCCTATGACGGCAACATCCTCGTCAACGCGATGACCGTGGGCGTGGCCGATACCGACAAGATTTTCTACTGCGCCGCCACCGGCCTCGGGAACCCGATTGTCTATGTCGGTTCGAAGACCGGCCGCGACGGCATCCATGGCGCCACCATGGCCTCGGCCGACTTTGACGAGAACTCGGACGAGAAGCGCCCGACCGTGCAGGTGGGCGACCCCTTCACTGAAAAGCTGCTGATCGAAGCCTGCCTCGAACTGATGGCGACCGACGCCATCGTCGCCATTCAGGATATGGGCGCCGCGGGGCTCACCTCGTCTTCGGTTGAAATGGCCAGCAAGGGCGGCGCCGGCATCCGCCTCGACATGAACAAGGTGCCGTGCCGCGAAGAGGCGATGACGCCTTACGAGATGATGCTGTCCGAGAGCCAGGAACGCATGCTCATGGTGCTGAAGCCGGGCAAGGAAGCCATGGCCGAAGCCATCTTCCGGAAGTGGGAACTGGACTTCGCCGTGATCGGCGAAGTGACCGACACCGGCCACATGGTGCTGGAATTCAACGGCGAGGTCGTCTGCGACATCCCGCTGGGCCCGCTGGCCGACGATGCGCCGGAATACGAGCGCCCCTACGTCTCGCCTGAGGAATACAAGGCATTGGCCGCCGTTCCCGCGCTCGGCGATGTGCCGGAAAGCACCGACATCGGCGCGGACCTCGTCAAGCTGATGGGCTGCGCGGATCTCGCCTCGCGCAAGTGGATCTGGGAACAGTACGACAGCCAGGTCGGCGCGGACACGATGCAGAAGTCAGGCGGTGACGCCGCAGTGGTCCGCGTCCACGGCACGCAGAAGGCGCTTGCGATCAGCACCGATTGCAGCCCGCGTTACTGCTACGCCGATCCCTATGAAGGCGGCAAGCAGGCGGTCGCGGAGACCTACCGCAACATCAGCGCGGTCGGCGGACTGCCGCTGGCGATCACCAACTGCCTCAACTTCGCCAATCCGCAGCGTCCGCAGATCATGGCCCAAATCGTCGGCTGCCTGAACGGCATGGGCGATGCTTGCCGTGCGCTCGACTACCCGATCGTGAGCGGCAACGTCTCGCTCTACAACGAATCGAAGGCAACCGGTGGCGGCTCGGCGATCCTGCCGACCCCGGCCATCGGCGGCGTCGGCCTGCTAAACGATCACGACAAGATGGCGACTATCGCGTTCAAGAACGACGGCGACGAGGTGTTTCTGCTCGGCGGCAATGGCACGCACCTCGGCCAGTCGCTGTGGCTGCGCGAAATCGCGGGCCGTGAGGCAGGCGATGCCCCCGCAGTCGATCTCAAGGCCGAGGCTGCCCACGGCGCCGCCGTACGTGGCTGGATCGGCCAAGGCAAAGTTACCGCCGTCCACGACGTCAGCGACGGTGGCCTGCTGGTGACACTCGCCGAAATGGCATTGGCCAGCGGCAAGGGCTGCACGCTCGATAAGCCGCTCACCACCGCCGAAGCTTTCGGCGAAGACCAGAGCCGCTATGTTGTGACCGCTCCCGCAGGCACAGCGCTGCCGGGCGCCGTCAAGATCGGCTCGGTCGGTGGCTCCACTGTTGGAGGCGTTGAAGTTGCCGCGCTGCGCGAAGCCAACGAGGCATTCTTCAAGGACTGGATGGAAGCCTGATCGCTTACTGACAGTTCAGACGTATTTACCGCCCCCTTGCCCGTCAGGCTTGGGGGCGGTTTCGTATCAGCCCTGCACCCAGTCCTTCTCGGGAATGCCGAGCAGGCGCAACACGCTCGTCAGGTCGCCGCGATCGATCCAGCCATTGGCAGCCGCACGGGCCTTGGGCTTGGCACGGTAGGCGATGCCGTAAGTCGCGGCCTGCAGCATCGGAATATCGTTGGCGCCGTCACCGGTCGCAAGGCTGGTCGCCCCTTCCGGCTCCTCTGCCATCAGCGAATCCAGCGTCGCCTTCTTCACCGAGCTGTCGACGATCCCGCCGACCAGCCCGCCGGTCAGCTTGCGGCCCGATACTTCGAGCCGGTTGCCGACGACCTGCTCGAAACCCAGCCATTCGGCGACGGGATCGGCGAAGTGATGGAAGCCGCCTGTTACCAGCACGGTGCGGCATCCCAGCTTCTTGAGCGTCTCAACGAGGACCTTGGCTCCGGCCATCGGACGGATACGGCCCGTCAGGCACTGGTCGATCGCATCGATCGAAAGCCCTTCCAAAAGCCCGACGCGCTCACGCAGTGCCTGTTCGAAGTCGAGTTCGCCCTGCATCGCGCGCTCGGTGATGGCCGCGATCCGGTCCTTCAGCCCTGCGAAATCGCCCAGTTCGTCGATACATTCCTGACCGATCATGGTCGAATCCATGTCCGAGATGAACACTTGCGGGACCGCCGGCTCGTCGG
The DNA here is from genome assembly GCF_022832385.1 of Novosphingobium album (ex Hu et al. 2023). Classification (GTDB taxonomy): domain Bacteria; phylum Pseudomonadota; class Alphaproteobacteria; order Sphingomonadales; family Sphingomonadaceae; genus Novosphingobium; species Novosphingobium album. The sequence continues at coordinate 19,131 of NZ_JALHLE010000004.1, forward strand.
CACAGACAAGGCCGTCACTGGGGGCAAAATGTGCGTCCAGCCCGGCACGCAGCGCTGCCGCATCATCATCAGGGGAGTCGATTTCCATCGTCTGCCCGCAGAAATCGAGCATCGAGGCCGAGGCGATCCGCACGCCCGATTGGGCCATGTCCGCTTTCGCGGCTTCGAGCCGGGTCGAAAGATGATCCGGTTCTGCTATCAGGCGGGCAATGAGCACTGCGAATTCCCTTGATGCGTCATATGATATCGAAGCCGGAGACCGGCCGCCGCTGGCGCTCATTGCAGGGCCGACCGCCAGCGGCAAGAGCGATTGTGCGGTCATGCTCGCGCAGGAACTGGAAAGGCGCGGTCGCCGGACGGTCATCGTCAATGCCGACAGTTCGCAGGTCTATGCCGACCTGACGATCCTGAGCGCACGCCCGACTGAAGACGAGATGGGCGGCATCGAACACCGCCTGTTCGGGGCGTGGGATGGGGCGCAGAGCTGTTCCGCCGCCGACTGGGCCCGCGTGGCGCGGGATACGATCGCCGATGTCCATGCCGAAGGCGCAGTGCCGATCCTCGTGGGCGGAACAGGCCTTTATATACGCACCCTGCTCGATGGCATTGCGCCGGTGCCGCCGATCGACCCACACGTTCGCGATGAGGTGCGCGCCCTGCGCGTCGAACAAGCCTTTGCCGCACTGCAGGCCGAAGATCCGGATCGGGCCGCCCGTCTTGCCCCCGCCGACACCACTCGCATCGCGCGCGCATTGGAAGTCGTACGCTCCACCGGCAAGCCGCTTGCCCACTGGCAGGCGATGACTACCGGCGGAATCGGCGATGCCGTCACGCTCTTTCCCGCCATCCTGCTGCCCGAGCGGCAGGCGCTCTATGAGCGCTGCGACTTGCGCTTTGCCCGCATGATCGAGCGCGGCGCGATGGCGGAAGTGCAAGTCCTGCTCGCACGGCGACTCGACCCGGCGCTTCCCGTGATGCGCGCCATCGGCGTGCCCGAACTGGCCGGAGTCGTTACCGGATCGTGGTCTCTGGACGATGCCATCATGCGCGGATCGCAGGCCACGCGCAATTATGCGAAGCGCCAATACACCTGGTTACGCCACCAACCGCCTCCGGAGTGGCCTCGCGTTGAATTTCAAAATTACCATAATGTCGGCGTTATTGATATTTTATTTCCTATTTTTGGGTTGACGTGACAGATAGCATCACATAAAGCGCCCCAACAGCCTGCTGATGGAAGTATTGCAGGGAGGAGAGGTTGACCCGGTACGGCCATTGTCGTGCCGGGTCGGTTTCTTTAGAAGGCGCAAGACCTCGCGAAACGCTTGTTTCCGGGGGCAGTCCCACTATGGATGCGCGCTTTCGAATGGAGCCCGGGCAATCGGGCCTGCATCGATTCGAGACGGCTCGCACCAAACGGGCCAAACTTGATAAAGGAATGTGTTGTGAGTGAAGAGCGCAGCGGCGCAAACATCCTGGTCGAAAGCCTGGTCAAGCAGGGCGTCGAATTCGTATTCGGCTACCCCGGCGGTGCCGTGCTTCCGATCTACGATGCTCTCTTCGGCGACGAGCGCCTCCGCCACATCCTCGTGCGCCACGAAGCTGGTGCGGCCCATGCGGCCGAAGGTTATGCGCGCTCGACCGGAAAGCCCGGCGTCGTACTCGTCACCTCTGGCCCCGGCGCGACCAATGCCGTTACCGGCATTGCCGATGCCTTCCTCGATTCGATCCCGCTCGTCGTCATCACCGGGCAGGTTCCGACCGCGCTGATCGGTTCGGACGCGTTTCAGGAAGCCGATACCGTCGGCATCTCGCGCCACTGCACCAAGCACAACTATCTGGTGAAGGATCCGGCCGATCTGGCCGCGGTCGTCGACGAGGCCTTCCAGATCGCCACCACCGGCCGGCCCGGCCCGGTCCTGATCGACATCCCCAAGGACGTCCAGATTGCCATGGCCACATGGCATGACGGCCCGGCCCAGCGCCGCCAGCGCTATGCGCCGCGCACAAGGGGTGAGATCGAGGAAATCGAAGATGCCGTCGCGATGATCGCGGCAGCCAGGGCGCCCGTGTTCTACACCGGCGGCGGCGTCATCAATTCCGGCCCGCAGGCGACCGCATTGCTGCGCGAGTTGCAGGCCAAGACCGGCGCGCCCGTCACCTCGACGCTGATGGGCCTCGGTGCCTTCCCGGCAGACAGCCGCGACTGGCTGGGCATGCTCGGCATGCACGGCACCTACGAAGCCAACATGGCAATGAATCAGTCGGACCTGATCATCTGCGTCGGCGCCCGCTTCGACGACCGCGTGACCGGCCGCCTCGATGCCTTCGCGCCGAATTCGAAGAAGATCCACATCGACATCGACCGGTCCTCGATCAACAAGACGGTCCGGGTCGACCTCCCGATCATCGGTGACTGCGCGCAGGTTCTCGAGCAGATCCTCGAAGTCTGGGGCGACCGCAAGCCGCAGGACCTGACCGCGTGGAAGGACCGCATCGACACCTGGCGCCAGAAGAAGAGCCTCTCGTTCCCTGACAACCGCGATGCGATCATGCCGCAGCTTGCAATCCAGCGCCTGTTCGCGCTGACCAAGCCGATGGACCCGATCATCTCGACCGAAGTCGGCCAGCACCAGATGTGGGCGGCACAGCACTTCCACTTCTTCAGCCCGAACAAGTGGCTGACGTCGGGCGGCCTCGGCACCATGGGCTATGGCCTGCCCGCCGCGATCGGCGCGCAGCTCGGCAACCCCAACAGCCTTGTCATCGACATCGCGGGCGACGCCTCGATCCAGATGAACATCCAGGAACTGGGTACCGCCACGCAATACCGCCTGCCGGTCAAGGTCTTCATCCTCAACAACGAGTGGATGGGCATGGTCCGCCAGTGGCAGGAACTGACCTACGAGAGCCGCTATTCGAACTCGTATTCGGACAGCTTGCCCGATTTCGTGAAGCTCGCCGAAGCCTATGGCTGGAAGGGCATCCGTATCGAGAACGAAAGCGAGCTCGATGCGGGCATCCAGGCGATGATCGACTATCCCGGCCCAGTGATCGTCGATTGTCTGGTCGCCAAGGAATCGAACTGCTTCCCGATGATCCCTTCGGGCGCCTCGCACACCGAAATGATCCTGTACGGCGATACGGTCGCCGGAACCATGGATGACGAGGCCAAGGCGCTCGTCTGAGCTCGGTCCGCCTAGGAAAATAATGGAAATGATGCACATCAAGCACGAGGCCGAGGAACGGCACGTCCTGACCGTGACGGTCGACAACGAGGCGGGTATTCTCGCCAAGATCGCCGGCCTGTTCACCGCACGCGGCTACAACATCGACAGCCTGACCGTGGCCGACATCACCGAGAACCACGCGGTGAGCCGGATCACCATCGTCACCCACGGCCCGCCGAGCCAGATCGACCAGATTCACGCCCAGCTCGAACGGCTGGTGCCGGTGCACAAGGTCGTCGACCTCACCGAGGCAGGCCCCTTCGTCCAGCGCGAACTGGCGCTGATCAAGGTTGCGGGCGCAGGCGAAAAGCGCGTCGAGGCGCTGCGCATCGCCGACGTGTTCCGCGCAAAGCCGGTCGATACCACGACCGAAAGCTTCATTTTCGAGCTGACTGGCGCTCCCGACAAGATCGACACTTTCGTGGCGATCATGCGCGAGCTGGGCCTTGTCGAAGTGGGCCGTACCGGTGTTGTCGGCATGATCCGCGGCACCAAGGAAGCCTGACCATTTGATCCATGGCTTTCGCAAGACCGGAAGCCTAACCGAACCCCGCGCCACAGGCGCACCGATACCAGGCCCGGCAAAGTCCGGGCCGCCGAAAGGACAGTACGATGAAGGTCTATTACGACGCCGATTGCGACATCAACCTGATCACGGACAAGAAGATTGCCGTGCTCGGCTACGGCAGCCAGGGCCACGCCCACGCGCAGAACCTGCGTGACAGCGGCGTCAAGGAAGTCGCCATCGCCCTGCGCGAAGGTTCGGCGACCGCCAAGAAGGCCGAAGCCGCCGGCTTCAAGGTCCTGTCGAACAAGGACGCCGCTGCCTGGGCCGACATCATCATGATCCTCGCGCCCGACGAGCATCAGGCCGCGATCTATGCCGAAGACCTGCACGCCAACCTGAAGCCCGGCGCGGCTCTCGCCTTCGCCCACGGCCTCAACGTCCACTTCGGCCTGATCGAGCCGCGCGCCGACATCGACGTGATCATGATCGCGCCGAAGGGTCCCGGCCACACCGTGCGCAGCGAATACCAGCGTGGCGGCGGCGTGCCCTGCCTCGTCGCGATCGCGCAGGACACCACCGGCAATGCCCACGACATCGCCCTTGCCTATGCCTCGGGCGTCGGCGGCGGCCGTTCGGGCATCATCGAGACCAACTTCCGCGAGGAATGCGAAACCGACCTGTTCGGCGAGCAGGCCGTGCTCTGCGGCGGCGCCACTGCGCTCGTCCAGGCTGGCTTCGAAACGCTGGTGGAAGCCGGTTACGCACCGGAAATGGCCTACTTCGAGTGCCTCCACGAGCTCAAGCTGATCGTCGACCTGATGTATGAAGGCGGCATCGCCAACATGCGCTACTCGATCTCGAACACCGCCGAATACGGCGACATCACGATCGGCCCGCGCATCATCACCGAAGAGACCAAGAAGGAAATGAAGCGCGTTCTCACCGACATCCAGTCGGGCCGCTTCGTGAAGGCCTTCGTGATGGACAACCGCGCCGGCCAGCCCGAACTGAAGGCCGCCCGCAAGATGGCCCAGCGCCACCAGATCGAGGAAACCGGCGCCAAGCTGCGCGCGATGATGCCCTGGATCGGCGCCAACGCTCTGGTCGACAAGACCAAGAACTGATCAGTTCCTGATCCGGCCTCCCCGGAGGCCAGGACCTACTCCCGGTCCCGCCGCAAGGCAGGGCCGGGAGTTGTCGTTTGAAGGCTGCCGCTATCCGCGCTAGGCTGGCCTTGACGGTCAGGAGAGATGCCCATGATCACGCCCCGCCTCGCCCTTGCTGCCACTCTGCTGAACCTTGCCGCATGTTCCGCCGAAACGCCGCCGGTTGAGGCGGCCATGCCGCCAAGGCCCAGTCTGGAACCCGGTTGTGGTGCTGAAGAGCTGAGTGCCTACATAGGCACGAAAGCTACTGACGAGGCGGTCGCAGCAATCCGCGCCTGGCGCGGCGATCATCCGGTTCGCGTGCTAACGCCCGGAACAATCGTAACGATGGACTACCGCCCCGACCGCCTCAACATCAATGTCGATGCCGATGGCGTGATCAAGGGCTTCCGCTGCACCTGATCAGCGCATGAGCGCGAAGCAGCTGCGTACTTCCTCGACGAATATGTCCGGCTGCTCCCACGCGGCGAAATGGCCACCTTGTAGAGCATCGTTCCAGTACACGAGGTTCTGCAGGATACGCTCGGCCCATTTGCGCGGGGCCCTGGTGATCTCACGCGGAAAGGTCGTCACGCCTGCTGGCAGATGCACCGGCTGCGAGCGGCCGATGGCGTCGAAGCTCTCCCAGTAAAGCCGCGCCGCTGAAGCCCCGGTGGCGGGAAGCCAGTAGAGCATTACATTGTCGAGAATCGCGTCCATCGAAAGGGCATCGAGCGGCGAGCCGCGGTTATCCGTCCACGACCACATCTTCTCGTAAAGCCAGCCCGCCAGAGCCACCGGGCTATCGACGAGACCATAGCCAATCGTCTGCGGCCGGGTCGACTGGATCGCGGAATAGCCGGAATCGACAGCCTTGTACTTCTGGCCCGCCTCTTTCGCGGCCGTCACTTCCGGACTGGGATCGGCGTAGTCCTCACGCGTGGGCCTTGCGACAGGCATGTTGGTATGGATGCCGACCAGTCCTTCGGGCGCCTGCCCCCCCATGACCGTCGTGACGATCGCGCCCCAGTCGCCGCCTTGCGCAAACCAGCGGCCGTAGCCGAGGCGGCGCATCAGTTCGGCCCAGGCTTGCCCGATCCGTTCGACGCCCCAACCGGGTGCGAACGGTTTGCCCGAAAAGCCGTATCCGGGCAACGACGGCACTACGACGTGAAAGGCGTCCTCCGCCCTGCCCCCATGCGCCACGGGATCAGTCAGCGGCGCGATCACCTCCATGAACTCGATCACCGAACCCGGCCAGCCATGCGTCAGGATCAGCGGCATGGCCTGCGGATGCGGCGAGCGGACGTGCAGGAAATGAATGTCGACCCCATCGATTTCCGTCAGATATTGGCCGAACAGGTTCAGCCGCGTCTCGCAGCGGCGCCAGTCGTAGTCACCGGCCCAGTACCGAATGAGGTCGCGCAGCGCGGCCAGCGGCGTTCCCTGAGACCAGTCATTCACCGTCTCGCGCTCCGGCCAGCGGGTCATCGCGATACGGCGGCGAAGGTCGTCGAGTTGCTCTTCGGCAATCGAAAGGTGGAAAGGGCGGATAGCGGTCATCCCGCAAACCTAATCCTCTGCTCTGCCCGCCAGCAAGACCGTGCTCGTATCGGGCTAGCCGCTATGCCGCCACGGCCAAAAAGCGCGATTTCGAGCCAGCTGGACTGCCTTTGCCTCTTTACACGGCGCCAGTGAATGCCCATAGGCACAACCATGAATCTCCGTCTCGGCCTTCTCCTGCGACTTACACGCCCTTGGGCGTGAGTTGACGCGTCGCACCTGCGGCGCGCTCGGCGCCCAAGGGGACCTGAAACAGCGACGCCCAGTAGAAGACGAATTCCCGAGCGAGACACGACCATGACCATGCTGAAAGATCCCTCGGTCAAGTACCGACCGTTCCCGCAGATCGACCTGCCCAACCGCCAATGGCCTTCGCAGGTCATCACCAAGGCACCGCGATGGCTCTCCACCGACCTGCGCGACGGCAATCAGGCGCTGATCGACCCGATGGGCGCCGAAAAGAAGAGCCGCTTCTTCGACCTGCTGGTGAAAGTGGGCCTGAAGGAAATCGAGGTCGGCTTCCCGAGCGCAGGGGCGACCGAGTTCGATTTCATCCGCGGCCTCGTCGATTCCGGCCGCATTCCCGAGGACGTGCTGATTCAGGTGCTGACCCAGTCCCGCCAGGACCTGATCGAACGCTCGTTCGAAAGCCTCGCCGGTGTCCACGCCGCGATCGTCCATGTCTACAATGCCGTCTCGCCCCTGTGGCGCAACGTCGTGTTCGGCATGGAACAGTCCGAAATCCGCGGCATTGCCGAGAACGGGGCGAAGATCATCCGCGACCAGATCGCCAAGTATCCGCAAACCAAGTGGCATGTGGAATACTCGCCGGAGACGTTCTCGACCGCCGAACTCGATTTCTCGATCGAGTGCTGCGAAGCGGTGATGAACATCCTGCAGACCACGCCGGAAAATCCGATCATCCTCAATCTGCCCGCGACGGTCGAAGCGGCAACGCCGAACATCTACGCCGACCAGATCGAGTATTTCTGCCGCAACCTGCCGAACCGTGAATCGGCAGTCATCAGCCTGCACACCCACAACGACCGGGGTACCGGCGTCGCGGCGGCGGAACTGGGCCTGATGGCCGGTGCGGACCGCGTGGAAGGCTGCCTGTTCGGGAATGGCGAGCGCACCGGCAACTGCTGCCTGGTGACAGTCGCCCTCAACATGTACACGCAAGGCGTTGATCCGGAACTGGATTTCTCGGATATCGACGAAGTCATCCAGACCGTCGAGTACTGCAACCAGCTCAAGGTGCCCGAACGCCATCCCTATGGTGGTGAACTGGTCTTCACCGCTTTCTCCGGCTCGCACCAGGATGCGATCAAGAAGGGCTTTGCCGCGCAGGAAACGCGCAACGACCAGCTCTGGTCGATTCCCTACCTGCCCATCGACCCGGCAGACCTGGGCCGCGACTACGAGGCGGTGATCCGCGTCAACTCGCAGTCCGGCAAGGGCGGCTTTGCCTGGGTGATCGAACAGGATCAGGGCCTCAAGCTGCCCAAGAGGATGCAGGCCCATTTCTCCAAGCACGTGCAGGATCTGGCGGACGAACTCGGCCGGGAACTGCAGGCCAGCGACATCTGGCAGGTCTTCCGCAAGGCCTACCGCCTTGATGAGCCGCAGCACTTCCAGTTGATCGACTGGGACGAAGCTAGGAGCGCCGACGGCACCCGCGTCTTCGCTGGCAAGATCGGCGTCAACGGCAAGGAGCAGAGCGTCTCGGGCAAGGGCAATGGCCTCATCTCCTCGGTCATCGCGACCCTGAAGGACAGCTTCGGTGTCGAGCTCGAAGTGCGCGATTATGCCGAACATTCGATGGGCAAGAGCTCGGATGCCCGTGCAGCCGCCTATGTCGAATGCGTGCTGCCCGATGGCCGCACCATCTGGGGCGTCGGCATCGACGAGGACGTCGCCACCGCCAGCGTGCGCGCCGTGCTCAGCGCCGCCAACGCCGCCTGACGCGGCGTCAATTGCAAGACAATTGAAAAGGGGCCGGTCTGGGGACCCGCCCCTTTTTGATGCCCGGCGTACCCGACGAGCATTGGAAGACGGATGCTAGGCCCTGCCTTGCGCCTGCAGTTGATGCACGCGCAAAGCGAACTCTTCCAATGACATGACCTGATGGAACACCAGTCCATAATACGGGTGACGCCGCCAGCGCACCGTCACATCAAACGCCGGCAAGTTGTCAGCCTCAAGACCCAGCACCTGCCCGATCGCGAGATGCTGGGAGGTCTCGATCTTGGCACCCTGACTCGAAAGATCGTGAATGCGGCTTCCGTAAGCAGCTCCGCCATGACGCAGCCGGGCGGAACAATCCAGATTGATGCGCATGGGACGCTTGGGAAACGGTCCGTGTTCGGCCACGAATTGCGAAATATCGATCGCGTCCAGAAACCGGATACCGGCCTCGTTGCCATTCTCCCAGACTTTTTCGACCGCTACGCGTTGACCCGTCGCCGTTTCCAGCACCAGCTCTTCACTATCGACCATAGGATGGAACAGGCGGAGCTTGGCTCCGCTATTCGACACGTCACGAACAATGCATAGAAATTCGCCGGACGCTCCCGCCAACTTGGCACTGCGCAACAGCAGCGCAACGCGCGGTTCGATCCGCTTCTCGTTCAGACCCTCCGCCTCCTCTATCGGACGGCTTTGAGAAAACTCTGGAACCTTCATAACCGGCACCTTGCCTATTCGCCCACCCACCCGAACGCGACCACCCTGTATGGATACGTGTGGGAGTACTGAACGAATTACGTCCAGTTTATGTTACCATTGCCATTAAGTGTATGATGACCGGCGCATTAATCATTTGCACCCGCGACCGGCCAATCCGCGAAATTCGCGCATGATGCGGCATGGGAACGCCCTCACCACCCACCTGCAGATGTGGCTTATACAAACGATATTAATCAAGGTAATCCGGGATTTTGATGCTGACGGCCCCTTCTTGCTCCGCGGCTGCCTGGCGAACCAGGTCGCAAGTCCGACGCAGGCACATTAAAATGCGTTCATTCGCAAGTTTCACTCCAAAATGGACTAATCTAGCGACCGAAAACCCGCTCCGCCCGGTAATGCCGGGAGAAGGAAAAAGGGGCACCCTCCGGCGCCCCTTTTCCATTTCAGCCTTTGCGCCGGATCAGTCCGGCTTCTTTGGCAGCGCAATCTCGGCCACGCCCATGCACATCTTTACGCCCTTCTGATTTTGCATGAGATGCTTGACCTGCACGAGATGGCGACCTTCCTCGTCCACCATCTTGTCGACCACTTCGGCGGTCTGGATGGTCACATCGCCCGAGAGCGCAGGGCCGCGGTAATTGGCGGTGGAGTGGACGACCATGCCGTGCTCGCCCGCCCATCCCGCGAGATAGTCCGTCACCCAGGCGCCCATTGAGGCACCATAGCCATAGGCGCGCGGCATGCCGATCTTGCGTGCGTACCTTGGGAACAGATGGCCGCGCGAAGGGCCGAAATAGGCGCCATCCGTAAGTTCGGGGTTGATACGCTCCATGTGCGGATCATTCTCGTGGCCAGCCATTTCCTTCGTGAAGCCCAGCGCCTCCAGGTCCAGTTCGCGGCGATCGAGCGTACCCCAAGTAGTGAACAGGTAGGAACGCCATTCGGTCGTGAAACTGGCGATGGTGTGCGGACCGAACACGCGCTCGGGAAGCTGGTCTCCCACGCTGACGTCATCCCACCAGCGTTCGCCATGTCCCAGATCGTGAAGCATCTGGATCCACGTGAACTTGCGCTCCTCGATCTGCTCCAGTTCAGCGTCGGTCCATTCCGGCTCTTCGAACTCCGCGGTGTTCACGGTATCGCCGCCGGCATGGGCGAGATACCGGATCGCCGTCGAACGCTGCTTGGCGATCAGTTCGCCGTGCTGGTTGCGGTAAAAGTTGTCCCCGCGCTGGAAGCAGGTCGGCCCGAAGCCTGTGTTCTTGACCGTGTAGTCGAAGGGGATGCGCTCGTTCGTCACGGTGTCACCGCCGAAGACGCGTGGACCGTAATGCCAAAACTCGTCGCCGCCGAAGAGCAGGTGCGAATTCTCGATCTTGCCGACGCACGAAGGCGCTGTGCCATGGCCATCATCCATGACGATCGGGAAGCTCTGCGGCGCCACCAGCTTGCCCCAGCGGCTTTCGGCGGCAAAGGCCGGATCGAAGTGCAGCAGGTTGGGATAGTGCATTGCCTGCACCCAGCGGCGGATGTCGTTATTCCCCAGCGGCTCGCGGATCGGCGAGGAATCGATGACCTTGCCGAGCCACTGATCGATGTCCGAGCAATCGAACGGAATTTCGGTAACGTCATCTGCCATGGCTCAAATCCTCCCAAACGGCCTGCCGGTGCAGCCCGCTACTAATCGACACTGATGTCTAGATCAGCTTGCCACGAAGGTCACGCCTGTTTGCGCACGCGAACCACGACAACGCGATGGCGGTGCGGGGCCGCATACTCGACAGGCCCGATCCGGCGCAGTATGGCGCCATTTAATCGCTCGCTTAAACGGAGAAGAGATGCCCCTGCCCGCGCCGTTCCAGTCGCTGCGCCTGCCCGTGATCGCAGCGCCCATGTTCATCGTCTCCAACCCGGATCTGGTGATTGCGCAAGTGCGCTCGGGCATTGTCGGCAGCTTTCCTGCGCTCAATGCGCGCCCTGCCAGCCAGCTCGACGAATGGCTGCACCGCATCATCGAGGAAACGCAGGACTGCGAGGCACCGTTCGCCGTCAACATGATCGTCCACAAGACCAACAACCGTCTCGAGGAAGACCTGAAGACGCTGGAAAAGTGGAAGGTCCCGCTCGTCATCACCTCGCTCGGTGCCAATGCCGAAGTGAACGCGGCCGTGCACGGGTGGGGCGGTGTGGTGCTCCATGACGTCATCGACAACAGCTTTGCCCGCAAAGCCGTTGAAAAGGGCGCGGACGGCTTGATCGCCGTCGCGGCGGGCGCTGGCGGGCACGCCGGACCGCAATCTCCATTCGCGCTGATGCAGGAGATCCGGGACTGGTTCGAAGGACCGCTGGCACTGTCGGGCTCGATCGCCTGCGGCCGCTCGATCCTCGCCGCGCAAGCCATGGGCGCCGACTTCGCCTATATCGGCACGCCGTGGATCGCCACGCGCGAAGCCAATGCGGTGGAGGCTTACAAGCAGACGATCGTGGACTGCCATGCTTCCGACATTGTCTATTCCAACCTTTTCACCGGCGTGCACGGCAACTACCTGCGCCCGTCGATCGTCGCGGCGGGCATGGACCCCGACAACCTGCCCGAAGGCGATAAAAGCCAGATGAACTTCGGATCGGGCGGAAACATGGAAGCCAAGGCCTGGAAGGACATCTGGGGCGCAGGCCAGGGCATCGGTGCGATCCACGCCATCGAGCCCGTCGCGGACCGGGTGGATGCTCTTGTCACCCAGTATCAGGCTGCCAAGAACGAGTTGCGCGCCCGCGCGGACATATGAGCTTCGGCCGAAGCGTCCGTCGCTCCCCATAGTGCCTCAGCCATGGCATCCAGGCTTGTGAAATCGACGCCCGTGCCAAGCGGATCGCGTCGGTTCAGCACCGCCCGCCGCCTGCCGTTGAGCAGGAACCGGCGCAACGCATGCTGCAGCAGGGCCAGACGCATATGCACTTCCACCGCGGCATCTTCGGGCGAGCGGCAGTGCATCACGGACCATCCCGCCTCGATCTGGCCTACCCGCTCCATCACCATGCCGCTGTAGCATCGGTGCGGCCCGCGGTGGAGCGGCAACCCCATGCGCAAGGCTGCAAGCTCATCGCAAGGCAGGAGCAGGCCATTTGCGCGAAAGTCGTCGAACCGGTAGCGCTTCCCGCCCGCGGCTGCGAACATGCGCGCCAATGCGGGCCGGGCCAGAACCTGCCGGGGCAGAAGGTGATGCCGCTGCATTCCGGCGTCATGGTCTGAGGTGCCCCGGCGGTTGACTGCGCGAAATGGCAGATAGCCTCGCGCAATCCCCGGCATTCAACTATGCGCGCGCCAGACCCAAACCCGCTTTCCCACGCTCGAGGGTTCGGCCAGCAACTCGCCTGCCGCTTGCGTGATCGTATGCGGCTCGGTCAACGGGCCATGGCGCACGAGATAGTCCACCAGCCGGATCGCGAGCTTCACGGAATCGACACGCGCTTCACCTTCCATGGCTTCAAGTTGCATTTCCTGACCGATAAAGTGCGAAAGGCCAGTGCTGGTGACAGTTCCGTCACTCGCGGGCGTCAGCGCGGTCAACCCCAGAGCCGGAAAAGCGCCGCCAGCCAGCCAGTTGAAGACTGCGCCGGAGAAATACCGCGGTTCCATCACGGTCCCGGCGGGAAGCCACAGCACTGCTTGCACCGGCAGCCGGATGGCCAGATTCGCGGCGAGCTGGAACATCGTGCGCAACACCGGTCCAAGTACCGCACCCGCAGCGATGTGGCCCGCCGCGACAAGCCCCACGCCCTCCATCTGCCCGTCGGGAAGTGCGCCCTCAAAGCCATAGGCATGCGGCACGGGATCATGCGGCACGGGTGCAGCAGGGGACAGGCCCCGCAAGTCGAATGTCAGCCCGCTGGCAAGCAATTCCAGCCATCCCTCGGACGGATCGGGTTGGTGGCTGATGCGGACAGCCATGCCCGCGTCTGGAGCGTCCAGCAAACGGGCAATGTCAGCTGCCGCCGGACGCGAGTCCGCACCAAACAGCAGCATCAATGCCGCCTGCCCGGCATCACCTGCCTGAGAACTGGGCAATTCCGGTTTCTCCGCCACCAACGGGAACGCGAAAGAATAGGCACGATTCTCCCTTCCGCGTCGAGTCTGTTTCGCACAGGCCATGCCTGTACGTCAGAATATCCCGAGCGAGAGACCCTCGGCCAGCGCCGCGCCAAGATCCCGGCATTGCAGCAGTGCGCTTTCCGGAACCATCTTCTCCGCCAAGATCTGCTCGGGCGTCTGAGCGCCGAGATTGACGATCAGGGGCTCCGCTACACGTTTCAGCCGCCAGCCGGCAACGATCCGGTCAATCTGACGTTGCGCCCCTTCTCCATCCGATCCCGCCGCGATCACCGTGGCATAGGGCCTGCCTTCGACCCGCCCCAGGAGGGGATAGTAGCAGCGGTCGAACATCTCCTTCATCAGGCCCGACATCGAGGCCAGATTTTCGGGACAGACGAAGACGTAGCCTTGTGCCGCCAGCAGTTCCTGCGGGCTTGCGTCAGCAGCGGCAATCAGGCGCGCTGCTGAGCGCGCGCCTTCATGCACCGCCTCCGCCAGCGCCCGCGAGGCTCCGGTACGGCTATGCCAAACAATCGCCAGCAAGGTTCAACACCCCTGTCCACCGCTCAGCACGCCGCCCAGCATCCCGCCAAGGCCGCGCTTGGGCTTGCAACCGGAATTCGCCGGCTGCTGCGCCCCCATGGCCGATCCCATATCCATGCCCTGCGCCTGCATCCAGCTGGTCGTCGAACGATGGCGGATACGTGCCGTCCATTCGAGGTGCCATGGAGCCTTGGGATCGGCCGGTCGCGGGGGATAGGCAAAGCTCTCCTGCGGACCGAAGGCCGTCAGCGTGCCCATGCGGAAATCGGGGGATGCCGCCGTCACCTCGGCCGGTACCACGCAACTGGTGGTGGCCGGCGCCATCAGCGTGCCGGTCTTGACCAGCGAAGCCGCCTGATCCGGCGAGATCCAGTCGGCGAGACCTCCGCCGAACTGGCGGTCAGCGCTGCTGGTCCACATCACCATGTCGCCCGACTTCCCATCGGGGCCCATCTTGCCGCCGGTCAGGAACGCCAGCCATGCGGTCGCCCCGGAAACACCGGTCCACGACACGCGCGAGGCTCCCGACGGCAAGGCCGCAGTCCTTGCGCTGAGCGGTGCCATGAAATCCTTGGCGAGCGTAAAATCGATCTCGGGCGCATAGGTGCTGACCACCCGGTGCGCGCCGACCAGCGAGCTGTCGGGCTTCACGAACTTGTGATCCTCGGAAGGCCAGCGCGCGAATGTCTTCGAGTTGCCAGCGTTCGGGCCCCAATCGCGGATGACGGCAGAACCGGGCATCCCGGCGGGCATCTGCCCAGCGGCCACCTTTGCGAAATCAATCACCACCGGCTGCCCCTTGGGCGCATGTTCGCCGCAGCCCCAGAAGATCAGCAGCCGCCCCTTGGGTTTTTCCGGAAGCAATTCTGGCTCCGTCGCCGGCTCGCTTTTGGCGGGAGCCGTCAGCGCCACGGACTTCCCGAGGTTGGCAGCAGGCGGCATGAAGTGATCAGCCTTCGCCTTGCCTCCGGTGGGCGCCTGCGCGGACCCAAGGCGCAAATACAACTCGTGCTGGACGTTGTTGCCACCGCCCCCGCCGAACATCATGCCCATGCCGCGGCCCATACCACCGCCCATTGCCCCGAAACCAGAAACAGTACCCGCGCGCATGTCATAGCGCGCGACAGGTGCAGCCTCCCCGGCAGCAAATACAACGGCAGGAATTGCGATTGCCGCGACTGTTAACAGGGCCACCCGCGTCTTTGTAACGAATGACATGCTTCAGGTCTCCTCCAGTTTAACGAACACTCTGTACTTGCGAAGCGCGGGCGCCCCTAGAGCATAATCATTCGCAGAATACCGGGGATCGACGAAACCGCACCTCTTCCCGACGAAGGCGGTGTGGAGTAACGGGAATCCATGGATTCCCGTTCCGCGAATGTCTTCGGTATCGCCCGCTCGCTTACTGGCAAGGCCTGGCGGTGGCGCGGCGGCAACATGGATCTGTCGGAAGGCCCGATGGGTCTTGAAGACGGCATCGTCACCCAGCTCCTGCTTTCGCGGGGCGTCGCGCGCGAGGATCTGGAGCGCCATCGCGTCCCTTCGCTGCGCGCCTTCCTGCCCGATCCCTCCGCGTTCCGCGACATGGACGCGGCGGCCGAGCGGCTGGCGCAGGCCGTCATGACGAACGAGACGGTCACCATTTATGGCGACTACGACGTCGATGGCGCGACGAGCGCCGCGCTGCTGATCCTGCTGCTGCGCCATCTGGGGCACGAGGCCCGCTATTACATCCCCGACCGCCTGCTCGAAGGCTACGGCCCCTCGGGCGAGGCGCTGGTGCGGATTGCGGGCGAAGGATCGAGCCTGATCGTCACTGTCGACTGCGGCGCCATGGCTTACGAAGCCCTGCAGATGGCGCACGAGGCCGGCGTCGACGTGGTCGTGGTCGATCACCACAAGTGCGCGCCTGAACTTCCCCGCGCCGCAGCACTGGTCAACCCGAACCGGCTGGACGAGAGCGCGCTCGCCGCCAGCCATGGCCATCTTGCCGCCGTCGGCGTGGCATTCCTGCTTGCGGTGGCGACGGTCCGCGTGCTGCGTCAGCGCGGCTTCTTCGAGAGCCGCCGCGAGCCGGACCTGTTCGCGCTGCTCGATCTGGTGGCGCTGGGCACGGTAGCGGATGTCGCCGCGCTCCACGGCCTCAACCGCGCACTGGTGGCCCAAGGCCTCAAAGTCATGGCCAGGCGCGACAACGTGGGCATGTCCGCGCTCATCGACGCCAGCCGCCTCAACCGCGCGCCCACGTGCTCCGATCTGGGCTTCGCGCTTGGCCCGCGCATCAACGCTGGCGGACGCGTGGGCGAATCGACTCTGGGCGTGCGCCTGCTCACCACGACCGACCCCGACGAGGCTCGCGAAATCGCGGCCCAACTCTCGCGCCTCAACGAAGAGCGCCGGGCCATCGAGCAAACCGTGCAGGAAGCCGCCGAAGCGCAGATCGAACGCCAGCACAACCGCGCCGTGCTCGTGCTCGCGGGCAAGGGCTGGCATCCGGGCGTGATCGGCATCGTCGCGGGTCGGATCAAGGAAAAGACCGGCAAGCCGACCCTCGTCATCGCGCTCGATGCGGACGAGGCAGGCAATGGCAAAGGATCGGGCCGCTCGATCACCGGTGTTGACCTCGGGGCCGCGATCATCGCGGCCCGCGAAGCCGGCTTGCTGATCGCTGGCGGCGGCCACGCGATGGCTGCGGGCCTGACGATTGCACCGGACAAGCTGGAAGCCCTTTCCGAATGGCTCGATTCGTTGCTCGCTGCCGATATCTCGCGCGCCAGCGCCAATCAGGCGATGTTGCTGGACCTCGCTCTCGCCCCCGGCGGCCTGAACCCGTCGCTGGTGGAGACTCTCGAAAGCGCGGGCCCCTTCGGCATGGGCTGGCCCGGGCCGCGCGTGGCGGTGGGGCCGGTAAAGATCGTCAAGGCCGATGTCGTCGGCGCGGATCACGTGCGGCTGATCGTCGGCGGAAAGGATGGTGGGCGTTTCAAGGCCATGGCTTTCCGGTCTGCCGAATCCGAAATGGGTCAGACCCTGCTCCACGGATCGCAGGGGCGGCACCTGTGGCTCGCAGGCCGTGCAAAGATCGACGATTGGGGGAGCCGTCCGGCGGCCGAACTGCATCTCGACGACGCCGCTTTCGCGGACTGAATCGCCCAATGCAATTTTTATGTAGCACCGGGGGTTGACCCCCCTGCAAGGCGCCGCTAGAGGCGCGGTCCTGCCACCGGCACTGATCGGAATGGCCCCTTCGTCTAGCGGTCTAGGACGCGGCCCTTTCACGGCTGAAACACGGGTTCGAGTCCCGTAGGGGTCACCATCCGATACAGTGCCCGGCAGGCCTGAATGGCCTGTTGGCCCCTTCGTCTAGCGGTCTAGGACGCGGCCCTCTCACGGCTGAAACACGGGTTCGAGTCCCGTAGGGGTCACCATACCGCCGCCCCTCCCTACATACAGATCGAAGTCAGCGGTGTGACAGCCGTGCGAAGATGCACGTGCCCGCCATGAGCGCTGCCCACAAAAAAAAGGGAGCCGTGCGGCTCCCCCTCTCCGTTTTACGGCGAACGGTTCGCTCAGATGGGTGGAACCGGCTGAGGCGGCACGTCCTCATCTTCCTCGTGCACTTCAACGTGACCAAGACCCACGTGGCTGCGGCTGCGGCTGTAGGCGAAGTAGACCACCAGCCCCACGGCGGCCCAGCCGACGAACATCAGCTTCGTCTCGAGGCCCAGGCTCCAGAACAGGTAGACGCAGCCCAGAATCGCGATCGGTGCCGTGATCGTGATCGCCGGCGTACGGAACGGACGATGCCGGTCCGCGTCGGTCTTGCGCAGCACCATGACCGCGATCGACACCGCGGCGAAGGCGAACAGTGTGCCGGAGTTGGAGATGTCCGCGAGGATCCCAACCGGAAAGAAGGCCGAGAACAGCGCCACGAACACACCGGTAAGGATCGTTATGACGTGCGGGGTCTTGTAGGTCGGGTGGACCTTGGAGAAAACGGCGGGAAGCAGGCCGTCACGGCTCATCACGAAGAAGATGCGAGTCTGGCCGAACATCATCATCAGGATGACCGAGGGCAGCGCCAAACCGGCCGCAAGGCCGAGCAGGTTGCCGATCTGCGGCCAGCCGATTTCACGCAGGGTCCAGGCCAACGCCTCCTTCGAACAGGTCACAGCCTCGTGGCCGGACGCGGCCAGAGCGGCGCACTGCTGCGAGAGCGCCGTCGAGCCGGGGGCAAGCACCTGACCGGCCGGGCCATAGACCGGCTGCGCGCCGACAGTGCCGATCACACCAGCGGCGACCAGCATGTAGAACACGGTGCAGATGGCCAGCGAGCCGATCAGGCCGATCGGCATGTTGCGTTGCGGGTTCTTGGTCTCTTCCGCCGCGGTCGAAACCGCATCGAAGCCGACATAGGCGAAGAAGATCGAGGCCGCGGCGGCCGAGATGCCCGAGAAGCCGAGCGGCGCGAACGGCGAGAAGCCGTCCATTTTCATGACCGGGACCGAGAGCACGATGAACAGCGTCAGCGCCGAAACCTTGATGGCGACGAGGATGGCGTTGACCGTGGCGCTCTCCTTGGTGCCGATGACCAGCAGCCAGGTGACCAGCGATGCGATCAGCATGGCAGGCAGGTTGACCATGCCGCCATCAAACGGACCGCGCGTGAGCATGTTCGGTATGTCCATGTGAAATGTATGTTCGATCAGTCCGACGACATAGCCAGACCAGCCGACCGACACCGCGCCTGCCGCAACCGCGTATTCCAGAATGAGCGCCCAGCCCACCATCCAGGCGATCAGTTCGCCCATGACCGCGTAGCTGTAAGTGTAGGCCGAGCCCGAGACCGGGACCATGGCTGCCATCTCGGCGTAGCAAAGGGCTGCTACGGCGCAGACGAAACCGGCGATCACGAACGATAGCATCATGCCGGGACCAGCCTTCTGGGCAGCCTCGGCGGTGAGAACGAAGATACCGGTACCGATAACGGCGCCGATACCCAGCATGGTAAGTTGGAAAGCACCGAGCGAGCGGTGCAAGGATTTCTTTTCAGCCGTCGCCAGAATGGCATCAAGCGGCTTTACGCGTCCAAACATGCGTGGATCCCCGGAATTCTTGGATGGCGTGACGCTAACGACATGCGAACGCATGGCAAGAGCGAATGGCGCGCCACTCCCCAGCTTTGCAGATTTTCGCTGCGCTCGCTAAGACGCTGTCCATGTCCACGACTTTCCAGCTCGACACCGCGACCAGCCGCGCCAATCCCACCCCCGCGCCGATGAAGCGCCTGACCGTGCCAGCAATCCAGCGCCGCAAGTTCGAGGGCAAGACCAAGGAACCACTGGTGATGCTCACTGCCTATACGGCGCGGCAGGCGCAGTTGCTGGACCAGCATTGCGACATGCTGCTCGTCGGGGATTCGCTGGGGCAGGTGATCTACGGGCTGCCCTCGACGCTGCAGGTCACGCTCGACATGATGATCGCCCACGGCGCCGCCGTCGTGCGAGGCAGCTACCATTCGGTCGTCATCGTCGACATGCCTTTCGGCGCCTACGAAGCCAGCCCGCAGCAGGCATTTTCCGCCGCCAGCCGGATCATGGCCGAAACCGGCGCCGCCGCGGTCAAGCTCGAGGGCGGGCAGGCGATGGCCGATACGATCGCCTTCCTCACGCAGCGCGGCATCCCGGTGATGGCGCACGTCGGCCTGACCCCTCAGGCGGTGAACGCACTGGGCGGGTATGGTGCACGCGGTCGCAGTCAGGAAGAACACGCCAAGATCATCGCCGATGGTCAGGCCGTCGCCGATGCCGGGGCCTTTGCCATGGTGGTAGAGGGCGTGGTGGAACCTATCGCCATTGCCCTGACCCAAAGTGTCGAAATACCCGTGATCGGTATCGGCGCCTCGGCCCAGTGCGACGGGCAGGTTCTGGTGACCGAAGACATGCTGGGTATGTTCGAACGCGTGCCGCGCTTCGTGAAGAAATACGGCGACATCGCCGGATTCATCTCGGACACCGCCGCGAAATATGCCGAGGAAGTGCGCGCCCGCACTTTCCCGGGCCTGGAGCAGACCTATCAGCCTAAGTAGGAGTTCAGGCAAAGCCTCCCGATCCCCGGCGACACATCCCTTATTGCGAATCCTCTTCGCAACACCCTAAGGTTGCGGGAAAGCAGGAAGAGGATGCACATATGGACCCCGCAACGAAGAAGACCGTGCTTCGAATGATCCCCTACGGGATCTACGTCATGACCGCGAAAGGCGCTGACGGCCACCTGACGGCCGCAACCGTCAACTTCGTGACACAAACCTCGTTCGCGCCTCCGCTGATCGTCGTCGGCGTCAAGGTGGACTCGGGCTGCCACCTTGCTGCGAAGGAATCCGGGCAATTCGCGCTCAACATGCTGGGCAAGGGCCAGCAAGGCGCTGCCTTCGCTTTCTTCAAGCCAGCCGAGGTCGAGGATGGCAAGCTGTCCGGAGAGCCCTTCCGCCCGGGCGAGAACGGTGCACCGATCATCGACAGCGCCATCGCCGCCGTGGAATGCAAGGTGTCCGAGATTGCCGCCGTGGGCGATCACCACGTCATCATCGGCGAAGTGACGCAGGTCCATCTCCACAAGCACCCGGAAGGGCGTCCCGACGCCGCCATTCTGGAAATGAAGGATCTGGGCGAGAACGTCTTCTACGGCGGATGAGGCAAGTCCGCCCGGATACGGCCGCCGGGCTCAGCCGCTCGTCTTGAGCAAGGCCCGGCGCGCCTCGGCGATCAGCGGCGTGTTGCCCGACAGCGCCTGCGCCTTGTCCAGCAAGGCCTGCGCATCTTCGCGACGAGTACCGGCCGCCACATAGCTGAAACCGAGCGCCTGGGTAGCCAGAGGGCTGGAACGCTGCAGACGGTACGCCGTCAATGCACTGGCACGTGCTGCTTCGGGATCGCCCTCTCTCGCCTGAACCAGTGCCAGATCGGACCGCAGCCGCACATCGCGCGCACCACCGTTATCGCGCAGCCAGCTCAGGATCACGTCCGCGCGGTGCAGGTCGCCGGTGCCGATCGCGAGCCGGACAGCCGCCCGAAGGGCCGCACGGCTGGTAGGGTTCTGGCGCAAGTACCCTTCGACCAGGTCGCGTGCACCGGAATAATCGCCGGCCATCGCAAAGGCTTCGAACCGTCGCTGAAACAGGCTTTCGGGCATGCGGATCGAACTGGCAGCGGCATAGCGTTCCTGCGCCGCTTCCGGGTTTCCAAGCGCCAGTTGCACATCCCCGGCAAGCGCCTGATTGTCGTAGAAATCCGGGTCGGCATTCCTGGCCGATTCCACAATGTCCTGTGCCTCTGCACCCTTGGCCTCGGCCAGCAACTCGCCGATGCGGCCCTGATGCGGCACGACCCGCAGCACCGGCATCTGCGCGCGCGCAGCGCGGTCCAGCAAATCCCCTGCATGCATCCTGTCGCCCAGCACTTCATAGCTGCGCGCGACGACCGTCAGCAGGTAGGGTGAGGCATCACCGCTCGCAAGTTCGTCCGCAAAGCGCAGCGTGACGTAGCGGTACTGGCCGGCAAGATAGATCGCGCGGGCCAGCAGATTCTTGGCCTCCCGGCAATCCGGCTGCATGCGCAGCGCCTCTTCCAGCGCATCGCCGGCCAATTCGTAGTTGCCTGCCGCGATTTCAACGGCGCCGCGCAGTATCTGTACTCCGGGCAATTCGTCCAGTTTGTCACCGGTGCGCAGCAGCAATCCGCGCGCAAGTTGGTAATTGCCCGCGCGCGCCGCGATCACGGCCTGCAGGTAGTAGGCCCGCGGGTTCTTCGGACTGAGGTCAAGAACCCGGCGGGTCACCGTCACCGCGTCGCTCGCGCGGCCCAGGTCGCCCAGTGTTGCCGCATAGTCGAGCAGGACCGGGACATCCTTCGGATCGTGCAGCAAGGCCTTCTCGAACCACGGCAGGGCCGCTCGCAGGCCATAGCGGTCGCGCACCAGCTGGCCGCCGAACTGGAGCGCGCGGACATTGGCGGGATCGAGTTCGAGCGCGTGTCCGGCCGCTGCGATCGCCTTCCGGTGCTCCCCGCCCGCATAGCGCAGGCGCCCGATCTCGACCCACAGCGAGGCATCGCTGGGGATGAGCTTCATTGCCTTGTCATAGGCCCGGCCGGATTCCGGCAAGTGGCCCTGCAACTTTTCGAGCAGGCCCAGTGCGCGCCAGCCATCGGCTTCTGTCCCGTGTGCAAATGCGCCCGGCGCCAACCAGTCTCGTGCCTTGTCGAGATCGCCCTGTTCGATGAACGCCTTGCCCATCCAGGCCGCGACATCACGCCGGGCCGCCCCGCTTGCGAGCGCCGCGCGCAGCTTCATTTCCGCATCGATGCCGTCGCCGCGATTCAGCGCCGCGCGCGCCGCGTCGATCGGCGCTTCGCTGGCCGGGCGGTCGCCAAACCCCGGAGTGGAATGCAGTGCAAGCGGCAACGCCAGCGCAGCAAGCGCCATGGCAAGCCGCGCCTTCCCCCGCCCGGCCTTCCCCTTTTGGGACCGGTCAGGGCTGGAGGTCGTACTGCTTGAGCAGGTCATAAAGGGTAGGCCGGCTGATCCCGAGCATCTTGGCCGTGCTCGATATATTACCCTCGCTGCGGGCCAGCGCATGGCGGATGACCTTGCGGTCCGCCTGCTCACGCGCGGTCTTCAGATTGAGCGCCTTGATCACCTGCTCGTCGGGCCCGGTGAGATCGAGATCGGCAGCGCAGACAAGCTTCTCGTCAGCCATGATCACCGCGCGCTTCACCCGGTTTTCCAGTTCACGCACATTACCGGGCCAGGCCCAGGCGTCGATCGCGGCCAGCGCATCGGATGCAAAGCCGCGCACGCGGGGGTTCATTTCCTTGGCATAGCGGTTGAGGAAGGCCTTGGCGAGCAAGGTGGCATCGCCAGGCCGCTCGGCCAGGCTGGGGATCTTCACCACGATCTCGGCCAGGCGGTAATAGAGATCCTCGCGGAAGCGTCCGTCGGCGATCATCGTCTCGAGGTCCTGATGCGTGGCGCAGACGATCCGCGTGTCCACCGGGATCGATTCGCGCGAGCCTACGCGCTCGATCACCCGCTCCTGCAGGAACCGCAACAGCTTGACCTGCAACTGCAGAGGGATGTCACCCACTTCGTCTAGGAACAATGTGCCCCCGCCCGCCTGTTCGATCTTGCCCGGCGTGGTCTTCACGGCGCCGGTGAAAGCGCCCTTCTCGTGCCCGAACAGCTCACTTTCCAGCAGGTTTTCCGGGATCGCGGCGCAGTTGATCGCCACGAACTCCCCCTTGGCCCGGTCACTGGCATCGTGAAGCCCGCGCGCCAGCAGTTCCTTGCCGGTGCCGCTAGCGCCCAAAAGCATGACCGAGACATTGGTATTGGCAACGCGTTCGATGGTCCGCGCGACGCGAACCATTTCCGGCGCGGCGGTGATCATGCGGCCGAGCACTTTCTCGTCCTTCTCCACCTTGGCGGCGAGACGGCGGTTTTCGTCCTCCAGCCGGTACAACTGGAGTGCACGCCGGACGATCAGGCCCAGTGCGTCAATGTCCACCGGCTTCTGATAGAAGTCGTATGCTCCGCGGGCGATCGCCTGCAGCGCGCTTTCGCGCGCGCCGTGGCCGCTGGCAACGATCACCTTGGTATCGGGTTTGAGCGCCATGATCTCGTCTAGCACGGCGAAGCCTTCGCTCACGCCGTCAGGGTCAGGCGGCAGGCCCAGGTCAAGCGTCACCACATCAGGCGACTCCGCACGCAGCAGTGCCAGCGCGCTGGCACGGTCTCCGGCCACGAGCACGTCGAAGTCCTCGTAGGCCCACTTCAACTGGGCCTGCAGCCCGGCGTCGTCTTCCACGACGAGGAGTTTGGGACGGATCCCGGTCATCATGCCACCTTCTGGTCCTGGCTGCTCATGGTCTGAAAAATGTCGGATGCGGCGGAAATGGGGACGTAGACGAGGAACCGGGATCCCAGCCCTTCGCGCGATTCCACTTCGAGCCGGCCGCGCATCGCCCGCACCAGTTCGCGCGCTTCGAAGGCACCGATGCCGAAGCCGCCGTTCTTGGTAGAGACAAACGGCTTGAACAAGCGGTTGCGCACGAATTCGGCGCTCATGCCGCAGCCGGAATCGAGCACTTCGAAACGCGCCGTGAGCCCCTCGACCGTCAGCGAGAGAAACACCGGGCTTTCCGGCTTGCTGGCATCGATGGCGTTCTGGACGAGATGCACCAGCACCTGCTCCAGCGAATGACTGTTCGCGGTGACCTCTACATCCACGATCTGGGCCAGCACCACCTGTGGATTGGCGCGAAAGCGCTCCATGACCGATGCGACGACTTCGCTTGCACGGACCTGTTCCAGCTTGTCCACTGCGCCGTTCCCGTAGCGCGAAAGGCGGGCCAGCAGCGCATTGAGCTTGTCCGAAGAATTACGCAGCGTCACCAGCATGTCGGCGCGGAAGGCAGGCTTGTCGGCATGAAGTTCGGCATTGCGGGCCAGCAGGCTGAACTGGCTGGCCAGGTTCTTGATGTCGTGCATCACGAACGCGATGCGGCGGTGGAAATCCTCGAACCGGCTCGATTCAGCAAGCGCCTGCTGGCTCGCGTTCTCGGCCAGATAGCTCGCGACCTGCTGGCCGAACACGCGCAGCAAATCGAAATCCTCCCAATCGAACTTGCGCACGATCTGCGGCCGCGCCAGCACGACCATGCCGACGAGGCGTTCGTAGTGCACCAGGGGGATCAGGGCCCAGACCCGCGCATCACCGGTCAACCAGGCCGGAACCTCTATGTCAGCTTCCGGCAAGGCAAGGCCCGCACGCAAATCGTCGAGATCGGCAATATACCCGGTGCGCTCGAAATAGGTCTGGGCGTGCAGGGGAAATGCAACAGCGGGCACTTCGATCTCGGGCCAGTTCCACCGTGCGGCAAGGGTCAGATCGCCCTGCTCGCCCGGCGTCAGCAGAAGCCCTGCCGGGCTTTCGAAGATATCAGCCACAGATTGCACCACGCGCTCTCCCAGAGGCGAGGCCTCGGATCCGCGACTGCCGATTGTCCGGGTGAAGCGCAGCCATTCCTCGCGGTAGTCGTAGCGGTGCTGAAAGAAATGCTTGGTCAGCGTGACCTTGAGCCAGCCACGTACACGCCGCGAGGGCAGCACCACCAGCGCCACGGCGCTCGCCAGCGTCAGGAACGCCAGTTCGATCAGACGGGCGAAATTGCCCCCCGCGTAGGACAGCCACTGCGCCACTGCCACCATCGCCACGAGATAGAACCCGATCACCAGCAGCGAGAATGTCTGGAACGTCACCGCGCGCGACGGCCGCAAGCGCAGCGCATCGCGGTTGCTTGCGGCCGCCAGTGCGAAACAACCAGTCAGCACAAGCGTGGCCACGCCCCGGAATGCCGCGATCTCGACAGGCCACCGGGCTGCCAGATAGGCGATCGTGTAAAGGTTGAGATCGAACGCCCAGAGTACGGCAAGTCCCACCGCAGGCCAGCGCAGAGCCGGGCGCACCTCTCGTGGTGCCCCCGCATAGAGGTTGTGCACCAGCACCAGCCCGCCTACAGTCACGAGAAGGCGGAACAGCACGTTGAAATCGAACGCGAACTGAAGCAGTTGTCCGTCAAGCGCAACGCGCGACAGGGCAAAGTCCACGCCCAGGTGGAGCATTTCGACGAAAGCCAGCGCCGCAATCACCGGACGGATCGGTGCAATGGTGGCGTGACGTCCATCACTGGCGAACAGCCGGTAGACCACGACGAGCCAGATCAGGTTGCGCGCACTTTCCGCGACCGACGGCAGGAAGACACCGGACACCACGGCAGAGGCCGAAGCGACGGTCAGGCACCAGCCCGCCGTCACGAACAAGGCCGCCGGGATCACGCCACCGGCACTGCCGAACCGTTCACGCCGCGGCCAGAGCCATATCGCAAGGGTCGCCAGCGCAATCGCGCCAGTCAGGTCGAATGCGACCCCGACAGCCCCCCAGAGACCGGTTGCCTCCTGCCCCATCAGCGCGCGCCCTCGCTCCACAGGACGACCCGCAGGGTCTGCAGGATGATCAGGAAGTCCAGGAACGGCGTGTAATTCTTGGCGTAGTAGAGATCGTATTCGAGCTTGTTGCGCGAATCCTCCAGTGAGGCGCCGTAGGGATAGTTGATCTGGGCCCAGCCGGTGATTCCGGGCTTCACCATGTGGCGCTCTGCGTAATAGGGGAGCCGTTCCTCAAGATCTGAAACAAATTCCGGACGTTCCGGACGGGGCCCGACGAAGCTCATCTCTCCCTTTAGGACCGTCCATGCCTGCGGCAGTTCGTCGATGCGGACCTTGCGGATGAACTTGCCCACGCGCGTGACACGCGGATCGTTCTTTTCTGCGTACTTTGCGCCCGCTGCCTCTGCGTCGGTACGCATCGAGCGCAGCTTGATCACATCGAAGTGCTGGCCGAACAGGCCAACGCGCGACTGACGGTAGAAAGCAGGCCCTCTGCTGTCGATCTTCACCAGCAGCGCGAAAAGCAGGATGAGCGGGGCGGTCAGTGCCAGCAGCAGCGCGCTTGCCGCGATGTCGAACACGCGCTTCGCCGCACTGGAGACAGCCCGCCCGGACGAGAAACCGTCCGAAAAGATCAGCCAGCTGGGATTGACCGTATCGAGATCGACGCGGCCCGTTTCCCGTTCGAGGAAGCTCGAGAACTCATTGATATGGAGTCCCTCGGTCTTCATCCGCAGCAGGTCCTTGAGCGGTAGCGAATTGCGCCGCTCTTCAAGGGCCAGAACCACTTCGCTGACGCCAAGATTCTCCACGAAACGCGCAAGATTGGGGATCGCCGCACGCGGGATCGCTTCCTCCACGACAGGCGCCGCTTCGCTCATGCCAATATAGCTGACGATAGCGAACCCGCTCTCGGGCCGGTCCGACAATTCGCGCAGCCGCTGTGCCCGGTGCCCTGCCCCCAGAACCAGGACCCGGCGGCGAAAGGCCGACGTCCCCAGGAAGCCGCCCAGAAAGAGGCGGTTGAGGACCAGCAGGACGATCGCAAAGGCCATCGAATAGGCCAGTGTCGAGCGCCAGAAGTTCTGCGACCCGACCAGGAAATCGACAAAGGACAGCGCGATCACACCCAGCGAGATCGCCACCAGAAGGCGCGCGGAAGCGAAGCGCATGGAACGCAGGGCATCCGCGCCGTAGACTCCTACCGCTACCATCGAAAGCACAATCACGCCCGCGAAAGCGGCGTGCATCCCCAGCCGATCATCCAGCTGGCCCAGCGCCATGCCGATCTGCTCCGCGCGCAGGCGCCATGACATCTCGTTGGCGCCGATCAGCAGCATTACGTCGACCAGCCAGAGCAGGACAACCGCGTGGGGTATGTAATGTTTGAAAAGACGAATCATCGCCGAACGCGCCATCCTCCGGGCCGCTTTGGAGCTTGCGATCCTGACTAGGCCAAAGGCGTAAAATGTCGGTAAATCTGACAGCGACTATAAATTCAGCCGCATTTCGGGTGGCATACTGCGGAAATTTTTGTCCGAAGCGTCGGTTATTCTTACATACTGGCCCGGAAACCTGCCGCACTGCCCCTGCCGGAGCACAACCCGGCGCTAACCATAGCTCGTTACCAATGCCCGCGCTTCACTTAGGCATGAGGCGCATCGCGGTCAGTGTCAGCGCCTCCGATGCGGATGCGATCACCTTGTCCGCTTCGGGAGCCCAGAACGGGCTGTGCAGCGAGGGCAGCGGCGGGCCTCCGGCCCTGGCGGCCGCGAGCTTGTCTGCAGGCGAGCCTCCAACCCAGAAGATGATCGACTTGATGTTGTCCTCGTCAGCGCGGCGGAATTCACCGAAGTCTTCACCACCCATCACCGAAGGTGTGATTACCGCGCGATCCTTGCCCATCTTCTGCTGCAGGTAATCGATCGCTTGCTGCGTGAATTCAGGTGAGTTGTAGGTGGAGCGCGTGTACGGCTCCGCAACCGTGACTTCGGGCATCAGATCCTTGGGTATGCCAGAGGCGATAGCTTCTCCCTCGACGATCCGCCGGATGCCCGAAAGCAGCTTTCGGCGTGTCTCGTCGGAATAGCTGCGCACGGTCAGCTCCAGCTTGGCCCGGTCCGAAATGACATTGTGCTTGGCCCCGGCATGGAACGAACCCACCGTCACCACGACCGGATCGAGCGGATCGATCTCCCGGCTGGCGAGCGTCTGCAGTTTCATCACGATCGCACTGGCCAGCACGATCGGGTCCTTCGTCATGTGCGGGTAAGCGCCGTGCCCGCCCACACCCTTCACCAGAATGTCGACGCTGTCGACATTGGCGAGCGCCCAGCCCTTGGCCGCGCCGACCACGCCCGAAGGCAGTTCGGGGGTGTCATGGAAGGCCAGCGTGTAATCCGGCTTGGGAAAGCGCGTGTAGAGTCCGTCCTTGAGCATTTCGACGGCGCCGAGGCCCATCTCCTCCGCAGGCTGGCCTATCATCACCAGCGTGCCGGACCAGTCCGCCTTGTGTGCTGCCATGAGCCGTGCGGTCTCGATCCACGCTGTCATGTGGGTATCGTGCCCGCAGGCATGCATGATACCACTTTCCACACCAGCGGTTGAGACGCCGCGCTGTTTGGAAGCGAACGGCAGGCCGGTCTGCTCGGTCACCGGCAGTGCATCCATGTCGGCGCGGATCAGGACCGTGGGACCGGTGCCGTTCCGCATTACCGCAACCACGCCGGTCTTGCCGACCTTTTCAGTCACCTCAAATCCAGCCTCTCGCGCCGCCCTGGCCATGATGGCAGCGCTGCGCAGTTCCTGAAAGCTGAGTTCTGGATGCGAATGGAGGTCGCGGTAGATCTCCATGAGGCCAGGAAGATCGGATGCAATCCTGTCAGGAACGGCCCCGGCATGAACGGTTGCAGGAACAGCGGCAGCAACAGCAAGTGCAGCAAGGGAGATCAATTTCATGGGACGGCAGGCTAAGTGGACAGTCCAGCGTCCGCAAGCCATCAATCGTGGCACTGCCAACGGCAGTGGTGCCCCTGGCCCGACTCGAACGGGCACGCCTTGCGACAAACGATTTTGAGTCGTTCGCGTCTACCATTCCGCCACAGGGGCACGGAAAGCCGGCCGCCCGCTTAGCCGTGCGTCCTCCGCCATTCAAGAGGGCTTTGCACGAACCCGCCGAATGTTCCGAACAGTGCGCCGGAACCCGACGAATTCAGAAAGTCCAGTCCATCGCCACGTGCAGCAGCTTGGACTTCATCACGCCTTTGCGTGAGCCGTAAGTGCCAACCTCGAAGCGGGGACCGCCCTCTACCGGCTGGTACTGCCAGCGGATCTTCACCTTTTCGCGGCGAATTTCCTCGCCATCAGACGAAACCTTCTGGCGCGCCGCATCCATGGTCGGGCTCAAAGGGGGCAATACCGTCGTGCTCAGGTCAAAAGCCGGCGTCGGCGTTGTTACCGGCGCCAGCGTGGCGGCAACAGCCCCAGCCGGTACAGCCTGTGCATGGGCCAAGCATGGCCCGAACACGGCGCCCGGCGCCAAGATAGTGAAAGCCCAGCCCCTGTGTCCCATGCGCGCCGCCATTCGGCACAAACGGGGAAACTACCGCGTCAGTTGCGTGGCATTTCGGAGACACGCGCCATCCTTACGACGAAGCGCCCGTCAAGCACGACGAACAGAGACACCACTTCAGTCCTTCAGTGCGTTCGCCACGATCTTGTGGAGGCGCGAGTGCAGCGCATCGTTACCGGCAAGGATCTCGGTGTCGCAATACGGCTGCGAACGACCCTTCCAGTCGGACACGAAACCACCGGCCTCACGCACCAGCAGGCAACCTGCCGCCGTGTCCCAGGGCTTGAGATCGGATTCCCAGAACCCTTCATACCGGCCCGCCGCGACCCATGCGAGATCGAGCGCAGCTGAGCCGAAACGACGGATTCCCGCTACCTGCGGCGCGATCGCGTTATAGATCTTCGCCCACTGCCCCACATCGCCATGCCCCTGGAAGGGAATGCCGGTGGCGATCAGGCTCTCGTCAAGGTGACGGCGCGACGAGACGCGCAGGCGCCGGTCCTGCAGCCAGGCACCGCGCGATTTCTCGGCCCAGAAGCTCTCGTCGGTGATCGGTTGGTAGACCAGTCCGGCCGTCACGTCCCCCCAGCCCTTCCCGTCAAGACGCGGCTCCTGCACCGCGATCGAGATCGCGAAGTGCGGCAAGCCGTGCAGGAAGTTGGTGGTGCCATCAAGCGGATCGACGATGAAGCGCGGCTTGGTGGGATCACCCTCGATCTCGCCAGCTTCCTCGAACAGGAAGCCCCAGTCCGGACGCGCAGCGCGCAGTTCGTCCCAGATCGTCCGCTCCGAGGCCTCGTCGGCCTTCGAGACGAAATCCGATGGCCCCTTGCGGCTTACCTGCAAGTGCTCGATTTCGCCGAAGTCGCGGCGCAGACGGCCGCCCGCCTTGCGGGCAGCCTTTTCCATGACGCGGATGAGACCGGAAATTGCGGCCATGACCTGTTCTTTACTCCTGCTGCCGGACCGGGTCCGGTCTGACTTAGCGGCCCTTGGCCGGGTTGCTGGATGCGGCCGCCTGCGGGTTGTAACCGCAAATTCGGACCATGACGCCCAGCAGCTCGCTGGGGTTGTCCTTGTGGATCTTGCCGGGGTTCTCGGCGATCACCTTGTCCATTGATTCGGTGATCTGGCCAAGCGAGTTGTTGTAAAGGCAGCCCACCAGAGCGCCCTTGACCGGCTGTTCGACCTTGTCGGACTGAAGGCCACTGATCAGCACCTTCAGATAAAGCATCGCATCCTGAACTTCGGCCTTGTTCGCCGGTGCCTGGGCCGGAGCCTTGGCAGGCGCCGCGGCCAGCGCGCTGGTGCCGGGCAGAGCTGCAGCCAGCAGCGCCGAAGTCATGATCTTTGCAATAGTCCGCATCAGTCAGCCTTTCGAATGTATGCCTTCTCGTACACGTCGACCACGATGCGGGTGCCGCTTTCGATATGCGGCGGCACCATGACTCGCACACCGTTGTCGAGCACGGCGGGCTTGTAGCTGGACGAAGCTGTCTGTCCCTTGACTACCGCATCAGCCTCAACAATCGTCGCTTCGACCTGTTCGGGCAACTGGACGGAGATGGGCCGTTCTTCCCACAGTTCGAGCAGAACCTGCATGCCATCCTGCAGGAACGCCACGGCATCGCCGAGCAGGTCGGAGGGAAGCTGGATCTGGTCGTAGGTTTCGATGTCCATGAACACCAGCTGGTCGCCTTCGACGTAGAGGAACTGGAAGTCCTTGGTGTCGAGGCGGACCTTCTCGACCGTGTCGGCGCTGCGGAAGCGCACGTTGGTCTTGCGGCCGTCGATCAGGTTCTTCATCTCGACCTGCATGAAGGCACCGCCCTTGCCGGGCTGGGTGTGCTGCGTCTTGGCGACCTTCCAGATGCCTTTTTCGTATTCGAGAATGTTACCGGGACGAATGTCGACGCCGCTGATCTTCATGGTTGTGGCCTTCGATGGGAAAGAGCTAGTGGGTCCGGGCCGCATCCCGCACATCGGGAACCGCCCTTGGAAGCCTGCGCCCTTAGACGAGGCGCGCGGGCATGGCAATTGCTTCGCGCCGGTGCTAGCTGAAGCGCCATGAACCGCGCTCCCAAGTCCGACGCCGAGCCTCGCGCCGCTCTGCTGGCCACCCTGCTTGCCGTAGCAGGCGTCCCGGTCGTCACCGCCTGCGCCGCCAGTGCACCTCCGCCGCCCGTGCCCGGTGGCCGGATCGATACGCTCGCGCTGGGTCATTACACCTGCGAACTGCCGGGCGATGCCGGCGGCCCCTCGGGCACGCCGATGCCGGAGTACGACTTTCGAATCGTCAATGCTTCCAGCTACAAGGCCGGCGGCATTCGCGGCAGCTATCTGTTTGCCGGCGATCGCGTGGTTATGACGGGGGGCAAGCTCAAGGGGCTCACCCTTCGTCGCATCTCCATCGGCTTTCTACGCCAGATCGCCGAAGATGGCAGCGATGGCCCCATGCGCTGCGTCCGCACGTCGCGCTACTGAGCGCATCCTCGCCCGCTGATCGCCCCCACGGTTTGCACCCCGGCGCCGGGGAGAATAGCTCCTGAACGGACAAACCGTTTGGGAGCGGGCATGGATTTCCAGCTGCAGGACAAGGTGGCCATAGTCACCGGCGCCACCGCCAATATCGGCCGCGCCGTCGCACTCGATCTTGCCGCAGAAGGCGCAAAGGTCGTCGCCGTCGGGCGCGACGCGGATGCAGGCACAAGGCTAGTGGCAGACTGCAAGGCACATGGCGCAGCCGACGCCGTGTTCGTCGCCGCCGACTTGCTCGATCCCGCCTCGCCCGCGAAGATCCTGGCCGCCGCCGATGCGCTCGGTCCGGTGGACGTTCTCGTCAACAACGTGGGCGGCAATGTCGATCAGGGCTTCTTCGCCGATTCCGATCCCGCCAAGTGGATGGCGGACATCGACCTGAACTTCGGCACCGTGCTGCGCATGACCCACGCCGTCCTGCCCGGCATGATCGCCCGCAAGACCGGCGCCATCGTCAATGTCGGCTCCACTGCGGGGCTGGTGGGTGACTACATGCTGCCGGTCTATTCGGCGGCCAAGGGCGCGGTGCACAGCTTCACGATCGTGCTCGCCAAGGAAGTGGGCCAGCACGGCATTCGCGTGAACGCCATCGCGCCCTATGCGACGATCCCGACCGATCCGGCCGCGCTCAGTAAGGGCAGCCGCTTCAACCCGGAAAGCGGCCTGTTCTCCAAGGGACAGGCCAGCGTGAGCGAGGAAGACCGCGCCATCCGGCAGCGCCGCACGTTTGTGGGCAAGCCCTTCGCCTCGGCGGAGGAAATGGCGGCGATGGTCACGTTCCTAGCCTCGGGCCGGGCAAGCTTCATCACCGGGCAGGTCTATCCCGTCGACGGCGGCGCGCTGCTCTAAATCATCCCAGTGGAGGGGACATCATGGCAATCGACGAAAAGGCCCTGCAGTCGGTCATCGACAAGGATGCGATCCGCGACCTCGTACTGCTCTATTCGCGCGCGATCGACCGACAGGACATCGATCTGCTCAAGGACCTCTACACCGAAGACGCGACCGACAGCCATGGGGACAGCTTCGACGGCTCGGCCGGGGACTACTGCAAGTTCATCGCCGGGTCGTTCCCCTACATGCCCTATTCCGGCCATCACGTTTGCAACCACCTGATCGCCGTCGATGGCGACGAAGCGAGCGGCGAAGTCTATGCGCTGGCGTATCACCTCATCCCCACCCGCGAAGGCGGCAAGGAAGAGGACTTCATGGCGGTACGCTACATCGACAACTACCGCCGCTGCGCCGATGGCAAGTGGCGCTTCTCCAGGCGCGTCGTCACATACGACTTCAAGCTGCGCCGCCCGTTCGACGGCGGGGGCACGCTCGGCCAAGGCGCCAGCGATCCGAGCTATGCCGTCTGCACCCAGCGCCTGTTCCAGCGCGGCGCGCGGGCCTGAACCTGTCATGCAGCCTTTTGCGCGCTGATCCATTGCTGTGCGGGAAGAAAAGCTACCACGCGGGGAGAACAGCATGACGCAAAGCATAAAAGTCGGCGTACTCAACGACATGGCCGACATTGCCGATTTGAAGGACGGCGACCCCGGTCCGGGCGACGTGACCGGATGGCTCGAACGCGAGATCGAGGCTGTGCGCAAGAGCGGACGGCTGAGCGCACCGGTCGAATTCGTCCATGCCTATGGCCTTGGCCTGCCCTCCGGCACGGCTGAAGCTGTCGAACGGGCCTACCGGCAACTGGCCGATGCTGGCGTGGGCCTGATCGTCGGCCCGGCGATCGGCGACAATGCGCTGGTCGCAACGCCTCTGGCCGAGGAACTGCGCATCCCCACGATCAACTGGGCCGGCGCCGAACGGGCACGCGGGCGCTACATGTTCCATCATCAGGTGGGCAGCCACGAGGATGAATCGCTGGTCATGGCCCGGCATATGGCCGCGCTCGGCTGCCGGCGGCTCGGCGTTGTCTACGACATCTCGCCCATCGGCACCCGGCACCTCAAATACCTGCAGGACGAAGCGAATATCCTCGGGATCGCGATCGTGGCGACAGAAGGCATTTCCCCGCTGGCCGACGACGCCAGCGAGGAGGCCGGAAAAGTGCTGCCTGCACAGCCGGACGGCTTCGTCTATCTCGGCCTCGGCCTATCGGCGCCCGGCGTGGCAGCTGCCCTGACCGGCGCGGAGTGGAAAGGCCCGCGGATCATGAACACGGCGGGCCTGCGCGGCTATCACGGCAGTTTCGCCAAAGCCTGCGACGGCTGGTTCTACATCGACATGCATTCGGACTCGAACCGCACACTGCAAGCGGTGATGGCCGAACTGAGCGCCCCCCGCCAGCAGGCGCTGGCCATCGCCAAGGGCCACGACATCGGCCGCCTCGTCGCCGAAGGGCTCGCCCGCGCGAAGGATTTCAGCCGCGAGGGCGTGCGCGTGGGTCTCGAACAGATCAAATGGCTCCCCGCTGCCGAGGGCGAGGAAGGCACCCTGCTCGGGTTTGGCATCCAGGACCGTGGCGCGCTGCACGGACGCTATCTGGTGGTGCGGCAGTGGATGAATGGCGAGACGGTGGAAGTGACGTCACAGCCGTGACGGGGTTTACCCCGCCACGTGCGGCGCCACCCCTTCAGTGCCGACGATCACCCGCTGCAGCACCCGCCGCCCGGCGCCCTCGAGGTTCCCGCGCGCATGCTGCAGAGCCACGTTATCCCAAAACACCACATCTCCCTTGCGCCACACATGCTCCAGCACGCGGCCGGGCGCATAGAGTTGGCCGAACACGGTGTGGAGCAAGTCCCTACTCTCCGCCCAATCCATGCCCAGCAGGCGAGCAGTCTGTAACTCGCTGACCCACACACACGGACGGCCGTTGTGCGGATTTTCCAGCATGGCCGGTCGAACCCCTCGCTTCATCGCCACGGGATCACGCTGGTCGCAAGTACGCGCTTCCAGCACGGTGTAATGGGGGGAAATCATCTCCTGTTCGCACCCGGCCAACTGCGCGCACAGATCCCCAGGCAGCGCCGCTTCTACGCTGACGAAACGGGTCGAGGACGCATCGTCCACCACGTCGAGCGCATGGAGCGAAATCGCATCGAAGGGATGATCGGTATAGGCCGCGTCCGAATGCCAGGCGAGCGCCGAGGCGCTGGGCCCACCTGCTTCGTTGGAGAGCGCCTCGCCCTCTCCCTCGCGCAGCAGGACCGGGCCGAGCAGACTGCACAACTCGCGGTGCCGCTCCATCGAGAGCGCCTGTCCGCGCGCCAGCATAAAGCCATGCTCGCGCCAGAGTTCGCGGAAATGGTACGCCAGCGACGGAGCCAGCGGCTGCGACAGGTCGAAGTCTATCTCGACCCCGAAAGGTTCTAGCCTGCGGAACGGCAGGGTAACAGCCATAGGATCATCCTCCACCGACGCGCGGCAGCACGATCACCTCCCGGGCCTGTGCCAGCTCTCGCGTCCAGTCCGTCTCAAGTACTCCATCAACTGCGAAATGCACACGCGCCGGGGCGATGGCTGCGAAACCCGGCGCCAGCGCCTCCAGTCGCTCGACAAGGTCGAACAGGTTATGCGGCGCCAGATCGAGACGATCCGCGCCGAAGAACTCCTTGTCGAACGGCGGCATCACGACGATGCGCACCGCGCGTCACCCTTCCGGATGGAGCGCGGCGTAGACCCGGTCGGGCGCCATCGGCAGGTCCTTGAGGCGCACCCCGGCTGCCGCATGGATGGCGTTGGCGACTGCCGCGAGCGGCGGCACGATCGGCACTTCACCCACGCCCTTCACACCGTAGGGGTGCGACGGATTGGGCACTTCGACGATAACCGCCTCGATCATCGGCAGGTCCGAGGCCACCGGCATGCGGTAGTCGAGGAAGCCCGCGTTATCGAGCTTGCCGTCCTTGCCATAGATATAGGCCTCGTTGAGCGCCCAGCCGATGCCCTGTGCGGCGCCACCCTGGATCTGCCCTTCGACGTAATCCGGGTGGATCGCGATGCCCACATCCTGAACCGCGGTATAGCGCACGATCTTCACATGCCCGGTCTCGGGATCGACTTCGGTATCGCAGATGTGCACGCCGAAGCCCGGCAGCCAGCCCTTCGCGCTCAGCGCCGCAACAGCCGCGATCGGCCCGCCCGAGTGGAACGAGCGCCCGGCGATGGCGGCAGCTGACATCGCCTGTCCCTGCTTCTCGCCATCAAGACAGATAACTTCGCCCGAACGCCACTCGACCTGATCGGAGATAACTCCCCACATCCGCGCGGCGCGTTCGCACAGCAGGCGCTTGACCTCTTCTGCGGCCTGCACGGTGGCCATGCCGGTCGCAAACGTCGTGCGGCTGCCGCCGGTGACCATGGACACGCCGATGGACGCCGTATCGGCCACGACGGCGCGCACCTGCTCATAGGGAATGTCGAGCACTTCGGCCGCCATGATCGCCATCGAGGCGCGACTGCCTCCGATGTCGGGGCTGCCGGTGGCGACGGTCACAGTGCCGTCCTCGGCAACACTCACGTTCACGGTCGAAGGGCCACCGTAGTTGCCCCAGTACCCGCCCGCGATGCCGCGCCCCTGATTGGGGCCGAGCGGCGCGGACCAGTGCGGATGCGCTTTGGCGGCTTCGAGGCATTCGACATAGCCGATCCGCCCCCAGGGCAGGCCGGTGGTCTGCGGATCACCTTCGATGGCTGCATTCTTCAGACGCAGCTCCAGCGGATCGATACCCAGCTTACCCGCCAGCTCGTCCATCGCGCTTTCGACCGCGAAATTGACTTGTGGTGCGCCCGGCGCACGGTAGGCCTTGGCAGCAGGACGGTTGCACAGCACCTCGATACCGACCACCCGGCTGTTGGGGATGCGGTAGTGCCCGATCGCGCTCGATACGCCCGCACCCGCATCGTTCGCGGTATAGGCGCCCGAGTGATAGAGGAACTCGACGTCCGCCGCGACCAGCGTACCATCAGCGGCGGCGCCGAGCCGCACGTCGATCACTGCGCCCGGCGCCGGGCCGGTCGCGCGGAACACTTCCTCGCGCGTCATGGCCAGACGCACAGGGCGCCCGGATTTCTTCGAGAGCACCATGGCAACCGGTTCGAGGTAGACCGTGGTCTTGCCGCCGAACCCGCCGCCGATTTCCAGCGGCGTCACGCGAATGTCCGCCTGCGGGATCGCCAGCACCGACGCCGTGAGCGCACGCACCGCGAAGTGGCCCTGGCTCGATGTCCAGATCTGCGCCTGTCCGTCCCCGTTCCACGAGGCAACGCAGGCGTGCGGCTCGATATAGCCCTGATGCACTGGCTCCAGCGTGTAACGCCCGGTGACCGTGGCTGCCGCAGAAGCCAGCGCGCCTTCCACATCGCCGCCGCCCATTTCGACGCGCATCGCGGCATTGGAAGGTCTGTCCGGCTTCGGGTCCACACCCTTTGTGAAGACGGTGTCGTGCAGGACCGGCGCGCCTTCGGCCAGCGCCTCCTCCAGCCCGAGCACGAACGCCAGTTCCTCGTATTCGACCGTGATCAGGCCCAGCGCCTCGCGGGCGATCTCGGGGCTGGCCGCGGCGACAGCGGCGACGGCGTGGCCTTCGTAGAGCACTTTGTCGAGTGCAAGGCAGTTGTGCGAGACATCGACGATGTCCGACGCGCCCTCGCCCACGTGCATGACCAGCGATTCCAGCGTCGGCAGGTCCCGGCCCGTCGCCACAGCTTTCACGCCGGCCAGCGCTTCGGCCTTTTTCGTGTCGATCGACAGGATGCGCGCGTGCGGATGCGGGCTGCGCAGAATCGCGCCCCAGAGCATCCCAGGTGCCTTGAAATCCGTGCTGTAGAGCGCCTTGCCGGTAACTTTATCGACACCGTCCGGACGGACCGGGCGGGTGCCGACGTGACGGAACGGCTTCATGGTGCTGGGCGCGTTCATGCCGGCGTCCTTTCCTGCCTGAGTTCAGCGGCGGCGGCCATCACCGCGCGCACGATCTTGTCGTAGCCGGTGCAGCGGCACAGGTTGCCCGCCAGCCAGTAGCGGACCTCGCTCTCGGTCGGGTCCGGATTGCGGTCGAGCAGCGCCTTGGCCGCGACGATGAAGCCCGGCGTGCAGAACCCGCACTGCAGGGCGGCATGTTCGAGGAACTTCTGCTGCACCGGATGGAGCACCGAGCCTTCGGCCACGCCCTCGATGGTGGCGATGGTGCGCCCCTCGGCCTCGGGCGCGAGCACGAGGCAGGAACAGACCATTTCGCCATCGAGCACGACGGTGCAGGCGCCGCAGTCACCCGAGCCGCAGCCTTCCTTGGAGCCGGTCAGCCCCATGGTGTCACGCAGCACATCGAGCAGCGAACTGGTAGGTTCGCACAGGAATTCGGCGGCATCGCCGTTGACGGTGGTGGAAACGCGAATCTTGCTCATGCCTTTGCTCCGGCGCGGCTGGCGGCAATCAGGACGGCACGGCGGGCAAGCACGCCCGCCATCGCCTTGCGGTAGGACACCGTCCCGCGCTTGTCGTCGATGGGATTGCTGGCGGCCTGCACGGCCTGCGACATGGCGGCGAGCGCATCGTCGTCGAGCTTGCTGCCGACGAGCGCAGCAGCAGCGTCCTCGACCAACACGACCGTTGGCCCCACAGCGCCCAGCGCAATACGCGCGGCAGTGCAGATCCCTTCGCCATCCAGAACGATGCTCACGCCCGCGCCAACGACGGCGATGTCCATTTCGGTTCGCGGTGTGGAGCGCAGGTAGGCGTCACCCCCGCCCGCAGGCTTTGGCGGAAAGCGGATTTCGACCACGAATTCGCCGGGTGCGAGCGAGGTCTTGCCCGGGCTGACCGGGATTGCCTCGACCGGTACCTCGCGCTGCCCCGAAGGCCCTGCAATTACGCAAACGGCACCTGCCGCGACCAGCGCGGGCACGCTGTCCGCCGCGGGCGAGGCATTGCACAGGTTGCCCGCCATCGTCGCACGGTTGCGGACCTGCACCGAACCGATGAGGTTCGCGGCCTCGACCACGCCCGGCCAGGCGGCAGAGAGGGCAGCGTCGGCCTTGAGTGCCGTGCACGGCGTCGCCGCGCCGATGGCAAACGCATCACCGGCACGGTGAACGCCGCTCATCCCGCCGATGCGCTTGAGATCGATCACCGCGCCCGGGCTGAGCCGCCCCGCGCGCATCTGCACGATCAGGTCCGTGCCGCCTCCCAGCGGCCGCGCCGTGGGATCGGCGGCAAGCAGGGCGACTGCATCCTCGACTGTGCCGGGTGCATGGTAAGCTGTTGATGGCATGATTTCTCCCCGGGACCGACCGGTCCCTGCAGGAGCAGAATCGTAGCTGTGATGCGTTTCGTCAACCGTCCCGTCCGGATTTTTCTACCGGACGGTCCAGATTGTCGGCTACCGGCGTCCCGGCCGCCGCATTCGCGCGCTTACATCCACAATTTACATCGAGGGTGCGTAGCCGCCGTTCAGCGGATAGGTCTGGCCCGTAATCCATTCTGAAGCGCCCGAGCACAGGAACGTCACCAGCGCGGCAACGTCGGCCGACTTGCCGTAGCGGCGTATGGTATAGCGAGAAAGCTGGGCCTTGGCGTGATCGCTCGCCATGACCTCGGCCAGCTTTTCCTCCGGCATGTCA
This sequence comes from Novosphingobium album (ex Hu et al. 2023), assembly GCF_022832385.1. Lineage (GTDB taxonomy): Bacteria > Pseudomonadota > Alphaproteobacteria > Sphingomonadales > Sphingomonadaceae > Novosphingobium > Novosphingobium album. The sequence continues at coordinate 58,582 of NZ_JALHLE010000004.1, forward strand.
GGCATCAGCGAGGACAGCGAGACGCAGTTCGCGGTCACGTTGTAACGGCCCAGTTCCTTGGCGATCGAGCGCACGAAGCCCTGCGCACCGGCCTTGGCCGACGCATAAACCGCAAGCTTCGGCTCACCGATGCGGCCTGAATCCGAAACGATGGTGACGATGCGACCTTTCTTCGCCTCGACCATGTTCGGGATGAAGGCATAGCTGCAGTTGTAGACGCCATAGAGATTGGTACCGAGGTAGCGCTGCCAGGCGGAGGGATCTTCCTCCCAGAAGTTCTGCATCGGCCGGAGCGATCCGCCCGGGCCCGCCATGCCGGCATTGTTCACGAGGATCGTAGCAGCGCCGAGCTTGTCCTTGATCGCTGCGTCGGCAGCCCTGGCCGCGTCCAGATCGCACACGTCGAACGGCACCGCGAGCGCGGGCACGCCCATTGCACGCACTTCCTCCGCCACGGCTTCGGCACGTTCGGCCACGAAATCGTTCACGGCGATGCCGCCCGCGTTATGGCGCGCGAGTTCCAGCGCGATCGCGCGGCCCGCGTTCTGGCCGCCGCCGGTAACAACGGCGACCTGGCCGCCAAGATCGAGAAGGTCGGTATCGCTCATGCGTGTTCCACTCCACTTTGCATGCCCGTTAGATAGTATATACCATCTAACAAAGGCGAGTCCCGGACAGGGGCCACAAGGAGAGGATCACCCGGACGATGAGCACTCAGCCCCCCCCCATACCCGGACCACTGTTCGATTATCTGGCTGACCTTGAAACGGCCGTTGCCGGCATTGGCAACACCTGGCGACCGGACGACCCGGAATATCGTGCGGACGTCTACCGCCAGATCGTGATGCAGTTCTCTTACGGCTACTTCGCGTTCTTCCACGCCAGCGCAGAGCATCCCGACTGGGCACCGTTGTGGAACCCTGTCTACACGCTACAGCCCAATCCGGACGACATCTACCTGCAGTCGCCCGTCAGCCCACAGTACCGCTACCGCGTCTCCGGAACGCGCGGCACGGTCAAGATGATCATGTTCAACACGCAAAAGAACAACGCGGGCTATCCCGGCGATGTCGACATGACCGGGGAACACTATTCGGACCTCGACGACCGGCATCTGCAGATCGAACCGGACGGCACATTCGAAATCCTGCTCAGTGGAGAACGGCCCGAAGACCACACCGGCAACTGGCTGCAGATCAAACCCGGCGCCACCATGCTGATGGTCCGCAAACGCTCCTACGACTGGGCCGGTGAAATCGATCCCGTACTGTCGATCGAGAACCTCGATCCCGCACCGCTCAAACCGCGCCTTTCAGTCGATGAAATTCTACAGCGTATCAAACATATGGCAGCGATGCCTGCGAAAGCGACTGAGCTATTCTACTGGATGCAGAATCAGGTTCGCGACGAAGCCGGGGTCAATGTTTTCAAGCCCGCGCCCATCGGCGGCGCCCTTTCCCGCCAGATCTATATCCCGGCCGTCTTCGAGTTCGAGCCGGACGAGGCGCTGATCATCGAGACCGAGCTGCCGGAGGTGCGGCCCTACTGGAACTTCCAGCTCAACGACCCCTACTACAACGCAATCGAATACGTGTACCGGATGAGCAGCACCAACGGACACTTCGCGAAGATTTCCAGCGATGGAAAATTCCGCGCGGTGATCTCTTTGGAAGACCCGGGCGTGCCCAACTGGCTCGATCCCGCCGGGTTCCTGCAGGGCACGGTCTACGGGCGCTGGTACGACTGCGACTCCTGCCCGACCCCGACGCTGAAACGCGTCAAATTCGCTGAGCTGCGCGATCACCTTCCTGCCGACACCCCGTATGTGTCGCCAGAGGAACGCGCGGCCGAACTTCAGGAGAGAGTCCGGGGCTGCCAGCGCCGGCGGAGATGGTGAGCACAATGTTGGAAGGTTTTGATCTCAGCGGCCGCGTGGCCATCGTCACCGGCGGCGGCACCGGCATCGGCAAGGAAATCGCCCGTCTTCTGGCCCGGCGCGGCGCCGATCTGGTGCTGGCCGCCCGCAAGGCCGAGGCGCTGGAGAAGACGGCGGACGAACTGCGCGCCGAAACCGGACGGCAGGTGCTCTGCCTCCCCACCGACGCCACCGACCCGGAGCAGGTGCAGGCACTGGTCGACGAGACCGTCGCGCACTTCGGGCACCTCGACATCCTGATCAACAATGCGGGCAAATCCAGCTTCGCGGGATTCTCGAAGATGCCGCCCGCCTTGTGGGACAAGGACATCGCCCTGAACCTCAACGCCGCCTTCTATTGCTCGCACGCGGCGATCCCGCACCTCAAGGCGAGCGGGCACGGCGCCATCGTCAACATATCCTCGCAGGCTGGCATCACCGGCACCCCCGGCTGCGGCGCCTATTCGGCGGCCAAGGCAGGCCTGCAGATGTTCACCAAAGTAGCCGCGAGCGAATGGGGCGGATCGAACGTGCGCGTCAACGCCGTGGCTCCCGGCATGACCGCTACCGATCTTGCACAGAAAGGCTGGGCGAAGACCGGCTTCGATGCGCTGTGTGCGGCAAAGACCGCCTTTGCCCTCGGACGTCCCGGCAAACCGGAGGAAGTGGCGCAGGCTGTGGTATTCCTCGCCAGCGACGCCGCGAGCTACATTACCGGCGAGACGCTGGCGGTGAGTGGCGGGACGGGTGCCAAGGGCATGATTGACGTGGATTGAGACCCGCAAACACTACCCTCGCTCGCACTGACGAAGAAGGATTGGGCCTGACGTCAGCTCCAAAGCGCTTCCGCTGCCGCCAGCCCCTGTGCACCGCGTCCGCCCAGTTCAGCGGTGAGCAGCTTGAGCCGATAGGTCCACAGGTGCAGCGGATGCTCCAGAGTCATGCCCATACCTCCGAGGAACTGGTGGTAGTCGTAGCAGACCCGCTTGGCCGCTTCCTGCGCATGCTGGAGCGCCATGGCCGCATCGGCCTGTGAGCCCGTGCCCGCCGCGCGCATGGCCATCCAGTAGACGGTGTTGGTCATGACCTGATCCTCGGCCAGACGGTGGCGCATCCCCTGGAAGGTCGCGAGCGGGCGGCCGAACTGCTTGCGCTCGGAGACATAAGTCACCGTGCTCGCCAACGCCGCGCCGAGCAGGCCTGCAGCTTCCGCCGCGATCGCAACGCGCCACGCACGGGTGATCTCAGCGGCGTCCACATCATGTGACGTCATGGCATCGGGCAGCGAAGTCAGGAACGCCACGGGATAGCCGTAGAGCGTGTCTTCCTGCGCAGGCGCGATCATCTCTTCGGTCGCGGTGAAGCTCTTCACGCCCGAGGGGCCGGCCACGACCACCGTCGCGCCGGGGCGCAGGAAGCGCAGCGGCTTGCGGGTCTTGCCCTCTTCCATCAGGCACAGCGGGCGCGGCAGTTCGGGATCGATCAGCGGGCGCACCATGGCCGAGGCCGCCGCTTCGACGGCAAACGGCAGGCGCGCGAGCCTTTCGACCACGAGCGCCGCAGTGACAGGCCCGAGTTCCTCGACCGCCATGACGTCAAGGAAGCCGTTCTCGACCAGCGCCTCGTCCAGTTCCGCCGATTCCAGCGCCAGCGACACGTCGTGCATCGGCAGGGTGCTGAAAGGCTTGGCGAGGCTGTCGATGAAATCGAGGATCTGCGTCTGGTCCTCGTTGAGCGAAAGCTGCATCAGCGGGGCTCCCTCGGCAGTTCCAGCACTTCGCTGGCGATGATGTTAAGCTGAATCTCGGCCGAACCAGCCGCCACACCGGCGACGATGCCGCGCTGGTGGTGCATCTTGAGATAGGGCGATGCCCCGGCGAGCGCTTCGGGCAGGAACTCGATCACGAATTCGCAAACCGCGCGCTCGGCCATGACCGTGGCGTAGCGGGCCGAGCTGGACTCAGCGCCGATCGCAAAGCCGTCGACACGGCGCTGGACGACGGCATAGTTAGCCGTTCCGGCCGCCTCGCACAGCGCCGCACAGCGCGCAGCCTCGATGCGCACGTATTCGCCGTCGAAATCGCCCGCGTCCTTGAGCATCGAAACCGCCCGGTCGAGCGCCGCGCGGGCCAGCGTGAAGCGGGGGATGCCAAGGCGCTCATTGCGCAGCGAATAGGCGACGATCTCCCACGCCTGCCCTTCTTCGCCGAAGCGGGCGCTTTCCGGCACCGTGACGTCATCGAAGAAGACCTCGTGAATGTCGCCCTCGCCAATCAGCGAGGGGATCTGGCGCACGGTGATGCCCGGCGTGTCCATCGGCACGAGGATGATGGTGATGCCGCGCTTCTTGTCTTCGCTGGTGCGCGTGAGCAGGAAGCAGGTATCGGCGAGACCGGCATAGCTGGTCCAGATCTTCTGGCCATTGATGACGTAGTTGCCGTCCTTCAGCTCGGCACGGGTGCGCAAGCTCGCGAGGTCGGAACCCGCATCAGGTTCGGAAAAGCCCTGGCACCAAAGCGACTGCCCCTTGGTGATCGGCTCGAGATAGCGCGTCTTCTGTTCGGCCGTGCCGTACTTGTCGAGCGTCGGGCCGATCCAGTTGACGTTCATGTACTGGCCGCCGCGCGGCTCGCCCGCGATCCACATTTCCTCGGCGAGGATCTGCTGTTCCCACGGGCCCAGCCCATCCCCGCCCATATCCCTGGGCCAGTGCGGGAAGAGGATGCCTGCATCGGCCAGCTTCACGCAGAACTCTCGCGCGAACGCCGTCAGCGCCGGGGATGCGGGGCCGTGTTCCGAGAATTTCTCCCAGCCGTCCGGAAGATTGGCATGCAGGAAGTCCCGGATCTTGTGCCGGAAGGCATCCTGTTCCTCAGTCCATTCGAATTGCATCAGCGCAGCGCCTCCCCACGTCCTCTGACAGGACCGTTAGGCGCAACCACGCATTTGCGACAACACCATGCCGCAGCGCAATCGCCTCAGCGATCCAGAGGTCTGTCCTATTGCCGTACCGCGCCGAGCGCCTCGGGCGCAACGTAGCGCGTGGTCGACATGCCGCCGTCCACCGCAATGGTCTGCCCGTTGACGAAACCCGCCTCGTCAGAGGCCAAGAACGCCACCATGTTGCCGATGTCCATCGCGGTGCAGTCGCGCTTCATCGGCGTCAGTTCGTGGTTGCCACGGCGGAAGAAGTCGAGCTCCCAGAACGCGTCGGTCATCTCGGTGCGCACGACGGTGGGCGCAACGTAGTTCGAGCGGATGCCGCGCGGGCCGTATTCGGCCGCCATGGTCTGCATAAGACCGATCTGCCCGGCCTTGGCCATCGAATAGGCGCCGCCTGCGACCGTGCCGAAAATGCCCCAGGTCGAGCCGATGAACAGGATCGAGGAGCCCTCGCCCATCACGTCCAGCGCCTCGCGGCAAAGGCGAAACGGCGCACGCATGGAAATGCCGATCACTTCGTCCAGCATTTCGTCGGAGGTCTGGTCGACCGGACCGAAGTTGAACGAACCCGCATTGTTCACAAGGATGTCGAGCCGCCCGAACTTATCGACCGCGCCCTGCACGATGGCCTTGGGCGCATCGTCCGCCGTGGCGTCGGCGGCGACAAAGTCGAATTCCATGACGCCTGCGAGCGCATCCTTCAGCGCCTGCAGTTTGCCAGCGTTGCGGCCGGTGCCGAGCACCTTGACGCCCTTCGCGCCCAGCGCCCGCACACAGGCTTCGCCAATACCGCCTGCCGCGCCGGTGACGATCGCTACCTTGCCTTGCATTCTGTCCTTACTCCGTTTCCATATCATCCCCGCGAAGGCAGGGGCGACGGATCATTTCTGCCTGCGATCAGGCGCCCGCCCGCTGGTTGGCGGAGCGCTCGGCAATGTCGTTGGCGGCGACGTAGCCAAAAGTCATGGCCGGACCGATCGTCGCGCCCGCGCCCGGATAAGTATCGCCGAACGGCGTCCCCGAGTTGTTGCCCGCCGCATAGAGCCCGGCGATCGGATTGCCCTGCTGATCGAGCACGCGTGCGCGCTCGTCGCAGCGCAGCCCGCCCTTGGTGCCCAGATCGCCGTTATTGATCGGCACAGCATAGTAAGGCGCGGTGTCGATCGGACCGATGTTGGGGTTCGGCGTCGAGGTGGGATCACCGAACATCTGGTCATAGGGATTCATACCGCGGCCGAACTCGGGATCGATCCCGGTCTTGGCGTATTCGTTCATGTTGGCGACAACCTTCTGCACCTGATCGGCCGGTAGGCTGACCTTGCGGCACAGTTCCTCGATGGTGTCGGCGCGGAAGACATAGTGATCCCACCAGTCTGCGGGCACCTTGTGCTCAGGCGTATGGACCGTCGGCATCAGGCCGCCCGCGCTGAATTTCTTGCGAAACTTCGAATCGAAGATCAGCCAGCAAGGCATGTTTGCCCCTGTCGCGAGATGATCGCGCACCATGGCCTGCCCGAACTGGTCGTAACCGCAAGCCTCATCAACGAAGCGTACGCCGTTGCGGTTGACCACAACGCTCCACGGACGACCGACGTCGAAGGCGGCCTGGTGAATTTCGTGGAAGTTGGACGCGCTGGGCATCGGCAGGGTCATCGTCGGAATCCACCAGCCCTGCTCGGTATGCTCGGTCGATGCGCCGATCTTCTCGGCCTCGATCAGCGCTTCGCCCCGGTTGCCGTCCTCGGGCGTGGATGAATGGCGCGTCAGGCCCGGGATCGGATAGAACCGGTCGCGCAATTCCTGATTCCACTCGAAACCGCCCGCTGCCAGGACGACTCCATAGCGTGCGCCAATCTCGTATTTGCGGCCGAACTTGGAAACCTCAACGCCGGTAACCTGCCCGCCTTCGTCCACCAGCAGGCGCTCCAGCTTGGTCTCCAGCCGCAACTCGCCGCCACGCTTGAAGACCTGCTCATAGGTCGCACCCATGAGCGCGGCACCCTGTGTGAAGCGGCGGTCACGGTGCGATACCTTGCGGGTGCTACGGTCGAGCCAGTAGCGGCCGATGATCTTGGCCGCCGTGCCGCGCCAGCCCTTGGACTGCATCATCAGCGTGAATGTCTCGGTGAGATCCATCGCATAGCGGCCGAACAGCTTGAAGCGGTTGTACTGCTCGCGCATCAGCGCGTAGCGGTCATCGCCCAGATGGCGGCCATCGAACGTTGGCACCACGATCGAGCGGTCCGCCCTCGCGCCCGCCCGGTCCGGAAAATAGTCCGGCCACGCCGCCGCCATCACCTGAACGCCCGTAGACTCCAGGAACTTCAGCATCTTGGGGGCTTCATCTACGAAGGTTTCTAGGCGCTCGCGATTCACCGGAACGCCGATCGTCGCATCGAGATATGCCAGCGCGGATTCGCGGCTGTCGCCCTTGTCGCCATCGAGCTGGTGGTTGGGAATCCACATGACGCCGCCTGACGTGGCCGAGGTGCCACCGAACTTCTGCGCCTTCTCTATGATCAGGACCTTGAGACCCTGATCGGCGGCCCGCAGTGCCGCCATGGCACCTGCCGAACCTGATCCGACCACAACCACATCGAAGCTTTCGCCAGCCGTCACTGCACTCTCCCCTTGGCCATGTGTTTGCGCAAATCCCGAGGCCATCGGTGTGCCTTATCGCGTCCACGGCTTGCCCTAGAAATGACCGCCGGGGTACTGCAAATTGCTTGGTCCTGCTCTGGCGCAGCCGCTGGCCTTGCGCCATGATGGCGCGCGCCGCAGGGCAGGATGTGTAACACCGCCTCCCGGCGGAATGAAATATTGCGGAAAGTCGAACAACGAAGATGAGTGAAAAGGTATTCGTCGCCGCGGCGAAAGTGGACGAGATCCCCGCAGGCGGCAAGAAAGTGGTCGAGATCAACGGCGTAAGCGTAGTGGTGGTCAACACCAAGGACAGGATCTTTGCCGTGCGCAACTTGTGCAGCCATGCCCACGAGACACTGGAATGCGGCCGCGTGCGCGCGGGCTGGATCTCGTGCCCCGTCCATGGCGCCCGCTTCGATCTCGAAACCGGCAACCCGATGAATCCGCCCGCGACGATGCCGATCGAAACTTACGAAGTGCGGATCGAAGGCGACACGATCGAAGTCGCGGTCTGACATCCCGTGCGGTGATATCGCACACGCGGTGCCCGCAATCTGGACGCTAACAGAGCCGCTGTGCATGGAGAGGGCATGACGGACAATGCAGATCTCGAAGCGCTGCGCAGCGAAGTGCGCGGCTTTCTCGACGCCGAAAAACCGGCCGGCTGGCGCGATGCCAGCCGCACCCAGGAAGACTTCGTCCAGACCCAGCGCGGCTGGTTCGCCAAGCTGGTGAAGGCGGGCTATGCAATCCCGCACTGGCCCGCCGAATTCCCCGGCGGCGGACGTTCGCTGGCCGAGCAGAAAGTGATCTACGAGGAAATCGCCAAGGCCGATTGCCCGCGCCTGCTGCTCTCGTTCGTCTCCACCTACCACGCGTTCGCCACGTTGCACGAATGCGCCAGCGAGGAGCAGAAGGCCAAGTACATGCCCCGCATCCTCGAAGGCGAAACCTGGTGCCAGGGCTTCTCCGAACCCGGCGCTGGCTCCGACCTTGCCGCGCTGAAGTGCAAGGCGGTGCGCGAGGTCCGCGACGGACAGGAAGTCTACGTCGTCAACGGCCAGAAGGTCTGGTCGACGATGGCCCAGTTCGCCGACATGTGCCTGCTGTTGGTGCGCACCTCGTCAGAGGGCGTAAAGCAGGCGGGCATCACCTACCTGCTGATGGACATGAAGACGCCCGGCGTCTCGGTCAGCCCGATCCACCAGATCCAGGGCGACGAGGAATTCGCCGAGATCTTCCTCGACAACGTGGTGATCCCGGTCGAACAGCGCGTGGGCGAGGAAGGCAAGGGCTGGGCTGTGGCGCAGGCGACGCTCGCCTCCGAACGCGGGCTCACCCTGATGGAGCTGGGCTATCGCATGCGCGGCGCGCTCTCCCGCGTTGCCGCGCTGATCAGGGAACATGGCCGCGAGCAGGATCGCGGCGTTCTGCGCGATTTCGGCGCGCTGGTCAGCGAGGTCGATGCCGTCTGCGCCATCGCCGACCAGTTCCTTGACAACCGCATCAAGGGCATCGAGCGCATCGGCGACGCCTCGATCGTCAAGAACAGCTACAGCCGCGCGCTGCGTGCCTATGCCAAGCTGGGCGTGCGCCTTGGCGGGATGGACGAACAATACGTCAAGCCGATCACTTTCGGCGATCTAAATACCGGCAACTGGATGGCCGACTTCATGAACTCCTACGCCTGGACCATCGCCGGCGGCAGCGAGGAAGTGCAGCGCAACATCATCGCCGAGCGCATGCTCGAAATGCCGCGCGAACCCAAGCACTGGACGCTTTGACATGATCGAGCTGAACGAACTCACCGACGCCGCGCAGAAGGCCTTCCCGGCAGACAAGCTCTCGCCCGCGCGCGATGCGAGCTGGGAACTCACCGCCGAAATGGGCTGGCTGATGGTCCGCCTCCCTGAGGACGACGGCGGACTTGGTCTCGACCGCGAAGCCTCCACCGCGATCCACTACGAAATGGGCCGTGTGCTCTCGAGCGCCCCCTTGATCCCCGCTCAGCTCGGCCTGCAGGCGGTCGTGGAAAGCAAGACGCTGGCCGATCGCGCCGACTGGCTCGAACGCCTTTCGGCAGGAGAATATGCCCCGCTGCACATGCTGCCCGCGAAAGTGGAGGTTGCAGCCAACGGTACCGTTTCGGGCACTGTCGGCGGCGTGTTCGATGGCGACATGGCGGTGGCCGTGGTGGCCATGCTGCCCACCGGCTACACCCTGATCCCCACCGATGCGCAGGGTGTGGAATTGACCGAGCGCCAGATCTGGGACCCGAGCCGCCGCATCTTCGATCTCGTTCTGACGGGCTACGCACCCGATCCGGCGCTCATGCTGAGCGATGTCGAGGGCGCCGCCGCCATGCACGACGTGCTCGGCCCCGAAGCGCACCTTGCCCTCGCCGCCGATTGCCTTGGCGGCGCAACGGCCGCGCTGGCCATGACGGTCGAGTATCTGGGCATGCGCAAGCAGTTCGACCGCCCGATCGCGATGTTCCAGGCGTTGAAACACCGCGTGGCCGACATGAAGACCCGCATCGTCGCTACCGAGGCGCTGTTGTGGAGCCGCGCGCGCGATCCAGAGGCAGCGCGCCTGCAGATCGCCGGACTCAAGGCGCTGGCCACCGACGTCTACCAGTTCGTCACCGAAGAAATGATCCAGCTCCACGGCGGCATCGGCCTCACCGAAGAGCACCAGTGCCACCTGTTCATGAAGCGCGCGATGCTGAACCTGCAGTTGTGCGGTTCGCTTGACTGGCTGAACGAGCGCGTCGGTCAGGATGCACTGGCGGAGATGGCCTGACAGCAGGCCCGCACCGCCAGCCCCGTCCTCAGGATTACCGGCTCTCGCGCGCCTGCCGGGCAAAATCGTTTATGGTCTTGAACGCCTGATCGAACCGGCCTTCCCGCTCGGCGAAGCGGAGCATACCGACGCGTTCGACGAGGATTTCAGGGGCAGCCGGCGCAGCCTTGAACAGTCCCATCACCTCGTCGGCGAAGTCCTCCAGCGGCTGATAGCCCGGACGCGTCTCCTGCCCCGGCGTCAGGCCGGTCTGCACTGCAGGCGGGGCCAGTTCGATCACCTCAACCTTGCCCGCCAGCGCGTCGCGCAGTGAGACTGTGTAAGAATGTATCGCCGCCTTTGTGGCCGAATAAGTAGGTGCGGCCACCAGCGGAACAAACGCGAGACCGGACGTGACATTGATCACCGCGGCATCGGCCTGTCCCGCCAGATGATCGATCAGCGCGTTGATCAGGCGAATGGGCCCCAGAAGGTTGGTCTCGATCGTCGCTTCGGCATCAGCGAGATCACGCGCGGAATCGAGCGTCTCGAAGCGCATGATCCCGGCGTTGTTGATGAGCACGTTGAGGCCGGGAAAATCCCCGACGAGCCGCGCTGCGGCATCCGCCAGCGCGGCGGCGTCGTTCACGTCGAGTTCGGCGGCATACATGTTCTCCCGGCCCGCGATGGCGCGTTCCAGCGCCTCACGCCGCCGCCCGGCCACAATCACCGTATTGCCGAGATCATGAAGCCGGTGCGCGAGCGCTTCACCGATTCCGCTCCCGCCGCCGGTCATCAGGATAGTGTTTCCGGAGAGTTTCATGGGGGGGCTCCTTCCTTGTTGTGCCACCCGATGTATCCCCTTACGTTCCCGGCGAAAGAAGGCACCCAAAAGAATTATACTTACCTGAAGGAGAGTATTGGGCATGTCCGTGACTCCCGCTCCCGAAACAACGGACCAAACGCACCGCGATAGTGCGTGTGCAGCCGCTGATCCGCGCATCGACGCCCTCGTGACCGAACTGATCGGACGAGTCGCGGACAAGTGGACCATGGTCCTGCTCGAACTTCTCGAAGAGCGTGGGGAGATGCGCTTCACCCAGATCGCGCGTGCAGTGCCCGGCATCAGCCAGAAAATGCTGACGCAGACGCTTCGGCGCATGGAGCGCGACGGGATGGTCTGCCGCACCGTTCACGCCGTCGTGCCGCCCCGCGTCGATTACCGGCTCACCAGCCTCGGCGAAAGCCTGGGGGAGGCGTTCTGCGGCGTGTGGCTTTGGGCGGAGCAGCATCTCGCGCGCGTCGAACAGGCGCGCCGCGAATTCGATGAGCGATAGCTTCAAAAAGCAAAGCCCCTTCCCCCGCGGACTGGAGAAGGGGCCTGCAATTCAACAGCCGTGAAGCGTCAGCCTCAGCCCATCGCGGCGAGGCGCTTGGCCTCAGCAACGATGTCAGCCGGTTGCACCAGATAGGCGTCTTCCAGCTTCTTGGCGAAGGGCACCGCGCAGTACGGCGCGCCGAGGCGGCCGACCGGTGCCTTGAGCTTGCCGAACAGCTCTTCCTGCGCGGTCGCGGCGATTTCCGCGCCCGGGCCGAAGTTGCGGCCGGCCTCGTGGACGACGAGCAGGCGGCCGGTCTTCTCGGCCGATGCCAGCACGGTTTCCTTGTCCCACGGCGAAATCGTGCGCAGGTCGACGACTTCGGCGGAAATGCCCGCCTTGCCGAGTTCTTCCAGCGCCATCATCACGCGGAACATCTGCGCACCGTAGGAAACGATGGTGATGTCGGAACCGGGAACCACCACGTTGGCCTTGCCCAGCGGGATCGGCCCCTGGTTTACCGGCATCTGGCCCGGCGCGAACAGGGTCATGCCGGTTTCGATGAAGATCACCGGATCGGGATCCTGGATCGCCGAGAGCATCAGGCCCTTCATGTCGCCCGGGAAGCAGGGGAACACGACCTTGATACCCGCGGTGTGGCAGAACCACGCCTCGTAGCAGTCGGCGTGCTGGCCGGCGGTCTGGTTGCCCGCGCCGGTCAGCGTGCGGATCACGAGGGGAACCTGGCTCTGGCCGCCCGACATGAAGCGCAGCTTGGCTGCGTGGTTCACGATCATGTCCATCGCCACGGTCGTGAAGTTCATCAGCATGATCTCGGCCACCGGCTTGTAACCGGCCATGGCCGCGCCGATCGCGGCGCCCATGATCGACTGTTCGGCGATCGGGGTCGAGCGCACGCGCAGGTCGCCGAACTTGGTCGACAGGCCCTTGCACACGCCGGTGACGCCGCCACCTTCCTTGTCGCCGCAGTCTTCACCCAGCAGGATCACCTTGGGGTCGGCCGCGAAGGCTTCGTGCAGCGCTTCGTTGACGGCCTGCTGGCCGTTGGTCTTCTTCATCTCGATGGTATCGGTGCTCATGCCGGGATCTCCTGAGCAAAGACGTCGCGGCGCAGTTCGTCCATCGGCGGGAACTCGCTCTCCATGGCGAAATCGATCGCCTGCTGCACTTCGGCCTCGATCGCGGCCTTCATTTCCTCAAGCTGCGCTTCGGTGGCGATGCCTTCGTCGAGCAGCTTCTGGCGGAACTGCGGCAGCGGATCGACGGCCTTGGCGGCATCGAGTTCGCCCGGATCCATGTACTTGTTGTCGTCGCCGAGGAGGTGGCCGCAGAAACGGAAGGTCCGGCACTCCAGCAGCGTCGGGCCTTCGCCCGCGCGGGCGCGCTCGATCGCTTCGTTGGCGTACTGCCACATCTCGACCGGATCGTTGCCGTTCACGGTGTAGCCCGGCATTCCGTAACCGATCGCACGCTTGGAGATCTGGTCGACCGAAGTCGCATCGGCATACTTGGTGTGCTCGGCATAGCCGTTGTTGGAGCACACGAAGATCACCGGCAGCTTCCAGACGGAGGCCAGATTGAGCGATTCATGGAACGCGCCGATGTTGCTGGCGCCGTCGCCGAAATAGGCGATCGTCACCTGCTTGGTGCCATCGAGCAGCGAAGCCCAGCCGAAGCCGTTGGCGATCGGCATCGACGAGCCGACGATGCCGGTGGTGACCATCACGCCGGTATCGGGGTGAGTCAGGTGCATCGGGCCGCCCTTGCCCTTGCAGGTGCCATCGACCTTGCCCATGATCTCGGCCCACAGCGGCTTGAGCGGCATTCCCTTGGCAACCATGTCATGAATGCCGCGATAGATCGTGCAGATCTTGTCGTCGTCATTCAGCAGGTTCGAGATGGCAGCGGGAATGCATTCCTGACCGCGGCCCGAATAGTACGGCGCAGTGATGCGGCCGCGGCGAATCTGGGCCTGTGTGAAATCGTCGTTACGCTCGATCCGCAGCATACGGCGGTAGATATCGAGCTGGGTGGCGGCATCGGGTGATGCCCTGTTCTGTAGGGTCTGGCTCATGTTTCCTCTCTCGTGAAACTCCGGCTGCACGGGCTGAACAATTGGTTCAGTACCGGCCGTGCTCACAGTTGCAAGGGCCAGTCAGACCGCCGTCGCGGTATCGCTCTGCAAGCAGCGCACAGCCAGATCGCGCACCTGGCTTGACTTCACCTTCTCGCTGCCGGTGATCGCGTAGTCGCCGTCGGTGAAGAACAGCACCCTGCGCGGCACCTTGAAGCTGGCGAGTTCGGCCTTGCAGCGGGCCACCACATCGGCCTCGCACAGTTCCGCCCCATCGACCGGCACGATGCAGGTGACGACCATCTCGCCCAGCAGATCGTCGGGCACGCCCACCGTCTGGGTGCGCTTCACGCCCGGAATCCGCGCAATCACGTCGTCCACCTCGACCGGCGAGACATTGGCGCCACCGGTCTTGATCATGTCTGTCAGGCGCCCTTCCCAGTAGAACCGGCCCGCCTCATCGACCCGCCCGCCGTCCCCCGTGCAGAAGAAACCCTCGGCATCGAAGCACTCCTCGGGCGCCTTGCCGAGATAGCCCGACATCAGCGTCGGCCCCTTGATGCACATCTCGCCGACCCGCCCCACCGGCACCGGACGGCCCGATATCGGCTCGACGATTTTTAGAACATTGCCCGGAAGCGGTGAACCGAATGCCCCCTCCACGCGGGCGGACTCATCGTCGGCAACAAAGGAAGTGCAGATCGTCATCGTCTCGGTGCAGCCGAAGCTCATCGGCACGTCCCAATCGGTGTTCACTGTGGGGTGCTGCCAGATCAGCTCGCCGCGCGTAACGTACTTCAAACTGGAAAGATCGGCTCCAGCCCAGTCAGCCGACGCGGCGAGGCGCGCCCACTGGTGCGGACGGCCGTTGAGGAACGTGACCTTTTCCTGTTCGGCCAGGAACAAGGCATCCTCGGCATCGAACACCCGCTGCAGGATCACCGCACCACCGGTCGAGAAGGCCGCACCAACGACCATCGAAACATTGCCCGACCAGAAAAAGCCGTTGCCCGTCCAGGCCCGCACCGGCTCGTTCATCGCGAAGAGACGCGGCCAGCGCCACCACTGGATTGCGAAGGCCCGTTGCGAATGGACAATGCCCTTGGGCAGACTGGTCGTGCCCGAGGAGAAGAAAATCCCGCCGGTATCGGCTGGGTGCACGGCATCGGCGCGGGCCAGCACCGTCGCCTCATCCACCATGGCCGCCCGATCGAGAAACTGGTCCCACCGCTCCACCGCGCCGTCCGATTTCGCTTCCAGCGGCTCAACCTCGCCCGGAATGCCGCCCAGCGCGACAAGATGCCGCAGATAGGGAAACCGTCGGGAAACAAGCTTCCCCGGTGGTACATCGCGAAGCGCCGGCTCAAGACCGGCAAGCATCTGCCAGAAGTCCTTCTTGAGCACTTGCTGCTCGAAAAGGATGATCGAAACTTCGGATGCCCGAACCAGATATTCCAGTTCCGGCTCGGTCGAGAACGTGCTGAGCGCCACCGGCACCCCGCCTGCGAGCGCGATTCCATAGAGGCTGGCGAGGAATTCCGGCCGGTTGGTCATCAAAATGCCAACGCGGCCGCCCTTGCCCACGCCTGCCGCCACGAGTGCCCGTGCCACTTCGAGCGAGTGCGCCAGAAGTTCGTCGTAAGTCCACGACAGCCGGTATTCACCCTTGCGCATCACGACCGCCTCGCGCGGCCCGTACTTCGCCGCGACTTCACGCAAGTACCCGCCGATGGTCTGAGCCCCCTGCCCCGGTTCTTCGGCGAGCGGCAGCCCCGTGACCACCGACATCGCCGGATCAGCAAGGGTGGCTTGTTCGCGGCCGTTGGCATCCATCACTGAAAATCCTCTCCCCGATGCGCTCAAGGCGCTGGCTTTCAGGCAAGGCCTAACAGTGCGGGAATGGCGGCGGAATGCGCCCGCGTTCCGTTTGGCAGCGCAGTCACTTCGTTGCGCAGCGGCAGGCAAAGGCATCGCTCCCGCGCGCCAGTTTCGGGCTGTCGCAGGTCCGGCGCTGGTCTAGGATTGCCACTGGTCAGGAGAGGCACGATGATGAAGCAGGCAACCGTCGAAAGCGGCAAGGGCATCGAGACGATCGCGATCCGCGAGGTGCCTGTTCCCCGGCCCGGCCCCGGCGAAGTGCTGGTGCGCATCAAGGCCGCGACGCTGAACTTTCGCGATACGATCGTTGCCAAAGGCCTGATCCCCGGGCTCGGCAAGGAGCCCGAAGTCGTGCCACTGTCCTGCTGCGCCGCCGAAGTCGTCGAAACGGGAAGCAGCGTCAGGCGCATGGCTCCGGGCGACCGCGTCGTGCCGATCTTCGCGCCGTTCTGGCTGACTGGCAGCACGCCCGATCCGCGCATGCTGGGCGGGCCGATCGACGGCGTAGCAAGGCAATATGCCATCTTCGATGCCGAAAGCCTGTGCCACTTGCCCGGCGAGCTGGGGGACCTCGAAGGCGCGACCCTGGCGTGCGCTACCCTGACTGCATGGTCCGCCCTCACCGCCTTTCGCCCCACCGGTGCCGGCGACTGGGTTCTGGCGCATGGCACGGGCGGCGTTTCCATCGCTGCGCTGCAACTCGCAAAGGCAATGGGCGCAAACGTGGCGATCACTTCCTCGTCCGATGCCAAGCTCGCCCGCGCGGCCTCCTATGGCGCCGACTTGTGCATCAATTACCGCACAACGCCCGATTGGGCCGCCGGTCTGCGCAAGGCACTGGGCGAACGCCCGCTCGCCAATGTCATCGACACCGTTGGCGCCATGCAATTCGATGACAACGTGTCCTTGCTGGGGGACGGCGGACAGCTCTCCGCGATCGGCATGCTGGGATCGGATTTCAGCTGGACCCGCATGGGCGAACAAGGCGTGAACCTCGCCCCGATCGGCGTCGGCAACCGAGAGCAGCACGAGGCGATGACAGCCTTCATCGTCGACCAAGGCATCAAGCCGGTCGTCGATGTGGTCTACGATCTGGACCGGCTGCAGGATGCCTACCGCCACCTCGAAAGCGGGCAGTTCTTCGGCAAGGTGGGTATCAATCTGCTTTAGCGCCTGTCCGGCCCGAGCACCTTGAAAATCCCGTCGACGGACGCGACGGTCCTTCCTGCAGCCTCAATGAGGCCACGCATGAATACCATTGATGACGTTGCGCGAACCACTTCCGGGCGGCAGACGATGAGCTCGCCCACTTGCCCCGCCGAAACGAAATGCACCTGCAACTGGGCCGTGACGAAGCGCGAATGGGCGGGATCGCTCAGTGGTTCGCCCTTGCGCAAGGCATGGCCAACCCCGCAGCCCAGAGCCATGTCCGCAAAGGTCATCATCGCACCACCATGGACAATGCCCAGATTGTCATTGGCAAGATGCTCTTCCGCGAGGAGCGCGACTTCAAGACCGTGCTCCCCTAGCCGCATCCAGGTTGGACCTAGCGCGGCGGAATAGCGAACCACGGGCAGCCGCTGCCACCCGTCCTGTTCCAGCGCCGCAAAATTCGCCATTGCTACAGCCTTACACAGCCTGATTGTCGAGTCCGGCTGCATGTCTGGCCGCGATCCAGCCAAAAGTCATCGACGGTCCGACACTGGCACCCGCGCCCGGGTAGACATTGCCCATCGGCGAGGCCGTGGTGACCCCTGTCGCATAGAGCCCCTCGATCACCGAACCATCGGCGCGCAGCACCCGGCTGTACTCATCGGTCACCACACCGCCGTAAGTGCTGACGTCACCCGGCACGCAGGGCACCGCGTAGAATGGTCCCTTTTCGATCGTGCCAATCGACTTTGCTTCCGAGTACGGATCGCCGACGTAGCCGCACTTGTCGTATTCACGCTCACCGCGATGGAAATCTTCGTCCTTGCCGGCGCGCGCAAAGGCATTCCAGCGTTCGACAGTGGCCATCAGCTTTTCAACCGGCACACCGATGGCCTTCGCCAGATCCTCGATGGTATCGGCCCTGTGAAGGTAACCCTTGCCTTCCCAGGCCTTCGGGATCTTCTTGTCGATCCACTTGCCCGCGACCTGGTACTTCTCGGCATATTGCTGGTCCAGGATGCCCCAGCTCGGGATCGCCGGGACCTCGCGGTTGCGCTTGAGCATGTTCTCGCAGAACAGCTCGTAGGAACCACCCTCGTTCATGTAGCGCTCGCCCGACTGATCGACGAGAATGGCGTGCGGCTTGCCGGTGACGCTCTGCATGCCCGGCATGACATAGTCGTTTTCGGTGCCCGGCGCCTCGGTCATCTGGAAGCCGACCATCTGGTCCATCTGTGCCAGCACGCCGCCGATCCGCTCAAGCTCGACGTGCATGTCTCCAGTATCTTCCTTGGGCACCTGCGACCACTTGGCCTGGCTGCCCGGAATGTACTTGTCACGCATGGCCTGATTCTTGGCGAAACCACCGGCATTGACGAGAATGCCGAGGTTCGCGCCAACACGGATGGTCTTGTCGCCGGCCTGGGCAATAACGCCCACGGCCTTGCCCGCATCGTCGAGTAAGATTTCACGGACCGGCGCTTCGGTGCGAATGTCCACCCCTGCCGCCAGCGCGACCTTGAGCAGGCGCCCCTGCAGACATGCCCCTGCAGTGGTGAACTGGCGGCCGCGCAGTTTGTCACCGATGGTACGGAAGGCAATTTTCGCGAGCATCTTCTTGGCGCCCGGATTCGTGCGCATATGGCCAAGCTGCATGCCTTCACTCAGCGTCGCGTTGACCTCGACAAAGCCCTTGCGCAACTTCTTCCTCCAAGGACCAAGTTCCTTGAGATTGAAGGGCTTGGCCACGACAGTTCGCGTCGTTTTGAAACCGCCGGGCATTTCGTCGTAGTAGTCCGGCCAGTACGTGTTGCCGCGCTGAAGCTCGATGCCCTGATCGACCAGGAAGTCGATCATCTTCGGCGCCTGATCCACATAGGCACGGCGCTTCTGCGGCGTCGAACCCGGCGCAACACCGCCGTCGAGGTTCTGCAACGCATCGAGGTAGGCAAGAGCCGCTTCCGGTGAATCCGTCTCGCCGTCTTCGGCAATGAAGCGGTTGTTGGGAATCCACATGACGCCGCCCGACTTGCAGGTGGTTCCACCCACGACATCCGCCTTTTCGAGAATCAGAACCGACTTTCCGGCCTGCCGCATCAGCAAGGCCGAGGCCATGGAGCCTGCCCCGCTGCCTACGACCACCCAATCGAAGGTCTCGTCGAACTGCGCCATTGCCATGCTCCCTCTCACGTCCCGTTCCGCGCTTCGCGGGTATCTCGCTGAGAGATAGACAGAACGCCGAAACCTTTGGCAAGGCACCCAGCAACGCCACGGCGATGGACCGATCGCTTCGCCGGAGCGAACGGTTTCGTTCCCCACCGGTTTCGGCTGGCCAGCAGGCAAACGCGGCTTATGACGTTGCGCCAGAAATGGGAGATTTGCCGCAATGACCGAAACCGCACCCGCGCTTCCGCAGCTGCGCACGATCGAAATGACACGCGATGGCCGCCTGCTGCGCATCACGCTGAACCGGCCGGACGCACTCAACGCGATCAACCTCGACCTGCATGATGATCTGGCCGACGCCATGTGGTTCGCGCAGTGCGACAGCGGCTCGGACGTAATCGTGCTGACCGGCGCGGGCCGGGCCTTCTCGGCCGGCGGCGATCTCGATCACATCGAGAACAGCGCGCGCAATCCGCACCTATTCGACCACGAAACCCGTGTAGCCAAGCGCATCGTCACCACCCTGCTGGATATCGACAAGCCGGTGATCTGCCGCCTCAATGGCCATGCCGTGGGGCTTGGCGCCACGCTCGCGCTGCTCTGCGACATCATCTTCGCTGCGGAAGGCGCCAAGATAGGCGATCCGCACGTGGGCATCGGCCTTGTCGCGGGTGACGGCGGTGCAGTAATCTGGGCCCAGCGCATCGGTCTTGCGCGAGCCAAGGAATACCTGCTGACCGGCGAACTGCTCTCAGCACAGAAGGCGGCCGAGATCGGCCTCGTCAACCACTGCGTCCCGCTTGATGAGCTGGATGAGAAAGTCGATGCGTTCTGCGAAAAGTTGCTGAACGGCGCCATGGTCGCCATCCGCGCGACCAAGATCCTGACGAATCTGGAACTAAAGCGTCTGGCTACCGCACTGATGGATGCCGGTATCGCCTACGAGAGCGTCTCGGTGCGCAGTGCCGATCACATGGAAGGCATTCAGGCACTTAAGGAAAAACGCAAACCGAAGTTCATAGGACGCTAGGATCGGGACCTAGGCTGCGGCGCGCGGCGGCTCCGGCAAGTTCACGCGCCTACCGGCTGGCCGGTCGGACTGCCTGACTTCCGATTCGTGAGGGAGAACAGGTTCGCTGATCGTCAGTGCAATCCCGCCATCCGTTGCCAGCCCCGTCGCCACGGTAAAGCCCGATCGCGACTGCTTGGCCCGGTACATCAGTTCATCGGCAGCGCGCAGCTCTGCATCGATGGCATGCGCACCCTCCGGAAGCACCAGAACCCCCAGACTGCACGTCAGGTGGCTGCATGTGAGGTCCGAGGAATCCTGCCCTTCACCGGCGTTGAGTGCCTTGTGCAGCCTGCGCGCCACGGCCTGACCGGCGACCTCGTCGCGCAGCTTCATGAAGATGACGAATTCATCACCGCCCATGCGCGCCAGAACGTCTCCCTTGCGGATCGTCTGCCGTACCGTTCCGGCGAAATTCTTCAGGCATTCATCTCCCCGGTCGTGGCCGTACTGGTCATTGAGTTGCTTCAAACCATCGAGATCGGCGTAGATCAGCGCGGCATATCCACCGCTACACAGGCCCGAACGCACAAGTTCGAAAAAGGCCTGCCGGTTGAGAGCGCCTGTCAGCAGATCTGTGCGCGCCAGATGCCATTCGCGCTCGCAAGATTTGCGCGCGAGGCTGATGAAGCTGACGACAATGGCGATACCGATAATTCGAACCACCATGTTCGCCAGCACCGGCACAGTCCCCATCGGGTAATAGGCCAGATTGCCGGTCGCCAGTTTTACTGCAAGAACCGAAATTCCCAGAACAACCGCCGTACGGGTACTCAGCGACCAGGCGGCGAGGCAAACCACCGCCAGATAGACCGGTCCGAACCAGATTTCCCGCGGGACAAGACGTTCCACAAGGCTCACGGCGAATAATGCCGAAAGCACCATGGTCCATGCGTAGCGGGGAGAAACACGGAAGAGGAACGAATGCTCAAGCACCAATGGACGGTGCTGCACGCGTCTCCTCTCGATCTTGCGCCCGGCGGTCATGGCTCTGCCTAACCGCCAAGCCTCTAACTTTTGGTTAATATGGATTTAATCCGGGCATCGGGCCCTGCCCTCGTGCGGCTGCCGCGAGCCAATGGAATTTCAGGAACAACGCTGCCGCGCGAGAAACAACAAGGGCCTTCGCACACCGGCAAAGGCCCTTGTTGTTTCGCTGACTGTCAGAGCGGATTACGCGTCCGGCACAACGCGTTCACCCATTTCCGTGAACAATGCAGTGTAGCAAGTGCCGAAATCCTGGGTGTCGCTTTGCGTCAGTTCTCCGCCTTGCGCGGCCGCGCCCATGGCGCCGAGGAACGCCATCGGATCGTCCGCCTCGATGTCGTAGATCGCCATGTACTCGTTCTCGTCGCTGCCCATCAGCTTGGCGGCAAGCTTGTAGCGCTGAGCCCCGGCCATGCCGAACTTGTTGACCAGTTCCGGCAAGTGAGTGTTGTTGTACCAGTCGTGGTACTCTTCCTCGCGGCCGGGCAACGGGCGGGTGAGCGCGACAAGTTTCATCGTGGGCATGACATCCTCCTGATTGTTCGGGCGGCAAGAAACGCCATCGGCAGGGACGATGCAAGCGCGCACCATCTAGTGCCCGGAAAGCATCGCCCCGCCGGATGCCTCTCTGCCGAAGGGCAGCCGAGTTTACTGGAGAAGCTGGCCGGCCGAGGGATACTCGGGGAAGCGCTCCGCCGGTTCCATCTGCATCGTCACGCCCTCAGCCTCGCGCACACCGCATTCGCCGCGGTATTCGCGCGGGTTGGCGCCGAACACGCGCTTGAACATGCGGCTGAAGTGCGCCGGGCTCTTGAAACCCACCCCATAGGCGATCTCGCTGATCGAGATATCGCGCGGATCAGAGCTTGCCAGCCAGTCCTTGGCCTTGGCCAGCCGCTGCTCCCAGACCAGTTCGGAGAACGACGTCTCGCGCAGGCGAAGCAAGAACGAGAGGTAGCGCGGGCTGATGCCGCAGCCCTTGGCCACCATCGCTGTCGAAAGCTGGGGATCGGACAGATGCACTTCGATGAAGCGAAGCACTTCCTCCAGCCTCCGGTCGGCAATTGACTGACGCGCAGGCTGCAGTTCCTCGGTCGCACGAACGGCATTGCCGATCAGGCCAAACGCCGTATCCACGAGCAGCCGCGCCGATTCCTCGCCAAAACCGCCGTCATCCTCGAACACGTCGGTCAGTATGTTTTCAGCAATGGCCATTTCCGCACGTTCGACCGGCATGAACAGGCCAGTGCTGAAGTCCTGCTGGATATAAGCCCGCAGGATATGCGTCGGCACCGTCACGTGCAGCACTTCGTGCACATTGTCGCCATCGGTGCGGCATTCGATGAAGAAGGGCGACATCGAGCGGGTGATCACGAAGTCCCCCGGCCTAGCCACCTTGTTGCCGCACTGGTTCGAAAAGGCCATTTCACCGTGCTTCACGAACCAGAGGATCGAAAGATCGGTCGCATCCTCGCGGATGTGCTGGCGCGAGCGGCGGAAAAACAGGTTGGCCGCCGAACGCTGCTTGATGATCGAAATCGCGCCGACCGTCTTGCGTTCGGAGCGCACATCCACGTTGGACGCTTCTTCAACCCAGAAATCGCCGCGATAATATTCCTGTTCACGCGTGCCTCGGAACACCTGCTGGCACTCGTGGTAATTGCGCTTATCCAATGAGAACAAAGTCTCTGCCATGGCTCTCTCCCTTCACGGGGTTGTGTAGTTTTTTCACGCCCCCGTCCGTTCCCCTGCCGACTCTTGCCGGTCCGGACACCAGCCGTTTTACCACGACAGGCACCGAACACTCTACAGAGGATGCGAGATGATCTGCATTGCGCGCATTATCGAAGACAATGCACGCATCTGATGCAGAGATGCCTCAGCCCAGCCGCCCCTTCTTCGAAAGGCGCCATTCGGGCGGGTAGTTGAGATCATGACCCTTCACCACCTTGCCGATGCCCTGCTTGAAGGTGTCGTCCTTGCCCAGATTGACGTCGTTCTCACCGTCGTCCTTCATCAGCGGCAGCATGCCTTCAAGCCAGCCGGTCAGCAGCGAACCGAAGTATTCGCCGCGATACTGCTTGTAGGCCTCGATGAAGGTCTTCTGCGCGACGACGACGTCGGTAGGACGCGTGATCGAGCAGGCATGGGCATACTTTGCAGTTTCCGCCTCGAGCTGGTCACGCGGCACCACCGAGTTGACGAAGTTGGACTGGAACATTTCGTCCGCGGTGAACGGACGGCCGGTGAAGAGCATCTCGGAGAACCGGCGCAGGCCAACGGTTTCCAGCCACTGCCACATGCGTGGCCCCCAGCCGGCATAGCGGAACGAGGGGTGGCCGAAGAGCGCATCGTCCGACGAGACGATCAGATCGGCGTCGGCGCACTGGTAGAAGTGCCAGCCGTAGCAGTAGCCCTTGGCCTCGATGATCGAGATCTTCTTGAACTCCTGCAGCGGCCGGTTGCCCGAACGTGCCTTGGCGTAATAGTCGGTCAGCCCGTGCAGGTAGCGGTAGGAGCCGGCCGGGGGATACTTCACGCTGGGATCGTCGATCTCAAGGTCAACGAGGAAATTATCGTCCGGGCCGGGGCTCAGGTAGAGATCGCCGTGCTCGTCAAGATCGCCGCCGCTGCCCAGGTTGTCACCCATGCCGCGGATCACCAGCACTTTCACTTCGTCGTCGATGTTGGCCTTGAACACCAGTTCGCCGAAACGCGCGCGCATGCCGATGGTTGCGGTGTTGTGCTTTTCGAGGCGGTTGAACGTGATCGTCGCGATCTTCGTGGCTGGATCCTTCTCGTAAAGGACATGCGCCTCCGCGGCCTTCTTGTGATCGGCTATGGTCTTCATGGTCTCTCCCGCCCTCTCGTTTGCGTGGCTTGTTCGTACTGGCCCGCGTGCTGCCACAGGCAAGCTTGGGGGTATTGGCATTTCGCGCGGCATTCTCGATATTGCGTGCTGCGGAAAGGACGTGCGGGATCGGCGGTACGGCATTCAGAGTGCTGCCTCCCGCCCGCGAAAGGCAAAGCACATGGGCGAAAGCAGCTTCTTCAGTCTCGACGGGCCACTCGACGTGGCGCCGGGCACAGGGCAGGTCCGCTCCGCCAATTTCGCGGGACTGGCGCAAGTGGCGCGCCAGCACGGGCGCGACGCGCGCGGCATCGTCGAGAGATATGGCATGGAAGGCCGCGTCCTCACCGATCCCGAAAGCCTGATCACCCCGCAGCAGATGGCCGATACCTTCGAGTATTGCGGCACGCTGTTCGACGATCCCCTGTTCGGCCTGCACATCGCGAAAGTGCAGGACCCCGAAGTGTTCGGCTGCGTCACCGCGCTGTGCCGCTCGGCACCGACCATGCGCGCGGGCATCCGCTGCCTGATCGACTTTCTTCCGGTCGCCCACGCGCCCGATTGCGAAGTGGTGCTGATCGAAGGACGCGAAACCGCCGAGTTGACCTGGCTCGTCAACACCGACATCGGCATCAACGATCAGGCCAACTATCAGGCCGCGATGCTCAATCTGAAACTGCTGCAGGCGATCGGCGGCCCCACCTTCCGTCCCAGTTGGGTGAGCCTTTCCGCTGATCCGCGCGCCAGCGATCTGCCGGAAATCGAAAAAACGCTGGGGTGCCGGGTCATGGGCCGTTCCTCGCGCAATTCGGTCGCCTTCCCGGTGCGGGCGCTCGAACAGCCAGTGCCGAGCGCCAACCGGCTGCTCTACAAGCTGCTGGGGTCCTATCTGCAGCGCGTAAAATCGGAACACAGCCAGTCGACCATCGACAAGGTGGACAGCTTCATCCGAGGCTCGCTGGCCCGAGGCACCTGCTCGATCGAACGTTGTGCCGAGAAGACAGGCATGTCCGTACGCACGCTCCAGTCGCGCCTTTCCGCCGAAGGCGCAAAGTTCTCGGACCTGGTCGAGAAGCAGCGCGAAACGCTGGCCAAGGCCCATCTGTCGGACGGCCGCCTCTCGCTCGACGAGATCGCCGACCGGCTCGGCTATGGCGAGCAGACCAGCTTCGGCCGCGCCTTCAAGCGCTGGACCGGAATGACGCCGCAGCAATACCGGGCGGAAAACTGACCGTCCGCTTGTCCACGCTGGACGTCCAGGCCGATTGAACCGTTCCAGCCGAATGGGAATGACGGCGGGCATGTGGCTCCACTACCTGTTCTGCTTCCTCGGCGCGGTGTTCGTAACCAACGCCATTCCCCATTTCGTCAGCGGCTGTGCGGCCGGGCGTTCCAGAGTCCATTCGCCAGCCCGCCGGGCAAGGGCCTCTCCTCCCCGGCTCAAAACGTGATCTGGGGAATGATCAACGCCGTCGTTGCGTATGCTTTCCTCTGGCCCGGGGCGGGCTTCGATCCTGTCCGCATCCCTGACGCCGCTGCATTCGGCGCGGGCACCTTGCTGATGGGCCTGTGTCTGTCCCGCTACTTTGGCGCGCTACACGGCGGCAATGCGCCCTAGGGTCAGGACCTGTTACCCGACTGGCTTGCACTCTCCGTATCGACCCGCGTCAGCTTGGGCCAGACGCAGTTCCGGCCAGATTCCTTGGCCTTGTACAGCATGGCATCGGCCGTGCCCAAGGCAGCCGTGAGCGGATCGGCGGCGTCCAGCGGAACGCTCGCCATACCGATACTGACAGTCACTTCGACAGACTTTCCATGAGCCTGGATCGGACACCCGGCCATGGAGCGGCGAAGCCGCTCCGCAACTTCGCGTGCCTGCGGCAATGAGGTTTCCGGGAGCAGTACGGCGAATTCCTCTCCACCGATACGGCCGACGACATCCTCCTGCCGCGCGCCAGCCTCGAGTGAGTGCGCCAGCGCCACCAGTACGGCGTCCCCCACCAGATGACCATGCATATCATTGATCTGCTTGAAGTAATCGGCATCGACGAGAATGATCGACAACGGGTGTCTGTGCCGCCGGGCACGGAGAATTTCGATGCGCGCCTTGTCACTGAAGGCACGGCGATTGGCCAGACCGGTCAGGTAGTCGCGGTCGGCCAGGTCCATCAACTGCCGGACATAGCCGGAAATATCGCGCACCATCGGCCGGAAAATGAACAGCGCCTCGATCTGGAGCGTGATGACCACGACGGCGACCAGCAACCGCTGGATCAGGACCAGACGCTCCGTGCGCTCCTCACTCACCGACTGATGGATCGTCACGACCTGTTCCAGAGCTTCGAGCAAGGGGCCGCGTGCCGAAGCCTGTAACAGTGCCAGATCGGCATCGTATTGCGGCTGCCCGGTCTTGCGGGAGCTGTCCGCGATCCGATCAGCTGCGGCCAGATAGAGCTGCATTGCATGATCCGTCCCGGCAGCTCCGAAATAGGTATCCCTGAGCCGCGCTTCGGCGGCAGGACTGTCGATGGCAACCTTCGCAAAGTCCAGAAGCTTGACGTGCGCCATTCTGAACTCTTTGATCGCGGCCTTCAGTGACGCCCGGGCACTTTCGTCGCCACGATCCAGTTCCAGTGCAAGGCCCACAATCCGCTGAGACAGCATCCGCTGCCGACCGCTGACATTGATGATCTCGGCCGAACCCTTGCTGACACGCAGCATGTCCTTCACCACGAAGTGCGAAGCGATGGAGAGGAAGGCGACCAGCCCCAGCGCTATCAGATAGCGCAGCGTCAGACCTCGAGCGGTCAACGTCGACATCGCCGCTCCCCGGCCGTTAACAAACCTTGCTCAAATCTAAGCAGGTACGGGTAACGCGGACTTAAGAGCTCAGGTTAATATTCGGGTCATTGTATAAATGATCGCGCCAGTTTCGATGCCCATCAATCCATCAGGATAACCACCCTTCCGGCGGCTTTGCCCGAGAACGCTGCGTTCATCGCAGCGGCATAGTCCGTGAGGGAAAATCGTTCGGCAATCAGCGGGTTGAAGATGCCCTCGCCCGCCAGCTCCATGATCTTGCGGCGCATCGCCCCGGCCTCTTGCGGGCGCTTGATCGCATGGTCTCGCATCTGCACGCCGACAAGGCTCGCACTCTTGAGCAGCGCCAGATTGGTCCGAAGTGACGCAATGCCCGCGGTAAACCCGATGACGAGGTGACGCCCGTCGTAGCCCAGGCAGCGGAACGCCGGTTCCAGTGCATCGCCGCCGACCGGATCAAACACCAGATCGATGGGCTTGCCCTCATTTGCGGCCATGACCTGTTCGCGCCAGTCTTCCGCACCGGTGGTGACCACGGCGTCCGCGCCGCCCTCGAGCGCCGCCTGCTGCTTTTCCGCGCTGGAAGCCGAAGCGATCACGCGCAGGCCCAGATGCTTGCCCACCTGAATCGCCGCGAAGCCAGTCCCACCCGCAGCGCCCAGCACGAGCAGCGTCTCGCCCGGCTGCGCACGACCGCGATCGGCCAAAGCGTAGTAGGCGGTCTGGTAATTGACCGAGAAAACCGCCGCCTGCTCGAAGCTCATCGCATCGGGCACTTTGGCCATGTTTGCGGCGCGGAAATTGTTGGTCCCGGCGAACAGACCACCCAGCCCGCCGCAGAACACGCGGTCGCCGACGGCAAGGTGGGTGACGCCCGCCCCTACCGCCTCGACCACGCCCGCAGCCTCGCTGCCGGGCATGAAGGGCAGCGGCGGCTTGAACTGGTATTTTCCCATCGCCGTGAGCACATCGACATAGGAGACTCCCGCCGCCTTGATCGCGACGCGCACTTCGCCTTCTTTGGGCGCGCCGGGGTCGAACTCTTCCAGCACATAGCTTTCGGGCGGACCGAAATCATGGCCGATGACGGCTTGGGTCATTTTATCGTCTCCCTTAGTGCTGCCCGCCATCGCAGCGCACGATCGAACCGGTCACGTTCACCGACGCCGGACTGGCGAGGAACAGCGCCGCTGTAACGATCTCCTCCGGCTCGGCGGCATGGCCGCGCGGGATCGGGATCGGCCCCCTGCCCTTGTCGGGCCATGCCTCGACGATGTCGGTGCGGAAAGCGCCGGGCGAGAGCGTGTTCACCCGCACCTTGGGCGCATATTCCCACGCGAGGCTCTTGCTCATCGCATTGAGCGCGGCCTTGGACGAGCCATAGGGAATGGTCCTGGGCAGTGGCATCATCGAGCCAGAGGACGAGACATTGATGATGCACCCGCCCTCGCCTTCGGCCATGCGGTGCGCCATCAGGCTGGCGATCCGGAACGGGCCCTTGAAGTTGAGGTTCACCACGGAATCGAACAGCTTCTCGGTCACCTCGTGACTCGGTTGTGCCGGACTCATCCCCGCGTTGTTCACAAGGATATCCACAGCCCCAAAGGCATCCCAGGCTTTCTCGACCAGCTCGGTGCATTCGTCCCACCGGCCCACATGGGCGGAGAGCGCCACAGCTCGCACGCCCAGAGCGCGGCATTCCTCCGCCACCGCCTCGCAGTTTTCCAGCTTGCGGCTGGCAATGATAACGTCGCAGCCGCGCTCGGCGAAGGCCTTGACCATCTGGTAGCCCAGCCCGCGCGAACCGCCGGTGACGAGCGCCACCTTACCGGTAAAATCGAACAGCGGGTCCATCTCAGCCGTCCCGTGCGTTGGGATAGCGGGCCAGCGCGGCCGCCGTTCGGGTCGGGATATGCTCGCTGGGGAACATGCCTTCCGCCGGTTTCGCGCGCTTGAGATAAGCGCGCGCGAGCTGCGACTTGTGGGCATCGGTCGGACCGTCGGCAAAGGCCAGCGACATATGCCCACCGTACCACTTGGCCAGCGGCATATCGAGCGAAATGCCCAACGATCCGTGGATTTCCAGCGCCTTGCCAACGACATTGGCATAGACGGAAGCCATCGCCACCTTGCACATGCCGATGTGCTTGCGCGGCGCACCGTGCTTCATGCGGCCTGCCTCGACCTCGTCGATCATCCACGCGGTCTTGAGCACCAGCAGGCGGAACTGTTCGAGTTCGATCACGGAATCGGCGATCTTTTCCTGCACCATCTGGTGCTCGCCCAGCGTCTTTCCCTTGGTCGTGCGCGAAACGGCACGTTCGAGCATCATGTCGAGCGCGCGGTTGCACATGCCCACCGTGCGCATGGCGTGATGGATCCGCCCGCCGCCAAGACGCGCCTGCGCCACCTTGAAGCCGCCGCCGCGCTCACCCAGCATGTGGTCGAGCGGCACGCGCACCTTGTTGTAGCGGATATGCGCGTGGTGTCCGTCTTCGGGATTGGTGTCCCCGGCAATCGCGACATTGCGCAGGATCTCGATCCCCGGCGTCTCGGTAGGCACGATGAACATGCTCATGCGCTCTGTCAGCGGCTTGTCGGCATCGGTGACGGCGACCACGAGCAGGAACGCGGCGAACTTGGCGTTGGAGGAGAACCACTTCTCGCCCTCCAGCACCCATTCATCGCCGTCCAGCGTAGCGCTGCAGGTGAACACGTCGGGATCGGCGCCGCCCTGAGGCTCGGTCATCGAGAAGCACGAGACGATTTCGCCGTCCATCAGCGGGCCGAGGTAGCGCTGCTTCTGCTCGGGCGTACCGAACAGCGCGAGGATCTCGGCATTGCCGGTATCGGGCGCGGCGGTGCCGAACACCACCGGCGCCCAGCTTGAGCGGCCGATGATCTCGTTCATCAGGCCCAGTTTGACCTGCCCGAAGCCCGGGCCGCCCAGATGCGGCCCGAGGTGACAGGCCCACAGGCCCTGGCGTTTCACCTCTTCCTGCAGCGGCTTGAGATGGCGCTTGGCAGCCCCATAGCCCGGATCGAACTGCGCCCCCTGTTCGGGGAACAACAGGTCCATCGTCTCGCATTCCTCGCGGACGAACGTGTCCATCCAGTCGAGCTTGGCCTGAAATTCAAGCTCCACACTAAAATCGATCATAACATCCTCCGGATTTCGGCGGCGGTTTCCTTGAACACGTTCTCGACGATGCGCGAAAAGAAGCGCCCGGTGTCCTTGGAGAGGATACCGGCCTCGGCCTGGGCCACCTTGTATTCGAGCAGGCATCCCGACTTGAACCGCGAGAGGATCGAGAACCAGCGGAAGTCCTCGATATTGCGGCCGGTCCCGGCGCAGTAGTAGCGCGCCAGTTCCTGCTTGGTCGGAAAGTGGTCTGGGTTGTTGAGCGCGGTGGCGAACTCCTTGTCCGGGTTCTCCTCATCACGCATGCCGCCGGTGAACCAGCCCATGTCGATCATGGGATCGCCGATGGTCGAAAGTTCCCAGTCGATCATCGCCGCCAGACGCGCAGGCGGCCCCCATTGGAACATCATGTTGGGCGTGCCGACATCGCCGTGGATGATGCCGCGTACTTCCTCGGGCAGCTTCGCCCCTCGCAGCCATTCCTCGGTTTCATTGTAGCCTTCCAGCTCACGGCCCTCATAGCCGTAGCGCTCCTTGTAGGAGGCTAGCTGGCCGGACCAGCGGTCCACCTGCCGCTCGAGGAACTTGCCCGGCTTGCCGTAGTCGCCGAGGCCGATCGCCTCGTAATCGACGTTGGCCAGCTTCACGAGGCCATCGACGATCGCGAAGGGGATGCCGTATTCATAGGGCATCCGGTCGAACGGCGGTTCGTTGTGGATCTTCTCGTCGCGCAGGTTCGGGGCCCAGCCATCGACCTTTTCCATCACGTAGAACGGCGCGCCGGCTACGCCGTCGTCCGGGCACGAGCCGTAGCACATGGGATGCGGCACGTCGGTCTGGTTGAGCGCGGTCAGGATACGAGCCTCGCGCAGCACGCCCTTCTCGGCACCCGGCGGCGGCACTTCGGGCGGGCGGCGCATGACCATCGGCTTTTCCCCGCGATCAAGCGTCAGCACCACATTGGACGTACCGCCCGAAAGCAACGAGGTTTTGAGCGGCCCTGTTCCCAGCTCGGGCACATAGGCATCGAGCCATTCGGTGAGCGGCCCGATCGGGGCCAGTTTATCAAGATCGGCTTCCATCATCCTCTCCGGTTCAGCGCCCGCGAAGCTGCGCTTCCAGTTTCTTGCGCAAGGTTCGAAGCGCCTGCGTCGCTTCCCGCACGGCATCGAGGTCATCGGCCGGCAACAGATTTTCGGCGATGCTGTCGGCGCGCGCGTCGATGGCGCGCTTGAGCACCAGTCCCTGCGCAGTCGGCCGCAGCAAGGGCGCACGCTTGTGATCGGGGTTGTCGGCCATTTCGATCAGCCCGCCATCGCGCAGGGCATTGGCAGCGCGCTGTACAAGCTGGCGCGCCTGCCCCATCGAACGGCCGATCTGCGCGACCGTGGGAGCCTTTTCAGCCTCCACCACGGCATTGAGCACCATCTGTTCGGAATCGTTGAGAGAGCTGTCCTGCCGCGCTTCCGCGAACACGCTGCGCAACCGGCTGTTCAGCCGGATAGTCTCATCGACCAGTCCGACCAAAGGGTGACGCGACTCGAAAGGCCCTCCCTCCATGACACGATCATGTCAGGTTGACACTATCGTGTCATTTCTAATTTGCGCTTGTTTCCGCAAGCATCGCCTTGGCGAGGTGGAGGAAGGCCAGGGTGTCATCCTGCGCAGAGGGGATCGCCTTGCGGAACGTGGCGAAGCCGTGGATCAGCCCCTTGCCCTCGTAATAGGTGGTGGGCACGCCCGCCTCGACCAGCTTGGCGGCATAGGCCCGCCCCTGATCGCGCAACGGATCGAGCGAGGCGGTCACCAGCACGGTCGGCGGCAGTCCATGGAGGTCGCCCAGCAGCGGCGAGGCACGCAGGCTCTGTGTATCGGCCTCATACATCGCGCTGAATTCGCCCATGCTCTTGGCATCGAGCATGTAGCCTTCCGCGAAAGCCTTGTCCGAGGGGTACTTCTTCGAGAAATCGCTAGCCGGGTAGATCGGGATCTGCATCACCACCGGCAGCGCGGCCGGCTTGTCGCGCAGGGCAGCAGACGCCACCAGCGTCAGATTGCCCCCCGCACTGTCGCCGCTGAGGATCAGCCCGGTGAAATCACGCCCGAACGCCTTGCCGTTCGCCGCGATCCACCGTGCCGCGACCTCGCCGTCATCCACGGCAGCCGGAAACGGATTTTCGGGCGCAAGACGATATTCGACCGAGACCACCGGCAGGTCCAGCTGTCGGGCAATCTCCGCCGCCAGTCCGGCGTGCGTGTCGATGCTGCCGAGCACGTAGCCGCCGCCGTGGTAGAACACCACGACGGGACCGGGTGCGCGATCAGCGCGGGTATCGAACAGGCGCAGCGCCATCGGCCCGCCCGGTCCCGGCATCGTCACGTCCTTGATGACGGCCATATCGCCCACCGCCAGATCCTGCTGCGACATTGCAGCCAGCGCGGCGGGCGGCAGCTGATGGATCTTCATCAGCATTTCGCGGGTGAATGCAGGCTTCGGCGCCGCGTAAAAGGCCTTGAGGTACGTCACCACATCGGGCCGCACATACGGCGCTGCGGCATCAGCCCCGGCGGCCTGCCGATGCGCGGCAGGCGCAACGGCAGCGGAATCGGATGCCACCGGAACCGTGCAGACAAGTGCCAGCAGCGCCGCACCCGATGCCAGCCAGCGCGCTGAGAAACCTGTGTTCATTGCCTTCCCCTCAGACGACGGCAACCGAATTGCCATAGAGCTTGCGCAACTCATGCTTGGCGAGCTTGCCCGAAGGCAGGCGCGGCAGGTCCTGCACGAATTCATATTCGCGCGGCGCGGTGACAGGAGAAATACGTTCGCGGCACCAGTCCTTCAACGACTGCTCCAGCGCCGGACCGGCATCGGCCCAGTCCTTGGGCTGGACCACGGCCTTGACCTTCTCGCCATATTCGGGATCGGAAATGCCCAGCACCGCCACGTCCAGCACTTGCGGGTGGACGATCAGGCAATCCTCGATCGCCTGCGGATAGATGTTCACCCCGCCCGAGATGATCATGAAGTCCTTGCGGTCGGTCAGGTAGAGATAGCCGTCCTTGTCCAGCCGCCCGATGTCACCCACGGCGAACCAGTTATCGTGCCGCGGGTGCGTCGCCTTACGCGATTTCTCGGCATCGTTGAGGTAATTCACCACGCGCCCGCCCGGCGCCTCGAAATAGACCACACCGCTCTCGCCGGGCGGCAGCTCGCGACCCTCTTCGTCGCAGATATGGATCGGGCCGAGCGAGGACTTGCCGACCGAACCGGGCCGTTCGAGCCATTCCTGCGAGGTGATCGCGGTGGCGCCCACACCTTCGGTGCTGCCGTAGTATTCCAGGATGACCGGCCCCCACCACTCGATCATGCGCCGCTTGATCTCGACCGGGCACGGGGCAGCGGCGTGGATCGCCATGCGCAGCGACGACAGATCGTATTTCGCGCGCACCTCGTCCGGCAGCGCCAGCATGCGCACGAACATGGTCGGCACGAACTGTGCGACGCCCACCTTGTAGCGCTCGATCGCGGCCAACACGCCCTCGGCATCGAACTTGCGCTGGGTAACGAACAGCCCGCCGAGCCGCTCCGCCGTCACCATCCCGGAGAGCGGCGCGCCGTGATAGAGCGGCCCCACATTGAGCGAGACCAGCGGTTTCAGCTCATGATAGATCGGCATCACGCCTTCGAGCGCGTTGAACTCATCGATCGGGCCCGGCGTGAACGGCAGAACGATGCCCTTGGGCCGTCCTGTCGTGCCGCTCGAATAGATCATGTGAAAGCCGGAAATCTCGTCCGGAACGGCCGTGGCGGGCATTGCCGTCAGAGCGGCGGCCAGGGGCTCAGCGCCGTCCATGGCACCTTCGCCTGCCGGGTCGCCAGCATAATAGACCTTGCTCACACCGGGCACGAGGTCGTCCCGCTGCCCTGCCAGCGCATGGGGCGTTTCCCCGATCGAAGCGGACAGGAACAGGACCCTGGCCCCGGCATCGCCGACAATATAGGACGCTTCGGACGGCCTGAGATGGGTCGAAATCAGCGTCACGAAGCAGCCGCACCGCGTCGCCCCCCAATAGACCATCGCGAACTCGGGCGAATTGCGCAGCATCACGGCAATCCGGTCGCCCGGCTTCAGCCCCAGCGCACGCAGCAGTTGCGCAACCCGGTTAGAGCCCTCGTCAAGCTGGCGGTAGGTCAGCGTCTCGCCGGTATCGGCCACCACCAGAGCAAGAGCATCGGGCGTGGTACGGGCATGGCAGGAGGGATGGAAGCCAGGCATCGTGCATATTCTCCCAATCAACTGGCCCGGACGTTTGCCGCCCTGGGCCCACCAACCATCAGTATAGCCCGCCCTGCTCCTCCGCAAAGTCCTGAGCCTGCACTCCGGTCGCACGTGCGTTTGCCGCTTCGCGCTCTTCACGCGCCTGCGACACTTGCGCGACGAGGGCGTCGCGGCGGCGGGTAAATTCGTCCTCGGCGGTGTACTGGCTCGGCTCGCTGTCCGGCTTGAACGCTTCCCAGATGACCGCAGCCTTGGGTTCGTTGCTCGGCTCCACACCCATCACCGGCTTGCCGGTCACCCGGTCAATACGGACCATGCGGATGCCCGGCGGCGCGAGCAACGGATCCTGGCTCCAGCGCGAGCGCGTCGCTTCGACGACGTCCTTGAAAATCGGTGCGGAAATGCGCCCGCCTTGCGCCCAGCCACCCAGCGATCGGGGAGAATCATAGCCGACATAGACACCGCCGACGTAATCCTGATTGCCGCCCATGAACCACACATCCGTCGGACCGTTGGTAGTGCCGGTCTTGCCGAACAGCGGCAGGTTCAGGCTGCGCAGCCGCACCGCCGTGCCGCGGGTCACAACGCCTTCGAGCATGTGAACGACCTGATAGGCCGTGTCCGCGTCGATCACCTGCTTGCCCTTGCGCTGGATGCGCGGCATCGGCTTGCCGTCCCATTCCGACATGTTGCAGGCGTCGCAGTGGCGGGTGTCGGAACGCCAGATCACCTTGCCGTTGCGATCCTGCACATAGTCGATCACCGAGGCGGGATACTGCACGCCATTGTTGGCGAGCGAGGCATAGGCGTTGACCATGCGCTCGACAGTGGTCTCTCCGGCACCGAGCGCAAAGGAGAGGTAGGGCTTGTAATCGCCGATCCCCACATTGTGGAACGTCTTGATCACACGCGGCATACCGGTGTCGTTGGCAATGCGCACGGTCATCAGGTTGCGCGACTGCTCCAGGCCCCAGCGCATCGTATGACTGCCCGCGCCTCCCTCACCGCCGAAGTTGCGGAAGCACTTCTGGCCCAGTGCCGCACCCTGATAGACACAGAAGGTGCCGTCGAGCACCTGAGTGGCAGGTGTCATCCCGTATTGCAGTGCTGTGGCATAGACGAAAGGCTTGATCGTCGAGCCCGGCTGGCGCTCGGCCTGCGTCGCGCGGTTGAACGAGCCGAGCCCGTAGTCGAAACCACCCTGCATCGCGAGGATGCGGCCGCTGGCGGGCTGTTCGATGATCATGCCCCCCGAAATTTCGGGAACGGTCCGCAAGGCCCAGGTCCCTGCGGTAACGGGCTCGGCCACCACCAGATCTCCGGCGCGTGCCTTGTCGGCAATGCCGGTCAGCGTTGCGATATTGCCGTCGGAAAAACCTATCCGTCCGGTATCGTCAGACCTGTCGAGGATCACGCCGACGCGCCAGTTCTTGTAGTCGATCGTCTTGTTGGCAACGATCAGCTGGGTCTGCCAGTTCTCGAGGTCGTTGAGATGGGCAACCGCACCGGTCCAGCCACGGTTGCCATGGAAGTTCAACAGCCCCTTGCGCAAAGCATCGCGCACGGCCGTCTGCATCTGCGTATCAAGCGACGTCCGCACCCACAGGCCGCCGGCATAGACGCTGTTCGGGCCATCTTCGGCCTTTTCACCGTAGCGCTCGATCAGACGGCGGCGCACTTCTTCGACGAAGTAGCTGTTGGCCGCCTCGTAGCTTTCGGACTGGCGCGGGATCAGACCAAGCGGCTTGGCCTTGGCGGCATCGGCATCGGCCCGCGAAACCCACCGGTTCCTGACCATCTCGTCCAGCACCCAGTTGCGGCGCTCGATCGCCATGTCTTCGTACTTCTTGCGGCCATAGCGCTCCGGCGCCTTGGGCAGGATCGCCAGAAAGGCCGTTTCATGCAGATCAAGATCGCCGACATCCTTGCCGAAATAGGCGCGTGCAGCAGCCTGAACGCCGAAGCTCTGGCGGCCGAGCGGAATCTCGTTGAGGTAGAGTTCGAGGATCTGCTCCTTCGACAGCACCCCTTCGATGCGGTGCGCGACAATCATTTCCTTGAGCTTGCGGGTAACCGAATACTCATCACCGATGAGGATATTCTTGGCCACCTGCTGGGTGATCGTCGAACCACCGCGTGCACGCTGCCCCGAACCGTACTTTGCGACATAGTCGATCACGGCACCGGCCAGACCGGTGAAATCGACGCCGCCATGGGTCCAGAAAGTCTTGTCCTCGGCCGAAAGAAACGCGTTGATCAGTGGCCTGGGGAAATCGACGAAGCGCAGTTGTACGCGCCGTTCGCGCGCGTAACTGTAGACGATCTCGCCATCGCCGCCGCGCACCATGGTCGGCAGCGGCGGCTGATATTCAAGCAGGGTGCGGGCATCGGGCAGGTCACGGCCGATCACAACCCACAATCCGGCAAGGCCCGCCAGCCCGGCAAAAGCCAGATAGCTGAAACGGCGCAACCACTTGCTGCCGCGCCAAAGGCTCCTCGCCGCGCCCAGCGGGCCCGATGCGCCCTCGCGGCGAATGCGATAGCTTGCGTCTTCGGGCGGCTGCTCGCCGGGGCCGGTGCCATTGCTCTGGGTCGGGTCGCTCATTGCGCCGGTCCTCTAGCACGCCCGTTTCGCGCAAGGCCAGACGGGAAGCACGAAAATGCGGTGAGCGCTTTCAACAAATCCGGATCTACACACCGGCCTGACGGGCGAAATAGACGCGCACTGCCCGCGCCGCAGCCTCGGCGACAGCCTTTTGTCCTTTCGCGGATTTCAGGAAGGCATAGTCGTCCGCGTTGTTGATGTAGCCCGTCTCGAACAGGATCGAGGGAATGTCGGGTGCCTTGAGCACAGCCAGCGCCGCTGTTTCGACCCGCCCGTGATGCAGCCCGATATCTGCCTCGCGCAATTCCCGCAGTATCAATTCTGCCAATTCCGCCGATCCGGCCTGCGCTCCGCGCTGAGACAGGTCGAGCAGAATGGCGCCAACACTGGAGCTGGTCTGTGACAACGACACCCCGTTGATCCGGTCCGCCCCGTTCTCACGTGCGGCGAAGCGTTCGGCCGCCTGGCTGGACCCCTTCTGCGACAGGACATACACGCTCGCGCCGCGGGCCGAATCGCTCTCCGCGCTGTCGGCATGGATTGAGATGAACAAGTCGGCGTGAAGCCTGCGCGCGATGTCCGGCCGGTCCTGCAGCGACACGAAGCGGTCGGTATCGCGCGTCAGGGCCACGCGAATGCCGCCGTTGGCCAGCAACTGCTTGCGGATCGCCAGCGCAATCTTCAGCGCCACGTCCTTTTCACGCACGGCATCCGTACCGGCGCCGGGATCGAAACCGCCGTGCCCCGGATCGATCACCACGAGCGGACG
Organism: Novosphingobium album (ex Hu et al. 2023); assembly: GCF_022832385.1. Lineage (GTDB taxonomy): Bacteria > Pseudomonadota > Alphaproteobacteria > Sphingomonadales > Sphingomonadaceae > Novosphingobium > Novosphingobium album. The sequence continues at coordinate 96,000 of NZ_JALHLE010000004.1, forward strand.
GCTGGAATCCGGTGGCCCGTCGACCCGCGGCAAATCGACCGGTGTATCGGCGCCCGGCAAGTCGAAGCGCACCACATAGTGGCCGCCGCTCCCGGCGAGACCCACGGCCCTGTCGATCACGAACAGCGCGAACAGCACCGACAGAGGCGCCGAAAGGATCACCAGTGCTTGTACTATGCGCGACATTGGCGGCCTTGCTAGGAACAGATTGCGCACACGGCAATCCTGCCCCGGTGTGTTCCCACGGTTTTGGGAAAGGACCTGGTAACCATCCTGGCGGTAAAACCACCTTGGCCAAGTAACTTGCCGCGAGCGGCCTTGGATGCTAGGCCAAGCAAATCCCGGGGCCAATGATGCCCTTCGGCCCTCGCAATCCGGCGCAAGCATCACCAGATGACAACGGATACAGGGCCTGCCAGGCACAAAACCCGGGGCCTTCGATACTGGAAAATCCGTTTCCGGGTCCGAACAGGTTGATGCGAGTCATGAGAAGTCAATTGCCGCTTTGTCTGCCGATGCCCGAAAGGGCATGGGCGGTATGGCCGCAATTCTCCGCGCGTTCGATTTCGCCGCGCTACCTTCCTCTCGCAGACACGCACGCTGCCCGCCGGGCAGCCGATACGTTAGCTACATCCGGGGCGCTGGATTGCCCCGAATTCACCTTTACCTTCGCCCGCAGCACGAAGCCGCCCGCCGCACCCGGCGGCATATGCGTTCGTGCGTCGGGCCCTTTCGAACAGAACCGCGCCTCCCAGGCTGATCCGGCCGGGACCGGGCGCGTATGGAGATCACATAATGGCAACGCGCATGCTCATCGATGCGCGCCACCCGGAAGAAACGCGGGTGGCGGTACTCAAGGGAAACCGCATTGAAGAGTTCGATTTTGAATCGACCGAACGCAAACAGATAAAAGGCAACATCTACCTAGCGAAGGTGACTCGCGTCGAACCTTCGCTTCAGGCGGCCTTTGTCGATTTCGGCGGGAACCGTCACGGTTTCCTGGCTTTCAGCGAAATCCACCCCGACTACTACCAGATCCCCAAGGAAGACCGCGAAGCACTGCTGGCCGAGGAAGCCGAACTGCGCGCCAGCGAGGACGCCGAAGAGGATGACGAAGATGATGCCGACGGCGAAGGCGAAGACTTCGAAGGCGGCGACTACGACAGTGGCGGCCTGACCGAAGTCGACACGTCCGAAAAGGACGAAGTCGCCACCATCGAGGACGGCAACGTCGAAAACGGCTTTTCCGATAACGGCGACGGCGAGGAAGAAACCGCCGATGCCGAGGAAAGCGACAACCGCGGCCGCCGCGGACGTGGCCGCCGTCAGGGCAAGGGCCGCTCCAAGGAAGCCGAGGAAATGCGCGCGAAGCGCATGGCGCTGCGCCGCCGCTACAAGATCCAGGACGTCATCCATCGCCGCCAGGTGCTGCTGGTGCAGGTCGTCAAGGAAGAGCGCGGCAACAAGGGCGCGGCGCTGACAACCTACCTCAGCCTCGCCGGCCGCTACTGCGTGCTCATGCCCAATTCGAGCCACGGCGGCGGCATCAGCCGCAAGATCAGCTCGGCCAGCGACCGCAAGCGCCTCAAGTCGATCATCTCCGAACTCAGCCTGCCCCGTTCCATGGGCTGCATCGTTCGCACCGCCGGTCTCCAGCGCACCAAGACCGAGATCAAGCGTGACTTCGACTACCTCGCGCGCCTGTGGGACGAGCTGCGCGAAAACACGCTGAAGTCAGCCGCGCCAGCGCTGATCCATTCGGATAGCGACCTGATCAAGCGCGCCATCCGCGACATCTACAACCGCGACATCGAGGAAGTGGTTGTCGAAGGTGAGGAAGGCTACCGCGCCGCCAAGGACTTCATGAAGCTGCTCATGCCCAGCCATGCGCGGAAGGTGAAGCCCTACTCCGATCCCGTGCCGCTGTTCCAGCGCTATGGCGCGGAGGACCAGCTGACAGCGATGTACGATCCGGTCGTGCAGCTGCGCAGCGGCGGTTACATCGTCATCAACCCGACCGAGGCGCTTGTCTCGATCGACATCAACTCGGGCCGCTCGACCAAGGAGCACGGCATCGAGGCGACGGCGGTGTCCACCAACATCGAAGCCGCGCATGAAATCGCCCGCCAGCTGCGCCTGCGCGACATGGCCGGCCTCGTCGTCATCGACTTCATCGACATGGAGTACGGCTCCAACGTCCGCAAGGTCGAGAAGGCGATGAAGGACGCGCTCAAGAACGACCGCGCGCGCATCCAGGTCGGCCGCATTTCCAGCTTCGGCCTGATGGAAATGAGCCGCCAGCGCCTGCGCACCGGCGTGCTGGAAGCAACGACGCGCTCGTGCCCGCATTGCGACGGTTCGGGCCTTGTCCGCACCGCCAGCTCCGCCGGCCTTTCGGCGCTGCGCCTGATCGAGGACGAAGCCGCCAAGGGCAAGGGCGTGATCATCACGCTGTTCGCTTCGACCGAAGCGGCCGTGTACCTGCTCAACGCCAAGCGCGCCGACCTTGCCGACATCGAGGCGCACTATGGCGTTTCGGTGGAAGTCATCCCCGAGGGCGAGAACGAAGGCGCCAAGATGCGCGTCATGTCGTCGGGTCCGCGCAACGAGTTCGTGCCCCGCTTCGAGCCCATCGCCGAGGATGTCGAAGACGACTTCATCGAGGATGAGGACGAGGACGAAATCGAGCGCGAGGAAGCGCAGGAACGCACCGCCGACGACGGTGACGGAGCAGGCCGCCGCAAGCGCCGCAAGCGCCGCCGGGGCCGCGGACGCAACCGCTCGGACGAACAGGGAGCCGATGAGGCGGCCGTGAGCGACGAAGACGGCGCCGAAGAGGCCGAAGGTGAGGCTGACGCAGAAACGGAAGGCGAAGCCGTCGCCGCTGAAAGCGAAGACGGCGAAGCACCGCGCAAGCGCCGCCGCCGGGGAGGCCGCCGCCGCCGTGGCCGTCGCAATGGCGAAAATGGTGAGAACGGCGAAACCGGTGCCGAGGACGGCGAGGAAGCTGGTGAAGCGGTAGCTGAAACGGATGCTCCCGCAGCCGAAGAGGCTCTGGCGCCGGAACCTGCAGCCGAAGCCGTGGCGGAAGAGGCCCCGGCCAAGCCCAAGCGTACGCGCCGCAAGAAGGCTGCACCGGCAGCCGAAGAGGCCGCGGAAGCCGCGACGGCGGAACCTGCTGCCGTCGAGGCTCCGGCGGAAGCCCCTGCGGAGGAAGCGCCTGCCAAGCCAAAGCGCACCCGCCGCAAGAAGGCGGACACCGAAGCCACTGATGCACCCGCTGCCGAAGCTCCGGCCGACGCCGTTGCCGAGGAGGCACCTGCCAAGCCCAAGCGTACCCGCCGCAAGAAGGCAGACACCGAAGCCGCCGAAGCACCCGCCGCCGAAGCTCCGGCCGAAGCCGTTGCCGAGGAGGTGCCTGCCAAGCCCAAGCGCACTCGCCGCAAGAAGGCGGACGTGACCGAGGCGCCCGCGGAGCCCGCCGCCGAGGTTGCCCAGCCGGCACCCGAAGCTCCGGCTGCGGAAACCGCCGAGGCTCCCGAAGCGGCAAACGACGCCAACGGCAACGGCGAAGCCAGCGCCGAGAGCGCACCGGAAAACGACGGCGAAGGTGACGAAACGCCCCGCCGCGGCTGGTGGCAGCGCACCTTCGGCAACTGACGCCGAGGCTTTGCGCCTGAAGACAGAAAGGGCCTCCCGGCGCTGCCGGGGGGCCCTTTTCCTATGGATCACAGCACACTGGCGTTACCCGGAGTGACTGCCGGACCAGGATCTGTGTTTCCTTCCGGGATTTTTCGGGCATGATGCGCCCCGTCTGGATGGAAAGGGAGAGGACAATGATCAAGGGCGCCAGGGTTCCCGAAAGGGCCTACGCGATTGTCCTTTGGGTGGTTTCGATTGTCTTTGCGGGCTTTCTGATCGGCTTCGGCAATCTGATCATCGGCGATCTCCCGCAGGTCGAGAACGTCATCATCCCCGAACAGTTCGTGGACAGCGCCCGCAATCGCCAGCTTCAGGATGATCTGAAGAAGGCCGAAGATCGCCGTACCGAAATTGACGACAAGCTCGCCATTGCACGCCTGCAACTCCAGCAGGCCCAAAGCGCATCGCGAACCGCCAGGGAAACCTTCCAGGCGTGGATCCAGACGCGCACGGCAACCACCGATTCCCAGCAGGATCCCGAAGTGCTGGCCCGCACGCGCCAGCTCGAAACGCTGAAAAGCGGCGAACGTTCGGTCCAGACCCAGATCGATGCGCTGGAGAGCGAGCGCCTTTCGATCGGGCAGCGCACGAGCACGCTGGAACAACAGCAATCCGATCTGCAGATGGATGCATATCCTGCCTACGAGCGCGCACTGTTCTGGCAGGAGCTCCGGATCTTCCTGCTGCGCCTTGCAATCACGCTGCCCATGCTGCTGCTGGCCGCCTGGCTGGTCGTGAAGCGCCGCAAGGGCGCCTACTGGCCCCTGTCACGCGGCTTCGTGCTGGCCTCGGTCTTCGTCTTCTTCGTCGAACTGGTACCTTATCTGCCCAGCTACGGCGGCTATATCCGCTACGGCGCAGGCATCATCATCACCGTGGCCGCCGGGCACTTTCTCATCAAGAACATGCGCCACTATCTCGAGCGGCGGCGCGAAGTGGAAGCGCAGGCGGAAGACGAGCGGCGCAAGCTCGTTTCGCATGACGAGGCCTTCAAGAAGATGGCGGCCAAGGTCTGCCCGGGCTGCGACCGCCCGATCGCCAACATGGACGGCAGCGAGACCAATTTCTGCGTCCATTGCGGAATGACGCTCTACAACCATTGCCCGCGCTGCGATGCGCGCAAGATGGCGTTCTTCCGCTATTGCATGGCCTGCGGGGCCCCGGCCGAGGAAGTGCAGTAGCTTAGCCGCACCAGTTCCGCCCATCCTGAGCCTGTCGAAGGATTCGATTTCAGCCCGATGCTAGCAAGGGCTTCGACAAGTTCAGCCTAAGCAGAGGCGTTGTGCGGGTACTTCACCCCGCCTTCACCGCCCTGCCCCATTCCATCCACCCGGCAAAGCGCGGCCCCACGGCCATGTAGCGAGCGCCGGAAGGTTCGGTCGCAAAGCCGGCGGCGGCGATGCCGGACGCGACCGGGCGCGAGAGGTGGCAATTACCGAACACCTTGCTCCACAGCGGATCGATGCGCTCCTGAAAGCGCGCAACCCTGGCATCGGGAGCGCGGCCATGCTCGGCGAAATACAGCGTACCGCCCGGCCGCAGCACGCGGCGCAGTTCGGACAGAGTCCGGCCATGATCGTGCACCGAGCAGAGAGTAAAGGTGCAGACCACCGTGTCGAAACTTGCGTCACTGAAAGGAATATCCTCACCCACGCCCTGCCGGATGTCGGCTTGCCAGCCCTTTTCGGCGGCGGCGGCGCGGGCATAATCCAACCCCTTTGCCGAAGGATCCAGCCCGGCGTAGCTCTCGATACGCGCAGGATCGAGAAGCTGCTGGTTGATCCCCCCGCCGCAGCCGAGTTCGAACACGCGGCCCGTCGCCAGCGGCACCACATCGCGCCGGATTTCCATGATCGGCGGCTGGCCGCAACCGCAGCGGATGATTCGCGGCACCACGGTTTCATCCCACCAGCGCGCAAAACCCATGGCCATGCCTCCCCTCAGCGACTCCTGTCTGCCCTCACATTAACCGGAATGGCCGAAAAGCGCGGCATGAAGTTCACCTGTTCCAGCACTTTCGTAAGCGAACAGAGCTGACCGACATTGGCACCGCCATCGGCCTCGGGATCCCCGGTCGAGACCAGCGGCCCGAACATATGCGTCATCGAGATGACGCCCGGCCGCAGGCGGCCTTCAGCTTTCGCTCGCGTCCGCACCGCGCCGGTTTCCGACGCGATCTCCACCGGATCGCCATCGGCCAACCCTTCGCGCGCCATGTCCTGCGGGTTCATGTAGGCGTAATTTACCGGATAGCGCCGCTGCGCCTCATATGAATAGCGGAAGGCGCCATTGAGCGCGTGCAGGATGCGGCGGCTGGTGAGGCGGTAGGCAAAGCCCTTTTCCTCATCCTCGCCCAGAATGCCCGACAGTTCACCTGCTACATCAGGCGGCATCAGTTCGAGCCGTCCGCTAGTGACGGACGCGGGTTGCACGTACTGCGGCGGCATCTCCGGCCGCACGCCTTCGGGATGATTCAGCAATTCATCGAACGGCACCGCGCTGTTTGCTGCGAGAAACCGGCACAGCGCCTCGGGATCAGGTTTTTCCGTGGCCGAAAGCGCCAATCCTTCGGGAATATCGGCGAAGTTCAACCCATAGTTCCAGAACTTGAACGTCAGCGGCACGCCCATGCGTCCCGCCAAGGCCCAGAAGAACTCCCAGTCATGCAGGCATCCCGCGGGCTTTTCGACCACGGGTCGCGTGTATTGCGCGAAAGGCTCGGGATAGAGAGCGTCTCCGGGAATCGATATCTCGTGCCGCTCGAACGGCTGGCTGCTGGCGATCACGTAGTCCGCCAATTTTGCCGTCTCGTTCATCCGGCAATCGAGCGAGACCAGCAGGTCAAGGTGCTCGAACGCGGGCTTCGCCACCGCCGGATCGCCCAGCGCCATCAGCGGATCGCCGCCAAAAACGATCAGCACACGGATACGGTCGGGGTGATCCGCCATGATCTCCTTCGGCATCAGCGCCGAGGGCATTTCGCCGAGCAGTTGCCCGGTATCCTCGCTCACGCATTTCGGTTCACGCTCAAAACTGCGCGAGGGCGAGACGGCCATTTCAAAGGCGGGTTTGGTGCGCAGGGTGCCCGGATTACGCATCCGGTCGCCCTCGCGCCGGTAGCCGCCGCACAGTGCGTTCACCACTTCGATCATGTGGTCATTGGTATTGGAATGGGTGGAGAACGAAGGCCCTGTGCCGCTGCCTGCATAGACGCGGCGCCCCTCGCCCAGCCATTTCGCGGCCAGTTCGATCTGTTCCACCGGTACGTCCGCGCGCGCGGCGGCGAGTTCGGGGGTGAACGGGGCAACGGCGGCACGCAGTTCTTCCACGCCGTTGCACCACTTGTCCGTGAAGGCGCGGTCATAGGTGCCCTCGCGCAGCAGGATATGCGCGATCGCGGCAAAGATCGCGGCGTCGTGGCCCGGCAGCGGCTGGATCAACAGGTCGGCATAGCGCGCTGTCTCGGTGCGGCGCGGATCGACGATGATGACCTTGCAGCCGTTCGCCCTCGCCGCCTCGAAGCCGCGCGCGGGGGCGCCGCTTTCCGCCAAGGCGAAAGGCGCGCCCTGATGCGTCACCAGCGGATTTCCGCCGGCCAGCAGCGCCACGTCGCAATCACGAAGCGCATTCTTACCGCTCGCCATCGTGCCTAGCCGTGCCATTGTCACCCACTTGGCGGACTGGTCGATGGTCATTGTCGAGAAGAAGTTCGGCGTGCCCAGCGCGGCAACGAACGCCCGCTCCATCAGCCCGCCCAGCACCGACCGATAGGCACCGGTGCCGTGATAGACCGCCACGCAGCGCGGGCCATGCTCGGCGACCAGCGCTTTCAGCTTCGAGCCGATCGCATCGAGCGCAGCATCATTGGCCACCGGGGCAAAGCTACCGTCCACTTGCCGCGCCATGCTTTCCAGCAGCCGACCTTCCGCGCCGTTGTGAAACTCGACCGCCGCCATGCCCTTGGGGCACAGGTAAGCGCCATAGGGCGATGCGCTGCCGTCCGGCCGCGCGCGCACCATGCGCCCGCCTTCCATGTCGATTTCCATTGCACACAGCGCGCTGCAGTTGCGGCAGAATGTCTTGACCTTGGTGCTCATGCCAGTGTTCTCCCGCCAGCACGCTAGCAGCCGGTCAGGCTGGCTTCACCCGCTATGCCTTGCCCTCACCGGCAAGACGCAGAGCATCCAGCCCGACGGCAAGTGCCCGCTGCACTGCCGCCCGCCGCGCAATCCGGGCATGCCAGGCGGCGATATGCGGGTGCGCGGCAAGGCCGCCGCCGTTGTCCGGGTACTTTTCGATCCATGGCCAGACGCACATGTCGGCAATGGAATAGTCCCCGCACAGATAGTCCTGCCCTGCCAGCGCTCGCTCCAGCACATCGAACAGGCGCGTGGTTTCCTTGCGGAAGCGGTGAATGGCAAGCGAGGTCTCGGCGGGATCGCGGCCCGGCTTCTGCGCGGCACGGGTGAACCAGTTGACCTGCCCCGACATCGGCCCGAGCCCGGCCATCTGCCAGAACAGCCAGGAATCAATCCGCGTGCGCACCGCTTCTTCGGCCGGATAGAACCGGCCGGACTTTCGTCCGAGATATTGCAGGATCGCCGCGCTTTCGAACACGCGCACATCGCCATCGGCCAGCGCGGGGATCTTGCCGTTCGGATTGACTGCGCGAAACGCGGGCGCATCCTGCCCGCCGTTCAGGATGTCGACGATCTCGACGTCATAGGGCAAGCCCATTTCCTCCAGCGCGATCGTCACCTTGTGGCCGTTGAGCGTGGGGAAATAGAACAGCCGCATCATGCCTTCGGTCCGGTATCGCGAAACCGGATTTCCTGATGCGTGCGCGCTTCCAGCCCGATGTCGGGGAATGTCGAGACGTCCCAGGCATCGCGCCCGCCCACGTCGTAGTAGACGGCCGGAGCATCCGAGCGGTTCTGCAAGTGGTGCGCATTCTCGACCCCCGCCTTGAACCCCACGCAGTCGCCCGCGCGCAGCACTTCCTCGCCGTCGTCGGTGACGAGCACGAGTTCACCCGAAATCACGATGACCAGCTCGTCGTTGGTGCGGTGCCAATGGCGCTGGGTCGACCAGGCGCCGGGCGGCAGTTCCACCATGTTCACGCCGAACTGGCTGAGCTTCCACTGCCGTGTGAGCATCCAGGTCTTGCGCCCCTTCACCTTCTCGTCGTGCGGCGGCGGATAGGAACTGCGGCCAATGATCGCCTTGTCCGGCGCGATGTCGCCTTTATGCATCGTCACACCCCCGCTGCCATGCCGCCGGTCACGCGCAGCGTCTCACCAGTGACGAAGCGAGCCTTGTTCGAGGCAAGATAGAGCAGTGCCTCGACGATATCCTCTTCGAGCCCGTCGCCGGCGATAAGCTGCATCGCCTGCACGCGCGCCTTGGTCGCCTCGGGCAGTTCCTTGCGGATCGTATCGGTGAGCATGAGGCCGGGAGAGATCGCGTTCACGCGGATGCCGTAGACGCCCAGCTCGCGCGCGAAAGTGATTGTCAGGCCCGCCACCGCCAGCTTGCTGTCACCATAGGCGGAACCGCCCATGTGTGCCGCGCTGGAGGAAATGTTGACGATCGAGCCCCCCGTCCGGCCCTTCATATGCGGGTGCACGGCCTGCGTGCAGCATACGACGCCGATCACGTTCACGTCGAACAGGCGGCGCACCTTGGCGAGGCCCATTTTCAGGATCGGCTGACCGTATTCGTCGGAGTGCAGACCTGCATTGTTCACCAGCAGGTCGATCCCGCCGTTCGCTTTCGCCGCCTGCGCCATGACATCGGCCATGCGTCCCTCGTCGGTAACGTCGCCGCCCAGCCCTTCGGCCGAACCGCCCGAAGCACGGATCTCCGCCGCCGCCGCCTCCGCCTCACTGGCATCGATGTCGACGAGCACGACATGGGCCCCCTGACCGGCCAGTGCCATGCCGAACGCCTTGCCAAAACCCCTCCCGCCGCCGGTCACGACCGCGGTGCGTCCCTGCCATTCGCTCACTGCAGGACTTTCCTTTCGCTGTCTTTTCCTTTGGGTATCGTCATGGCCCGGGCCGCTTCCTGAAACACGATGAGAACCGTGCATCCCTGTGGCCCGACGACAATGGGACCATACCCCGTCCCGGCCGTGACCAGACGCACATCGCCTTTGCCGAAAGTTACCTTGCCGACCGTCTGCTCGCCCTCGATCACGTATTCGAAATAGTTAGTGTCGTGCGTATGGGCACCCACGACTTCGCCAGGCGCGAAGCGCGAGAGAATGACCATCGGCGAAGCGCCATTGCCTTCCTCAAGGAGAAAGCGAGCATAGCGGATGCTGGGAGACTCACCCTCCTGCCAATCCATTTCGTCGGCAAAGATGTCACGGTGCCCGCGTGCGGCCATGGCGCTTTCTCCCATGCGTCCTGTTTCGGCCAAAGTCTCACCGCACCTGCCTGCCGACAAGGACTTTGCAGTCAAATCGCATCGCCCCTGCGGTTCCATTATGCCAGCTTGCGCCGACCGGCGATTGGCACGAAGGTCCGCCGCGATGCATGCCTATCCCCCGGAAGGCCGCAGGCGGCTGATCACGCTGTTCACGCTCGCGGCGGCTTTCATGACCCAGCTTGATGCGACCATCGCCAATGTCGCCCTGCCGCACATGCAGGCGAGCACATCGGCGTCGCGTGAGCAGATCACCTGGGTTCTCACCAGCTACATCATCATGGCCGCCATCTTCACACCGCTCTCGGGCTGGCTGGCGAGCCGGTTCGGGCGCAAGCGGCTGTTTATCAGCTCGGTCGTAGGATTCACGGTGGCGTCCATGCTCTGCGGCGTGGTCGCGAACTTCGAGCAACTCGTGCTGTTCCGCATGCTCCAGGGCATGATGGGCGCGGCGCTGCTTCCCATGAGCCAGGCCATCCTGCTCGATATCAACCCGCCCGAGCGCCACGGTTCAGCGATGGCGACATGGGGTCTGGGCGTGATCCTTGGGCCGATCTGCGGGCCGATCCTGGGCGGGTGGCTGATCGAGGTGTTCAACTGGCGCTGGATCTTCTTCATCAACCTGCCCTTCGGCATTCTCGCCACATTAGGCCTGCTCGCCTTCCTGCCCGCCTTCGAGGACGAAAACGCCGTCGATCTTGACCTAACCGGCTTCGCGCTGCTGGCCGTGGCAATCGGCTCGTTCCAGCTGCTGCTCGACCGGGGCCAGATGCTCGACTGGTTCGAATCGCGCGAGATCTGGTTCGAAGCCCTGCTCGCGGGTACCGCGTTCTACCTGTTCATGGTCCACACCCTCACCACTGAACGGCCTTTCGTGAACCTCGCGATCTTCACCGACCGCAATTTCGCGGTGGGATCGGTGTTCGGATTTTTCCTGGGCGGGCTGATGTACTCCGTGATGGCGATGACAGCACCGATGCTGGCCGACCTGATGGGCTACCCTTCGGTTCTGGTGGGGCTCGCGATGGCCCCGCGCGGCGTGGGCACCATGCTGATGATGCCACTCGTCGGCATGCTGGTGAACCGGCACGATCCGCGCATTCTGATCGTCATCGGCATGGCCATCAGCGGGCTGTCCACCGCGATGATGGCCGGCTTCTCGCTGCAGATGGATGCGCGGCTGGTGGAACTGGCCGGGTTTGTGCAGGGCGTGGGCGCCGCGTTCCTGTTCGTGCCAGTCACCACCGTGGTCTTCGCGACGATTCCGCCGCACCTGCGCAATCAGGGCACCGCGATGAATTCCCTGATTCGCGCGCTCGGCGGCTCGGTGTGGATTTCTGCCCTGCAATCACTGACCATCCGCAACGAGGCCACCGTCCATGCGCGGCTGACCGAGGGGATGCGCCCGGACAATCCTGCCCTCATGTGGCGCTGGCCCGAAATCGATTTTTCGTCACCCGCCGAAATGCTGCGCGCCAGCGGCGAGATCGGGCGGCAGGCGATGATGGTGTCATACACGGATTCGTTCTGGCTGCTGTTCGTGTTCGCCTTTGCGCTGACCCCAATGGTGGTCCTGCTGCGCTACCGCCGCCGGTAGCAACAGGCGTATCAACGCCCGGTCTGAAGTGATTCCCTTGTCCCGTGATGATGAAAACCCCCTTTCATGTCATCACACCGCAACGCGACACTTTGATCGACGTTAGGCGCCCCGCCCGTCAAACCATTATCGAAATTCATAATTTATCATTATATTTCAATATATTGAACTTTTTTCACCACAACCGGAACAGCAATGCCCGGCAAAATGCCAAACGGTGTTCCTATCACTCTGCCCTCTTGCCCCGCGCCATTGAATCGTTAGAGGGAACCTGTAATCGCGGTTCATGCCGCAAATGCGAGATAACGGGGATTCTTCCATGGCGACCTTCACTCTCCCGGCCAACAGCAAGATCAAGAAGCAGGGCAAAGTCCACAAGGCTGAAGGCGCAACCAAGGTGAAGAAGTTCACCGTCTACCGCTACGACCCGGACTCCGGTGAGAACCCGCGTTACGACACCTTCGAGATCGATCTCGACAATTGCGGCCCGATGGTCCTCGACGCGCTCATCAAGATGAAGAGCGAGATGGACCCGACGCTGACGTTCCGCCGCTCCTGCCGCGAAGGCATCTGCGGTTCGTGCGCGATGAACATGAACGGCGCCAACGGCCTCGCCTGCACCACCGCAATCGAGGACCTCAAGGGCGATATCCGCATCACCCCGCTGCCGCACATGGACGTGATCAAGGACCTCGTGCCCGACTTCACGCACTTCTACGCGCAGTATGCGTCGATCCGCCCCTGGCTGCAGACCGTCTCGACGACCCCGTCGGGCAAGGAGCGTCTGCAGAGCCCCGAACAGCGCGAGAAGCTCGACGGCCTCTACGAGTGCATCCTGTGCGCCTGCTGCTCGACCTCATGCCCGAGCTACTGGTGGAACTCCGACAAGTTCCTCGGCCCGGCGATCCTGCTTCAGGCCTACCGCTGGCTGGCCGACAGCCGCGACGAGATGACCGGCGAACGCCTCGACGAGCTGGAAGATCCGTTCCGTCTCTACCGCTGCCACACCATCATGAACTGCGCCAACGTATGCCCTAAGGGCCTCTCGCCGGCGCGTGCGATCGCCGAAATCAAAAAGATGCAGGCCGAGCGCCAGGTCTGAGCCAACAGGCTTTCGGGTGACACCGACCAGCGAATTCATCCACATGCCCGACCCGGAATATCCGGGTTGGCATACGTGGCGCATGAACGATGGCGCGCGCTTCAATGCGCACGCCCTCGGCCGGATGATCATCCGCACCGAAGGTGAGCGGAGTGCGCGCCTGCGCCTGCTCGACCTGGAAACCCGCCATTCCAATCTGCACAGCAATGTCCACGGCGGCATCACGCTGGCGCTGATCGACGTTGCCATGTTCGCCGCAATCTACACTGTGCTCGGTGCCGATACCGCCGGTTCGGTGACGCTGGACCTGCACAACCAGTTCATCGGTGCCGGCAAGATCGGCGAACCGCTCGATGCTGTTTGCGACATCATGAAAGAGACGCGCCGGCTGGTGTTTCTGCGCGGCACCGTCGAACAGGGCGAGCATCTGGTGTCGAACTACGTGGGCACCCTACGAAAGCCCAGCACGCGATGACTGCCATGCTCGAACGCTACGAGGCGCTGGTCGCAACTGGCGAGCTCCGCTCCGATCCCGAGCAGGAAGCTGCAGCAGAGCGGCTGAACCGCCTGCAGCGCGACCTTTACAAGGCCACATCCTCAACAGGCCTGCTCGGCAAGCTTCTGGGCAAGAAACCCGTGCCACCGCGCGGAATCTACATGTGGGGCGGTGTCGGTCGCGGCAAGTCCATGCTGATGGACCTGTTCGTCCAGACACTCGACATCCCCGAAAAGCGCAGGGTGCACTTCCATGCCTTCATGCTGGAAGTCCACGGCCTCCTGCGCGAAGAGCGCAAGAAGGAATCAGGCGACCCGATTCCTCCGGTTGCCGCAGCGCTGGCCCGCAACGTCCGCTGCCTTGCGTTCGACGAGATGGTCGTCAACAATTCGGCAGACGCAATGATCATGAGCAGGCTGTTCACCTGCCTGATCGAAAACGAGGGCGTGACCATTGTCACCACCTCCAACCGCGCGCCATCCGAACTCTACAAGGACGGACTGAACCGCGAGCACTTCCTGCCGTTCATCGCCCTGATCGAACACGAGCTTGACGTGATGACGCTCAACGGGCCGACCGACTACCGGCTGCAGCGTCTGGGGGGCATGGCGACATGGCACATGCCCCTTGGTGAACCCGCCACGGAACAGGCGCGTGAAGCATTCTATCGGCTCACCGACTACCCGCCCGAGGACAGTGAACATGTGCCCGCGGCCAATATCGATGTCGGCGGCGGCCGCATGCTGCACGTGCCCAAGAGCCTCAAGGGCGTGGGCGTGTTCAGCTTCAAGCGGCTATGCGGCGAACCGCGCGGCGCATCGGATTACCTCGCCATTGCGCGAGCCTATCACTCGGTGATTCTCGTCGGCATTCCAAAGATGGGCCCTGACCGGCGCAATGAAGCTGCCCGCTTCGTTACACTGATCGATGCCCTCTACGAGAACAAGGTCAAGCTGATCGCGGCGGCCGATGCATCACCGGAAGAGCTTTACGAGGCCGGAACCGGGCGCTTCGAATTCGAACGCACAGTCAGCCGTTTGAACGAAATGCAGAGCGCCGACTATCTCGCCTTGGGGCATGGCGAAGACTGATCTGCTCTCCGAGTCCCGAATCGGGATGGCTTTTCGCACCTGGACATAGAGATCCACAGGCAAGCAACTCGCAAACCAATACTTAAATGCCGAAAGCCCATTCTTAAACACTTGGCCCACAAAACCTTTCAGGGCGCATTTTTTAAATATTTTATGTAAAAAATAGACAATCGCCCTTCAAAGCCATTTAGCTTTTGAAGGGCGATTACCATTGCGTTCGGCAAATTACATGCCGCACAGCTTAGTTGTTTAAAGGCTGATTACCAGTTCCAACCAGCCCAAGGCCATTTCTTCATTGTATTTCCCCATGTGAACAGCCGCTATCAGTGCGACCTTCTCATGGTTAACAATGACTTAAACGCCTTTCAAGGAAAATTAACCAATCTTGAGAACCTTTGGCTGGGCAATCTGCTCAACCAGCTCCCGGAATGGTACGGGGCGGCTGAGAAAATACCCTTGGATCACATCGCAACGCAGGCCCCTGAGCATCTCCAGAGCCTTCGCGGTCTCAACACCCTCCGCCACGACCGTACGGTCCAGCGAGTGAGCCATGTCGATGATCGACTGAACAAGCAGCAGATCCTCCTTGTTGGCCTCCATCGACGACACAAAACTCTTGTCGATCTTCACTTCGCTGGCTGGCAGGTAGCGCAGGTAATCGATCGTGGCATTTCCGGTTCCGAAATCGTCGATTGACAGACGAAGCCCCGATCGCACCAGGCGCTGCAGCATCTGATATGTGCGCGAACTCCGGTCGAGGCGATCCGTTTCGGTGATTTCCAGGATCAGCCGGTCCGGCGGAAGCCCATGCTCTGCCAGTATGTCGGCAATCATACCCGGAAGTCCGGGATTGCGAAGCAATTGAGCCGAAATGTTGACCGAAATGGTCAGATTGTGGCCCATCCGCTGCAATTCCACCGCAGTGCGGACGGCATCGTTGATCACGAACCGGGTAATCCGCTCGATCCGGTGAAATTCCTCGGCAATGCGGATGAACTTTTCAGGACTGATCGGCCCGCGTTCCGGATGGGTCCAGCGCACAAGGGCCTCCGCACCGCAGATCCGGTTTGTCTTGAGATCCAGCTTGGGCTGATAAGCCACCCAGACCTCGCCATTGTCGATAGCGCGATCCAGCGATGTCAGCAGCGAGATTTCCCACTGCGCTTCCTGCCGGCGGCTGTCATGCTGATAGACGAGTTCGTCATTGCGCACGGCCTCCTCGGCCGCCTGCATGGCACTGGCGATCCGGCTGGCCATTGGACGGTCGAATTCCGAATCGATGCCGCAATTGAACGACAGGTCGATGTCCAGTCCACCGACCTGAATGCCATTCTGGACGATGCGATGCAGACCTTCGAGATTTTCGCAAAGATCGAACGTGCTGCGGATATTGGACAACCAGATGAACATGCCGCCTTCGTGATAGACGGTGACCGGCTCATCGCTGATGCGAACCCGGCGTACGATTTCACTGGCCAATTCCGTTTCAACATGTTCGGCAAAACTGCCGATAATGGCACCGTAATTGCGGATCTTGAGGGCAACGAGAATTTTGGGAGAAAGCACTTCCGAGTTCCGCAGCGCCTGAACACTCGGCAAGCCCGATCCCGCGTTCGTCTCCCCTGCCACTTCCACCCGGTCCAGGTTCCGCATGCGGATCACCGCCACAAGCGCCACGACCAGCGATGGAATGATTTCAACCGAGACTCGCACCATGTCGAGCAGGAACGGCACAGCCACGAACACAAGAACGAGGCCGGTAAAGCGGTACACGTCGAGCGCTCGCCCCCTGCCGAGCCCCGTTCCGATAACGATCAGGACGACCACTATCGGCGGAAGCCAACCAAGCTGTAGCGGAATACCGTGCGCAAGCGTTTCGGCACCGATCGCATGGAAATAGACTTCCGCAGCAGCAAGCCCTTGCCCTGGAACCGAATGAATATTGTTATACGACAACGCCGTGGGAGCGATCATGACTGTCGCTCCCTTTACAGCGGCAGGATCGAACTTCCCTCGAAGAACATCAATATAACTGACAGTTCTGAAAGTCTTGACGCCTATGGAGTAATCCGGCGTGTAAAACTGATCCAAGGGACCATCTTTTCCAGCAATTTCTGCTGATATCGAAGGAATTTTCCCTAGGGGACTATCCGATGCAAGCGGCAGAGTGACACTCAGATTAAACGCATTTGAGTGGGCCAGAAGCGACACGACACGCGCATATTGATAATACCGCTTGGGAGGTATTCTGGCGGTGTAGTTCGGAGCACTTTCGCCGGGCTTGGCTCCCAAATAGACCCTGCCGGGATGTGACTTCAATTCACGAATGAATTTTTCGTCCCCTGCTTGATCATTTGTGGTCACGAAGGCACGGGCAAAGAACACCCGGCTTGCACCGGCATCAAACAAAGACGCCAGAACATCTGCATCGTTGCTGCGATTGACATCAACCGTACCGAGCGCATCGAGCGTCTGGGAATCCTGTTCGACGATGACAAGGTGTCCCGACGCTTTCTCTTCATGCAACGACCAGCGCAAATTGCTGAGGACATCTTCCAGCGGCGAACTGACGGTTGTGACCCCGACGATGACTCCCGTCAGCGCCGCCCACAACACAATCCGGACGCGTTGATTTTTTGCGAACTTGCGCAATTGTGCCCACAACTCAGCCACGGGAGAGCATACCTTCCGGACAGAAACGACAGGTTGTTATGACACACGTGATCGCCGCGGGAAACGCCCGCTTTTGCTGACAGATATGGTGACCACGTTCGTTCATGCACGTCCCGTATTGACGCTCAGACCTTACCGGTAAGCCAAATGTCCTAAGAATCAGTATCGTTAATTTGACAAAGACACCGCAATTTCGCGGCCGCACCATCTGCCGGGCGGCCTCACATTCAACCGATGCCCAGCCCGGTGAATGCCTTTTCCAGCATGAGCAACTGCCACAGCAGACGCGAGTTGTCCGACATTCCAGATAGATGCGCATCGACGAGCGACGTCAGCCGCCGCGTGTCGAACCAGCCCGTCCGCGCCAATGCCTTGCTTGTGGCGATGTCCCGCGCCGTCTGCGCCAATGGGCCGCGGAACCATTGCGCGATAGGCGTCACGAATCCCTGCTTGGGCCGGTACAGGATGTCATCAGGCAGGAACCGCCTCATGGTGCGCTTCATCAGCCACTTGCCCTGCCCGCCATGCACCCTCATCGATTCGGGCAGGCCGGCAGCGAATTCGATCAGCCTGTGATCGAGCAGCGGTTCGCGCGATTCCAGGCTGACCGCCATGCTGGTCCGATCGACCTTGGTCAGGATATCGCCGGGAAGCCAGACCTTGAGATCGGCGTACTGCGCCCGGTCCAGCCCCGAACGCGCCGGAGCCGACCGCATGACGTCATACAGCGGCTGCTCTGCTCGGTATTCCCCGCGCAACCGCCTGAAGGCGTCCGTATAGAGCCCTTCGCGCAATTCCGGTGACGTCACCGCCAGAGCGCGCGCGTACCCTTCCGCACTGTCACCCGCCAGCGAGAGCAGCGTCGTCTTGGCGCGCAACGGCCGAGGCGCCCAGTCCGCCTTGGGGTAGATCGCCCCCAAGGTTCCGAACACCGGGCCGCGCAACCCTTGCGGCAGCAACGAGCGCACGCGGTCCTCGTTGTACTGGAACAAGTGGCGGCGGTAGCCCGCCAGCGCCTCGTCGGCGCCGTCGCCGGACAAAGCGACCGTCACCGATTCCCGCGCCAGCTGGCAAACCCGCCAGGTCGGCAGCGCTGAGGCATCGGCGAAAGGTTCATCGAACATGCCCGCCAGCGCATCGATCGCCTCGAAATCGTCGGGCGAGACCAGCCGCGAGGCGTGATCAGTGTGGTACTGCTGCGCGACCTGCGTGGCGTAGGCGCTTTCGTCGAGCGCGGCGACGTCGAACCCGATCGAACAAGTCCTGACCGGGTTCGAACTGGCCTCGGCCATCAGCGCGACAACGCTGGAACTGTCGACCCCACCCGAAAGGAAGGCGCCCAGCGGAACGTCGGCCACCATGCGCGAGGAAACCGCCTGCCGCATCAGGTGCAGCAGTTCCGCTTCCAGATCGGCCACCTTGCCCTTGTGGCGGTGTTCGAAAGACACGTCCCACCACTGGCTGGGGCGCGGCATCGGCGCGCCGTTGCGCAGCAGCAGCGAACGCCCCGCGGGCAGCTTCGTCACGCCCTTCAGGATTGCGCGGTGATCGGGGACATAGCCCCAGGCAAGATAGTCCTCGACCGCGAGCGGATCGATCTCCCGCCGCAGCAGCGGATGCGCCAACAGCGCCTTCAGCTCCGAGCCGAAAGCCAGACTGCCGTCGCTGAGCGGCGCGAGATAGAGCGGCTTCACCCCCAGCCGGTCGCGCGCGAGGAACAGCGTGCGCGCATCGAGATCGTAGATCGCGAAGGCGAACATGCCGTGCAACCGGCTGACGCAATCCGGCCCCCAGCGCTGCCAGGCGGCAAGGATGACCTCGCTGTCGCCGTCGGTGCGGAAGTGGGCGCCAGCCTCCTTCAGCTCCTGCCGCAATTCGCGGTAGTTGTAGATCTCACCGTTGAACACCAGCATCGCACGGCCATCAAGCGACGCCATCGGCTGCGGCGAACCGGCAAGGTCGATGATCGACAGGCGGCGGTGGCCCAACCCCACGCCCGGCGCGGTCCAGACGCCGTGCCCGTCGGGCCCGCGGTGCACGAGCGCATCGCACATGGCATCGACCCTTGCGGGATCGACCGGCTTGGGCGTTTCCAGATGAAAGATACCGGCAATACCGCACATGAGGCCGGGACTTTACCGGACGTGAGTCATGCGGTCCATCCACGGCCCCAGCGGGCCTGTGGACGCGCGGAAATGGCGGATGGCCTCTTCGGCCGGGCCTTGCGCCGTATCTTCCGCCGAGAGTATCAGCATCGTGGTGGGCCGCACATGGAAGGACAGGTGGTTGGCCATCACCGCCAGCTTCAGCCGGGCATTGCTGCCCGACAGCAGACTGCCGTTGCGGTACCAGGTGACGGCCAGCCGCTTGGCAGTGCCCCCGCCCAGCAGGCGTTCGCTCCGCCCGTCGCCGAAAGCAGGCCCTGGTGCCTGCCAGGCCCACGGGCTGTCCGGCATCAGGGCACCCTGCCCGAAGCCACCCGCTTCATGGCCTTCGCCCTGCCGCGAATAGAGCGCCACGAAGACATCGACCTGCCGGCCTTGCTGGTCCCTGTAGCGCCCGAGCAGCCGGTGCCCGGCCCCCTCGGCGCGCGGTTCCCACCAGATCCGCGGCGTGTAATCGACGCGCGTCCAGCCGGGAACGGCGGGCAGGTCGATCTGCCGGGGCAGCGGCGCCGCCAGCGTATCGGCCGCATAGGCCCAGCCACGCACCACTATCAGCAGAAGCAGGAGTGCAGCCAGCACCTTTCCGCCCGAAACCGCCCTCGTCTCCAGACGGCCCAGCAGAGGCGATGCCGCAAGGGCCTCAGCATCGATCACCGGTGCACTGGGCTGGCGGTCGAAGAAACGCCATGCACCGAAGATCACCAGCGCGAGCACGATCGCGAAGAAGAACCAGCCATAGACGATATGATCGAACCCGGCCGCCACTTCGACGCCGAAGAACTGCGCGGCGTAGATCGTGCCCCAGGCACGAATGCCATTGGCTACGATCGGCACGACCAGACAGGCCACCATCAGGGCCACGCGACGGCGCCAACTCACGAAGCAGACATTGGCCGCCAGCACCCCGAAGGCAATCATGGCGATCAGGAACTTCACGCCGGAGCACGCCTCGGCAACTTCGAACAGGCCCGCAGGCGTGTCGATGAACACGCCGTCGATCACCGCGGGAATACCGCTCAGATGCGTCAGGGCGACAGTGATCTCCGCCGTGATCATCTGAAGCATGTTTTCCAGCTCCTCGCCCACCGGAACGAGGAAAACCATGTAGGCGAGCGGGAAGAGCAGCCCTGCCGTCACCCGAACACCCAGCAAGAGCGGCACCACCGCTCCCGGCATCGCGACCGCAGCCGCCTGCCGGGCGATGTCCAGCCCGGACATCGCGCCGAGTAACCAGAGGAATGCTGCCGCTGCAAAGGGCACAAGGCCGGGCCACCACACCTTCGGCTCGAGCCTTTCGAGTTCCGGCCAGCGCTGCCAAACCAGCCAGCCGAGGATCGCCGGGATCAGGACGATGTGGTTATAGGTCGAGATGTCCCACCATTGCCGCGCCATCGCTGCCCAGTCGGAAACGAAGACCGCGAGCAGCACAGCCCACACCAGCGCCAGCCGGACCAGCGCCGCATGCCAGGCGGGAGACAGCCGCTGTCCGGCCGCAGTAACAGAGGTCATCACGGCGCGCATTTCAGGCGGCATCGCTCATGTCCTCGCTGCCCTCGAAACCGAGATAGCCCGGAAGCTGTGCCAGCGCAGCGTCCCATGCCGCATGGCCGACGATCCATTCGCGCGCAGCCATGCCCATGGCCCGGGCCCGTGCCGGATCGTGCGCCAGCGCGACGACGGCGCCGGCAAGCTCGGCATCACTCTGCGCAATGGCAAAGTCCCGCCCGTCCTGCGCATCGATCCCGGTCGCCGAACCGGGCGAAAGAACGACCGGCAGCGCCATGGCCATGGCTTCGAGCACCTTGTTCTGCACACCGCGCGCGATTTCGAGCGGGACGAGCGCGATATCGGCGGCGGCGAGCCACGGCCTCACGTCCTCCACCCTGCCCCAGACTTCGATGCCGTCACGCCCCCCGCGTGCCTGAAGCACGGCAGGCGGATTGCGGCCGACCACGTGCAGGCTGGCCTGCGGGCAGGCTTCGCGCACCAGCGGCATGATCCGGTCGATCGCGCGCATGACCGCCTCGATATTGGGCGCATAGTCCATCTGGCCGGTAAAGATCAGGCGCGGTGCGCCGCAAGCGGTCATGCGCGGCTCCGGCGTGACCAGCGCGGGATCGAACCAGACGCTGTCCATGCCATTGCCCATCGCGCAGACCCGCGCGGCCGGATCAGACAGGCGTGCGTGGAGCAGCGCCGCTTCCGCCTTGCTGATCAGCAGGGTGACATCGCTGGCCCCAGCGATCCGCGCTTCCTCAGCCTGCAGCAGGTACCCTTCGCGGCGCTCCATCCACGACCGGATACCATGGCTCTTGGTGGCATAGGCCTCGAACTTGGCGGAATCAACGTCGACCAGATCGGCGACCACGCGTCCCCGGTAACCGTTGGGCACGTACTGTGCCATCTGGCCGGAGAAGATGTAGATCACGCTGATGTCGCGCTGCGCGAGCACGTTGCGGACATAGCGTTCGAGACGGCTGTCATGGAAAGCGGCGATGCTCAGCGGCTTGCCCGTCGCCAGCGCCTCAAGCCCGGCCACCGGCAGCCGCTTGCGGCGGCGGACAAGGCGATAGCTGGCGCTCAGCGCGGCAAGATCGGCCTCGAAGCGGTGATCCTGCTCATCATCCGCGAATGTCGCGACATGAACCGGCGCCAGCCGCGCCAGCGCCTTCAGGACATGGTGCGAGCGGATCTTGTCGCCCCGGTCCGGCGGGAACGGGATGCGATGGGCCAGAAACAGGATCTCGCCCATCAGCCGATCCCGCGCGCGATCAGTGGCCCGAGGCGGTTAGCGACCGGTAGCGGCAGGCGCTGCCACACCTTGATCTGCAACGAGAGCTTGGAACTGGTGGGATCGGCCCCGCGCTTGGCCGTGCCGGGCCGCGTCCACGTCGCATACGTCAGCAGTTCGGGCTCGAAACCCCAATTGCGCTTGAAGTGATAGGCGCCGCTGTTCGTCTTGGAGCGGCCGAAATCAAATACCGTGCAGCCGCGCCGCCGGGCGTGGAGCATCAGCTCGTAATACATGCGGTCGTTCGCGCGCAGGCGCCTCGCTTCCCACGTACCGCCGCCCCAATAGGGCATGACCGCGCCGCCATGATAGACACTGATGACACTCGCCACCGGCTTGCCCTCGTGGCGCACGGTGAGGATATCGGCCTGAGCGCCGAAGGCATCGACCACGCTGTCGAGCAGCGCGCGCGGGAACACCGGGGTGCCGAGGTTGCGGTAGCTTTCGCAGAAGACTTCGTAATGCGCCTGCCGGTCGCGTTCGGCCGTGCCCACTTCCACCGTCAGGTCGTTCGCCAGAGCCTTGCGCACGTCGGCGCGCTGCTTTCGCGGAATGTCGAGCAGTTGCGTTTCGTCATCTGCGGCCAGCGGGCGGGCGAAGTTGCAGTGCGATTCGGTCTTGAGCGCCCAGCCGCCCTGCTCCTGCGGCATCGGGCCACCGCGCAATTCGATCGTCGGGCACGACAGACGCCGCGCCAGTTCCTCGGCCGCGGCGAACATGCTGCGCGGATCGACATCCTCGTTGGCCAGCAAACCGCCACCGACGGCAAAGCCGGTGGAGGCCAGCACACGCCCGAACACCGGCGAGTGAATGGCATCGAACGGCAGGAACGCGACGATCTCGCCCTGACGGGTCTTCACCAGCGCGTGGGCCTCGTTCCCGGTCGCCTCGGCGACGGACAGGAACCAGGCCGGACGGTGAAACGGTGTGCCATGCGGATGGCGGGCCACGTAAGCCTCGATTCGCGTGATCTCGTTCGGATCGTGCAGCGCCGCAATGCGCACCGAGCTGCGGGTCAGGGGGAACGGCGCGTTCATGCCGCCAGTGCCTCCGCCCTTGCCGCTTCGCGCGCTGCCAGTTCGTCCATGCGGCCCCAGCGGAAATCGCCGATCAGTTGGCGCAGCTTCCTCTCCATCACGCCGAGATTGGTGTAGTGCCGCAACCGCGAGCGCAGCGGCGCATGGGCAACGCGCGGCTGGCCGGGATCGATCTCCCACGGGTGGAAATAGAACACCGCCGGGCGCTGGTCCTGCCCGTTGACCTGCCGGATCGCCCAGCGAGTAAAGCCATAGGGCAGCACGCGGAAGAACCCGCCGCCGCCCGCAGCCAGCCGCCGCCCGGCGAAATGCGCGGTCGTCACCGGAATTTCCACGAAATCGCTGCCCGGCAGCGGATGGAACGCAAAACGCGGCGCCTCGCGCCAGCCGTAATGGTCGTGCACGATCGGCGCGACACTGGAACTGTAGGCATAGCCCTGTTCGGCCAGCACCTCGAACGCCCAGAGCGTGCGTGCGTCGATCGAGAAACTGGGTGCACGGTAGCCCTTCACCGCGACCCCGCAGGCATCCTCGATCGCCTTGCGGGCGCGGGTGACATCCTTGGCGAAGCCCTCGGCGCCGAGCCGGAATACGCGCTCATGATCCCAGCCATGGCTGGCGATCTCGTGCCCTTCGGCCGCAATCCGGCGCATCATCTCCGGGTGCCGCTCGGCGATCCAGCCCAATGTGAAGAACGTGCCCTTCACTCCGGTATCAGAAAAGAGCTGCAGAATTTCCGCGCAATTGCGCTCCACCCGGCCAGTCAGCGTGGGCCAGCTCTCGCGGTCGATCACCGTCTCGAAGGCGCCGACCTGAAACCAGTCCTCGACATCGACCGAAAGCCCGTTGACCGGCTGCTGGCTGGTATTCATCGGACGCAACTCCAGACGGCCGGATGGTCAGGCGGCTTCGCGCTGTCCGTCGCCGCTTTCCATCCATTCGATCATCATCGTCAGTGCATGACGCAACAGGCGCTCCTGCTCGCCAAGGCGGGCCTCGAGCCGCGCCGCGTGATCGCTGACCTCGACCAGACGGGCCTGCAGGTCATCCACGAGCACCTGACCGGAACCCTGCTGCACGTCAGCCGCATCGCGCCCCTGAGCCGTGGCGGCAAGTTCGAGCACGGCCTGCTCCAGCTCGTGGATCCTCGCGTCGCGATCGGCCATCGCCTTCTCGATTAGCGCGGTAGCAGCCATCATATCGATCCCGGCAGGCGCCGCGGCGGGTGCCACAGCATTGCTCCCTTGCTCTGCTGTCAACGCGACCGGCGGGATCGTTCCCGCTTCGGGATTCTGCGTGACCAGCGCCAGAGACCCGTCGTCGCTCATCTCGTCCAGCACCTGATGGACCATGGCGCTGTCGATAGTGTCGCGCTGATCCACCGCACCGAGCAGTAGCAGGCGGTTGACGATCTGGTTGATCCGGCGCGGAATGCCGCCGGTCGCTTCATAAATTTCCGCGAAGACGACCGGGTCGAAACCGGGATTGCCCTTCCAGCCGGCCCGTCCGAGACGGTGTTCGATATAGGCCTGCACTTCCTCGCGTTCCATCGGCCCGAGGTGGTGCGTTGCAATCACCCGCTGACGCAGCTGCTCGAGCTGATCGCTGTGCATCAGCGTGTCGCGGAACTCGGGCTGGCCGAGTAGCAGCGTCTGCAGCAACGGATGCGAGCCGAGCTGGAAGTTCGACAGCATGCGCAACTCTTCCAGTGCCCCTACGGCCAGGTTCTGCGCCTCGTCGATAATCAGCAGGCAACGGCGGCCCAGCCGCGCTTCCGCGTGGAAAAACGCTTCGATCGCCCCCAGTGCCGAGGCCTTGTCATGCCCCGTCACCGGCAGGCCGAAAGCCTGCGCGACAACATGGACGATCGCCTCACCGTCGAGCGCGCTGGTCACCACATTGGCCACCGTCATGCGCGAGGGATCGATCGTGGCCATCAGATAGGCGACGAGCGTCGACTTGCCGGACCCCACCTCGCCGGTGATCACCACGAAGCCTTCGGCCTGCGCCAGGCCGTAGCCGAGGTAGGACAGCGCCTTGCGGTGAGTCACGCTCTCGAAATAGAATTCCGGGTCCGGGGTAAGCTGGAACGGCTTTGCCTGAAGTCCGTAGAAATCGTCGAACATTGTTGGTCCTCCTGTCGGACTCAGAAATTGTAGCGAAGGCCGGCCAGCGCCGAAGCCGTCCAGATATCGTCGATCGCCGGATCCTTGCGGCTTGCCCCGTCGATCCCAACCGCAAGGCTCGCGCGCAGACGCCGGGTCAGCAAGCGAAAGTAACTGGCCGAGGCCCCGTAGGCGGCGGTATCCGCGAACAGCGCATCGTTGCTCGACAGCCAGTTGGCGTAGGCATTCGCCGACCAGCCGGCATTCCGTCCCAGCCGCCCGCTCAGATACGCCGCGAGCCAGTAGCTCTCATCGATCACCCCGTTCGCCGAAGCCAGAACAGTCCCTTCCGCGGCTATGAACTTGCGGCGGTCATAACCGAGCCCGACACCGGCATCGAGCAGCCCGATCTTCTTGGTAAAACTGGCGGCGACACCGCGCGCCCGGAACGTCGAGGAGCGGAGCGAGGCGAGCGCGCCGGACAGGCAGTTGCTGCCGTCGAGCGAGGACACGCAGCCCGTGAGGTCACCTGTCACCGGATCGCGCACCGCCTCGAAGTCGTCGGGCAGGTCGTCGATCAGGCGATTGAGCTGGCCGCCGAAACCGGCAATGTTGTCGTACACGGCGACGCTGAACTGGCTGCGGTCATCGGGCGCGTAAGACAGCGTTCCACCGAAGCTTGTGGTGCCATAGCGGCGTCCGACATGCGCGGACAGTGAGGTGCGGCGGCTCGGGCGCCACATGACCGCGACATCCCAGATCATACCACTGACGTCGTAGGCCAGCACGCGCGGGGCGCTCTTGTCGGTCACATAGCGGCCGTCGGAGCCGATCACAGGATTGCCATCAGCATCGCGCACGGCATCGCGGCTGGAGATTTCGACGTCCTCATAGCCGATGGCCGCCACAGCCTGCACCGTGCGGCTGACGGGCACGGTCACCATCGCCCGCGCCTGCATGTCACGCACGCGCTGGTCGAGGTTCGAGATGTCTTCCTGATAGAAGCTGCCGCCTACGCCGAGACCGACAGGCAGCACTGCGCCAGGAGCCACGCCTGCCTCCAGGTCGGCGACCTGCGTCACACTCTTGTCGAAGGTGTCGGCGGCAGCGGTACCGACGCTCGCGACATAGGCATTCGACTGGTCGACCTTGGTGAAGCCCGCGCGATAGTTGGCGGTGACGTCCACCGCCCCGGCGCGCGTCGCCACCGAAGGGCCGCCATAGACCGAATAGATATCGGTGCGGGTCTTGTCCGAAACGACGGAGGAACCGGTGCCATTGAACGAGGCCCGCGTGGCCAGGGCGCCCGCCTCCAGCGTCACGCCCGGTGCTACGGTGGTGTACCCGCGCACGATACCGCTGATCGCATCGCCATCCCGCGCCTTCTTGCCCCAGCCGAACTGGCGCTCGTAGCGCACGGATACCGATGCCGCATTGTTGCGCCCCGCTATGCCCGCATCAACCCCTGCCGCAAGCTGGGTATAGGTCAGCACATCGTTGCCCGGCGAAAGCTGCGCATCGACGATCTGGTCAACCTCGATGTATGGGCTGATTTCGAGCCGCTTGCTGCCCTTGTGGCTACCCTTACCCCCACGCTTACTGGATCCGGCGGGCTGGTAGACCGGCGTTTCGCCCTGATCGCCGCCACTCATGCTGCTCCCGCCACCTTCGTAGCCGATGGTCTGGGCCCGTGCTGTGCAAGGTGCGGCAAGAAGTGCCACCGCGCACAGCGATGCGCTCGCGGAGAGCCCTCGCGGCAACGACTGTCGCAGCCAGGTCATCCCTTGTACCCGTAGTAGGAACCGAACCGGCGTCCGCTCGGGCTGAATTGCGCACCGTTGAGCAGCAGTTGCACGTTTGGGCAGGCATTGAGCAGCGAGATCGCATCGTCCAGCGCCCCCTGACCAGTCCGGTCAGCGCGTACGATCACCACGACTTGCCCGACATATTTCGCCAGTTCCGCCGCAGGCGAGGCGGCGAGGACCGGCGGGGAGTCGAAAATGATGATGCGGTGCGGCGCGCCTTGGGTCAGACGATCCAGCACGCGGCCCGTGCGAGAACTCGACAGATACTCGCTGTCATGGCTGGTCGTATCGCCCGCAGGCAGCACCCAAAGCCCCGGAATGTCGGTGCCGAGCACGCATTCGGTTACATCGACGTTCTCATCCATCAGCGCGTCCATCAGCCCCGGACCACCCGGCAGCCTGAGCGCAGAAAGGATCGACGGCTTGGCGAAATCCGCATCGACAAGCAGGACTTCGCTTTCCTTTTCCGCAGCGATCGAAAGGGCAAGGTTGAGCGCGCAATAGGTCTTGCCTTCCCCCGGGAGAGGCGAGCCGATCAGTACCCGCTGCGCCATCGGGCCCGCCTTCTGGCGTCGTAAATCCGCTGCCTGAACGAGGATCTGGCGCTTGATGATCCGGAACTCCTCAAGGAGCGCCGTTACCGCGCCTTCAGGAACGATAAGCCCCTGCTCGCGCAAGTGCTCGCGGTCCACGTGATGGCGGGTTCCGTTGAATTCCACCGGCACGGCGACAGGTGCAGGCGCAGCTTGGGTGGCAGATTCACCTTGCGATGCCATCGGCGCCGGAGCGCCCGCCTTCGCCACAGGCTGCGGCGGCTGCGCAGGGGGCACAGGCACTGCCACCTTCGCCAGTGCCTGTGCTTCAGGAGGAAGCGGAGCAGGATGGGCAATAAAGCTGTTCAGGCCGAAGCGCCCGGCGGCACGCTCGATCAGCGATTCGCCTGGCTTCGGCGGGCAGGAGGCGCCTTTGGGCATGGGGATCTTGCTGTGCTCGGTCATGTCCGCTTCCCTCAGGCCACCATTCCGCGCTGGACGAATTCGACGGCCAGCAGCACCACGAACAGTCCGCACAGCGCCGCACCAGCAGTGTAGAAGTATTTCAACCGCTTGCGGCCCAACGCCCGCGCATCGTCCGTCAGGTTTTGCGAGATCGCGCCGAGAACCGGCAGACCGGTAATCCGCTCGAGCCCGGACGTAGTGGTGAACACCGACCGTACCCGGCTGAGTGCGAAAGCCCCCGCGCAGCCACCGCAGATCCCGACCACCAACACGCCCAGCAACAACACCGGACGGTTGGGAGCGACCGGCGAGCGCGGCGTCGTCGGCGGATCGACCACCTCGAATTTCACCGCCTCGCGCTCGGTCTTCACTTGGCCGCGCAGCTTGAGTTCCTCGCGGTCCTGCAGGAGCTTGTCATACTGCTGGCGCAGCACGTCATAGTCGCGGTTGATGCGCTGCGCTTCGGTGGCGAGTTCGGGATCCTTGATCGCCGAAGCCATCAGCGAGGCCACGTCGGACTGCAAAGCCGCCTTGCGCGACTGCAGCGCCTGGACATTGGCCTGCCGCTCGGCACGGATCGACTGGAGCGACGAGTAAGCCGGGTTGATCGCGCCACCGCCATTCGCCGCTTCTTGCGCCGCCGGTCCTTTGAGCGCGGCGATCTGGTTGCGCGCCGCTACCACGTCGGGATGGCTATCAGTCAGCCCCCTTGCCTTCATTCCGGCCAGATCGGACTGGGCCTTGGCCAGCGCCGCCTGCGCTCCGCCGCCAGCGCCGGCGATCGTACGGGGTGTTCCGGCCAGTTGTCCGTCTATCGCGGCCAGCGCGCTCTGTGCTCCGGCAAGATCTGCCTCGACATCGCGCAGCGAAGATCGCGAGGTTTCAAGGCGCTGCACCACGGCCGCGCCGCCCTGGGCCAGCTCGGGATGTTCCGCCTCGAACGCGGTGCGTTTCTGCTCGGCCGATTCCAGCTGCTTTTCGCGCTGGCGCAGCTGCTGGTTCACGAATTCCAGCGTCTCGACCATTTCGCCGCGGTCACCCGAGAGGTTCTCCTCGCGGAAAATGTCGATCAGCTTCTGCGCCACCGCCTGCGCCAGCCTGGCGTTCTCGGAATCGGAAAACGACGAATAATTCGCAGTCGCGGTGATCTGGAACAGGTTGTCCTGCTGGCTGACGATCTTCACATTGTCGGCCAGGCGAAGCACGGCGGCTTCCATCTGCTTGGGCGATTCGATGGTATCGCCAAGGCGCGTGCCGCGAACCACCTTTTCGAGGTTAACCGCACTCGTCAGCGTCTGGCGAATACGTTCAATGTCACGCTTCTTGTCAGCAACGCCGATGCCGACCTGTTCGGCCAGCGCATCGTCGAGCTGGATGAAGATCCGGGCCTGCGATTCATAGCTGTTGGGAATCAGCGCCACCACGAACCAGCCCAGCAGGCAGATCGCCCACGCCAGACCCAGCGCGATCCAGCGCCGGGTCCAGACACTGTGGACCGCCGAAAGCAGCTCTTCGTAGAGGTTGTTCATTGCGCCAACCCGCTCCTCAGAACATGCTTTCGGGGATGATGATGACGTCGCCCGGCTTCAGCATGACGTTGGCCTTGCTGTCGCCCTTCTTGAGCAGATCGCCGAGACGCAACTGATATTCCTTCTGCTTGCCGCTGGTCTTGTCGAAGCGGATCAGGCGCGCCTTGTTGCCTGCCGCGTATTCAGACAGGCCGCCCACCGCGATCATCGCGTCGAGCACTGTCATGTTTGCCCGATAGGGAATCGAAGCCGGCTTTTCAGTGGCACCGACGACGCGGATCTGCTGGCTGAACGTGCCCGAGAAATTGTCAACGATCACCGAGACCAGCGGGTCCTCGATGTACTGCGAGAGCTGGAGGCGGATGTCCTCGGCCAGCATCGACGGCGTCTTGCCCACGGCCGGCATGTCGGTGATCAGCGGGGTGGTAATGCGACCATCGGGCCGCACCTGCACTTTCGCGCCGAGTTCCGGATTACGCCAAACGAAAATGGTTAGCGTGTCGAGTGGGCCGATGACGTATTCCTCGCCCGGACCTTCCTGCATCGCGACAAACGAAGCCGGGGGCAGCTCCGGTCCGGACGCCGAGCCCATGCACCCCGTCAGGGTGGCACTGGCAAGTGCGCAACCGGCCAGAATCCGGGCAAAACGATATCGCGGCATGGACACACCTTTGTCTGCACCAGCCGCCTCCACGCCTGCAGGCTCGAAGTGACGGCTGGCAAAATCCGGCGTCCGTAATCCGAAAAAAGGGTGAACATTGCGTTAGCCGTGACTGTCGATTTATTGACCGGTCCAAAATCGGGACGCGTAAGGGCCTAAATCATTACGGCTTTTTCAGACGAGCAACTCAAACGCGGGGCCCTGTCCCAGAAACGCGGACGGGCTGGCACTGGCGCCATAGGCCCCGGCGCAGAACACGGCGGCCAGATCCCCCACATCGGCGCGGGGAAAACCACCTTTTTCTGCAAGCTTGTCCAGCGGAGTGCACAGGCAGCCGACGATCGAGGCCTCTTCCTCGACCGCCACGCCGAAACGCGTGGCGATAGCCGAGGGATAATTGCGCCGCACCACCGTTCCGAAGTTGCCCGAGGCAGCGAGCTGGTGATGCAGCCCCCCGTCGGTGACGAGGAAAACCTCGCCATGGCTGACCTTACGATCGACGATGCGGGCGAGATAGACCCCAGCCTCACCCACCAGATAGCGGCCAAGCTCCATGCAAAACGCGGTTTCCGCCAGCACGTCGGGCAGCACCGCGAACTGCTCGGCGAGCCGCTTGCCCACCAGTGGGAGATCGACCGGCGTATCGCCGGGGAAGTAGGGGATTCCCAGTCCGCCGCCAAGATTGCAATGCGGCAGCGGCACGCCGCTTTCCTCCGCCAGCCGCGCGGCCAGCGTCAGTGTCTGCGCCTGCGTGTCCGCGATGGCTTCGGCATCGAGCGCCTGGCTGCCCGCGAAGATGTGAAAACCGCGCCATTGTGCGCCGCTGGCCAGCACCGTGCGCACCAGCGCGGGCACGCGTTCAGCATCGACGCCGAACGGCTTCGCGCCGCCGCCCATCTTCATGCCCGAGCCCTTGAGGTCGAAATCGGGATTGACCCGGATCGCGAGACGCGGCGCCAGGCCGATGCGCTCGCCAATGGCAATCGCCCGCGCCGCCTCGCCTTCGGATTCGAGATTGAGTGTCACGCCCGCGCGGATCGCGGATTCCAGCTCCGTATCGCGCTTGCCCGGCCCGGCGAAGCTGACCTTGGCCAGCGGCACGCCGGCCTTGGCGGCAATATCCAGTTCCCCGCCCGAGGCAACATCGAACCCGTCGACCAGCGTCGCCATCAGCGCCAGCAGCGGCGGGAACGGGTTCGCCTTCATCGCATAGTGCAGCGCCAGCCGCTCGGGCATTGCCGCCCGCAGATCCGCCACCCGGCGGCGCACATGATCCGCGCTGTAGAGGAACAGCGGCGTCCCGCCCGCCTGCTCCACCCAATGCGTCACCGGCTGCCCGGCCACGGCCAGAACGCCGTCAATCGCCTCGTATCCGGCGGGGATCGGACCGAGCGGCTTCATGCCATGACCTCCGCCTGCAGCCCCGTTCGGTCGATCTTGCCGTTGGGGCCCACGGGCATGGCGTCACGCCAGTGGATGACTTTGGGTTGCATGAAATTCGGAAGGTCCTGCATGAGTTTACGCGGCAATTCTTCTTCTGCATCTGAAATGCCCGGCGCCGCGCGGACGATCAGGTGAACCGCCTGCCCCAGCCGGTCGTCGGGCACGCCCAGCGCCACCGCTTCGACCACGAGCCCGGTGGCTAGCGCGGCTTCCTCGATCTCCTGCGGGCTGATGCGGTTGCCCGCGCTCTTGATCATCGCGTCGCGCCGCCCGGCGAAGTAGAGCAGCCCGTCGGCATCGCGCCGCACCCGGTCGCCCGACCAGACGGCAATTCCCCCATAGACCGAGGCGGTCGGGGCAGGCTTGTACCGCTCGGCCGTGCGCTCCGCGTCCTGCCAGTAGCCTTGTCCGACCAGCGGCCCGCAGTGGACCAGCTCGCCTTCTTCCCCATCCTGACAAACTTGTCCCATATCATTGATAACAAGTATTTCTGCATGAGGGATGGCCTTGCCCATGGAGGTCGGGTGCGTATCGATCAGCGCGGGATCGAGGTAGGTAGAGCGGAACGCTTCGGTGAGGCCATACATCGCGAAAAGGCGCGCCTGCGGAAACAGGCCGCGCAGGCGCTTTACGAGATCGGCCGTCAGCGCGCCGCCGCTGTTGGTCAAGCGCCGCAGCCTGGCTGCCGTCTCGGGCGGCCAGTCCAGCTCGCAGATCTGCACCCAGAGCGGCGGGACAGCCGCGAGCGTCGTGATGCCATGGCGCTCCACCGATTTCATGACGTCACGCGGCATGAGGTAGTCGAGCGGGACCACGCAACCCCCGGCATACCATGTCGACAGCAGCTGGTTCTGGCCGTAGTCGAACGAGAACGGCAGCACCGCGAGCGTGCGGTCACCTTCGGCAAGGCCAAGGTAATCCGCGACACTTTCGGCCCCCAGCCACATGTTCGCGTGGCTGAGCATCACCCCCTTGGGGCGCCCGGTGGAGCCGCTGGTATAGAGAATGGCCGCCAGATCATCGGGATTGGCCGTAGAGGGCGCCGCCTCTCCGTCCAGTTCGGCAGCATCGGCCAAAGCCTGCGCCTCTTCCATCACCCGGCAACCGGCCGGTACCTCGTCCTCTTCCAGCGTCTTGAGGCGGGCGGGCGTGCCCACCAGCATCACCGCGCCGCTGTCGGATAGAATATGCTGCACTTGCGCGTGCTTGAGCAGTGGATTGACAGGCACATGCACCAGCCCGGCGCGCGCGGCAGCAAGCGGCATCAGGCAGGTCAGTTCGCCCTTGGCCGCCCATGTCGCGACCCGCGCACCTTTTACCGGCACTTCACGCGCCAGCCAGGCCGCCAGCCGGGAGACACGTGATCTTAATCCTCGGTAGCTAACAACGCCGTCGCGCAGCACCAGCGCATCGGCATCATCCGCTCCGCGAAGGGCCAGATGGTCGAGCGGCAGGATCGGATTTTCGAGGGGGCCGCGCATGGGTATGGAAAAGCTCCGTCCGGGGACATGACAGGTAACGTGGTAAAGATCGCATATCACTCCGATCTTAAGGAAGTCCAATCGGATGGCCAGCTGGCCCGCCTGCTGTCCGCCGCCTGCCAGCACGCGCCGTTCGACCGGCTGGAATGGTGGCTGATGCTCGAGGCGCATTGCGGGTTGCGCCCGATGCTGGCCGTGGCGCGCGATGGCAACAATGCCGCCGTGCTGCCGCTCACCGCGCAATCCGGCCATCCGACGGCACTCTCGAACTGGTACACGTTCCGCTTCCGCCCGATCCTGAGCGGTGATCCGGCCCTGCTGACCGCCCTCGCCCGCGATCTTGCCCGCAAGTCTCAACGCGTAACGCTGTCGGGCGTGCCGGACGAAGACGGCAGCGCCACCCTGCTCGAAACCGCCTTTCGCTCGGCCGGGTGGCTGGTGCTGCGCGAAGTGTGCGACACCAACCATATTCTTGCCGTCGCGGGGCGCGACTACGAAGCCTTCATCGCCGGCCGCCCCGGCAAGCTGCGCACCACGCTCAAGCGCAAGTCGGGCAAGGTCGAAACGCAGGTCCTCACCCATTTCGACGACGCGGTCTGGGCCGCCTACGAAGATATCTACGCCGAGAGCTGGAAACCGGAGGAAGGCTCTCCCGATTTCCTGCGCGCCTTTGCCCGCGCCGAGGGCGATGCGGGCCGCCTGCGCCTGGGTATTGCGCTGGCAGGCGGCGAAGCCATTGCTGCGCAGATGTGGACCGTCGAGGGCGGCACGGCCTTCATTCACAAGCTCGCCCACCGCGAGGCCGCCAGGCCACTCTCACCCGGATCGGTGCTGACCGCCGCGCTGTTCCGCCAGGTGATCGACACCGACAAGGTCGATCTGGTCGACTTCGGGACCGGCAACGATCCCTACAAGCGCGACTGGATGGAACAGGTCCGCCCGCGCTTCCGGCTGGTCATGATGCGCCCCATGGCGCCACAAAACTGGCCGGTTCTCGCGAAGGCGGGGCTGCGATACCTTGCCGCAAGGGCCAAGCGCGGCTAGAGGGCGCGCCGTTAATCATGCCATTGAACCGAGGGACCATGTCCGACGATACCGACCAGCTGCTGCGCCGCATCCTCACGGATGTGCTTGGCCTCAAGCCAGGTCAGGCCGACGGTTTCGACGCCGATACCGGCCTTTTCGGCCACTTGCCCGAGCTGGATTCGATGGCCGTGGCAGGCCTGCTGACCGAGCTGGAAGACCGTCTCGAAATCGTCATCGAGGACGACGAGATCGACGGCGAGATGCTCGAAACCTTCGGCGGCCTGCTCGCCTTTGCCGAGGCCAAGCGCGCAGAGGCATGAGAGAGGCGCGATGACCCCGGCAACCTGGCCCTGCCCGCTGCCCGCCGGCGGCGCGGCCCGGGAATATGCCCTGGTCTTCGACAGGGGACGCCAGCACCGCCTGCTCATCCTCCCCGCCCTGTTCGACGAAAGCAACCGCCTGCGCCGCTTCACGGTGGAGGTCATGCGCCGCCTCGATGCCGCCGGAATCGACGGCTTCCTGCCGGATCTTCCCGGCTGTAATGAGAGCCTTCAACCGCTCGAACAGCAGGACACCACCGACTGGACCGACGCCGCCACCGCCGCCGCACGCCATTTCGACGCCACCCACGCGCTCGGCATCCGCGGCGGCTGCCTGTTCACGCCCGCCGGCCTGCCTGTGTGGCACTATGCCCCGGCCAAGGCATCATCAATCCTGCGCCAGATGATGCGTGCGCGCATCCTTTCCGCGCGCGAGGCCGGACGCGAGGAAACGCGCGAACTGCTGGCGGAAATGGCCGTCGTGTCGGGCATCGAGCTGAGCGGCTACCCGATCGGCGCCGACTTCTTCCGCCATTTCGAGAAAATGGCTCCCGATCCGCGAGCCACGGTGATCGCACAGGACGCGTTGGGCGGGAGCGGCTTGTGGACGCGCGCCGAGCCGGACGAGAACAGCGCGCAGGCCGACGCCCTTGCCGCCATTGTGATCGCGGGCATCGCGCGATGAGCCGCCGCCATTTCACCTTCCCATGCGAGGGGGCGCAGCTTGCGGCCACGCTCGACGAGGCACCCGGCAAAACCGGCCTGCTGCTGGTGACCGGCGGCAACGAGGTACGGGGCGGTGCGTGGAACGGGCAGGCTCGCTTCGCTGCGCGGATCGCCAAGGCCGGTTTCCCGGTCCTGCGCTTTGACCGGCGCGGCACGGGTGACAGCGAGGGCACCAACGGCGAATTCCGCTCCAGCGTGCCCGACATTGCCGCCGCGCTGACCGCGTTCCGGCGGGAATGCCCCCATGTCACCCGCATTGCCGGACTGGGCAATTGCGACGCCGCCTCCGCGTTGATGCTGGCCGGTGGTGCCGGTCTCGACGCGCTGGTGCTGTCCAATCCCTGGACGATCGAAGATGAGGGTGAAGAGGCTCCCGCCGAAGTGGTGCGCGACCATTACCGGCGGCGGCTGGCCGATCCGGCCGCGATCCGGCGCCTGCTGACCGGGCAGGTTCCCATCGGCAAGCTCGTCCGCAGCCTGCTGTCCGCGCTTCGGCCTTCCCCGAAGGCTGCCGCAGGCCTTGCAAGCGAAATCGCCGCAGGGCTGACCTCGTTCAAAGGCCCTGTGCGCTTCCTGATCGCCGGTCGCGACCGCACCGGTCTTGCCTTCGTGGCGAAGTGGAACAAGGCCGACAAGCGCATCCGCACCTGTCCCGGCGCCTCGCACAGCTATGTTGAGCCCGAAGCGCAGGACTGGCTTGTCTTGCAGGTTCTGGAAATCCTTCAGGTCTGAGGGCTTTTCCTCAGCCCGCCTTGAATTCCTTCTCCGCCAGATAACGCTCGGCATCGAGTGCGGCCATGCAGCCCATGCCGGCGGCGGTGATCGCCTGCCTGTAAGTGTGATCGCAGACGTCGCCAGCGGCAAAAACGCCCGGGATGTCGGTCTTTGGCGTCCCGGGCTGGACCAGCAGGTAGCCGGTATCGTCCATCGCCAGCTTGCCCTTGAACAGCTCTGTCGCAGGCGCATGGCCGATGGCGACGAACGCGCCATCGGTCTCAATCTCACTTTCTACGCC
The DNA here is from genome assembly GCF_022832385.1 of Novosphingobium album (ex Hu et al. 2023). Classification (GTDB taxonomy): domain Bacteria; phylum Pseudomonadota; class Alphaproteobacteria; order Sphingomonadales; family Sphingomonadaceae; genus Novosphingobium; species Novosphingobium album. The sequence goes on from NZ_JALHLE010000004.1 coordinate 132,192, forward strand.
GGTCACGGTGTCGATCAGGGCCAGCGCGCGCAGGTCGCCCGCCTCGCCCGCGACGAAATGCTCGACGCGCTTGTTCCACACGACCGAGATCTTCGGGTTGGCGAAGAGACGGTCCTGCAGGATCTTCTCGCAACGCAGGGAATCGCGGCGATGGATCAGGGTCACGTCGTCGGAGTGGTTGGTGAGGTAGAGTGCCTCTTCCACGGCCGTATTGCCGCCGCCGATGACGACGACCTTCTTGCCGCGATAGAAGAACCCGTCGCAGGTGGCGCAGGCCGAGACGCCCTTGCCGGAGAGTTCCTGCTCGCCCGGCACGCCCAGCCACTTGGCCTGCGCACCGGTGCAGATCACGAGCGTATCGCCTTCGTAGATGTCGCCACCGTCACCGATGGCCTTGAAGGTACCCCCGGTCAGATCGACCGAGGTTATCGTGTCCCACATCATCCGCGTGCCCACATGCTCGGCCTGCGCCTGCATTTCCTGCATCAGCCAGGGGCCCTGGATAACTTCGCGGAAACCGGGGTAGTTCTCAACATCGGTGGTGATGGTCAGCTGGCCGCCCGGCTGCAGGCCCTGCACCACGATCGGCTCCATGCCCGCGCGCGCGCCGTAGATCGCGGCGGAAAGCCCGGCCGGGCCGGAACCGATGATGAGCATGCGGGTCTTGTGCGTCGTCGCCACGTCTGTCCTCCGGCGTGAATTGCGTTGGCGGGCGAGATAGGGACAAGGGGCAGGGTTTGCCAAGCGCGGGGTGGCAATCGTTTTGCTTCATCCCCGCAAATCACAGCTTCGATTGACCTCAGCGCCCGCGCGTCCCACGTTCGGGGCATGGAAACGCAACTCGGCCCCACCTCCAACCGTTTCATCTCGCAGCGCCTGCGCCTCAACTACGTCGACTGGGGCAATCCGGACGCACCGCCGCTTATCCTCCAGCACGGCGGGCGCGACCATTGCCGCAGCTGGGACTGGGTGGCTGAGGAACTACGGCACGACTGGCACGTGATCTGCCCGGACCTGCGCGGCCACGGCGACAGCGAGTGGTCGCCCGAAGGCAACTACAGCATGGACGCCTTCGTCTATGACTTCGCCCAACTGGTCCACACGCTGGGCTACGAGCAGGTGACGATCATCGCCCATTCGCTCGGCGGCAACATCGCCACCCGCTACACCGGACTCTACCCGGAAAAAGTGGCGAAGTTCGTCAACATCGAAGGGCTCGGCCCGCCGCCGCAAATCCGCCGCCAGCTGGAAGAGAAAAGCGTAGGCGACCGCCTTCGCCAGTGGATCGAGGACAAACGCAAGGCCTCGGGCCGCAACCCGCGCAAGTACGCGACCCGGCGCGACGCCTATCAGAGGATGAAGGAGGAGAATTCGTTCCTTACCGACGAACAGGCCCGCCACCTCACTATCCACGGCGCCAGCCGCAACGAGGACGGCACCTGGAGCTGGAAGTTCGACAACTACCTGAACATCTGGTCCGGTTCCGATCTGCCCACCGACGGCATCATCGCCCTGTGGGAGGCGATCACGTGCCCGGTGCTGCTGCTGTGGGGCAAGGACAGCTTCGCCAACAGCCCGGCCAGCGACGGACGCATGGACCACTTCCCGACAGCAAAACTTATCGAGTACGAGAATGCCGGGCACTGGCTGCACCACGACCAGTTCGACCGGTTCATGAGCGATGTGAAGGTGTTTCTGGGGTAAGTTTGTGGAGGGACGATGGTCGCCGCTGGCGGTATTTCCATCGAAAAGCGAACGGCCAGGGCGCACCGGCGAAGCGGGCGTAGAGTCCGCTACCCCCCACCAGCAAGCTGCAGGCCCCGGGACTTACTGAGCCGCGGGCGAAGTCAGCCGCCGCGGGGTGGGCTGTTTCGAACGTCCGCCATCCCCGGCTTCCCTTACATTGGAGGCACCTTCAAAGCACTCGGCAAGCGGATACCGCTACCCCTCCAGCAATACCCCGCGTATCCTCTCGCGCGTGGCAGGGCCTGCGCCTAGCGCTTCCTCCAGATAACCATCGACCGTCCCGTGCCGCGCCTCGACGGCGGCGAAAGCCGTTTCGAGGTATTCGGGCTCCACGCCCATCAACACCCGTACGACATCCTCCTCGAGCGGCCCTGAAACGACGGTGATCGTTTCGGCACCTGACGTTATGCGCGCTTCGGAATCGCCCGCGGTGTTGGTGAGCAGGTAATCCTCCATCACGTCGTCACGGTGCACGCCGGCAACCAAGTGAAGCATCGCGACTGCGATTCCGGTGCGGTCCTTGCCAGCCATGCAATGAATCAGGCTCGGCCCACCATCCTTAGAAAGCCGTGCGAACCAGCCGCGCATCATCGCCTGCAATTCGGGACGAAAGGCGATGCCAGTATAGGCGCGCAGCAGGTTTTCACGCATCGATTCGGGCGTCCGCTGCGGCCGCACATGCGCCGCGGCCACGTGCGGTGCATGGACCCTCTCCGAATCGCCACACAAAAACACTTCCGCGCCAAAGCCTTGAGGGCGGCGGCAGGGATGTGACGCGCGCTCCTTCGAACTGCGCAGGTCAAATACGCTGTCCAGCCCCAGCCCAGCAATCGCCGCCAGATCCGCATCGGTCGCACCATGGTGCTGTCCCGACCGCCAGAGAACGCCGCGCCGAAGCCGTCCGCCACCACTAACCGCATAGCCGCCGCAATCCCGGAAGTTGTGAACCCCTTGCAGCGGCAGTACCCGTTCGGTCATCATCTAGATCTTCCTATTGCCGATAGTAGCCATGCTTAGTATCGGCACCATAGCAGCCACGACAGGGATTTTCATGAACGCTGAGAGCACGATTGCGGCCGATGGCGAAAACGACGCCGTCACCCCGCCCCGCAAGCGCAGCCTGCGCACGATTCTGATGATTGCGGGTCCGGCGCTGGTGCTGGCCGGCGCGGCCTGGTTCTACCTGACCGGCGGCCGCTACGAATCGACCGACAACGCCTCGCTGCAGACCGGCATGGTGGCGATCAGCCCCAGCGTCGCAGGCACGGTCGTCTCAGTTGAGGTCAAAGAGAATCAGCGCGTGCAAAAGGATCAGGTACTCTTCCGCATCCGGCCCGACAGTTTCGAATCCGCCGTTGCCGAAGCACAGGCCGAACTTGCCAACGCACGCACCGATGTCAGCGCGACTCGCGCCGACTACCGTGAAGCGCTCTCGCAAGTGAGCGCCGCCAAAGCCCGCTTCCAGCTCGCCACGAGCGAGGCGGCGCGGCAGAAGTCTCTGGTGGCCGAAGGCATTTCATCGCAGGCCCAGTACGACGAAGCCGTCACCGAAGTGCAGACGGCGCGCGACAGCATTGCCGCCGCCCAGGCCAAGGCCGACAGCCTGCTGGCGAGCCTTTCGGGCAATGCCGAAGGCGACATTTCCGCGCAGCCCGATGTCCGCAAGGCGGCCTCGAAGCTCGAACAGGCCCGCATCAGCCTGGCCGACACCATCGTGCGCGCGCCGCAGGACGGGATCGTCACCCGCGTCAACCAGCTGCAGGTCGGCAACTACGTGACTCCGGGCCGCCCCGTCTTCATGATGACCGGGCTGCATTTCTGGGTTCAGGCGAACTTCAAGGAAAACCAGCTGCGCTACATGCGTCCCGGCCAGTCTGCGGAGATCGAAGTGGATGCCTATCCCGATCACCCGCTGAAAGGCCATGTCGAAAGCTTCAGCCCCGGCACCGGATCGAGCTTTTCGGTGCTTCCGGCCGAGAACGCGACGGGCAACTGGGTGAAGGTGGTCCAGCGCCTGCCGGTCCAGATCGCGATCGACGAGGCACCGAAGGGCCTTCCGCTCAGCGCCGGTCTCAGCGCCAGCGTCGAGGTCGATACCGGGCACGAACGACATCTCATCGGTTCCGATACCCCGCCCAGTCAGAAGCAGTAAGGTACCGGCAAGCGGCTCCGGGCGATGACGGCAACGGCACTTCCCATCCAGTATCCCAGCAAGGCGCGGCGGATGCTGATCACGATTCCGTCGATGATCGCGTCCACCATGGTGGCGGTGGACATCACCATCGCCAACGTGGCCCTGCCGCACATGCAGTCCAGCCTCTCCGCCTCGCAGGAGCAGGTGCTCTGGGTGCTGACCTCATACCTCGTCGCCGGGGCCATCGCGACGCCGCTCAGCGGCTGGCTGGCCGGGCGCGTGGGGCGCAAGAACGTGATGCTGGTCTCGGTCGCCGGGTTCACCGCCGCTTCGGCGCTCTGCGGTCTTTCCACCAGCCTGACGATGATCGTGCTCGCTCGCTTCATGCAGGGCGCCTGTGGAGCCTCGCTGGTCCCGCTCAGCCAGGCAATCCTGCTCGACATCAACCCACCGGAGGAACATGCCAAGGCCATGGCGATCTTTGCGCTGGGCTCTATGGCAGGACCGATCATCGGCCCGACGCTGGGAGGCTGGCTTACCGATACACTGAGCTGGCGCTGGGTGTTCTTCATCAACGTACCCTTCGGCATTCTCTCGTTCCTGGGTATGGCCGCATTCCTGGTACGCCGTCGTAACCGCGATGTGCCCCGTTTCGACCTGTTCGGCTTCATCACCGTGTCGATCGCACTGACATCGCTGCAGCTTATTCTGGACCGCGGCGAACACCTCGACTGGTGGGAATCGGGTGAAATCCGGATCTATGCCCTGATCCTCGGGATTTCTGGCTACCTGACGGTCGTGCACATGTTCACTGCACGTGACACCTTCATCCGCCCGCAGCTATTTCGCGACCGCAACTTCGCGGTTGGGTCCCTCTTCAGCATGATGATCGGGATCGTCGCCTTTGCCACGATCCCTCTGGTGGTCGTGATGACCCAGTCACTGCTGGGCTATTCGGCTCTGCACACCGGCGTAGTCGGCTTGCCACGCGCGTTCGGAACCCTGTTTTCGATGGTCATCGTCACCCGGCTGGTTGCACGCATCGATGTGCGCGCCATCATCATCGCCGGGCTCGCCATCATGGCATACAGCATGCTGATGTATTCGCACATGGACCTCTACGTCGATGAGCGGACACTGCTGATCACGGGCTTCGTACAGGGCATGGGAAGCGGACTGATTTTCGTGCCGCTCTCGGTCGTGGTGTTCTCGACGCTTGCGCCCGGGCTGCGCAACGAAGGCGCCTCGATGTATGCGCTCACCCGCAATATCGGCAACGCCATCGGCATTTCTCTGCTCAACGTGCATCTCGTTCGGGACATCGCCTCTTCGCGCAATACACTTGTGCAGGGACTGCGGCCCGACAACCCCATCGTGCAATATGCTCGTCCCGACCTCGATTTCGGCTCAACGGGCACTCTTGCCGGCCTTAACGGAGAAGTAGTCCGTCAGGCCAGTATGGTCGGAAACGTCTCGATCTATCACCTTGTCTTCCTCCTCACCTTGTTCCTGATACCGCTGGTGCTCCTGATGCGGGTCGACAAGGTCAAGGGCGGGGACGCCACCCTTCCAATTGGGGAATGACATGAAGCGCCTGCCTGCCGCCCTGCCCGCCGCTGCCGTTGTTTCGCTGCTCGGCGCATGTCTCATGGCCACCGGCTGCACCACCGTGGGGCCGGACTTCACTCCGCCGGCCGCGCCTTCCGCCAAGGCTGGCTACGCCGATGACGGCGGTGACCGCGCTGCACTCGCCGACGGTCCTGCCTCCGGATGGTGGAAGGCGTTCGGGTCGGAAGCCCTCGACGGCTTCGTGGATCGTGCGATCGCCGGAAACCACAGCCTGGCCGCCAGCCGCGCCACCCTCGAAAAGGCGCGCCAGCGCATTGCCGCGGTCGCGGGCAAGAGCCTGCCGCAAGTCGATGCGCAGGCACGGGCCGAGTACGAACGCGTCAACCTCGCGGCCTTCGGATTCGACGGGTTCGGCGGCGGCACGAGCATCTCCAATCCCGAGTTCGACCTCTACACCGTTGGCGGCGGCGTCACTTACGATCTCGACCTGTTCGGCAAGAACCGCCGCGCGCTGGAGCAGGCCAGGGCGCAGGCAGAAGCGCAAGTCCGGGCCACCGAAGCGGCGCATCTGGTGATCGCCGGGCGGGTGGTCGCGCAAGTGCTGGCGATTGCCGCACTCAACGATCGCGTCGCCACCGAACGCAAGCTGCTCTCCGAAGACGAGCGCAACGTGTCGTTGACCCAGTCGCGTCGGAAAGCCGGAGCGGGCACGCTGGTGGAAGTGCTGAGCGCGCAAGGACAGCTCGCCAGCGACCGCGCTAGCCTGCCCGCCATGGAGCAGCAACTCGCCGAGGGGCGCACGATGCTGGCGGTTCTGCTCGGCATTTCCCCAGCCGAACTGGAGCCGACCGACTTCGGGCTCGACGACTTCATCCTTCCTGCGAGCGTGCCTGTCGCCCTGCCCTCCGCTCTGGTGCACAAGCGGCCAGACATCCTCGAGGCTGAAGCCCGTCTGCACGCCGCCACTGCCGCCGTTGGGGTGGCAGCAGCGGAACTCTATCCCGACATTACTCTGGGCGGTTCGATCACGCAGGCAACGTCCGAACCGGACCGAATCCTGAGTAACAAGTTCAACGCCTTCGATATTTTTGCCGGCATGACAGCGCCGATCTTCCATGGCGGGACCCTCAAGGCCAACAAGCGCGGCGCCGAAGCCGAAGCCCGCGCCGCAGCCGCACAGTACCAGCAGGTCGTGACCGAAGCCTTCGGGCAGGTTTCCAGCCTGCTATCCGCACTCGACAGCGACAGCCGCGAACTGGCCGCGCGGCACGAAACCGCGCAAATCGCCGACCGCTCGCTCTACTTGTCCCGCCGCAGCTTTCAGGTCGGCAACAGCGGCATCCTGCAGGTTCTCGACGCCAGCCGATCCTACCAGCGCGCTAGGCTGGCACTCGTGGAAACGCGCACCCGGCAATACCAGAACGTCGCGCGCCTCTACGTTGCAACGGCCGGCGGCTGGCTCGAAGAGCCGCCAGAATAGGAAACAGCGCGGGGCTCTGCGCCAATCGCGCCAGCGTCAGCCGGTACCGTTCAGGAGAGCAGGAAGAAGCCCAGCGCCGCCCAGCAGCACACACACAACAGGATCGCAATGACCAAGCCACGGGCGTCGTGCTCCTGCCCCAGATCCTGAGCCCGTTGCGACAGGTAGACCGTCGTGGCGGATCTGCCCTGATCGCGCTCTACAGGCCCTTCCGGACGATGATCGAACCGGATGATATTTTCTTCTGCGACCTTCATCCTGCATCCCCAACTTGTCGGAGAAAGGCGTACCCCACCCCGATCTTTCTTCCCACTTCGCAAAATGCGCGTCTATTGACGTCGTTCGCGTCACCAGCCTTTAATAACAAGAATTGTAATTTCAAGCCAGAATTGTGTCACCATATTTTCCAGTTCCAGCGCCGCCTTTCACAGGCATGAACGACTATCTTCATGGCAAGAAATGGATGACATAAAGCCGTGTACAGACATCAGTCCGCGATGATTTTGCATCGCACAAAACTCTTCTTTGGCCTTGAAATGAAAATGATGGCAGCATTTTCCTGAACAGGCGAACACCACGTTCGTTGCGTGGCAACATCGTCCGTTCGGACCGTCCGTCCCCAAGACGGCTCCATACAGACATTTTCGCATGCGCATCCTGCCAACAGAGTTCGGGCCGGCCAGCGCAGGCGATTCGTGGTTCGCGGACTTGCTGAGCCCTTACGATGGGCCTAGGTTCCGTCCATGAGCCGCACCATGCAACTGAAGATCAAGATTCAGATCTATTGCGGGAACGAGATCGCCATGGGTCCCGGCAAGGCGGACCTGCTGGACGCAATACGCGAACATGGTTCGATCTCCGCGGCCGGCCGCGCCATGGAAATGAGCTACCGTCGCGCCTGGCTGCTGGTCGATGCCATGAACCGGTGCTGGCAGGAGCCATTGGTGCATACCGCTCCGGGCCGCGCCGAAGGCAGTGGAGCGCGGCTTACTGCGATGGGGGAACGGGTGCTCGCGCACTATCGTGCCTTGCAGGCCACGCTGAGCAACGCGGCCGAAGGCAAGGACTGCGCCGTGCTTTCACAGTTGCTCCTCACCGAACCGCGTGTGAGCCAGAAGGCCTGAGTTCCGGTTCTCCAGCCCCGCCAATGATCAAAGGCTGGGCTTTGGCGCTAGGCAATCGCCGCATATCCATATACATTAAGATACAGAACCTGCCCGGAGACGTTCTGCAATGCGCAAGGCCCTTGCCCTTTTCGCAATTCTGACAGCCATGCTGGCGGCACACGGAGCCTTTGCCGCCCCCCGTGCCGAGCCGCCACTGGTACTGGCCGCGGCCAGCTTGCAGGAATCGTTGAACGCCGCCGCGGATGCCTGGAGTGCAAAAGGGCACCCGCGCCCGCGCATCTCCTTTGCGGGTTCCTCGGCGCTCGCCCGGCAGATCGAAGCAGGTGCACCTGCCGATATCTTCGTCTCTGCCGACGAGCCGTGGATGGACGAAGTCGCAGGCAAGAAGCTGCTGAAGCCGGGCACCCGTATATCGTTCCTGCGCAACACACTGGTGCTGATCGCCTCTCGCAGCAGCACCGTGAAACTGACGGTGCGCCCTAACATGCCGCTGGCTCAGGCGTTGGGATCAGGACGGCTGGCGGTTGCAAACCCGAATGGCGTACCGGCCGGTGTCTACGCGAAACAGGCGCTCACACGACTGGGCATCTGGAATTCCGTGCAAGGCAGGTTGGCCCCCGCGGAAAACGTGCGTGCGGCACTGGCGCTCGTGAGCCGCGGCGCCGCTCCGCTCGGGGTTGTATACGGCACCGATGCGCAAGCGGATCCGTCGGTTAAAGTTATCGGTGTGTTTCCCCAGACCAGCCATGACGAGATCAGCTATCCTGTCGCACTGCTCGCTTCGTCGAAGAATCCGCAGGCCGACGGGTTTCGCCGCTTCCTGATTTCCAGCGAGGGCAAAGCCGTATTTCGCCGCTTTGGCTTTGGCACCAAATAGGCCATGGCGGTGGAGGGACTTTCTCCGGAGGAATGGGAAGTCCTGCTTCTCTCCCTCAAGGTCAGCAGCGTAGCGATCGCGGCGATCATGCCGGTCGCCTTCGCGCTGGCATGGATTCTGGCGCGCTGGCGGTTTCCCGGCAAGGTCCTGCTCGACGCGGTGGTACACCTGCCGCTCGTGTTGCCCCCGGTCGTGACAGGCTGGCTGCTGCTGCTGACGTTCGGCACCAATGCCCCCGTCGGCCGCTTTCTGTCTGAAACCGTCGGCCTCACCTTCCTGTTCCGCTGGACCGGCGCGGCGCTGGCTGCGGCGGTGATGGCGCTGCCGCTCATGGTGCGCGCCATGCGGCTTTCGCTGGAAACGGTCGACCGGCGGCTGGAAAATGCGGCACGCACGCTCGGCGCGGGGCCCTGGCGTACGTTCTTCTCCGTCACCTTGCCACTCGCCACACCGGGGATCATGGCGGGGCTGGTTCTGGGCCTCGCCCGCTCGACAGGGGAATTCGGCGCCACGATCACCTTCGCCTCGAACATTCCCGGCGAAACCCAAACACTGCCGCTGGCAATCTACAGTGCACTGCAGCTTCCCGGATCAGAATGGCAGGTGGCCCGCCTGGCGGGGCTGTCTGTCCTCCTTTCCGTCAGCGCTCTGGCGCTGTCCGAATGGCTCTCGCGCCGGAATGGACAGGGGAAGGACCGTCATGTCCTTTGACGTCGCCATGACGCTGCAACGCGGCAGCCTGCGCATGCACTACGAATTCACGGCCGGGCCAGGCCTTACTGCACTTTTCGGCCCTTCCGGCGCAGGCAAGACCAGCCTTCTGGACGCCGTTGCCGGACTGGTGCGCCCTGTGGAGGGGCACATCGCCGTCGCCGGCGCCACATTGTTCGACCGCGCCCGCAAGATAGATCTCAAACCGGAAAAGCGCCGGTGCGGCTATGTGTTTCAGGATCATCGTTTGTTCCCGCACCGGTCTGTCCGCCGCAATTTACTCTATGGCTGGCGGCTGGTTCGCCCGGAGGAGCGCTGGCTTTCCATAGACATCACGCTTGACCTGCTTGGGATCAGACATCTGCTCGACCGCATGCCTGCAACTCTATCAGGCGGCGAGGCCCAGCGCGTCGCCATCGGCCGCGCACTGCTTTCGGCCCCGCGCTTTCTCCTGATGGACGAGCCGCTGGCTTCTGTGGATGCCAGTCGCCGTGAGGAAATCCTGAGCCTGATCGAGCGCATTCGCGACGAGCTGAAGTTGCCGATCCTTTATGTCAGTCACGATCGCGGTGAAGTGGAACGCCTGGCCCAACAGATTGTCCCCATCGAACCGGCCAGCGCGACAGCCTGAAAAACACCTATTCCTGGGACTCAGGGGTACGGACGACCAGTCCTTCCAGAGCAGGAGACACTTCGATCTGGCATGACAGGCGCACGCCCGGATGCGTGTCGCCACTCGCTTCGATCATCGGCTCCTCCATTTCGGTAACGAGGCCAGTAACAGCCCGCCAGTCCGGTTCGACATGGACTCTGCAGGTTCCGCAATAGGCATTGCCCCCGCAAAGGGCCACGATCCCCTCGATCCCGTTGGCAATCGCATTCTCCATCAAGGAAATGCCGCAGGTAGCGTCGATTGTCTGTTCGCTGCCGTCAGCAGCAATGAAACGGATAGCGACCATCGGGTTCAGCCCTGATCGCACGCAACGACGGCACCCCGGAGCTCGTAACCCTGTATCTGCGGATTCCAGAGGATGTCCGGCTCTGCCTCAAGACGGATGCCTGGCAGGCGCAGGAGCCGATCGAGGAATACACGGGTTTCATGCAGGGCAACTTGCGCACCGGGACAGCGGTGCGGACCGTCGCCGAAGCTCATGTAGGGGCCCACCACCTTCATCCGCTTTGCCCGGTCGGGATCAAGTTCGAACGGACAGGGCCCGGTGATCGCCTCATCGACATTGGCGTCGCGGATCGAGATGCAGACGGTCTCGTCCTCTGCCATCGCGCCGCCCCGCGTAGTGCTATCGGTCTTCTCCACCGCGCGGCGGTGAAGCAGCGAAGCCACCGGTTCCAGCCGCAGAATCTCTTCGAGAATGGCGAACTGGTCCTCCTCGTCCCCGCTCAGGAAGCGTTCGCGCAGGGCCGGTTTCTCGAACAGGTGCCAGGCGGCCATGACGATGAACTCGCGCGTGGTCATCATCCCGGCCCCGCCGTAGCTCAGGGCTTCCATGATCATGCCCTTCCTCGAATAGTTCTCCTTCACCATGTAGGAAATCACATCGTCCTTCGGTTCCTTGCGCCGTGCCTCGATCACAGGAAGCAGATCATGCTTCCAGAAGCGGCCGACCCGGATCATCATCAGCGCCCTGAACAGCAGTTTCTTGAGCATGCTCGGATTATGCGAAACCGAGGAATCAAGCACCGCCCTCACCCGCTTGGCCAGGTTTACGTTGCTGTCGCTCTCGGTCAGCCCGATAATCTCCGCCGCTACATCCACCGCCATCTGCCAGCTCAGTTCATCGAGTGGCGCTGCACCGCGCTCCTGCAGGCTGGCAATGATCGAATCCATCGTCCGGTCCATCACCGCGCGGTGGCGGGTGACGATCGTCTTGGGCGCGAACAGCCCGGCCACTGCAGCGCGGCGCTTGCGGTGCTGATCGCCGTCGAGAAAGAAGAACGAGATCTCATCGGGCCGGCTGAGGTCCACCATTTCCGCACCGGCCCCCGCCTGTCGGACCTTGGACGAACGCAAGATCTCGCGCCCGGCGGCGAACGAACCGACCACCCGAGCGTTCTCCGCCGGGGCCAGATTGGCATCTGCCAGGCGCGCACTCTTCCGGTCATCCCGTCCCTGATGAACAGGGCAGCCCCGAGCCTGTACAGTAGACATCACGCTTTCTCCCGATCCCAACCGCCTCGGAGCCAAGTCCGACTTATGATCTAATGTGTATCACTTGTTTAGGTCGGTTAAAGGGATTTATCCAGTCCGATGTCCTCAATCGGAAATCAGCCTTGCGCCTTTCGGAATTGCGGAGACGCGCCGCACGAACCGATCCGGCGTTAGCCAGCCCCGATCAGTTCCCGCCCGATCAGCATGCGGCGAACCTCGTTGGTACCCGCGCCGATGTCCAGCAACTTGGCATCGCGCAAGTAACGCTCGACCGGCCAATCCTTGGTGTAGCCGGCTCCACCCAGCGCCTGCACCGCCTCGCCCGAAACACGAAAGGCGTTCTCGCTCGCCAGCAGGATCGCGCCTGCCGCATCGAAGCGCGTCGTCTGCCCGGCATCGCAGGCCCTGGCCACCGCATAGACATAGGCTCGTGCCGACTGCAGCGCGACGTACATGTCCGCCACCTTCGCCTGCATAAGTTGAAAGGCGCCGATCGGTTTGCCGAACTGCTTCCTCTCACGGACATAGGGGATAACAGTATCGAGGCAGGCCTGCATGATCCCGAGTTGCAGTCCGGCCAGCACCACGCGTTCGTAATCGAGCCCGCTCATCAGCACGCCGACACCGCCGTGCAGCGGGCCCATTACGTTGCCTTCGGGCACGAAGCAGTCCTCGAATACCAGTTCGCACGTGGGTGAGCCGCGCATCCCCATCTTGTCGATTTTCTGGCCGATGGAAAAACCAGGCATGTCCTTCTCGATCAGGAACGCGGTGATGCCCTTCGAGCCCTCGCCCGTCTTGGCATAGACAACCAGCGTATCAGCACAGGTTCCATTGGTGATCCAGAACTTGGTGCCGTTGAGCCGGAAGCCGCCCGCCACCGTATCCGCCCTGAGCTTCATGCCCACGACGTCCGATCCCGCGCCCGTCTCCGACATGGCGAGGCTGCCGACATGCTCGCCGGAGATCAGCTTCGGCAGATACTTCGCCTTCTGCTCCTCGCTTCCCCAGCGGCGGATCTGATTGACGCACAAGTTCGAGTGCGCGCCGTAGGAGAGCCCCACCGAAGCCGAAGCGCGACTGACTTCCTCGACCGCGATCACATGTTCGAGATAGCCGAGGCCGATCCCGCCCCAGTCTTCCTCGACGGTGATCCCGTGCAGGCCAAGATCCCCCATCGCGGGCCACAACTGGCGCGGGAACCAGTCCTCCGCGTCCACTTTCGCCGCCAGCGGCGCGATCTGCTCGTCGGCAAAGCGCGAAACGCTCTCGCGGATCATCTGCGCGCTTTCGCCCAGCGCAAAATCGAAATCGGGGGTGGCGCGCATGTGTGAAGATCCTTTCCCGGGGAGCCTGTCGATTAATCAAGCAATAACGATACGGAGAAAAGACGCAATATTTCACACCGTGCATCTATCGTTACTCAGGCAGGATCTTCCTACCGGACCTCACCGCCCATCCGAAGCGATGCACCTGCGGCCACCAGCAATGTGACGGAAGCAAAGGCCATCGTCCAGACCGGCTCATGCGGGAAGAACGCCTTCATGATCGAACCCATCACCGTGGCCACCAGCAATTGCGGCAGGACCACGAAGACATTGAACAGCCCCATGTAGATGCCGAGCTTGCCTTGCGGCAGGCTGCTCGCCAGGATGGCATAGGGCATGGCGAGGATCGAGGCCCAGGCAATGCCGATACCGACCTCGCAGATCACCAGCGCTTCCGGATCACGCAAGACGAGGAAACCGGCGAAACCCGCAGCCCCGGCGATGAGGCAGATCGCATGCGCGCGCGCCTTGCCCAGCCGCGAGGACAGCAAGGGCAGCAAAGCCAGCGCCGCAATGGCCGCCACGCCGTTATAGATTGAAAACAGCACCCCCACCCAGTTCCCCGCTTCCTGATAGGCCGCACTGGCAGGATCCGCAGATCCGAAAAAGTTCTGGGCCACCACCGGCGTCGTGTTGATCCACATGATGAACAGCGCCGACCAGCTGAAGAACTGGACGAAAGCCAACCGCTTCATCAGTGGCGGCATTCCCGAGAAATCGCCGACGATCCCCGCCAGCATCGAAGCGCTGCGCCCGCTGCGGGCAAGACGGATCGCCACCATTGTCGCCACCCCGTAGGCCGCGAGGAGCCCGGCTAGCAGATAGACTTCCTTTTCAAGCGCCCATGCCCGCACTGCCAAGGCAACGACCGCGCCTGCCGCAATCCATGCCAGACCGTCCGCCATACCGCGTTCGGCCAGCGCCACCGCCGCAGGTGCACCCTCGCCTGCCTCGGGCTCGGCCCTGGCGAACGCGGCCTGTTCCTCCGGCGCATACTCGCGCGTCGTCAGCACCGTCCACATAACTGCCGCGAACAGCGCCAAACCGCCGGCCCAGAAGCTGTAGCGTACGGTATCGGGAATGCCGCCTGCCGGTGCCGTGTTGGATACTCCCAGATGGTCGAGCAGATAAGGAAACAGCGAGCCGACAACCGCACCGGTGCCGATGAACGCCGTCTGCACGGCGTAGCCCGCAGTGTGCTGGTCTCGCCGCAGCATGTCGCCCACGAACGCCCGGAACGGTTCCATCGAAATATTGAGGCTCGCGTCAAGCATCCACAGCAGCATGGCCGCCATCAGCAGCCCGCCGCTTTCGGGCATCAGGAGCAGCGCGATCGCCGCCAGCACCGCCCCCGACAGGAAATAGGGCCGCCTCCGCCCCAACCGTCCCAGCCAGGTCCGGTCGGACATGTGGCCGACAATGGGCTGGACCAGCAGGCCGGTCAGCGGCGCCGCCACCCACAGCGCAGGCAGATCATCGATGCTGGACCCAAGCGACTGGAAGACCCGGCTCATGTTCGCGTTCTGCAGTGCGAACCCGATCTGGATACCGAAAAAGCCGAAACTGATATTCCACAGCCCCGCCCAACCCTGCCGGGGCTTTTCCCCGTGCGGTCCGTTCATCGCGTCCCTCTCCATTTCCGGCGAACTGGTGCCGCCTCCGGTGGAATTCCCGGCCTTGCACGGCCCGCCTGCCCCGGCAAGATGCATACGAATGCTCAAGCAGGCTTTAGCCGGCCGTGCTCCTGCGGATCACCAGACGCGCGGGAAGCGTCGGGACAGGAATTTCCTGATCCTCGATCTGCGCAATCAGCGTATCGACGAGGCACTCGCCCGCGCCTCTGAGATCCTGCATTACCGTGGTCAGCGGCGGATTGGTCATACTGGCGGCGGGGATGTCGTCAAAGCCCATGACCGCGACGTCACCCGGTATTGACAGGCCCGCTTCCGAGAGGGCGCGCATGGCGCCGATCGCGATCAGGTCGCTGGCTGCAAATACCGCATCAAACTTCACGCCAGCGGCGAGCAGGCTGCGAACCGCATCGCACCCTTCGTCTTCCAGATTGATGGCGTTGCACAGCAAGGAAGGATCCGGCGCAATCCCGGCCGCCTCCAGTGCCGAGCGCAGCCCACGATAGCGATCGGCAAATTCCGGGTAGTGCTCATCAGCCTGCCCCAGAAATGCGATGCGCCGCCGCCCGAGCCCGAGCAGATGTTCGCCCGCCATCCGCCCGGCCCCGGCATTGTCCGAACCGACCGTCGCACCAAGGCTTTCTCCGCCCACCGATCCCCAGCGCACGAAGTGCGTACCCTGCCCCACCAATTGCTCCAGCCGACTGCGGTAAAGCGTGTAATCGCCATAACCGAGCAGGATCAGGCCATCGGCACGATGGCTATCCTGATACCGCACGTGCCAGTCGTCCTCGAGCTTCTGGAACGAGATCAGCAGATCGAGCCCCCGGTTCGCACATTGCCGCGTGATCGCGCCCAGCATCGCGAGGAAGAACGGGTTGATCTTGGAATCGTCCGGCGTTTCTTCCTCGAAAAACAGCAGTGCAATCGTGTTGGAACGCTGCGAGCGAAGCGACGAGGCGTTCTTGTCGACCGAGTAGTTCAACTCGCGCGCGATCGCTTCGATCCGGGCACGCGTCGCCGCGCTGACCGAGCGGCTGCCACGCAGCGCCCGGCTGACCGTTGGCTGCGAGACACCTGCGCGGTATGCGATGTCGAAACTGGTGGGCCGGTTGCTCGGCTTGCGTCCCATCACCCCTTCCCGTCTTTTTGTTTTGCGCAAACGTATTGTGATTACAGGCGATTAGCCAGGATACAATCGAATGCAAACGCGCCATACAAAACCGTTGCACCTTCGCAACGCTCCGTGGCCTCTCAGTACCTGCGTATACGTATGCCATATTATGCGTAGCGCTGTCGCGGCCTAATCGGGGGGCATCGACGGAGTCGCGGCAGTAATCGCCGGACCCGCCGAATGGACAATGCCAGCCATCAGACTGTCCGGGTCTGGCTGGTGCAGGAGAGGACAAGAGATGTCGCTTCGTAAAGAGATTCCGGCCGTCAGGACATCGTCCTGCCTGGCCATAGCTGCCGCACTTATCGCCACCACTCCGGCGCAGGCGCAGGACGCCCCCGGGCAGTCAGGCGATGCCACGCTTGAAAACGGCGCCATTGTGGTCACCGGCTACCGCGCCAGCCTGGAAAACGCGATCAACAAGAAGAAGATGGCGGAGCAGATCGTCGAGTCCGTCTCGGCCGAAGACATCGGCAAGCTGCCCGACGCCTCGATCGCGGAATCGATCGCCCGCCTGCCGGGCCTCACCTCGCAACGCGTGTCCGGTCGTTCGAACTCGATCTCGATCCGCGGCCTGGCCCCGGACTTCTCGACCACCCTGCTCAATGGCCGCGAACAGACCTCGACCGGCGACAACCGCGCCGTCGAATACGACCAGTATCCGTCGGAAGTCATCAGCGCCGTCAATGTCTACAAGACGCCCATGGCCAGCCTGATCGGTCAGGGCCTGTCCGGCACCGTCGATATGCGCACGATCCGGCCGCTGGAAGCGGGCAAGCGCATCGTCTCGGTCGGCGCCCGTGGTTCCTACGCCGATCTCGGCAAGCTCAACGCGAAGTCCGATGACATGGGCTATCGCATCAACGGCATGTACGTCGATCAGTTCGCAAACGACACGATCGGCATCACGCTCGGCGCGAGCTACACGGACGAACCCTACCAGATTCAGGAATTCAACGCCTGGGGCTATCCGCAGACGGACGCCGGCGACTATGTGATCGGCGGCTCGAAGTCCTACAACACGTCGACCAAGCTCAAACGTCTCGGCCTCAACGGCACGCTCGAATGGCGCCCCGATCCGCGTTTCACCTCGACGATCGACGCGTTCTATTCGAACTTCAAGGACGATCAGATCAAGCGCGGCATCGAACTGCCGCTCTACTGGTCAAGCGCGACGCTGCAGGACGGCTACACCGCGACCGACGGCATGGTGACCCAGGGCACTTATGATGGCGTCAAGGGCGTGGTTCGCAACGACGTATTCCAGCGCCACGCCAAGCTCTATTCGTTCGGCTGGAACAACGAATGGAAGGGCGACGACGGCTGGAACGCGATGCTGGACATCAGCCATTCGCGCACCGACCGCAACGAACTGACGGTCGAAAGCTATTCGGGCACGGGCCGCGGCGATACCGGCGCCACCGACACGATCGGCTTCACCAGCGGCGGTTCGGGCACGAACTTCACCCATGGCCTCGACTATGGCGACTACAATTCGATCCTGCTGACCTCGCCTCAGGGCTGGGGCGGCACCCAGATCGCCACAGACGGGACGACCATCCTGGGCGGCCAGGACGGCTACTACAACAACCGCATCGTCAAGGATAAGCTGTGGCAGTACCACATCGAGGTCTCCAGGGATCTCGAAAACAGCTTCTTCAGCAGTATCCAGGCGGGCTGGAACTATACCGACCGCTCCAAGTCGCTGGTCCCGGATGAATACTTCCTCGGCCTGACCGCCAACACCGATGGCACCACCAGCGTGGCGATCCCGGAAGCCTATCAGCTGGGCACCACCAATCTGAAGTACCTCGGTCTGGGGCCCGTCGTCAGCTACGATCCGCTCGCCCTGCTCAAGGACGGGATCTACCAGCTTGTCCCCAACCCCTACGGCGACGTTGTGGTGAAGAGCTACTCGATCAGCGAAAAGCTCATGACCGGCTATCTGCAGGCCAACATCAGGAGCATGATCGGCAGTGCGGAGCTGACCGGCAATATTGGCGTTCAGGCGATCCTGACCGACCAGAATTCGACGGGCGCATCCGCCGTCTATCTGGGCACCAACGACAATGGTTCACCCAATGTTGGTTCGCTGATCCGCCATGCCTCCACGAAATATACCGACATTCTGCCCAGCCTGAACCTCTCGCTGCGGTTCCCGAATGACTTCGTGATCCGCTTCGCTGCGGCGCGTGAGACGATCCGGCCGCGCCTTGACGACATGCGCGCCTCGGTCAGCTACGACTACAGCCGCGTGGGCGACGTCGCTTATGTCACGGGCAAATCGGGCAATCCCGACCTGCGTCCCTGGCGCGCCAATGCAGTGGATTTGACGTTCGAGAAGTACTTCGGCGCCAAGGGCTACATTGCCGCGCAGTTCTTCTACAAGGACCTGAAGAGCTACATTTACACCGCGATCGAGGAGGTGCCGGTCGAAGGGCTCGCACTTTCCAGCCCGGGCGACGGCGTCACGGTCGCGCCCACGGGCCTGATCACCATTCCGGTCAACGGCCAGGGCGGTTCGCTCTACGGTGTCGAAGTGGCGGGCACCCTACCGTTCGAAGCCTTCACCTCTGCCCTCTCGGGCTTTGGCATTACCGGCAGCGCGTCCTATACCGATACGAGCATCCATCCGACTCCGACGACGCCAACCGGCGATCTTCCCGGTTATTCAAAGTGGGTGGTGAACGGCACCGCCTATTTCGAGAAGGCAGGCTTCAACGCACGCAGCTCGCTGCGCTACCGTTCCAGCTTCATGGGTGAAGTCTCGGGCTTCGCGGCCAACCGCGTCCTACGCCGCGCCCAGAGCGAGGCCATCGTCGATGCCCAGATCGGCTATGACTTCCAGCCGGGCAGTTCGCTCGAGGGACTCTCGCTCTACATACAGGGCCAGAACCTGACCGACGAACCGTTCGTGACGACGGCTCCCGGCGATAGCCGCCAGATCATCGACTACCAGAGCTATGGCCGCCGGTTCCTGGCCGGTTTCACCTACAAGTTCTGATGTGGCATCCGGGCCGGTGCCGGCCCGGATGCATGTGTTGGCGGTCCGGGAGGAATCCCTCCTCCTCCCTCCTTCCGGACCTGGCGGCGGAACCACGACAAGGGACACTTCACGTGGTTCCGCCGCTGCCTCCCCGTTAAACACGCGGGCAAGAGGAGTGCGAATGTCCGGCGATGACAATGCGGCGCCTGTTTCGGGAGATCGGCCAGCGTGACGGATACCAGCTTCAGGATCGTGATCCTCGGCGGCGGGACTGCCGGGTGGATGAGCGCAGCGGCCCTCGCGCGCTTTGCCCCGCCCGGTTATGCGGTGACGTTGATCGAAAGCGACGCGATCGGCACCGTCGGCGTGGGTGAAGCCACGATCCCGCCGATCCGCCTGTTCAACAATGCCCTGGGCATCGACGAGGCAGAGTTCCTGCGCGAGACCTCGGCCTCCTACAAACTCGGCATCGAGTTCGACGGCTGGCTGCGCGAAGGCCACAGCTACATGCACGCCTTCGGCACCGTCGGCCGCCAGCACGGACTGCTCCCGTTCCGCCACTACTGGGCACGCGGCGCGGCCATGGGCATCGCCCGGCCGCTCGGCCACTATTCCGCCAACGAGATCGCCGCGCGCACCGGGCGGATGGCGACGGGCGTCAGCGGCCCCGGCATCCCCGAACTGCCCTGGGCCTATCATTTCGACGCGAGCCTCTATGCCGCGTTCCTGCGCCGCCATGCCGAAGGCATGAGCGTAACCCGCCACGAAGGCCGCGTCGCGCAGGTACAGCGGCATGAGAATGGCGACATCGCCGCCGTCGAAACCGAGGATGGCCGCACATTCGCGGGCGACTTCTTCATCGACTGCTCGGGCTTTCGCGGCGTGCTGATCGAGGAAGCGCTGCAGACGGGCTACGACGACTGGCGCCAGTGGCTCCCCTGCGACCGTGCAGTTGTGGTGCCCTGCGAAGCCGCCGGGCCGTTCACGCCCTATACCCGCTCCATCGCCCGCAGCGCCGGGTGGCAATGGCGCATTCCGCTGCAGCACCGCATCGGCAATGGCCTCGTCTATTGTTCGGAATACCTCTCCGACGACGCGGCCGTACGCACACTGCTCTCCCATCTGGAAGCGCCCACGCAGGCTGATCCCCGCCCGCTGCGCTTCGTGACCGGGCGCCGCCGCAAGACGTGGAACCACAATGTTCTCGCGGTCGGCCTGTCGAGCGGGTTCATGGAACCGCTGGAATCGACCTCGATCCACCTGATCCAGTCGGTCATCACGCGCTTCCTCACCGTGCTGCCGTCCGCCCCCGTGGGCGACGCCGTGCGCGAGGGCTTCAACCGCCGCTGCGCCGAGGACTTCGAGGGCATCCGCGACTTCCTGATCCTGCACTACAAGGCCAATGCGCGCGAAGGCGAGCCGTTCTGGGATCACTGCCGCACTATGCCCATCCCCGCCTCGCTCGAAGCACGCATCGCCGAATTCCGAGAGGCCTGCGTGATCCAGCCCGGCACCGACGAACTGTTCACCGAAGTGGCGTGGCTGCAGGTTCTCACCGGACAGGGCGTTATGCCCGAACGCTGGAACCCGATCGCCGACGCCCTTTCACCCGAAGACCTCGGCGGTTTCCTCGGCGCGGTGGAGAAGGCCTGCATCGAGACCGTGCGCCCGATGCCCCTGCACCTCGATTTCCTCGCGGGGCGCTGCGCCCGCCCATCCGCACCGGAGACTGTCCAGTGAACCGCCCCCTCGCCTCGCTGCTCGCCCTGTCGGTGTCTTTGACCTTGGGCCTGTGCAGCACCGCCGCGCTCGCCACGCCCGAACAGGACATGCGCGCCCGCACGCCCGATCAGGAAGTGATCTATTTCGTCCTCCCCGACCGCTTCGAGAACGGTGACACCGCCAACGACAAGGGCGGGTTGAAAGGCGGCAAACTGCAGACCGGCTTCGACCCGTCGGACAAGGCCTTCTACCACGGCGGCGACCTCAAGGGGCTGACGAACAAGCTCGACTACGTTCAGGGCCTCGGCGCAACGGCGATCTGGGTCGGCCCGGTGTTCAAGAACAAGCCGGTCCAAGGCTCCCCGGGACAGGAGAGCGCAGGCTACCATGGCTACTGGATCACCGACTTCACGCAGGTCGATCCGCATCTGGGCACCAATGCCGAATTCAAGGCCCTCGTCGACGCCGCCCACGCGCGCGGGATGAAGGTCTACATGGACATCATCGCCAACCACACCGCGGACGTGATCCGCTACAAGGAAGGCGCGGCGCAAGGCTATCCCTACCGCTCCAAGGCCGCCTATCCCTTCTCGACGCGCGGCGGCGCTAATGGCCCGGCGATCAACGCGGGTTTCGCGGGAGACGACGATCCCGATCCGGCGAACTGGGCGACGCTGACCGATCCGTCCTTCGCCTATACCCCCGTGGTGCCCAAGGGCGAGGAGCACGTGAAAGTGCCCGGCTGGCTCAACGATCCCATCTACTACCACAACCGCGGCAACACCGACTGGAAGGGCGAAAGCGCGCAGTACGGCGATTTCGTGGGGCTCGACGATCTGGCGACCGAGAACCCGCGCGTGATCGACGGCATGATCGCGATCTACGGCGACTGGATCGACAAGTACGGCATCGACGGCTTCCGCATCGACACCGCCAAGCACGTCGATCCCGCATTCTGGCGCAAGTTCGTGCCCGCCATGGAAGCAAGGGCGAAAGCACGCGGCATCCCGAACTTCCACATCTTCGGCGAAGTGACGGATGACGACTACGACCCGGCCCTGCTCGCCTCGTGGACCCGCAACGCCGGGCTGCCCGCCGTGCTCGACTTTTCGTTCATGTGGGCAGTCGTCGACGCGGTCTCCGGCAAGAAGGGCACGGAGGAACTTGCACGGCTGGACGATGACGACGCGCTTTATCAGGGCGGCAAGGCCGCCGCGCTGCAACTGCCCACCTTCCTCGGCAACCATGACGCCGGGCGCATCGCCATGTTCATCGAGAAGGCGAACCCCGGCATCGGCGCCGGTGAACTGCTCGCCCGCGACGAACTGGCCCACGCCATGCTGCTGACGCTGCGCGGCGTGCCCACGATCTATTACGGCGACGAACAGGGCTTTGCCGGCACCGGCGGCGACCAGCTTGCCCGGCAGGACATGTTCCCCTCGAAGACCGCGCTCTACGATGCCGAAACGCAGGTCGGCACCCACGCCACCCCGGCGCAGGACAACTTCGATACGCACCATCCGCTCTACACACTGATCGCGCAGCTTTCCGCCGTGCGCCGCGCGACGCCCGCGCTGACCGGCGGCGATACGAAGCTTCGCGGCTCGTCCGACAAGCCCGGCCTGTTCGCGGTATCGCGCTTCGATCCGAAAACCGGACAGGAAGTGCTGCTTGCCTTCAATACTTCGAACCAGCCGCTGGCGGCCTCGGTCGAAGTGGAAGCCCGCTCGCACGCCTTCACCACGCTGGCCGGATGGGCCTGCCCAGCCGCTGCCACAGCGCCCGGAAGCATCGCCATCACCCTGCCGCCGCTCGGCTTTACCGTCTGCGCCGCCAACCCCTGACCCCGCAGGATCCCGATGAAACAAGCCCTCCCCTCGACTTCCCCTGCAACCGGCGCGGCCAGCGAATGGTGGCGCGGCGCCGCGATCTATCAGATCTATCCGCGCAGCTTCCGCGATTCCAACGCAGACGGCATCGGCGACCTGCCCGGCATTACCGAACGGCTGCCCTATGTCGCATCGCTCGGCGTCGATGCGATCTGGGTCTCGCCCTTCTACGCCTCGCCCATGGCCGATTTCGGCTATGACATTTCGGACTACTGCGCGGTCGATCCGATCTTCGGCACACTGGCGGATTTCGATGCCC
The DNA here is from genome assembly GCF_022832385.1 of Novosphingobium album (ex Hu et al. 2023). Lineage (GTDB taxonomy): Bacteria > Pseudomonadota > Alphaproteobacteria > Sphingomonadales > Sphingomonadaceae > Novosphingobium > Novosphingobium album. Next base: position 154,992 of record NZ_JALHLE010000004.1, read on the forward strand.
TCGTGGCGCGTGCCCGCGAGCTGGGCCTCAAGGTCATGATCGATCAGGTCTATGCCCATACCTCGGACCAGCACCCGTGGTTCGCCGAGAGCCGCGCCAGCCGCACCAATCCGCGTGCCGACTGGTACGTCTGGGCCGATCCCAAGGTGGACGGCTCGCCGCCCAACAACTGGCAGTCCGTGTTCGGCGGCCCGTCGTGGCGCTGGGACGCGCGGCGCGGGCAGTACTACATGCACAATTTCCTCGCCGAGCAGCCGCAGCTCAACCTCCACAACCCCGATGTGCAGCAGGCCCTGCTCGATGTCGCGAAGTTCTGGCTGGAGCGGGGCGTGTCCGGCTTCCGCATCGATGCACTCAACTTCTCGATGCACGATCCCGAACTGCGCAACAACCCGCCCGCGCCGGACGACGGCAAGGCTCGCACCCGCCCCTTCGATTTCCAGCTGCAGGTGTACAACCAGTCGCACCCGGATATCGTGCTGTTCATCGAGCGCCTACAGGCGCTGATCGCCAGCTATCCTGATACGTTCTCGCTCGCCGAAGTGGGCGGACGCGAGGCTGCCAGCGAGATGAAGGCGTTCACGCAGGGCGACGAGCGGCTGAACAGCGCCTACGGCTTCAACTTCCTTTATTCGGAAGTGCTGACGCCCGCTCTGGTGGCCAAGGCGCTCAATTCCTGGCCCGATACGCCCGGCACCGGCTGGCCGAGCTGGGCCTTCGAGAACCACGACGCCCCGCGTACCCTCTCGCGCTGGTGTGCGCCCGAGCACATCGAACCCTTCGCGCGGATGAAGGCCATGCTGCTGCTGTCGCTGCGCGGCAATCCGATCCTGTTTCAGGGTGAGGAACTGGGCCTGCTGCAGGATGATGTTCCCTTCGAACTGCTGCAGGACCCCGAAGCCATTGCCAACTGGCCGCTCACGCTTTCGCGCGACGGCGTGCGCACGCCCCTGCCGTGGACCTCGCAGCCTCCCGGCGGCGGGTTCACCGACGGCACGCCCTGGCTGCCGCTGAGCGCGCAGAACCTCAGCCGCGCCGTCGAGGGGCGGGAGGCCGACAGTGCCTCGCTGCTGCACCTCACGCGCAGCCTGCTGCGCCTGCGCCATGGCAGCGCCGCGCTTTGCAAGGGTGCCTGCGAGGTCGTGCTCGCGGACGAGGCCCGGCTGGTGCTGCGCCGCACGTTCGAAGGTGAAAACCTCCTCGCGGTGTTCAACATCGGGGCGACCGAGGAGTCGTGGCCTGCGGACCTGTCCGATAGCGGCACCGCGCTCGCCGCCGTCAATGGCGCCGCCCCGGGCACGCTGCCCGCGTGGGGCGCACTCTGGATGATCGAGGGAGACCGGGCATGAAGCCGCTTCACCTGCTGGCCGCCGCCGGCCTTTCGCTGGCGACTGTCACTGCACAGCCCCTCTTCGCGCAGGAGACGCGGCCCTCCGTCACGGCGACGTCGCCAAACGGCAGCCTCGTGCTCACTGTCACCACCGACAATGACAGCCGCCCCACATGGTCGCTCTCGCGCAAGGGCAAGCTGCTCATCGCGCCGAGCAAGCTGGGCTTCCTGCTGACCGACGGGCTCAACATGGTGCGCGGATTCCGCATCACGGGCAGCGAGACCGCCAGTCAGGACGATACCTGGGAACAGCCCTGGGGCGAGCGCCGCTTCGTGCGCGATCACTACAACGAAGTGACCGTGAAGCTGAAGCAGTCCGAAACGCAGGGTTCGCGCCTGATGAACCTGCGCTTCCGTCTGTTCGATAACGGCATCGGCTTCCGCTACGAACTGCCGAAGCAGCCCGCGCTCAAGACCATGCGCATCGCCGACGAAGTCACCGAATTCGACATCGTCCCCAAGGGCACCGCATGGTGGATCCCCGGCGGCGAATGGAACCGCTACGAGCAGGTCTATCAGAAGACCCCGATCGACGCGGTCTCCACCGCGCATACCCCGATCACGATGCGCCTCGACGACGGCACGCATCTTTCGTTCCACGAAGCCGCGCTGACCGACTACGCCGGGTACTGGTTCAAGCGCGCCGAGGGGCAGGACTTCCGCACCACGCTGGCGCCCTCGCCCGATGGCCCGCGCGTCGTGCGCGACCTGCCTTTCGCCACGCCATGGCGCACGATCCGCATTGCCGACAATGCCGCCGGACTGGTCGAGAACGATCTGGAACTCAATCTCAACGAACCCAACAAGCTGGGCGACGTGAGCTGGTTCAAGCCCGCGCGCTACATCGGCATCTGGTGGGGCATGATCCGGAGCGACTGGACATGGGCGGAAGGGCCGAAACACGGCGCCACCACCGCCCGCGCCAAGCAGTACATCGACTATGCGGCGAAGCACCACTTCGGCGGCGTGCTGGTCGAAGGGTGGAACAAGGGCTGGAACGGCGACTGGTTCGGCCATGGCGATGAATTCAGCTTCACTCAGCCCACGCCCGATTTCGACATCAAGGCCGTGACAGACTACGCCCGCAAGAAGGGCGTGCGCCTGATCGGCCACCACGAAACCGGCGGCAACATAGCCAATTACGAAGCGCAGATGGCTGACGGCTTCGCCTTCTATCACAATCTGGGCGTGAATGTGGTCAAGACCGGCTACGTCGCCGATGCCGGCGGGATCATCGCGCCGGGCGCCAAACCCGGCGAAAAGCTGATGGAATGGCACGACGGCCAGCGCATGGTGAACAACTACCTCGACGTGGTGAAGACGGCGGCGAAGTATCATATCGCCATCGACAGCCACGAGCCGGTCAAGGACACCGGCCTGCGCCGCACCTATCCCAACTGGGTCGCGCGCGAAGGTGCGCGGGGCATGGAATACAATGCCTGGGGCCAATTCGCCAACGGCCCGGACCATGAGCCCACGCTGGTCTACACCCGGATGCTTTCCGGCCCGATGGACTACACCCCGGGCGTACTGAGCCTCGAAGGCGCGAATCATGTGCCGCTGGCCTCGACACTGGCCAAGCAGCTTGGCCTCTACCTCGCGATCTATTCGCCGATCCAGATGGCGGCCGACTTCATCGAGCAGCTCGACAAGTATCCGCGCGAGATGGATTTCATCTCCTCGGTGCCCACCGACTGGTCGGAAAGCCACCTGATCGCGGGCGAAGTGGGCGACTACGCAATCTTCGCGCGCAAGGACCGCGCCTCGCAGCGCTGGTTCGTCGGCGGTGTCAATGACGCGACGCCGCGCACGGTTACGCTGAAGTTCGACTTCCTCGATCCAGGCAAGACCTACAAGGCCTCGATCTGGAAGGACGGCGAAGGCGCAACCTACCTCACCGAGGCCCGCCACCGCATCGCCTACGACAACCGCACGCTACGCAAGGGCGACACGCTGGACGTGTGGCTCGCGCCCGGCGGCGGCACGGCGATCCGGCTCGAACCGGGACGTTGATCGCCCCGCACCGTGCCGGGAACATAGTCCCCACCTTTATTGAAACTCTTCGTCATTGCGAGCGGAGAGAAGCAATCCAGAGCGGGGCCACGACGCTCTGGATTGCCGCGGCCCTGCGGGCCTCGCATTGACGATTCCGAGTGAAACGAGCACGCTCTAAAGTGCGAAAACCTTGTCCACCAAATGGTGCAGCCCCTCGCGGTGACTGACGAGAATCAGGCCGGTTCCGGTCTGGTCCAGCCATTCGCCAAGATTGCGCGCAAGGTGCTGCTCGGTCGCGCTGTCCAGCCCTTCGCTCGGCTCGTCGAGCACGATCCAAGGCCGTTCGCCCAGCAGCGCCCGCGCCAGCGACAGACGCTTGCGCTGGCCGCCTGAAAGGCGCGCACCGTCGCCGCCGAGCCACTGGTTGAGCCCATCGGGCAAGGCACGGACGGTTTCGGCCAGGCACGCCGTGTCCAGCGCTGCCCACATCTCGCTTTCGATCACGCCCTGCCGGGCCATCCGCAGGTTGTCGGCGACGGTCCCGGCCAGTAGACTCGCATCCTGAGGCGCCTGCGCGAAGAGCTTGCGCAGCGTCTCCAGCCCCAGATCGCGCACGTCGGTGCCTTCGATGGTGACGCGCTGCGGGGCATCGCCGCGCAGGCCCATCAGGGTGCCGAGCAGGCGCGTCTTGCCCTTGCCGGAGGCGCCGCCGATCAGCAGCCGGCTGCCGGGTTGCACTTCGCATATGCGCCCTTCGCTCTCGAAACGAAGCGGTGCGCGGGCAAGGCGCTCGATCCCGCTGTGATGCGGCGCGCGGGGCGGCAGCGAGGCCATATCCTCCAGCCTGCGCAGCGCGTCATCGACACGGGGACGGTTGAGATCGGTGCGCACCAGCCCTGACCAGGCTTCCGCCGCCGAAGCCCCGGCCAGAGCCGCCGCTGCCGCCAAAGGCGCGGCGCCATTGGCCAGCGCAAGGACGCACGCGACCGTCACGGCCGCCAGCACCAGTTGCCCACCTTGTGTCATCGCTTCGAGCCGCACGATGGCAAGGCGCGAGGCTTCGAGTTCCTCGATATCCATGCCGATGGCCTCGATGATCTGCGGGATCAGGCCGTAAACCGCGATTTCGGCCGAGCAGGCCGCATATTCGGCATAGGAGGACTTGAGCCGCGTCATCGCATCGGCCCGCCGCCGCACTTGCGCAGCAAGCAGGCCGGGCACCACGCCTCGCGAGGCCAGGCGCATGGCGGCCAGCCCCGCCAGCAAGGCCGCCGCCGCCCATGGCCCGGCCAGAAAGCAGGCGATCAGCCCGGTACAGGCCCCGGCGACAGCGCCCGGCAGCGTGACCCGACGCACGACGGCATCTTCCAGCGCATCGACGTCCGACCCAAGCTGTGCCGCCACTTCGCCGCTCGGGCGCGAGAACACCGCGGCAGGCTCAGCCCCGGCCAGCCGTCCGAACAGCGCGGGACGGACATCAGCCAGCGCGAAAAAGGCCGCGCGGTGGCTGAACAGGCGCTCCCCATAGCGGCCCAGCGTGCGGGTGATGGCAAAAGCGCGAATGCCCGCGCTGGGCAGCAGGTAATTGAACCCGCGTACCGCCGCGACACCGGCAGCCCCGGCAATCGCGGCGCCCGTAAGGAACCAGCCCGAGACGGCCAGCAGGCCTACGCCCGCAATGGCCGCGAGCACCGCCAGTATGATCGCCACGCCCGTCGCGCTGCGCTGCCGCCGGCTGGCGTCCTGAAGCATCTGTGCAATCATGACAGCGTCACCACGCTGGCACTGCGTTCGACAAGGCCCGCATCATGCGTGGCGGCGATGACCAGCCGGTCGCGCGCAATCTCGGTAATCAGGTCGATCACCTGCCGTGCGGTCGCGCTGTCGAGATCGGCCGTCGGCTCGTCGAGCAAGAGGATCGGGCGGCCCGAAGCAATCGCCCGGACCAGACCGATCCGCCGCCGCTCACCGCCCGAAAGCCCGGAACCGCGCGGGTCTATGACAAGATCGAGGCTACGCTCCCCGATCAGCGAGGCCAGGCCGCAAGCCTCCAGCAAGGGCAGCAGGTCCGCTCCCCCTTCCCGGGAGGCCAACGTCAGATTTTCCCCGAGGGTTCCCGGCAGCAACAAGGGGCGCTGACCGGCCCAGCCCACCCATTGCGACAGCGAAGCAGGCTCGACCCCGTTGCCGTCAATCGACACAATGCCCTGCACGGCAGGCGCCATGCCGATCAGGGCATGCAGCAACGAGGATTTTCCCGTTCCTGTCGGCCCCGTCAGCGCATGCAACCCGGGTCCCTGCCACGCCGCCGAGTACGGGCCTACGCGATTGTCTTCCGCATAGATCACCTCCAGCCGGTCGATCGAGAGGCAGCTCATGTTCGTAACGCTAGCAATAGGCGCTGCCGGGCGACGGGCTTCGGCCTGTTGCAAGGTTGCGGCCATGCTGGCCTCTGCCGCCTCGCCCTGCTGCTTGTCGTGATAGCCCGCCGCCATCCGGCGCATGCCGAGATAGAATTCGGGTGCGAGCGCCAAAGCGAAGAAAGCGCGTCCAAGCGTCAGCGACTCCGGTGCGGGAAACGGCAGCAATCCCAGCAGCGAAAACCCGCAATAGACCGCCACCAGCGCCACGGAAAGCGCCGCGAAGAATTCCAGCACCGCGCTCGACAGGAAAGCCACGCGCAGGACCTGCATCGTGCGCGTGGCGACTTCGCGCGCGGCTTCTCCGATCTGGCGCGTCACCCGGTCCTCGGCCCCGAAGGCCAGAACCACCGGCAGCGTCGCCACGCGATCAACGAACAGGCCGGACATCCGCGAAAGCGCCTGCAGCTGCTTTTCCGCCTCGGCCTTGCCTGCAAGGCCCGCGAAGGCCATGCCCACGCCGAACGGGACCAGCGTCACCAGCATGATCGCCGCGCAGACCCAGCTGGCGAAGGCGACGATCAGCGCAATCAGCAAGGGCGATGCCACGGCCGCGAATTTCAGCGGATTGAAGCGCGCGATCAGGCCTTCGTAGGCCTCGACGTCGTCGATAGCGACGCGCATGTCCTCACCGGCCAGACGGCCGCGCACGAGCCCGGTTGGAAGCAGCGCCGCGATCAGTCGCGTTCGCAATTCCCGCTTGGTGCTAATGGCATCCCGCTGCCCGGAAAGGCCCGCCATACCCTGCGTTCCGGCACGCAGAATGCCGCTCAGTACAATACCCGCCAGCAGAGCCGGCATGATCACCGGTGGCCTTCCCTGTGCCGCCCAGTCTCCCAGCAGCAGGGAAAGGCAACCTGCGAACAGGACCGCCCCCGCCGTATCGGAGAGCCACCACAACGCGGCCGCGTCCAGCTTGCGCCGCGGTTGTCCCGGGAACGAGACGGAATCGATCGTAACAGTATGAGATGAAGACATTCAGATCCGGACAGGCATTGACTACATTAACACGGGCTAATATTAGGACCCCGCTATACGACGGGGCCCTTTGAGTCGAGTCCCGCCTCCGGCTACCCACAGCGACAGGAGCATGCTCATGGATATGGCAGTTGTCGAGCTTTCGCGGCTGCAGTTCGCGCTCACGGCCATGTACCACTTTCTATTCGTACCGCTGACCCTGGGCCTTTCGTTCCTGCTTGTCATCATGGAAAGCATCTATGTGATGACGGGCAAGGAGATCTGGCGCGTCACCACCCGCTTCTGGGGCAAGCTGTTCGGCATCAATTTCGTGCTGGGCGTTGCCACCGGGATCACGATGGAATTCGAGTTCGGGACCAACTGGGCCTATTACTCGCACTACGTGGGCGACATTTTCGGCGCACCGCTTGCGATCGAGGGCCTGATGGCCTTCTTCCTCGAGGCGACCTTCGTGGGCCTGATGTTCTTCGGGTGGGACCGGCTTTCCAGGGTCGGGCACCTCTTCGTGACATTCTGCGTCGCGCTGGGCTCCAACCTCTCGGCGCTGTGGATCCTCATCGCCAACGGATGGATGCAACATCCGGCGGGCGCCACGTTCAACCCGGAAACCATGCGCATGGAAGTCACCGACTTCTATGCGGTGCTGTTCAACCCGGTCGCGCAGGCCAAGTTCGTCCACACTGTCAGCGCCGGTTACGTCTGTGCCTCGGTCTTCGTTCTGGGCGTTTCCGCCTTGTACCTGCTCAAGGGCAAGTGGACGAATGTGGCGCGCCGTTCGATGATGGTGGCGGCAGCCTTCGGCCTCGCCTCCTCGCTTTCCGTCGTCGTTCTGGGCGACGAGTCGGGTTACACGCTCACCGACAACCAGAAGATGAAGCTCGCCGCGATCGAGGCGATGTGGGAAACCGAGCCTGCCCCGGCGGGTCTCTCGATCTTCGGCATCCCGGACATGGAAAAGCATGTCACGCATGCCGACATCAAGATCCCCTACCTGCTGGGCCTGATTTCCACCCGCAGCCTGACGGGCGAAGTTACGGGCATCAACGATCTGGTCCTCAAGGCTGACGAGCGCATTCGCAGCGGGCTGATCGCTTATGATGCTGTCGAGAAGCTCAAGGCTGACCGCAAGGACATGGCTGCACGCGAGGCCTTCGAACTGCACAAGGGCGATCTCGGCTATGCCATGCTGCTCAAGCGCTACGTTGCCGATCCGCGGCAGGCAAGCGAGCAGCAGATACTGATGGCGGCGAAAGACACGATCCCGAACGTCCCCGTGATGTTCTGGCTGTTCCGCATGATGGCGGGGCTCGGCTTCTTCTTCATCGGGTTCTTCGCGCTGGCCTTCTATTGCGCCTCGGTCTGCCAGTTCAACAAGCGCTGGTTCCTGAAGGTCGCGGTGGCGATCATGCCACTACCCTGGCTTGCCATCGAAGGCGGCTGGGTGCTGGCCGAGATCGGACGCCAGCCCTGGGCCGTGGACGGCGTGTTGCCAACATTTCTCGGCGCATCCTCGCTGACCGTGAGCCAGATCTGGGCGACGATCGTCGGCTTCACCCTGCTCTACGGTACGCTCGCCGTGATCGAAGTTCGCCTGATGATCGCATCGATCCACAAGGGGCCGGTCGAACACCTGCCCGGCACCGGACAGCAGCAGCAAGGCAGCGCGGGCTTCGCCCCGCTGCCTGCGGAATAAGGGAGGTTCACAAGTGGCTATTCCCCTCGATTACGAAACCCTGCGCCTGATCTGGTGGACTCTGCTGGGCGTACTGCTGATCGGCTTCGCGCTCACGGACGGCTACGACCTTGGCGTTGCCAGCCTGATGCCCTTCATCGGCAAGACCGACGAGGAACGCCGCATGGCAATCAACGCCGTCGCGCCGCACTGGGAGGGCCATCAGGTGTGGTTCATCCTCGGCGGCGGCGCGATCTTCGCGGCCTGGCCTTTCGTCTACGCCGTGAGCTTCTCGGGCTTCTATCCTGCGATGTTCCTGGTGCTGGCGGCACTGATCCTGCGGCCGGTAAGCTTCAAGTACCGCTCGAAACATGCCGATCCGGCATGGCGCGCGCGCTGGGACTGGGCGCTGTTCACCGGCGGCTTCGTGCCAGCGCTGGTGTTCGGCGTGGCCGTCGGCAACGTCCTGCAGGGCCTGCCCTTCCGTCTCGATAGCGACCTGCGCACTTTCTACGAAGGCACGCTGCTCGGCCTGTTCTCGCCTTTCGCGCTGGTGGCCGGACTGCTGTCTGTCGCCATGGTCGTAATGCACGGCGCGGGCTTTCTCGCCGTGAAGATCGAGGAAGGGCCAGTGCTCGACCGCGCGCGGCGCATCGGCAGCGTTGCGGCCCTGATTGTGATCTTGTTGTTCGCTCTGGGCGGCGTGTGGGTCGCGATAGGCCAGATGGGCTTCCGGCTGGAAGGCGTGATCGATCCCAACGGACCGTCCAATCCGCACTATCTCCAGACCGTGGCGACACCGGGTGCATGGATGGACAACTACGGCACACACCCGTGGATGCTGCTGGCCCCGATCCTGGGCTTCGCCGGTCCGTTGATCGCGCTGGTGGGCATTCGTACCCGCAGTCACGTGCTCAACCTGATCGGCACGTCCCTGGCGACCGTGGGCATCATTGCAACGGTCGGCCTGTCGATGTTCCCGTTCATCCTGCCCAGCGCGATCGATCCGCAGTCCAGTCTGACGGTGTGGAACGCCTCGTCGAGCCACCTGACACTGTGGATCATGCTGCTGGTGACACTGGTCTTCCTGCCGATCGTGCTCACCTACACGGCCTGGGCTCTGAAAGTCATGTTCGGACGTGTAACGATCGAGCAGGTCCGCACCAACCCTGACTTCTACTGAGAAGGAGCGAGACCAATGTGGTACTTTTCCTGGATCCTCGGCGTGAGTCTCGCGGTTGCCTTCGGCATCGTGAACGGCATGTGGCACGAGTTCCGCTCGCCCATGGATGACGACGCCAACGTATAAACGCATTGAGCCGGGATGCCCGAAATCGGGCATCCCGGCTCAATGGTCACGATTTGGGAAGATTCAGGCCGTGGCCGAAACAAGCCAGGCGCAATAGGACATCATCACGCCTTCGCCTTGCCGGTAGTGGCGCGCATAAAGAGCCGTGAGATCCGCCGCAGCGGCAGCCTGCACTTCCGGCGGATAATCCAGCAGAACCTGTCCGAAGGCCATGGCGTTGGTGGCAAACGCTCTTGCCTCTTCCGCTGTGGACCCAACCCCGCCTACCGGAAGTTCACCTGTCGCGGCGACGATATCGACATGACCGAAGCCGGCGGCTGTCAGCACCTCGCGCAGATAGCCGGTCTCTTCGAATGCAAACGGACCGGGCGCTCGGGGCACCGGCGCGGGCATCTCGACATGTTCACGCGCGACCGCCATTCCTGCCGTCATCCAGGGATTTTCCGCGGGTGGGCCCCACACCGCCAGATCGATACGCCCGCCCGGTTTGATTTGCCCCCGCAGGTTCGTGAAGGCCGCCACCGGCTCGGAAAAGAACATGCAGCCAAGGCGCGAGACGAGCCGGTCATAGGGTGCCTCGGGAAGCGTGGCTGTGCCCGCGTCGGCGCAGACGAACTTCGCATTCGCGGCACCCGCCTGCTGCGCGCGCCGTGTCGTGGCAGCGATGAGATCGGGCGAGATGTCGAGCCCCAGAACGCTTCCACCGGGCGCGACCGCTGCGGCAATGCCGATCGACGTCGCCCCTCCGCCGCAGCCGAGATCAATGACCCGTTCTCTTGGGGCAAAAGCGGCGCGGGCCAGCAGTGCCTCGCCCATCGGCGCGATCGTTCCCTCGAAACCCTTGAGGTTCGCGAGCCATCGCGCACCCATTTCGCCTGCCCAGTCTTCATACTTGAGGGCGTCTGCGTGCGGATGCTCCGGTTCGGTCATGGTGTCTTGTCCTAAAGTCAGCCGAGCGTCTGCCGGACCCAACCCGTGATGGCGCTTTTCGGCATTGCGCCCGACTGGCGCGCGATTTCACGCCCGCCCGAAATCAGGATCATGGTCGGAATCGAGCGGATACCGAAACGCCCGGCGATGGCCTGCTCCGCCTCGGTATCAAGTTTACCAAGCCGGACCATAGGCTCCAAGTCTGCCGCAGCCGCCTCGAACTGCGGCGCCATCTGCCGGCACGGACCGCACCATGCCGCCCAGAAATCGACAAGCAGCGGGATCGCGCTCTTCACCGCATGCGCATCGAAATTGGCAGATGTCAGAGTGACGGGGTGCCCAGTAAACAGGGCCGAACCGCACCGGCCGCACTTGCCACCGCCGGTCAGCCTTTCGCGGGGTACGCGGTTAAGTGACGCGCAGGAAGGGCAAGCGATGATCAACGGGTCAGCCATGGTCACCTCTTCTCGTAATGCAGCATGCTACTGGCAAGCATCTCCGCAGATATCGCAAAGCGCATGGATGATCGCGCTCACAACTTTGTCCTTCAGACTGTAGTAACGCGTCTGGGCTTCACCGCGAATGGCAACAACATCCTCTTCCCGCAGCATGGCAAGGTGCTGGGATACCGAAGACTGCGAGAGCCCCGTCAGTTCAACGAGTTCCGACACCGACACCTCACCTTCATCCATCCGGCATAACATCAGCAGGCGTTCGGGATGGCTCATCATCTTGAGCCGGGCGGCCATGCTGTTGGCGTTTGCCTTGAGTTCAGTGAGTTGAGCGGACTTCATGCGTCAGAACTTTCCAGTGGGCGACCATCGTCCCTGAGGACGACATAAATCGCCGGGATAACCAGAACTGTCAGCAAAGTGGAAGAGGCCAGGCCAAAGAGCAGCGAAATCGCCAAGCCCTGGAAAATCGGATCGGTCAGGATCACCGCCGCGCCAATCATCGCCGCCGCCGCCGTCAGCACGATCGGCTTGAAGCGGATCATGCCGGCTTCGAGCAAAGTTTCACGCAAGCTTTTCTCTTCCGTGCGTGAATGGCGGATGAAATCCACCAGCAGGATCGAGTTGCGCACGATGATGCCGGCCAGCGCGATGAACCCGATCATCGATGTCGCGGTGAACGGCGCGTTGAACAGCATGTGACCCAGCACGATACCCACCAGCGTCAGCGGGATCGGTGTCAGGATCACCAGCGGAATGGTGAAACTGCGGAACTGGCCGACCACCAGCACGTAGATACCGAGCAATGCCACCATGAAGGCCCCGCCCATGTCGCGGAACGTGACCCAGGTGATCTCCCACTCGCCGTCCCACAGAACGGACGTGTGGCTCTCGTCCTCGGGCTGGCCGTGGAGGATAATCTCCGGTTTTTCGAGGCCCTGCGCCTTCCAGTCGAAGCTGTTGATCGCATCGTCGACCGCCAGCATGCCGTAGATCGGCGCTTCGTAGCGCCCGGCGAGTTCGGCGGTGACCATGTCGGCCCCGCGTCCGTCACGGCGGAAGATCGCCCTGCCACCCGGGGCCATCTCGGCCTTCACCAGTTCGCCGAGTTGGACGAGCTGCGGCCCCATCGGCCCTTGCGCCACGGCCACCGGCGTCGCCGCCAGCGATGCGGACCAGGTGCGCTGCGACTGGTCGAGCGTCATCTCGATCGGCAACGGGTCGCGCCCGCTGCCGCGCGGGGCATAGCCGACCGTCTGGGTGCCGAGCAGCGCGCCGATCGAATCAAAGAGCTGGCGTTCGGACAGGCCGTACTGGTCGAGCTTCGCCCGGTCCGGGATCAGCTTGAGCGTGGGCCGGGGCTGGCCGAAGGAATTATCGACATCGACGATGTACGGCACCGACTTGAAGATCTTTTCCACCTGCTCGGCGGTCTTGACGCGGGTGGCTTCGTCGGGACCATAGATTTCGGCCAGCAGCGTCGCCAGAACCGGCGGCCCCGGCGGCGTTTCCACCACCTTGAGAGAACCGCCTGCAGGCAGCGAGATAGCCTTCAATTTTTCACGCAAATCCACCGCCACATCGTGGCTGGAGCGGGAGCGGTCCCCCTTGGGCAGCAGCGTGACCATGAGGTCGCCCATTTCCGGCTGGTTGCGCAGGAAATAGTGACGCACGAGACCATTGAAGTTGAACGGTGCCGAGGTGCCTGCATAGGCTTCCATCGAGACCACTTCAGGCACGGTGCGGGTGATCGCCGCGGCCTGTTCAAGCACGCGCGAGGTCGTCTCGAGGCTGGTGCCTTCGGGCATGTCGGCGACGAGTTGGACTTCGCTCTTGTTGTCGAACGGCAGCAGCTTCACCGTCACCGCCTTGAAGTAGAACATCGAGCAGGCAACGAGCGTGGCCACGCCGACCGCGATCAGGAAACGCCATGCACCCTGCTTCGTCGCAATGACCTTCGAAGCCGTGCGCTTGTAGAGCGCCCCCAGCTTGCCGCCGTGCGCATCTTCATGCTCGTGATGCGCCAGCGCGCTACGGGCAAAGCGGATCATCAGCCATGGGGCGATGATCACGGCCACGAAGAAGCTGAAGATCATCGCGGCCGAGGCGTTGATCGGGATCGGCGCCATGTAGGGGCCCATCAGTCCGGACACGAACAGCATCGGCAGCAGTGCCGCGACCACCGTGAGCGTCGCGATGATCGTCGGGTTACCGACTTCGGCGACGGCTTCCACCGCCGCGTCGATGCGGCTGCGGTCATCCTTCATCGCCCAGTGACGCGCGATGTTCTCGATCATGACGATGGCGTCGTCGACGAGAATGCCGATCGAGAAGATCAGCGCGAACAGGCTCACGCGGTTGATCGTGAAGCCCATCACGTTGGACGCGAACATGGTCAGCATGATCGTCGTCGGGATGACGATGGCGGTCACGCCCGCCTCACGCCAGCCGATAGCAAAGCCGATCAGGATAACGATCGAAACCGTCGCCAGCGCGAGGTGGAAGATGAGTTCATTGGCCTTTTCGTTCGCCGTCTCGCCATAGTTGCGGGTGACGGCAACGTTTACCGAATCCGGAATCAGCTTGCCTTCGAGCAAGTGGACACGATCAACGATCTGCTCGGACACGGTCACGGCATTGGCACCGGCGCGCTTGGCAATGGCAAGGCTGACGGCAGGCCCCATCGACCATTTGCCATTATCATCCTTCGCCCATCGCCAGGCCCGCGCCTGTCCCTGCGTTGGCGCCTGCTCGACCCTCGCAACATCCGACAGCAACACTGGCGCACCCGTGATCGAGCGGACCGTCAGCCGCGAAAGCTCCTGCGCGTCGCGCAGCGTCTGGCCTGCCACGACGAGCGCCGCATCGCCGCCTTCACGCACGGTTCCGGCGGGGAACGCACGGTTGGCCTGACTGACTGCCTCGATCACGCTGCCCAGCGGCACGCGGTGCGCGGCCAGCTTTGCCGGATCAGGCACGACGCGCAGGGCCATCTTCTGGCCACCGGTGATGAACGTGAGGCCCACGTCATCGACCTTGGCAACTTCCGTTCGCAGCTTGCCTGCGAGTTCCGCCAGCGCCTGATCGTTCCACTGCCCCGCCGCTCCGGGCTTGGGTGTAAGCGTCAGCACGACGATCGGCACGTCGTTGATGCCGCGCACGGTCACCTGCGGAAAGGGAATACCAACCGGAATCAGGTGCTTGTTGGCCTCGATCTTCTCGTTGATCCGGGTCGCCGCATCTTCGGGATCGGAACCGACGAGGAAGCGCGCCGTCACCAGCACGCCGTTGTCCTGCGCCTGCGCGTAGACATGCTCGACGCCGTTCACACTCTTGACGATGGTCTCGAGCGGCTTGGCCACCAGTTCCACTGCATCAGGCGCCGAGAGCCCCGGCGCCTGGACCATGATGTCGACCATCGGCACCTTGATCTGCGGCTCTTCCTCGCGTGGGATCGTGATCGTGGCGATCAGGCCGACGATCATCGCGGCAAGCAGGAACAACGGCGTGAGCGGCGATTGGATTGTCGCGCGCGTCAGCTTTCCGGAGATGCCGATTTTCATTGGCCTGTTGCCCCGATGAGCGTGTCTCCAGCGGAAACGCCCGAGAGAATCTCGACCTTGCCCGCTTCGGACGAAGGCGCGGTCTGCACCGGCACCTGTGTGGCGGAGCCATCCTTGCTCGCCAGCGTAACGTATTCGATGCCGTAACGTTCGGTGACATACGCGGCGGGCACCAGCAGCGCCTTGCGGCTGCCGGTCTCCACCTTGGCAGCGACCCGGCGTCCGACGAGCTTGTTGTCGATGCCCGGCATCTGGACATCAGCCCTCACCTGTCCGGCAGTGACCGACGGATAAACCTTCACCACGCGGCCCGTCGCATCGCCCGAGCCGATACCACTGGCCTTCACCAGCGAACCGGCATGGACCTTGTCACCCAGCGATTCGGGCATTTCCAACCTCACGATGGTCGGCCCGGCGGTGATAACGGCAATCGCCATGCCGGGTGCCACCGGCGCACCGGCCGGCACGTCGGCACGCAGCACCCGGCCGCTCGCAGGCGCCACGACAGCGCCCTGCCCG
>NZ_JALHLE010000040.1 GCF_022832385.1 Novosphingobium album (ex Hu et al. 2023)
CACTGCGCGTCCTCGTTCACGACCGCGCGTTCTGACAGGTCACGCAGTGCCGCGGGAGAAGCACCGCAAACGCTGATCAGTTCTGCTTCGGGACCGTGAAGGTGCCCGAGACGCGCCCGCCCGATGCCGAAGACACGCCGGTATTCAGGTCGATCACGAAGCGTCCGCCGCGCAGGGTATCGCCATTGCCGCGCTTGAGCGTGGCATTGCCCGACATGGTAATGATCTTCTTGCTGAAATCGTAGATGCCGACATCCCCGGTAGCCCGCTCGTCTCCGCGAGTCACCACGACGCCACCGCTTGCCGTGATGCGCTGGATTTGCATCGAGCCCGTGTTGGTGAAGTTGACCACTGTGCGGGCCGCGCGCAGTTCCAGTTCACCCTGGCGCACATCCACATTACCCGAGAGAATGACGCGGTCCTGCTTATCCTGCAGTTCGATGCGGTCGGCCGCATAGTCGACGGGAGCGTTGGAATTGTGCCCCGAGAAAACCTGCGCGCGCAGTTGAGGGACGGCGGCCGCAACTCCCGTTGCCAGAAGCACGGCGGTCGCAGTGATGCGCAAGGGCATCGCCCGGGCAGGCGACTGGCGGCGAAGCGTCATTGGGGTATCCTCAACTTGCCGGGCGTCATCCGCAGCCGGGCATTGCCTTCCAGAGTGACGGTCCGGTTTTCCAGATCGGCCTTCATCGCATGGGCCTGGAACGTCCCGGTGGGTACAGAGCCTTTGACGCCGCCTGAGCCTACCACGACCTTCTGTTTGATGTCGATGGCGACATTGCTGGTCGTCATGTTGTATCCGTCGGGCGCGGAAAATTCGACGGGGCCGGAAATGTCGATCTTCTCGATGTCGTAGTTGTAACTTCCGCGCGGCGCCACAATTTGGGCCGGGCCGTCGTTGAGGGCCATCTTTGCCGAGAGGTCGAGCATTTCGACGATGGGCACCGACGCGGACTTCTGCACGGCGGTTCCCGCTGTCACCACGAAGTCCCGTCCGCGATCGTCCTGCCCCCGGTAGGCGGCGTCCTCGACCTTGATACGGTCGTTGGTGACGGCCACCTTGTTGCGGTCGAGAAGGAAGCTGATCTCGCCGCGCGGAGACAATGGAATCAGGATCATCACGGCCACGACCAGCCCGATGGCCGCCGGCAGAGCCTTGGCCAGGAAGCTGACCAGACGATCATGCGAACCGCCCGGCGTGGCGAAATGCCGGCGGCGGTTGCGGATCTGGATGGCTTCGAGCGACATGGCCGGTCAGGCTCCGGTCAGGCGGCTTCGTGGCTGAAGATGTCGTGATCGGGCCAGCCGGCCAGATCGAGCCGTGCGCGCGCAGGCAGGAAATCGAAGCAGGCCTGGGCGATGTCCGTGCGCTTTTCACGTGCCAGGCGCTCGATCAGGATGGTGTGCATCGCGTGCAGGTGGCGCACGTCAGACGCGGCATAGTCCTTCTGCGCATCGGTGAGCTCGGGCGCGCCCCAGTCGCTCGACTGCTGCTGCTTGGACACTTCCTTGCCGAGCAGTTCGCGCACCAGATCCTTCAGCCCATGGCGGTCCGTGTAGGTTCGTACCAGTTTGCTGGCGATCTTGGTGCAGAACACGGGGGCAGCCATGATGCCCATGTAGTGCTCGATCGCGGCAAGATCGAACCGCGCGAAATGATAGAGTTTGAGGCGCGCAGGATCGGCCAGAACCGACTTGAGGTTCGGCGCGCCATAAGCGCTTCCCGGCGCGAAGCGCACGAGATGTTCGTCGCCCTGCCCGTCGGAGATCTGGACCACGCAGAGGCGGTCGCGCGGGGTGATCAGCCCCATGGTCTCGGTGTCGACGGCAACGGGCCCGGGCGCGAGCACGCCTTCGGGGAGATCTTCTTCGTGGAGATAGACAGCCATGATGCGAAAATGCTTAGGGACTGGACCGGTATTGCGCAATGGGCGCCGGGATTTTCGGGAGGCTTGGGGCATCATGGCAACAGGAAGTGCGAAGGCAGTACCTCCGAGCTGGAAGCCGGTGCTTGATGCGGTGCTGTCGGCGCCCGAAGCACGCAAGCTCGGCGGCTGGTTGAAAACCGAGGAAGCGGCAGGCAAGCGCATCTACCCGCCCCGAGGCAGCCGGTTGCGGGCACTGGAACTGACACCGCTTGATGATGTGAAAGTGGTGATCCTCGGGCAGGACCCCTATCACGGCCCGGGGCAGGCGCATGGCCTGGCCTTTTCCGTGCCTGAGGGCGTGAAGACGCCGCCTTCGCTGGTCAACATCTACAAGGAACTGGCGAACGACTGCGGTGTCACCATCCCGCCACATGGCAATCTCGAGCACTGGGCGCGGCAAGGCGTGTTGCTGCTCAACAATTCGCTGACAGTGCAGGAAGGGCAGGCCGGTTCGCACCAGAACAAGGGCTGGGAAGCGATTACCGATGCGGCTGTCGCGGCTGTTGCCGCCAAGAAGGAGCCTTGCGTGTTCCTGCTTTGGGGCAATCACGCCCGCAAGAAGGCAGAGCGCGTGACGGGCCTCGCGGGCGGACATCATCTGGTGCTGACCGCGCCGCACCCGAGCCCGCTATCAGCACACTCCGGGTTTTTCGGCTGTCGGCATTTCAGCCGCGCCAACGAATTCCTGAAGGCGAACGGGCGCGCGCCGATCGACTGGTAGCGATCAGGCCGATGCGCCGGGGATGAGATCTTCCATGACGTAATGGCTCATGGCGCCGCCTACGGTGAGATCGCCAAAAGCCATGCGGAATTTACCGAAGTCCTCAAGGTCACGCGCGACTGCGTGCGCTTCCATCGACGTCCAGACCACATTGAACGTGAACTTCGAAGGGTTTTCCACCCCGCGCCCGAAACGAACCGAGACGACGCCCGTGCAGGCCGCCAGATGAGCCAGGCCGGATTCGTGCATGGCTAAGGCGAACTGGTCTTCCGCGCCGGGGCGTACTTCGATTTCGGCGATTTCGAGCAGCATTTTCCGTATCTCTCCCTGGGTCGAAAGAGAGCGTCGCGGGGTCGCGCGTTCGCGTCAAGCACCGCTCGCCGATGATCGCCGCAGCGGCCCGTAAATATGGAAAGGCCCGCGAGACCATTTGGTGCCGCGGGCCTTTCCGTTATTTGGATCGTGTTGAAGCGATCAGCGCGGCAGTTCGCTCGCGCCAGTCAGCGCCACATCGATGGCACGCGCGCACTGGCGGCCTTCGCGGATGGCCCAGACCACCAGCGACTGGCCCCGGCGCATGTCGCCGCAGGCCCAGATCTTCTCGTCACTCGTCTGGTACTGTTCAGTATCCGCCTTGACGTTGCCGCGCGCGTCGAGACCGATGCCCGACTGGTCGAGCATGCCGGCCTTGCGCGGGCCCACAAAGCCCATAGCAAGCAGGATGAGGTCGGCCTTCAGCGTGAATTCGCTGCCCGGGACCTCGTGCATCTTGCCGTCCTTCCACTCGACGCGGACGCATTCGAGGCCGGTGACGTCGTTATCGCCGACAACACGCTTGGTCAGCACGGCCCAGTCGCGGTCGCAGCCTTCCTCGTGGCTCGAGGACGTGCGCAGCTTGAGCGGCCAGAACGGCCAGGACATGGCCTTGTTCTCGTGCACCGGCGGTTTGGGCATGATCTCGAGCTGGGTCACCGAGGCGGCACCCTGACGGTTCGAGGTGCCGACGCAGTCGGATCCGGTATCGCCGCCGCCGATGACGATGACGTGCTTGCCGGTCGCCGTCAGCGAACCGCGCGGCGCGGCACGAAGTTCATCGTCGCCCGCGTTGCGCTTGTTCTGCTGCATCAGGAATTCCATCGCCAGACGCACGCCCGGCAGTTCGGAACCCGGAATGTCGAGACGGCGGCCCTCTTCGGCACCGCCGGCGAAGACCACCGCGTCGAAGTTTTCTTTCAGCGAATTCACCGAGACCGAAACGCCGACTTCCACCGAAGTCTTGAACACCACGCCTTCGGCTTCCATCTGCGCCGCGCGGCGGTTGATGAGGTGCTTCTCCATCTTGAAGTCGGGGATGCCGTAACGCATCAGCCCGCCGACGCGGTCGTTCTTCTCGAACACCGTCACCGAGTGGCCGGCGCGTGCCAGCTGCTGCGCGCAGGCAAGACCGGCGGGGCCTGAGCCGACCACGGCCACCGACTTGCCGGTCTTCTTCGCCGCGATCTTTGGCGTGATCCAGCCTTCCTGCCAGCCCTTGTCGACGATCGCGCATTCGATCGACTTGATGGTCACCGGCTGGTCGATGATGTTCAGCGTGCAGGCCGCTTCGCACGGTGCGGGGCAGATGCGGCCGGTGAACTCGGGGAAGTTGTTGGTCGAGTGGAGGACTTCCAGCGCATTGCGGAAGTCGTCCTCATAGACCAGGTGGTTCCAGTCGGGGATGATGTTGTTGACGGGGCAGCCCGTGTGACAGTGCGGCACGCCGCAGTTCATGCAGCGCGATGCCTGGTCCTTGAGCGCCTCCGCCGATAGCGGAATGACGAATTCCTTGTAGTTCTTCAGTCGATCATCGACCGGACCGTAGATGCGGTCCTTGCGGTCCAGTTCGAGAAAGCCGGTTTCCTTGCCCATCTTGTACTGATTCCCGATCTTATTCTGCTGCCACGGAAGCGGCTGCGAGCCGCTCGGCTTCCATCTGCTTGAGCGCCTTCGCGTAGTCGCGCGGCATCACCTTGACGAATTTGGACAGGGTATTGTCCCAGTCGTCGAGCAGCGCACGGGCCCGCCTGGAGCCGGTGTGCAGGTGGTGACGTTCAAGCAGGACGCGGATGCGTTCCGCATCGTGCCGCAGCATGTCGCCCATGCCGAGGTCGTTGACGCTGACCGTCCGCTGCTGCGGGCGGCCAGTGCCTTCTTCCTCGTCCGCATCGGGCGAAATCTTGAGGATGTCGACCATCGCGTGGTTGCACAGCTTGTCGAACTGGCCGTCCTCGTCGAAGACATAGGCGACACCGCCCGACATGCCCGCCGCGAAGTTCCGGCCGGTCTTGCCGAGTACCATCACGACACCGCCGGTCATGTATTCGCAGCCGTGGTCGCCGCAGCCTTCGACGACCGCGATCGCACCCGAGTTGCGGACCGCGAAGCGCTCGCCACCGACGCCGTTGAAGAACGCCTCGCCGGAAATCGCGCCGTAGAGCACAGTGTTGCCGACAATGATGTTCTTGAGCGGGTCGCGATCGACATGGCCGGGCTGGCGCACGATCACGCGGCCGCCGGACAGGCCCTTTCCGACGTAGTCGTTGGCATCGCCGGTCAGGTCGAGCGTGACGCCATGGGCGAGCCATGCGGCAAAGCTCTGGCCGGCCACACCGCTCAGCGTGACGTGGATCGTGTTGTCGGGCAGACCTTCATGGCCATAGCGCTTGGCCACTTCGCCCGAGAGCATCGCGCCGACCGTGCGGTTGACGTTGATGATCGGCTTTTCGACGCGGACCGCCGTGCCCTTTTCGAGAGCCTCGGCAGAACTTTCGATCAGCGCGTTGTCGAGCGCATTCTCGAGGCCATGGTCCTGCGTGCCGCTCCAGTTAAGCGACGGACCGTCACCGAGTGGCGCCTGGTAGAGGATCTTGGAAAGATCGACGCCCTTGGCCTTCCAGTGCGAGATCGCCTTCTTCATGTTGAGCCGATCGACGCGGCCGGTCATCTCGCCGACCGTGCGGAAGCCGAGTTCGGCCATGATCGCGCGCAGTTCTTCGGCAACGAAGAAGAAGTAGTTGATCACATGCTCGGGCTGGCCGGTGAAGCGCGCGCGCAGCACCGGATCCTGGGTCGCGACGCCGACCGGGCAGGTGTTGAGGTGGCACTTGCGCATCATGATGCAGCCCGCCGCGATCAGCGGTGCGGTGGCGAAGCCGAATTCATCGGCGCCGAGCAGCGCGGCGATGGCAACGTCACGACCGGTGCGGATACCGCCGTCGGCCTGCACGCAGATGCGGCTGCGAAGGTTGTTGAGCAGCAGCGTCTGCTGGGTTTCGGCAAGGCCGATTTCCCAGGGCGAGCCGGCATGGGTGAGCGAGGTCAGCGGCGAAGCGCCGGTGCCGCCTTCGTAGCCGGAGATCGTCACATGGTCCGCCCGCGCCTTGGAAACGCCCGCAGCCACCGTGCCCACGCCCACTTCGGACACCAGCTTGACCGAGACGCGGCTGCCCGGGTTCACGTTCTTGAGATCGTGAATGAGCTGCGCAAGGTCCTCGATCGAGTAGATATCGTGGTGCGGCGGCGGCGAGATCAGGCCGACGCCCGGCGTCGAGTGACGGGTCTTGCCGATGATCTTATCGACCTTGTCGCCGGGCAGCTGGCCGCCCTCGCCGGGCTTCGCGCCCTGGGCCATTTTGATCTGGATGTCGTCGGCATTGACGAGGTACTCGGTGGTCACGCCGAACCGGCCCGAAGCGACCTGCTTGATCGCGGAGCGCAGGTTGCGCCCGTCGGGCATCGGCTTGAAGCGGCTCGGATCCTCGCCGCCTTCGCCGGTGTTCGACTTGCCGCCGATCGTGTTCATCGCGGCTGCCAGCGTGGTGTGCGCTTCCCAGCTGATCGAGCCGTAGCTCATCGCGCCGGTGGCGAAGCGCTTCACGATCTCGCTGGCCGGCTCGACTTCGTCGATGCTGATGGCCGTTTCGGCGGGCACGAATTCCATCAGCCCGCGGATGGTGAGCATCCGGGCCGACTGATCGTTGATGGTCTGCGCGAATTCCTTGTACTTTTCAGGAACGTTACCGCGCACGGCGTGCTGGAGTAGGCCGATGTTGGTGCTGGTCCAGGCGTGTTCCTCGCCGCGCACGCGCGAACCGTACATGCCGCCCACGTCGAGCATGTTCGCGTAGATCGGGTTGTCGCCATAGGCCGCAGCGTGGCGGCGCACGGTTTCTTCCGCGATCTCCAGCAGGCCCGCGCCCTCGATCGTGGTCGCGGTGCCGGTGAAGTACTTGTCGATGAACGCGCTCGACAGGCCGACCGCGTCGAAGATCTGCGCGCCGCAGTAGGATTGGTAGGTCGAGATGCCCATCTTGGACATGACCTTCCGGATGCCCTTGCCCACGGCGTAGATATAGTTCTTCGCCGCCTGCTCTTCCGAAATCGGCAGGTTCTTGCGGACCCGGATTTCCTCGATCGTCTCGAAGGCGAGGTAGGGGTTGATGGCTTCGGCGCCATAGCCCGCCAGTGCGCAGAAGTGGTGCACTTCACGCGCTTCGCCGGTTTCGACGACAAGGCCGGTCTGCATGCGCAGACCCTGGCGGACGAGGTGGTGGTGCACCGCCGCCGTGGCCAGCAATGCCGGCATCGGCACGCGGTCGGGGCCCTGCGCGCGGTCGGACAGGATCAGGATGTTCTTGTCCGCCAGCACGGCCTCGGTGGCCGCCCAGCACATTTCCTTGATCGCCAGTTCCAGGCCATCGGCACCGGTGGCGGCGTCCCAGGTCATGTCGATCGTGCCGGTACGGAACGCGCCGTCCAGCGCCGCCTCGACCGAGCGGATCTTGGCCAGGCCCTTGTCGGTGAGGATCGGCTGGCTGACTTCGAGGCGCTTGTGCGTGCCGGCGTCATGTCCGAGCAGGTTCGGGCGCGGGCCGATCATCGAGACGAGGCTCATCACCAGCTCCTCGCGGATCGGGTCGATCGGCGGGTTGGTGACCTGTGCGAAGTTCTGCTTGAAGTAATCGTAGAGCAGGCGTGCCTTGTTCGACAGCACCGGGATCGGCGTGTCGGTGCCCATCGACCCGATCGGATCGTCGGCGTTCATCGCCATCGGCTCGAGGAAGCGCAGCGTGTCTTCCTGCGTGTAGCCGAAGGCCTGCTGGCGATCGAGCAGCGTACCGGTGGGCGCGGGCAGTTCGGCCAGTTCGGGTTCGATCACGTCGAGATCGGCGAGCTTGTACTGCGCCTTTTCGAGCCACTTCTCGTAGGGTTCTTCCTCCGCGAGCTTGGCCTTGATCTCCTCGTCCTCGATGATGCGGCCTTCCTCGAAGTCGATCAGCAGCATCTTGCCGGGCTGGAGGCGCCACTTGCGCACGATGTTGTCTTCCTTGATCGGCAGAACGCCGCTCTCGGAAGCCATCACGCACAGGTCATCGTCGGTGACGAGGAAGCGGGCCGGGCGCAGACCGTTACGGTCGAGCGTGGCGCCGATCTGACGGCCATCGGTGAAAGCGACGGCGGCGGGGCCGTCCCACGGTTCCATGAGCGCGGCGTGATACTCGTAGAAGGCACGGCGCTGGGCATCCATCAGCGGATTGCCGGCCCATGCTTCCGGGATGAGCATCATCATCGCGTGGACGAGCGAATAACCACCGGCGAGCAGCAGCTCGAGCGCGTTGTCGAGGCACGCGGTGTCCGACTGGCCGTGCGGGATCAGCGGCCACATCTTGTCGAGGTCGGAGCCCAGCAGGTCGCTTTCCATGGTGCGGCGGCGGGCGTTCATCCAGTTCACGTTGCCGCGAACCGTGTTGATCTCGCCGTTGTGCGCCATGAAGCGATAGGGGTGCGCCAGCTTCCAGCTCGGGAAGGTGTTGGTCGAGAAGCGCTGGTGCACCAGGCCGAGCGCCGAGACGAAGTCCGGATCGCGCAGATCGTCGTAGAACGAGCCGACCTGGGTCGCCAGCAGCAGGCCCTTGTAGACGATCGTGCGGCTCGAGAAGCTCGGCATGTAGAGCTCGTTCAGACCGGGCAGGTTGTGCTTGACCGCCATGGCTTCGAGCGGGTTCTGCGTCTGCTTGCGGATCGCCATCAGCTTGCGCTCGAAGGCATCCTGGTCGGCACAGCTTTCGCCGCGGCCGACGAAGCACTGGCGCACCACCGGCATCGATTCGATGACGGTCTTGCCAAGGCCATCGAGCGTGACCGGCACATCGCGCCAGCCAAGCAGTATCTGGCCTTCCTTGGCGATGAACTTCTCGAACTTCGCGACCACGAAATCGCGCGCGGCTTCGTCCTGCGGGAGGAAGCACATGGCCACGGCGTAATCGCCCGGCTGCGGCAGTTCGACGCCGGCACCCTTGGCCCATTTGCGGAAGAGCTGGTCGGGGATCTGGGTCAGGATGCCTGCGCCGTCACCCAGCAGCGGGTCAGCGCCCACCGCACCGCGGTGGTCGATATTTTTCAGGATTTCCAGGGCCTGGGTAATGATTGCATGGCTTTTCTGGCCCTTAATGTGAGCGACGAAGCCCACACCGCAGGAGTCATGTTCGTTACGCGCATCGTAAAGGCCTTGGGGCTTAGGAAATCCCATCGATAATAATCCATCCTGTCATTTGCCGGGGTACACCGGGCGCACGGGACAGAATGCACGAATCGTGCAGCATCCCCAAGCGACATAGTGGCCCCACGGTCCCCATGACGATTGATGGCCGGTTTTGCAACCGCGAAGGCGCTTCTGGCGCAGGATTGCGCGCGTGAACGCTGGAAATTCCGCCATTTTATTATCAAAAGCCCCGTCCGAACGAATCGGACGGGGCTTTGGGGCCGGGGATTTGCCAGCAAGCGGAGAAGGTCAGGCGGCGCCGCTCATCCGCTGAAGAGCTGCCAGAGCGCTGCGCAAGGCATCTTCGGTTGCCTTGGGGCCGGTCGAGCCAGGCCCGTCGAACAGCCGTTCGCCTTGCGGTGCCTCTGCATGCGATGCCTCGGTATCCGGTGCGAGCGGTGCGAAAGAACCGGGTTCGCCAGCTTCCTCGCCGGCGGGGTTAGCCTCCGGTTCATCATCGTCACCCGTTGTGGAAATGAATCTCTGGATCGGGTTTTCGCGGCTGACAAGCGGGCGCGAGAGGTCGAGCAACGACGAATAGCCTTCGCCAGGAGCACGGCCTTCCTCGTCCTCCATTTCATCCCCGTCATCCACGACCGGTTGGGCGGCACGGCTGGCGGCGTTGTCCATTCCGTTACCCTCTGCCGTCTTCGTCGGCG
Organism: Novosphingobium album (ex Hu et al. 2023); assembly: GCF_022832385.1. GTDB lineage: Bacteria > Pseudomonadota > Alphaproteobacteria > Sphingomonadales > Sphingomonadaceae > Novosphingobium > Novosphingobium album. Next base: position 9,889 of record NZ_JALHLE010000040.1, read on the forward strand.
TCAGTCCGATGTGGCGGGGCGGGATGTAGGCGGGCAGCGCGTCTTCATCGTCCTCCGGCAGATCGTCGAAGTTCACCGGACGCAAGGCAGCGGGAATCGCCGGCGAGACGGCTTCTGGTTCCTGCGCGAGCGTTGCGTCGGTGGCAGGTTCCAGGACGACCTCGTCCGGCGCGGCCTTGAAACGCGGCTGTGCAAAAGGCAGTGGCCCGGAAGGCTGACGTTCGGCCGTGGCTGTTTCGGGTTCGGCCTCGACGCCGGTTTCTGCCGCCAGCAGGACAGTGGGCTGTGCTTGCGCAACGGTGGTCCGATGTTGTCGCTCGCGGCGCTCTGCCATGGCCAGTGCCAGACGTTCGAGTAGCTCGATCGGCGAAAGTTCCTCAAGCCTGGCCGTTGCGATGCGCTCAGCCGCCTTGCGCCCTTCCGTGGGCGCCGCGCCATTCGCATCAAGTCCGGAAACAGCTGCGTCGGAAGCAGTCCCGGCAGCCGCCGAGTTGCCCGCTTCGCTGTTTGGGGGCGGGCGATTACCGCGCTCTGGCTCGTGCGATTCGGCCGCCGCTGTGAACGGGGACTGGCGCGTATCTTCGGCACGGGCCGTGATCCCGCGTGCATAGGTTTCGAAAAGTCCGTCGCCGGGCGCTTGGGCCGATGGTGCGAAGGCCGCCGGGGCTTCGTCTTCGGCGAACGTTTCGGCTTGCTGGCCGAGCTCTTGCGTCTCGACGGCGGGGCCGTCCTCGTCGTTGCCGGCATCATCGAACCCGTCGAGCGCGAATTCGGCGACATTGAGGATGCGCTTGTCCGGAGCGGCGGCCGGCGCGTGGACGGCAAGCGCGCGGCGGCGGGTGGCCGATGCCGGGGCTTCGTCCGGCCCGGTTTCTGCTGCGTTGACCGGTGCGACATTGCGGCGGCAGTGGCGTACCTGCGGTTCCTGCGCAGTCAGGCGCCGGGCCACCACGATCCCGGCGACGGCGCCGAGGCCAGTCATGGCAAGGGCCATGAGGATGCGGGCAGTGGTTCCCAGCGGCGGCGCTGTCATGGGGAGCACATGGTCGATGCCGAGAGCCGTCACCAGGCGTTCGATCAGAGCGGGCGGGATGGCAATGCTTCCGGCACCGCACAGCGCGCCGAACCAGAGGGCGACAATGACCGGGAACAGGGGATGGCGGCTGATGGGCTGGTTTCCGCCCGGCTTGCTGCGCTTGTGCTCGGACACTCTAGTCTTATCCCATTCTGTTCCGGCGGGCACATGCCGCACGGGTCATGCTGCGGCGCCCAGACCTTTTCGAAGCCGGATTCGTGGCAGCATTTGGTAAACGTCTTGATAACGGGCTGCGTTCACGGCCCAGTCGTGCCGGGTTTCCACATGCTCGCGACCGGCGCGGCGGTAACGTTCCCACTGATCGCGATGATTGAGCAGTCCGGCCAGCGCATCGGCACAGCCGGCGGCATCGTCGGGCGGGAACAGGATGCCGGTCACGCCATCAGTGATCAGTTCGCGGTGGCCGCCGACATCGCTGGCGGCAACCAGCTTGCCCTGCGCCATGGCCTCCAGGGGTTTCAGCGGAGTGACGAGGTCGGTCAGGCGGCTGTGCTTGCGGGGGTAGGCCATGATGTCGCACAGGGCATAGTACCGGTCGACTTCATGGTGCGGGACCCGGCCGGTGAAGCGGATTGCATCCGCCGCCGGTGAGGCTTCGGCCTGCGCACGAAGCGCCGCTTCCATCGGGCCACCGCCCACCAGCAGCAGGCGGGCGTCCGGCTGCCGGGCGATCAGCGCGGGCATAGCCTCGATCAGCACGTCGAGACCCTCGTAGTCATAAAAGCTGCCGATGAAGCCGATCACCGGGCATAGTTTTCCATTCGCTTCGAAGCCCAGTGCGCGGACCAGCGCTTGGTCGCGATCCAGCGGCTGGCCAAACAGCGCAAGATCGACGCCATTGCGCATGACGGTAATCTTGTCCTGCGGCGTGCCGCGCGCGATCAGGTCCTGACGCAGCCCCTCGCAGATCGTCACGACGGCGTCTGCATGGGCGACCACATGGCTTTCGAGCTTTCGGGTAAGCCGATACTTGAGCGAGCCTTCGCTGCCGGTGCCGTTGCCGACGGCGGCATCTTCCCAGAAGGCGCGGATCTCGTAGACGAGCGGAATGCCGTGCCTGCGGGCCACGCGCAGCGCTGCCTGGCCGCACAGGGCAGGCGAATGGGCATGGAGGATGTCCGGCTGCCAGTCCTGTACCACGCGGTCGATGGCCTGCGCGAACAGGCCGATTTCGCGCCATTCGCGGTAGCCGGCCAAGCCGCTGGCGATCCCTGCGGTCCGGTGGAATAGCAGCCCGTCCGCCTCTTCCGCTGCCGGACCCTGCGCCGTGTGGCGAAGGCCGGTGATGCCGCGAACGTCGTATCCGAGCGCCTGCTGCGCTTTCAGGATCGCGCGCGTGCGGAAGGTATAGCCGCTGTGCATCGGGAGCGAATGGTCGAGAACATGGAGAATGCGTGTCATGGCACGCTGTATCTAGGCATGTAACGCTTAACGCGGCGTCAACTCGCCGATGCTATCGAAGCCGCCGATGGTCGATATCTTTGCCCTTGCCGTCAGCCACGGGCTGCTTGCGCTTGCCGTGTGGCGGTTGCTTTCCCGTGACGATCTCTATGACGAAGGGCGCAGCGCGCCGCGCCGTCCGTTCGGGCGCCGGGGAAGGAAGCCCGATGCTTAACCTGGCTTTCACGGGCTTTTTCATCTGCATGTTGCTGGCCGGATTCAAGCGGCCGTTCATCTGGATGCTCTGCTACCTCTATGTCGACATCGTGCAGCCTCAGGTCATCACCTGGGGATTCCTTTCGCATGTGCCGGTCTCGCTCATTGCCTTCACCGCGGCCTTCCTCGGATGGATCGTGCTCGACCGAAAGGAGGATTCGCGCTTCACCTTCCGGCAAGGCCTCATGGTGCTGCTCCTGCTCTATTGCGGCTACACCACGCTGACCGCTGCCTATCCCGACGACGCACCGGAGAAATGGGCCTGGGTTTGGAAGGCGCTGCTCTTTGCCATCTTCTTGCCGCTGACCCTGCGCACGCGGTTGCGCATCGAGGCGGTGGCGCTGGTCATGGTGCTGTCGGCCAGTGCGCTCATCATCGACGGCGGGGTCAAGACCGTGGGAGGCGGCGGCGGGTATGGCACGCTGCGCATTTTTGTCGACAGCAACAGCGGGCTGTTCGAGGGATCGATCATTTCCGCTGTTGCCATCTCCATCATCCCGGTCGTGGTCTGGCTGGCGAAGCACGGTACCGTCTTTCCGGGCGACTGGCGGGTGCGGATTTTCGCGGCGGCCCTGATCTTTGCCTGCGCACTGATCCCGGTAGGCACGCAGGCGCGCACCGGACTGGTCTGCCTGGGAGTCCTTTGTATTCTTTACCTCAGGACGGCCAGGCACCGTGTCCTGATCGCCGGTACCATGGCGCTGGCGGCCGTGGTTGCCTTGCCGTTCCTGCCGCACGCCTTCCTCGCCCGGATGAATACGATCGAGCACCATCAGGCCGACCAATCGGCGAGCACGCGTATTGCGATGTGGAAGTGGACCTGGGAATACGCCAAGCAGCATCCCTTTGGCGGCGGCTTTTTCGCGTATCAGAGTGCCCGGGTGAAATACGATACCTATGTCGCTGAAACCAGCGGCAGTACGACGATTGTCGAGGCGACGCCGATCGTGGAAGTGGGGCGTGCCTATCATTCCAGCTATTTCGAAATGCTGGGCGAGCAGGGTTACCCGGGCCTGGCCATCTGGCTGGCATTGCAGATTTCCGGTCTGGTCCAGATGGAGTTTCTGCGCCGGCGCTGGAAGAACCGCACCGGACCGGACGAGACCTGGGTGGCGCCGCTTGCCAATGCCCTGCAGCTGGCCCAGATCGTCTATCTGATAGGCTCCCTGTTTGTCGGGATCGCCTTCCAGCCTTTCATCTTCATGCTGATCGGCCTGCAATGCGGGTTATGGAGCTATCTCAAGCGGATAGATCAACCGCGCAGCGAAGATCACAAGCGACCCCGGGCTATGCGGGCGAACGTGCCGGCCGAGGTTGTTCCCGCCGCTTGATGGACGGCATTGTGTCCTTTTTGTTGGGGTTCCTTAACCTTTCTTGTTTCCTGCCGTTTTAGCATTTGCCGTTGCACTTGTGCACGGATCGAAACGGCGTCGCATCCACCGGTGCCTGGGGAAATGACCGGAAAATGTTACGTTTACGGCAAATTAACCTTTAACCTTCATTGGTCATATGGTTAATTCACGGCAATGTCTGTTTCGCTGCGTTAGCGATTGCGAAGCAAAGGGGCAAAGGGGGGTTACCCATGCGAGTGCTGTTGATCGAGGACGAACCGACCACGGCCCGGGCCATCGAGCTCATGCTCACGGCTGAGGGCTTCAATGTGTATTCGACGGATCTGGGGGAAGAAGGCCTCGATCTGGGCAAGCTCTATGACTACGATATCATCCTTCTGGACCTCAACCTGCCGGACATGCACGGCTATGACGTCCTGAAGAAACTGCGCGTCGCCAAGGTGCAGACGCCGGTGCTGATCCTCTCGGGCATTTCCGAAATGGACAGCAAGGTCCGCTCGTTCGGCTTTGGTGCCGACGACTACGTGACCAAGCCGTTCCACCGCGAGGAACTGATCGCCCGCATCCATGCGGTTGTGCGCCGCTCGAAGGGCCATTCGCAGTCGGTCATCCGTACCGGCAAGCTGATCGTCAACCTCGATGCCAAGACGGTCGAGGTCGATGGCGCCCGCGTGCACCTGACCGGCAAGGAATACGCGATGCTCGAGCTGCTTTCGCTGCGCAAGGGCACCACGCTGACCAAGGAAATGTTCCTCAACCATCTCTACGGCGGGATGGACGAGCCGGAACTCAAGATCATCGACGTGTTCATCTGCAAGTTGCGCAAGAAACTCGCGCATGCCTGCGGCGGTGCGAACTACATCGAAACCGTCTGGGGCCGCGGCTACGTGCTGCGTGATCCGGACGAGGCTGCCGAAGCGGCCTGATACCGGTTCACTCCCTCGCTGGGGACTGACGACGGCCCGCCCGAAAGGGTGGGCCGCTGTCGTTTGGGGCCTAGAGGAACACGGCTAGCAGCGAGAGCAGGGCGGCGGTCATGACGGCGTTGAGCGCCATGCCGAGGCTGGCGAGCGCGCCTGCGCTTCGGTCGACTTGAAAGGCGCGGGCCGATCCGATCCCATGCGCGGCTACTCCGACCGCGAAGCCGCGAGCTCGATAGTCACGGACGCCCAGCAGGTTGAGCAGCGGCGTCGCGCACATGGCACCGAATACGCCTGCGAACAGCACGATGACGGCCGCCAGCGAAGGGACGCCGCCCAGCTGAGAGGCTATGGCCATCGCCACAGGGGTCGTCGCGGCGCGTGGCGCAATCGAGGCCAGCAGATCGCGAGGCGCATCGAACAACGCCAGGATGCCAACGGCGCTCACTATCGAGGTGAGTGCTCCGGCTATCAGCGCGAGCGCAATGGGCAGTGCCAGCCGCCGGATGCGCGCGCGTTCGGCCCAGATCGGCACGGCAAGGCCGACCACAGCCGGGCCCAGCAGGAAGCTGATCGGGAAGGTCGCTTCGCGATAAGTGGCGTACGGCGTGCCTGTGCACAGCAGCAGGCCGATAAGCACCGGCGTCGACCACAGCACGGGATGGCACAAGGGGTGGCGGTTCGAACGCTTGGAAAGCGTGTCGAATGCTTCGAACACGCCAAGAGTGACCGTAAGCCAGAACAGCGGCGTCGCGATCAAACCGGTCATTCGGCAAGTTCCATGCTGTCCGTACTGTCCAGCGGGGCGAAGCGCGCAAGTGCCCACCGGAAGACCAGCGCAGTGACCGCCATGGTCAGTACGGTCGAGGCCACGGTGGCTGTCACCAGCCCGATACCGTTTGCGGCCAGGGCATTGCCTTGATCGATCAGCCCGACCGCGGCAGGCACGAACATCACCGCGAGATGGGCGGTGAGCCATCCGGTCACGGCGGTCAGCGTGGGTCTTTCGCGCGGGATCGCGGCGAGCCAGGCCAGCAGCAGGACCATGCCGATAACGGCGCCAGGAAGGGCGAGGCCGGTCAGGCGGTGCATCGCTTCACCGGCCAGCTGGCAGGCGAGCAACAGGAAAATCGCGCGGAGCATATGGGTTTTACGGGTCCTTCAAGGGGATGCGGGGCTTCCAACCAAGCTTGCATCCGTATGGCAATGGTCCTTTTTGCAAGGTGGGGTGTGCTGCGCGCCAGTACCTGCGACAGGCGCTCCATTGACCCGGAGCCGTTGTCCTGCCAGTGCGCCGCGCCATGACGGCATACAAATCCGGCGATCCCACGACACTCAACCGGCTCTATGGCCGTTCCAAGGGCAAGCCGCTGCGCGCCGGGCAGCAGGGGCTCGTGGACAATCTGCTGCCGCGCATCGCGGTTCCAGCCGAAGGCCCGGTCACTGCCGAGCGCCTGTTCGGCCAGGATTGCCCGATGCATTTCGAGATCGGCTTCGGCGGGGGCGAACACATGGCGCAGCGCGCCGACATGCTGCCCGATCATGGCTTCATCGGCGCCGAGCCGTTCATCAACGGCGTCGCGCAGGCGCTTTTGCACCTCAGCGGCGACAACGGCGCGCACCCGCCAATTGGCAACGTGCGTATCCACCATGGCGATGCGCTGGAGGTGCTCTCGCGCATTCCCGATGGCGCGCTGTCGTTCCTCTACCTGCTTCATCCCGACCCCTGGCCCAAGGCCCGCCACGCCAAGCGGCGGATGATGAACGACGGCCCGGTCGACATGTTCGCGGCCAAGCTCAGGCCCGGCGGCGAGTTCCGGTTCGGGACCGACCATGCGGTCTATCTGCGACACGCGCTGATGGTGATGCAGCGCCATACCCACCAGTTCGAGTGGCTCTGCGAAAAACCCGCTGACTTCCAGAACCGTCCCGGCGGCTGGCCGCAGACACGCTACGAGGCCAAGGCCCGCAGCGTGTACGGTCACGAAGTCTGGTACTTCCGGTACCGCCGCAAGTAGGCCCGGCCGGCCTTCCCGCTCCGCATTTCCGCTTCCCGGCCACCCGGCGTTCGCCCGGGCGTTGCCATGCGTTCACATGAAACGATTGATGCGAGTCAATGGCAGAAAGGCTCCCTCGCCCAAGACTGGCGCCACATGGTGACGGGAATTGCCCGCGCCCATCGGAATACGAGGGAGTTGGAAATGCAAAAAGACGATATGGTCGTGATCAGCACCGACGATCACATCTGCGAGCCGCCCACACTGTTCGACAACCAGCTCTCGGGCGAGCTGCTCGCTTCGGCGCCGAAGCTCAAGGTCGACAGCGAAGGCAAGAACTACTGGGAATACCAGGGCTTTCTGCGCCCGTCGATCGGCCTCAATGCCGTCGTCGGCCGCCCGTTCGAGGAGTACGGCATGGAGCCGACCTCGCTCGATCAGCTGCGAGACGGCTGCTACGACGTCCATGCCCGCATCGACGACATGGATGTGAACGGCATTGCCGCCTCGATGTGCTTCGGCAACTCGATCGGCTTCGACGGCCAGACTTTCCACAAGGCGCCGGACAAGAAGCTCTCGCTGCGCCACATGCAGGCCTACAACGACTGGCACTACGACGAATGGTGCATGGCCTATCCGGGCCGCTTCATTCCGCTTGCGATCCTGCCGACCTGGGATCCCGAAGCCACTGTCGCGGAGATCAACCGCTGCGCCAAAAAGGGCTTCAAGGTCGTCTCGATGAACGAGAACCCCACAGTGCAGGAGCTGCCGTCTATCCATAACGACTATTGGGATCCCGTATACAAGGCGCTGATGGACAACGACATGACCATTGCGCTGCACATCGGCTCGGGCAACCCCGCTCCGCATGCGTCGATGGAATCGCCGATCGAGGCGTGGATTTCGACGATGCCGATGTCGGTGGCGCAGGGCGTGGCCGACTGGCTTCAGCTCGAAGAACTGCACCAGTACCCGGACATGCGCGTGATCGTGTCCGAAGGCTCGATCGGCTGGGTGCCCTACCTGATGGAGCGCGCAGATTTCTCGAACTGGCGCCACAAGGCGTGGACCCGCTCGCGCTTCCAGGACATCAA
>NZ_JALHLE010000041.1 GCF_022832385.1 Novosphingobium album (ex Hu et al. 2023)
GAAGGCTCGATCGGCTGGGTGCCCTACCTGATGGAGCGCGCAGATTTCTCGAACTGGCGCCACAAGGCGTGGACCCGCTCGCGCTTCCAGGACATCAAGCCCAGCGAACTGATGAAGCGGCACTTCTGCCACTGCTTCCTGTGGGATCCCTATGGCCTGAAGAACCTCGACGAAGTGGGCGTCGAAAACGTCACCTACGAAGTCGACTATCCGCACTCGGACGCGCTGTGGCCGGATGCCGCCGAACTGCTGTGGGAGCAGGTGAAGAACCTGTCGGACGAGTACATCGACCTGATCACCCACAAGAACGCGATCAAGTGGCTCAGGCACGACTCGCTGTTCGAGAACTACAAGCGCGAGGAAATCAACGTTGGCGCGCTGCACGCCAAGGCCGCGGCCAAGGGCGTCGACACTGCTCCAAAGTCCTCGGGCGGTTCGGTCCCGACCAACGAGACCCGTCCGGTCACCTCGGGCGACGTCATGGAAATGTTCAAGGCGCACGCTGAAAAGCGCGCCGGCGAACACGAAATGGCCTGATTGCCCTCGAACGGCCCCGGTACGACTGTGCCGGGTTCACCGCCGGGGTTCAGGGAGCGCCGCGCGAAGGGATCCGTCCTTCGCGCGGCGTTTTTGCTCCGCTGTCATGCGCCGGGCGGTAATGTGAATGGCTTGCTGCGGGCTTCGGAGCACCAGCGCTTGCTGTGGCAAGCAGGCCTGCATAAGCATTCCTCTCAGAAAATACGCCGGTAGGCTCTGGCAACTGGGAGGGACAAAATGAAGCGGACGTGGTGGCACCGGCTGTGGGCCTGCGCGTTTCTGGCACATGTGACTGCCGGTGCGGCTGTGGCCGGGCTGGCTCTTTCGGCCTCGGTTCCGGCACTGGCTGCATCGGGTGACCGGGAAGAGGATTTCGGGTTCGCCATTGGATTGCGGCGGGCAAGCTGGGTGGATACCGCCCGGAAAATAAAGCCCAATGGCGATTTTCCGGGCGCGGATACGCGCAGGCTCGATGTCATGATCTGGTATCCCGTCACCAGCGGTGCTGGCCGCGGAGCACCGGCGGGCGATGCTGTGTTCGAGGGTGCGCCGCCAGCGGCAGGGCGCCGGCCTTTGCTGATCTATAGTCACGGCACCAACGGCCGGCCCGATAACGCGATGGGTATTGTGCGCGCGCTTGTGCACCATGGTTATGTCGTGGCTGCACCGGCTTATCCGTTGTCTTCGCTGGCTGCCTATACTCACATTCGCATGACCGATGTCTCGGATGTCGCCAATCAGGTAAAGGACATTCACTTTCTCATTGATCAGTTGCTGGCCGACGGAGTGACCGGGCCGGTTATCGACCCCGGCGCCATAGGCATCTATGGCCATTCGCTCGGTGGGGTGACGTCCTATTTCGCCGTATACGGCAGGCAGCTGCGCGACCCGCGTGTCAAGGCGGTGGCGCTGCTCGGCGGGGGTGATCCTGTCCAGACTGCGCTGGCCAACGACATGGGACTGTGGGGCACAGGCCATGCCGAAGTGGCCGTGCCGTCCCTAATCCTCAGCGCGGACAAGGACATCTTCAGCCGCATGACGGGGCGTCCGTTCGCGGCCTACGAGCGGGTGGAAGGGCCGAAGACCGAAGTGCTGATCCACGGAGGCGCTCACGTCTGGTTCCGGGACGAGGAGGCCTGGCCCTCGGATAACAGCAACCCCGACTGCCTGTTTTTCGTCCGCAACATGCCCGGCGTGAAAATTCCGGGCTGCGATGACCGCACGCCATTGATCGGTCCCGGCCGCCAGCAGGCGATCACCGTGGCGGCCTTGCGCGATTTCTTTGATTCTGTCCTTCAGGGTGATGCTCAGGCGAAGACCCGGCTGCATGCTTTGGGGGGCATGGACCCGGCGGTGACCGTAAGGTTCGAGGACCAATAAGCCGCAACCTCCAACCGCCGGAGGCTTCCGTCAGAAGGGCAGGGGCGCCTTCGCGAGGATAAGCGCCAGCGCGCAACCGGCCACGATCAGCGACCGCAGTACCTCGAAGTGCTGAAGACGCGGCGCTCTGGCGCTGGCAAGGGCGATGACTCGGGCCATGGAAGTAAAAATGCGCCCGGGGGTGTTGCCAAAGGGTTAAAGCCTCTCACCCCCGCGAGGGCATCTGCTGGCTGGAACAGTGGAACGAGCCGCCGCCTGCAAGTACCGCGTCAGCCAGAATCCCCACGGTTTCGCGGTCCGGGAACAGTTCGGCGATAGCCGCGATGCCCTCGTCATCGTGGGCGGTGCCGTAGATCGGAACCACCACCAGATTCGAGGTGATTGCGAAGTTCATGTAGCTGGCCGGTTCGATCCGCCCGTCTGTTTCCACCCGTCCGGGCGAGGGGACTTCGCGCACGGTCACGCCCATGGCTTCGGCGCGCGCCCTGGCATCGGCATAGATCGGGGCGTTGGGATCGTCCGCGCCGGTTGCGCGCGGCAGGGCGAGCACGTTGGGCGCCACGAAGCGCGCGAGATTGTCGACGTGGCCGTCGGTGTGATCGTTGATCAGACCATCGCCCAGCCATAGCACACGGGTGTAACCGAGATCGCGCTCGAGGCGCATCTCGAGGTCCGCACGGGTGAGGTGCGGGTTGCGGTTGGGGTTGAGCAGGCATTGTTCGGTGGTGACCACCAGCCCGGTGCCGTCACCATCTAGCGCGCCGCCTTCGAGAATCCAGTCGGCCGTCTCGACCGCCAGTCCGGCGCTCTCTGCCAGTCTGGCGCCGATCTCCTGATCGCCGTCCATCAGGTACTTACCGCCCCAGCCATTGAAACCGAAGCGCTTGGCCTTGCGCTGCCCGGTTTCGTTCATCACGACCAGTGGCCCGGTATCGCGCAGCCAGACGTCACCGTAGCGGCGCACTTCCAGCGTGACCTTCTCGGAGACGAGTGATGCCGCCCGGGCGCGGTTGGCCTCGTCGCGCACGATCAGGCGGACTTCCTGACCGGACTCGGCGACCGCACTGGCAAACTGCGCCATCTGCACCTGGGCAGCTTCCAGGAAGCCCGGCCATTCGACCGGGTCATGCGGGAAGCCGATCCAGATCCAGTCCTGCGCATGCCATTCGGGCGGCAGGGTGAACGTCACTTGTGGCAGCCTCCTGTTGCTGCGGCGCAGGCCTTGTCGCGGATTGCGCGGAATTCGTCGCCCTCGTTCCAGTTCGGCCAGAAATCCGAATCGGCGAGCGTGCGGCCGAGCGCGTAGTAGAGGTCCACGTCCTCGACAATCCCGTCCCAGTTCCAGTCTTCCGAATATTCGTCGCTGGGCGCGTGGTAGTGCTTGGCGGTATATTCCTCGCCGATCTTCTCGCCCGCTTCCTTGCCGCCTTCGAACAGGTCGGAACTGCGGCCCACGTCGAACATCGGCACGCCGCGCTTGGCCATCGAGAAGTGGTCGGACCGGTAATAACCGCCGCGTTCGCTGTGGCCTTCGGGCACTTCGGTCAGTCCGGCATCGGCGAGCGCATCGCGGAACACGCCGGTGAGGTCGGACTTGTCGCCGCCGGTCATCGAATAGGAGCGCGAACGCGGCGCGGGCATCAACGCGTCCATGTTCACGCCGCCCACGGTGTGATCGAGCGGAAAGATAGGGTTGGCCGCGTAATATTCGGAACCCAGCAGGCCCGATTCCTCGAGCGTAACGGCGAGGAACACTTCGCTGCGCGCAGCTGCACCGGCCTCCTGATTGGCCCTGGCGATCGCGGTCAGTGCAGCGACTCCCGTCGCGTTGTCGACCGCGCCGTTGCAGATGTCGTCGCCGGTGGTATCGGGCGTGCAGTGGCCGAGGTGATCCCAGTGCGCCGAATAGAGCACGTATTCGTCGGGCCGGGTCTTGCCGGGGAGAATGCCGACGACATTGTTCGAGGTGGACCGGCGGATGGCATTGTCGAAGCCGAAGCTGACTTTGAGGCCTAGCGGTACCGCTTTGAAGCCCTTTTGCTTCGCGGCGGCGGACAGTGCGGCGAGGTCCTTGCCCGAGGCCTTGAGGATCGCTTCGGCGACGGGATTCTGCACCCATCCGTTGGCCGCGGTCTGGTCCATGCCGTCATTGGGCTTCTGCACGTAGTACTGCGCGCCGGTCCAGCTTGAGTTGACGACGTTCCAGCCGTATGCGGCGGGGAAGGTGTCGTGGACTATGATGGCGGCGGTGGCACCCTGCCGGGCGGCTTCCTCGAACTTGTAGGTCCAGCGGCCATAGTAGGTCATGCGGCGGCCCTTGAAGAGGCCCTCCTCGGTCTCGTTGGCATAGTCGGGATCATTGACGAGGATGACCGCCGTCTTTCCGTGCATGTCGATCCCGGCGTAGTCGTTCCAGCCCAGTTCGGGCGCGTCGATCCCGTAGCCTACGAAGACCAGTTCGCTGTCCTTCACCTGCGTCTTCGGCGTGACGCGGTAGCTGGCGGCGACGTACTGATCGCCGAAGCTGAACGAGAGCGGCTTGGTGCCGCCCGTCACGGTGAGCGGGGTGTGGTCCTTGCCTGTGATCTCGACCGTCGGCACCGGCTGCAGCCATTCGCCGTGGTTGCCCGGCTGCAGGCCCGCCGCCTTGAACTGGGAGATGATGTAGTCCAGCACCTTGGGTTCGACCGCGGTGCTGGGCGCACGGCCTTCGAAATCGTCCGACGCGAGCTGCTTCACCATCGCCTTCATCAGGCTGACCGAGATGTCCGGCGTCTTTGCCGCAGCGGCCTCCGCGGGCGGCGGCAGCGCCGTCCCCTTGGGCATTTTCGGGCCTTCGTAGGTGGACGTGCAGGCGCCCAGGGCCAGGACGGCGAGAACAAGCGCGGGATGTTTCAAGAGTGCGGCCTCTGTCTGGAGTGGGGGGAGGCGCACAGGTGCCAGACGATCCCGGGATATACAAGCCGGGCACCTCTTGCCCCGGCGCCGCGCAGCGGGCAGGGATGCGGCATGAGTGCCGACTGGACCGGAGCGATCGACCGCGCGCGTGCCCACGCGCCGCACCTCGAGGCAGCCTTGCGGCGCTTGCCCGATCTTGCGGACATTCTGGCATCCGGCAATGGCGAAGCCGCGCTCGCTTATGCCCGAGCGGCGGGCGAGGGCGTTGCCGATACGGGTGTGGCCTTGCGGCGCGAGAGGCTGGCGTTGTCGCTGGCTCTGGCGATCGGCGATCTGGCCGGAGCTTTCCCACTGCTCAAGGTGACTGGCGAATTGTCCGCATTTGCCGATCGTGCGCTCGATGCCGCGATTGCAGAGGGCATCCGCCGCCGTGCGCCGGACAGCGAACCGGCAGGGTTTTTGGCGCTCGCGCTCGGAAAGCACGGCGCGGGCGAACTCAACTACAGTTCGGACATCGATCCGATCCTGCTGTTCGATCCGGCGCTGCTCCCCCGCCGAGAGCGAGACGAGCCGGGCGAGGCAGCGCAGCGGGTTGCGCGCGTGGTGGTAGAAACGCTCTCGAATGTTACCGCCGAGGGCTACGTTTTCCGCGTCGACCTGCGGCTGCGGCCTGCCTCGGAAGTGAGCCCGCTGGCGATCTCGATCGATGCTGCTCTGACGCACTACGAATCCTCTGCGCTTGCGTGGGAGCGGGCGGCGTTCATCCGCGCGCGCGCCTGTGCCGGCGATGTGGCAGCGGGCGAGGCGTTCCTGTCGGCGATCCGCCCCTTCGTCTGGCGCAAGAGCCTCGATTTTGGCGCGATCGCCGAGATCGGGCGGCTGACCGGGCAGATCCGGGCGAGTGCGCGCGGTACGCCCGAAGTCGGGCCGGGCTTCGACATCAAGAAGGGCCGTGGCGGCATTCGCGAGATCGAATTCTACGCCCAGACTCACCAGCTCATCCACGGCGGCCGCAATCCGGCGCTGCGCCTGCGCGGCACCCGCGCGACGCTCGACGCGCTGGCCGACGCGGGACTGATCGCCAGTGAGGACGCCTGTCTGCTTGGCGAGAGCTATGACCGGTTGCGTATGGTCGAGCACCGGCTGCAGATGATGCACGACCAGCAGACCCAGAGCCTGCCGGTGCATGCCGAAGCGCTTGATGTCGTCGCGCGGCTCGACGGCTTGCCGGACGGGAAGGCGCTGCTGGCCGAACTGGCTACGATCACTGCGGCAGTCGGCGAACGCTACGATGCGCTGATTATGGCCAATACGCCCAGCGCGCCCGGTGTGGCGGTGCCGATGCCCGATCAGGCGACGCTGCTCGAAGACCTTGAGGGGCTGGGGTTCGACGATCCACAGGCGGTGGCGCAGCGGATCGAGGGCTGGCAGTCCGGCCGGATGCGCGCCTTGCGTTCGGATGCGGCGCGCACGGCCTTCGAAGCGATCCGGCATGACCTGCTTGCCGCGTTGGCCTCTGCGCCAGAACCCGAACGCGCGCTGTCCCGGTGGGAGCAGCTGCTCAACAACCTGCCGAGTGCGATCAACCTGTTCCGCCTGCTCGAAGCGCGACCGGCGCTGCTTGAGCTGCTGGCCCGCATTCTCAGTCTGGCACCGCCGCTTGCCGATGCCCTGGCGCGGCGGGCCGATCTGCTCGATCCGCTGATCGATGCCAGTGCCTTCGACCTGCCTGGAACCACGGACGAGCTGATCGCCGTATTCAGCCGCTTCGAGCCGGGGGACGACTATGAGCGTAAGCTCGATTCGGTGCGCCGCAAGGTGGGCGAACTGCGCTTCAAGCTGGGCGTCCAGCTGATCGAGGGCGCTAACGACCCGCTCGACATCGGCCATGCGCTCGCCCGCGTGGCCGAAGCGGCGCTGGTGGTGCTCACCGATGCCACGGCCGAGGAATTCCGCGCTATGCATGGCATCATTCCCGGCAGCGAAATGCTGGTGCTGGGGCTCGGCCGTATGGGCGGGGGCGTGCTTACCCATGCTTCCGACCTCGATCTGATCTACCTGTTTACCGGCGATTTCCATGCCGAATCCGATGGCCGGAGGCCTCTTGGCGGCACGCACTACTACAACCGGCTCTCGCAGCGGGCGATTTCCGCCTTGTCCGTGCCGACGGCCGAAGGGGCACTCTACGAGGTCGATACGCGCCTGCGCCCTTCGGGCACGCAGGGGCCGCCTGCGGCCAGTCTCGATAGTTTCGAACGCTATCAGTGCGAGCAGGCGTGGACCTGGGAACACATGGCATTGTGCCGGGCCCGGCCGCTCTTCGGTTCGCAAGGCGCGCGCGAGGCGCTTTGCGGTGTGATCGGCGGGGTGCTCAAGGCGCCGCGCGATCAGGAAAGGCTCAGGGCCGATGTGCTGGAAATGCGCGGCACCATGACGCAGCACAAGGCGCCCAAGGGGCCGCTTGACGTCAAGCTGGCACGCGGCGGTCTCGTCGATCTGGAATTCATCGTTCACTATACCCAGCTGCGCGAGTGCAAGGGATTCCGGCCTGATCTGGCCGATGCGATTCGCGAACTGGCGCTGCCGCTCGGCGAGGCGCACGACGCGCTTACCCGCTTTCTGGTTGCCGCACGCCTGTTGGCGCCCGATTCGCAGGTGCCCGGCAGCGCGGCGTGCATGGCGCTTGTGCGCGCCTGCGGCTATGGGAGCTGGGATACCCTCGAAGCCGGGCTGTCGGCCGCGCGCGCGCAAGTGGCCGCCGCGTGGCAGGACGCATTCGGCGAAACACTGGAGACAGCATGATGAGCAAGCCCGGAACCGGCGACACCTTCCCCGATATCGCGATGGAAGCCCCCGATGGCGGCAGCGTGAAGGCGTCGGACTTTGCGGGCCAGAAGCTCGTCGTGTTCTTCTATCCCAAGGACAACACGCCCGGTTGCACCACCGAGAACATCGACTTTTCGGCCTTGAAGAGCGAGTTCGACGCTGCCGGCGTGGCGCTCCTCGGCGTCAGCAAGGATGGGCCAAAGAAGCACCAGAACTTCATCGCCAAGCACGATCTCAAGGCGCCGCTCGCCAGCGATGCCGAGGAAAACGGGCTGTCCGACGCGCTCGGCATCTGGACCGAGAAACAAAACTACGGACGGACCTACATGGGCATGGTGCGCACTACATACCTCGTCGGGCCCGACGGCAAGATCGCGCAAGTCTGGGACAAGGTGAAAGTGAAGGGCCACGCCGCCGCTGTCCTGGAGGCCGCAAAGGCGCTCTGAATGCCTGCCAGTGTTTCTGCCGCCATCCGTGCGGCCATGCTCGAAAGCGATCCGCGCGCCAAGGTCATGGCCGCGCGCAAGGTGGCGCGCGATTGGCGGCTGGGGCGGCTGGCCTTCGTGTTCGACGAGCCAATGCCTGACCAGCCGGGCTGGCCCGATGCGCCCGAACTCCTGCCGCCCGGCCGGATGCCCCGCCGCCGTAAGGCCGGATCGGAACGCGGGCGGATCGCGCTGTGGCACGCGATCGGGCATATCGAATTCGTCGCCATCGATCTCGCGCTCGACATGGCGGGCCGGTTCGGCGCGGAGATGGGCGAGGGATTCGTCGGCGATTTCCTCTCCGTCGCGGCTGACGAAGCGATGCACTTCGTGTTGATCGACCGGCACTTGCGTACACTGGGCAGTCACTACGGAGCTTTGCCGGCCCATGCCGGGCTGTGGAGCGCTGCGCATGACACCCGACACGACGTGGCGGCGCGTCTGGCCGTAGTGCCCATGGTCCTGGAAGCGCGCGGTCTTGACGTCACGCCGTTGACGCTGGAACGAGTCCGCGCGGCAGGCGACGAACGCGGCGCGCGAATCCTGCAACGAATCCTTGACGATGAAATCCGGCACGTCCGTTTCGGCGCAAATCATTTCGCCGACGTTGCCAAACGTCTCGGCGCGGTAAACGGTGAACTGTGGAAAGTACTGGTTTCCCGCCACTTTCGCGGCACGCTCAAACCCCCGTTCAACGACTCAGCGCGTCTTGCAGCCGGTTTGTCGCGAGATATTTACCATGGGGTTGCCTGAACGAAACATGACGGCATAAGTCATAACCCGTGAGACGGCGGGGGGTTCCGACCATCTCCAACAATAACGCCGGACGGCTTTTCGGGGGCCGTATCCAGGAAACGAACGTCGTGCCTGTCGCGGGTTTCGACGAATAACAAGGTATTGCGAGTGGTCGTAACGAAGTCTTTCGCCAAGTTCCGCGCAGTGACCGGTGCATTCGTCGCCGCGGGTCTTTCCATCGCCGCCCATCCCGCGATGGCCAACAGCGCTGCTGCTGCTGCCGATATTTCCGCCCCACTGCGTGCCGCCCAGTCGGCCAATCAGTCGGTCTCCGGGGGTGAGGACGAGCAGTTCCGCAATCTCTTCAGCTCCTGGCAGAACTTCGAGGAAACCGGCCTTGCCGTCTCGAAGGCCAGGCCTGCCGTTTCCGGCGGCATTGCCGGAGTTTCCATCCCGTCGCGCAATCCGCTTGACCGTGATGTGATGACCAGCAGCTTCGGCATGCGCGAACATCCGGTGCTCGGCGGCCGCCGCGCTCACAAGGGTGTCGATCTCGCCGCGCCGGTAGGCACGCCCGTCTATGCTCCCGCCGACGGCGTCGTGGGCCGCGCTTCGTGGTTCAGCAGCTATGGCCTGTTCATCGCACTTGAGCATGGCGCCGACATGGAAACCCGCTACGGTCACCTTTCGCGGCTCAACGTTGCCGAAGGCCAGATGGTCCACAAGGGTGACGTGATCGGCTACGTCGGAACCACGGGCCGCTCCACTGGCCCGCATCTGCACTACGAAGTCCGCGTCGATGGCGTGGCGGTCAATCCGGTGCCCTACATGCAGTCGACGGCCGGCATGGCCGCTGCCGAGATGGACGAAGCCCGGGGCGGCTGATCCGGAAAGTTTCATACCAAGGCTCTGATCCGCGTTCAGACGCGGCGGGCCTGGCAAGGTTTGGAGAGGGAGGAAGAGGCGGTCCGCAAGGGCCGCCTTTTCTGGTTGGGCATGTATGGGCTGCGGTATTACGCGGCTATGGCAGACAACTGACGATGTCTCGTCCGCCCGTGGTGTTCGCTCCGCAACCGCTCCAGGAGGGCGCTGGCGGTTAACGGCCCGCTGTAGTAATAGCCCTGGGCGAGTTCGACGCCGAGGCTGCCGAGCATTTTTGCCTGATCTTCCGTTTCGACGCCTTCGGCGATCACCTGCAACTGAAGATCCTTGGCGATTTCTATGATTCGCTGTGCCACCTGACTGGTGGCCGAGCCGGTGCCGAGTGTACTTACGAAGAGCTTGTCGATCTTCAGATAGTCAACTTCCAGCTGCGCAAGGTAGCCGAGACCCGAATACCCTGTCCCGAAATCATCTACCGCAATCCGGGCGCCCCGGCTGCGAAAGTTCCTGAACGCATCCGCGGCCTTGCCGGCATCGACGAACGAACGTTCGGTGGCTTCGATCAGCAGATTCTCGAACTTTATGCCTGAATGCTTCACGACAGCGGTCACGTCGCGGACGATCGCGGGACAATGGATGTCTGCTGCGGACAAGTTCAGACCAATGTGAAAGTCCGGTGCGATGTCGATCAGACGCGGGGCATCGTCAGTGAGCAGTTCAAGGACCCGGCGCGTAATCTGGCGAATGCTCCCGGTCTCTTCGGCGATCGGAATGAAATGATCCGGTGCGATCATTTCGCCGTTGCGCCTCCGCCAGCGCAACAAGGCTTCCGCGCCGATGGTGCGGCCGGTCGCGATGTCGATGACGGGCTGGTAGAGAAGATGGAACTCCTGTCGCTTGAGCCCGTTGCGGATCATCGCGGGCATCGATGTGAAGTCTCGGATGAAGCGCGACAACAGCAGTGACAGCATCAGTCCGGCAGCCAGGCCGATCGGCACCAGAATGGCGGCCGTTTCGCGGGAGAAGTGCGCGGTGTCTGTCAGGGGCACGGCGGCAATTGAACCGATGTCGTAACGGGACGACCGGGTGACGGAGATCAGATAGCCATTGGACCGGAACACGGTGCCTGGAGGAAGGTCGGTTCGCAGCCAGCTTCTTTGGAATGGGCCCCTGACGACGAGCGGCTGGCGCTGAGACCAGGTGAACGTGCTGATCGCCGATCCGGGGGCGGAATCGACAAAGCTGAGTGGAAGGTCCCTGTGGATGATCCCGGCGAAGGATCCCAAGCCGATGACCAGATAGGGCTGCCCGTGGCCGAAGAGTCTGGCATGGGTCCATATCAGCGATTTCGTTTCACCCATGAAATCGGGTTTGCCCAGATCAATCGGGAGGCTCCGGCCAAGTGAAGAGCAGACGATCCTGGTGCCGTCGAGGCGGCCGACGGCTTGCAGCAAGGTGGACGAGAGGTCGAGATTTCGCATCAGGTCCACAGTGCTGTCCGAGCACGCCGCTGCCGCGGGAACCTTGTTGATGATGTCGCTTCCGGCCTGCACCTGATCGGCTGTATTCTCTGAACTCGCCAGCGCCGCCATGGCCAGCCGCGCAACGTAGCTTTCTTCGCGCTTGTTGGCCTGATGGCGGGCAAGGGCAATGGCGGCGGCAACCGGCACCACGGTTGTCAGGCAAATGGCGGCGATGATGCATGCAGAAAGGAGTCTGCTCCCCTTCATGGCTGTCCTTGCTACGGCTTCAGGCCGGTCAGGGCAGCACCAGTGCCATGCCATGGTTAACTTCCGGTATGGCACACTTAGGGGCTTGTCCCCTTAGTGAACGAAGCGCGCGATCACGTCGCGGTAGGAGCGCGAGACTTTCACCTGCGCGCCCGATTCAAGCACGAGGAAACATTCGCCGTTGGTGTGCGGCTTGACCTGCCGGACCTGGTTGAGGTTGACGATGGTCGAGCGGTGGACGCGCTGGAACACGCGCGGGTCGAGACGGCGCTCGAGGTCCTTCATCGTCTCGCGCAGGATCAGCGAATTGTCGGCCGTGCGGATGCACATGTAGTCGCCGGCGGCTTCGATATGCTCGATGCTGTCCACATCGATGCGGAAGATCTGGCCGCGATCCTTGATGTTGATGAGCTTCTCGTAGCGGTCAGAACTGCCGTCCGCGTCCTCGGGGATCTGTTCGACGGCATCGGGCGCGACTTCGGCCAGAACGGTCTTGAGCTTTTCCGCTTCCTCGGCCGAGCGCTTTTCGGCCAGCCGCTGTCGCACGCGGGCGAGAGTATCGTCGAGCTTGGCCTCATCGACCGGTTTCATGAGGTAGTTGACCGCATTGGCCTCGAACGCGCGCACGGCATGTTCCTGATAGGCGGTGACGAAGACGAACAGGGGCGGCTCGATCTCCATCACGCCCTTGACGACCGAAAAGCCGTCGAAGCCCGGCATCTGGATGTCGAGGAAGACCAGGTCCGGCTTTTCAGTCTTGATCTTGCGGATCGCCTCGCGCCCGTTCGAGCAGGTGTCGATGATCTCGACGTCGGGATATTTCTCCAGCCGCAGCTGCAGCCCCTGGATCGCCAGCTTTTCGTCGTCGACAAGGATCGTGCGAATGGTCATGTCTTACAGTCTCCGAGCCGCTTGAACGCGTGCGGCCCCATAAAGTTTCATCGCGCCGCCAGGGCCGGCTGGCGCAGGACTTCCGGATGGTCTTCGACGGGTTCGCGGCGCTCGGCCGGGATCTCGAGCACGACGGCAAAGCCGCCTTCCACCGGCTCGATCGTTTCGAAGCGGTGGTTTTCGCCATAGGCCTGCACCAGCCTGTCCCGAATGTTCGAAAGGCCGACGCCGGTCGATACCGGTTCCCCTCCGTCGTAGGTCATGCCCGATAACCTGTTGTCGGTGGTCGGACTTTGCAAGCCCGGCCCGGTATCCGAGACGCTGATGCGAAGCATGGAGCCGATGAGTTGCGTGGTGATCGTGATTTCCGCCCCGGTTTCCTGAGGGCTGACGGCATACTTGATGGCGTTCTCGACGAGCGGTTGCAGCAGCAGTGAAGGCAGCAGGCAGGCTTCGGTTGCAGGATCGACCTGGAACGTGGTGCGCAGTCGCTCCTCGAAGCGCATACGCTCGATGTCGAGGTAGAGTTTGAGCGTCTCCACCTCCTGCGCGACGGTGACGCGGGCGGAGGGTTTGTTGACCAGCGTGTAACGCAGGAACGAGGACAGGCGAGAGAGCATGGCGTTGGCTGGCTCGGTCTGCTTGAGCAGCACCAGCGTGGAGATCGAGTTCAGCGTGTTGAACAGGAAATGCGGGTTGAGCTGGTATCTCAGCATCGCGAGCTGCGCGCTGGTTGCCTGGTTCTCCAGCCGGATCAACTGGTCGTTCTGCTCTTCCACCTGCAGGTAGAAGTTCACCATGTAGTAGAGCGCGGTCCAGGCGCCGAGCAGGGTGGCGTCGAGGTAGAACACGCCAAGGAACAGCTGCGTGAAGCTGGCCTCGCTGTCGGTGCGCCACAGCGACCAGACCCAGGCGTCGATAAAGGCGTGCAGTGCCACCGCGAAAGGCAGGACCAGCGCGGTCAGGCCCCAGGTCACGATCGGGCGCCGGACAATCAGGGCGCGGTAGATCACCGAGAGCACGAGGGAGATCGAAAAGCCGGTGATCGTCGCGATCAGCACCAGCACCAGCGAGGTCAATGGCTGGTTGTTGGCGATCAGCGACATCGTGCGCAGCATCATCGCCCCGGCCCAGCCTGCCGTCTGCAGGCGCCAGAACGCCTGGTCCTTGTTGGCGAAGAACGGGATAGGCTGGATCGGCAGGACGCTCATGCCCATGGTTTAGCCGAAATTACGCCGAAGCTGAAATGCCGCTGATGCCATGCGCCCGGGTTTTCAACCTCCGCGCGCTTCCTGCACGGCCTGAGACAGCTGATCCATGCCCACCGCGCCCGAGATCAGCCGGTCTCCGGCGATCCAGCTTGGCGTGCCCGAAAAGCCCAGGCGGCTGGCCAGTTCGAGGTTGTGGTTGATTTCTTCTTCCACGACCTTGCTGGCGGCGACCTTGCGGGCGCGGTCCATGTCGAGGC
Organism: Novosphingobium album (ex Hu et al. 2023); assembly: GCF_022832385.1. Taxonomy (GTDB): domain Bacteria; phylum Pseudomonadota; class Alphaproteobacteria; order Sphingomonadales; family Sphingomonadaceae; genus Novosphingobium; species Novosphingobium album. The sequence goes on from NZ_JALHLE010000041.1 coordinate 13,833, forward strand.
CCACCTTCTGCGCCACCGCCTCGATCGTCTGTGGATCGAGCTGCCCGGCCGCGAACATCGCGTCGTGGAAGGCGGGGTACTTGCCCTGTTCCGCTGCGGCGAGTGCCATCTTCGCGGCATCCGGGCTCTGGGGGCTGATGATTGGCAGCTCGCGCACGACGATCCGCAGATCGGGGTTGTGGGCGATGAGGCCCATGACGTCGGGCAGGCTCTTGCGGCAGTAGCCACAGGCGAAATCTGTAAATTCGACCAGCGTGACTGTGCCCCGGGGATTGCCAAGCACGGCGCCGGGGAATGGGGTCTCGACCGTGGAGCGGACTCCGGCAAGCTGCTCGGCGCTCTGCCGCCGCTGCAGTTCGTCCATCGCCTGCGGCAGGATTTCCGGGTGTTCCATGATGTAGTCGTGCACCACGTGCTCGACTGCCTTGCGTCCGCCATACCAGCTGCCCGCGCCCACCAGCGCGAGGCATCCGGCGATTACTGCGAACTTCGTGCCATTACCCATGTGATGTCCTGCAACTTTCCCTGTGGCCCGGCGTGGGCCTGTTCCGCCCTAGCGCCGCTTTTTCTCGCGCTCCAGTGCGGCGCGTGCCTGCATCTCGATATCCTGGGCGCGCAGCCAGTCAGGCGAACCGGTGGCAAGGCCTGCCTCGGCCGCCTGCGCGCTCATCAGCGCCTCGTTCATGTTGCCAGAAAGAGCCTGCTGCTCGGCGCTGGCGAGGCGCGCGCGCGGCATGTCGCCATTGGCGGCATAGATCATGCCGAGCTGGTACCAGGCAAAGGGGTTCTCGCGGTCGCGTACGACGGCGGCGCGCAGTACGCGCTCGGCCTCCTTGTAGTTGGCGGGATCTTCGGTGGCCATCAGCGCATGGCCGAACAGTGTTGCGATCAACGGCTGGTTCCCCGTCATTTGCGTCGCGCGCCGCAGGGGTTCGATGGCTTCGCCCGGTCTGCCCGATTCGAGCAGGATCTGGCCCTGCAGTTCGAGGAAATAGGGATCGTCCGGATCGATCGCGATCAGCGCGCCAGTCTCGGCGCGCGCATCGTCCAGTTTGGACTCGCGGTTGTAGGCATAGGCGCGGGCATAGTGTGCGGGCACCGAATTGTCGGTCAGCGGGTACTTGCGGAACACGTCGCGTGGTTCGGCGAGATAGCCGAAGAGCTTCGCCTTCATGCGGACAAAGCGCTTCTGAAGCCCCGGATCGTCCGGCTTGTTCCACGCGAGATCCTGTTGGTAGGTGTCCTGCAGCGTGGCGATGCGGTCGCCGGTCAGCGGGTGGGTGCTGTAGAACTGGTCCTGATTGCGCTGGCTGTAGCCGTAGCGGTATTCCATGTTCTGCAGCTTCTGGAAGAATTCGACCGAACCGCGCCCGCTGATTCCGGCATCCGAAAGGTACTTGGCGCCCGCCGCGTCGGCCGAGGCTTCCTGCGAGCGGCTGTATGCCAGGTACTTGCCGATGGCAGCCTGCTGGCCGGCCATGATTACGCCCATTGCGGCCTCGCCGCCGCCTGCTGCTGCCGCCGCCGCTCCGAGCAGCAGGGACAGCAGCGAAACGCTGGTGGCAGCCTTTGCCCCCTGGTTGAGCACGGCGTGGCCGCCGGTGACGTGGCCCAGTTCGTGCGCGATCACACCCTGCACTTCGGCAGCGGTATCGGCCTCGTTGATCAGCCCGGCATTGACGTAGACCGCCTGTCCGCCCGCCACGAAGGCATTGACTGCCATGTCGTTGACCAGAACGATATCGACATTGGCGGGATCGAGCCCGGCTGCCTTGATCAGCGGTGTCGCCATGTCGTGCAGCAGCGCCTCGGTCTCCGCATCACGCAGGATCGACTGCGCGGCCGCCGGTGCTGCCGACCAGCACAGCAGCGCCAGAAACGTCAGGATGAATGCGGGAATTCGCAGCTTCGGCATCGTGCCTCTTGGGACCTCGCGGCCTTAACTGGTGCTGAAGCGCCGTGCCGCTCGCCAAGGGTAGTGGCGGCGTGTCCCGTTGCAAGGCCCTATGGCGCGGTCAGTCGAGCAGGTGTCGCGCCGCGCGGTCGAGCAGGGCGTCGTCGTTCGAGACCTCGCCCAGCAGCACCAGCCGCCCGTCGTCCATCCGCCGCGCGACGAGAACGGCAAATTCGTTGCCCTGCGCCACCGAATCGAACGAGCGCGGTTCGAGTTTGCGGAGCCCCTCCACGAGATCTTCGTGACCCGGGCGGGGGCGGGCGGGTTTGCCCCCTGCGGTGCGGCGCAGGCGGCGCTCCTCGGCCACCAGGCCTTTGAGGCCGCCGGCGGATTCGGTCAGCAGGCCGATCATCGCGCCGCGTTCGATGCCCAGCCGCTGGCCGTGGGCGATCACCGTCGCGAATTCGGTAAGGCGGGTCTTGTCGTAGTCGACCCCGAAAACGAGTTTGACCAGCGGGATCAGCGGGGCGCGCTCCTGCACTTTCAGCCCGGCATCTTCCACCAGTTCAGCAAAGTCTTCCGGCGCTTCGGCAGCGGCCAGAGCGAAATCGTAGGCCCGACTGACGGCCTCGTAGAGTGCCCGACGCGACCGATCCTCGCTGCTCCGGGCATTGAGCGCTTCTTCGCGTGCGGCTGCGAGCCAGTCGCCCAGCGACAGCTGTTCGGGCGTTCCGGTCAGGAAGGAGTCGTCGAAACAGTCGCCGTGCATGCCGAATTCGGCGAGCGGCAGATCCTGTGGCGCGTAGTCGGAACCGGACTGGCCCATGCCGGGATCGGCGGGGCCATCGGCCCATTCGCTCATCGCGGCTTCGCGCAGCATTGCCGGGCGGGCATCGACGGCTTCGTCCACCTGCCGCATCAGGGCGTCGGTCGCAGACTGGTCGGCCAGTTCCTTCCAGTTGATGACGCCGTAGATGTAGTCGATGGCCATATCATCGCGCGAGAACGGCAGCAGGATGCCGCGGTAGAGAATTGTCACGCCGCGCTGGTTGACGAATTCGGCCTCGAACCCGATCGGTGCCTGATTGGCGAGGATCTGCATGTAGTGGTCGGTGATGCGCGAGAGCAGCGAACGCGCGGGTACGTCGCTCAGGCGGCCGATCGGTCCTTCGGCACCGCACTCCGCGGCCAGATCCGATCCCAGATAGCCGATGGCCGGGTTGTCGATGCCGCTGGTGAAGTCGAGCAGGACCGAATGGGGGCCGAAATCATGCAGCTCTTCGGGGTGCAGCGCGGCGATGTCGGGGAAAGTGCGATTGTCGAGCAGGCTGGCCCAGAAATTGTAGGCGCGCACGTGCATGCGCCGCTCGTCTGCACCGACTTCTGCCGGCGCGCTTGCGGCACCCGCGTTGTCCAGGTCCGAAGAGAAACCATCGGTTCCGTCCTGACTGGAAAACTGACCACGCAACGTATCCATGCGGCTTCCCCATAAACCTTATCCTGCCCATTCTCGCGCAACATGGTAAATTAATGTTTAAGTTGCGCGTGAGCGGGCATCCCGGGGGTGTGCGGGGGAAATTCAGGTGTGTTTGAGCACACCTTCGCCGGGGCGCGGCAGCGGCGCTACCAACCGCAGGATTGCGAACGAGACAAACAGGAACACCGATCCCGCGTGCAGTGCGAAAGGCAGGCTCTTCCAGTCGGCGAGCGCCCCCCAGGCCCATGAACCCAGTGCCATGCCGCCGAAAGTCACGGCCTGATAGATCGACAGGCACCGGCCGAGGATCTCGTCGGGCGAGCGCATCTGAACGGCGGTATTGATCGTTGTCATGATCCAGACCCAACCCATGCCGGCAGCGAACGCGCCGGGCAGGGCGTATAGGACATGACTAACCTCTGCCACGAGCGACATGGAACCCACGAAGAGGGCCGAACCGAGCGCGAGAATACCCTCGAGCCCGAGCTTTTTGCGGATCGTGCCGACCAAGGGGGCAGCGAGAATCGAGCCGATGCCGAACAGTCCGAGCATGAGCCCGAATTCGAGTTCCGACCCGTGCATCTGCGCGCTCACGACCGCAGGCAGCAGCGACTGGTAGGCGGCAAGGCTGAATCCCAGTGCCAGGCCACGGATCAGGATGCGGCGCAAAGGCCAGTTGCCGGCGCAATAGCGGATGCCCACCGCGACGGCGGGCAGGATGGGACGGCGTTCGATCTTGCGCGCTTCGGGCCGCCACCACATCAGGACGGCGATCAGGCCAATGTAGCTGACCGCGTTGATCGCGAAGGCGAACGAGACGTTCCAGATCGAGATCAGCAGCCCGCCCAGCGCCGGCCCGATCGAACGGGCGATGTTGAACGAGATCGAATTGAGCGCGATCGCCTGTGGCAGTTCGCCGGGATCGACCTGCTGGCGCACGGAAGCCTGCCAGGCGGGAGAGTTCAGCGCGGTGCCCGCGCCGACCGAGAGCGTGAAGGCCAGAAGCAGGGCCGGGGTGATCCATCCCGCATAAGTCAGTGCAGCCAGCACCGCGGATACCGTCAGCATCCCCACTTGCGCGGCGAGCATGACCCGGCGGCGGTCGAAGTTGTCGGCAATGGCGCCCGCGAACATGCCCAGCAGCATGATCGGCATCGTGGCCGACGCCTGTACCAGCGCGACCAGCTGGTGCGAGGGCGTCAGTTCGGTCATCAGCCAGGCGGCGCCTACCGATTGCAGGGTCGAGCCGAGGTTGGAAAAGAGGTTGGCGATCCAGATCGCGCGGAAGACCGGATAGCGGAAGGGTGAGAATGTGCCGCTTGGCGGCGGGGGAACCAGCCCCGCTGTCGCCGTCTCGACGATTTCCTCTATGATATCTTCTTCCCGTGCCACGCATCCCGCCTAAGCGGAGCAAGCGGCGGCGGCAAGCCTGCTCAGAACATATAGCGCATGCGAATCGCCAGTTGCACTGTCCGTCCGTCCACGCCGAACGCGGCGTCGACGAAATCGGGCGGGCCCATGCGGACGGGCGCATCCCGCGAGAAGCCGAAGCCTTCGCGCGGGATGATCAGGCGCTTGTCCAGCTTGCCGTTGCCATTCTCGTCATGGACCAGCGCAATGGCGTATTCGCCGCGCGGGACGGGGCCGAAATCGAGGTGTTGCGCGCCGCTGGCGGGCACGATCAGCTTGCGGGCGTGCGGGTCCTTGTCGCAGTTGGGGAAGGTTTCCGGGCGGGCGGTGAGGCAGGCGAGTATCTGGCCCTTGGCCGATCGCAGGCCGGTTACCGTCACCGAGACATCGCCTCCGACCGGTGCGGCTGCCACGAGCAACGGTGAGATGGCGGTCAGGGCGAGGACAATCCCCGGTCGGTGCCGCACAGGTGATCCCAGAATCGGAAGTAGAGGCCGTAATTGCATTGATAGCTTTCGTGGTGCCGGTGGTGGTGGCTGGCGGTGATCAGCCAGTGGCCGACGCGCGAATGCACCAGCCAGCGCGGGAACAGTTCCCAGCCCATGTGATTGGTGATGCCCATCACCGTCATGATTGTGAGCAGCAGCCCCAGGATACCCGCATGGACAGGCACGATGAAGACAATTGCCGGGATGACCACTGCGCCGGTGACCGCCTCCACCGGATGAAAGCTCATCGCCGCCCATGCCGTTGGCGGGCGGCTGGCGTGGTGGACGGCATGGGCCATGCGGAACGGCCGGGGCCAGTGCATCCAGCGGTGGGTCCAGTAGAACCAGGTGTCGTGGAGAAACAGGCAGAGCAGCAGAGACACGGGCATCCACCACAAGGGGTGAGCGGCGGGATCGGTGTAGATCAGCGTCCAGCCGTGCTCGCGCCAGCCCCATGCGGTCACGCCTGCGGGCAGGCCGTAGATCGCCGCCGAGATCAGCGACCAGCCGATCTCGCGCCGGATCTGCCGATCCAGCCCCTTGTACAGGCCGGGCCGGACCTTGCCGGTGATCCACGCGAACAGGCCCGAGGTCAGCAGGTAGCGCAGCCCCACGATCGCCGTCATCACTGCGGCGGAGGCGGCAACTGCCCACAGACCTGGACCAAAACTTGCTGGCATCGACCCGCGTTATGGCGCGGGTCGTTGGCGGAGGCCAGACTTAGCCGGTACGGCGCACCTTGTTCTTGTGTGCGCCCATGCCCTTGGGGCCGCGCGGGCGGAAACGGCGCTTGCGCTCGCCGCCGTCCTCGCTGCCGTGGTCGTTGCCGCGTTCGCCGCGTGGTGCTTCGTGCCGGGGGCGTTCACCCTGCGGACGCTCACCCTGAGGACGTTCGCCGTGCGGACGGTCGTGACGGCGATCGTCGTTGCGCTTGCCGCCACGGCTCTGGCCGCCGCCCTGGCCCTGCTGGTTTCGGGGCTTGCCCGAACCCTGCTTGCCGCCACCCTGACGGCGTTCACCCTGCGGTGCGGCAGGGGCCTTGCGTGAAGGCGCGGGCAGGCGGGCGGCCTGCTTCTGGAAATCCTCGGGCAGAGCCAGCGGTTCCAGCTTGACGCGGGTCAGCTTTTCGATGTCGCGGATGTACGGCTTCTCGTCAGGTGCGACGAAGCTGATTGCCACGCCATCAGCGCCCGCACGCGCGGTGCGGCCGATGCGGTGGACGTACTGCTCGGGCACGTTGGGGATCTCGAAGTTGTAGACGTGGCTCACGCCCGAAACGTCGATGCCGCGCGCGGCGATGTCGGTGGCGACGAGAATGCGCACCGTGCCCTGGCGGAAGCCGCCGAGTGCGGCAGTGCGCTGGGCCTGGCTCTTGTTGCCGTGGATCGCTGCTGCCGGGATGCCGGCAGCGGTCAGGTGACGAACCACGCGGTCGGCGCCATGCTTGGTGCGGGTGAAGACGAGCGCGCGATCGATCGCGCCGTGCTCGGCCTTTTCGGCGGCATCGGGAGCAAGGCCCTCGCGCAGGCGCAGGGTCAGCAGGGCCTGCTTCTCGGCCTGGTTGATGAACGTGGCATACTGCTCGACGCGCTCGGCCGTCGTCGACTGCGGCGCGACTTCGACCTTGACCGGGTTGTTGATGAACTGGCGGCCAAGTTCGGCAATCGCCTGCGGCATGGTGGCCGAGAAGAACAGGCTCTGGCGCTGCTTGGGCAGCAGCGCGGCGACGCGCTTGAGCGGCACGATGAAGCCGAGGTCCATCATCTGGTCGGCTTCATCGAGGACGAAGATCTCGACGTGGCGCAGCGTCAGGGCGCGCTGGTCGATCAGGTCGAGCAGGCGGCCTGGCGTGGCCACCAGAATGTCGGTGCCGCGTTCGAGCGCGCGGGCCTGCTTGCCGACAGGAACGCCGCCGAACACGCACTGGACCGAAAGGTTCAGGAACTTCGCATAGCCGCGCATGTTGTCGGCGATCTGCGCCGCCAGCTCACGCGTGGGCGAAAGCACCAGCATGCGGCAGCCGGCATTGCTGCGCGGCTTGGGATCGGCGGCGAGGCGGTGCAGCGAAGGCAGCGAGAACGCGGCGGTCTTGCCGGTGCCGGTTTGCGCGATGCCGAGCAGGTCGCGGCCTTCGAGAAGAGAGGGGATCGCCTTGCGCTGGATCGGCGAGGGATCGGTGTAGCCCTTGGCTGCGAGCGCGCGGAGAATGGGCTCGGCAAGGCCAAGTTCGGAAAAATAGGACATACGTCACTTTCAATAAGTGCGGAGCGCGCGGGGCTTCAGGTCCGCGCACACGGCAAGGTGTCGTTTCGGGCGACCCTGCGTGAGGAAGGAAGCTTGGGTTCAAGGACAACCGCTCGTCCGGGCCGGTCCCTGCGGTGTTCGCCGGGACCCCACGCTGCTCTCGGATTGCGGCGAAGCTGGGCTCCGCGCGCCGGTTGCTGGCGGGGCATCTAGTGTGCATTGCACCAAAACGCAAGAAAATTACGCTTGCCGGACGGGCGCGGCCCTGCTGAGGGGGCTGCGATGGCAACCGTACCCTCTCCCTGCACCGGTGTGTGCCGGATCGAACCAAAGACCGGCTGGTGCCTGGGCTGTCGCCGCACGATGGACGAAATCGCTGGCTGGCGCGACATGAGTGAGGCCGGGCGCCGCGCGGTCGTGGCGCAACTCGGGGAGCGCGAGCCAGTCCGGACCTGACGGCGGAGGCGAGCCGGTCAGCCGGGCAAGGTCCTCGTCTGGCGTAAGGCTTCGCCCAGCGCGAGAGAGGCCGATGTGGCAAGGTTGAGCGAGCGCACTTCGGGCCGCAGCGGAATGCGCACCCGGGCATGGCAGACATCGGCGACGCTCGTGGGGACGCCCGCGCTTTCCTTGCCGAACAGCAGGATATCGTCCGCCTCATAACGGAAATCGTAGGCCGATTGCGTGCTCTTGGTGGTGAACAGCACCAGCCTTCGCGAACCCGTGGTGGCCTTGAAAGCATCGAACCCGGGATGGCGGGTCACGGAAACGTGATCGATATAGTCCATGGCCGCGCGGCGCACGCGCCGGTCGTTCCACACAAAGCCCATCGGCTCGATCAGGTCCACCGCCGCTCCTAGGCATGCCCCAAGGCGAAGAATGGCGCCGACGTTTCCGGCAATCTCGGGTTCGAACAAGGCAATGCGCATCGCGGCTGATTGGCGCCGGTGCAGGAACGATGCAAGCGCACTGTGGGCTCCCGAACCGCCGGGCCTGCATCCGCGTGTCTTCAGCATGGGTTGCGCGGTCGATTCCGGCCCGAATGAACGACCGCAATCGGTAAAGCGCCAAGAACAGGTCGAACGGCAGCAAGGTCGGAGGCCGGCATCCAAGCTTGCCGCACACCTGTGCCGAAATTTTGCCACGCCACCGCCCATCTTCATTGGTTCGTGTCGCTCATGATAATCGGTCAAACGTTTGCCCCCTCAACTGTCACAAGTTGAGACAAGGCCAAAGATGCGCTGTTTTCCGACCCGAAGAACAGTTAGCGCACATCGAAAGGAGTATAAGTACATCTCGCGAGAGGAAGGCTGAAAACCCTATCTGGTTAGTCGGGTTTGAAGTGCGGCCTTCCACTGCGTTTGCACGAAATGCTGCCCTCGGAAATTGGAGCGCCATGATGATCTCGAAAATCTGCCTGCTGGGCTCTGACGAAATCTTCAGGATGGGCCTGGCCTTGATGCTCAAGGTCGAAGGGTTCGAGATAACAGCCGAATTCGGCAGTGCCTCCGAGTTGAAGGAAGCAGGGCTGGATGCGGAGATTCTTGCGATCGTCGATCTGCCCGGCAGCGAGGAGCAGGCTGAGGCGGTGACAGCATTCAAATCGCTTTCGTCTTCCAGCCATGTTATTATCCTTTCAAGGGAATTTGCATTCGACGCGATGATGCGGTGCTTCAATCTCGGGGCGAGCAGCTACCTTCTCAGGTCGCTGAAACCGTCCGCGCTGATTGCGGCGCTGCGCCTGGCGGCACTGGGCGAACGGGTCCTGCCTTCGAACCTGGCCGACGAACTGCTCTCTCCTTCGACGATTTATCGATCAGCCGGTGAAGCGAACGATGGCGTCGCAGCGGCGGACCTGACGCCTCGCCAGTTCGATGTGCTGTCTCGCCTGGCCGATGGCTGCCCCAATAAGGTCATCGCCCGCCAGCTCGACATGTGCGAGGCGACGGTGAAGATCCACGTAAAAGGTATCATGCGAAAGTTGAACGTGAGTAACCGTACGCAAGCCGCGATATGGGCGAGCACGCACGGGATCAGGGAATTACCCCAAATGGATTGAAAGGGGGATATTCGACCCACCCGGAATTGCACCTGACGTCTCACCCCGCCGTACGTATAAACGTAGGCTAACGAAAATGATGCGCGGGTTGTGTATGACTGATCGGAACATGAGGGGCCTGCGACGGGGTATTGCCACGGCAGCTGTCAGAGTGGCAGAGCGTCAGGCAAGCACTCAAATGTTCGATCCGTACCATTCCCAGACGACCGTGGAACTGGCGGTAGGCAAGAATCTCAGTGTTGACGAGCTGCAGGCATGGAAATCCGGGTTCGAAAGGGACAAGAGTGGCAGCGGCTATCGGATAGTCGGGTTCCGCCAGCAGTCCGACAGCCTGCTAATCGCCATCATTGCCAGGTCAAACTAGCGCAATTTCCTGACCCGGAAATGCGAAGTCGAGCGCAAAGGCTGCAGGCTCTCACTCTTATTGATGAATGACCGCAATGGCGGTCTATCCGGAAAGCCAGGTTCTGGCGAAGAGCGGCGGATAGCCGGCGCACCGGCCTTAGTACTTGCCCGCCAGTTTCCCGTGATCCCAGCTCACCACCCGGAACGGCGTGAAGCGCAGCACCACGCGTTTGGCCACCGAGGTGCGGACCTGTTCGGACATGGCGCCGTCGATGCTTTCCGCCAGCGGTTCGGCGGCGCGGATGCGGCGCATGAGCGTGGCGACCTGTCCGGGCTCGCGCACGATCTCGGCATCGGCATAGAGGATCACCGACCGGAGTTCGGCATATGTTTCGCCGCTTTCGACCAGCAGGCTGGCGCGCGGGTCGCGCTCGAGGTTGCGCACCTTCTGGCTGTGCACGAAGCTGGTGACGAGCACGCGCCCCTCTTCGTCGAGGCCATAGTTCATCGGCACTGGATGCGGCAGGCCGTTTGGGCCGTTGGTGACAAGGATCACCCGCCGCTGGTTGCCGAGATAGGCGCGCACCTCGTCCGGCGACATCGCCACCAGATCCCGGCGGGAGGGCATCAGCCCTGTCCGCCCCACTGCTGCGTGTGCGCGTCGCCCAGGTTCACCAGACGTCGCAGCGAGGCGCGCGCGAGCCGTTCGACTTCCACCTTGCGGCGCGCCGCGGCCAGCTGGCCGAGCGGTGCGGGGCGCAGGATCTCCGCATCGTATCCGTCGGCAACGATCACGCCGCAGCGGTCCGGCAGGAAGGCTTCGGTTTCCAGCGGCGCGCGGTCCAGCCCGGGCGAGAGGCCCCAGTAGAACCGGTCGCAATAGTCGAGATAGTCCGTCCACTTGCCGTCGCCGAGCAGGTCCGCGCGGCTGACCTTGATCTCGACGATAATGACATGCCCCTTGGCGTCGATCCCCATCAGGTCCGCCCGCCGCCCGCAGCGCAGCGGCATTTCCGACAGGCACCAGATGTCGTTGCGGGCAAACAGCCGCCCGATGCCGCGCGCTACGTCAGGCGCCGTGACACCGGTGAGCGGGGAACCGGAGAGGAGAGAATCAGCGTCGGCCATGCCCCATCATAGGAACATAGCAAGAACTCGCAAGCCGCCTGAGCGATCAGGCAACCTCGCGCGGTTCGCTGGACCCTGCGGATACGATCTGCAGCAGTGCATCGCGTGCCAACACGAACTCTCGCCAAAGCGCTTGCGCCGCACCGCGCGGTTGGTACTCGTGCCCCATGGCGGAGAGCAGGGCGGCAAGCCCTGCTTCCATCAGGGCAGACAGATCTTCGATTCCCTGCTCGGCTCGTGCGCGCTGGCCGTTGCCGGCGTCGCGCACTGCAGCCGGGAAGTTGCGCACTTCGGCCCCGAGCGGCCCGGCGTCCGCCCCCGCAATTGCAGCCACGGCCTGGGCTGCATCATGGAGCGCAGACCACTTCAGGCTGAGCACGCTGGCCGATTCCCTTTCGAATTGCACATGGCCTGCGCTGTTCGAATTGGGGTGAGTGGGGTCCATGGTGCGCAAGGCTAACGCGGCTGGCATTGCCAATTCCCTAATTGCGGGGCGCGGACATCCGGTACGGCGCGCTTCAGTTGACAACAGGATGAACAATAATGCGCTCTGTGGGGAAAGCCGATGATTTGCCGCTGGAAACCCCCGGCGTGCTCTGCTAACCGCCCCTCCACTGCACCCGTAGCTCAGCTGGATAGAGCGCTGCCCTCCGAAGGCAGAGGCCACAGGTTCGAATCCTGTCGGGTGCGCCAGTTTTTCAATAACTTAGGTGAGCGCCGCTCGTTTCGTATGGAATGAGTATGGAAAACATGGGGTCTGAACGACCCGGCTTCGATCTGGCCTGAGAAGCCCGAAGCCGTGTCCCGATCCAAAATCTTTGCGCGGCCGGCGGTTCGGTTTTTTGCGGGTCCTACCTGCGGGATGCTCAGGCCTGAAGCGCTAGCTGACCGCTCTTTCTGCGGCTGCGCTGCTTCCAGGCATTGGTTTCAGTTAGAAGTTACAATGGCGGCTTGGGGGCCTGGGGCGAAGCGAGAAGGGCGAATTGGATGGATCGCTGACAATTCGCGGACACTAGCGAAATTCAACCGCCATTTCAGGTGCTCTGCCCCCCGAAAGGTCCCTCATTCTGATGTAGAGTCTGCCCACGAGAAGGAGCAGACGCATGAGGAAGAGCCGTTTCACCGAGGCGCAGATCATCGGGATGATCAAGGAACAGGAGGCAGGGCTTCCTACGGACGAGGTTTGCCGGAAGCACGGCCTGAGCACGGCGACCTTTTACAAGCTGAAGGCGAAGTACGGCGGCATGGAGGTTTCCGATGCCCATCGGTTGCGGCAATTGGAGGACGAGAACGGCAAGTTGAAGCGGCTCCTAGCCGACAGCATGCTGGACAACGCGATCCTGAAAGACCTGCTGGGAAAAGGCTGACGACGCCGGGCCAGCGGCGCGACGTGGCGCTCGGTGTGATGCGGGACTACCAAGTCTCACAGCGCCGGGCCTGCGTGCTGATGGGCGTCGATCCCAAGACGGTCAGGCGCGAACGCCCGCCGGACCACGGAGCCATCCGCGAAGCCATGCGGGAGATCGCAGGGCAGCGCCGTCGGTTCGGCTATCGCCGGATCGGCGTCATGCTGGAGCGCAAGGGCATGAGCATGAACCACAAGAAGCTCTACCGGCTATATCGGGAAGAAGGCTTGTCTGTACGCCGACGACGCGGCCGCAAGCGCGCCCGAGGCAGCCGGACGCCGGTGCCGGGAGAACCTGTGCTTGGCAGCGGACACCAGCATCTCGAGGGCTCGAGTGGCGCGCGAACTGGATGCGCTGGTTCGCCTGCATGGGAAATCTGCTTGCATTGTCCGTGACAATGGCACGGAATTTACGAGCCGGGCGATCCTGCAGTGGGCCAACAAGAACAAGGTCGAGTGGCAATACATCGACCCCGGAAAGCCCCGGCAGAATGGCTTCATCGAGAGCTTCAATGGCTCATTGCGCGATGAGCTGCTCAACGAGGAACTGTTCGACAACCTGGCTGACGCCCGCCGGAAGCTGGCCATCTGGCGCTACGACTACAACCATGTTCGGCCCCACTCATCGTTGGAAAATCGAACGCCTGCACAAGCGCGTCGGACGTTCGTGCAGGACGATAGCATCACGCCCGACGCGCTTGTGCAGGCGAGTGTGCCAGAATATTCAACTGCAAGACTCTCATTATGACCGACGGACCGCTGGGAGGGCAGGTCAGAGGCACCACTGGCTGCCTTTGGGGACATTCCTGCCGGACGCCGCTTCTACTGGGAACGTCCGGCCACGCCAAAACCGGGCATTCGTCGAACTGAGACAGCCCTCTCTCATACGTCAGGGCTGTCGGAGGATCCGGAACGGCGCCTTTCGGGTGTCAATTGCTCGAAGCCGACATTTCTTCAGACCGCCAGTTTGGCGACCTGACGCTGGCTGCGGGATTGAGGGAACCGGCCGCGCTGCTTTCAGATGAAAATGAAAAAAATCCAAATCAAATAAATGGATAAGGTCGCTCTCGTTTCGAGGGGGCTTGCCGAACAACATTATCGCAAAATTGAATCGCCTCACCCTCTATAGGCATCATCCTTCACTTCGGCATCCACCCCCGACAGGCTGGCCAGGCGCTCGAGTACGGCGAGGATCATGGCTTGCTCCCATGCCTCCAATTGTCCGTAGCCCTGGCTGAAGCGCAGTTGGAGCGGAAAAGGGGATGCCTGCAACCGCTCCTCACCTTGTGGCGTCAGGCGCAGAAGCACGTGGCGCTTGTCGTGCTCGCCGCGCGTGCGCGTGACCAGTCCGGCTACGGCTAGACGGTCGACGATGTTGGTGACCGTTGCCTGGCCAAAGCCGAGCACGGAAGCCACCGCGCTGGGCGTAATGGAATCGCGGGCGCCGATCTGACGCAGCACCAGCACTTGCGAAGGCGTCAGTCCCGTAGCTGATGCCATTTTCCGGGTGTCCACTTCGGCCGCATGCAGAATTTTTCGCAAGGCAGCGAGAGCGGCTGGCGTAAGGTCGACGTCCATGCCCAATTGCTAGCTTTCCTGCGCGTTTGCGCCAAGTGTCAAGTTTATTTCAAAATCGAAGGATATGACGCCGGGGAAGGTGCGGCTGGGCTTCGGCCGAGGTGCTGGAGGTTGCTAAATTTCCCAATAAAACTATATGACCCGCCCACATCGAACGAAAAGAGGCAACAGCCAAGCACATTTATATGTTTCGGAGGGTGAAGTAATATTTGATCCAGACGTGAATGATCACAGCCTCCGGGGCGATCCCGGGGGGCTTCGTCGCACGGCCGCGGATGATGGAGAGGACGATGGGTTCGTCCTGCGCAGCCCCACAGCAGAAGACGGTCCAGCCGTCACGGCGCTGATTGCGGCATCGCCGCCGCTCGATCCCAATTCGGCCTATTGCAACCTGCTCCAGTGCAGCGATTTTGCCGGAACCTGCGTTGTCGCCGAATGCGAAGGCAGGATCGCCGGATGGATTTCCGGCTACCGGCCGCCTTCGCATCCCGAGAGGTTCTTCGTCTGGCAGGTGGCGGTCTCCGCCTCGGCGCGCGGGCGCGGCCTGGGCGGGCGCATGCTCGACTGGCTGATTGCGCAGCCTGCGGTGCATGACGCGACCACGCTGACCACCACCATCACCGAGAACAATCCGGCCTCCTGGGCGCTGTTCACGGCCTTTGCCCGCCGCCACGGCGCCGAACTCACGAAATCCGAGCGCTTCACGCGCGACGCGCACTTTTCCGGTGCGCACGACACGGAATGGCAAGCGAGCATTGCGCCGCTGCCTTCCTTCCTGACCAACTGAACAGGGGCCTATCGACATGATAACCAGACCCAAACCGAGTGCGAAAGCGCCTGATACAAAGATCTACGAGCGGCGCGAGTCCGGTGTGCGCAGCTATTCGCGTGCGATGCCCCGCCAGTTCAACAAGGCGCAGGGCGTGTGGATGCACGACAACGAAGGCGGCCGCTATCTGGACTTCCTGTCCGGCTGCTCCTCCCTGAACTACGGGCACAATCACCCGGTCCTGAAGCAGGCCCTCGTCGACTACATCGCCGGCGACGGGGTGACCCATGCTCTCGACCTGCACACCGATGCCAAGGCCGAGTTCCTGTCCGAGCTGGAAAACGTGATCCTCAAGCCGCGTGGCCTCAACTATCGCGCCATGTTCACCGGCCCGACTGGCACCAATGCCGTCGAGGCGGCCATCAAGCTGGCCCGCAAGGTCACCGGCCGCGAAATGGTGGTGGCTTTCACCAATGGCTTTCATGGCATGACTCTCGGCGCGCTCGCCTGCACTGGCAATGCGGGGAAGCGCGGTGGCGCGGGCGTGCCGCTGAGCCACGTCAGCCATGAACCGTTCGATGGCTACTATGGTCCCGATGTCGATACCGCCGACCTGCTGGAACAGCGGCTCGCCGATCCGTCGAGCGGGCTCGATGCGCCGGCCGCCTTCCTGGTCGAGACGGTGCAGGGCGAAGGCGGGCTCAATGCCGCTTCGCCCGAATGGCTGCGCAAGATTGCCGCGCTCGCCAAAAAACACGGCGCGCTGCTGATCGTCGATGACATCCAGGCCGGTTGCGGCCGCACCGGCGGCTTCTTCAGCTTCGAGGACATGGGCTTCACGCCCGATATCGTCACGCTGGCCAAATCGCTGTCGGGCATGGGCCTGCCGTTCGCGCTGACGCTGCTGCGCCCCGAACTCGACGTGTGGTCGCCGGGCGAGCACAACGGCACGTTCCGCGGCAACAACCACGCTTTCGTCACTGCAACGGCGGCGCTGCGCACATTCTGGGCCGATCCCGCCTTTGCCAGGGATGTCACCCGGCGCGGCGCGCTGCTCGAACGGCGGCTGGAAGACATGGCTAAGCGCTTTGATCTGTCCACGCGCGGGCGCGGCATGATGCGCGGCATCAATGTCGGCAGCGGGGACGTTGCCGCGAAGATCACCGGCATCTGCTTCAAGGAAGGCCTCATCATCGAGACCAGCGGTGCCCATGACGAGATCGTCAAGGTGCTCGCGCCGCTGGTGATCGAGGACGCGACGCTCGAACTCGGGCTCGACATCCTCGAGAACGCCGTCGCCGAAACGATCGCCCCGGTCGATGCGTCGGATTCCACCGGCCGCCAGACCAGCCGCAAGCTCGGCATTGCCGCCTGACGCTTCGCTCCCCGGCTTGCAAATTCAAGGAAAGACGTAAAATGATTGTCCGCAAACTCAAAGACATCCGCAAGAGCGACAAGAACGTGAAGTCCGACGGCTGGGAAAGCGCCCGCCTGCTGCTCAAGGACGACGGCATGGGCTTCTCGTTCCACGTCACCACGCTCTACACTGGTGCGGAACTGCACATGCATTACCAGAACCATCTGGAGGCCGTGCTCGTCCTCAAGGGCAAGGGCACGATCGAGGATCTGGGCACCGGCGAGACTCATGAGCTCAAGCCCGGCGTGATCTATGCGCTCAACAATCACGACAAGCACATCGTGCGTGTCGAGGACGAGATTCTGTGCGCCTGCGCGTTCAATCCGCCGGTGACCGGCCGCGAAGTCCATGACGAGACCGGCGCCTATCCGGCCGACACCGGCGAAGAGCGCGAACCCGCGCTTTCGGACTGAGACGGCACAGGGGGACAGATATGCAGGATCTTTATCCGACCCGATGCTCGGGCGAGCCGGAGCTGCTCGCCCGCCAGGAACCCGTTGCGCGCCGCGCCTGGGAGCCAGGTGCGCCGCTGACCGCCGGGCAGATCGAACAGTTCGACCGCGATGGCTACCTCGTTCTCGAAGGCCTGTTCTCGGAAGCGGAAATCGCCGTTTTGCAGGCTGAAATGGGCCGTCTCCTGAGCGATCCGGCGGGCCTCAAGGACGAGACCGTGATTACCGAACGGGGCAGCCGCGAAGTTCGCTCGATTTTCGAAATTCATGGCCAGAGCGCCATGCTCGCCCGGCTTGCGGCCGATGAGCGTCTGGCCGGTGTCGCCAGCTACCTGCTCGACGACGAGGTCTACATCCACCAGTCGCGGCTCAACTACAAACCGGGCTTCGAGGGCAAGGAGTTCTACTGGCACTCCGACTTCGAAACCTGGCATGCCGAAGACGGCATGCCGCGCATGCGGGCGCTGTCGATGTCAGTGCTGCTGGCGGAAAACACGCCCAACAACGGGCCGCTGATGGTCATTCCCGGATCGCAGCGGGTCTATGTGACCTGCGTCGGCGAGACGCCGGACGATCACTACAAGCACTCGCTGCGCAAGCAGGAATACGGCGTGCCCGATGAGGACAGCCTCGCCGAACTGGCGCACAGGCACGGTATCGTGGCGCCGACCGGCAAGCCCGGCACGGTGGTCGTGTTCGACTGCAACGTGATGCACGGATCGAACGGCAACATTACACCGTTCCCGCGGTCGAACGCGTTCTTCGTGTTCAACGCGGTGAGCAACCGGCTGGCCGCGCCCTTTGCTGCGCGCAAGCCGCGCCCCGGCTTCATCGCCGCGCGCGATGCAGAACCGATCGTGCCGGTGGCAGGCCATCTCGAAGGCCAGGAAGCGGGAGCAGGGGCATGAACGGATCGCACTCTGTCGAAAAAATCGGCGGCACATCGATGGCGGCCACTTCGACCGTCTTCGACAATGTGCTGATCGCTGGGCGCAGCGGCGGCGGCCTCTACAATCGGATCTTCGTCGTCTCGGCCTATGCCGGGATGACCGACCTGCTGCTCGAGCACAAGAAGACGGGCGCGCCCGGCGTCTATGCCCATTTCGCGGGTAATGAAACGCCCGGTGCCTGGCGCACGGCGCTGGCCGACGTGCTGGGCGCGATGTGGAGCCGCAATGCCGACATGTTCGCGCGCCCCGAAAGTCGCGAGGAAGCGGATCGCTTCGTAGCACAGCGCGTGGCGGCTCTCGAAGCCTGCCTCGACGATCTCGACCGGCTCCGCGCGCACGGACGGTTCTGCCTCAAGGAACAGATGATCACCGTGCGCGAAATGCTCGCGGGGCTGGGCGAGGCCCATTCCGCGCATTCGGCCGCGCTCTTGCTGCGCGACCGCGGGGTCAATGCGGTCTTCGTGGATCTCACGGTGTGGAACCACGAGGATCTGGTGAGCCTCGACGACCGTATCCGCGAGGCGTTCGAACCGCTCGATCTCGCCACGCAGATGCCGATCGTTACCGGTTATGCGGGCTGCGAAGGCGGCATGGTGCGCCGCTATGCGCGCGGCTATTCGGAGATGACCTTCTCGCGCATTGCCGTGCTGACCGGCGCGCGCGAGGCGATCATTCACAAGGAATTCCATCTTTCCAGCGCCGATCCGCGTCTTGTGGGCGAACAGAAGGCCCGCAAGATCGGCCGCACCAACTACGACGTGGCTGACCAGCTCGCGAACCTCGGCATGGAAGCGATCCATCCACGCGCCGGGCGGGGCCTGCGCCAGTCGGGGATTCCGCTGCGCGTGCGCAACACCTTCGACCGCTACGACGAGGGCACGCTGATCCGGGGCGACTATGTTTCCGACAAGCCCCGTGTGGAGATCGTGACCGGCCTGGCCTCGATGCAGGCGCTGCAGTTCTTCGAACAGGACATGGTCGGCGAGAAGGGCTACGACGCCGCGATCCTGGAAGTGCTGACGAAGCACCGCGCCTGGATCGTCAGCAAGAGTTCCAACGCCAATACCATCACCCATTACCTGAGCGGTACCGACGCCGCGCAGATGGCACGTATCATTGCCGATCTCGAGGCCGCCCATCCCGGCGCCGCGATCACGACGCAGCCGGTCGCGATGGTTTCGGTCATCGGCAGCGATCTGTCCGAGGCGGGATTGGTTCCGCGGGCGCTGACGGCGCTGGCCGAGGCTGGCATCGGCATGATCGCGATGCAGCACCAGATCCGCAATGTGGATGTGCAGTTCATCGTCGCCTCGCAGGATTTCGACAAGGCCGTTCAGGCGCTGCACGGGGCCCTGATCGAAATGTCCGCGCGGCCGGACCTCGCTGCGGCCTGATTGGAGGGGATGGGCCGGGCACAGGTGTTGCGTCCGGTCTCTTCCCAATTCACCCTGTCCCCATGCTCCAGGCCATCCTTCCCGTCCGCAGCCTCCTGATCGCCATCTTCATGCTGATGGCGGGAGGCGGTTTCATGAATACGCTGGTCAGCGTCCGGCTGGAACGCGCAGGCAGCGGGGCGCTGCCGATCGGCCTTGTCGGCACCGCTTATTTTGCGGGACTGGTCATAGGATCGCTGCGCGCGCCCGCGCTGGTCCGGCGCGTGGGCCATATCCGCGCCTTCGCCGCCTTCGTGGCCGTGGTCAGCGCCAGCACGCTCGTCTATGCGGTATACCGCGACGTATTGCTGTGGGGCCTGCTGCGCTTCACCGACGGTTTCTGCCTCGCGGGTGTTTACGTCTGCATCGAAAGCTGGCTGAACGAGCGGGCTAAGCCCGAAACGCGCGGGGCGGTCCTGGCCGGCTATATGATCGCGCTCTACAGCGGGCAGGCGCTGGGCCAGTTCCTGCTCGGCCTTGGCGATACGAACCCGGCCATGCCGCTGCTGGTCGCCTCCATCCTGATAACGCTCGCCTCGATCCCGGTCGTGCTGACGCATATCGTCGCGCCTCCGCCTGATGAGGGCGCCGCTCTGCATTTCCGCGAACTGTACAGGGTTTCGCCACTGGGCATCATCGGCGTGTGCATGACCGGCGTGATGATCGGCGCCTTCTATGCGCTGGGCGCGGTCTATGCCCGCAGGCTGGGCATGAACCTTTCGGCCACGGCGCTGTTCATGAGCATAGTGATCCTTGGTGGCGTGGCATTGCAATGGCCGTTGGGACGGCTTTCCGACCGGATGGACAGGCGCAAGGTGATCGTGTTCAGCTTTGCCGGCGCATTCGCCGCAAGCCTTGCGATCGCGCTGCTCGGCCGCCCGGGTCCCGTTCTGCTGGGGCTGGGCGCGCTGTTCGGTGGGCTCTGCTTCGCGCTCTATCCGCTCTGCGTGGCGCATACCAACGACCATCTGGCCGCCGAGCAGCGTGTTGCCGCGAGCAGCGGGCTGGTCCTGCTCTATTCGCTGGGCGCGGTGATTGGTCCGCTTGCTGGTTCCACCGCAATCGCGCTGCTGGGAGCAAAGGGCCTCTTCCTCTTCATCGCCCTGTGCGCGGGAAGCGCGCTCGGCTTCGGCCTGTGGCGGCAGACCCGGTCGCGGCCGGTCCCGATCGCCCTGCAGGAGGACTACGTCATCCTGCCGCGCACGACGGCCGTGTCCGCATCGCTCGATCCGGTGGCGCCGGACGACGGCCCCGACGACCTACGGAGTCTTTCTTGACCCACCACCATGATCATCAGCCCGGCATCGGCGCCGAAGTCCCCAGTGGCCATCCTGAAGCGACACCGCCCGGTGTAATTCACCGTGCCATCGCCGCATCCGCCATCGGCAACGCCACCGAATGGTTCGACTATGGCATTTATGCCTATGGCGTGACCTACATTGCCGCAGCGCTGTTCCCCGGCGCGGCGGGTGAGGCGACGCTGTTCGCGCTGGCGACATTCGCGATCTCGTTTCTCGTCCGTCCTCTGGGCGGGCTGTTCTGGGGACCGCTGGGCGACCGCTATGGGCGCAAGGCGGTGCTGGGCGCGACAATCATCATGATGGCGGGTGCCACGGTCGGTGTCGGCCTGCTGCCTTCATACGCAACGATCGGGCCATGGGCGCCGCTGCTGCTGATCGTGCTGCGCATGGTGCAGGGGTTTTCGACCGGCGGGGAATACGGCGGCGCGGCGATCTTCATGGCCGAATACGCGCCGGACAGGCACCGGGGCTTCTACGGCAGCTTCCTCGAAGTCGGCACGCTTGCGGGATTTTCGGCCGGGGCGCTGCTGATGCTGGGTTTCTCGCTGTGGCTGGGCGATCAGGCGATGCAGGATTGGGCCTGGCGCCTGCCGTTCCTGCTGGCCGGACCGCTGGGCCTCGTCGGCGTCTACCTGCGTTCGCGCATGGCCGAGACGCCGCTGTTCCGCGAACTCGAGGAGCACCACGAGCAGGAAGCTTCGGCGCCGGTCGAATTCCGCCATCTGCTGACACGCTACCGGCGGCCGCTGCTGGCCATGAGCGGCCTCGTCATCGCGCTCAATGTCGTGAACTATACCCTGCTCAGCTATATGCCGACCTATCTGGAGCGCAGGCTGCATCTGTCCACCGACACTGCGCTGATCGTGCCGATTGCGGGGATGCTGTTCATGATGGTGCTGCTGCCCTTTGCCGGTGCCCTGTCCGACCGGCTGGGCCGCAAGCCGCTCTGGCGCTTTTCCCTGATCGGGCTGCTGATCGGCGCGATCCCGCTCTATCACGTGATCGGCCTCGGGACGGTGAGCGCGGTGATCGGCTTTGCCGTCCTCGGCCTGTTCTACGTGCCGCAGCTTGCGACGATCTCGGCGACGTTTCCGGCCTTCTTCCCGACGCCGGTGCGCTTCGCAGGCTTTGCGCTGGCCTACAATGTGTCCACCTCGTTATTCGGCGGGACGGCACCTGCCTTCAATTCCTGGCTGATTAGCTGGACCGGCGATCCGCTTATCCCTGCCTATGTCATGATGGCAGCGTGTCTTGTCGGCCTGGTCGCGCTAAGCTTCACCGAGGAAAGCGCTGGTGTCCCGTTGGGCCAAGTGAGGGCCTTGGCGAGCTGAACTGATAGCGGCTTTCAGCGACGCGCATCATCGCCAGGAACGACGGCTCTGTCGGCGGATCCCACCGGCCAGCCTGACATAACCCGAATGACTGCTCTTTTCAGATTGCGACGTTCACGCCGCCAGAAGCGAACGTTGCAATATGGTCCGCAGCCGCCGGCTCAAGAAGACACGGACGCCGCGTCCACTGCCGCCAACAGACCCGACGTTCAAAAGCCAATCGGGACTTCCTTATACCTGCCTTCCATTCATCAGATTTCGACAGGGCGGCTTTGCGCCCCCAAAAATGCCATCTCGCAACCAGATTTGGTCGTGAAAGCGTTTGTCCGCCACAATCTCCCATACCGGTACCGCCGTCCAACGATTTTCGCGCCCGCTCTGCGGTGCTCGATGTACGAAGTGAGCCACCGCTATTGTCGAAGTAGATGTGCGCCCCCCTTCCTTTGCTACTCGAACACCTTACCTCCGTAGAGAATGAGAAATATTCACATAATGTTGACATCAATAATGAGTGTAGGGCACTGAGCGGCCTGGCGGCCAGGAGGAGTAGGTTTTGTCCCTCGAGCAGCGTGTTGAAATCGGTTCCGTTGAACGTCGAATGCTCAGTGCGGCCAGAGGGGTCCTCCTGGATTGGGACGGCTGCATCGCCGTGAACAACCGTATTCTGCCGGGCGCGAAACAGTTCATCACCCAGAATGCCGACCGGGTGGCGATCGTTTCCAACAATTCGACCCACCTGCCGGCCGATCTCGGGGAGATCCTTGCCGGGCACGGGGTCGCCCTCCCATCGGACAGGATATTCCTCGCGGGGGTGGAGGCCCTGCGCAGCGTCGCGCGATCAGGTGTCTCGCGGGTGATGCTGTGTGCGGCGCCGAGGATGCGCGGCTTTGCCCGATCGCTGGGATTGCGCGTGGTGCAGGACAATCCCGAGGCCGTGGTCCTCATGCGCGATGCGCATTTCACCTATAGGAAGCTGGAAAGGGCGGCCAATGCCTTGCGGCAGGGAGCGCGCCTGATCGTCGCCAATGCTGATCGCACGCACCCTGGGCCTTATGGCCGTGTGGTGCCGGAGACCGGCGCGCTGCTGGCAGCCTTGCTGGCCTGCGTGGACGAACGGTCCGTGGAGCCCTGGGTGGCGGGGAAGCCCTGTCCCATGCTTTTCGAGCGGGCGTGCGAGGGGCTGGCGATCACGCCGGAAGAGGCGGTGATGATCGGCGACAATCCGGAAACGGATGGGGAAGGGGCCGCGCGGCTGGGCATCAGGCCGATCCTGATCGGCGGCGCCTCGCACCTCAGCCTGCTCGACCTGCTGGAGCCGGTCGCCGCGTAAGCTCAGAAACGCTTGATCGAGAGGACGTCGAACGTCTTCTTGAGCACGTCGGTCGCGTGATCGTAATCGGCCAGCGCAAGCCCGGCGATCAGCGCGTCGATGACGCAAAGCTGCGCGATCCGGCTGGTCATGGCCTCGGTGCGGAACCGCGTTTCGCGGGCCATCGTGAACAGCACGACGTCGGCATAGGCCTGTATCGGCGAACGCGCGAAATTGGTGACGACGATCGTCTTTGCGCCGGCTTCCTTGGCCAGTTTCGTGGCGATGACGGTTTCGTGCGTAGCGCCGCTGTGCGAGATGGTGATCGTCGCGACTTCGGGGCTGCATTGCGAGGCGCTGATGGCCTGGACGTGGCTGTCCGTGACCGCGCGGGCGTCGAGCCCGATCCGCAACATCCGGTAATGCGTGTCTTCGGCGATCGGGGCAGAGGAACCGATGCCGTAGATTTCCACCCGCTTTGCGCCCCGGACAGCCTCGACTGCCTGGGACAGTGCGACGGGATCGAGCACCGAGAGCGAATCGCGCAGCGCCTGAATGCCCGAATGGAAGACCTTGCGGCAGACGGTTTCCATGTCGTCGCTGCGGTCGAGGTCTTCGTGGATGAACTGGACCGGCTGGACGATCTCCTGCGCTAGGCTCAGCTTCATGTGCTGGAAGCCGGACAGGCCGATGTTGCGGCAGAAGTTGATCACGCTGCCTTCGCTGACGCCGGTCGCTTCGGACAGTTCGGTCACCGACATGCCGACAATGTCTTCGGGCCGCTCGAGAATGAATTCGGCGATTCGCTGCGCGCTCTTGGCCATGGTCGGCAGCGCGATCCTGATGCGGCCAAGGGCGTTTTCGACCGGCCGGGTATCGGCCTGACCGGCTCGGCCGCTCTGTGTTTTCGACGTGCTGGCCATGCAGGGACCTTCCGGGGATTCGTTGCATCCGACTATGGATGCTCAAACTCTTTCTGGCCAGACATGAGTGAAACTCAATTTTGGAAAAGGTCTTTCAGGCCTCGGAAACGCGTGGGTTTGAGGGCATTTTGCTCAACCATTTATGCATATTGCTCATGTTTAATGTTTCATAAATTGAGAAACATTCACTCAACTGTCACATCGAATCTCTAGGTCCCCGGCATCGCAGTGCCGGAACCGCCACCGCCGAGCCTCCGCTCGGGTACGGGGGACGGCAAAGCCGGGACGCTGCGCGAGAAACCTTTTCCTTTGCGGGGGCATGATCGGTGAACACGCGATTCAAACATCAACTGACGTACATTCTGGCATCGGCGGCGACGGGCGCTCTGCTCTGCGCGGCTCCGGCCCGCGCGGCGGACGCAGCAAGCGACGCTGACTCGGCGGCCGATCCCTCGACCATCGTCGTGACCGGCCAGGCGGTCGAAGCCACGCAGGTCGCCGAAGAGGCCGTCGAATTCGGCAACTATGTCCAGATCGTCGACGCCAAGCAGATCGAGGCCAGCGGCGCCAGCAACTTCGCCGAACTCGCCCAGTTCCTGATCAAGGGCGCCAACGTCGGCTACTCGCCCGACGAAGGCGAATATACGATCCGTCTCGATGGCGGCGGGGACCGCGACACGCTGGTCGTGCTCGACGGCGTGCCGCTCTACGACCGTGGCCCGGCGCTCGAGGAAATCTGGGGCACGACGACGATCGACCCGCACATGATCGAGCGCGTCGAGGTGTTCCGCGGCGGTAACAGCCTGTTCTTCGGCTCGAACGGCGGCATCGGCGTGGTGAGCATCGTCACCAAGCGTCCCGACGGTACGAACAAGGTTGAACTCGGCGCCAGCTACGGCTCGTTCAACTCGCGCGAACTGTGGGGTAACGCCCGCGCCGCACTCGACAGCGAAGGCCGCATCAGCGCCATGGTCTATGGCAGCATGCAGGACACCGATGGTCCGCGCCTGTTCAATCCTGACGACTTCGTCGACAACGTCGCTGCGGCCGGGGCCATTCACACCTATCCGCTGAACCGCACCAATGTCGGCATGAAGTTCCTGTTCAAGCCGAGCGATGCGACCGAAATCCGCCTGAACGGCCAGTACACGCAGATCGAATTCGACGACGCTTTCCCGGACAACGAGGTCATCTCGCCCAACCGCGTGCGCTACCCGATCATCGACGGCAGCATCACGCATCGCTGGTCGGACAAGCTGTTGACCGAGTTCTCGGCCTACTGGAGCAACCCCAAGCTCAACAACACCGAGACGTACGCCGAAGTCTGCCGCCAGGCGGAGGGCTGCATCGATCCCGCGACCGGCGCCGCCATCGCCTTCGGTGACGCGACCGGCCGCTCCATTCCCTATCCCAACAAGGGCTTCGGAAAGGACTCCAAGGTCAGCGCGTTCATGGAATACGGCATGAACCTGCGCAACACGCTGATGCTGCCGAATGTCGGTGAAGCGGTCTTCGGGGTGCAGCGCACGTCCTACCGCAACGACTCCGATCCCGTGTTCCCGATCAGCCATGAATGGAACACGACCACCGGTGTCTATCTTGACGTGCGGCCGACGCTGCCGTTCAGCCCGAACACCAAGGTCAGCCTTGCCGGCCGCGTCGACTTCTCGAAGGCGTTCGACTCCAAGTTCATCTGGAAGTTCGGCCTGCGTCAGCCGATCGGGGCTTTCTACGTTCGCGCCAATGGCGGTACGTCGTACAGCCTGCCCAAGACGAACGAGTTGTTCATGGATACCGTGGACCGCATCGGCAATCCCGACCTGAAGCCGGAATCGACCGAAACCTACAACGGCGCGATCGGTTTCGCGAAGACCTTCGGCGATGTCAGCATCAGCGGTGAGGCCGGGATCTTCCACACCGACATCACCAACCGCATCCAGTCCACTTCGGGCCTGACGCCGAACACGTACTACAACAACACCGCCGTTACCCAGATCCGTGGCCTGACCGCGGACCTGAACCTGGCGATCGGCAAACAGTGGACCTTCAACCTCGGCTACACGCGCCAGAAGGCCCATCTCAAGGGATCGGACCTGCAGATCAACGAGACGCCGGAATACATGATCCAGGGCACTGCCGCCTGGAGCTCGCCGGATGACCGTTTCCACGTCAACCTGTTCCCGCGCTACCAAGGGCCGGAATATGCGACGGGCGGTATCGGCGGCAGCCTGCGCCACAATTTCGGCAACTACCTCGTCGTGAACGGTTCGATCGCGTTCTGGGCGGGCGAAGAGAAGCAGCACCGCTTCCAGTTGCGCTTCGTGAACATCTTCGACGAGAAGTATGCCGAGCGTTACGGCTACGGCAACATGCGCTTCAGTTCGGCTTTCATTCGCGGCGAGATGACCACGAGCGACCCGGACTACTACTTCGGCTATCCGTTCGAAGGCAAACCGCGCAGCGTGTTCTTCTCTTACACCACCAGCTTCTGAGCCTCGTGGAGATCCGGGCGGGAGCTGTTCCGCCCGGATCGATTTGCGGAGCCGCCGTGTCCATCTTTCCCGTCTCTCACCGACCTTCACCTTCCTGTCATGCCGACCGCCTAGCGACCGGCGCGCGCCTGTGCGCGGTTCAGGGGGAACGATAATGCGAAGGATCTTTGCTCGGGCGCTGGCGGTAGCGGTGCTGGCCGGTCTGGCGGCCTGTTCGGCCGGGAAGAATGCGGATCAGGCCCCGCCGCTTCATGTCCTGCTGATCCCCGCCGACGGCGGCACCGAAAGCGGGACGCTGGCGGACTACAAGCCCGTGTTTCAGGCGGTCGGCCAGACCGCCGGGATCGATTTCGACCTCAAGGTGGCGCAGTCCTACGGCGCTGTCGTCGAGGCGCTGTGCAATGGCACGGCGGATGTCGCCTTTGTCGGGCCCGTCACTTACCTGCAGGCCAGGGAGCGCGGCTGCGCAGAGCTGCTGGCCGTGGCGGTGGAGAACGGCAAGTCCGAATACTACGCCGGCATTTTCGCGCGCAAGGATGGCCCTGTCCACGCGATTAGCGACCTTCGCAGCCGGAGCCTAGCGCTGGGCGACGTGAACTCCACGTCCTCTTTCGTCATTCCGGTGGCCATGCTGGTCGAGGCGAAGCTCGATCCGGTAACGGAGCTTGGCGCCCTGCGGCTCACGGGCAGCCATGCCAACAGTCTGGCGGCTCTGCTGGAAAAGCGTGTCGATGCGGCGGCGCTTTCGTTCGATTCCTTCGAAAAGGCGGTGCGCGAAGGCGTCCCGGGCGTGGAGAACGTGCAGGTTGTCGCGCGCAGTGAGCCCATTCCCTATCCGCCGCTGGTCATGAACAACAAGCTGCCCGGGGCGCTCAAGACGAAGCTGCGTCAGGCCTTCGCGGATGTGGCCAAGGCACCGAGTATTCGCCCCGAAATGATCCGTGGCTACGGCGGCAAGCAGGTCGATGGTTATGACGCAGCCTTCCCGGCGGAGCGCTTCGACGATGCGGCGCGCAAGATGGCGCTGGTGAGCGATGAGCTGAAAGGCGAAATCCTCAAGAAGTCGGCCGAGCGCTGAGGGGACGGGCCATGGAAATCCAGTTCCGCAACATCGGCAAAGTATGGCCCGACGGAACCACGGCCTTGCGCGAGGTCGACCTGACCGTTCCGGCCGGACAGTTCTGCGTCCTGCTTGGCCATTCCGGGGCAGGCAAGTCCACCCTGCTGCGCTGCGTCAACGGGCTGGAGGTGCCGACGAGTGGACAGGTCCGCATCGACGGCCAGCCGGTTGGCAAGACCTCGCTTCCGGCACTGCGCCGCCGGATTGCCATGGTGCACCAGCACTTCGGCCTCGTCCCGCGCGCGAGTGGCGCTGCCAATGTCATGGCCGGAGCGGTTTCGGTTCTTCCGCTCTGGCGGGTCCTGACGGGCGTCTATCCGGCGGCCACGAAGCGCAAGGTCTGCGATCTGCTGAAGGCGGTGGGGCTGGACGAAGCGCACCTGCGCCGCCGGGCCGAACAGCTTTCGGGCGGCCAGCAGCAGCGCCTCGGATTGGCGCGTGCCTTCATGCTCGACCCGGTGGTCATTCTGGCCGACGAGCCGGTGGCCAGTCTGGACCCGGCACTCGGGCGCGAGGTGCTCGAACTGCTCAAGGCGCAGGCGCGCGAGCGGGGCGCTACGGTGCTGTGCAGCCTGCACCAGCTCGATCTCGCCCGTGCCTTTGCCGACCGGATCGTCGCGCTGCACCGGGGGCGCGTGATCTTCGATGGGCCGCCCGAAGCTCTCAACGCAAGGGACGTCGCGGCCATCTATGCCCGCGATGACACCGCCGAACCGCACGCACCCGTGCCGCTGCGGGAGGCGGTATGAAAGCCGCCGCTCCCATCGGCAGCGCCCCCGGCTGGACCTATCCGCAGCCGTTCGGCGCGC
Organism: Novosphingobium album (ex Hu et al. 2023); assembly: GCF_022832385.1. GTDB lineage: Bacteria > Pseudomonadota > Alphaproteobacteria > Sphingomonadales > Sphingomonadaceae > Novosphingobium > Novosphingobium album. Next base: position 42,164 of record NZ_JALHLE010000041.1, read on the forward strand.
GTAGCCTGCTGATCCTGATCGCGGCGGCGGCGCTGCTTTTCTACACCGGGGGACGCGTCGAGGCCGGACGGATGCTGTCGCTGACCGGCGCCGCGCTGCTGGGTGAAAAGGCCGGGGACGGGGGCAATGTCTTCGCGCGCCTGTTCCCGCTGCAGGTTTCGGACCGGCAGGAGGTTTCGCGCATCGCGAACTTTGATCCCGCCCATCTGCCGCCTTTCTCCTATCTGGAAGAGGTGCGCGCCAGCGAGAAGACGCTCGATCCCGAAACGCTGGAGATGACGGAGCGGCCGGTTACCCGGACTTATCTGGTCCAGCCGCTCGGTTATATCGGCCATGTCGCCATCAAGGTTATCGAGACGCTGGAAATCGCACTTTGGGGCACGCTGATCGGCATGATCCTGGGCCTGCCGCTGGCCCTGCTCAGCGCCCGCAATGTCATGCCGCTTGGCGCCGTGCGGTTTCTGGCCCGTTCGCTGGTGAGCTTTCTGCGCGCCTTGCCCGAACTGATCAGCGCGCTGTTTCTCGTGATCGCTTACGGCTTCGGTCCGATTGCCGGTTTCATGGCGCTTGGCCTGCATGCGGTGGGCGTGCTTGGCAAGTTCTACGCCGACGACACGGAGAACGCCGACCGCCGTCCGCAGGAGGCGCTGGCGGCGATCGGTGGCGGACGGCTCGCGGTCTGGCGCCTGGCGGTGCTGCCGCAGGCCCTGCCGCAATATATCGGCGCGACGCTCTACGTGCTCGACCGCAATGTCCGCATGGCCACGGTGATCGGCCTCGTCGGCGCCGGGGGCATCGGGCAGGAGCTGAAGGGCCGCTACGACATGTACGAATACGGCCACGTCGGCACGATCCTGATCGCCATTTTCCTGGTGGTGCTGACGCTCGACCAGATTTCCGCCCGCTTGCGGCGGCGTTTTCTCTGACCCTTTCCCGCAGGAGACGATCCATGGTGACGAACAACAGGCGTGACTTCCTCAAGGCTGCCGGCGTGCTCGGCACCGCCGCGTCTTTCCCCGCGAGCATCGGGCGGGCGCTGGCCATCCCGGCGCGGCGCGTCACCGGCACGATCAAGGACGTGAAGCACGTCGTCATCCTGATGCAGGAGAACCGCTCCTTCGATCACTACTTCGGGACGATGAAGGGCGTGCGCGGGTTCGGCGACCGGCACACGGTGCCGCTGCCGGATGGGCGTACGGTCTGGGACCAGTTGAACGGCGCGGGGGTGTTGCCGCCGTTCCATCTTGATACCGAGGCGACCAATGCCATGAAAGTCCCCGGCACGCCACATTCCTTCGCGGATGCGCAGGCGGCGTGGAACCAGGGCAACTTCGGCCTCTGGCCCAAGTACAAGACCGACTATTCGATGGGCTATTTCGGGCGCGAGGACATTCCTTTCCAGTTCGCGATGGCCGAAGCCTTCACCATCTGCGATGCCTATCACTGCTCGGTCACATCGGGCACCGACCCCAACCGCATCGTCTTCTGGTCCGGCTCCAGCTTCGATCCGCGCGAGCGCGAACGCGGCGTCAATTGCCGCGACGACAAGTCCGAGCCCAACAACCTGCGCTGCTGGATCAAGGGTGCCTTGCCCGAACCGGGCTATACTTACGCCGGCAACGCGCTTGAATGGGCGACGATCCCCGAAGTGCTGGAGCAGCAGGGTATCGATTGGCGCATCTATCAGGACCCCAACGATAACTGGACCGGCGCGATGCATGGCGGCCTCGCCTTCGAGGGTTTCCGCACCTGCAAGCCGGGCGAGGCACTTTATGAGCGCGGGATGCGGCACTGGTCGCTGGAACAGCTCGAACGGGATGTGAAGGACGGCACCTTGCCTGCCGTGTCATGGGTGTTGCCGCCGAGGGAATGGTCCGAGCATCCTTCCGCCTCCACGCCGATTGAAGGCGCCGAATTCACGGCGCGCGTGCTCGATGCGCTCACCGCCAATCCCGACGTCTGGGCCAGCACGGTGTTCTTCCAGACCTTCGACGAGAACGACGGCCTGTTCGACCATGTGCCGCCGCCCGCGCCGCCTTCCATCAATGCGGACGGGACATTTGCGGGCAAGGCGACATTCCCGCTCGACGGCGAATACTTCGACGATCACGAGGACAAGTACACCTCGCGCGACGATGGGATCACCGGCACCACGCGTCCCTGGGGGCTGGGGCCGCGCGTGCCGATGTATGTGGTCTCACCGTGGAGCAAGGGTGGCTGGGTCAATTCGGAGACCTTCGACCACACCTCGGTCGGCCGCTTCCTCGAAGCGCGCTTCGGCGTCACCATTCCGGCGATCAGCCCATGGCACCGCGCGATGTGCGGCGATCTGACCTCATGCTTCGATTTTCGCACGGAAGCGGACCGGGCCTTTCCGCGACTGCCGGATGCAACCGGCTCGAAGGAAGCGCTCGCCCTTCATCTGCAGCGCCCGAAGATCCTGCCGCCCCGTAACGGCGCGCACCCGCTTCAGGAACAGGGCCTGCGCCGCTCGCGCGCATTGCCGTACGTGTTGCATGTCGATGTCGAGCCCAATCCCGAAACCGGCACTGTCACGCTGCATTTCATCAACGAAGGCATGGTGGGTGCCGTCTTCCAAGTTTACGACAAGCACCGCCTCGACCGGCTGCCCCGGCGCTATTGCGTGGAAGCTGGCAAGCAGCTTGCCGACATCTGGCGTCCAAAGGGCGAGCAGGGCTTCGATATTCTGGTTCTCGGGCCCAACGGCTTCCGGCGGTCCTTCACGGCGGACCGAGCAGAAATGCTGCCCTTGCTGGCCGCCCGCTACGATCTGGCCGGGCAAGCCCTGGTTCTGGCATTCAGCAATCCTGGACCTGCATCATTGGAACTGAATGTCGGCGCCGACCGCTATGGGGTGAACACGCCGCGCAAACTCGGCATCGAGGCAGGCACGAAGCAGCGGCTGCGCTGGTCTGCCGCCGAGACGCAGCGCTGGTACGACTTCGAGGTAACCGGATCCGGGTTCAGCTCAAGACTCGCCGGCCGCTTCGAGGACGGCAGCCATGGGGTGAGTGATCCCTTGATATTCAGCTGATGGCGAAGCTTCTGTGCCAGGGGCTTCGAAGGCATCATGCTATTGGCTGAGCGAACGGCTACTTGCGCCGATCATCCTCCGGGAAGAGACGTTCCGGATCGTCCGGCTTTGCCGACATTTAGCCTTCGCGCTCATGTGCCGATCACGACCACCCAGTTCTCATCTTCATCCTGCCCGGCGCGCCACCTTCTGCGGAAGGTGGCCTTCTCCCCCTGTAATCTTGGGTTTCCGGAGAACGTTGGCTCCGTCACGTTGCGAAGGAGTTGCGTGCCGACAGGTCAATCGTGGCATGAAGAAATGAGTTGTCCAGGGCCTCTCCGTTTGGCCTGGCGACGAACGATCTGTGCTATTGAGCTAACTCTGCCGAAGGAGTTGCGAGATGCCACCGGTGTGGTGGATGATCGATCGAGATCGTAAATATGGCGATGCCGTTTGCCTCAAGAGCTTCGAGCTTATTTTCGGGTAAGTCCCGATTGTTCCCGGCCTATCCGGGTGGCAGTTGACGGCCATCTCGGCTAGAGCGGCCCATCCCACTTTGAAAAGGCTTTGGTGTTAGCATGGTGAAGAAAAAGGCCCTCATTACAGGGGTTACCGGACAGGACGGTTCCTACCTTGCAGAATTCCTTCTCGAAAAGGGTTACGAGGTCCACGGCATCAAGCGCCGCGCCTCGCTTTTCAATACCCAGCGCATCGATCATATTTACGCCGACCCTCATGTTGAGAGCGCCGACTTCCATCTGCACTACGGCGACCTGAGCGACACTTCCAATCTCACTCGCCTGATCTCCGCGATCGGGCCGGACGAGGTCTATAATCTGGGCGCACAGAGTCACGTTGCAGTGAGTTTCGAGGCGCCCGAGTATACCGCCGATGTCGACGGTATCGGAACGCTGCGCCTGCTCGAGGCGATCCGCTTTCTCGGGCTGGAGAAGACGACGCGTTTTTACCAGGCATCGACTTCTGAACTCTACGGCCTCGTTCAGGAAATCCCGCAGCGCGAGACGACACCGTTCCACCCGCGTTCGCCTTATGCGGTGGCCAAGCTCTATGCGTACTGGATCACGGTCAACTACCGTGAGGCCTACGGCATGTATGCATGCAACGGCATCCTGTTCAACCACGAGAGCCCGCGTCGCGGCGAGACTTTCGTAACCCGCAAGATCACGCGGGGCTTGGCCAACATCAGCCAGGGCCTCGAAAGCTGCCTCTACATGGGCAACATCGATGCCCTGCGCGACTGGGGGCATGCCAAGGATTACGTGCGCATGCAGTGGATGATGCTGCAGCAGGACCACCCCGAGGATTTCGTGATCGCCACGGGCGTCCAATACTCGGTGCGCGAGTTCATCCAGTGGTCGGCGGCCGAACTGGGCATCACCCTGGCTTTCGAAGGCGAAGGCACCGAGGAAGTCGGCGTCGTGGCAGCAATCGAGGGCGATATCGCCGCGTGCGTGGCGGTAGGCGACGTGATCCTGCGCATCGATCCGCGCTATTATCGCCCGGCCGAAGTCGAAACGCTGCTGGGCGATCCGACCAAGGCGAAGGAAAAGCTGGGCTGGACGCCCCAGATCACCGCGCAGGAAATGTGCGTGGAAATGGTGGCCGAAGATCTCAAGGCGGCCCGGCGCCATGCGCTGCTAAAGCAGCATGGTCTGACCATGCCTGTCTCGCTGGAGCTCTGAAAGGCATGTCAATGAAGGTTTTCGTTGCAGGCCATCGCGGCATGGTGGGCGGTGCGATCGCGCGCAAGTTGCGAGAACGGGGGGATGAACTCGTGGTGCGCACGCGGGCCGAACTGGATCTGCTGGACCAGCAGGCGGTGCGCGCGTTCATGGCGTCCGAAAGGCCCGACGCGGTGGTCCTGGCTGCGGCCAAGGTGGGTGGCATCCATGCTAACAACACCTATCCTGCGCAGTTCATCTTCGAGAACCTGATGATGGAATGCAACGTGGTGAACGAGGCTTTCGCGGCGGGTGTGGAGCGGCTCCTGTTCCTGGGGTCCTCATGCATCTATCCGCGCGAGGCGGCGCAGCCGATCCGGGAGAGCGCATTGCTGACAGGACCGCTGGAAGCCACCAACGAGCCCTATGCGATTGCCAAGATCGCCGGAATCAAGCTGTGCGAAAGCTATAATCGCCAGTACGGCACCGACTATCGCAGCGTGATGCCGACCAACCTCTATGGTCCCGGCGACAATTTCCATCCTGTCAATTCGCATGTCCTGCCCGCGCTTTTGCGGCGGTTCCACGCTGCGGCGCAGGAAGGTCTCGAGGAGGTCGTGATCTGGGGAACGGGGACGCCCCGGCGCGAATTCCTGCACGTCGACGACATGGCGGAAGGCTCGCTCTTCGTGCTTGACCTCGACAAGGAAACCTACGCGGCAAATACCGAGACGATGCTCAGCCACATCAACGTGGGCTATGGCGAGGACGTCACAATTGGCGAACTGGCGCACCTCATCGCGCAGGTTACCGGCTATTCGGGGCGCATCGGCTTTGATGCGAGCAAGCCTGATGGGACGATGCGCAAGCTGATGGACAGCTCCCGGCTCGAGGCGATGGGGTGGAAAGCGCGCATTGCACTGGAAGACGGCGTGCGCGAGACCTATCGCTGGTTTCTCGCGAACGGTGCTGAACTGCGCGAGGCATGATACTGGCAGTGCTGCCGGGCGGTTGGCGAAGGATAACGGTACGCTCTAGCGGCTGCGCCAGCCTTTCCTGACCATCACCGGAGTGGCGGGCGATCTCCCGCGACAAGCAGCACGGCGAGACCGGATACCTGGGCCGCCGCGCCCACTTGCAAGCTCCTTTCCGCCCAGTCACCGCTGACCGGCTGCCTGCCCGAAGCGCTCTGGATCCAGACTGCCCCGGCATTCTGGCGGACCCATGCCATGATTTCTCGGCGCTCGGGACCATCCGGCAGACTCTCCAGAAGGTGGCCGAGATGATAGGCGAATATGCCCTTGAACAGGAGGCCGTCCGAGCCGATTGCGTCGACGGGCTCGTGGAGGATTCCTTCGGGCGTTGAAAGACCGCGTATGGCGGCGATGGCCGTCCGCACCGCGAGTTCGTCGTAGTGTGCATTTCCGGTCACCCCGGCCAGATCGTTGAGGCCGCCGATCAGCACGCCCTGATTGTAGCTGAAACGGGGCTGGCCGTTATTGCGGCAATCCGCGTCGAGGCCATCGTTCACCAGCCCGTCGGGCCCGATCATCGACGACTGCGCGAACCACGACCAGCCGCGCAAGGCCCATTCCCGGTAGCTCGCCTGTCCGGTCGCACGGAACATCTGTGTAGAGGCATAGATGAGCAATTCGTTGGTGATCGCATTCTTGTAGGTTCGCCGCCGGTCCCACCACAGCCCGCCGCCGCAGTGATCGTCCCAGTACGTGGTAACGACATGGCGGTATGTGGCGGCGGCATAGGCCAGCAGTTCGGGGTCGCGCCCGATCCACCAGGCATGGACGCTGGCGATGACCGCCCACAGGTCGTCGTCGTTGGCGGAAAGGCCGGTGCGGTTGCGCACGGCACCGGTGATCTTGCGGTCCCACCGGCGGTCACCGGTCCGCCTGCGATAGTCGATCAGCACGTCGGCGGCGACGAAGCGTTGCCAGGGCTCGATGCCGTCCCATCCGCCAGCTACGCCCCAGTGCCGGTCGAGATATCTGGCGGTGATCCGTGCGCGTGTTGCCCATCCGTCGTCCCGGGCCAGGAGCGGCGCCGAACCCAGCAGGAGTAGTAGGGCGGCGAACAGGCGCGCCAGCCCTGCGCGAAGGGGGGCATGCTTCAACCGCGGCTTCCTTCTGCCTGCCTGGACCGCGGCGGGATGTAGCAAAGACACCTTGCGCCGTCAGCCGGGATGCCTGACGCCAGTGGTAAACATTGCGGGGTACGAAGCTCTGGCGTAGAATAAGCCTCAAACTAACCGAGCGGAGCATCCCATGACGATGCAGAGCCGGATGACAGAGAGCGAGACGGACCTTCTCCACGGCCTGCGTGCCGCGGCGGAACGCCTGCCCAGTCCTGATGCGCCCGATTTCGCAGATGCTTTCGAGCGTTTCGGCAATGCCCGCGTGGTCTTGCTGGGCGAGGCGACACATGGAACTCATGAATTCTACGCGGCGCGCGCGGCTATCACGCGTCGGCTGATCGAGCGGCACGGCTTCAACATCGTCGCGGTCGAGGGCGACTGGCCGGATATCGCGCGCATCGATGCCTATGTCCGGTGCCGCGCGCCGCGTCCGCGCCGGGGCGAGCCGTTTCTGCGTTTTCCCACCTGGATGTGGCGCAACGAGGAAGTGCTGGCTCTGGCAGACTGGCTGCGCGGGCACAACGCGGCGCTGCCTGAAGACAGGCGCGCGAGCATGCACGGGCTCGACGTCTATTCGCTCAGCGAATCGATCCATGCGGTGATCGCCTATCTCGACGCTCACGATCCGGATGCGGCCGCCGAGGCCCGGCAGCGTTACGCTTGCCTGATGCCCTGGCAGGACGAACCGCAGCACTATGGCCGGGCGGTGGAGCACGGTACGCTGCGCGGCTGCGAGGATTCGGTCTTGGCCCAGCTCGAGGGGCTGCTGGCCCGCCGCATGGAATACATGCGGGAAGACGGCGAGGCCTTCTTCGACGCCGAGCAGAACGCCCGGATCGTGCGCGGGGCGGAGCAATACTACCGCGCGATGTACCGTGGCTCGGCTGCGAGCTGGAACCTGCGTGACCGGCACATGTTCGATACCTTGCTGCGCCTCATGGCGCACCGCGAGGACGCGCGCGCGGTGATCTGGGCGCACAATTCGCATATCGGCAATGCCTCGGCCACGGCGATGGGCTGGCAGGGCGAATTCAACATCGGCGAACTTTCGCGCGCGGCCTTCGGCGACGAGGCGGTCCTGATCGGTTTCGGCACCGACCGGGGCACTGTCGCCGCCGCGTCGGACTGGGGCGCTGACATGCGCGTGATGCAGGTGCGCCCGGCCCGCGACGACAGCTGGGAAGCAGCCTTCCGCCACACCGGCATTGCCCGCAGTCTGACCGACTGGCGCGGCCCCCGGCGCAAGGCGCTTGGCGAAATGCTCTCGCAGACCTTGCTCGAACGCGCGATCGGCGTGGTCTACCGGCCCGGGACCGAGCGGCAGAGCCATTACTTCGAAGCCGTCATCGCCGACCAGTTCGACGCTTTCGTCTGGTTCGAGGAAACGCGGGCTGTGACGCCGCTGGGGCACGAGAAGCCCCACGGCGCCCCCGAAACCTGGCCATTCGGGCTGTGAACGCGGCGTCGCTCTCCGCTGCGCTGAACGCTGGGGCAGACGGCCCGCGCATTACCGTCGACGTCCCCCGTGGCGGACGCTTCATCGCACTCAACGCCGATGCTTATGAAGCCATGCACTGCGAGAGCGACATGACGATCCTACAGGTCGCGGGCCATCTGTTCGAGGAACCCGGCGCGCTCGATCAGGTCTTCGCTCCCGCCAGCGCATGGTCCAGGGGCCATCTTGGAGACATGCGATGACCGGCCAGATTCTGTTCACGGATCGCCGTGAAGCCGGGCGGAAGCTGGCCGGGGCGGTGCGGGACCTCGATTTCAAGGATCCGGTGGTGCTGGCCCTGCCGCGTGGCGGCGTGCCGGTGGGTTTCGAGGTCGCTGAAGCGCTGGGCGCACCGTTGGACATTCTGATGGTTCGCAAGATCGGGGCGCCGGGGCACGAGGAATACGGCATCGGCGCCTTGGTCGACGGGGTTTCGCCGCAAGTCGTAGTCGATGAGGGGCTGGCGCGGATGGTGGGGGCGTCCCGCAACTACATCGATATGCAGATTGCGCGGGAGCTGGCCGAAATCGAGCGCCGCCGCGCACTCTACCGGACCGGATCGCCTGTCACGCTCACGGGGCGTACGGTGATCGTTGTGGACGATGGGATCGCTACGGGCGGCACGGTTCGCGCGGCGCTGCAGGGCATAGCGAAGGCCGGGGCGGCGAAGGTCGTGCTCGCGGTTCCTTTGGCGCCGGCAGATGTACTGTCGTCCCTGACAGAGTTGTGCGACCGGGTCATCTGTCTTGCCTCGCCCGACCCATTTCATGCCGTGGGCATGCACTACAGCGACTTCCGCCAGACCGAGGATGAAGAGGTCATCCGCCTTCTCGCCGAAGCCAGAAACGGGAACAGGCCGGGCCAGTCCTCCGCAAAGGTGACTTGAAGGGCGCAAGCGGGTGTGGACCGCCTGCTTTCCGTTTGAAGGGAAGCGACCGCGGAGGGCACGATTCATCGGTTTTCATGAAACTTCCACCCAGAAGCGGCGGAAAACTGCCAAAAACTGGACTCGATGAACTTTTTTTGAAGAAAGTGTTTGACCGAATCGGGGGTG
>NZ_JALHLE010000042.1 GCF_022832385.1 Novosphingobium album (ex Hu et al. 2023)
AAATCACAACCTCAAATCTGTGCCATTGGCGCTGACGGGGAACAGAAAGCATCCGAAGCGGCAATGGCGGTAAGCTTTGCGGGCAGTCCCTCGGGCACGGGTGAAATCTCCAGACTTCCTAGACGCTGCTGCCAGTCGGCAGTGCCGCTGCTCATGGCAGGCGGCAGCCCAAGTCCTTCCAGCGTCTTGCCGGCCTCGCGCAGCTCAGCCGCGCGCCGCAGGCCGTGGACGAGCATCCGGTCGAACCGGTAGTCCGCACCGGTCGCCCAGTCGTTGCCGAAGCTCGAAAGGACCTCTTCGGTCACACCCGCCCGCTCGCAGGCAATCAGGCATTCGGCGGTCAGCGCTTCGACTCCCTTGTACATCACCGAACGCAGCATCTTGATGGTCGAAGCACGCCCCACCTCATCGCCCACGGCGCGCGATGCCGTGAAGCCCAGACCGGCCAGCGCCTCGCGCCCGGCTTCAGCGTGCGGACCTGAAATCAGCAGCGGAACATCCATGCATTTGGGCCGCACGGGCGCCATCACCGCAACATCGACATAGCGCCCGCCAGCCGCATCTATTACCTCTGCAGCAGCACGCTTGGTGCCCGGAGCGACCGAATTCATGTCGCAGAATAGCGCCCCCTTCGCGATGCAGGATGCAGCCTGCTCGGCAACGTCCAGCGCTGCTGCAGACCGTCACGCCGAGTTCCGCCATGACTCTGCCACGGGCAGGATTGATGTCGAACGCCCGCGCGGCAGATTTCCAGTCACCCGCAGATGCGAATGTGGAGCCCGCCTCACCAAAACCGATCTGCGCCAATTCCATCATGGCCAGCGAGGTGCACCCCCACAGGCTCAACCGCCAATCGGAACTGCCCGAGGGGCATAAGATCAGGTTAATCTCTTAAACCCGCCAGGCCCGCAAATTGCTTAGTTCATAGAGCGAATGTGCGATAAGTTTGCGTGCTTGAAGCCCGGCACAACTTCGCTAGCAGCGCACAAATCATCAATGAAATCCCGCTGCACCGCGGTTGGCCGCCATGAGGCGCGCCACGTCATGCCGATGGTTCGCCCCAGTCCTGGCGGCAACCGCGCCAACTGGACCAGCCAGCCAGCTTCCATTTCCACGGCAACCTGATCGGGCGAGAGCAGCGTCAGAAAGTCGCTGTCCATCAACAACTGACGTACCATCATGACCGAGCCGGATTCAATTGGCACCAATGGCAGAGCGGAACCGGCCCGCTCGAAGAAGCGCTCGAAGCTGTCGCGCAGGGGCGCGCCGCGCTGGGGCACAACCCAGTCATACCGGGCCAGGTCTTCCGCAGACGGAGCCTTTCCGGCCAGCGGATGGCCGGCACGCCCGTAGATGGCGGGAAGGTCTTCAAACAGCGCGGTCTGAATCAGGTCCTCTTCCATCAAGGGGTCCCGCAAGGCGCCTATCATGAGATCGAGCACCCCCTGCCGCAATGGCTCCAGCAATTCCGCGCGGGAGCCTTCGGCAATCCGCAAGCGAACCTTCGGATGATTGCGGATAAAACGCGCCACGGCCCCCGGCAGAACCCGCGCCCGTGACAGCGGCATGGCACCAACGGCGATGCTGCGCGTTTCGCGCCCTTTGAGAGCCTCGACCTCTGACAGGCCCATTTCCAATTCGACCCGCGCCAAACGGAAGGCACGGACAACGGCGTAACCGGCCTCGGTCAGTGCAACGATCTTCCCGCGCCGTTCCACCAGCTTGCGCCGCATCGCCGTCGACAGGTCCGCAACAGCACGGTGGATCGACGGAAGCGAAAGGCCTGACATCTGACTGGCCCCCGCGTAGCTGCCCTGATCCGCAAGCGTCAGGAGCGCGCGGAGGCGTGACATGGTGACGTGTGAACCGTTCAGCTGACCCATCGCCGCATCAATGCGCGGGGCCAGCAATATGGCGGCCTCTGTCGGCACCATCCCGTCAAAACGGCGTTCAAACAGGATTACCCCCAGTTGCTTCTCCAGCCTTCCCAGTGCCTGCGTTATCGCTGGCTGACTGAGATTCACGGCATCTGCTGCTGCATTTACCGTCCCCAGCTCCACGATTTTCGCCGCAGCCTTGAGGTGGCGTAAATTGAACTGCCATATCTCCATTCAATCACTCTTAGCGAAAACCTATAGCATCGCCAAAGTTTCTCTTTCCGCTCACCGGCAAGGTTGACCATGTGAGGGAAGAGAAGTTGGAGCACGAAACATGGGTATCGTCGTACAGAACATCGAACGGGCTGATCCAGCCGTCATCGACGGGCTCGGTGCCTGCGGTGTTGCTACCGTGCATGAGGCTCAGGGACGAACCGGTCTTCTCGCCAGCTACATGCGGCCGATCTATTCCGGTGCCCGGATTGCCGGTTCGGCCGTGACGATCAGTTCGCCCCCCGGCGACAACTGGATGGTCCATGTCGCCATCGAACAGCTCAAGGAAGGCGACATTCTCCTGCTCGCTCCCACCTCCCCTTGCGAGGACGGCTATTTCGGTGACTTGCTGGCCACCAGCGCCATGGCGCGCGGCTGCCGCGGTCTGGTTATCGACGCCGGTGTGCGCGATGTCCGCGACCTCACCGAGATGGGCTTTCCCGTCTGGTCCAAGGCGATCTATGCGCAGGGCACGGTCAAGAACACGCTCGGATCGGTCAACGTGCCGGTCGTTTGCGCAAACTGCGCCGTAAATCCGGGGGACGTGATTGTCGCCGATGACGACGGCGTCGTCTGTGTGCCGCGTGAAAAGGCGGCCGAGGTGCTCGAAAAGGCGCGTGCACGGGAAGCCAACGAAGGGGAGAAGCGCGAAAAGCTCGCCGCCGGCGTCCTTGGCCTCGATATGTACAAGATGCGCGAGCGCCTCGAAAAGGAAGGCCTCAAATATGTCTGACGTGCTCTCCAGCGCGCCGGTCATGTGGATGCGCGGGGGAACATCCAAGGGGGCCTATTTCCTCAAGGAAGACCTGCCTGCAGATCCGGCCGCGCGCGACGCCTTCCTGCTGCGGGTCATGGGCTCGCCCGATCCGCGCCAGATCGACGGCATGGGCGGGGCGGATCCGTTGACCAGCAAAGTTGCCGTGATCAGCCATTCCGACCGCGCGGGCGTGGATGTCGAATATCACTTCTTCCAGGTCTTCGTGGATCAGGCGCTTGTCTCGGACGCCCAGAATTGCGGCAACATCCTGGCTGGCGTCGCCCCCTTTGCCATTGAGCGCGGGCTGGTAGAGCCGGCGGACGGCGAGACCAAAGTGATGATTTACATGGTCAACACGGGCCAAGTCTCGGTAGCCACGGTGCAGACGCCGGGCGGCAGGGTCACTTACGAGGGTGATGCCGCGATCGACGGTGTCCCCGGAGCCCACGCCCCCGTCCCCATCGCGTTTCGCGATACCGCAGGTTCGATGTGCGGCTCGCTGCTGCCAACCGGCAACGCGGTGGACGAGGTGAATGGCATCAAGGTCACGCTGATCGACAATGGTATGCCCTGTGCCGTGATGAAGGCCTCGGACCTGGGCATCACCGGCTACGAGAGCCGCGAGGAACTCGATGCGGACACCGTGCTCAAGGAAAAGATCGAGGCCATCCGCCTGGCCGTGGGCGAACGGATGAACCTGGGCGACGTCACCGAAAAATCGGTCCCCAAGATGTTCCTTGTTTCGCCTCCGGCAAACGGCGGCGCGATCAACACCCGCAGCTTCATCCCGCATCGCGCCCACGCGACGGTCGGCGTTCTGGCCGTCGTGACGGTAGCCACTGCCGCACTGATCGAGGGAACGCCCGCCGCCGAAGTTGCGACGATCCCGGCCGGTGAGCGCAAGACTCTCTCCGTCGAGCACCCGACCGGGGAAATGAGGTGCGTGCTTGAAATTGACGACAGTGGCGCAGTGGCCAGCGCGGCCCTGCTGCGCACCGCGCGCAAGATTATGGACGGAACCGTCTATGTCTGACCGTATCATTTCCTGGCATAGTGCCCCCAGCAAGCCTGCTTACACGCCGCCTGCGGGCGCGGTGGACGCGCATTGCCACGTGTTCGGGCCAATGGCTCGGTTCCCGTTCAGCGCCAAGGCCAAGTATCTCCCCGAAGACGCCGGGCCGGACCAGCTGTTTGCACTGCGCGATCACCTGGGCTTTTCCCGCAATGTGATCGTGCAGGCCAGCTGCCACGGCACCGACAATGCAGCCACGCTCGATGCCATTGCGAAGTCCGAAGGCCCTGATGGATTTAAGCGGGCCCGCGGTGTGGCCGTGGTCGATCCTGCTGTCGACGAAGCCGGACTGGCCGCACTCCATGACGCCGGCATCCGCGGCATTCGCTTCAACTTTCTCAAACGGCTCGTCGATGACGCCCCGAAGGACAAGTTCCTCGATGTCACGGCGCGCTTGCCTGAAAGCTGGCACGTCGTGATCTACTTCGAGGCCGACATCCTTGAGGAATTGCGCCCCTTCATGGACGCCATTCCTGTCCCGCTCGTCATCGACCACATGGGCCGCCCCGACGTGCGTCAGGGACCGGACGGCAAAGACATGATGGCGTTCCGGCGCCTGCTCGATTCCCGCGAGGATATCTGGTTCAAGGCCACCTGCCCCGAGCGTCTGGACGCCGTCAAGGAAGGCGGCATGGGTGCCCCCTGGGACAATTTCGCGGCGGCTGTCGCACCGCTTGTGGCCGACTACCAGGACCGGGTGATCTGGGGCACCGACTGGCCTCATCCCAACATGCAGGACGAGATCGCCGACGATGGCCACATAGTCGACATGATCCCCCGCATTGCGCCAAGCGCGGCCTTGCAGGAAAAGATGCTGGTGACCAACCCAATGCGGCTTTACTGGCCTGAAGAGCTCTGATTTTCCGGCAGTTCAGTGCGGGAAAAAGGGGTGATTGCCTCTAGGCAACCACCCCTTCCTGTTTGGCCGGTCCAGTCTTGGGAGGGTGGGTTCAGACCGGCAGGCCAACATAATTTTCAGCAATGCTGCGCTGCGCAGCCTCACTGGTGGCGATATAGTCGAGTTCAGCCACCTGCATCCGCCGCTCAAACGGCCCGTGCCCGGGGAAACGGTGCATGAGCTTGGTTAGCGACCAGCTGAAGCGCTCGGACTTCCACACGCGTGAAAGCGCCTTGCCCGAATAGGCCGGCACGGCATCGCCGTCGCCCGCCCTGAATAGGCCAATCAAGGCTTCCGCGGCATAGTACACGTCGCTTGCCGCCAGGTTCAGCCCCTTGGCACCGGTGGGCGGCACGATATGCGCAGCATCACCGCAAAGCAGCAGGCTGCCATGGCGCATTGGCTCGAACACGAACGAACGCAGCGGTGCGATCGACTTTTCGATCGAAGGCCCGCGCACAATATGCGCCGCGGCATCGGGACCAAGACGCATCGCCAATTCGTCCCATATCCGCTCGTCAGACCAGTCCTCGACCTTCTCGGTCAATGGAACGTCGATGTAGTAACGGCTGCGCGTGTGCGAGCGCATGGAGGCCAATGCAAAGCCCCGCTCGTGATTGGCATAGATCAGCTCATGGTTGCAGGGCGGCACATCGGCGAGGATGCCAAGCCAGCCGAACGGATAGACCCGCTCATACCCCTGGCCGGCCGAAGCCGGGATCGCCTGGCGCGAAGGACCATGGAAGCCGTCGCAGCCCACGATGATACGGGCGTCGATCCGGTGCTGCGTGCCGCCCTTGCGATAGGTGACAAAGGGCGCGTCGCTCTCAATGTCGTGCAGCGCGACATCGGCCGCCTCGTAGATCACTTCCAGTCCGCGACCGGCGCTCGCCTCCATCAGGTCACGGGTCAGTTCGGTCTGGCCGTAGACCATGACTTCCGTGCCGGTCAGCGCCTTGATGTCGATGTGGATCAGGCGTTCGCCATCGGCCAGGTTGAAACCGTCATGCGGAAGCCCTTCCGCCTTCATTCGCGCATCAAGGCCCAGCCGTTCCATCAGTCCGACCGTAACCTGCTCCAGTACCCCGGCGCGAATTCGTGAAAGGACATAGTCACCGGTCTGGCGCTCAAGAACGACGCAGTCGATCCCTTCGGCGCGAAGCAAATGCCCGAGCATCAGGCCTGCTGGTCCGGCACCAATAATGGCGGCCTGAACTTTCATGTGCATTCTCTCCAGCGGAAGTCATCAGGAGATGGATCAGCGTTCGGCGAGCCGCCAATCGAAAGCAACCACCCCCTATAAGTTTAGGATAAAATTCTTTGTCTGAATGGGCCTCCCAAGGGCAAAACACGCCAAAAATTCTTTGGTTATAGCCGAGGTGAAAGACACCCTCGGCTATAACCTTGATGTTTCTTTCAGTTATTCACCGACCATCGTTACAGGGCCGATAAGGCCTGACGGCCGCAATGGCGCATCAGCCCGGTAAGTCGGCATTGCTGTCCAGGTCACCTTCTCGGCGCCTTCCTGCGCATCGCCGATCAGGCGATTGACCCATGTATTGGCGACGCGGATTTCGACTGAATTGGTACCTTTGCGCAAGGCGCCGCCGATGTTGAGCCGGTAGGGGGCGTGCCAGACCGTGCCGACGTCCCGGCCATTGACCGAAACCTGCGCCAAATCTCCCACCACGCCAAGATCAAGCCACAGTGCCGAACCCGGCTTCGTACCCTTCGGCAGCGCGAACGTCCTGGAATAGGTTGCAATGCCGGAGAAGTACTTCACGCCGTCCAGACCGTTCTTCTCAAGCGGTGTCAGGTGATCGAGGTGGATCGCTTCAGGCGCGCCGCGTCCTTTCTGGAACTGGACCGTCCAGTTGGCATCCAGGTGAGCAAGCGCCTTTTCGGCTTTTGCCGGCAAGACCAGACGCGTCGTATCGGTCTTCTCGCGGAAAACGACGAATACCGCCTCGCCCGGCTGCAGGGCGAGAGGCACCACTGTCTCGCCGTTGCCCATCTGATAGCTGACCGGTTCGGTTGCGCCCGTTTCGGCGTGCCACAGTTCAGGTTTCTGGCCTGCAACACGGAAATGCGCCTCAATCGTCTGGGGCGTGTTCTGCTGGTTCACGAGGTAATAGATATCGCCCTTGGCGCCGCGGCGATGAACGAACGGAATGTTCGCCCCCTCACTGCCCCCGGTAAAGCGGAAGTCCGGCCGGACACCAGCCTTTTCAAGCGCAGCTTCGATATCGCCGCTGGCGATCACGCGCCCCTTCCCCACTTGCGCTTCAGGTCCGCCGGGCCACAGCCTGGCAACCAGCGCCAGCCATTCGCCGCTTTCGCCTGCCTCTGCAGCCATCTGGCTGGGCGTGGAAACCGGCGCCTTGCCGATCACCGTTGCGCCGCCTTCAACAAGACCGGCGAGCTTCCTGAGCGCGCCAAGCGTCATGTAATGGCTCGAACCTCCCAGGTAGATCGCGCTATAACGCGCCCCGCCTGGCGAAACGACATCGCGCCCGTCATTTGCAAGCAGACCTGTCAGGGCATCGTAGTTGAGGAAGTCATAGGCATGTGTCACCGGCGCGCCGGCCACTGCCTTGTCTCCATAGAGCCCGGTCAGCGGCGCCTCCTCGCCATAGAAATAGGCGACGTCGGCAACATTCCGCCCCGATTGCAGGAGGAGCGAGCTGCGCGCCATGTAGTCCACCCAGGGGCGGGCCATTTCCGCCCAGCTCTCCATGCGATTGAAATACTGGCCAAAGATGAACAGCGAGAGGCCGGGCTTCTTGTCGTCAACCGGAACGTGGACCGAGGTATGAATAACCGGGCGGTTGATCCCGTTCACGAACTCCATGTCGATAACGTGCTTCAGGTCCTTCGGCGCAAAAGCCCAGGGCGCCATCGCAGAGGTCATCGATTCAGCCGCGACGAGGTTCTGACCATAGAGATGCGCAACCGAAGCCGCGCCCTTCATGTCCGCGATCAGCGTCTGGCGCGGACCTTCGTCGCCGAACGTCCACATCGCCGCCATCGGAACGTCGGTATGGCTGCGCATCGCCATGTCGTCGCCCAGCATCGGGCGCTTGTCTTCCAGCGCTTCGCCATAGACCTTGAGACCGTTCTCATGCGCCACTCGCGCAATTGTCCCGTAGTGCTCACTGGCGAGCAGATCGGCCAGAGTGCGGCGATAGTCGTAAAGGAACCTGTCAGACTGAGTCCTGGTCCCGACCAGCACCCCGGTCAAGGCAGGAAGCCAGGGCCGTGGGTCGTACCCGCGCAAGCGCTGGAACTGCTCCAGCATTCTGGGCGTCCAGTTCGCTTCGCCAACCTCAATGGAATCCGTAAGCAACGCCTGGACGCCGCGCTTGCCGATCATGCCTGGCCCTGCGGCCTCCTTGTACATGGCAAGATAATGATCGAGGTAGCGCCGCACGGCATCGCCGTCGAACTTGTCGACTTCAAGTCCGGTTGCCTCTGCGGGGGCCGGATGGTTGGTCGTACCGAGCAGTGAATAGCCCATCCGCAATACACGCCAGCGCTGCCCCTTCGGCAGGGGCGGAGCCTGCCAGTCAAGCGTACCGTCGGCCTGCAACTTCCCGGTAAGATCGACAACCGCCCCCGGCGCTATGCCCTTTGCACCATCAGAAGGTTCCTGCAGGGCGTAATAGTCGCGGCTCATCGCGAAGCCGGACTTGGTCTCGAAACGGTCAATCCGCGCATCCTCGCCCAGCGCGAAAGTGCCCACGACGAGCGGCTTTTTTGCCATCATGGCACCAATGCCATCGAACAGGCCGCCCATTGCCACACCCGGCGCGGGAGACCCCAGGCCGCCGTCAGGTTTGCGCGGGGCGAGGATCAGCCGGAAGTGGGATGCAGTGACTGCGGGAAAGCTGACGGTTGTCGGCACTGCACCGAGCGCCACCGATGCGACCGGCGCCCAGTTGGTTCCGTCCACACTCGATTCCAGCGCCCCCGTGAAGGCGGCGCCCGCAAATGGCACTATCACTTCAGGAACGAACACGGTGGCCGAGCGAATAGTCACCGGCCGCCGATAGTCCAGTCTCAGTTCCGGCGCTTTCCCGTCCTGACGCGCCAGCGTCACGCCCTTTTCAAGATCGGCATCGAAAAGCGATGCGGCCGCAAGCCCGTTGCCAAGACCATCGCTTGCACGCGGCAAAGGATGAGCAGTTTCGACCGCTTCGGGAAAGGCAAAAACCCCGGCATCCCCGAAATATGAAGGCCCGGCAGCCGCCGGATGACCCGAGATCATTTCCTCGATCGACAGCGGCGGCCCCAAAGTCTGATACGGACCCGTCACTGCAGGCGGCGGCGCGAGCTTTGCCTTGAAGCGTTTTCCGGCCGGAACTGCCGTTTCCGACCAGACCAGCTTCTTGAGACCATCTTTCGGCTTCACCCAGGGACCGCCGGTTTCCGACCAGCCTGGAGACGAGGCTATGGCCATTTCGAGACCCGCCTTGTCTGCCTCGTGGACGGCGAAGCGGAACGCGTCCTTCCATTCCGGCGTCATGTAGACCAGCCGGTGATCCACCACTTGCGGCGTCTGCAGGTTGGCATCGAAGGTTTGCAGCCCGCCAATCCCGACGCGCTTCATCCAGGCAATATCCTTGGCGATCCCGTCCTTCGAGATATTGCCGTTCATCCAGTGCCACCAGACCCGGGGCCGCGCCGAATTGGGGGGATCGCGAAATTCCTGCTCAAGGGGCACTGCGCCTGCGGACGCGGTTGCTCCGGCAGCGGAAGGCTGCGGCTCCGCGCGAAGAGGCATTGCAGTCATTGCGGCCCCGAGCAGCATGGCCTTGTAAATGCCGTGATTTCGACCTCTCATATTTGCCACTCTTTCCAACGTCTGGGGGTATTGTCCGTCAAGGCGGTGATATGGGCATTTGCCTCGACACGCTCGCGGCTGCACTCACCCGTTACAACGCGTTGCGCCGCGCAATGCTTTCGAGGACTCGCGCACTGGGCTTGGGCGTCCGGACGAATGTGGAGCGATCCACACTGCACAGGCCGAACTTGGGCTTGAAGCCAAAGATCCACTCGAAATTGTCGAGCAGCGACCAGTGCACATAGCCAAGCACGGGCACGGCATCGTCCATAGCCTTCTTGAGCCCGGCGAGGGCGGCGGGAATGAAACGCGCCCGCAAGGCATCGTCATCCGTCCCCACCCCATGTTCGGAGACAAGGATGGGCACCCCGGTGGCTGCGTGCACGTAGCGTACAGCGCCCGCAAGCGAAGGCGCCCAGACCTCGGTCCCCGACCAGTTGCGTTCGGCATCTGCGGGCGCGGGCAGGCGGCCTTCGGGGCCCCAAACGGCGCGTTCGTAATTCTGCACACCGATGAAGTCGTCCGCCTTGGCGAGATCAAGCCAGGCGGCGTATGTTTCGCTTCGCACGGCATCGCGCATGGAATGAGGGCCAGCGGCCTGATCATCGATGACCGAGAGCGTGAAACCGACGGGCAGATCCGGGCAGACAGACTTGATCGCCGCGCGCGCCGCCTTGTGGCCGGCAAGCAGCCCTGCCGCGATCGCATCGACATCCTCGCGGGCCGCCACATTGGCACAGACGAACTTTTCGACGCCCAGACGGCGTGCCGCCGCATCAAGCGTGGCGCGCTGCAAATCCCACACCTGCGGCGGCAACATAGGCTTGAGGATCTGGAGAATATTCGGCTCATTGAGCGTCATGGCCATCGCGATGTCAGAACCGATCGCGCGGGCCACCTTGTCGCAATAGCGCGCAAAAAGCGCCGGGGCTTCCGCGTTGGTCCAGCCGCCCTGCGCGCTGAACCAGCGCGGTGCGGTAAAGTGGTTGAACGTGACCAGCGGTTTCAGGCCCAGTTCGTTGCAGGCCGAGACAATTGCCTTGTAGTGATCGAGCATGGCCTGCGAAAACAGGCCCTTTTCCGGTTCGACCCGGGCCCACTCCACGCCGAAACGATAACTTGTCAGCCCAAGCCCCTTTGCAAGGGCAAGGTCGGTGCGCCACAACTCGAAGCTGTTGCAGGCATCACCCGAAGGCTCGGCGAAGATGGTTGGCTGCTGGTTCTCGATGAACCACAAGTCGGACGCGGTATTGTTGCCCTCGATCTGATGCGGAGCCGCCGCCGCTCCCCAAAGGAACTCTTCCGGAAAGGCGCGGGAAGGCTTATTACCGTCCCGTGCAATCGCCGGGGCAGCCCCCAGCATCGCGCTCGCGGCAAGCAGGGTACGGCGATCGAGAGAGGGAAAGCTGGCCATGGCAAACCTCAGGTGTGTTCAGCGAAAAAGGAGAGCAATGCGCCGGCAAGGGCCGTATCCCTGGTGCCGATGTGCATCGCCAGCGTATAATGATTGTGCCAGTTCGCGTAATGCGCCCAGGGCAAGGTGCCGTGCCGCTCAAGACGCGCCTGCATCAGTTCCACCCATTCAGTCTGGAATCGCTGCGGATCGAAGCGTGCGCAGGCCAGGAACAAGGGCAGATCGGTCTCCACCACCGCCTCACGGGGCATACGATCCGCGTAGAATTCCTGCGAACCGTAATAAAGCTCATCGCGATCCGCGAGCGGAGTAAAACCGTAGATGCCGGACAGCATCGCCGCAGCCCGCACCTGCGCGGCGTGATCCGGGCAAAGGCGCAGATAGCCAGCGATATGCACAGATCCCGCGGATGTTCCCAGCAGCACGATGCGCTCGGGATCACCCCCATAGGCTGCCACATTTGCCCGCAGCCACGCGACGGCCAGGGCCACGTCCTCGCTTCCCGCAGGCCAGACATGGCCCGGCGCGAGGCGATAGTTCATGACCGCGCCAAGCCATCCGGACCGGGCAGCCCAGCGCCCGATGTGAGCATTGGGCCAGTGCTCCCCCGCCCCGCCCTTGTCTCCCAGCACGAAACCACCGCCATGCACGAACAGGACGACAGGACGCGCACCCTGACCGCCCGCCCCTTGCCAGTAGAGATCGAGGCGATGGCGCGGGTCGCTACCATAGGCGCAATCAGAGGCAGCGGGCGCGAGGGTGTTGGCCACAGGCTCCTGTTCCCCGGCGAGCAGCGCACGGCATTGCGCGACGGCCTGCGGGCCTAGCGAGCGGCCCATCCCGGCGATTGCGGCCCTGTATTCCTCAGGTGTCACGACTGTGCCTCCATCCTCTCGCGAGCGCCCGGCACAGCGAAAAGCCGGGTCAGCGAGACTGTTGTCACCGTGCAGCCCAACACTGCGCCGTAGATGAGCTTGATGCCCAGCGCTGCCAGCCGGCCTGACTCTGTCAATCCACCTCTCCCGATGCGCTATGAGGCATTCCCGTGTACCGGCCGGACCGGTTCTGTAACAGTCCGGCCGGTTGCGGTCAGAACTGCATCTGGGCCGAAACGCCGATCGTGCGGCGGCCTTCGCGCGTCATCCAGTTCACGTAGCCGCCGGCATCCGCGAAGGGCAACGAAATGACCGCCGCATGGAAACGCTGATCGAGAAGGTTGCGTGCGAACACACCCACCCTCCAGTTGCCGTCCGGGTGGCCGATACCGGCGTTGAGCCCGATCGTCCCGTATCCCTTCTGGTATGCATAGGCGTCGGCAACGGCATACTGCACACGGCTGCGGTAGTAGAAATTCGCAGACCAGTCGAACTGCAGGGTATCGGTAACCGGCAGGCGCAAGTCGGCGCCGAAAGTGGCGCTGTACTTGGGAGCACCGGAAAGCGGTTCACCCTTGGCCTGGACCAGCGAAGTAACACCGTCATCGGCGAGGTAGCAGGTGTAGCCGCTCTTCACGACACCAGGACAGGCCGTCACATAATTCGTGAACTTGGTGTCAGAATAAGTGAAGCCGCCGTTGAGCGAGAATTCCGGAGAAACGCGCCAGGAAGCGTCAATCTCGAAGCCTTTCGCATCGAACCCCCCAGCGTTTTCGGTGAGGAATTCCACACCGTTGAACACCGAGGTCTGAAGGTTCTTGTACTTGTCGAAGAAGACGTTCGCGTTGAAGGTAACAGCACGATCGAACAGCTGCGACTTGATGCCGACCGTGATGTCGCGAACGGTCTGCGGCTTCACGTTGGTCCGGGTCCCGGTGAGGCCCGAGAATGTGACCGTCGGCCCAAGATAGCCACGAGCGATCGTTCCGAACAGCATGACATCGGGCGTGATCTTGAACTCGCCGCCGAAACGGCCTGACCAAGATCCCTTCTTGGTGCTGCCCTTCAACTCATCCGCCGCGGTATAGGGAACGACGAAGCCCGGTACGGCGTATGCGAATTCCACGGTTGCGGGCGCATAGTTCGGATCGATAATCGAGAAGTACTGTGCCTTGACCCAGTCATACTGGTAACGGAGCCCGCCAATGACAGCGAGCCGGTCATTCAGATGATACTTGCCGTCAAAGAATGCAGCCAGCGAATCCGAACGGGTCTGGGTGTTGCCCTGACCACCCGAGATAGCGATCACCGGGGTTGCCATCAGGCCGCCGAGGTCAATCGTGGCGAACGGATAGGCCGGGCGGAGTTGCGCGCGGTTGAAATCGTTGCCGTCGCCAACCTTGCGCCGTGAAGCATAGACACCGCCGGTGAATTCCAGAGCACTTCCTGCAGGCGAGCTGATCCGCAGTTCCTGAGACAGGAAAGTCTGATCGACGCCCGTCGGTTGTGCCGTAAAGACCGGCATACTCGTGGCATCGATGGCAAAACGCTGCGGCCCTTCATCAAGGCGGCGCCAGGCCGTGACCGAGGTCAGGTTGTAATCGCCAAGGCCGAGATTGATCTCGACCGACGCGCCGTAGTTCTGCTCCGAAGTGTAGCCCTCGTAGTCCTCGACCGACTTGTCGTTGGCAAACCCCGGTGTAACGCCCAACGCGCTGAGATTGGCAAAGCGCGCCTGCATCAGCGGGTTGTAGGCAATCGAGTCCGGCAGGCGGTTGAGCGTCCACAACTGCCCCGGCCCCTTGCGGTCGATCTTCGAATAGTCACCGATCAGGTAGATCGAGAAATCATCGCTGCCTTCCAGCAGGAACTTGGCACGGGCCCCATAGCTTTCCTCGCCGCCCCACTTTTCGCCGCGATAGACGTTCTTGAGAAAGCCATCGATCTTCCGGTAAAATCCGAAGACGGCCAGCGCCGAGTTTTCGGATACCGGCAGGTTGATGCTGCCATTGGCATTCCATTCGTTGAGCGAGCCATAGCTGACGAAGCCCTTGCCGGACAGCATGGTGGGATCAGGCCGCCTGGTGGTGATGTTGATCACACCGGAAGATGCGTTCTTGCCGAACTGGGTTCCCTGCGGCCCCTTGAGAACCTCAACGCGTTCAAGGTCACCCAGCGAGTTGACCGGATTCCCGAACGGGATGACAACGTTGTCGACAACGGTGCCGACATTCTGTTCGGAAGAACTGGAAAAACCGCCAGCCGAACCCACGCCGCGCAGGCGGAATCCGGAATCGTTGGGCGAGGAACCGAACTGCACGCCCGAGAACTGATACTGAATGTCGTTCAGCTTCTGGAAGCCGCTCTTGGCAAGCTGGTCCCCGGTTACCGCCGAAACGGCGATGGGAACCTCCTGCAAACGCTCGGCCCGGCGTGAGGCGGTGACAATGATGTCGCCGCTCGTCGAAGCCACATCATCCGCAGCGGAATCCTGCGCCAGGGCAGGCGTGCTGAGAGTGCCGATCGCTATGCCCGCAAGGAGCACGAACTTGGTCGCGTTCATTCCTATAACTCCCTATTATTCTTGTTATTCCCGCGGGTGAGCCCGCGAGGCCTTCCTTATTCTTCGTCTGTAATGGGGTTGGTGAGGGTGCCGATGACGCCGATCGACACTTCCACGATATCGCCTGATTTCATGTAAAGCGGCGGCTTGCGCTTGTCGCCGACGCCGCCCGGCGTGCCCGAGGCGATCACGTCTCCCGGATGCAGTTCCGTGAACGTCGAACAATAGGCAATCACCGTGGGGATATCCCAGATCATGTCCGAGACCGGCTGGTCCTGCACCAGTTCCCCATTGAGACGGGTCTGGACACGCTGCGATGCCAGGTCGGCGACTAGGCTTGCCGGGATCATGGCCGGGCCAAAACCACCGGTGCCGGGCCAGGTCTTGCCCGGCGTGAACTGGATGTTGTGGCGCTGCCAGTCACGGATCGACCCGTCGTTGAACGGAGCGAACCCTGCCACGTGTTCCATGGCTTTCTCGGGCGCGATGCGGCGGCCGCCCTTGCCGATGATAACGGCCAGTTCGCCTTCGTAGTCGAAGCGTTCGCTTTCCGGAGGCCGCACCATGGGTTCGCCGTCTGCGACAAGGCTGTCGGCCCAGCGAGTGAAGATCGCCGGGTGTTCCTTTTGCTCCCGGCCGGTTTCGGCCACATGCGTGGCATAGTTGAGCCCCACGCACAGGATCTTGCCTGCATTCGGCACCACCGGCAGGAGCGTAACGGCATCACGGGCGAATTCGCCTGTCACGACAAGAGCGCCGAGATCCCGGTCCAATGAATCCTTGAGCCATGCCGAAGTGCCCGGCTTGCCCAGATCGAGAACCGTTCCCCCTTCGAGACGCCCGAAACTCGACGTTCCGTCAGGCCTTACAAAACTGATGTATCTGCTCATTTTTCTGTCTTCTCCCCTGCCCGGCCTGATCCCGGCGAATGCTGTCCGGCTTGCAAGAGCCGAAGCGGCCGCGCCAGAACCAGAGACCGGCGGTCAATCCTCAAGCGGTGCCGGCGCCCATTGCCGGCGGAAGCGGAAGCGTTCCTCCGCAACCCGTAACCCGTCGAAATCCTTGTCCGATATGCCCCACTGGTCGATGCGGTTGGGCGGCCAGGTCCAGTCCTCCGGAGCACCGGCCTTGTAGTCCTCGGGCACCTTCTCGACGGCGGTCGAGAATTCGATCACCGGGCCATAGGGCGCGATAAAGTAGGCATAGACATTGGCCCCCGGCCCATGGCGTCCCGGTCCCCAGGCCGGTGCATGGGCATGATCGCGCAGACGCCCGATGCCGCGCATCACGGCGTCGATATCCTCCATCTCGAAGGCAATGTGGTTGAGACTGGTGAACCCCGCACGGGCAAAGGCGGTCGAATGGTGGCTGTCATTGCAGCGCACGAAGACCATGCCCTTGGTCCGGTCCGACACCTTAAAGCCGAGCACGTCCTCGACTGCATGGCCGCAAGCTTCGGCATCGGCGGCATTGAACACGACATGCGTCAGCCTGACTGGCAGATCCCGCCCTTCGATGGGCGCCACCTCGGTGCTGCCGGCAAGAAAGCGCAGGATCACGCCTTCCGGCAGCTCTACCAGAATGCCCTCGCCAGCGCCCGGATCTTCGCTGGCCGCCGGACAGCAGGGCCAACCTGCCTGGCCGACGCGTTCCTTGAGCGCCGCAAGGTCCCCGGCCGAGCACACGAAAGTGGTCGAGCGCACGAATTCCTCGTCCGATTTTTCGAACGCAACGAGATAGGGAAACGGCCCCGAACCCCGCAGGTAATGCGTATCGCCGCGCACTTCGGACGGTGCCATGCCCCAGACTTCGGTCATGAACGCGGCGGCTGCTGCCGGATCGGGCAGCGCCAGTTCGATGCTGCGCAGCTTCACTTTGCATTCTCCTGATCCAGACCGGCCGAGACGATGCCAGCGCGCGCGCAGTCTGCGTCGCACTCGCCTGTATCGCCGCTGATGCCTACGGCACCGGTGACGCAGCCTGCCGCATCACGAACGATCACGCCGCCGGGCGAAAAGGCGATCTGGCCGCCGACGGCACCGCTCACGCTTTGAAAGAAAACGGGATTGCCTTTGGCTCTTTCGGCGAGCACCGCCGTATCCATGCCCATGCCAAGTGCCCCGGCTGCCTTGGCGCGAGCGATGTCGAAACGGAACAGGCTGGCGCCATCCTCCCGTGCAAAGGCGACGGGGTGGGCACCGGCATCGAGCACGATCACGGCCAGCGGCTTTGCGGCCCGGCTGCGGCCTTCGGCCAGTGCACCGGCCACAATGGCCTGCGCCTGCTCTAGGGTCAGGCTCATGCCGGTTGCTCCGCATTGGCGCGCAGCATCGTTAGCCGCGATGCAAGCAGATGCTCCGCGCTGTCCGCTGCCGTGCCGAACACATAATGATCGGGCCGCACCAGAACCGCATCGGCGCGGTTCGCATTCAGCCAGCCCATAACAGCGCCATGGTCGGGCAGAGTTGCCGCGACTACACGCGTCACGCCTTCGGCTTCGCCTGCCACAGTGTCATCCCGGACGAACAACCGCCATCCCTGGCCGGTAACGTCGTCCAGCTTCCGGCCATCTTCCATGACGGGTTGCACGAAGCGTTCGCCCGCTCCGCTCGTGCCCGCAGCGATTATTCCCGTGGCAATGGCAGGGATCAGGTCATGCGCGGTTTCACCGGCCTTGTCCTTCGCCCTGGAGCGGATATCGGCATCGCGTGCCGCTGCCTTTGCCGGGTCCAGTTCGCAAATGTAGCGTCCGGCATCGACGGCCGCGCCGATCACGGCGCGTACATGCGGATCACGTTCTGGCTGGTAGGTCTCCAGAATGGCCGGGTCCGCCCCGTCATTCTGGATCGCATCCATCTTCCACGCCAGATTGGCGATGTCGCGCAGACCGTGACACATCCCCTGCCCAAAAAACGGCGGCGTCTGGTGCGCCGCATCGCCTGCAAGGAACACGTTGCCGACCTTCCACTGTTCGGCGACAAGGCCATGGAAGCGGTAGGTGGCCGCCCGCACAATGCGATGCGGCACGTCCGCCATCCAAGCACCGACCAGCTCAGCGACCCGTTCCGGCCGCATCATTTCGGTATCGTCCTCGCCCGGAAGAAGCATGAATTCCCAGCGGCGATGATCGCGGCGCCCCGGCACGATCGTGGCCGGGCGTGCGGGATCGCACATCATCACCGAAAGCCGCTGCAGATCCGCATCCGCAGGCACGCCGGTGATCGGCGGGAAAGCGACTGGTCCCTCGACTTCGGCATCGACGACGAGCCACGGCTCTTCGAACTGCAGGTCGTCGAGAGCAACAGCCAGTGCCTTGCGCACCGTGCTGCGCGAACCGTCACAGGCGATAACCCAGCGTGCGCAGAGAGTCCTTGCCTCTCCGCCTTCCTCGAACGTTACCGCTACCCTGTCGCCGTGCTGTTCGAGGCCGGTAAATGTTGCACCGGTCTTGAGCTCGACGCTGTCCAGCCCGGCAAAGCCTTCGCGCAAGTGCTCTTCGAGTTCCGGCTGGTAGAAGAAGTAGTCGTTGGCCCAGCCAAACGGGCGGGGCTTGCCCACGGTCCCCATGTAGCGGATCACGCCATGATCGGCCCCGACGTGCAGGTGCCCGTCGGTGGCGATCATGTCCGGTTCCACGCGGTCAATCACACCGGCAGTCTGGAACAGCCGCATCATCTCGTGGTCGAGATGCACCGCACGCGGCAGCGGATAGTGCTCCAGTTCCTTTTCCAGAACGAGCACGGAAAGACCCGCCCGCCCCAGCATGTTGGCGGCCAGTGCCCCCACCGGGCCGCAACCGATGACGATGACATCGCTATCCATGGCTCAGCCCGCCGTCTCGGCTTCGGCCGGGGCCTTGTAGAGCGCGCCGCCTTTCATGATCATCTTCAGGCGGTCCTTGTCCTGCAGGATCGAGACATCCTGCGCCGGATCGCCATCAACCAGCAGCAGGTCGGCCAGATAGCCTTCGCGCACCAGCCCGACATCCAGGCCCATGAGTTCGCCGCCATACTGGGTAGCGGCCTGCAAGGCCTCCGCCGGCGTGAAACCGAAATGCTTCACGAAGTGCTCCAGATCGCGCGAATTGCGGCCGTGGGGATTGAACGGAAAGCCATAGTCGCCGCCGATCAGGACACGCACGCCCCGTTTCTTCAGCTCTGGAACAAGCTTGCCTTCCCGTTCCATGCGTTCGGCCGCACTCGCCTTCATGTGTGCCATGTCGACATGCGGCGGCGGGCTGGCTTCAAGAGCGGCGACCGAAACGCCCGGACCCGGCGCGTAGAAGAAGTGGTCCTTTTCGGCCGCCATGCGCTCGATGGCAGCCTCATCGGCGAACGAGCCGTGATAGAGAATTCGCGCGCCGGCATCGAGCGCCATACCGATCGCTTCCGGCGAATAGACGTGACAGGCGATCCACAGACCCGCTTCGCGTGCCGCCTCACCCGCTGCCATCATTTCATCACGGGTATAGAGAACATCCTTTGCCGAGCCGGGCTTGAGGGCGTCCTCGCCGGAAACGACGAGCTTGATCGACTTGACGCCCTCGTCCTTGCAGTAGGCGACAAAGGCCTTCATTGCATCGGGGCCCCGCCCATTGAATACATCGCCCGTTTCCACGCCCTCCGCCCCTTCCGGGCTGCGCTCCAGCGTGGACGGGACAAGCCGAGGGCCGGGAGTCTGCCCTGCCTCGATCGCCGCCGTCAGATCAGGCTCTATCCGGTCACCCAGCGCGCCGGCTGAATAGAGACTGGTAAAACCGTGGTCGAGCAGCACCCGGGCATTGCGCCAGGCGGCGGCTTCCAGTTCCTCGGGCGGCAAAATGAACTGGTGGTAGATCTTCTCAAGCGAAGAGGCCCACGTCAGATGGGTGTGGGCATCGACCATGCCTGGCATGAGCGTCATGCCCATGCCTTCGATCACTATATCCGCGGCTGGCAGATCATCTTCGCTGCCGGGGAAAATGGAGGCGATGCGCTCACCATCGACCAGAACGGATCCCGCGAAGGCCGCCGTCCCGGTTCCGTCAAATATCCGGACATCCCGGATAAGGGTGCTCATCTTGCCTCTCCCAGACATTACGTTGTTGAACCGGGTATGAGCCAATTCACAGGCAAAGAAAAATAATGAATTTTTCTATGTTCATAGCCATAGGCTATGCAAAAATCACCTCCAGCAGCGCTTTTGCCACCACCGAGAGGCGCGCGGACTTGAGCTTGCGAATGCCGATGCTGCGCTGAAATCTGGCTTCGCGGATTTCGACAGCGCGCAGGACACCGATCGACAATTCGGCTGATGCGACCTGCACCGGAAGCACTGTGATGCGCCTGCTGCCCCGGACGATCGCCTTGGTGCTCAGCAGCGAATCGCACCGGATCGCGCCTTGCGGCACGGCGACTTCGGCGGCCATGAACAGCGCATCCACCTGACGGCGAAACGCCCCCCGCGCTTCGGGCAGAACCCAGGGCATACCGGCCACATCCCTGAGCGAAACCTCGCCCGGCAGATCATGGTTTGCCGGGCCGACAATAAGCGCAAAGGGGTCCTGTGACGCAGTCAGTTCCTCCATATCGTCGGGTGGCGCTTCAAGCCCTGTCGTCACGAAGGCCAGTTCGATCTCACCCCGGCGCAGCATCTCGCCCAGGTCCGCATCGGGCCTTTCGACAACCCGCAGATCGAATTGCCCGATACGATCTTCCAGTTTCGCCACGGAAGCCGGCAGCAGACTGACCAGCGCTCCAGGCGTGCCGCCAATGCGCAAGGGACCGCTGATCCGGGCACCGGCCAGACGCATCTGGGCCTCCGCGTCGATCAGCAGGTTCTCCATGGCCTCGGCCCGCACCTGCAGCGCTTCGCCAGCGGGGGTCAGCGTAATCCCATTGCGCGAGCGCTCGAAAAGCACGGCTCCCGCCGCTCGTTCCAGTTGCGCGATGGCATTGGACACCGATGGCTGCGAAATGTTGAGAAGGCGGGCGCCGCCCGTGATCGAGTTGGCCCGACAAACGGCGAGGAAGACCCGCAGGCCGCGAGGATCGATCATGGCACTCCTACCCGGCAGGGACATCCTGCTCCAAGACGACTAGAGCCTTGCCGGCAGGCTGCGCAAGTACGGGAGCGCCCGGGACATTCAGGCGGAAGCGCACGCCTTCCGGCCTGGGCCGATGTATTTTGACCTGGCGTCCACGCCGCCTAGTCAGCAATCTGCTCACGATAGGGCAGCGCGGCCAGCGCTCCCGCAGCGGCGAGTGAGCCACATGCCATGATGCCTGCGAGCCACGGCAGGCTCACGCCATTTGCCAGAAGGAAGCCTGCGACGATCGGGCCTAGTGCCGCTCCTCCCCGGCCGAACCCAATAACCATGCCCGTCCCGCTGGCACGCAGCCGAGCGGGTTAACTCTGGGCTCTGACTCACATTTGCTGATGGCGATACTCATGCGCCGACCATTCTTGCCTGCAGCAGATCAAGTTTCGCGCGCCCATACATCTGTCGCTTGATCAGTTTGAGGCGCGTAATCTGCCCTTCGGTCTGGCCGTTCGACCATGGTGAGACGATTGCGTTTCGGACCGCAACCAGGTCCTTCTCAACACCATTGACGAAGGACGCGACGAGGCTGCCCTTGGCACTCTTGACCCAGCCATCCAGCTTCGCGGCCGACTTTGATCGGATCATGGATTGGAAGTCACCGATCGCTTTGCGCGCTGCGACCAATTCAGGGACGTTGTTTTCGATCACCGCCACCAGGACTGCTTCGGATTTGGCCAGTCCTTCCTGGGCTGAGGTCATGAGACGTGCTAGAACCCGCGCCGAAGGCGTGCGCATAAGGCCGCTTTGATTGGCTTTCTCGGCGAGACGACGGCGTTGCGCCCACTGCGATACAACGCCACTCTGGCCCACAAAGCCTTCCGCACGCATCTCACGCCAAAGTGCCAGAGCGTTGCGGGCACCGGCCACCCATTGCTCGTTCAACCACGGCAACCAGCTGTCCAAGGAGCTTGGCCGGGTACGGAAAACGTCCAGTCGCTGTCCGCGCAGAACATCACGAACGAGCTTTCGGCTATGACCTGTCTGCCGGACAATTTGCCGGATGGACGTGCCACTCTTGGCCAATTGCTGGATTGCCTCGTTGGTTTCCTGCCGCCGGACGTAGCCTTCGTACTGCAGTTTCTCGGCATAGGTGAGAAGTTTGGGGTCGACCACATTGCTGCCGACTGCCTGCCTGATCTGGCGCATGGATTTGCTGACTGCGTCCAGAAACGCTCGGCTGGAGTTTTCCATGAGATGCCAACGATCGGCAACTTGCTCGGCAGCAGGCAGTCCTCTTGCGATCGCTTCACCATAGCCTCCGCCCCGGTCTCGGGCGACAATCGATATCGACGGACGTTTGGCAAGCCAGGCTCGCGTCGTCTCCAGTGCCCGATCCGGCAACAAGGTGACCGGCTTCCGCCGCTCCAGATCGCAAACAATCGTTCCGTAGGTCTGGCCACGCCGGAAAGCGAAGTCATCAATGCCAATGACATGGAGCTCGTCATGCCGATTGGCGGCGCGCCGCCGTACCACCCGCAGCAGGGTGTCCTTGCTCACGGGCATCATCAGGCGACTGGCAAATTCGGCTCCAGGTCTGCCACCGAGCGCCAACCCAAGGTGGTGCACAATCGTCTCAAGACGCTGAGTACGTCGGCCATATCGGGCCAGGACGCCCGCATCGAACTGCTCACAGAAAATGCGGCGGCCGCAAATAACGGTGTCACACCAAAAGCGGCGCGCCAGGATCGTGAGAACGACGCGGCGCCCAGCAAGTGGGAGATCCGACGGCCGGCGTACATACCGGCTCTGAACCCGTCGGCTTGGACGCCCGCAATCCGGGCAATCACCTGAACTACGCTGTGAGCGGAGCATGATCTGGAAATCATCTCCGACGCTTTGCACTGATACAACCGCAAAGCCTTCCGGAGCCAGACGCGCACGTTGAAATCGACCATGCATGGCAGATCCTCCCAATGATGCCGGAGGAACTTACCCCCAAAAGCAGCAAATGTGAGTCAGAGCCACTTCTCGATGGAAATCCCGGGTCAACTCTCAGTGGAAATCAACACTCATAGCTCTGGATCAGATCAATCAAGGCCTTCACTACATCTAATTTCATCTTCAAGATCTTTTTTGTGAGAAATCTATGACCATGTAAGGAGATGTACTCAACGGCCGGACGCATGCGCAATTTCTGAATTTGGCGTCCCGAAGGCCGAGATTTACAATTGACGGGTCGAACGCTGATCTTCACCCCCTCTGGGCGCTATGCAAACATTCACCAGCACGGCAAACTGTAGACAGCCTTAATAACCAAATTCTCGCAAGTGGGCTCCTTTTTGGGCGACGTCGCGCAGTGCTGGAAAATTTGTCAGCACGATTCCACCTGCCTCCATTGAAACCCAGCCCTTTCGCTGAAATTCCTGCAGTATCCTGTTCACGGTCTGGCGCGCAGCGCCCACCATCGATGCGAGCTCTGATTGTGATATCTTGCGCGAAAGGGGGATTCTTCCGGATTGGGGCACCCCGAAAGTGTCACCGATGTCCACCAATCTCTGTGCCAACCGAAAGGCCACGTCATCCAGCGCAGCGCCTGCGAAATAGTCACTGAGTAACCGCATGTGACGCGACAGGAGCCTTAGTAAGGCATCGTTCATTTCCGGATAATCCCGCCGAATGGCACTGATCGCGCTACGACTGATCACCTGCAATTCAACCGAATCGAATGCTTCTGCGGTTTGTGGCCGCAACTCGCCATCGACGAGGCTGCTGGTGCCAAAGCACGCGCCGGGCCCAAAGAACGTGAAAAGCAAGTCGCGACCGTCCGGTCCGATGACGGACAGGCGAACCGAACCGGCAAGCAGCCGGTACATCTCGTCGCCGGGATCGGATTGCGCGTATATGATGCGGCCCGCCGGCATCCTTACGATCCGTGCCGCAGCCTCGAAAGCCTTCCGGCAGTCCTCCGACAGCCACTGCATCAGGTCAAAGAGGGCATAGCGCTCTGTCATCGGGCGACTTTCGAACAGGCGCCCGGTCTTATCAAGCTCCGATATGTGGACGCACCAGTTCACGATTGAGATCGTCAGGACATGTCGCACCCGAAAGGACCATGCAGCGATCAAATTCGTCGCGCAGGATGTCGATGGCACGTGAGACGCCCGTGCTGCCCGCCGCCGCCAGCCCGTAGAGATAGGGACGCCCGATCGAGACGGCGTCGGCGCCCAGGGCCAGTGCCTTCAGGATGTGCGATCCCCGCCGGATGCCGCCATCGCAAATGATCTTCATCCGCCCGCCAACGGCGTCGGCGATCGGGGCGATCTGGTCGATCGGCGCGGCGGCGGTATCGATCTGGCGCCCGCCATGGTTGGACACCATTACCGTGTCGGCTCCGGATTCCAGGGCCGTGACGGCGTCACCGGGATGAAGGATGCCCTTCACTGCCAGCGGGCCACCCCACTTGCCCGCAAGCCATTCGACGTCCTTCCAGGTCACGGTACGGTCGAACTGACCGGCAACGTAATCCTGCAGCGTCGTGGGGCCTGCCGACATGGCGGCAACCCGGTGCGCGACATTTACGAAATCGAACTTGCTCCCGAACAGCGCGGGCAGAGACCAGCGCGGCTTTGCAGCGAAGCCGAGGAACCCGCGCATGGTAAGCCGCGGCGGCAGGCTGAGGCCATTGGCCAGATCCCGCTCGCGCTTGCCGCCGACAAGCGTATCGGCGGTCAACACCAGACCGTCGTATTTGCAGGCGCGCGCGCGCTCCACGAATTCCTCGGTAAGACCGCGATCCTTGAAGATGTAGATCTGGAACAGTTTCGAGCCCGGCACCGCATCGGCGAAATCCTCGATCGTCGTGGTACCCAGGGTCGACAGGCAATAGGGCAGGCCGGCCGCCGTGGCCGCGCGGGCAACCCCCAGCTCCGCCTCTTTGTGAAACAGCCGGGTCAGCCCTGTCGGTGCCAGCATGACCGGAAATTCGATGCGGCGGCCGAATATTTCCGTCTGGCTGCTGACCTGCGATACATCCATCAGCATACGCGGGATAATATCATAGCGATCGAACGCCCGCGTCGCATCATGAAGGGACAGTTCGTCCTCCGCCCCGCCATCGATGTAATCGAACACCGGCAGCGGCAAGGCCGCCTTTGCCGAACCGCGCAGCCCCGAAATATTGTGCCATTTCTTCATCGTCATCGCCTTTTCTCCCGCTCCGGGAGTTAACCGCGATCCGCGGCTGGCGCTGTCACCTGGATGACAGCGCAACGGCGCAGCCCGGCCTATGCCAGGAGGGTGGAGAGACAAATCATGACACAAGCATCCCCCGTTTCGCTGGACGACAAGTGGACCGTAACGCGCGGCCGCATCATGCTGAACGGCACGCAAGCACTGGCCCGCGTGCTGCTTGCCCAGGCCTGGCTGGATCGCCGTGCCGAGCTGAACACCGCTGGCTATATCACCGGCTATCGCGGCTCACCGCTTGGCAATGTCGATTCGACCCTATGGTCGATCGGCAAGCGGCTTGATGATGCCGGCATTCGCTTTCAGCCCGGCGTGAACGAGGACCTCGCGGCAACGGCAGTCGCCGGAACGCAGCAGATCGAACAAGTGCCGGGCGCAAGGTATGACGGCGTTTTTTCCGCCTGGTACGGCAAGGGCCCCGGCGTCGACCGGGCAGGCGATGCCTTCAAGCACGGGCACTACGCCGGAACGAGCGCCAGGGGCGGCGTCGTCCTGTTCTACGGCGAGGATCATGCCGGAAAGTCCTCGACGGTATCCTATCAAAGCGAGCAGGCGCTCGCCGCCAATCTCATCCCGTCATTCTATCCGGCCGACGCCGGCGAGATCCTGCACTACGGCCTGCTGGCGCTTGCCCTGTCCCGCCACAGCGGCCTGTGGACCTCGGTCAAGTGCGTGAACGAGGTGGTCGAGCAGACCGCAACGGTCGATATCGACCTGGACGGGTTTTCTCCCCGGCTGCCGGACATCGTCAATGCCCCGCCGGAAGGACTCCATGCCGGGTCGCGCCCGTTCAACCCCCTGCGCGCGGAACAGATCGTCATCGAGCACCGGCTGCCCCAGGTCATTCCCTTCGTCCGCGCCAATGGGCTGGACCGCGTGATCTTCCGGTCGGATGCGCCGCGCCTTGCCATTGTCAGCACGGGCAAGAGCCACGGCGATGTGCTGCAGGCGCTTGACCTGCTCGGCATCGGCAAGGAGCGGGCCCGGTCACTGGGCATTTCGCTCTACAAGGTCGGCTGCATCTGGCCTCTCGACGGCGAAACGCTGGCGGATTTTGCCGAAGGGCACGAAACGCTTCTGATCGTGGAGGAAAAGAAGAGCTTCATCGAAGCGCAGATCGCACGCACGCTGGTCGGCCGCAGCGGCGCGCCGCGCCTGATCGGCAAGACCGGCGAGGACGGCGGCACGCTGCTGTCCTCGGTGCTGCAGCTGGAGCCCGCTGATATCGCAAGCGTCATCGCCGGACGGCTGGAACGTCTGGGCGTCATCGCCGATGGACCGGCTTTCGCGAATGCGCCGATGGGATGCCTGCCCATGGCCGCGCCCCAGGCGCAGATGCCAAGGCGCAGCCCGTTCTTCTGCTCGGGCTGCCCCCACAACCGCTCCACCCGCGTGCCGGAGGGCAGCCTGTCGATGACCGGCATCGGTTGCCACACAATGGTGCATTTCATTCGCCCCAAGGAGGCCATGCTTGGCCTGCAGATGGGCGCGGAGGGGGCGAACTGGATGGGCTTGGCACCCTTCACCGACACCCCGCACATATTCCAGAACATGGGCGACGGGACGTACTATCATTCCGGACTGCTCGCGATCCGGGCGGCGGTCGCTTCAGGCGTGAACATCACCTACAAGATTTTGTACAACGATGCCGTGGCCATGACGGGCGGACAGCCGGTGGATGGCCCCTTGTCCGTTTCCGAAATCGCGCAGCAAGTCCGCCACGAGGGCGTGAAGCGCATTGTGGTGCTGAGCGATAATCCCGGCCACCACCGCAAGGACAGCAACTTTCCGCCCGATGTCACAATTGCCCACCGCGAAGAGCTGGACAATATCCAGCGCGAACTGCGGGAAACCAGCGGCTGCACCGTCCTGATCTACGAGCAGACCTGTGCCGCGGAAAAGCGGCGGCGGCGCAAGCGCGGCAAGTTCCCGAACCCGGCAAAGCGGATGTTCATCGCCGAGGATGTCTGCGAGGGTTGCGGTGATTGCTCGGTGCAGTCCACCTGTGTCAGCATCGTGCCCAAGGACACCGCCTTTGGCCGCAAGCGGGCGATCGACCAGTCCAGCTGCAACAAGGACTACAGCTGCAACGACGGTTTCTGCCCTTCGTTCATTACGGTGCATGGCGCGGAGCCGCGCAAGCCCCGGGGGGTCTCGCTTGATGACAGGCTGTTTGCCGGCCTGCCGCAGCCTGCGGTCGCATCGGGCGCCTGCAACATCATGGTGGCGGGCATAGGCGGCACCGGGGTTATCACGGTCGGCGCCCTGATCGGCATGGCCGCGCATATCGAGGGGCGCGCCGCGTCGCTCTATGACATGACCGGACTGGCGCAGAAGAACGGCGCCGTGTTCAGCCACATCCGCATCGCCGAGACCCCTGCGGATATTCATGCCCAGCGGCTGGGGCGGGGTGAGGCGGACCTTGTTCTGGCGTTCGACCTCGTTGCCGCGCTGCAACCGGAATCGGATACGACCATGACCCGCGGCCGCACCCGCGCGATCGCGAACGAGGCCGTCGTCCCCACGGCGTCCTTCCAGATGGACCGTGAAGCAGTACCCGAACCCGAAGTCCTGCTGGCACGGCTGAATGAACGCATCGGCCCTGATGCAATGACCGTCATGGATGCCTCGAACCTGGCGCTCAAACTGCTGGGCGATACGATCGGCGCCAATCTGATGGTCGTGGGCATGGCAGCCCAGCAAGGGCTGCTGCCGGTCAGCACGAGCGCGCTGGAACAGGCCATCGCGCTCAACGGCGTGGCGGTGAAGTTCAACACCAATGCCTTCCGCCTGGGCCGGCTGTTCGCCGCCGATCCCGACGCCGTTCGCGCCATGGTCCCCGAAAGCGGCAATCAGGCGCCTTTGCCCGAGACGGTGGACGAACTGATCGCCCATCGCAGCGCACATCTTGCCGCCTACCAGAACGAGGCGCTCGCCGCCCGGTACCGCAAGCGGACCGGCGAAGTGCGGGATATCGAAAACGGCATCATCCCCGGCTCCGAAGTGCTCACGCGGGTCTTTGCGCGCAACTATGCCAAGCTGCTGGCGATCAAGGATGAATACGAAGTCGCGCGGATGCTGACCGACCCGGCGCTTCATGCCCGGATCGGCGAGACTTTCGACAATGGCGCCCGCATCGCCTTCAACATGGCTCCCCCGCTCCTGCCGGGCAGGATGCCGAACGGACGCCCCCGCAAGCGCGAATTTCCGGGCTGGCTCGCGATGCCCGTGCTGCGCCTGCTGAAGTCGCTTAACGGGCTGCGTGGCAGCGCTCTGGATATCTTCGGCCATACTGCCGAGCGCCGCTCCGAACGCGCGCTTCTGGCCCACTACGAGGCTTTGACGGAGCGTGTTCTCGCCAGGCTGACCCGCGCGAACTTTGCCGATACCGTTGCCCTGCTGGACGAAGTTGCGGCAGTTCGCGGCTTCGGCCCCGTGAAGGAAGCGGCATTGGCAGCTTACCACCGCAAGATCGAAGCGGCCGAACACAGGCTCAATGCCGTCCGCCCCGCGTCACCGGCAGACCGCATGATGCCGGTGACGGTTGAAACAGACTGATAAAAACAGACCGGGTGAGGATCGAAGATGGACCAACCGCAAGGCAGCGCTTTTGCCAGACCGCTCGCCCCGGCCGTCGTGTCGGAGCTGCGCGAAGTGCTGGGCGGCCGGCTGCAATTGAGCGAAGCCATTCGCCAGCAGCATGGCTCGTGCGAAGCGCATTTCGAGACGATGCCGCCCGATGCCGTCGCCTTTCCCCATTCGACCGAGGAAACCGCGAGGCTCGTCCAGATCTGTGCGCGGCACGCCATTCCGGTCATACCCTATGGCGCGGGCAGTTCCCTGGAAGGGCAGGTCGTGGCGACAACCGGCGGCTTGTGCATCGACCTTTCCGAGATGAACCGGATCGTCGCAGTTCATGCCGCCGACCTCGACTGCACCGTTCAGGCCGGGGTGACGCGGGAACAGCTCAATGAATACCTGCGCGATCAGGGCCTGTTCTTTCCCATAGACCCCGGCGCCAATGCGACGATCGGCGGCATGGCCGCCACGCGCGCGTCCGGCACCAACGCCGTGCGTTATGGTACGATGCGCGACGCCGTGCTGTCGCTGACGGCAGTGATGCCGGACGGGCGTATCGTGCGCACCGCACGCCGCGCGCGCAAATCGTCGGCCGGATACGACCTGACCCGCCTGCTGATCGGGTCGGAAGGCACGCTCGGCATCATCACAGAGGTCACGTTGCGCCTGCACGGCATTCCCGATGCGATTTCGTCCGCGGT
The DNA here is from genome assembly GCF_022832385.1 of Novosphingobium album (ex Hu et al. 2023). Lineage (GTDB taxonomy): Bacteria > Pseudomonadota > Alphaproteobacteria > Sphingomonadales > Sphingomonadaceae > Novosphingobium > Novosphingobium album. The sequence continues at coordinate 29,120 of NZ_JALHLE010000042.1, forward strand.
CTGTGCCTTCGATACCCTGCAGGGGGCGGTCGATACCGTGATAACCGCCATTCAACTGGGCGTTCCGGTTGCCCGCATCGAACTGGTGGACGAAGTGGGGATCGGCGCGATCAACAGCTACGCCAAGCTCGATCTGGAAGAGAAACCGACGCTCTTCTTCGAGTTTCACGGCACCAAGGCTTCCGTCGATGAACAGGTGGAAATCGTGCGCGAAATCGCCATCGACCTGGGCGGCGGCGAATTCGTCTGGTCCAACCTTTCCGAGGAACGCTCGCGGCTGTGGAAGGCGCGGCATCAAGCCTATTACGCGGGCCTTTCGCTTCGTCCCGGATCGACGGGCTGGGCCACGGACGTTTGCGTGCCGATCAGCCGCCTCGCCGACTGCATCCTCGAAACCCGGGCCGATCTCGACACGACGCAGATCCCCACGCCCATCGTCGGCCATGTCGGCGACGGCAACTTTCACGTTCTCTTCGTACTCGATCCGGCAAGCGAAGAGGAAGCTGCAGAGGCCGCCCGGCTCAACGACCGGCTGGTCGCCCGTGCGCTGGCGATGGACGGCACCTGCACCGGCGAACATGGAATCGGACTGGGCAAGCAGCAATGGCTGATCGAGGAGCACGGGCCGGGCGTGGACATTATGCGCCTGATCAAGCGTGCGCTCGATCCGGGCAATCTGTTCAATCCCGGAAAGATATTCGCCATGCCGTGATGAGGGCGGTTGCCATGCGGCAAGCCGTGAGTGCGATCAGCCGCGTTCCGGAATGCCCGCATCGCCACCGCCAGCCTCAGCATTGCGCGGCTCAAGCAGCAGGAGCAGCACGACGCCCAGGCCAAGCGCGGCTCCCGTCAGGGCCGTGCCGCTCCATCCGAAACGCACGTAAGTCCAGACGCCCACGACCGAACCGGCGGCACCGCACGAATAGATCAGCGACATGTACATGGCGTTGACCCGCCCGCGCACTTCCGGCGCGACTTCAAGAACGATCAGGCGAGAAAACGTCTGGCTCGCCTGAATGGCCCCGTCGATGAGGATCGCCATAAGCGCCATCACGGCGGGGACCAGTACCCTTTCCGCCCAGATCGAGCCGAGGAAGGCCGCCGCTACCGACAAGGCGGCAACGATCGTTCCGCTATGGCTCAGGCCGCGATCCGCGCAGCGGCCCGCAAGAGGCGCGGCGATGACACCGCCGACCGCCACGAGCGCGAACAGGCCGACGGCGGCTTGCGACAAGCCGAAGGCATCGTGAAGCATAAGGGGAATAGCGGCCCAGAACATCGTGAAGCTGCCGAACAGCATCGCCTGATAAAGGGCCCGGCGGCGCACCAGCCGCTCATTCGCGAAGATCGAGACCATCTGCCTGAGGTTCAGGTAGCCCTTGCCCCCGGCTGCATGGCGCGTGGGCATGAACCGGGCAAGCAGAACGGATACGGCAGCAACCGCGGCCCCCGACACCCAGAATATCGTGCGCCAGCCGAAAGCATCGGCACAGAAAAGCGCCACCGGCCGCGCCAGCATGACGGCCAGCAGAACACCTGCCGAGACCGTGCCGATCACTTTCCCGCGGCGCCTCCCATCGACGAAATCAGCGAGCAGAGGCACGAGCACCTGCGCCACGCTGGCACACAGTCCCGTCAGCAGCGATGCGGCCAGAAACGGCCAGGCTGAAGGCGCTGCCGCCAACCCGATTGTTCCCAGTACCACGAGCCAGATGCAGATGAGCACCAGCCGCTTGTTCTCGACGAAATCCGCCAGCGGCACGATCAGGAACAGCCCGAGCGCGTATCCGATCTGGATAGCGCTCACCACGCTCCCTGCCCATGCCGGATCGATAGCCAGATCCTGCCCGATGGACCGGGCAAGGGGCTGCGCGAAATAGAGATTGGCAACCAGCGTCGCCGTGGTGATCCCGATCGCCGGAACCAGCGCTGGCGAAACCGCCGGTATCTTGTCCATCGCTTCGATCTTGACCATCATTGGCATCGCCCCGGTGCCGGATCACCATTCGCAAAAACCGATCCGGCCCCGGGGCGAACCCCCTCATATCACTTGCGCGCAGCAACCTTGTTTTCGATCATGCCGATGCCTTCGACTTCGCAGCGCACCACATCGCCTTCCTGAAGGAACACGGGCGGCTGCATCGCCACGCCGACGCCTTCGGGCGTACCGGTCGCCAGCAGATCGCCCGGCTTCAGGGTGAAGGCGGTCGACAGATATTCAATCTGCTGCGCCACGCTGAACAGCATGTTCGCGGTATTGCTCTGCTGGCGCACTTCTCCGTTGACGAGGCAGCGCAAGTCGAGGGCCTGCGGATCGGGAATTTCATCGGCGGTCACAATCCACGGGCCGATCGGGCCGTGCGTATCGAAGGACTTGCCGATCGTGAACGTCGGGCAGTGGCGCTGCCAGTCGCGCGCCGAAAAATCGTTGGCGACCACATAACCGAAGATATAGCCCAGCGCGTCGCCCGCCTTCACGTTCTTGGCTTCACGCCCGATCACGACGCCCAGTTCGACTTCGTAATCCAGCGCTTCGCTCACACCCGGATCCACGTCGTCGTAAGGTCCGGCGATGCAGGTGATCTGCTTGTTGAACCAATACTGGTACTGGGGCTTTTCCACGCCAAGGCGCTGGGCTTCCGCCACGTGCTTGCCATAATTCATGCCGATCGCAAGATAGTTGGCGGGATGATACGGTGCCAGCAGTCGCACGTGCGCAAGCGGGACATGCGGCGCGACCCCCGCGGTGGCGGCACGCACGGCGGCCAGGGCTTCCTCGCCGCCGGCGATGATCGCTTCGATGTCGCGAAACGCGCAATTGGTCCGCGAAAGATCGACAATACCGCCATCGACTACGACACCGGCCGAAATCGTGCCGTCATGATCAAAGCGCGCAAGTTTCATCGTGAAATACTCCTGTTCAGGAACCACAGCCGCCCGGCATGTGATAAATCTCTGGTGCAGCCGCGCAGCGAATGCGGCGCGGCTTCGATACATGGCCGGTGCACCGGCCTGACTGACTGCCCCTATGCGGTAACGGAGTGTGCGGACCCCACGCTCTCCAGCACGGCCCCTTCAGCCGCGAGATCGCTGGCAAAGCCGGACAGCAGACTTGCCTCCTCGCCTGCCGCGGCCCCGCCGTAGATGTAGAAATCCGGACGCACGAGCATCGCCGACCAGCCACGCGCATCGAGGAAGGACACAATGCGTCCGTCGATATCCTCGGCATTGCCCCCGTTTGCAGCGTCCGCGAACACCAGCTTGTGCAGCCGGATGCCGCGAAGTGCATCGGGAACCGCGATGTCCTCGCGCGAGATCAGCAGGAAGCCCTGGCCCGTCAGATCGTCCATCGGACCGGTTCTGCCCTGCCAGGCGATCTGGCCGTGCGGAGAGAGCTCGCCGGCCCCTGCAACAGGCTGCCCCTGGCCATCGCGGCGCAGAAGCCCCTGCGTCAGGATAGGATAGGGCGGGAACGGCGGGTGCTCGCCGGCGAAAAAGGCCCGGTCGCGTTCGTTTGCAGTGATTTCGTCGGGAATGCAGATGATCTTTCCGAGGAAGATCGACATCTCGATGAATTGGCGGACATGGGGTGAGCGTTCCGTCTGATAACCATCGAGCAGCCGGGCATCCGCCTTGCCGTCCAGAACGAGATCGAACCGCCAGGCCAGGTTCCAGACGTCGCGCAGGCCCGAACACATCCCCTGCCCCAGGAACGGCGGCATGACGTGGGCGGCATCGCCCGCGATCAGCACCCGGCGGTCACGCCAGCGATTGGCCACCAGCGAACGAAAGTTGTAGACCTTGTGGCGAACCAGTTCGACCTGATCGCGGTTTGCCCAGGGCGCCAGCAGTTCCCAGATCTTTTCCTCGTCCTCCATCTCTTCCGGTTCGGTTCCCGGCAGCAGCATGAATTCCCAGCGGCGGAAGACCTGCCCGTCGCGAACGCCGCCGGGCACGATCGTCGTGGGCCGGGCCGGATCGCAGAACTGGCCCGAAGGCGGGATGCCCAGCTTCTCGATCGTCACCCCGTCCTTGAGCAGCACATCGACGACGAGCCAGTTCGCCTGAAAGCCCAGATCGTCGCGCCCACCGCCAATCGTTTCGCGCACGGTGCTGTTCGCGCCGTCGCATCCCAGCACGAAACGCCCGGTGATGCGTTCGGCAACGCCCGTATCGATGTCCTCGATGTCCACCCATGCGCTATCGGCATCCTGACCGATCGCCAGCGCTTCCTTGCCGCACAGCAAATCGACGCAGTCCAGTTTGGCGACTGCACTGTCGATCGATTCCTCCAGCGTGGGCTGATGAAGGTAGTGCACCAACGGCACCCCCGAGACAGCCTCAGCCGCCGTGTCCAGAGCCAGCAGTTCCTTCCAGTCGGCGTTGAACCACTCATAGCGGCTGGCAGTATGCGAAAACCGCGGCATCAGCGCACCGAGCCCATTGGCGCTCAATACCCGGAACAGTTCATGATCGATACTGACAGCCCGGGGGAGCGGATAGCGTTCCTTCCAGCGTTCGACGATGGCGACCGAACGGCCCTGCCTGCCCAGCGCCAGCGCGAACAACTGGCTGACGGGCCCGTAGCCAACAATCACAACGTCGTAGAGTTTCGACATCTCAGCATCCAATCCCATTTTTTTGTAAACGGCAGTGTTGAGCCGCCGCGTCAGCGAAGACATGCGGGCTATCAGGCCGCCTCTTCGCGGAGTTCCCTTTTAACCAGCTTGGCGATGACCCGGCGCGCCTGAACTGCAGCGACGTCCGTTTTCAGGATGACCGGCTTCATGGCCATCAGATCGGCAGTACCCATCATGCTCTGGCAGGTGTTCACCATCGGCTCGTCTTCCTGCGTGAACGCCTTCAGTGCCATGTCGTGCATACGCTTTTGTTCGGCGGGATCGTCCAGTTTCCGGTTGCGGGCGATCGCTGCGAAGTAGTGCGTGACGTTTTCGCTTTCCGGCGTGAGATAGTGGACGCTCGGCATGTGAAGCGGCTGAGCATTGCTCCCTTCGAGCGGATGCAGCCGGACATCGAGATCGAGGTTGCTGGCCGGGCGCCACCGCATCGTCGCCAAAGTCTCGCACAGGTCATCGTCGAACAATGTCGCCGCGATGGGCATCACGCCGCCCTGCTCAATGCGATAGTCCGAATGAATGACATTGCCCTGCATCGAAAAGTCGTGCTTCGGAACGTCTCCCGCGGCCGCCAGCGTCTCTCCATGGAGAAACGCGGCGTGCGTGAGGTCCAACAGATTGTCGATGACAAGCTGGTAATTGGCGTTGACCTTGAAATAGAGCAGCGCTGCGGCGTAGCCCGGCTGGAAGGCCGCGGATTCCGGCGGAAGGCTCGCTTCATCGGCAAGCGCCGGATCCCCCATCCAGATCCAGACGCCGCCGTTGCGGATGCGCACCGGATAGTGCCTGATCACGACATCCGGCGCCTGCCCTTCGGGATCAACCGGGTTCAGGACACAACGGCCGTCCGGACCGAACTGCAGTCCGTGATAGGGGCACATCAGGGCGTCACCGATTACCCGCCCTTGAGCGAGCGACGCGAAACGATGCGGGCAACGCCCATCAAGCGCGTGCCATTCACCGCAGCTGTCGCGGTAAACGGCGACATGTTCGCCCAGCACCTGTAATCCGAAAGGTTCCTCACCCAGTTCCTGCAACCAGGCCACGCAGTACCAGGCATTCCTCAGAAATTGCGGCATGAACGGTTCCTCCGGATCTTGGTCTGAATCCTATTTTCAGGTCACAGGCTGGCACCAGGCGGAAGAGGAATGTCGTGCGTCGCAACGGCCTCCTTTTCCCGCGCGACAACCCGCTTGAACGTTTCCTTTTCGGACAATCGCTTCGTGTGGCTCGCCAGGTTGGGATATTCGGACAGTGGGAAGCCGCAAATCGCCGCGATCGAGAAAGCCCAGGCAACATAGGTGTCGACCAGCGACCACGTGTCGCCGTACCACCAGTCCTGCCCCTCCAGACGGGCATCAAGGTCCCTGGCTGTCACGCCAAGCTCAGCAGCCGCCAGAGCCCGCGTGCCGTCAGGATCGCTCTCATTGAACAGAGCCGGGCGCATCATGCGCCGGACGATCGGATGGAGCGTTCCGCCGCACCAGATAAGGTCCCCGAGCGCCTGCGCCGCAGTCACGGGATCGTCCAGGCCGGGAAGCATTCCAGCCTCGGGAAAGCGGTTGGCAAGATACCACGCAATCGCCCCGTTTTCGGTCAGCAGATCGCCATCGACCACCAGCGCGGGGACCTTGCCCTTCGGGTTGATCGCGAGATATTCGGGGCTCTTCTGCTCCCCGCGCATCAGTGCCAGCGGATGCCCCTCGAATGCGAGCCCGGCTTCCTCCAGCGCATGAAGCATTACGCGCGAACAGGCCCCGGGCGCGAAATAGGCATGGACAACAGGTTCCTGGCCCATGTCAGACCTCCAGCAGCGCACCGCGCGCATCGTAAGGCGGAATGGATGCCGGGCGAAGCGGCGGAACGTCTTCGGGGGGAAGCGCAGATCCTTGCTTCACAAGCTCGGACATCGGATCGCCGCGCTCGTACCGCTCGATCAGCAGATCCGGATCGAAGTCCACGCCGATCGGATTCATGGCGAAATACGGTCCCTTCATGAAGATATCCGCATCCGCGACCGACATGTTGTCGAACTGGGTTTCGAGCAGCGTGCCGTCATGGTCGGCATAGTAGATCGACGTCGTGATGCCGTGATTGATGCACCAGACGGGGTTGATCCCCTCGGCCTTCAGACGCCGGTAATTGCCCAGCAATTCGCCGAGCGTCGCGAACGTGTACGCCATGTGCTCCAGTCCGACGGTTGGCGGATTGGGCTGGTCGGACAGGAAAGGCATGTTGGCGATGACGACACGGTGATGCTCATCGTCATAGCGAAGGAACGTCAGGAACTCGTTTTCGAATGCCGGGACAGCATTGAGAAACGTCTTATAGAAGCGAACCTGCGCCTCGTACTTGTTCGTGCGCAGAACGGCATGGGCAAAAGCGGCCGGCGTTACATCGGGGAATTCAAGCGCACGGCTGCTTTCGGGATCAATGTCCGGCATTCCAGAAGCTCCTCTCGTGGCGCGACTCTTGTGGTGTCGCCGCCTGCCTCTGACCTATTCGCCACCCGAACCGGTGTCAAATATAAAATATATTTTTTGAAGTCTCCTCCGGTGAATTTGCCGCAAAACAGATCGTTTCAGCGATTTTTATTGCAACAAAATGTATGTTATGGGCATCCTAAGGTTAGCGTGTGTACGACAGCCAGGCCTGGGCGCGCGAGCCGCCGCTCTGGCATGACCTGCCCGCGCGCCGCGCGCTGTTTTAGAGGGTGAGTATGAGTTCCAGTGCTGTCACATCAGCAGGCCGCAGCCAGGCCTCCCGGATCGTCAACGAATTGCGGCGGGCGATCGTTGCTTGCGAATACGCCCCCGGCGATCGCCTTCACATCGCATCACTTGCGAGCAGTTTCGACGCCAGCCCCGGCGCGGTGCGAGAAGCGCTTTCGCGTCTGGCCGGCGAACACCTCGTCATAGCCATCGAACAGCGCGGATTTCGCGTCAGTGATCTGTCGATTGACGATATGCTCGACCTCTATTCGACGCGCGCCATGCTGGAACAGCGCATGGCGTCGGAGTCCGTCAAATCGGGCGGGGCGGAATGGCGCAAGGCCCTGACGGAATGCCATGAACGGTTGCAGCGGTTTGGCCCGAATACGCTCATCAGCAACGATGTGATCGAGGCGCACGAAGATTACCATCGGCAATTGCTCGCGGCCTGCCCCAGCCATTGGCTCAAACGGCTCCACGAAACATTGTACCGGGCCAGCGAGCGGTACCGGTTCTACATGTACCAATATCTCGCCGGCCAGCGGAACGTGATGGGCGAACACGCTGCGATTTATGAAGCTGCCATTGCAGGCGACCATGAATTGACCGGCCTGCTCGTGCGGCGCCACGTCGAACAAACCCGCGATCTGCTCGCCAGCGGACTGGAAAACCGGGTCTCGGAAGACCTGGCCGTCAAGGCCGTCTGACCCTTTCGGGACGGCGCGCATCGATTTTCCGGATATAGCCGCTCACACACGCGCACCCAACCGGCAGGCGCTTGCGCGCCCAGGCAAGCCCGGGCGCGTGGCACAACTGCCGCAGCTGGTCAGCGAACCGTGCTTGCGCCGCCGTCGCAAGGGATAACCGCGCCGGTCGTCCAGGCCGATCCGCGGCCCGCCAGGAATTGCGCGCAACCCACGATGTCCTCCATCGTCCCCAGCCGCTTCAGCGGATTGCGGTCGCGAATGATATCCCCGGCCTTGGCAAGCCGGTCGGCCATCATGTCCGTGTCGAACGGCCCCGGCGCGATCGCGTTGACGAGAATGTGCTGCTCCGCCAGATCCCGGGCCAGATGGCGGGTCAGCATGATGCAGGCCGCCTTGGACGCCGCGTAAGAGAATGCGTTGAACGCAGGCGGGTTGAGGCCCGCTGCCGATGCGATGTTGATGATGCGTGCGGGAGATTGCGGCGTGGCGGCGGCCCGCAGGAGGGGAAGCATCCGCTGGCAGGTGAAGAACACCCCCTTGGCATTGATGTCCATTACCCCGTCCCACATCTCTTCGGTAAATTCGTCGAGACTGCTCATGGTCGCCAGACCCGCGTTGTTGACGAGAATGTCGAGGTGATCTTCCTTAGCGGACACGTCGGCAAACAGGGCATCGATGCCCTCCATGTTCGACAGGTCGCATGGGATGGCGATGCACTCTCCGTACTGCGACAGTTCCCCGGCCGTCGCCTGAAGCCCCTCGGCGCCGCGCGACGCGATATAGACGCGCGCGCCCTGAGCAAGCAGCCCCATGGCAATCATACGCCCCAAACCGGCGCGGCCGCCGGTGACGAGCGCGACCTTTCCGGTCAGGTCGAAAAGGGAATTCAAAGTATCAGCCATATTGTCCTCGCTCTTGAACGTGAAATGGGTCTCTTCAAAACCGTTGCGGCCACCGCCCGGCACCGCAGGCGTGAGAGCGGCAGCGCTTCTGAAATCGCGGTAATTTCGTCAGGATCGCCTCTGAACCGCAGACACGCCCTGCCCGGCACGGCCGCCTTGACGCAGTGAGAGAATTTTCTCTGGACAGGTTCTGACTGCCCCGGACGCTCAGCTGCGCCGCTCACTTTTCGGCTGGCCCGGACTGCCTCTCCTCGATTTTGCTTTCGCGCCTTATAATATATATTTTCCTAACCTCGCAATCGCTTTTTGCCATGCTGCCCGGCAAATTTGCCCAGCACTTCGCGGCAACGTGTGAAGCGCTGCCCGGGATCGGCTGTTTCTGGCTGTCCGGGGGCGAAAGCGACACAGGGAACGCGCATCAAAGATGTGCCCCTGCGCGTTGGGAGTCAAATTTAACTACTTGATATATATTATATATTGTAGATTCAGGATGGACGCGGCGCTGAAACCGGACTGATTCGACTCTTGCTGCAGCCACCTCTGCTCCGCAGCCTGCCTCGACAGATTTTCAGAATAGGGCGAGAAGAGATGGACTGCAGCCGGAATTACCGGGTGTTGCATGGTCCGCCCGAATCAAATATATATTTCTTGGATAGCCACACCGAGAAAGTGCATGGCATAGAATGGGAGCGGAGATGACTGAATATTTGCGCGATAGCTGGTATTGCATCGGATGGAGCAGCCAGCTCGAAGAAAAGCCAATCGGCATCACCGTTTGCGGCACGTACATCGTTGCGTACCGCGGCGCGGACGGATCGATCATCGCGATGGATGGCCGCTGCCCTCACCGCTTTGCCCCGATGAATCTCGGTTCGGTGAACGGCGATACGATCGCCTGTCCTTATCATGGACTGGTATTCGACCGCGACGGCACGTGCATTCTCAACCCGCACGGTGGCGGCGCAATCCCCCCGAACGCAACCCTGAAGGCATATCCGGCGGTCGAGCATCTTGGCGCGATCTGGGTCTGGCTGGGAACCGCCGAACACGCCGACAGATCAAAGCTTCCCATGCTGGAGTGGTGGGGTTCCAGTGACTACGCGGTATCGACCGGGTATCTGCGGGTCGAAGCGCACTACCAGCTGGTCATGGACAACCTGCTCGACCTCACGCACGGTCCCTACCTTCACGCCGACACCTTGGGCGGCGATCCGGCGAACACGGTCGGAGTGGGGATGCGGCACGAATGGGACACGCAGCCCGGGCCAGTGCTCCATTCAAACTATTTCGTCGAGAACATGCCCTCACCCTCGCCGCAGATCATGGCGCTGGTCGGCGATATCCCAGGGCGCTTGCAGGCACGGATGCGGTGGCGGCCTGCCTCGATCCTCGATCTCGACTTGCGGTATTCTCCGGCGGGCGGCGGCGCGGACGCGCATATTCCCAGCGTCCATTACCTTGCGCCTGAATCGGACAATGCCACGCATTATTTCTTCGCGCTTGCCCGCAATGTCGACATCACCAACGAAACGCTGACCGAAATGCTCGCCGCGCAGGTTCACAAGGCCTTCGCCGAGGAGGACGAGCCCATGATCAAGGCCTGCCAGTCGCTGATGGGAACAAGCGACTTGATGTCCATGAAGCCCGCCATCCTCCAGACCGATGCCGCCGCGATACAGGCGCGCCGCCTTCTGAAGAAGGAAATGGCGTGACCTGAAACACAACCGGAAAATTGAGGGAAGAGGATAAACAATGGCAACGGCAGACAGCACAATCACCACGTCCGCCCCGCAGACAGACATCGACTTGTGGTCCGATGAAGTTCTGACGGATCCCTATCCGTATTACCGCGAATTGCGCGATCTGGGCCCCGTCGTCTGGATGCGCAAACATGGCCTATGGGTGGTCCCGCGCTTCAGCAGCATCCGTGAGGCCCTGCTGCACGCCGAAATCTTCAGCTCCAGCGGCGGCGTTGCCGTCAACGACCTGGCGAACCAGGCCGCCGAAGGGGTCATGCTGATATCGGACGATCCCAAGCACAAGCGGCTGCGGCGCACCTTCATGAAACCGCTGCAGCCCCATGCGCTCAAGCAGTTGAGTGAGCGTCTCAATAGTCTTGCCAAGCAGCAGGTCGATGCCGTCCTGGCCAAGGGCGAATTCGATGCGGTGACCGAATTGGCCTATTTCCTGCCGCTGACGGTCGTGACCGAACTGGTCGGCTTCAGCGAGGAAGGCAAGAAGAACATGCTGCGCTGGGCCGCCGCCGTGTTCGACGGGATGGGCCCCATCGGCTATCGGCGCACGATGGACGGCCTGGCAATCACCCAGGAGGCGCTCAAGTACGTGCTGGAGGTCAAGCGCGAAGATCTCGATCCCGATGGATGGGGCGCACAACTGTTCACGGCCGCCGACAACGGCGACCTGAGCTATGCCGAAGCGCAGATCATGCTGATGGACTATCTCGGCCCTGCGCTGGACACGACGATCAATGGCTTCAGCAGCCTGCTCTATCTGCTCGGCAGGAATCCGGACCAATGGGACATGCTGCGCGAAACGCCGGAGCGCCTTCCCTATGCCATCGATGAAGCCGTGCGCCTGGAATCGCCGATCCGCGGCTTTGCCCGGGTCGTGATGCGTGACTGCGAACTGGAAGGCGTCGCCATGCGCAAGGGCGATCGCGCGTTGATGCTCTACGCAAGCGCCAACAGGGACGAGCGGCGCTATCCGGACCCAGAACGGTTCGACATCCAGCGTGATGCGCGCGACCATGTGGCCTTCGGATTCGGCACCCATCTTTGTGCCGGACGGAACCTGGCGAAGCTGGAAATCACCACGATGTTCAACCACCTGCTGTCGCGCATCAGGCGCTTTGAAATCCTCGAAGAAGACCGGATCCCGCACAACACGCTGCGCGGCCTGTCCAAGCTGATGATCCGGGTACACCAGTAAGACGGACTGAAGGCTCGCTGGCGGGGACTCCCTCTCTCCCGTCGCCGTCACGAGCCTGAACGGCGGGGCAATTCCGCGGAGCTTCACAGAGGCTCGGAATTGCCTCGCCGTCTTTGTTTCGCGCGATGCCGAAGGCAACGCGAATGGGCATGATCCAGCGCCTGTCACGGCGAAAGCACTTGCCGCCCCCGAGGGTACGGCAAGTGCCGGACTCCCGGATTATTCTTCGCCGACGATCACGTTCTCGATTTCGCCGAGCCCCTCGATCGCCACCTTCACGGTCTGCCCCTTCTTGAGCCAGGTCCGCGTCGCCGCCCCCACGCCGGAGGGCGTTCCGGTGGCGATGACATCGCCGGGATAAAGCGTCATCACCGTACTCAGATATGCGATCTGATCGGCAATCTTGTAAATCAGGTCATCGGTCCTGGCATTCTGACGAATTTCGCCATCGACCCACAGCTTAATTTCAAGCTTTTCGGGATCATCGATCTCATCGGGCGTGGTGATCCAAGGACCGATCGGCCCATGCGTGTCGAACGACTTGCCAAGCGTCATCGTCTGCGAACGCATCTGCCAGTCACGAACGGACACATCATTCACGACCAGATAGCCCGCGATAACCGAAAACGCGTCGGCACGCGCGACATGGCGGCAGGTCTTGCCAATGACATAGCCCAACTCGGCCTCGTAATCGAGCATGTCGGAGACCGCCGGCATGACGATCGGGTCGGTCGGACCGCTAATACAGCTCACCTGCTTGTTGAACCACAGCTGACTGTCCGGAACCGGAACGCCCGCAGCGCGGGCTTCATCGGCGTGCGCCTCATAGTTCATACCGATGGCGAGAAACTTCTGGGGATCGGTGATCGGTGCTTCCAGATGCACGTCGCTGAGAGCAAAATGTTCGCCATCGACGCTCGCCAGCACCGAGAGATCCCCGGCCGCGGCATCAAGCAGTGCCCGCATTGAATCGCCCGCATCGGCAAACACGGAAAGATCCACCACCACATCGCCGTCCAACCGGCCGACGCGCGTTGTGCCTGAATGGGAAAAGCGGATTAGTCGCAAGGGTTGATCCTTTCCATCACATCAAATTCTGAATGGCCGCCCGCGCAGGCGCAGCCACCAGTACGGTGCCCTGTGCCTGCTGGTGCGCTGCGATCGCAAAAGCGCATGATCTGCGGCCTGCATCTCAGCCAGGCGCTATAGCATCGCTCCCACAGCAGTAAATATATTTTATGGAAGGAGGGTGGCAAGAAATTGTGTGTCCACATCCTCCCGACAACCGGTGAATGCAGGAAAATCGCGGCGATCGAAGCCCGGCATCCGGGCATCGCCCCGGCGTTCAAATCGCCATCACGGATGCACGTAGACAAAACGCCGCTCAGCGCCAAAAATACGCAACAAAATGGCGATTTTTTAGGCAAGGACGGCGAGCGCAGCCTGACGACTGACGCCCGCCGGACATGCGGCTCATGACGCTTTATGCCAGCACAACAGGCCCGCTTCCGCCCGCCGTTCTCTCTATCTAAAATAGATTTTTAATCAATGAACACGCCGCAAGCGCGGGCGCCATCCGCCCCATCACAGCACCTCGAAAAGACCTGCTGCGCCCATGCCGCCGCCTACGCACATGGTGACGACGACATATTTTGCGCCCCGCCTCTTGCCTTCGATCAGCGCATGGCCGGTGCAGCGGGCGCCGGTCATGCCATAGGGGTGCCCGATCGAGATGGAGCCGCCGTTGACGTTGAGCAGTTCGTCGGGAATGCCCAGCCTGTCCCGGCAATAGAGCACTTGCACCGCAAAGGCTTCGTTCAGCTCCCAAAGGCCGATGTCATCCATCGTGAGACCGAACCGTTTCAGCAGCTTCGGCACGGCGAAGACCGGTCCAATGCCCATTTCATCGGGCTTGGTGCCCGCCACCGCCATACCCACATAGCGGCCGAGCGGCGCGAGGCCGCGCTGCTCGGCGAGCCTGGCCTCCATGACCACGCAGGCAGAGGCCCCGTCGGAAAGCTGGCTGGCGTTGCCGGCAGTGATCACGCCGCCTTCCACGACGGGCTTGAGCGAGCGCAGGCCGTCCAGCGTCGTCTCGGGCCGGTTGCCCTCGTCCTTCGCAAGGTGCACCTGCTTGTGCGACAATTCGCCCGTCGCCTTGTCCACCACGCCCATCGTCGCATCGACGGCGAACATTTCCAGATCAAAAGCCCCTGCAGCCTGCGCAGCGGCGGTGCGCTGCTGGGAACGAAGGGCATATTCGTCCTGGGCCTCGCGGCTGATATTGTAGCGTTTCGCCACCGTTTCCGCCGTCTGCAGCATCGGCATGTACATGTCCGGCACCATGGCCAGCAGTTCCGGATCGGGCGTGACGCGCATGTCCTCGGTCTGCACGAGCGAGATCGACTCCACGCCGCCAGCGACCACCACATCCATCCGGTCAACGATCACCTGCTTGGCCGCCGTTGCGATCGTCATCAGGCCGGACGAGCACTGCCGGTCTATCGACATGCCGGAAACGCCATGAGGCAGCCCGGCCCGCATCGCCGCCGTGCGTCCGATCAGTGCCTGATGGCCCTGCTGCATCGCGGCGCCGATCAGGCAATCGTCAATCTCTTCCGGATCAACGCCTGCACGCGCCACAGCCTCACGGATCGAATGGGCCGCCAATGTCGGCGCCGGCGTCATGTTGAACGCGCCCTTGTAGGCCCGCCCGATCGGCGTGCGCGCCGTCGAAACTATCACTGCATCACGCATCGGATATCTTCCCTCACCATTTGTCTACAAAAGGAACTGGTGGCGGAGGCAGGCCGCGGCAGCGCGCCGCACTTCCCTGCCGGTCGCACCGTCACACCGCCTGCTCAGATGAACGCCTCATCGGGACACGTCCGCACGCTGCGGCCATGGCCATCGACAACGGCCAGCCAGGCATGGGCCTGCGGCAATTCAGCCTCGAAAAAGTAGCGGCAGGCACTGGCGAACCCGACCGCGAACCCGGTGCCCCCGGCATCCGCCGTCAACGCCATGTCCAGCCACAGCCAAGCAGCGATGCCATGGCCGAAAGCCCGCAGGAACATCGTCGCATCGTCGAGCGCTTCGGCGCTGTCGCAAGTCCGCAGCCCGGCGACGACCGCCTCGACCCGGTCCCAATAGGCATCCAGCACCCCGGCCTGAACCGGCCAATGCGCGCTCGCCCTTGCCGCCTCGGCAGTTGCGGCGATCCGCCTGCGCAATAGTGCCATGGCCTGACCGTCCGAGCGCAGGATCTTGCGGCCCAGCAGATCGATGGCCTGAATGCCCGCCGTGCCCTCATGGATCGGATTGAGGCGGTTATCGCGCCAGATCTGCTCCACATCGAAATCGCGTGTGTAGCCGTATCCGCCATGCACCTGGATCGCCAAGTCGTTGGCCACGAGCCCGAATTCCGAAGGCCACGACTTGGCGACCGGCGTGAGCAGCGCCAGCAACTCCTCCGCTTCCTCGCTTCCGTCGTCGACAAGGTCCGCGCAATAGAGGCACAGGGCCAAGGCTGCTTCAGCATAAGCCTTTTGCTGCAGCAACATGCGCCGCACATCCGGGTGCGCGATGATCGGCACGGGTTCGCCGCCGCGCTGGCCCGCCGGCCGTCCCTGCGTCCGCTCGCGCGCATACCGCACGGCGTGCCGATAGCCGCGACAGGCAAGAGCCGCGCCCCCCATGCCGACCGAGATCCGCGCCTCGTTCATCATCTGGAACATCTGGGGCAACCCCTGCCCCGGCGCACCGACGAGCCAGCCGATCGCGCCATCCTCTTCGCCCAGGTTGAACAGGCAGTTGGTGGTGCCCCGATTGCCCATCTTGTGATTGAGCCCGGCCACTCTCACGTCGTTGTCCGTGCCATCGGGCAGCTTTTTGGGCACGATGAACAAGGAGATGCCCTGCGTCCCTTCAGGCAGGCTGCCGTCGCCGTTCGCCACTTTCGCCAGCACCAGGTGGATGATGTTCTCGCTCGCATCGTGGTCGGCGCCCGAGATCCACATCTTGTTGCCGGTCAGACGATAGCGTTCGCCGAGATCGTCCTTGCCTTCCCGGACCGCGCGCGTGCGCAGGTCTCCAAGGCTGGAGCCGGCCTGGGCTTCGGAAAGGCACATGGTGCCGAACCAGCGCCCTTCGATTTCCGGCCGCGCGAACATGTCGATCTGCGCAGGCGTGCCGAAGGCCGAGATCAGGCGCGCATTCCCCGCCGTCAGCATGGCATAGGCCGCCGCGCTGATATTGGCCGAGGCGAACAGGCCGTAGATCGCCAGCGAGAGCGATTGCGGCAGGCCCATACCGCCCAACTCTTCGGGGAAGCTCGCCCCGAAGAGCCCCAATTCCCTGAACTGCGACAGAGCTTCGGCAATCTCCGGCAGGATATGCGTTCCGCTGTCGTCCAGATAGGGTTCCTGGACATCGGCGCGCTTGTAGCAGGAGAGAAAGCTGCCGGAGGCGAGCCTGGAACTCATGTCCAGTATCGCGCCCGCCGTTTCGCGGTCGAAACCTGATTTCCCGTCGATCCTGAGCCAGTCGAACAGGAGAAATTCGAGACAGGCGGGCGAGACCAGAAGATCAGACATGGGCGGACTTCTTCACACGTCCACGCTGTCTGCGCGATCGAGCGGCTTGCCCGCAGCCGCGCATTTTTCAAGCAGCGGCGAGAGCCTGAAATCCGGCCCCATCCTGCCGGCATATGTGTTGAGGCCAGCGACGATGGCCGCCAGGCCGATCTCGTTTGCCCAGAACATCGGCCCGCCGGTCCAGCGCGGCCAGCCATAGCCGTAGAGCCAGACCACATCGATGTCCGAAGCGCGCTGGGCGATGCCCTCTTCCAGGATCAACGCGCCCTCGTTCACCAGCGCGTAGAGAGTGCGGACGGTAATTTCATCGTCGCTGATCTCGCGCGGTGCGATCCCCGCCTGTACGCGGAATTCCTCTATGATCTTCTGTGTTGCCGCCGAAGGCGAAGGCTTGCGCCTGTCGTCATAGCCGTAAAACCCCGCCCCGGTTTTCTGGCCCCAGCGTCCCGCCGCATTGAGCGCATCGCGCACGGATTCGATGCGTTCCGGATCGCGATGCCAGCCGATATCGACGCCGGCCAGATCGATCATCTGCAGCGGCCCCATCGGCATACCCAGTTCGGTCGATACCCGGTCCACCTGCTCGGGCGTTGCGCCCTCGACCAGCATCGCGATCGCGCCGTCAAGTCGCGGGGTCAGCATACGGTTGCCAATGAAGCCATGGCACACGCCCGCCACGACCGGCACCTTGCCGGCCCTGCGGCCCAGCGTCATCGCCGTCACCAGCACGTCGGGCGCGGTCCTAGCTCCGCGCACCACTTCCAGCAGCTTCATGACGTTGGCGGGCGAGAAGAAGTGCATACCCACCACGTCCTGCGGGCGAGAGGTCACCAAGGCGATCTCGTCGATGTCGAGATAGGAGGTGTTGGAGGCGAGGATCGCGCCCGGTTTGGCGATGGCATCGAGCCGGGCGAAGATATCCTTCTTCACATCCATGTTCTCGTACACCGCCTCGATGACAAGGTCGCATTCGCCCAGTGCCTTGAAGTCGAGCGTGGGTGTGAGCAGGCCCATTGCCTTTTCCACCTGCTCCGCCGTCATGCGGCCCTTGGCAGCGGTAGCTTCATAGTTCTTGCGCATCACGCCGGTGCCGCGGTCGAGCGCGTCCTGCGCCATCTCGACGATCGTTACCGGAATACCGGCGGAGAGGAAGTTCATCGAGATGCCGCCGCCCATCGTTCCGGCCCCGATGACGCCGATGCGCGTGATAGCGCGCGGTTGGATATCCCTCGGCAAACCATCGATCTTGGCGGCAGCGCGCTCGGCGAAGA
The DNA here is from genome assembly GCF_022832385.1 of Novosphingobium album (ex Hu et al. 2023). Taxonomy (GTDB): domain Bacteria; phylum Pseudomonadota; class Alphaproteobacteria; order Sphingomonadales; family Sphingomonadaceae; genus Novosphingobium; species Novosphingobium album. Next base: position 46,892 of record NZ_JALHLE010000042.1, read on the forward strand.
AGGCATGGCGTAGCGCCCTTGACTGACTGCCCTCCATCAGCCCGGCAAAAAGCGCCTGCTCGCGCTGCTGGCCTTCCGCCAGCGACAATTGCGCTGCGGCCTTCACCGCCTCGATGCAGGCCCTGGGTGCATCCAGCCGACCGATCGCCCGCTTGTTTTCCGACGCGAAAGCCTCGAACACATCGGCGTCCGCCGTAACGCTCAGGTCCCCTGTGCGGCGCACGTCCGTCTTGCTGCGTGCAAACGCGATGGCCGCTTCCGCCAGCGTGCCTTCTTCGGCCAGAAGGTCGGCCAGACCGAGCGATTCGGCCTTGTACGCCGGGATCGGGTCTCCCTTGACGATCATGCCCAGCGCCGCACCTGCGCCAACGATGCGCGGCAGGCGCTGCGTCCCACCCGCCCCGGGGATCAGGCCCAGCGTCACTTCGGGCAGGCCCAGCTTTGCCGAGGGCGCCGCCACGCGGTAATGACAGCCCAGCGCCACTTCGAGACCGCCGCCCAGCGCCATGCCGTGGAGGGCCGCCACCACCGGCTTGGTGCACGCCTCGATCCGGTCCACCACTTCGGGCAACCAGGGATCGACATGCGGCTTGCCGAACTCCGTGATATCGGCGCCGCCCGAAAACATCTTGCCGCCGCCGCGAATGACGATGGCCTTTACAGCCTCGTTCGCCTCGCCCTCTTCAATCGCCTTGCAGAGGCCCTGGCGCACCGCTGCGCCCAGTGCATTCACAGGCGGATTGACCATGATGATTTCGAGGACATCGTCGTGAAGCACGGTTTCAATCATTGAAAGTCTCTCGTCTGAAGCGGGAACTAGATCGCGGTGCGCCCAAGGCGCGGCGGCCGGGAAACCGGGAGGGACGAGGACAATCCGCCATCGGCGGCGATGGCCTGGCCGTTGATGTAGCTGGCGGCATCCGACGCCAGAAAAGCCACGACCGATGCGATTTCGGCAGGCTCGCCGCCGCGCTGCATGGGATTGAGCCGGCCGATCTGATCCGCCACACCCTTTTCGCGCGCGCTTTCATAGATCGTGCGCGTCATCCCCGTCTCGATCAGACCGGGACACACGGCGTTCACCCGGATGCCCGAACCGGCAAGCTGCTGGGCGCTGGTCTGGACAAGGTTGATCACACCCGCCTTCGATGCCGAATAATGGCTGCCGCCAGCCCCCGAACGCAGGCCTGCAACCGACGCGGTGCAAACGATCGACCCGGCAATCTCCAGATCGAGCATCGCCCGCGCACCATATTTGATGGCAAGAAACGGACCGATCAGGTTCACGCGCAGGACATCCGCCCAGACCGCGGCATCAAGCTCGAACAGTCCGTCAAAGCTGCCGATGGTGCCGGCATTGGCAAAGACGATGTCCAGCCGGCCAAAGCGGGAAACCGCCTCGCTCACGGCATGGGCAACATCGTCCTCGCTTCCGGCATCGCAGCGCATGGCGGCGATGGCATCGTGCCCCGCCGCCGTTTCACCGGCGCCGTCCGTGACATCGGTGGCCAGCACCCGCGCCCCATCGCGCGCGAACAGATGCGCCGCCACCCGACCGATGCCTGATCCGGCGCCGGTGACGAGCACGGCCTTTCCGGAGAAGCGTCCGGTCATAGCCCGCCCGTGATCGTCGTTCCGCCATCGACGACGATGGACTGGCCGGTCACATATTCCCCCGCCTTCGACGCCAGGAATACGGCAGTCCCTGCAATGTTTTCCGGCTCGCCGATGCGGCCTAGCGGAACGATCTCCTTGAGCCGCGCCTCAGCCTTGGGGTCTTCCCACAAGGCGCGTGCGAAATCGGTGCGGATAACGCCGGGCGCGATCGCATTCACCCGTACATTGTCGGGGCCGAATTCGATGGCCAGATTGCGGACCAGCTGCAAGTCCGCCGCCTTGGACACGTTGTAAGCCCCGATCACATCCGAGCCGACCATGCCGCCGATGGAGGAAACGATGATGATGGCGCCGTCGCCCCGCGCGCGCATTTCCGGCGAAACCATCGTGATCAGCCAATGGTTCGCAAGAACGTTGTTATCGAAGATCTTGCGGAACTGTTCGTCCGAGATCCCCGCCATCGGTCCGTAATAGGGATTTGACGCCGCGTTGCAGACGAGGATGTCGATCCGGCCGAAATGGTCGCGCGTCTGAGCAACCATGGCTTCGAGCGCAGACTTGTCGGAAATGCTGGCCGCAATGGCGATGGCCCGTCCCTGTCCATGACGCTGGTTGATCCCCGCCGCAACCTCGTCACACGCCGCCTGCTTGCGGCTGGAAATGACGACATTGGCCCCGGCGGCGGCATAGGCCTCGGCGATCGCCCTTCCGATCCCGCGCGAGGAACCGGTTATGATCGCCGTTTTTCCGGCAAGATCGAACAATTCCATTTCGTTCTCCTGTTAAGCTGGAAGAACTGGTCAGCCAGACTGATCCGGGCAATCGTGATATCGGCCCGGTCGCTCGACGCGCTGCCTCCGGCCGCACGCCACTTGATGCCCGGAATGACGCCGGTGAGCCGGCACGGCCCCGTTCAGCCGCGCCAGCTCAACAGTCGCATCAGAAATCAAAGCCGAGCCGCACACCATATGTCCGCGGCGATTGCAGGACGTCCATGCGCGGACCGAGCGGCGTACTCTGGACCAGCGAACGGACCAGTTCGTTGCTCAGGTTGTTGCCATAAACGGTGATGTAGTACCGTCCATCGTCGATCCGGAATGTGGCTGACGCGTTGAACTGATCGTAGGCGCCTTCCCGAATGACATTGTCCGGCTCGAAGAAGAAGCTGGAACTATGCAGCCAGCCGCCATTGAGCACCAATTCATTGTCGCCAACCGGCACGGTATAGGTGGCGGCCACATTGAAAGTGACATCCGGCGTATAGGGCAGCCTGTTTCCTGCCACGTCACCCAGCACCACGGTGGTGCCGGCTGTCGCGGAGCTGATCGGCGCGTTCGGGAAATCCTTGAACTTGCTTTTCAGGAAGGTTCCCGAAGCCTTGATTTCCAGCGCATCGACCGGAACCACGGTCAGGTCGATGTCGGCACCATAGATCTCCGACTTCGCGGCATTTGCGAAGCCGGTGCCGACGGGCCTCGGAATCTGCACCTGGAAGTCCTTGTAGTCGTAATAGAACAGCGCCGTGTTCAAGCGCACCCGGCGACCGAACAGGTCGGCCTTCTCGCCGATTTCATAGGCAGCGAGCTTCTCGGGCAAATAGGCACCGTCGGTCGGAATGGTGACGTTGAAGCCGCCGCTCTTGAAGCCCGTGTTGAACGAGGCGTAGACCATGATATCGTCGGTCACATCATAGTTGACCGCAGCACGAAAGCTCGGCCGCTTGAACGTGCGGCTTGCTTCCACCGTCGGCACCAGCGGGATCACGGGGTTGCCCGGCAGATCCAGCACTCCATTGATCTGACTGGAGATATTCCGCTTTTCCCGAGAGTAGCGCACACCGCCGGTCACGCTTAGCCGGTCGGTAAGCTTGTACGTGGCCTGCGCGAAGCCGGACAGGGATTCCGTGTCCTGATAGCCGCTGATGATCGCCGACGTCAGCGGATAGTTGGGATTGAGCAGAGGATCCGATGCATTCGTCACCGTGATCGGCACAGCCGAGCCGCGCGCGTTGAAATAGTAGATGCCCGCCACCCACGACAGCGGGCCGCCCGAATTCGATGTCAGCTGGAGCTCGTTGCTGAACTGGACGTCCTTCTGCTGGATATAGACCTGGATCAGCGGGAGCGGCGAACCGTCGTAATCGAACTGACTGTCAAAGTGGGTTTCCCGCCAGGCGACGAGGTCCGACACGGTCGCGAACCCCAGATCGGCCTCGCCCTTCAGGCTCACGCCGCCGCCCCTGCTCTTCACGAACTGATCGGCGTTGGTATTGACGTTCCATTTATCGGAATACGTGGGCGCCGGCACGCCCGGAATGGTAAAACTGCCGGTCGTGCCGCGAAGGGCGTTCATGGTGCCGTTGCGATAGCCATAGTCACCGATAGCGGTGAACTTGAACTGCCCCGGCTCCCAGACCACTTTGGACCGCACACCGATATCATCGGCGACGGTGAACACGTCCTTGCCGTCATATTCGTTGACGCCCCAGCCCTTGCCCTGCCGCGCGTAACGCACGGCGAAATCGGCACTCACCGTGTCGCTGACCGGCCCGCCCGCGTACAGCTTGGCCTCAAGCCGGTCATAGTTGCCATAGTCCACCGACCCGTTCGCCTCAAAGACTGGACCGGGGTCTTTGGTAATGATCTGAATCAGACCGCCTGTCGCATTGCGCCCAAAAAGAGTGCCCTGCGGCCCCTTGAGCACCTCGATCCGCTGGATGTTGTTGAACCCGGCCAGACCGAAGGACTGGTTGGCGTAATAGACGCCGTCCACATAGAGCGCGATGGGGTTTTCAAAGCCGGGGCCGTTGGCAATCGAGCCGATACCGCGAAGGTGCGTGGCAAGATAGCCGGCGACGTTCTGGACGGACAGGCTGGGCACGGCGACCTGCATATTCGCCAGACTGGTCACACCGCTTACAGCCAGATTGTCCGCCGTAACCGCGCTGATGGCGATCGGCACGCGCTGGAGACTTTCCGACCGGCGCTGGGCCGTCACGACGATCTCTTGAACGCCCTGATTTTCGGGACGCTGCCGGGCCGCAGCTTCGTCACCGGAAGAAGGCTGGACTGCGCTCGCTTCTTGCCCGAACGCTGGCGACGCGAGCAGTGTCGCGACCACCACCAAAGAAGCCCCAGGCGCGAAGAACTTTCTCATGTCGGTATGTCTCCCAAATTGAATCAGCCGTTTTCGACTTGTCGGCGCTTCTACAACAACGTGACGCCATAGGCAAAAAAAATATACTTTCTTTCGAGATTGGCAAAGAGGCGGAGGTCTGGCAGCGCTTGATGGCAACCGGCAATGCGGGGCGCCCCCGGCCGGAATCTTGGCAAATACGCCAATTCAGGCCGCTTTTAACAAGCACGCAAACGCTAAATAATCGCGACCTCGGAAGACATGGCCGGAACGCGCGCGACCAAATCCTGCAGCACGGCAAGCGTGCTCAAAGCCCTTGATGCAGCAAAAAAGCCACAGAACGGTCGGATTAGAAAATATTTTTTGTCAAGGCCGTCGCATAGGCATGACCAAACGCCTGCCACCGGCCTTTCTCCACTGGCACTCGGGACGTGTGCAATCACGGCCGGATGATCAACCGCCCGGCATTCTTGCCGCTGTAAAGATGGCCGATCGCACCGAGCGCGTGCTCCAGCCCTTCGAGGATTTCATGCCGGACATGCAGGTCACCCCCGGCGATCAACCCCTTAATTTCGGCGAAGGCCTGATCAAAGACGCGAAAGTGGTCGAAAACGATGAACCCTTGCCAGGAAAGACGGCGCGTCAACACGTCCCGCTCGCGCCGCGGCCCCTGAGGCACCGGATTCCAGCTCGATACGGCTGCCGTCCCGCACTGGATTATGCGCGCGCGCGTATTGAGCGCCGGAAACACGGCATCGGCTATCGATCCTGCTGTATTGTCAAAGAACAGATCGATCCCCTGGGGACATGCCCTCCCGACAGCCTCCGCCAGACTGCCTTCGCCCTTGTAGTTCAAGGCCGCATCATATCCGAATTCGCTGGTGGCGATGCTTACCTTGTCGTCACCGCCGGTGATGCCCACCACGCGTGCACCGGAAGCCTTGGCCAGTTGCCCGGCGATGCTGCCGACCCCGCCAGCGCATGTCGTGACCATGACGGTATCGCCCGCCTGCACGCGCCCCAGATGCCGGATTCCCACCCAGGCCGTCAGCCCGTTCAGACCAAGAGCACTGAGCCAGTATTCGGCCGGGGCATCGGCCAGGTCGATCTTCCACAGAAGGTCGTCTGCACTGGCGGCAGCAAACTGTTGCCAGCCAAGCCAGCCGTAAACAAGGTCTCCGGCGCTGTATTGCGCTGACCGGCTTTCGACCACCCGGCCAACGCCATTGGCGCGCATGATCTCGCCATCGCCCACCGTCATGTAATTGCGCTCGCGGCTTAGCCAGCCGCGCATACCGGGATCAACCGCCGCGAAAATCACTTCAACAAGGCAGCCGCCTTCGGGACAGCGCGGCAGGACTTCATCGGCAACCGCGAAATTGGCAGCGGACGGAATACCGTCTGCCCGGCTGGTTACGCGGACAACTTTGTTTGATGTCATTGGGGATCCACAGATGTCTCGCCCGGCGCAAATCGAGCCGGTGCGCTATGTTCAAGAGCGGGACCACTACGGCCATAAAATATATTCAAGCCACCTGCCCCTCCACCAAAATGCCAGATGATGGACAACTTCATACATTGCGATGCCGCTTTAGCAATGGACGGTTGAAATAAAATATATATTATGACACCCAATCAGATGCCGAGTCCGCCCGCGCAAGCCGGGCCGCAAACGACCGGCGTGAATTGGTTGGGAGAGCATCTTGGACTTGAATGCGATGCGTCTGAAGGCGACGCTGATGGCTCTGCCAAAGCTGTTTACCTTCAAGGCACGCCAGAGCGCCGCCTTCAAGGCGTTCCTGGGCCAGCGGAACTGCGTTGTGCAGCTTCGGCTGAAGGACGGCAGCATCGGGCGCTATCTTGAATTTGATGGCGGCCGCGTCCGCTCTGCTTCGGGGCTGCACCCCGCACCAGACATGGTGATGCAGTTCAAGGATAGCGCCACGGCCGTCGCGATGCTGACGCCGCCGATCGACTATGGCGAGCTGATCCATGCCGGCAAGAATTTCCGCATCGCCCTGATGGGCGACGAGGAGGTCATCGCCTGGTTCGCGCAGCTGGCGTCCCGGCTGCAGTCCGACGGGTGGAAGTTTGGCGAAGCGATGCCCGACGGGTCTACACGCTACACCCAGATGACGAACGGCGGCCCGCTCCACGTCTATGTGCGCGACGGCCGCATCCTGCGCACCGATGTGATCGAATTCGGAGCGGACGATCCGGAGCCCTGGACGATCGAGGCGCGCGGCCGCCGCTTCTCGCCGCAGCGCAAGGGCTGCGTCGCGCCGCATTCGCTGACTCTCAAGTCCACGGTCTATTCGGAAGACCGCATTCTCTATCCGATGAAGCGCGTCGATTTCGATCCGTCAGGAGAGCGCAACCCTCAGAACAGGGGCATCTCTGGCTACGAAAGGATCAGCTGGGACGAAGCGCTCGACATCGTTGGATCGGAAATTCTCCGGCAGAAAAGGGTCCATGGCCCCGGCGCGATCGCGCTGGCGCATCCCTCGCACCACCAGTGGGGCAATGTCGGCTACTATCTGTCGGCGATGATGCGCTTCGGCAATACGGTCGGCGTCACCCGTGTCGTGCTCAATCCCGACAGCTGGGAAGGCTGGTACTGGGGGGCAATGCACCACCACGGCGGCTCCATGCGGCTGGGAACCGGATCGGGTTACGGCACGCTTGAGGATGCCCTGAAAGAGGCCGACCAGATCGTCTATTGGTCCGCCGACCCGGAATCGCAGTTCGGCGGCTATTCCGGCACCGAAGCCAGCCAGCGCCGCCTGTGGGCGAAGGAACTGGGCATCGAGGCGATCCACATCAATCCGCATTACAGCCCGACGGCGGCGTTCACGGGCGGCAAGTGGTTCCCGATCGTCCCGGGCACCGACACCGCGCTCGCACTCGCGCTGATGTACGTGTGGATCACCGAAGACACGTACGATCATCATTTCGTCGAAAATCGCTCCACGGGCTTCGAGGAGTGGAAGGATTATATCCTCGGCAAGACGGACGGGGTGCCCAAGACGCCCGAATGGCAGGAGGGCGAAACCGGAATTGCCGCGCGCGATTGCCGGTCACTCGCGCGAAGCTGGGCCAGCAAGAAGACCTATCTCGGCGTCGGCATGGCCGGTCTGGGGTTCGGCGGCGCCTGCCGCAATGCCAGCGGCATCCAGTGGGCGCGCGCGATGGTGATGCTCATGGCCATGCAAGGCTGGGGCCGGCCGGGCGTGAACCTCGGCAATCTTGCCATGGGAACGCCGGTCGATCTTGAGTTCTATTTCCCCGGTTATGCCGATGGCGGCATGTCTGGCGAACTGCAGAACACCGCTTCGGCCACCAACAATTACGTGCGGATGCCGCACCTCCTCTCGATGAACCCGGTGCGCCAGATTGTACCGCGCCAGCGCTTGCCCGAAGCCATTCTCGACGGGAAAGCCACAGGCTACCTGCTCGATCCCACCAGCATCGAAGCGCAGTTCATGCCGTTTGAATACCCCGCACCGGGCTATTCAAAGATCCACATGCTCTACCGCTATGGCGGGTCCGCCATGGGGACGATCGCCGACTCCTCGCGCTTTGCGAAAATGTACCGTTCGCCCGAACTGGAATGCGTCGTTTCGCAAAGCATCTGGATGGAGGGCGAAACCGGCTTTGCCGACATCATCCTGCCCGCCTGCACCCAGTTCGAGCGCTTCGACATCGGCGAATGGAACAACACCGGCGGCTTCGGATTCCATTGGCAATCGGCGGTCAACCACCGGGTTATCGCGCTCCAGCACAAGTGCATCGAGCCGCTGGGAGAATCCCGCTCCGACTACCAGATACTCTGGGACGTCTGCAAAAGGATCGGGCTCGGCAATTATTTCTCGGAAGGCTGCAGCGAACTCGACTGGGCGAAGCGCGTCTATGAATCGTCCGACGTGGCCAAGCATATCAGCTGGAAGGACCTGTGCCGGAAGGGCTATTACATCGTGCCCCCGGAACCGCCGGCCCTCCGCGCGCCGGTGGACATGCGCTGGTTTTACGAGGGGCGGCCCAAAGACGTGCCGGAGCCGTTCCCGCTTCCCGGCGGCTACAGCGACAAATGGCTGCACGGCCTGCAGACGCAATCGAGCAAGTTCGAGTTCATTCCTAGTTCGCTCAAACGGCTTGACCCCGAACAGGCGGACCGGCCCGCGCTGATGCGCTATACCCGTCCGTTCGAGGGCGCGCGTGACGGCGAGCGCTACAAGCGCTTCCCGATCCAGTTGCTGACGCCGCACCAGCGGTTCAGCTTCCACACCTCCCAGGATGGCAAAGGCAGCGCGATCAGCGATCTGGCTGACCACCGGATGCCGATCGGCGGGCACTATTATCAAATCGTCCGCATCTCTCCGTCCGATGCTGCCAGCCGGGGCATCGGGCACCGCCAGCTGGTCAAGGTATGGAATGACCAGGGCGCAGTGATCTGTGCTGCAGAAGTGACGCCGCGGCTGGTGGAGGGCGTCGCCCATTCCTACGAATCCTCGGCCAGCTACAAACCCATCGGCGAGCCCGGCGCATCGCCCGACATCGGCGGTTGCATGAACATCCTCACGCCCAACCGGATGCAGGCGGACGGAACCGTCGCTTCGGCAGGATCGCTGTGCATGGTCGAGATTGAACCCTGGTCCGGAGACGGCGCCATTCAGGAGGCCGCGGAATGACCAAGTGGAACCTCATTTTCGACGTGGCGCGCTGCAACAGCTGTAACAACTGCGTGCTGGCGACCAAGGACGAATACCTGTTCAACCGCTTCGACGGATACAGTGAACCGGCCCCGCGCCTCGGCGACCTGTGGCTGACCTTGCAGCGCAAGGAACGCGGCAAGGCGCCGATGATGGACGTTTCGCACTACATCACGACATGCCAGCAATGCGACAACGCGCCGTGCATATCGGAAAGGAGCAAAGGCGTTATCACCAAGCGCGCCGATGGCATTGTTACGATCGATCCGGCGGCAGCCAATGGACGCAAGGATCTGGTGGAGACCTGCCCCTACGGCCAGATCTTCTGGAACGAGGAACTGCAGGTTCCGCAGAAGTGGTCCTTCGACGCGCACCTGATCGACGCCGGCCGCAAGGAGCCGCGCTGCGTAACCGCCTGTCCGACCCGCGCCATCGAAGCAGTCAAGCTGGATGATGCGAAAATGGCAGCGCTGGCCAGCGATCAGGACCTGCAGCAACTCAACCCGGAACTCGGGACAAAACCGCGCATCTGGTACCGCAATTTCGATCGCGTTACTGCAAACTTCCTCGGCGGCACGGTCGTCAGGGTCCGGGACGGGATCGAGGACAACGTCGAGGGTGTGGAGGTGCGGCTCGCCGTGAACGGCGAAGTCCACGCGTCATGCCGCACCGACATCTATGGCGACTTCAGGTTCGACCAGCTTCCCGCCCCCATCGAAGGCTCGCTGCAAGTGCTGGCGGACGACGGCAGGCTCCTTGCCGCCCTTGACTTCCAAATCACGGAAAGCCGCTACCTCGGCATCATCGAAATCGACGCGTAACCCGCTCGACATACAAGGAAATACTATGTCAAAGTCTGTGATCATCACGTGCGCGATCACCGGTTCGCTGCACACCCCCTCGATGTCGCCCTATTTGCCGATCACGCCGGACCAGATCGCGGCGGAATCGATTGCGGCAGCCGAAGCCGGGGCGGCCATCCTGCACATGCACGCGCGGGATCCCGAAACGGGCAAACCGACACCCGACACAGAGGTCTATCGCCAGTTTCTGCCGCGCATCAAACAATCGACCGATGCGGTGGTCAACATCACCACCGGCGGTGCACCGGGCATGACGATGGACGAACGCCTTGCCGCTGCGGAATGGGCCAGCCCGGAGATGACCTCGCTCAACATGGGGTCGCTCAACTTTGCGCTGTTTCCCGTTCTCGATCGCCTGAAGGAATTCAAGCACCCGTGGGAAGCAGCCTTTCTCGAAGGCAGCCGTGACGCTGTCTTCAAGAACACCTTCAAGGACATAGAGCAAATCATCGAACGGCTGGGCAAAGGCCATGGCTGCAGGTTCGAGTTCGAATGCTACGATGTCGGGCACCTCTACAACCTCGCCCATTTCGTGGACCGGAAACTCTATGAACCGCCGCTGTTCATCCAGTTCTGCCTGGGCATTCTGGGCGGGGCCGGCGCGGAGATCGACAATCTCCTGTTCATGGTCCGCACGGCCGAGCGCCTGTTCGGCGATGCTTTCGAATGGTCGGTCCTGGGCGCCGGACGCCATCAGATGCCGATGTGCGTGCAGAATGTTCTGCTGGGCGGCAACGCGCGTGTCGGTCTGGAAGACAGCCTGATGATCGAACGCGGCAAGCTGGCCACATCCAATGCCGAGCAGGTGACCAAGCTGGCGGGCATCGTGCGCACCATGGGATATGATGTGGCCACGCCCGACCAGGCCCGCGAACGCCTTGGTCTGAAGGGCGCGGACCAGGTGCGCTTCTGACGCGGCACGGCATCAAACCGCCTTTTACAGGGGCACGGATATCCGTGCCCCTGTTTTGCTCTGTGCCAGCAGGACAGGGCCGTGACAAATTGATTCCGGCAGCGCTGTGGCGGCCAACGGGCTTTGGCAGCGGCGCCCGCAGCCACCGCTCCGAACTGCCGCCGCCAGGCGCAAAGCGAGTACCCGTTGCAGCGCCCCGCAGCGAAGCTTTCGCTGCGGGGCGACCTTGCCCGGTTATCGCCTCCAGTTCTCAAAATCGGGACCGGAGGCGTACCGGATTCCGGGAGACTGTTCGGTCAGCCCTCCAGGGGCGCAGGGAATTGTGCCATCACCAGGTCAGGTAAAATGACCGGGCGCGCAAAGAGCTTCGCGGTATCCTCGCCGGCGCGATAGCGGCTGATCAGATCTTCGGCATCGACTTTGACGCCGATCGGATTCACCTCGAAATCGCTCTGTTCAAACCATTCGTTGGCTGCCGCCGCATTTTCCTGAATGTCGAACTGCAATTCCACATGATTGCCGTCCGGATCGTTGTAGTAGAAGGAAATGGTCGGGCCATGATTGATCGTCCAGTAGGGTTCGATACCAATCGACTTGAGCCGTTCATACGTCGCGAAGAGTTCATCGGGCGAGGCATAAGTAAAGGCGACGTGGTCGAATCCGATCGCCATAGGCTGGTGCTCGGTGAGGCCGGGCAGGCGCGCGATGGCAATGCGGTGGTGTTCCTCGTCATAGGTCAGGAAATAGACCATTGCGTTGCCCATCGAGACCTGTGCCTCCAGGACGTCGCAATACCACTGGACAAGCTTTTCCGGCTGGGGCGTCCTGAAAACCACATGGGCCAGTTGGGGCGCAATTTTACCCCGCTGGGCAGCGGGTATCGGCAAACCTTTCGACATGCTCCGTCTCCATTGAACGTCCGGATTCACTTGCGGCCGGGTGACGCACCTGAAGCGAATGGCAGGTGTATTCATCCCGAACCGGTCAGTTCCGGCTTTGATTAGCAAGGCCAAAATAAGCCCGGTCTGCCCCCGTGAAAAATTTTCACTTGTGAGCTTCAACATTTCGATCAGTGATAATTACCGGACAATAACTCACACTGGATGATGTGATGAGAGAACCTGTCAGCCGGCTCAACAGCCTGAATCTGAATCTCCTGAGGACATTGCGATCCGTGCTCAAGCATCGCAGCGTGACCAGGGCCGCGGAGGAACTGAACCTCACCCAGGCTGCGGTCAGCAACAATCTGCGCAAGCTGCGTGAGCATTTCAACGATGCGCTGGTGGTAAGGGACGGACGCAACCTGAGCCTGACCCCCAGGGCATTGCAGTTAGCCCCCTCGCTGGATGCGGCTCTGGGCGCGCTCGACAAGGTCATGGCCGCGGAACCCTTCAACCCGGCGCAGTCCCGCCAGAGGTTCCGCATCGCCGCAGCCAGCAACACGGCTGCCATCCTCCTGCCCGCACTTGCTCGCATTCTGGCCGACGAGGCCCCCGGCGTGTGCGTTCAGGTCGTGAGTGCCACGTCAACGACACCGCAAGACCTGCTCACCAACAAGATCGATCTGATCATTGCCCCACGCCAGGTCGCGGTTACCGTCGGGCTGAACCCGGCGGACCCGGTTCAGGGCGTCAGCGCCGAGGATCTGCCGTCCGAGCCCTTCTTCTGCCTGGTGAACAAGAATTGCGAGGAATTCCGGAACGGGATCAGCGAGGAAGACTATCTGAAGCGTCCTCATGCCAGCTTCTTCCTCGATCTCAACATTTCCGCCAGCATCGAGCACGGCTTCATCGAGGAACACAGGGTCGGGCAGTTCGACCGTATGCTGACATCCGATTTCACCGTACTGCCTCTCATCGCGGCGGCATCGGACCTTATCGTGCTGGTGCCCGAGAGTCTGGCCCGTCTGGCCATCGGCGCATATCCGCTGCGCATGGTGCCCTGCCCGATCCCGATTCCCCGCCTGGAATTGTGGAGTGTCTGGAACCGGCGGCGCGACAATGACGAGGATCTTGCCTGGTTCCGGCATTTGGTCCGCCGGGGCTTCGATCTGGCCCACCAGCCGAAGTCCTGAGCGCGGCTATCACAGGGGAAGCGCTGTCTTGTATACGACCGGACGCAGCGCAAAACTGGTCGTCACTTGCGCAACACCCGCAATCTTGGTCAGTTTGAAGCGGAGGAAATCCTCGAACGCGTTCAGGGATTCGACAAGGACGCGCAGCTGGTAATCGGCGTCCCCGGTCATCAGGTAGCATTCCATGACTTCCGAAAACCCCGTTACGGCGTCCTCAAACGCGGCCAGGTGCCGGTCGTCCTGCTGATCCAGACGGACCCGCACGAACGCCGTCACTCCAAGCCCGACCATCTGGGGATCGACCAGCGCCACGTAGCGGGTGATGACTCCTTCGCCTTCCAACTGCTTCAGCCGGCGCAGGCAGGGGCTGGGTGAGAGACCGACCCTGTCGGAAAGTTCCTGGTTCGTTATCCGCCCGTCGTCCTGGACCTGCCGCAGAATATTCCTGTTTATGGCATCCAGATCAACTTTCGGCATAATCCGTCCCCATAGATCAATATATTGATAGTTTATGCCAACCATACCGCATATTCTAGTCGAGATCACAAGGACACGCCCGGCACCCCGCTGTTAGCCTTTGGGCAACGGCAAAGGAGGAGACCCTGTGGCAACCGCAATCCGATCGGACCGGGACAACCTGATCAGCACGCTGGAACAACTGGACACGCGGCTGCTGTGGATTTCCTCCTGGATGATCCACAACGCCAACCATATCCGGCCCAAGCGTGACGGGCTCAAGGTTGGCGGCCATCAAGCCAGTTGCGCGTCGATGACGGCGATCATGGCGGCGCTCTATTTCCACGCCCTGCGTCCGCAGGACAAGGTCGCGGTGAAGCCCCACGCGGGGCCGGTGCTGCACGCCATTCACTATCTGCTGGGCAACCAGACGCTGGAGCGCATGCAAAAGTTTCGCGGCCTGGGCGGCGTCCAGAGCTATCCCAGCCGCACCAAGGACAAGATCCCGGTCGACTTCTCGACCGGCTCGGTCGGTCTGGGTGTCGCCGTCACCGCGTTCACCTCCCTCGTGCAGGACTACCTGATCGCGCATGGCCAGGTGCATGAAGAGGACGCCGGGCGCATGATCGCGCTCATGGGCGATGCCGAACTCGACGAAGGCAACATCTACGAATGCCTGATCGAGGGATACAAGCACGACCTGCGCAATTGCTGGTGGATCGTCGATTACAACCGCCAGTCGCTCGACGCGACGACGCCAGACCGCATGTTCCGCCGTTTCGGCGACATCTTCGAGACCTGCGGCTGGCGCGTCGTCACGCTCAAATACGGCAAACTGCAGCAAGCCGCATTCAAGCGGCCCGGCGGCAGGACGCTGGAAGAATGGATCGACAATTGCCCCAATGCCGAGTTCGCCGCGGTGACGTATCAGGGCGGCGCGGCGTGGCGCGAACGGCTCATGGCGGATATTGGTGCAAAGCCGAACGTGAAGAAGCTGCTCGACAGCTTCGACGACGATGCGCTGGCGAAGCTGATGACCAACCTCGCCGGCCACTGCATCGAAACGCTGATCGACGCGTTCGACGCCGCCGACGACGACCGGCCCACCCTGTTCATCGCTTATACGGTGAAGGGCCAAGGCCTGCCGCTGGCGGGGCACAAGGACAATCACTCGGGCATGATGAACCCGGCGCAGATGGAACAGTTCCGCGCCAGTCTGGGCATCCCCGAAGGCGGCGAATGGGAAACCTGGGCCGGCATGGGCGACAACACCGCCGCACAGCTCAGGGCCTTTCTTGCCGCCAGCCCGCTGGCTAGCAAGGCGGCCGAGCCGATCGCGCCCGCAGTGCATGTTCCCGCACGGCTGCCCGTTCCCGACGGCGCAGAGCAATCGACTCAGGCCGCTTTCGGCCGCATCCTGCTCGATCTCGCGAAGTCGGGCGAGGAACTCGCTGACCGGATCGTGACCACCGCGCCCGACGTGACGCAGACGACCAATCTGGGCGCCTTCGTCAACCAGCGCGGCCTGTTCCGGCGGCAGGAACTGGCCGACGTGTTCCAGAAGGCAAAGATCCCCTCCGCGCAGAAATGGGCGCAGCACGCGGCGGGCCAGCATATCGAACTGGGTATTGCCGAGAACAATTTCTTCGTCGCACTGGCCGCGCTCGGTCTGGCCGCGCCGCACTTCGGAACGCGGCTGCTGCCGGTAGGCACAGTCTACGATCCGTTCATCGCGCGCGGGCTCGATGCCCTCAACTACGGCTGTTATTCGGATTCGCGCTTCCTGCTTGTCGGCACACCATCGGGGATAACGCTGGCGGCCGAAGGCGGTGCGCATCAGTCGATCAACACCCCGCTGATCGGTATGAGCCAGCCGGGCCTCACCTATTTCGAGCCGGCCTATGCTGATGAACTCACCGCAATGATGCGCTGGGCATTCGATCATATGCAGCAGCCCGAAGGCAGTTCGGTCTATCTACGCCTCTCCACCCGCGCCATCCCGCAGATCGCGCGCGAGAGCGGGAACTGGGAGGCCGATGCGCTCAAGGGCGGCTACTGGTTGCGCAAGCCGGAACCGGGCGCCGAAGCGGCCATCGTCTTTACTGGCGTGGTCGCTCCTGAGGTGCTGCAGGCATGGGAGCAACTGCGCGAGGACATGCCTGGCCTGGGGCTGCTCAACGTCACTTCAGCCGACCTGCTCCATCGCGGATGGGCGGCCCGGCGCGCAGCACTCTGGACTGGACAGACGGTGGAGCCTTGTCATGCCGAAACGCTGCTCGGCGCGCTGTCGCCAGGTGCCGGGCTGGTGACCGTCCTCGACGGATCGCCCGGCGCGCTGTCCTGGCTGGGCGGCGTTAAGGGCATGCGCGTAAGTCCGCTGGGCACTGATCGCTTCGGCCAGACCGGCGACCTTCCCGATCTCTACCGCATTTACCGGCTCGACGTCGATGCCATAATCGACGCGGCCGCAGAACTCTTTCTGGAGAACTGACCATGGCGATCGAACTCAGGATGCCGGCTCTGTCGCCGACAATGGAAAAGGGCACGCTCGCCAAATGGCTCGTAGCCGAAGGTGACAGGGTCAAGACCGGCGATCCGATCGCCGAGATCGAAACCGACAAAGCGACGATGGAATTCGAAGCCGATCAGGACGGGCGTATCGGCAGGCTGGTCATTCCCGAAGGCACCGACGATGTTCCCGTCGGCACCGTCGTCGCGCTGCTGGCGGAGGACAGCGAATCTTTGCCAGAGCCTGCTTTAGCCGATGGCGCCATGGCCAGTGAACCGGCAGGAGCCGATGCTTCCCCGGCTCCCGCCTCAGTCACGGCGTCCACGCACGCTCCGACACCGCCGCCGGTACCGGACGACAACGCCAATGCGACCCCCCTCGCCCGCCGCATCGCCGCAATCAAGGAGATCGCCCTGTCGGCCATCGAGGGAACTGGCCCGCGCGGCAAGATCGTGAAAGCAGATCTCGGGCTGAAGCCCCTTCCCTCCGCCGTGACTATGGTCGCAATTCCGGCCGCTCCCGAAGCCATCATCGCGCCGCCGCCAGGCGTCCCGGTCGAGACGGTCAAGCTTTCGAACATGCGAAAGACCATCGCCCGCCGCTTGTCCGAGAGCAAGCGGACAGTGCCGCACTTTTACCTCACGGCGCGCTGCAATCTTGATCCCCTGCTCAAACTGCGCGGCGAGCTGAACGCCAGCCTTGCACCGCGCGGGATCAAGCTCAGCGTAAACGACATGCTGATAAAAGCGATGGCGATGGCGCTGGTCGCCGTGCCGGATGCGAACGTCCAGTTCGGCGGCGACGATCTCCATCGCTTTGCCCGTGCCGATATTTCCATGGC
This sequence comes from Novosphingobium album (ex Hu et al. 2023), assembly GCF_022832385.1. Classification (GTDB taxonomy): domain Bacteria; phylum Pseudomonadota; class Alphaproteobacteria; order Sphingomonadales; family Sphingomonadaceae; genus Novosphingobium; species Novosphingobium album. Next base: position 64,009 of record NZ_JALHLE010000042.1, read on the forward strand.
CGTGGCGATCGACGGCGGGCTGATCACGCCGGTTATCAAGAGCGCCAACACGCTTGGGCTTGCCGCCATCGCACAAACCACCAAGGCGCTTTCGACCAAGGCCCGCGAGGGCAAGCTCACGCCAGAAGACTACTCGGGCGGCACCGCCTCCATCTCCAACCTGGGCATGTTCGGCATCGACGAGATGTTCCCGGTGATAAACCCGCCGCAGGCACTTATCCTGGGTATCGGCGCGGGTCTCGAACAGCCCTGGAATGTCGACGGCGAAATCCGGCTGGCAACGGTTATGTCCGCAACCGCCAGCTTCGATCACCGCGCTATCGATGGAGCGATCGCAGCCAGGTTCATGGAGGCATTCCGCGATCTGGTGGAAAACGCGATGGCGATCCTGACCTGACCCTATCCCCTGCCCCACAGCACACGACAGTGGTGGTTAAAGACGACGTGATGTGCTGAATTGGAAGATTCTCGACCAAAAGGATCTTCGATGTCTTCAGCCTGCCACGCCGCCCTCATGGAGGGGTTAGGTCGCCAGTTTTCGTTAAGCAAGAGTCGACTTGTGACGCTGGCGGTTCTGATCACCGGTCTTTGCCAATCGCGCACGGTCAATCTGGCGTGATCTGCCCCCTTCTGAGTGGCCCAAATTCTGTTTTAGATTTTGGCACGAAGGAGGAATGGAATGGCGAGGAA
>NZ_JALHLE010000043.1 GCF_022832385.1 Novosphingobium album (ex Hu et al. 2023)
CCGCCGCCACCGAAGCCGCGACCACCGCCGCCGAAGCCGCCACGATCGCCACCGCCGAAGCCGCCACCACCGCCGCCACCGAAGCCGCCGCGATCACCGCCGCCGAAACCGCCACGATCGCCGCCGCCGAAGCCACCGCGATCACCGCCGCCGAAACGATCTTGCCCACCGAAAAACGGATCGAAATCGTCCTCTCCGAACCGATCCCGCTTGTCGCGTCCCCTTCCGCGACGACCTCTGTCAAAACCCATCTTTACGAACGTACCTTACGCTGCGCCCAAAAAGCACGCGCCCGGACACGTGGACGAGACCGCGCCGGGCGTCAGGGCAAGAATGAACAAAGCTCACCCCTTTCCTGCAATCATGCCTCTTACACGACTCCCAACGCAATAGCGAATGGAAATACGGGGCAGTTTGAGCCTGAATGCCCTTTCTCTTTCGATTTTGACCAGCAATTTGGCTTGCGTGTTCGACAAAGCAGGTCTTGAAGAGCGCAGGATCAGAATCCCATCTGGTTCGAGATCGTTCCTCAAGGGAGATTCGAAACGATGTTCCGCCAGATTACCGACACTGTCTTTGCCAGCCCGCAGATCGGCACCGATGCCATTGCAAAAGCCAAAGCGCTCGGAGTCGTGAGGATCATCAACAACCGACCCGAAGGCGAGGAAGATGGCCAGCCCTCGGGCCCCGACATCGAAGCCGCCGCGCGCGATGCCGGGCTGGATTATGTCGCCATCCCAGTGACCCATGCCGGCTTCAGCCAGGGTCAGGTCGATGCCATGCTGGATGCGCTGGACGGGGCGGGCGGTCCGGTTCTCGCCTACTGCCGCTCCGGCACGCGATCCACTCTGCTGTGGGCGCTGGCCCGCGCCAAGGCAGGTGACAATCCCGCCGTCATTGCCTCGAAAGCGGCATCCGCAGGTTACGACGTCACGCCCGTACGCCAGTTGATCGACATGCTGGCTGCCGGCGGTTGACGCCGGCGGCGCTCAAAGCGCCAGATCACCCTGCTCGCCAGTGCGAACGCGCAGAACATCCGCGAGATCGAACACGAAAATCTTTCCGTCACCGATCTCGTCGGTATGCGCGGACGCGCTTACGATCTCGATGACCTTGTCAGCGAAGGCATCCGAAACCGCAATCTCTAGCTTCAGCTTTGGTAACATGCTCGAGACATATTCGGCACCGCGATAGACTTCGGTCTGCCCTTTCTGCCGTCCATAACCGCTCACTTCGGTCACCGTCAGGCCCGACACGCCAAGATCGCTGAGCGCCTGCTTCACATCGGTGAACTTGAACGGCTTGATGATGGCGGTGATGAATTTCATGCTGCCCCGCGCTCCCTGATTTTGCCCTGAGCCGGACCGGAAGGCCCCTGCCCGCTATCAACGGCGATATGTCTCATATCGGCGTCAGCCACACAAAGAAAAACCGGCGCAAGGCCGGCTTCTCACGAAAAAAGGGCCGGAGCGGCTGGCTCCGGCCCATTGAGTTTGTGTTCGCAGGAGGAACATCGGTTGGCGACGACGGGTGGGAGGAGAGGAGGAAGTACCCGCCGCCGCCAAACTCGTAGGATCTTAGTTGTAGGCGCGCTCGCCGTGTTCGCCGATATCGAGACCTTCGTGCTCGATTTCCTCGGTGACACGCAGCCCGGTGATCAGCTTGGCGATGAAGATCGCGATCACGGTGCCGATGGCGGCCCAGACGATCGAAACCATCACGGCCTGGATCTGGATCCACACCTGGGCACCCATGGCAGTCGAGCCATCGCCCGGACCACCGAGACCCGGCTGGTAGACGATGCCGGTGCCGATGGCACCGATGATACCGCCGACGCCGTGGACACCGAAAGCGTCGAGCGAGTCGTCGTAGCCGAGCGCCGGCTTGACCTTCGAAACCATGATGAAGCAGACGATCGAGGCAACCGCGCCGAGCACGATGGCGCCGAACGGACCCGAGTTACCGGCAGCAGGCGTGACGGCAACGAGGCCGGCAACGATGCCCGAGCAGAAGCCCAGAGCCGAACCCTTGTGACCGCTGAACTTCTCGGCAAGCATCCAGAACAGGCCGGCCGAAGCGGTGGCGACGAACGTGTTGATCATGGCGAGACCGGCAGTGCCGTCAGCCTCGAGTTCCGAACCGGCGTTGAAGCCGAACCAGCCCACCCACAGCAGGCCGGTGCCGACCATGGTCAGCGTCAGCGAGTGCGGCGGCATCGGCTCGCTCGGGAAGCCCTTGCGCTTGCCGAGGATCAGAGCGGCCACGAGCGCCGAGACACCGGCGTTGATGTGAACGACGGTACCGCCGGCGAAGTCGAGAGCACCGAGCTTGAACAGCAGACCGCCACCGGCCCAGACCATGTGCGCGATCGGGAAGTAGACGATCGTCAACCACACGACGGCAAAAGCCATCACAGCCGAGAACTTGATACGCTCGACGGTCGCACCCAGCACCAGAGCCACGGTGATCGCGGCGAAGGTCATCTGGAAGCAGACGAAGACGTATTCGGAGATCACTTCGTCAGAGAAGGTGGCCGCGACCGAATCGGGCGTGACCGACGAAAGGAACAGGCTGCCGCTGCTGACGAAATTGCCGATGAAACCTTCCGAGGTCACCGGGCCGAACGCCATCGAGTAGCCGTACATCACCCAGATGAGCATCGCGAGAGCCGCGACGGCACCGATCTGAGTCATCGTGGAAAGCATGTTCTTCGAACGGGTCAAACCGCCGTAGAACAGGGCAAGGCCGGGAAGGATCATGAGCAGGACCAGAATGGTCGAAGTCATCATCCAGGCATTGTTGCCGGGGTTGGGGACCTTGGCCGCTTCTTCGGCCCAGGCAGGCATGGCGGCAAACAGCGACGCGGTGAGAGCGCCGGCGCCGCAGAGAATCTTGCGGTTCATCGTGGAAAGACTCCTCAAAGCGCGGTGTCGCCGGCTTCGCCGGTGCGGATACGCACGGCCGAAGCGAGGTCGAGAACGAAAATCTTGCCGTCACCGATCGCTTCGGTGCTGGCAACCTGCTGGATCGTTTCGACGATCTTCGGTGCGAGATCGTCAGGTGCAGCCACCTCGATCTTCACCTTCGGCAGCATGTTGGTCGAATACTCGGCCCCACGATAAATCTCGGTCTGGCCCTTCTGGCGCCCGAAGCCCTTCACCTCGGAAACGGTCATGCCGGCGACGCCGATCGCGCCGAGTGCCTCACGCACCTCGTCCAGCTTGAAGGGCTTAATGATGGCGATGATGAACTTCATGCCTATCCCCTGTTTGTCACCGGCCCCAGCGCCGGCTAGCGTGTACAAAAGCAAGGGATATGCCAATTTACCAATTGGCAAGATTCCGGGAAGCACCACCCGGATTGCCGCAGAAGGGGCACGTTACGTCGCCCGATTCGTGAGCACGTGCCTATTTTTTAGGCAGAAAAAGAGACGCTTTAACCGGCAGATGGTCAGAACCTGTCGCGGATAACGGGCTGTGGTGCACCTGCGTTCCCAGGACATCCCATTCCGGCGAAACAATAATGCGGTCGAGCCGCGCAATCGGGCGCCGGGAGGGAAAGCTGTGGCCTGGTGCAAGGACCCGCCATGCTTCACCGTCGAATTCCTGCAAGCATCCCCCGCGCTGCGACCACTCGTTGAGGTCTCCCATGAGCACGGTCGGCACCTGATGATCGCAATCCGCGCAATGCGCGAGCACGCTGCGGACCTGATGACGGCGGCGCAATCCCGACAGATCGAGATGCATGCCGATCGCGCGTACCCGCCTGCCTTCCAGCAGGAGATCGGCCCGGATTGCCCCCCGTGGCTCCAGCACGGGCAAGGGTACCGGCGCCGCTTCGACCAGATCGATCCCCTTGCGCACCAGCAGAGCATTGCCGTGCCAGCCCAGACTGTCCGGCTTCATCGACAAAGGCACAGGCACATAGTCGGTTGCCGCATGGATCGCATCGAGCGGCAGCACCGCCATGCGCCGGCCGAACCGGCGATCCACTTCCTGCAGCGCGACAATGTCTGCATCGACTTCCAGCAGGATGCGCAGGATGCGTTCGTGGTCACGCCGCCGGTCAAGGCCGACCGCCTTGTGAATGTTGTAACTGGCGAAAGTGATCTGCAACGGGAAGGTCCTGCCGGGCTTTTGCGAGAGGCGATTTAGGCATTCCCGGTGGGGCTTGCCAAGGCGGCCCTCGTCCAATCCGTGAAACGGCTTCCGATTCCGCTCACCGCTCCTTGGTAGCGCTGAACGTCAGCTCCGGATTGCGTTCCTGCTGGTAGCCCACGTCCCACGCCGACCGGGCCATGAAAACCGGGTCGCCATCGCGATCCTTGGCGAGGTTCATCTTGTTGAACTCGGCAAAGTCGCGCAGCGCCTGATCGCTGCCCTTGAGCCAGCGCGCGGTGTCGAAGGGCGAGGCTTCGAGCACAGCTTCCACCTTGTATTCCGCTTCCAGCCGCGAGATCAGCACGTCGAGCTGCAACTGGCCGACCACGCCGACGATCCACTGCGAGCCAATCTCCGGGTAGAACACCTGGATCACGCCCTCCTCGGACAGATCGTCGAGCGCCTTGCGCAGCTGCTTGGTCTTGGTCGGGTCCTTCAGCGCGACACGGCGCAGGATTTCCGGCGCGAAGTTGGGCAAACCGGTAAAACGGATCTGGTTCTTCTCGGACAGCGTATCGCCCACCCGCAAGGTGCCGTGGTTGGGAATGCCGATGATGTCGCCCGGTTCGGCATTGTCGGCGATTTCGCGGTCCTGAGCAAAGAACAGGATCGGCGAGTGGACCGCGATCGACTTGCCCAGCCCGGAAGGCGTCAGCTTCATCCCGCGCTTGAAGGTCCCCGAAACCAGTCGCATGAAGGCGATGCGGTCGCGGTGCATCGGGTCCATGTTGGCCTGCACCTTGAAGATGAAGCCGGTGACTTCCTTGTTCTCCGGCTCGACTGGCCCCGCTTCGGTCGGCTGCGGGCGTGGTGGCGGGGCGTATCTGGCGATGGCGTCGATCAGCTCGGCCACACCGAAGTTCTTGAGCGCGGAGCCAAAGAAGACCGGGGTCAGGTCGCCGGCGCGATAGGCTTCGAGATCGAACTCGGGATAACCGGCCACGGCCAGCTCCAGTTCGTCCGCCACCTCGACAGGCAGCGTCACGTTCTCGTCGACCTTGCCGAGGAATTCCTTGCTGCCGCCCTCCGGCCGGCTGACCTTGCCGGTAGCAATGTCGAGGATGCCCTCGAACAGCCCGCCCATGCCGACCGGCCAGGACATCGGGCACACGTCAAGCGCCAGCTTGTCGGCCACTTCGTCCATCAGATCGAAGCAGGCGCGGCCTTCGCGGTCCACCTTGTTGATGAAAGTGATGATCGGCAACGAGCGCAAGCGGCAGACCTCGAACAGCTTGCGGGTCTGCGGCTCGATGCCCTTGGCCGCGTCGATCACCATGATCGCGGAGTCGACGGCCGTCAGCGTGCGATAGGTGTCTTCCGAGAAGTCCTCGTGGCCCGGCGTATCGAGCAGGTTGAACGTCACCTTGTCGCCATTTGCGTCAGTGCGCTCGAAGGTCATCACCGAGCTGGTGACCGAGATGCCGCGTTGCTGCTCGATCTTCATCCAGTCCGACCGCGCCCGCCGCGCCTGCCCGCGCGCCTTTACTTCACCGGCAAGGTGAATGGCGCCGCCCTGCAGCAGCAGCTTTTCGGTCAGCGTGGTCTTACCCGCGTCAGGGTGCGAGATGATCGCGAAGGTACGGCGTGAATTGGTCATCCGCGCGCCTTTAAGGACGCAACGGGATTCCCGCAACGCCTAGCCTTCGCGCGCCACCTGGAAGCCCGCGAAGGACTGCGCCACCGGCATCAGTTCCAGCGCATTGATGTTGACGTGCGGCGGCTGGCTGGCGACCCAGAGCACAACATCGGCAATGTCCGGCCCGTCCAGCGGGCGCATGCCTGCGTAGAGCGTGTCCGATGCCGCCTGATTGCCGCCAGTACGTACCAGCGTGAATTCGGTCTCGACCATGCCCGGCTCGATCGAGGTGACGCGCACGCCGGTTCCGGCAAGGTCCGAGCGCAGGCCCAGCGAGAACTGACGGACAAACGCCTTGCTGCCGCCATAGACGTTGCCACCGGTGTAAGGGTAGGTCGCCGCGACCGAGGACAGGTTCACGATCACCGCCTTACTGGCAATCAGAGCGGGCAGCAGCTTGTGGGTGAGTGAGACCAGCGCCGTGACGTTGGTGTCGATCATCGTCTTCCAGTTGGCGAGATCGGCGTCCTGCGCTTTTTCGGTGCCGAGCGCGAGACCGGCGTTGTTCACGAGGCAGTCGATCTTCGCAAAGCTCTCGGGCAGGGCATCGAGCGCAGCATTGCGGGCCGCCTCGTCGCGCACGTCGAACACGCAGGGGTGGACGCGGTCCGCGCCCAGCTCATCGACCAGCGCCTCGAGCCGTTCCGCCCGGCGGCCGGTGGCGATCACCTTCCAGCCCGCCTCGACGAAGGCACGGGCACAGGCTTCGCCGATACCGGCCGTGGCGCCAGTGACGAGAACGGTCTTCATGGCAAACTCCTTTAATCGCCCATTCAATCGGCAGGCAGGACAGTGACGTCCATGCGGAACGCGCGGGCATCCCCGGACTCCAGATTCACAATCCCGGGTTTCTCGCGGAAATCGCAGGAAAAGCCAACGGGGTCTGCATGGCCCTGCCACGGTTCGATGCACAGAAACGGCGCGCCGGGCTTCTGCCATATCCCCAGCATCGGCGTATCGGGAAAGCCGATGGCAAGCTGCGCACCACCGGGCGTGCCGAACGTGAGTGATCGGCTCACCAGCTCGTCCCATATCATCGCATCAGCCTCGAACAATGCGGCGTCGAGCGCCAGGTGATGACCTTCGACCGGCGTGGGCTCGGCGTCAGGCAGCATCAGGCCTGAAGCGGGGTCAAGACGGCGAACCCGTTGGGTTTCCGGGCTGGAAAAAGCGATAACGTGGTCTGCCTTGTCCGATCCGCCGGGTAAGGGCCAGGCGAAGGCCGGGTGATAGCCAAAGCTGAACGGCAGCGCGGTATCGCCGGGATTGCGCACGGTCGCGGTCATGTGCAGCGTCGTGCCGTCAAGAACGAAAGCCATCTCCAGTTCAAACGCGAACGGGTAGACAGCACGCGTCTCCGCGCTGTCACGCAATCGGAAGCGCGCGGAGCATTCGCCTGCTTCCATGAGCTCGAATGGTGAGCGGCGAGCAAATCCGTGCCGGGGCAGCTCATATTCCTGCCCATCCACCCGGTATCGGTTCGCTGCGAGACCGCCCACGATGGGGAACAGCAGAGGCGCGTGCCCGGACCAGAACGCCGGATCGCCAGCGGTCATGAACTCTCGACCGTGCGCATCGGTCAATGACCAGAGCTCGGCCCCGAAAGGATTGATCCGGGCAGTGAGATCGCCGGAACTGATGGTCACGAATTCCATTTCCGGCACCGGCGATCTCCTGTTTCCCCTGGTCAGCCGCGCAGGACGGCCCCGAGCTTGGCGGCAGCGGCGGTCACCTTCCCGGTGATGGCCTTCAGGTCTTCTTCCTTATAGCTCTTTTCGAGCGGCTGGAGTGTGACTTCAAGTGCCAGCGACTTCTGCCCTTCCGGAACGCCCTGGCCGCGGAAGTCATCGAACAGGCGGGCCGCGACGATGTTCGCCTTGTCCGCGCCCTGCACAACGCGCACCAGATCGCCAGCCGGCAAGTCCGCCGGCACGAGGAAGGCATAGTCGCGCGTAACCGCCTGCAATGCCGGCGGGGCATAGGATACACGAGCGAACGCGGCAGCGCCCTTCTTGCCGGGGATGGCGTCGAGATAGATTTCGGCCATGGCGACCGGGCCATCGATGTCGAACTGCTTCGCCGCTGTGGGATGCAGCATACCGAAGCGCGCGAGCACGTTCTTGGGGCCAAGGCGCAACGTGCCCGACTGGCCGGGGTGGAATTGCGGGCCAGCTTCGCCCATCACCTGCAGCTTGTCGGCGGGCGCGCCCGCCTCGGCCAGCAGCGCTAGTGCTTCGGCCTTGGCGTCATAGGCGTCGAATGCAACAGCCTTGCCGCTCGCCCAGCCGCGCGAGGCCTTTTCACCCGCAAGGACCACGCCCAACGCCATGCGTTCATCGCTCGCCCCGGCGTTGCCGCGGAAATAGCGGCGGCCGAGTTCGAACAGCCGCAACGAGGAAGCGCCGCGATCGAGATTGCGCTTCGCTGCAGAGAGCAGGCCCGGCAGCAGCGAGGGCCGCATGACCTTCATGTCCTCGCTGATCGGGTTGGAGAGCGTCCACAGGCCGCCGTTGCCGTCCGCGAAGGCATCGGCTTCCGCCTGCGGCAGGAACGACCAGGTGACAGCCTCCTGCAGCCCGCGCGAAGCGGCCGCGCGGCGAACGCGCCGCTCCTGCTTCTGCGCCGGAGTGGCGGTCGGCCGGGCGACACCATCGGCCCGCGGCAGAGCCACGCTCTCGACCTTGTCGAGGCCGTGGATGCGGACGACTTCCTCGACGAGATCAGGCGCACCATCGACGTCGGGACGCCAGCCGGGCACAGTAACGGCCCAGGCGTTTTCGTACCCGGCCTGCTCGGCGACCACCACGAAACCCAGCGATTCGAGAATGCGCTGTTGCTCGTCGAGCGGGATCGAAATGCCGCCCAGCTTCTCGGTCAGGGCCGGATCGAAATGGACGATCTTCGGTGTGGTGGGTGCGGCACCCGCACGCACGACCTCCGAGGCCTCACCGCCACACAGCGTCTGGATCAGCTTGGTCAGGTGCGCGAGGCCCTGATCGAGGAAGTTGGGATCGATGCCGCGCTCGAAACGCGCACGCGCATCGGAGGTCAGATTGAGCTTGCGGCCGGTCTTGGCAATCCTCTCGGGATCGAAATAGGCGATTTCGAGCAGGATGTCGGTGGTCTCGTCCCCGCAGCCCGAATGCTCGCCGCCCATGATGCCGGCAATGTCGTGAACACCGTTGTCGTCGGCGATCACGGTCATGTCCGCATCGAGCGTGTATTCCTTTTCGTTAAGCGCCAGCACGGTCTCGCCCTGCTTCGCGCGGCGCGCGAAGACCGCGCCGCTCAGCTTGGCCAGATCATAGGCATGAGCCGGGCGGCCATAGGCCAGCATCAGGTAGTTCGTCGCATCGACCAGCGCCGAGATCGGCCGCTGTCCCGCGGACTTGAGCCGGTCCTGCAGCCACTGCGGCGAAGGGCCATTCTTTACGCCCCGGATGACCCGACCATAGAAAGCCGGGCAGCCTTCCGCATCATCGGTGCGAATGTCCACCGGGCACGGGAAATCACCGGCGAGATCGAGCTCCTGAATGGGTTTCAGGGTGCCGAGCCCCGCCGCTGCCAGGTCGCGGGCAATGCCATAGAGGCCCATGCAATCCGGACGGTTCGGCGTGATCGCCACCTCGATCACCGGATCGGCGCCATGGTACTCGGCAAAGGCGGTGCCGACCGGCGCATCCGCGGGAAGCTCGATGATGCCATCGTGGTCATCGCCAAGTTCGAGCTCGCGCGTGGAGCACATCATGCCGTTCGATTCGACCCCGCGCACGGCGGCGACCTTCAGCACCATGCCGTTCGCCGGAACCGTAGCGCCCGGAAGGCCGAGCACACCGACGAGGCCCGCGCGGGCATTGGGCGCGCCGCAGACCACCTGCAGCGGCTGGCCATCCCCGGTATCGACAGTCAGCACCTGCAGCTTGTCCGCGTCGGGGTGGCGCGCGGCGGTTAGGACTTTCGCGACGCGGAAACCGGCCAGCTTGGCGGACGGGTCCTCGATGCCTTCGACTTCAAGGCCGATGGCATTGAGCTTGGCGGCAACCTCTTCGACCGTCGCTTCGGTTTCGAGGTACTGCTTGAGCCAGGAGAGCGAGAATTTCATCGTTTCTGTTTCCTTCCGCAATCCAGCCGATCAGGCAGGCGTGCCAACGCCGCCCGAAAGGGTCGGCACGTCGAGGGCGGAGAAGCCGTAGTGGGAAAGCCAGCGCACATCGCCATCGAAAAAGGCGCGCAGGTCGTCCATGCCGTACTTCAGCATGGCGAGGCGATCCACGCCCACGCCGAAGGCGAAGCCCTGCCATTCGTCGGGATCGAGCCCGCCGGCCTTGATGACATGGCGGTTGACCATGCCGCTGCCGAGCACTTCCATCCAGGCATGGCCGGGCTCGTCGCCCGAACCGCCGACCACGCGGCGGCCGCCTTCGTTGGCATAGCCGACGTCCACCTCGACCGAAGGCTCGGTGAAGGGGAAATAGCTGGGGCGCAGGCGCAGGACGATGTCGTCACGCTCGAAGAAGGCCTTCAGGAAGGTTTCCAGCGTCCACTTGAGATGGCCGAGGTGAATATGCTTGTCGATCACCAGCGCCTCGACCTGATGGAACATCGGGGTGTGCGTGGCGTCGCTGTCAGACCGGTAGACGCGGCCCGGCGCGATGATGCGGAGCGGAGCACCTTCGGCGAGCATCGTGCGTATCTGCACCGGCGAGGTATGCGTACGCAGCACCATCTCGCGCTCCTGCGCATCGCGGTCAGGGAAATAGAACGTGTCGTGCATCGCGCGCGCAGGATGAGTTTCCGGCATGTTGAGCGCGGTGAAGTTGTGCCAGTCGTCCTCGATCTCAGGACCGGTCGCAACGGCAAAGCCCATGTCGGCGAAGATCTCGGCCAGTTCGTCCATCACCTGCGAAACCGGATGCACGGTGCCCCGCGGCGTTTCCGGCGCGGGGAGCGACAGGTCGATGGTTTCGGAGGCCAGCTTCGCTTCCAGCACGGCCGCCTCAAGCGTTGCCTTGCGGCTGGCCAGCGCTTCGGTCACGCTTTCACGCAGCCCGTGGATCTTCGGGCCTTCAACCGTCCGTTCTTCCGGGGTCAGCTTGCCCAGCGTCTTGAGCAGGCCCGAGATCGATCCCTGCTTGCCCAGAAACTCGACCCGCAGCGCTTCGAGAGCTTCAAGATCCGTGGCGCCAGCGATGCGCGAGAGCGCTTCCTGGCCGGTTGCTGCGTAGTCCACTGGTTGTCTGCCTGGCTGTTGCTGGAACGGGAAGCGCGCTCCTTAGGGTGACTGACAGCGAATCGCAACGCCGGGGACAGGCTCAGATCGGCACGGAATTCATAACTTCCGAATTTCCATTGCCGCGAAGGCGCTCGCGCATGAGCAGGTCCATGACCGGCTTGTCGAGCGCTGCATACTCACGCGGTGTCATGCCCATGAAGGCGCGGAAGTCGCGCACGAACTGGGCCTGATCGTGATAACCCTGGTCCATCGCCCCGACCCAGCGCCGCGCCGGGTTGCTCGCATAGTGCTCCAGACTGCGCAGAAACCTGTGGCGGCGGACAAGCATCTTGGGCGTGAAGCCGAAGATGGCCCGGCAAGCCCGTTCCAGAGTACGCTGTTTGCATCCGGCCCGCTCTGCCATCTCTGCCGCCGTACGGACGTCAGGGTCGGCCAGAGCGGCTTCGACACTCGCCACAAGATGAGCATGGAGCACGGACTGCTTCGGCAGAGCCTCCAGAAAAGCCATGAACCGGTCGAACTGCAATCCCGGAAGCGCGTCATCCGCCGCGAGCAAATCATACAGCGGACGAAAGCGCGCGAACGTCTCATCGGTATCGCCATCGGCGATTCTGTCAGCATAGGCATCCGCCGGAACGCCTGTCAGCGCCGCCCAGCCGAGCGGCCTCAGCCGTATCCCCCACTGCCGCCCGGTTCCCATCGAAAAGCCCAATTGCCGGGTACGGGGGCCAGCCACCACAAAACGGGACTCTACGGTTTGCGCGCCCTGGTCCATTTCGGCATGCCAGAGCGAACCGTATTGAAAACGCAAACTGCCCCATGCCGGAAACAGGATGTCATGCAGCCGGTCCGAACCAGCCTGCTGGAAATCGCAGTAGAACACAGCACCGATGTAGGGCGCCAGATTTTCGGGCACCGGACAGTACTGGATCATGACGTGGCCAGTTGCCATGCAGCCCCTTCCCACCTTCCTACTCCGGCAATGTGATCCCGCAGCAGCCGGCATGCAAGATGCGCGCACGCGAACAAATGAAAAGGCGCGGGGATTGCTCCCCGCGCCCTTTTCAATTCTTGCGGCTCCGGGCGATCCCTGGAACCATGCCACCGGCTCAGGCCGGAAGCGCGGCCTTCGCCTGCGCGATGACGGCGGTGAACACGGCACCTTCGTTCATCGCGAGATCGGCCATCGCCTTGCGGTCGAGCTCGATACCGGCGAGCTTAACGCCGTGCATGAACTGCGAGTAGGTGAGGCCTTCGTTGCGGACCGCAGCGTTGATGCGCTGGATCCACAGGGCACGGAAGTTCCGCTTCTTAACCTTGCGGTCGCGATAGGCGTACTGGCCGGCCTTTTCGACGGCCTGACGGGCGACGCGGATCGTGTTCTTGCGGCGGCCGCGGTAGCCCTTGGCCTGGTCCAGAATACGCTTGTGCTTGGCGCGGGTGGTTACACCCCTCTTGATACGGCTCATCGGTCAGTACTCCTCAGTTGAGCCCGTAGGGCGCCCACTTCTTGATCGTCTTGGCATCGGCGTCGGAAATGACTTCGGTGCCGCGATTCTGGCGGATGTACTTGCCGTTATGGCTGATCAGGCGGTGGCGCTTGCCGGCAACGCCGTGCTTCACCTTGCCGGTGGCGGTGATCTTGAAGCGCTTCTTCACACCGCTCTTGGTCTTCAACTTGGGCATTTTCGTCTCCTGTTCAGGGACACGTCCCGCCGGCCCTGGCAGCCCTTTTCGCCAGGCCGACCCGCGAATCTCTTTTTCGAAAGACTCAAGTCGTGTCGATTGAAGGGCGGCCCTTTAGTGCGGGAACGGCTGAAACGCAAGAGTGCAGCGCCCCCGGGGGCTCAGGTCCCGTCGCGCGGGCTTGAAAAGGCCCGGCGGCGGGTCTGCAACAACCACCCTGCAAAATCACCGCAGCCGATAGCCGGTGCCTCTGGCGGCAAGGCAATGCGCCACAGGTATACTTGCGCCGGGACCAGTCCTGCACGGCCCGTTCGCACGGGCAGGCAGGTGCGGCGGTACTCCTGCCCCTCGTAACGGTCCAGCCGGGCCAGATCACCCGGCGCCAGCCTGAGTTCGCACAATGTGCCCTGCACGCGCGCACCCGACTTCGCCGGGACCAGTGCCGGGAACCAACCATTGCCGCCTTGCACCGCGAAGAGGCGACCGGGTACGCTGGCCGCTTCGGCCTTAACCAGCCGCGCCTCGATCCAGCGGGCCATGCGCGTTCCCGCCTGTGGCTGCAGAGTACCGTAGACGAACAGGCGCAACCGGCCGCTCAATGATGGCAGGCCAGCGCCTCGATAACGTCCTCCATCCGCGCCGGATCGCCGATCGCCAGCACATGGCCCTCCGATTCGGCGTGGAGCGGATCGCCGTTCCAGTCGCACATCGTCCCCCCTGCCCCTTCAACGACGGGCACCAGCGCAGCCCAGTCGTGGAGCTTGAGACCGGCCTCGCAAACGACGTCGATCTGTCCGCTCGCCAGCAGACCATAATTATAGCAGTCGCCGCCCATCATCATCCGGCGGTGGTCTGTCCGGGCGGCCAGTGCCATGAAATGCTGGCCCTGATGATCGTCGAAATAGTGTGGCCCGGTCGTCGCCAGCATGGCTTGAGACAATTCCCGGCACGCACGGGTGCGCACGGGCTTGCCGTTGAACGTGGTTGGCTGGCCACTTGCCCCGATCCAGCGCTCGCCCAGAATCGGCTGATCGATGATGCCCAGCACCGGCCAGCCGTCGACCAGCAAGGAGATCAGCGTGCCAAAAATCGGACGCCCGGCGATGAACGAGACGGTCCCGTCGATCGGATCAAGCACCCATGTCCGGTTGGAAGTGCCCGTTTCGGTTCCGAACTCTTCGCCGATGATCGCATCCTGCGGCACTTCTGCCTTGAGAATGCGCCGCATGGCTTCTTCCGCCGACCGGTCGGCTATCGTCACCGGTGAGGCATCGGCCTTGCGCTCGGCATCCAGGCCGCTGCGGAAATGGGGACGGATGGCGTTTCCGGCTGCCTCGGCAAGCCTCACGGCGAGAACGATGTCGTGTTCGATCTTCATGCCCGCCCTGTGCCAATGGGACGCCGCTCCGGTCAAGCCGCCATCTCGCATGCGACACCACTGTAATAATATGGCAGGGCGCAACATCCCTGTGGTAGGTTTTCCCTCGTTGTGCGGCCGTTTCGCCGGACGTATTGCTCTGATTCGAAGAGAGCGTGGCAAGAGCGGGGGTATGGATCACAGCAAACGCCCGGCAATCGATCCGGCGATCGCACCGGAACAGGGGGTCACTAAAGACGGGCAGCCTCTGTCATACAATCGCGCACCGGCACCGGATCTGGCGCCATGGATCGCACGCCTGTACGTCACGAAAGTCTCGGCGCCTGCCGGCTACACATTATCGTGCGGGCTGTTCAGCGATGCCGCCTTCGTCCGCATCCAGCTTGCCGGAGATTGGACAGCCGAAACCGCGACCGGGCACGAAACGTTCGGGCGCGCGGCACTGTTCTTCGGGCCGCAGACGAAACGCATGCCCGTCACGGTCACCGGTAGTTTCATCAGCGTGGGAATGGGCATGCGGCCTGGCGCCTGCACCGCGTTGCGGGGCCCCAGGCTCGGCGACTTTCTCGACCGGCTGGTCCCGACAACCGCTGTCGCCATGCCTTCCGACAAAATCCTCTCGATGCTGCCGCCCGACGCCACGCCCGAAGACTGGCTGCACACGCTGGAAGACCTCGTGCGCAAGCGGATCGAACACATGGACGGAGCCATGCCCGACCCGATTGCCGCCCGCTTCGAGGACATAACCTTCAGGGATCCGGGAATGTCCGTCGGCGAGGCTGCGCAGCTTTGTGAAGTCGAACGCCGCAAACTCGAGCGCGTGGCCAACCGCGACTTCGGGATGGCGCCCAAGCAGGTCCTGCGCCGGGCCCGTGCCCTCGACATGGCCAGCCATCTGCGGGGCGTCGCTGATTCGGCGGAGGGCGAGGAGATGGCGCTTCGCTACTACGACGAAAGCCACCTGATCCATGAATTCACCGCACTGTTCGGCATGTCGCCGCGCCAGTTCGTGAAGTCGCCGCAGCCGATTCTCACCCTGTCACTCGAATCACGCCAAGCCCGCCGGCTGGAAGCGCTCCACCGCATCGCGCCCGGGGAAGCCCGTCCCTGGGAATAAGGCGCGAAGACCTCAGTCGAACAGACTGGAAACCGAGCTCTCGTCAGCAATACGGCGAATTGCCTCGCCGATCAGCGGCGCGATGGTCAGCTCCCGGATTCGGTCAGATTCCTTCGCTGCATCGGTGGTCTGGATCGAATCGGTGATTACCAGTTCCTTGAGCGCGGAATTGCTGACGCGCGAGACGGCAGCGCCGGACAAGACACCGTGCGTGATGTAGGCCGTAACGCTCGAAGCGCCTTCGTCCATCAGCGCCTGCGCGGCGTTGCACAGGGTGCCGCCGGAATCGATGATGTCGTCGATCAGGATGCAGGCGCGGCCCTTCACGTCGCCGATGATGTTCATGACTTCCGACTGACCCGGCTTGTCGCGGCGCTTGTCGACGATGGCCAGCGGAGCATTGTCCAGACGCTTGGCAAGCGCACGGGCGCGGACCACGCCGCCGACGTCGGGCGAGACGACCATCAGCGCCTGATCACCGTAGCGGGCCTGAATGTCGGCCGCCATGACCGGCGCTGCGAACAGGTTGTCGGTCGGGATGTCGAAGAAGCCCTGGATCTGCCCGGCGTGCAGATCGACCGAGAGCACGCGGTCAGCGCCGGCCTCGGTCATCAGGTTCGCGACCAGCTTGGCCGAAATCGGCGTACGCGGCCCGGGCTTGCGGTCCTGGCGGGCATATCCGAAGTAGGGCACCACCGCAGTGATGCGCTTGGCCGAAGCACGGCGCAGCGCGTCGATGCAGATCAGCAGCTCCATCAGGTTATCGTTCGCCGGGTAGCTGGTGGGCTGCACCACGAAGACGTCCTCGCCACGCACGTTCTCATGGATCTCGACGAAGATCTCTTCGTCAGCGAAACGGCGGACGCTCGCATCGGTGAGCGGCAGTTCAAGGTATCCTGCAATGGCGCGGGCGAGCGGCAGGTTGCTGTTGCCGGACATGATCTTCATGGCGAATCCCTCAATGCGGCCGAAGGTGCTGGCGCGGTCGCGCCCGCCTCTAGCCATGCGTCATCCGATTGCAATAGAGCAAGCGCCGTTTTCACCGGCAGGCGATACAGCGAAGGCCGGGTCCGTATGGTCCGGACCCGGCCTTCGCCGATCTGCAAAGATACGCAAGAGATCAGACGATGCGGTGCTCGCCCTTTATCCAGCGCACAGTGCCTGAGCTCGCACGCATGACGACACTCTCGGTCGTCATCTTGCCGCCCTTGAGGTGCTTCACGCCGTCGAGCAGCGAACCGCTGGTAACGCCGGTCGCCGCGAAGATGCAGTCGCCCTTGGCCAGTTCCTCGAGCTTGTAGATCTTGTTCAGATCCTCGATGCCCCACTTGCGGGCGCGGGCGCGCTCGTCATCGTTGCGGAACAGCAGGCGGCCGTTGAACTGGCCTCCGACACAACGAAGCGCAGCCGCCGCGAGCACACCCTCGGGCGCGCCGCCGGAGCCCATGTACATGTCGATCGTGGTGTTCTCGTCGGTCACCGCGATCACGCCGGCGACGTCACCGTCACCGATCAGCACGACACCACAGCCCAGTTCACGCAATTCGGCGATAAGAGCCTCGTGACGCGGACGGTCGAGCACGCAGACAATGATCTCTTCCGGCTTCACGCCCTTGGCCGCAGCCACGGCCTTGACGTTTTCAGTCGGGCTCTTGTCGAGATCGATCACGCCTTCCGGGTAGCCGGGACCGACCGCGATCTTGTCCATGTAGACATCCGGCGCGTTGAGCAGGCCGCCTTCTTCGGCAGCCGCCAGCACGGCAAGGGCGTTCGGACCGGCCTTGGCCG
The DNA here is from genome assembly GCF_022832385.1 of Novosphingobium album (ex Hu et al. 2023). Taxonomy (GTDB): domain Bacteria; phylum Pseudomonadota; class Alphaproteobacteria; order Sphingomonadales; family Sphingomonadaceae; genus Novosphingobium; species Novosphingobium album. The sequence goes on from NZ_JALHLE010000043.1 coordinate 16,999, forward strand.
TGATCGTGGTGCCTTCCAGCGGATCGAGTGCGATATCGATCTTCGGCCCCTTGCCCGGCGCACCGCCGACCTTCTCGCCGATGAAGAGCATCGGCGCTTCGTCGCGCTCGCCTTCGCCAATGACGACCGTGCCGTCGATGTAGAGTTCGTCAAAAGCCTTGCGCATGGCTTCGACGGCGGCATGATCAGCGGCCTTCTCGTCACCTCGGCCGACCAGGCTCGAAGCAGCAATGGCAGCAGCTTCGGTAACCCGAACCATTTCGAGAACGAGAACGCGATCAAGGACTTTACTTGCAGGAGTCGGCTTTTCGGACATGTTCACTCCGGATTAATCCAGGGAGGAAAGGTTTGGCCCGCTTAGACAGAGGAATTGGAATTGTCGAGAAGCTGGAAAGTCCTTTTCGCGCTGGCCGCCATGGGCCCCGCTCCGGCGATGGCACAAACGGCGCCCCGGACGCCGGGCGACGAGGACCGTGCCATAGCTGAAAAGATGTTGGGGACAGGCGGCCGGATCATGCCTGACAGGTCCCGCAACACGTGCCTGCGCACCATCAAGCAGGGCGAAATCACGGTGTGCGCCCCCGACGAGGACGAATTTCGCGTCAAATCCTCAGCGGATCTGGATCCCGAATCCGCCGCGGCCCTGAACGATGGCCGGCTTCAAGCGCCGGACGTCGCCGGTGGCGGCATCTTCAAGGGCAAGTCAACGATGAGCGGAATGTGCATGATTCCGCCCTGCCCGCCCGAGCAGCCCTATCTGATCGACCTGTCGTCAATTCCCGAGGCACCGGCCGGATCGGATGCGGACAAGATCGCGAAAGGCGAATTGCGCGCGCCCTGAGGCAGCCGCATGCCCGGAAACGGCCAGGTCCTCAGTCGCCGATGATCTGCATCACCAGTGGCTGGGCGGTCAGGCTGTCCGAACCCTCGAGAATGCGCATGGCCTCGCTCACTGCGCTTTCGGGCACCACATGGGTGACGAGAGCGAGGATCACCTCGCCGTCGTCGTCCGGATCGCCCTTCTGGATCAGGCTTTCAATCGACACCCCGGCATCGCGCATGGCCGCAGTTATGTCCGCCAGCACCCCCGGCCGGTCGGGAACCGTGAAGCGGATATAGGACCGGCTGAGACGGTGGCCTGTCGGCGCAGGCTCCATGGCCTCCAGATCACCCGCGGGCATCGAGAACGCCGCACCCTTCTCGCCGCGGGCAATGTCGATGATGTCGGCCACCACGGCGCTGGCAGTCGGGCCGTCACCGGCACCGGCGCCCTGGAACAGCAGGCGGCCCATGAAGTTGCCTTCGGCGACAACCGCATTGGTCGCGCCATCGACATGCGCCAGCGGATGGTCGAACGGCACCAGATGCGGGCGCACGCGCTGGAACAGGCGCGGCGCGGTCTCGCTGCCGTCGATTTCCGCCGTGCCGATCAGCCGGATGACATAGCCCAGTGAACGGGCCTGCTCGATGTCCGCCGCCTTGACGCGCGAGACGCCCATGGTCTCTACCGCATCGAAGCGCAACCGCGTGCCGAAAGCGATGGCCGCAAGGATCGAGAGCTTGTGCGCAGCGTCGATGCCTTCGATGTCGAACGTGGGATCAGCCTCGGCATAACCCAGGCGCTGGGCATCGGCGAGCACGTCGCCGAAGTCGGCGCCTGTGTCTTCCATGGTCGAGAGTATGTAATTGCAGGTGCCGTTGAGGATACCATAGACGCGGTCGATCGCATTGGCTGCGGCACCTTCGCTGAGCCCCTTGATGACGGGAATGCCCCCGGCCACGGCCGCCTCGAACTTGAGCGGCACGCCGGCCTGCTCTGCGCTCGCGGCAAGTTCCAGACCGTGGTGGGCAATCATCGCCTTGTTGGCGGTGACAAGGCCCTTGCCGTGCTTGATCGCCCCGCGCGCCAGAGTCAGCGCCGGGCCGTCCGAACCACCGACCAGCTCCACCACCACGTCGACGTCATCGCGCGAGGCCATCGCCGACGGATCGTCTTCCCAGGCATAGGGAGACAGATCGACACCGCGGTCCTTGGTCCGGTCTCGCGCACTCACTGCGGTAATGCGGATGGGACGCCCAGCACGCCGCGCGATCAGTTCGGCATTCGTCTCGATAAGACGAACCACGCCGGTTCCGACAGTTCCCAGACCTGCAAGTGCGATTTTGAGCGGCTCAACCATAATGCTCCCTTTCGGGAGCGCGCCCTAGGGCAGGCTTGGCCGAATTTCCAGCACCTTCAACACCACGCACCCGGATCCGGCCCAAACCGTCAGGACAAGTTACGCCGGCACACGCCCAGTTCGCCCAGCACCATGCGGTAATCCGCTTCCGCCTGCCTTTTCTCGGCGAAGCCTTCCGACACATTCGCGCCGGGCGGCGGCATGTTAGGCAGAAAGCAGGCCAGGCGGTACCAGGCCAACGTTTCCGGCTGCGGAGGATGGCCCAGATCAGCCACCAGCTCGGAAAACGACACACCCCAGACCGGCGGACCGCTGCCCTCGTGCTGCACGGTGATCGAGGCCGCCGATCCGTCTTCCGTCTTCAGGAAGATCTGCGTTTCTCCCTGCCCCGCCAAATTCCCGGGTGCATAGAACAGCTCGCGCACGCCCGTCACCTTCGCCGGCGCGTCAGGCGAAACCAGCGATTTGAGGATGGCACGCAGCCGCGCCTCTCCGGCTGCGGTGCGCTGCCATTGCGCGGTCGGCGTAACCAGTTGCAGCTCACCCGGCCGGCCGGGAACGGCCCGCGCAAACAGGAACACACTCTGCTTCTTGAGCTTCGGAGGCTTGCCGCGTGCATCAAGCGACAGGTCGACAAGATACTTGACCGATTCGCCCAGCGGCGCGCTGCCCGTCAGCAGGGCAAGGGTTTTGGCTTCCACATAGAAGCGGCCGTAACCCTGCTGCCGTCCGGGCGCCCTTGAATCTTCCACGCGCACCATTTTCGTCACTTCCACCAGAACGACCAATCCGGCCGAATCGGCAAGGTCGGCGATGTCCGCAAAAGTGGGCTCCGGTCCCGCAGGCGCGGCGATCTGCGCCAGAGCCGGAACGGCCGAAACGGCCAGCATCGCTCCGCCCAGAGCCGCCCACAAGCGTTTCGATTTTACTGACATCGATGACAATCTCCGTGGAAATGCCGCATGTTATAATCACGAGCCGGGACAGGCTCAAAATCGTATGCACTGAGTTTGGCGGAAACCTGAATGAATTGAGGGTTAACCCTTGAACCGCCGATAAGGCGTTGCGCAGGGGGTACATCGCCGCTAAGGAAACACGCGAAACGGGGCGAAAATACAAAAATGCTCCTCGGTCCGCTTGCCCGTCGCACGTTTACGGCTGGTGGATTGTCAGCCGTCAGGGTGGGTAGTTTAGAGTTTCGTCATGGGCTCCACGTCTTTTTGGGGGGGAGGCCATGGGCGCCCTTGGACTTGTCCGCTTTTTGGATATGTTCCGGGGCTTGGTAATGGAGTGAAGGGTCTGAATGGCTTACGCTGACCAGCAAATGAGCGGTAACAAGATTACCGCGCTTGTCATTGTCGCGCTGATCCATGTCTTCGTCGGCTACGCGCTCGTCACGGGCCTTGCCTATGAGGCGGCGAAGAAAGTGATCAGCAAAGTAACGACGGTTGATATCAAGGAACCGGAGAAGCCCAAGGAGGAGCCACCTCCGCCACCTCCGAAGGAAGATACGCCGCCGCCGCCCATCGTGGCGCCGCCGCCGCCGATCAACATTGCCCCGGCCCCGCCGCCGGTGCAGACCGTGATCACGCCGCCGCCGCCGCCGCCGGTGGTCATCCAGACGGCAGCGCCGCCGCCGCCACCGCCAGCCCCCTCCAAGGCTCGTGGTGCATCGCCCAAGGGCCAGAACAGCTGGGCGGCCCGTATTCAGGCGAACTATCCGACCCGCGCCGCTCGCGAAGAGCGTGAAGGCCGCGTCGGTGTGCGCGTCACGATCAATTCGGATGGCCGTGTCGATTCCTGCTCGGTCTCGAGCTCGAGCGGCAGCCCGGATCTGGACGAGGCGGCTTGTGACGGCATGACCCGTTACGCCCGCTTCAACCCGGCGCTCGATGCTGCCGGCAACCCGACCAGCGGATCGTATTCCACAGCCATCGTTTACAGGCTTAACTAATTGACGGCCCGGCCGGGCTGTTGCTCCCGGCTAAAACTGCATTCTTCTTGAGAGGTAAATCGCATGCTTATCGTTGATATCCTTGCCGCTGCCGCCGAAGCTGCGCCGCAGAACAAATTCGGCTTTGCCGAAGCCCTGAAGCAGGGCGGTTTCATCGCCTATGCCACCGTGATCATTCTCGGCATCATGTCGTTCGGTTCGTTCTACATCCTGTTCACCAAGTGGTTCGAACAGTCGAAGATCATGCGCCAGTTCAGCACCGTCCGCACCGCGTTCTGGAAGGCTCCGACCCTCAAGGAAGGCGCGACCAAGCTCGAGAAGAACAGCGCATGGCGCCAGATCGTCGACGACGGCGTGAAGGCTGAAGAAGAAGCCTCGAAGCTGAAGGATCCGACTGAAGCGCACGACTGGCTGCACGGATCGCTGGCCCGTTCGGAAGCCTCGATCAACGCCCGCCTCGCTGGCGGCCTTCCGTTCCTCGCCACCGTCGGCGCGACCTCGCCGTTCATCGGTCTGTTCGGTACCGTCGTCGGCATCTACCGCGCCCTGATCGCGATCGGCCTTGCCGGTTCGGCCTCGATCGACAAGGTCGCCGGTCCGGTCGGTGAAGCTCTGATCATGACCGCGCTTGGTCTGCTCGTCGCCGTTCCCGCCGTTCTCGCCTACAACTACCTGCAGGCCCGCAACAAGCGCATCGCAGAGCTGCTGACCGGCTTCTCGACCGACGTTCTTGCGAACATCGCTTCGGGCGGCGCTGTCAAGCCGACCGTTGCCGCTGCTCCGGCCAAGGCCGCTCCGGCCAAGCCCGCTGCCGCTCCGGCCAAGTCGTAAGGAGCGCGGGCCAGCGGAACCGGCAGGCCCGGTTCCGCTCCCGCTGGGGACAGGCGGCGGCAAGTTGCATGCGCAAACCGCCGCCATCCCCCAGGCAACGCAAGGATTAGGATAAGACTATGGCGATATCCACGGGCGGAGGCGGTGCAGACACACCGATGTCCGACATCAACACGACGCCGCTCGTCGACGTCATGCTGGTGCTGCTGATCATCTTCCTCATCGCGGTTCCGGTCGCGATCCAGACGATCGAAAAGCTTCGTATCCCGGTCATCGTGGCAGTCGAATCGAAGGACAAGGTCGAAAACCTTCTTCTCACCGTTTCGACGACCGACGATGCCGGCCGCAGCGCTGGCGAACCTGGTTACGAGGGTGCGTCGCGCAACGGCGAATGCCGCATTTACCTCAACAACATCACGCCGGTCACTTCGGAAGAGCTGCGCGACAAGGCCTTCAAGCGCCTTGACGCCATCGTGAAGCGCGCGGGTGGTCCCGAGGCTCTCATGGAGAACCCGGACCAGATCCCGCAGGTTCACATCCGCGGTGACGTCAACGCTCCCTGGCGGTGCGTTGCGGGCGCGATCTACAACGTCCAGATTTCGGGCTACCCGACGGTTGGCTTCATCACCAACCCGATCGACCCGAACGGCTGACGTTTCGGCAGGAACAGGAGTAATATTCCATGGCTATGTCAAGCGGCAAGGACGATGGCTCGCCGATGATGGATATGAACACGACGCCGTTGATCGACGTCATGCTCTGCCTCCTCATCATGTTCATCATGTCCATCCCGGTTGCGACCCACTCGATTGACATCGACCTGCCAGTCGCAACCCCTCCGACGGACACACCTCCGCCGATCGATCCGGTCAAGAACAAGGTGGTTCTCACGGCCAGCAACGAGATCATGTGGAACGGCACCCAGATCGATGGTCAGCGCCTGCTGACCACGCTCCAGGCGACCACCCGCATGGACCCGGAACCGGAACTGCAGTTCCAGCCGGAACCCAACGCCAGCTATGAACTGTCGGCCAACGTGCTGCAGGTCATCAAGGCGTCGGCCGTGACCAAGTTCGGCTTCGTCGGCAACGAGCAGTTCTCGGAATTCGGCAAGTAAGCCGGAAACCAGACAGGATCCCTCGCGGATCCCACGAAGGGGCGGAGCAATCCGTCCCTTTTTTGTTGTATGGATACGCTGTAGAGTGACGACGGCGCGGAGCAGTCGGAAAGGACATTGCTCATGGCATCTGCCGCGCCCATTCTGCCACAGGGCCCTATCGCCGCCATCAACACGACGCCGTTGATCGACGTCATGCTGGTATTGCTGATCATGTTCGTGATCACGATCCCCGCCGCCACCAACAGCGTCGACATCGATCTTCCCGCAGAAGGCGTCACGCCACCGGCAGTGCCGGACTCTATCAAGAACAAGGTCGTGCTGACGAGCCAGGGAAGGATCCTCTGGAATGGCATCCCCGTGACCCGCCCGCAGCTCGCCGCGCTGCTGCTCCAGACCACGCGTATGCCGGTAGAGCCGGAGCTTCAGTTCGAACCCTCGGCCGATGCCACCTACGACAAGACGCTGCACGTGCTCGATACGATCAAGGCCTCGGGCGTCACCCGCTTCGGCTTCGTCGGCAACGAGCGCCATCGCGCGTTTGAGAAATAGGCGCTGCCTCGTTCCCCGGTGCACCCGTGCCGGGGAACACTCACTCTACGTCATCAGGACGAGGGCCATCCACCCGCATTGCCACGGCAGCAAGGCTTTCCGCCTCCACCAGCAATTCTTCGTCCGCCGCGCCGGACGGCAGGCTTTCGCGCCCGATCATCGAAAGGGCTGGCACGGCCAGCGGACTGATACGGTCGAGGCAGACGTGGTCGATTTCGCGCGCGGCCCGGTCGAGCACGTCGGCCACACGGGCAACATCGGTCATCCTTGCCCGTGCATCGGCCCATGCCGCCTCAATCAGCAGGTGACCGGGCTCGTACTTCTGCAATACATCGTAGATGAGGTCGGTCGAGAATGTGACCTGCCGCCCGGACTTGCGCTTGCCGGGGTGCTGGCGCTCGACAAGGCCCGAGATCACCGCCACTTCCCGAAAGGCCCGGCGCAGCAGGTAGCTTTGCTGCACCCAGTCGACGAACTCGTGCGTGAGGATATCGGGCGACAACAGTGAGGCAGGATCATCGACCGGCTTCAGCCCCCAGATCACGAGCGTGTAGTCAGTCGCTACGAAGCCCAGCGGGCCCAGCCCGCGGTCCTCCATCCGCTGCGTGATGAGCATGCCCAACGACTGGTTCGCGTTCCAGCCCTCGAACGTGAAGTAGCTGGTGTATTCGAGCCCCTGATGCGGAAAGCTCTCGACCAGCAGCCGGCCGGGCGCCGGCAGGTGCGAGCGCCAGTCCTGCACTTCGAGCCACTCGCGCACATCGTCGGGAAACCGCGCCCAGCCCGCCCGGTCGGAGAGCATTTCGCGCACGCGGCCTGCGAGGTGCGTCGAAATCGGCATCCGCTGGCCCATGTAGCTGGGGATGGTGGCAGACCGCTTCGCCGCACGCACGATGAGGTCGAGATCCTTCAGCGATTCCACTTCCAGATCCATGCCGGCAAACCGGAAAGTGTCGCCCGGCTCAAGGCTGGCGCCAAAGCCTTCCTCCACCTTGCCCAGCGAGCGTCCATTGCGAAACCGCACCTCCAGCATCTCGGCATCGACGATGATCCCGGCGTTAAGCCGGTGTCGCGCAGCATGTTCGGGATGGGTAAGACGCCATGTTCCATTCTTGTCGCGAACGATGCGGCGAAAGCGGTCATAGGCGCGCAGCGCGTAACCGCCCGTCGCGACGAACTCCAGCACCCGGCCGAACACGGTCTCATCGACCCACGCGTAGGCCAGCGACGAGCGCACTTCAGACAGCAGCGCCTCCTCACGGAACGGGCCCGCGCAGGCCGTGCCCATCACATGCTGTGCGAGCACGTCGAGTCCGCCAGGGCGGAACACCTCCCCATCGCGCTGCCCCTCGCGCACGGCCTGCTGCGCGGCGAAGGCCTCGAGAAATTCGAAGCGATTGCCTGGGACCAGCAGGGCCTCGCTCGGGCAGTCGAGCCGGTGATTGGCCCGCCCGATCCGCTGCAGCAGCCGCGACGAGCCCTTTGGCGCGCCCATCTGCACCACGAGATCGATATCGCCCCAGTCGATACCGAGGTCGAGGCTCGCGGTGCAGACCAGCGCACGCAGTTCGCCCCGGGCCATCGCCCCTTCCACCTTGCGCCGAGCCTCTTTCGACAGCGACCCGTGGTGGATACCGATAGGCAGATTCTCCTCGTTGGCATCCCACAGTTCCTGAAAGATGTACTCGGCGAGGAACCGGGTGTTGGTAAAGACCAGCGTGGTGCGGTGCGACCTGATCTGCTCGATCAGCTGCGGGATCGCCCATGTCGCCGCGTGGCCGCTCCAGGGGATGCGCTCTTCCTGCGGGAGCAGGATCTCCACCTGCGGGTCCGCGCCCCGCTCGCCTTCGACCAACGCAACGCTGTCAATGTCTCCCCATGGCGCGAGCCAGCCGCGATAGGCATCGGGATCGGCCAGTGTCGCCGAAAGTGCCGCGCGCTGCAGGCCGGGGCTGAGCGCCTGCAACCGCGCCAGCGACAAGGCCAGAAGATCGCCCCGCTTGCCCGCTGCGAAGGCATGGACCTCGTCTATCACCACGCGCCTGAGGCCGGCGAACAGCTCCGGCGCTTCGGGATAGCTCAGCAGCAGCGACAGCGATTCCGGTGTGGTCAGCAGCACATGCGGCGGACGGGCGCGCTGGCGGGCCTTGCGGTCCGACGGCGTGTCGCCGCTGCGCGTCTCGACACGGATCGGCAGCCCGATTTCCTCGATGGGAGCGATCAGGTTGCGCTGCACGTCATGCGCCAGCGCCTTGAGCGGCGAGACATAGAGCGTATGCAGCCCCTCGGCCGGCGTTGCTCCGCCCAGCCGTGACGGAGCGAATGCCGCCAGCGTCGGCAGTAACCCTGCCAGCGTCTTGCCCGCCCCGGTATCGGCCACCAGCAGCGCGTGCCGTCCGGCATCCGCTGCTTCCAGCATCTCCTGCTGATGCCGCCTGACACGCCAGCCGCGGCCATCAAACCACGCAGCGATTTCCCGAGGCACCCCGGCTTCACCCGTCATCGGCCTGGCCTGCCTGCGGTTCTGGAATGCACTGCCATGCCTCTGATGGAGCACATTACCGGCGCGTGGAAAAGGCGATCTCTTGCGGAAGAAGGACGACAGAGCCTTGCCGAGCGCGCTCCCATGCCCGAAGAGCCAACCATTCACCCATAGGCAACACCTTCGATGAACGCGCTCTCTGGCAATCCGCACCTGATCAACATCGGCATGGGCCTCGCCCTCGGCCTGCTGGTCGGTCTGCAGCGCGGATGGGTGCTGCGCGAGCAGGCATCCGGATCGCGCTTTGCCGGCATCCGCACTTTTGCCCTGATGGGCCTCGCAGGCGGCATCGCCGGCGTGCTCTACGACCACGCACGTGGCCCGGCGACTGCCCTGCTCGCGGCGGTGATGGTGCTGGTCCTGCTGGGTTACGAGCGCACCGCCCGGGTGAGCGGCCGCATCGACGGCACCTCGGGCGTGGTCGCACTGCTGACTCTCGCGAGCGGTTTCCTGGTGGGAACCGGCGAGCGGCTGACAGGCACGGCGGTCGCCGTCGTCATGGTACTGGTGCTCGCAATGCGCGAACAGCTTCATAGCTGGGTACGGCATCTCAACGAAAAGGAGATCCTGTCGATCGCGCGCTTTGCGCTGATTGCGCTGGTGATCCTGCCGCTGCTGCCGGATCAGCCTTACGGCCCATATGATGCCTGGAATCCCCGCAAGCTGTGGATGGTCGTCGTGCTTGTCTCGGGCTTTTCCTTCGCCGGCTACTTTGCCGCACGCATGCTCGGCCCGACCCGCGCCGTGATCGCGACCGCCGCCGCAGGATCGGTCGTGTCCTCCACCGCCGTCACCGCCTCGCTGGCGACGCGCATGAAGGAAGGCACGGACGGGACGCCGATCCTCGCCGCCGGCATCTCGGCGGCATCGGTCGTCATGTACCTGCGCGTGATGGTGCTCACCGCCACACTGGCCCCCTTTGCACTCGGATCACTGATACGGCTGGTGGTGCCCGGCCTGCTGGTCAGCCTCGCACTCACCGCCTGGTATCTGCGCAAGGTCCCCAAGGGCACCGAGCACGAGCCGCAGGACAAGATGCCGATGCGCAACCCCTTCGATCTGGCGCCGGCCTTCATGTTGACCGCGCTTGTCATGGCGCTGACGGTGGCAGCGCGCTGGGTCCTCGACCATTTCGGTGACCGGGAACTGGCGCTGGTGCTGGCGGTTTCCGGCACGGTCGATGTCGATTCGACCATCATCACCATGGGCAACCTGCCTGAGGGAACCCTGCCCCCTCTCAACGCCGCATTGGTGCTGGCCGTCTCCGTCACGCTGAACACCCTGTTCAAGGCCTTCGTCTCGGCAAGCGTGGGCGGATGGAGCAAGGGAAAACACGGCGCCCTGCCTCTCGTTGCCAGTGCCACCGCCGTCGTGACCGGCGCGCTTGTACTGGCGTTCTAGGCGCGCGAGAGACCCGAAAGCGCCAGTTGCGCGTCAATCTCGCCGATCAACCGCTCCAGCCCTTCCCGCGTGTCGCTTTCGGCGCGTGCCGTCAGCATGTCCTGCGTATTGGAGGCGCGCAGCAGCCACCAGCCGTCTGGTGTCGTCACCCGTACACCGTCGATGTCGACGACCTGCGCCCCGGCTTTCGCCAGTCGTGCATGCACTTCCCCGACGGCGGCAAACTTGCGTGCACGATCGACGGGGAAGCGCAGCTCGGGCGTACTGAAGGTCTCGGGCATGGCGTCGCGCAATTGCGCCAGCGTCCGGTCCAGCCGCACGGTCGCGGCCATCAGCCGGACCGCCGCATAGAGCCCGTCGTCGAAGCCGTAGTAGTCGTCGGCGAAGAACACATGCCCGCTCATTTCGCCGCCCAGCCCCGCGTCGATTTCCTTCATCTTCGCCTTGACCAGCGAATGCCCGGAGCTGCCCATCACCGGATGACCGCCTTGCCGGGCAATCGCATCGAACAGCGTGCGCGAAGCCTTGACATCCGCCACGATCGTGGCTCCGGGCTGGCGGCGCAGGATGTCCTCGGCAAAGATCGCAATGAGCTGATCGCCCCAGATCACGCGGCCGCCGGCATCGACCGCCCCGATGCGATCGGCATCGCCATCGAAGGCCACGCCGAAATCGAGCTTTTCCCGCGCGACCAGCGCCTTGAGATCAGCAAGGTTTGCCTCGATCGTCGGATCGGGGTGGTGGTTGGGGAAATGCCCGTCCACGTCCGTGAAGAGCAGATGATGTTCGCCGGGCAATCTCGCGGTGAGCCTTTCCAGCGCGGGCCCTGCTGCGCCGTTCCCGGCATCCCAGCCGATCCGCAGTGCAGCAAGCCGGGCCGGATCAACACCGGCGAGCCCTTCGAGAAGGCGATTCACATAGGCTGCAAGAACCGGCCGGTCCTCGCAGGTCCCTGCTCCCTCTTCCCAGTCGCCGGCAGCCGCCATGACGCCAAGGTTCTGGATCGCCGCCCCGAAGAACGGGTGGCCATGCAGTACGAACTTGAAACCATTGTGATCGCGCGGATTATGACTGCCGGTGATCTGTATGCCTGCATCGATATCCGTGGCCGAAGCCTCGGCGTAGTAGAGCATCGGCGTCGGTCCGAGCCCGATGCGCACCACATCGGCACCGCTGGCGGTGAGCCCGGCAACCAGCGCCTTCTCCAGCATGGGGGAACTCAGCCTGCCGTCGCAGCCCACAACAATACGGCGGCCGCCCTCCCTCAGCACGACTGTCGCAAAACTGCGGCCGATCGCATGGGCATCTGCTTCACACAGCGTAATGCCGACAACGCCGCGAATGTCGTATTCGCGCAGGATCGTGGGATCGAACCGGTGACGTGCCGTCACGCCCGCCTCAGGACGGCTGATCCGGCGTCAGCTCGGCAAGCAGGAGATCCCGCGCGGCGTTGGCCTCGTGCACCTGCTCGCTGCTGCCGCCGCGGTCGGGATGGATCGCGGCAATGCGGCGGCGGTGGGCATCGAGGATATCCTTGCGGCCGGCCCCCATGTCCACGCCAAGCACTTCGCGCGCATGAACCGCCGCAAACGAGCGGCGCACCCGCGGCTTCGGCTGCCAGGGCCAGCGGCCCACGAACACCCGCCAGGCCACGCAGGCCAGCGCGATGAGCCAGATCAGCTTCACGCCCGGATCGCCTTCACGAAAAGCCCGCCCTATTCCGCAGCGAAGGCGAAATCAGGCTGCTTGCGCGCCGGCATCGGCAGGTTGAGGCCCGCGACCAGACCACGCAATTCCTGCCGGGCGACCAGATGGCTGGTACCGAGTTCGCCGAGATGCCCCTTGTCGAGCAGAGTAAGACCAGAGGGGAACAGCTCGCGGTAGATAACGCGTTCGGAGAGACCGCTCGCCACGCGGAAACCGACGCGCTTGGACAGCTCGCTGAGCGCCCCTTCCAGACGACGCATGTTGCGCGCTTCCACGTGCTGCACGCGGTTGCGTACGACGACCCAGTCCATTTCGCGCCGCCCTTCGTTCAGGGTCTTCTGCCCGCGTTTCTTGCGGGTTTCCCACATGAGCTCGGCGTAGAACGAGAGCTTCTTCACCTTGAACGTCTCGGCATCGACATGGCCGATCAGGTCGAAATCAACGAAACTGTCGTTGAGCGGAGTCACCAGCGTGTCGGCCGTCGTCGCGACGTGGCGGGCGAAGAGGTCGTCACGGCCGGGCGTGTCGAAGATCAGGAAATCGTAGCCATCGGCGATCTGCTCGGCGAGATCGTCGAGTTCGTCGATGTCCTCGCCGTCATAGACCGCAAAGCGCGCGCCCGGCAGCGCGATATCGCGCTTGCGCTCGGTTTCTACCCGATTCTCCAGATAGCGGAACAAGGTGCGCTGGCGCGGATCGAGGTCGATCGCGGCGACATTGGCCCCTTGATATGCCAATGCAATGGCGACGTGAACGGCGGTGGTGGACTTGCCCGTGCCACCCTTTTCATTTGCGAAGACGATACGATGCGCTGCCACGGACTGTTATCGCTTTCCTGCTGCGGGAGGGTTGACCCAACCTTCCGCGAATTCAAATACATTGCCGTACGAGGCGCGCCGCGGCTAAGGGCAGGCGCATCCGCCGGTCAAGGTCATCATATCGGAGCAGCCCCAGCCAATGCAAACCGTCCACAGCGTTGATCCACTGCGCCGTGCAGTCGCCACCTTGCGCAAAGCCGGACCGCTCGCTCTGGTTCCCACCATGGGCGCGTTGCATGAAGGCCATCTGACGCTGGTTCGCGAGGCGAAGAAGCGCGCTGCCAGCGTCGCCGTCTCGATTTTCGTCAACCCGCTTCAATTCGGCGCCGGCGAGGATCTCGATGCCTATCCCCGCCAGCTCGAACGCGACAGCGCGCTGCTGGAAGCGGAAGGCGTGGACCTGATCTGGGCGCCTACGGTCGAGGTCATGTATCCGCAGGGCTTCGCCACAAACATCTCGGTCACCGGCGTCAGCGAGGGCCTGTGCGGAGCGGCGCGGCCGGGCCATTTCGACGGCGTCGCCACCGTGGTGTGCAAGCTGTTCCAGCAGGTCCTGCCCGACGTGGCGCTGTTCGGCGAGAAGGACTGGCAACAGCTGGCCGTGATCCGACGCATGGCCCGCGACCTCGACCTGTCCCGCCCCCATGCGGACCGGATCCTGGGTGTACCCACCGTGCGCGAGGCGGATGGTCTCGCGATGTCCTCGCGCAATGCCTACCTGACGGAACAGGAACGCCAGCAGGCAGCATCCCTTCCCGCGGCCATGAAGGCCGCCATTGTTGACATCGAAGCCGGCAAGGACGTGAAGGCCGCACTGCAGGCGCTCGAAACCACGCTGCTCGGCAGCGGTTTCAGCGCGGTCGATTATACCAGCCTGCGTGATGCCGATGACCTGACCGTGCTCGACAGCCGCTCCCCCCGGCCGATGCGGCTGCTGGCCGCAGCCCGGATCGGACGTGCCCGCTTGATCGACAACATGGCAGTCATGCCTTCGAACTGCTAAGTCACCTTACTGACATCGTCATTTGTTGAAAGGTCGGCAGCGGCCTAGCTTGGGCATGTCTTGGGACTGGGCGGTCCGCATTTCATCATGCGGCAGCAAGGAGGGAATATCTGCCATGAAAAAGTTCGCTTGCATACTTGGCGCACTCGCCATTTCAGTCGGCGCAAATCCGGCAATTGCCGAAAGCAAGTCTTCCGCACGCCAGGCACAGGAACGCGGAACGCAGGAAATTCCCGTCTGTTACAAAAACCTGGGCACCGTCGCCATCGTAGAGCCGGACAATCAATGGTGGCGCGAATTCAGCCTTGGCAGCCCCGAAGCGATCCTGAAGGTGTTCGTGCAGCGTTCGCGCTGCTTCACGCTCGTCAACCGCGGCCGCTCGCTCCAGAGCAGCGCAATGGAACGCGCCCTGGCGGAACAGGGTGAGCTGCAGGCCGGCTCGAACATCGGCAAGGGCCAGATCAAGGCGGCGGACTACTTCCTGCAGCCCGATATCGTCTCCACCAACAACAACTCGGGCGGCACCAATCTCGGTGGTGTGCTCGGTGGTGTTGGCGGCCTGTTCGGCCGCGGCTTTGGCGCCATTGCCGGCGGCATCAACATCAAGAAGGGTGAAGCCAATGTGACGCTCTCGATCGTCAACGCGCGCACCACCGTCGAGGAAGCGCTGGTCGAAGGCTATGCCCGCAAGTCCGACGTCAGCTTCGGCGCCGGAGGTGGCGGTTTCTTCGGCGGCACCTTCGCCGGCGTAGGCGGTGGCGGCTACCAGAACACCCAGATCGGCCAGATCATCGTGCTTGCGTACCTGGATGCCTATACCAAGCTGGTGGACCAGCTCGGCGGCCTGCCAGCAGATGCCTCGGCAGCGGCGCCCCAGGCGCACTGACGGCCGGAAACACCCTGTGTATTGGAAAAGGGCGGGCCTGCGGGTCCGCCCTTTTTTGCCGGAGCACCCGCAATCCACTACGGGCACCTGCGGGGTGCATCCCGCTCCCTAACAGCTATTGTCAGGGGACCCGGACAGCGTTGTATCATAGTCTGCCGGACATCCATTCAACGCACTTTCGGGCTGGGGAATGACGTCTTTCAAAGCCATATCCCGAACGAGCGCCGGAACCACCCTGCCTCCTCGCGACGACCGGGAAGTCAGGCGTGCCGGGGAAACGGAAACGTCCATCCCAGTCCCCCTATGTGGCGATCCGTAACCCCCCGCCGGGTGGCGGCTTCCGGAGTTGCCGCGATCAGGGGATGGACATATCCCCGATCCGGACCTGACGGGAACCCCGCCACTGGCAACCCCGCCCCGGTGTGCAGCGGCTCGTCCATTGCCATCGCGGGCGGGGCATCCTACCGGTCATGGAATTCAGATGAAGCGTGCGCTAAGGGCACGTTGGGCGATACCAATGGGGACGATAGCGGAATGAGCGGGCTCAATATCCTCTATATCGAGGACGATGCGCGCGCTGCCTCGCAGGTTGAGGAACTCATCGCGGGATCCGGCAATACGGTAACCTGGGCACCGACCGGAACCGACGGCTTGCGGATGGCAGGCGCCGGGCACTTTGATGTGATCATTCTCGACCGCATGCTGCCGGATCTCGACGGCGTCACGCTTCTGGCCCGGCTGCGGGAAAGCGGAGTCGGCACGCCTGTGCTGATGCTCTCGGCGCTGGGCCGGACCTCCGATCGCGCCGAGGGACTCGATGCGGGTGCCGACGATTACCTCGCAAAGCCTTTCGAGGCCGAGGAACTGCTCGCGCGCCTGCGCGCACTCCATCGTCGCGGTTCGGGCCGCGAACACAGCGCCGTCATCCTCTACGGCGCGTTCGAGTGCCACGTGAAGGCCCGCACGGCCTTTCGCGACAACCGGCATCTTGCCCTGAGCCCAAAGGAATTCGACCTGTTCCGGTATTTCATGGCGAACGCCGGGGAAGTACTGACTCGCGAGATGCTGCTGCGCGATGTGTGGAAGATGAACTTCGACCCGCAGACCAACGTCGTCGATGTCAACATTGGTCGTCTGCGCCGCAAGCTTGAGGACGGTTTCGACAGTCCTGCACTCGAAACGATCTGGGGGTCAGGCTACCGGCTGCTGGACGGTCGGTGATCCACCTCGTCGCAATTCGTCATTCGATCTTCGCCCAGATCGTACTCTGGGCGATCTTCACCGCTGCGGAGATCACATTCGGCCTCTGGCTGCTCACTGACAGCACGATCCAGAGGACCAACCAGCAGGCTCTGGAACGGGCTATCGATCTTGATCTGGCGGGCATGGTGGACATCTTCGCCAGCGGCGGCGCGGAAGAGCTGACCAAGCGCATCAGCGACCGCCTGGCCGTGCAGCCGCGCAATGGCAACACGGCACACTATCTCCTTGTCGATGCGCACGACGAACGCATCGCCGGCGACATCGAAGGCTGGCCGAAACAGCGGCCGGAAAACGGCAGTGTCAGGCAAATCCGGCTGGACAGCGGCAGCAACGCATACGCCCGCACGACCGAGCTGAGCCCGGGGCTGCGGCTTATGGTTGCCCATGAGCATCACGATCTCGACGTGTTGCTGCGTCAGGTCGCGCTGGCTTTCCTCAGCGGCGGCATTCTGGCCGTTCTGGCCGTGGCACTTGGCGGCTGGATGGCCGCCCGACGGCTCGCAGGCCGCATCGAAAGAATCAACGCAGCCTTTCGCCAGCCGGACAATTCAGCTTTGGAGGACCTTTTTCTCGACGCTGAAGGCCGCGACGAGATCGACGAATTGACGATTCACTCGGGCAATGCGCTCGTACGGCTCAAACGGCTGGCCGGTGCCCATCGCGAGACGACCGACCATGTGGCACACGAAATGCGCACCCCGCTGATGCATCTCGACAACCGGCTGGTCAAAGCGCTGGCCGCAACCCCCGATCCCGAAACGGCCGCGCGCATTGCCGATGCCCGCACCGAGATCCGCGGGATCATCCGCATGCTCGAATCGCTGCTGGACATCGCCGCGAGCGAAGCCCGGCGTGGCGACCGCCACGGCCTTGCCCCTGTCGACCTGAGCCTCATCGCCGCCCGGCTGGGCGAACTTTATGCCGACAGCGCCGAAGAATCAGGACGCATGCTCAAGCTCGACATCGAGCCGGGCGTCATCGTCGAGGGTGAGGAGATGGCGCTCACGCGGCTGATCACCAACCTGCTCGACAATGCCTTCAAGTTCGTACCCGAAGGAGGCACCGTATGGCTCGTGCTGCGCAAGGGCCCGAAGCTGGTCGTCAGCGACGACGGCCCCGGCATTCCCGAAGAGCAGCGCGACACGATTTTTGAAAAGTTCAGCAAGGGCGAACGAGCCGCCGGTTCCGATGGGGCCGGACTCGGCCTCGCCCTGTGCCGGGCCATTGCCGAACGCCACCATCTGGAAATCACCCTTGTGCCTACCGGCAAAGGCGCCTGCTTCAGCGTCGGCCCGGAAACCAAACGCTGAAACGTGCGCCTGTCAGGCCACATGTCATTTCTGCCGGTTGATTTTTGCCCGGCAACTGCGGATAGACTCCTGTTCCAGCGTCTTACGGGCGGTGCGCCCCGGTGCGCGCAGGAAACTTCCGCGATTGACCTGTCAGGGGACCGTTTTTGTCGTTAGCGTTATGTATTGCCCCCCTTATGGTCGCGGCGGCGCCTGCGGCCCTCGACGACTTGCCAGCGACCGCACCTGCGTCCGCCACGGCCAACCCGGACAATGCGGCCGAGCCTGCCCCATCAGCTTCCGAGGCCGACTCCGCCTCTGCCGCCAATGAGTCTCAGGCCCCGGCAATCGTCGTCACCGGGCATCCGCCGTCACCTGCCGACCCGGTCGAACAGTTCAATGCGGTATCGTTCCAAGCCGTGCAGGCGGTCGATTCCGCCGTGGTCGGCCCGATCGCCCATACCTACAAGGTCACCATCCCCGAGCCCGTTCGCGACGGGGTGCACAATGCCCTCAACAATCTCGACGAGCCGATCGTCTTTCTCAACTTCCTGCTCCAGCTCAAGCCGGGCAAGGCCATCGAGACACTCGGCCGTTTCGCGATCAACACCACGCTTGGCGTGGGCGGACTGTTCGACGTCGCCAAGAAAAAGCCCTTCAACCTGCCGCGACGCTCGAACGGCCTAGCCGACACGCTCGGCTACTACGGCGTCGGACCGGGACCGTACCTGTTCCTGCCGGTGATCGGATCGACCACTGTGCGCGACCTCATTGCGCGGCCGTTCGACCTGCTGATCCTGCCGACGATCGCCCCCAAGCCGTTTTCCGACCCCAAAGTCGCACTGGGCAAGGGCATCCTGAGCGCGCTCGACGAACGCGAGCAGGACGACGAAAAACTCGCGCGAATTCACGGCGCCGCGGATCCCTATTACGTTCAGCGTGAGGAATACCTCGCCCGCCGCCGGGCCGAAATCGACGTGCTCAAGGGCAAGCGCAAGAGCATCTACGATCCGCCCTACTACGAACTTCCCCCGCTTCCTGCTAAGGACGGCTCAGCAACAGACGCAAACGCCGCCGAGCCCACCCTACCATGAACGCAGTGCCCGCAATTCCCAATTCCGTCGCGTTCACGGCCGAGTCCGGGCTGTCCGCGCTCCGGATTGCCTTCATCAGCGGAAACTACAACTGTGTGCGGGACGGCGCCAACCGTGCCCAGAACATGCTCGTGCGCTTTCTGCTCGAGCACGGCGCGCAGGTGCGGGTCTATTCGCCCACCTGTGACACTCCCGCTTTTGAACCTGCCGGGGATCTGGTGAGCATTCCCTCCACCCCGCTCCCGTTCGGCCGCAAAGAATACCGGATGGCCTGGCGGCTGCCCCGGACGACCCGCGACGACATCGCCGCGTTCGCGCCCAACCTCTTCCATATTTCCCTGCCGCTGCTCCACGGCAAAAGCGCCCTGAAACTGGCCCGCCACATGGGCGTACCGGCAGTGGGCGCGATGCACACACGCTTTGAGACCTATCCGCGCTACTACAGGATGGGCCTCTTCGAGCGCCCGCTTCTGGCCGTGTTGCGCCAGTTCTATCAGGCCTGCGATCAGGTGGTGGCCCCTTGCGAATCCGCCGCCCGGACCATGGAAGCGCAAGGCATGCACAGCCAGGTCGGGATCTGGACGCGCGGCGTCGACCCGGAGGTTTTCCACCCCGACAGGCGGGACATGACCTGGCGGCGCCAACAGGGTTTTGCCGACGATCAGCCGGTCGTCGCCTTTCTCGGGCGGCTGGTGCTGGAAAAGGGCCTTGACGATTTCGCTGCGGCAATTGCCCGGCTGCGCCGCGAAAACGCGGAATTCGGTGTGCTCGTCATTGGGGACGGCCCGGCCCGCGCCCAATTCCGGCAGGCGCTGGGCGATGCCGTTTTCGCTGGCTACCAGCATGGCCCGGACCTGGCCCGTGCGATCGCAAGCGCAGACATCCTGCTCAATCCGTCCTCGACCGAGGCTTTCGGCAACGTCTCGCTCGAAGCCATGGCCTGCGGACTTCCCGTGATCGCCGCCGATGCAACCGGCAACAGCAACATCGTGATCGACGGACTGACCGGCGCCCTCGTCCCCCCCGGCGATATTGACGGCTACGCAGGGGCGCTGCTCCGCTATCTTGCGGATCCCCTGTTGCGGAAAGCCCACGCGTTCAATGCCACTGCCCGCAGCCAGTCCTTCTCCTGGGACCGGGCAAGCGAAGGGATCGCCAGAATCTACCTCGCGGCGATTGCCGGCCATGATCCGGCAGCATGCGAAGTTAGGTTGACCGAAGCCCGATGATTGTGGCAATCGCGCTGCGCTTGCGGAGCAGTCAGTAGTCCGCATGAGCA
Organism: Novosphingobium album (ex Hu et al. 2023); assembly: GCF_022832385.1. GTDB lineage: Bacteria > Pseudomonadota > Alphaproteobacteria > Sphingomonadales > Sphingomonadaceae > Novosphingobium > Novosphingobium album. Next base: position 36,915 of record NZ_JALHLE010000043.1, read on the forward strand.
GCCAGCGAGCGAAACTTCGGTTTCCTGCCGGTTTGCGGGTGTAGCTCAATGGCAGAGCAGAAGCTTCCCAAGCTCTACGCAATTCAGTTTTTCCGGGCGCTGTGATGGAAAACGGGCGATTTTCGACTCGTTTCTTTTCAATAGTTTATGACTGTCGCGGAAAATGAAGTTGTAGCTGCACGGATCGGACTGCAAATCCAGACCCGCGCCGCAGCAATCTGCGATCTTCCGCAAAATCAGCATGAAACTTGCCCACGGAAGTCCATGGACTCCAAACGGGTAGTGCGGAAGATCACGGTCAGGTCCCGAGCGCCATGGCGATGCCATGCTCACCATTGGAACTAATCCATTTACGAGTTGTTGACTTCTTGCATCTACCTATCATATTGATAGGTGCATGACAGAGAAAGCCAAGCGGAAGGTTGTTTCCTTCCGTCCTAAGACCGCTGAACTCGAAGCTGAAATTCGCCTCTTGGCCGAGAACGACGAACGCGTCTTCTTCGGCCCTCACGCGCGAGAGCGCATGGAGGAGAGGGGAATTTCTCGCCTCGAAGCTCTTCGGGTTCTTCGAAAGGGCCATGCTGATGGACCGATCGAAGTTGGCAAGAAGCCGGGCGAATATAAGGTGAAAATGGTCGCAAGATTAAAGGGAAGTAGAGAGATAGGAGTTGTAACAATCTTGATTGAACGGCGCAGGCTGTTCGTCAAGACAGTTGAATGGGAAGATCTATGATCGACGTGGCTGAGCATTTCGTGCGTGACGGTGAGGATTTATCCGCTGTCCCGTACGAATACAAAGAGTGCGGGCTGCCCGGCATCTTCCTTCATAACGGGTACCGTATTGAGGAATTTGAGGGTGAGCAGTACGTCGCAATTTGCGACACTCTTGCATTACATCAGGCGATTGGGACGCAATTGGTGTGCAAGAAGAAGGAGTTAGCGCCCGCAGAAATCCGATTTCTGCGCAAAACGATGGAACTTACACAATCAGACTTGGCCGGCCTAATGGGCCAAAGCAGCCAACAGGTAGCACGCTGGGAAAAGGGTGCCTCCGCAATACCCGGACCGGCCGACCGCCTGTTGCGAGTAATTTTCCTGGTTTCTACAATGGAAGACAATGAATTCCTCGATCTTCTCAAGGATCTTGAGGAAATGGATGAGACACCACTTGAAGGTCTGGATTTCTGGCACGAGGGCGACACATGGTCAGACCGTAAGGCAGCTTAACAGCTGCCTCGAAGGCATCATGAAACGATAATGATGCCAACCATGGAGCATTTAAAATGTCCAAGCCCAGTCGCGAAACCTCCTCACGGGTTTCATCCCTGGCTTCCAATGTTCTGGCAGGGCGCGTGAAGCCCACCAAGGCGCAAATCAATACGTTGGCAGCGTCTGCCTTGAGCCAGGACCAAACGCGCGGGAACAACCCGCGCAAGAAGTAACTGGATGTTGGATTGGCTGATATCGCAATGCGTGCAGCCAATCCAACTCCAGCCGTCCAAGCTACCCACACATCCCGGAAATCAGCCATTCGCGCTGTAAAACCCGGCCATATTGCAGCATTTTCATTCAATTGCTTAGCCGCAGCGCGTAAAATGGCGCGATGGATGCCCGCCCCATTCTCGGCTTGGTTCTGATCGGTCTGATGTATCTGGACCTGCAGGTCGGCCTGATCGACGCGATCGGCCGGGCACTGCTGGCGCCATTGGCGGTGAAGCCAGCGCAGCAGCACTCCGAATTGCGTTAGAGGCTCAATGACTGTCGGCATTGAGAGCACGTCCTGAAACTGGTAAATCCCGTGCCGGTGGCAGGGAGAGGCCCGGCCCGCAAGTCTGGCGCCGCATGTGGTCTCGCCAGGGCCGCGCGTCTCATCATTGTCCATGCTGGCAGCACTCAATGACCTCACGAAAGCCCTTCCGCCGACACTGGTCACGCCCGGCCAGCGATACGCGGCCAGTATCCGGCGGGCCCGCGCATGGCAGACCGTGCGCCTGGGCATGATGGTGTTCCTTGCGGTATTCGCCGGCGGCATGGTCGCCACGCACTGGGAGGCGCTCTCCGCGGCGTCCGGGCTGGACCGCATCGCCCAGTCCGACTGCCCGTTCATGCACGTCCACGATGGCGACACGATCCGCTGCGGCACGGAGAAGATCCGCATCGAGAACATCGATGCGCTCAATGCGTTTCTGCGGCGGGGCCCGGTTCGGGTATCCCGCAGCGGAACAGACCGCTATGGCCGCACGCTGGCAAGGCTCTCAGTCAATGGCCAGGATGCCGGCGCCTTTCTTATTTCCCGAGGACTGGCACACGAATGGCGCTGAGGCAGGCGGACCGACCTAACGCCGCCACCCTTCGGCCGTCCGGTCGACAGCCAGAGGCCCGTTCCAGATCCGGCACAGCGCAAAGGCCTCTTCTGGCGCCCCCTCAGTCCAGCGAGCCCAGTCATCACGGCGCAGGATTGTCGGCATACGATCATGGACGTCGGACATCTGCTCGCAGCCGTCGACCATGACCATGGAATAGGCGTCACCCCATTCGTCAGTCGGACGCCAAATGCCAGCGACGGCGAATAGATCCTCGCTAGGCAATGAGTACCAGGTGCGGGTCATTCTGCCCTTTGCACCTTCGGCCTCCGCCCATGCGGACACCGGGATCAGGCAACGCCTCTTCGCGAAGCTGTCACGCCAGAACGAGGTGTGCAGCTTGTCCTCGCGCGCATTGTTCACCGACTTGGGCCTGAGCGGCTGCCCGGTCTTCTTGCTCTTGGGGACCAGCGGAAAACCCCATGACATGGTCCGGCAAGTGCCTTCTGCGATGACCATGCCAGGATATCCCGGGTACACTTCCTCACCAACGTTGGCCCGGTCGGCAGCCTCCACATCAAACATGCGCGCGATCGCCTGGGCCGGAGCGGTCAATTTGTAGAGATTGCACATGTTGGCATCATTCGCGGCTCAGATAGGCCAGTCAACTGGCGGGCGCCCGCCAGTTGACTGGCAACGCGATGAGAACGTAAAAAGAACAAATAGAGCGAGTCGCACAGCACTAGCTCGATGCACGCTGGTTTTCTTGGATCTGTGAGGTGTTGAAATGCGCTGGTCAGCCGAAGGGCTGATAGAGCCAACGTGTATCCTTGAGGCAGCGACGTTTCACCGATCGGTTCGTGTCGTCTGCGGGTGTGGTCACGCGAGCCGTTTCGAGGCCCATGGCCTGTGGTGGCATTTCGAGCGGAGGGGTTGGGATGACAGTCTGAACAAGGCTGCTCTCCGGTTCTGGTGCCGGAGATGCGCCTCGCAGATGCTGCGCAAGGTTAGGCCAATGGCGGTCGAAGCGGTGCCATGGGCAAAGGGCGATTTCGAGCTCCCATGGCCGGACGAGAGGATTTGGAAACGGGCCACGAGCCGGTTGCGATGAGGAAAGCTGGCAGCATGACCGGTAAAGCCGAAGTTATGGATGTTCTTTGCCGGGATATTCCCCTCATTGCCAAACTCTTGGTCGAATAGGCCAACTTTGACCTTTTTCTGTGGCGAGGCACTCAGTCCACCCATCGGCACCTGAAAATACGCAGTACGGTTCGCGGAGCACCTTTGGTGCTTCAAAAGTCGCAAGTTCTGAGGTCGCCTTGATCGCCTCACCGCCAAATGCGATGGCCACGACCACCCTTATGACAGGCAAAAAACATGGCGCGAAATCTTTGGCAGACACCCCTCCCCCAGTCAGTTTTGGAAGTGACAGGGGCTGTTGCTGTATTCGGTGCAGGTGTCCTCATCGGATCGACACTGAAGCCCACCCCTGCCGACTGGATAGGTTTTCTGGGTGCGCTAATTGGTGCAGGTCTGACAGTTGCAGGCAGCATCTATGTCTTGGATCGCGAGCGCACCCGCGAACTGCGGCAGCAAGCCAATTTGCTCACGACGCTTCTCGATGAAGTCGATCAGGAATGCATCCCGTTTCAGGTCGCCAATCAGGCAGCACTGCTGGAAAGGTACGGACGGACTGCGAAGGAACAAGTTGGGCGGCTCATCGAGGCCATAAACAGGGTCCACCGCTTTAAGGACAGCATCAAGCCCACTACAGCCCGCATGATGAAGGTCGAGGACGCAATAGCGCAATTGGAGGTTGATCCCGAGCTTGACCAACAGGCGAAGCTAGCCGGACTATACCCAGAAAGTGCTGATTTTGGAGGTCTCAACGCGATCGGTCATGATATCAAAGGACAGATTGCCAATGTCAGACACGAACTAGGCCAAGGCTGACGTCAGCGACGGTCAGTGACACGCTAGGCACCCTCGCAAGTGGCGATATGCCGGGAAACCACCCCACGAACGGACGGTCGCCACCGCCCATGCAAGGGGCAATGAACCTGTTGACACTCGCACATGACCTGAAGACACCCCGCCGCAGCATTGCGAGTGCAACCTTTTCAAGTCTCACGCATCAACACTCTCACCGACCGGTTCCCGCAGCGCACCGATCAGCCTCCGCACCAGCATGTCATCATCCGCGCCCTTCCAGCGGTTCATGAAGCGGCACACGATCTGGACGTTGTCGGGCGTGTAGTGACCGCTGCTGTCGATGCGGTCGAGTGACGCGAACATCTCCTTGTCGTCGGTTTCACCGTCATAGCCGAGCGGCAAGCCAGTCAGGGCGCAGCGGTCTTCCTGCTCACCCATCTTCACCCGCAAGAGGCGTTCCCATTCCATACGGTCGAGGGAGGTGACCTTTTCCTTCACGCGGCGCTCGACAACCTGCCCGTTGGCCTGCGCCACTGTCTGGAACAGCATGTCGATCATGCGGAAGGCAGCTCGCTCTCGCGGCGAATAGGTCTTTGCGCCTTGCTTCTTCGCCGTGGCGGCCTTGTCCTTGAACAGGGGCAGGTCATGCCAGAAGTCCAGCGGGTCCCCGTTCACGAGCGCCATGGCATAGTCGGCATAACCGCGATCATTCGCGATGGTCTGGAATGTGGCCTCCGTGGAGAGGAAGTCGCGGGCCTTCGGATGGAGCGCATCCCAAAGCAACGGACGCCCTTCCCGGTCCTTGTTCGACCATGGCTGGCACGGCTTTTCGATGTGCCAAATTTCAGGCCCGTCCCGCTTGGAGTTCGTCGAGGGTCTGATCTCCTCGCGCAAGTCACCGGGCATCGTGACCGACCACCAGAGGTCATTTCCCTGGCGGCTGATCCAGATATCGTCCTCGGTGTCGCGCATCTCCGAGACCAGATTGTACCAACGCCCTGCCGTCTGCTTGCTGGGTGGCTTACCCAACGCGGTCAGGGCTTGAGCCTGCGCGGCTTCGATGAAGCCGTCACGGTCTCCCGCCTGCCAAAACCCGTGCACGCTGACGTTGTCGATGGTGATGACGGTATTGTGCGCCTTGGCCACCGGCCAGAGCGCATTGCCCTCCCCGAAGTTGGCGATGTAGACGCGACCGGTCATGATCTGCTCACTTTCTGCTTGTTTGAAGTGACCGTGGTGACCTTGGCATTCACCCAGGCCCGCAATTCATCCCATGTCGGGTGCCGGACACCTTACCGGCCAGGTCGATGATGGACTGGTAGGAAAGCGGCAGTGCTGCCGGTGCAACGGGTTGCACTGGGGTAGGCCTAGGCACCCATCATCCTCCCGGCTCCTCGCCAGCCAAGGGGAATGGGGTGTCGATGATCAGTGGCCCCTTTGGAACAAAGCCATGGGCCAACGCTCCTTTTCCTCCCCGCTTGGGTAGCTTGCCGATTTCAACGGGGCTTGAGAGCCGATGCAGGCCACGGACCGCATAAAAGCCCGCAAAAGCCCCGTCGTTCTCGGTGCTGGGAGGTCGGTAGGGTTTCCAATCCTTTCCCGGCTTACCGCCCTTCGCTTCCCGGTACTCGACGAAGCGTGCGCGATAAGTTGCTTTGGGACTGCCCGGCGCAGGGTCTTCGGAAGCATAGAAGAGGACATCGGCAGGGTGTTCAGGGTCGATCTCTTGCTGAAGTTCCCGCAACACCTGCCAGGCATCTGTTCCGAAGACGACCAAGTCTTCGACCGTCGGCATGGTGGCGCCGGACTGGAGATGCACCAGCGGCACCGGGGTCAACAGACACACATCGGCAGTGGGTTCGGTCATGCTGCGGCTTCCTTCGGCTTGCGGCCACGTTTGGGTTTGGGGGTGGCGGCGCGCTGGGTGCGGATGCGGGCGAGGAGGGTGCTGGCGGGTTCGTCGGCGGGGTCCTGAGGGACCAGTTCGCCCCGGAACGCCTTGGCGAGCAGCGCGGCCTCCAGCCGGTCGATCAGCGCGCGGGCGCGGGCGGCTTCGGCTTCCATTCGGTCGGCGTGGGCGAAGGCTGAATTTATCAACGCAAGCCCAGCTTGTCGCTCATCGTCAGGTGGCAATGGCAAGCGCAGCGAGGCAAGGTTCCCCTGCGTGATGTTATGCATCGAAATACCGCTTGCAGCATCCTCGACCTGCGCCCTGCCAATCGGTGACCGCAAGAAGGCGAAGGCCCACTCCTGAAAACCATCGCGAACGCGCAACCTGAGTACCTTGTCGCTCAGGTAAAGGTTGCGAGGTTCCTCCTGCACTAGGGACACGCGGCCAACCAAGCTCAACGACCCGCTCGCACGTGCCAGAAGCAAGTCCCCCGCGACGATGCGGTCGCGCTCAGGCGGGCAATAGCTCTCTGGCAAGGTTTTACTTTCGAGAGGTCGGAAGATCTCGCTGCTGACCGCGCTGACCTTCACCACACCCTTTTCCTCCGGCAAAGGAGGGCGCTCATCGCATTTGAGGTTTTTGCCCGCGTGGATCATCAGATCCAAGGATGCCAAAGTGGGCCAATGAGCTTGCACTTCCTGCCCAAAAACTTGAGCCATGACTTGACGGCGCAGGCGTTCCGCGAGGACCGGCACCCGATCCAGTTCCGCCCGCGCGCGGGCGAGGCGGGCGGCCAGCGCGTCCAGCTTCGCGACGATGCGGCGCTGTTCGGCCAGCGGGGGGAGTGGCCAGACAGTTCGCCGCACAAATTTCATGTGCCGACTGTACCCCTTGGCAGGAATTTCTACCGCCAAGAGCGCATAATATGCGTACCGAATATCAGCTGCCCCGGCCGAAGCGAGGACCTTCACACCATCAGCGCCTTGTACAAAGGGTGGCGAGATCAGCTTCACACAACGCGTATGATCACCGAACACCACTACCGTTTGTTCGGTTGTATGAACCAACTCTGCTCGGCTCGTGTAACCACCGACAAGCGCTTGACCTTGGTCAATAACCTTGAACGGCCCGTCCAGATCATAGTGCTTTTCGGCAAGCTTTCGCTTGCCATCGGTGATGTCATCAAAAAACTCTTCGAATGAGCACCATCCCCAGTTGAAAGGTAGCGTCACGGAACTCCAAACGCCGCGTTCTTGATCGTCCATCACTGGTTGGTGCTGGCTTTCTCGAAGCGCCTCAATTCCTTGGCTTATCATTCGACTTCCAACTCACCGACCAGCGCGCCAATCTCCTCCAACGCCACCATCAGATGCCCCTCGATGGCCGCCGCGATGTCCTCGGGCGTGTCGAGGCCGTCCTCGGCCTCGTCGCTGGTGTCCTTGAGCCAGGTGATGTCGAGGTTGTCGCCGCGCGCCGCGATGGCCTCGCGGGTGAAGCAGCGGAACCGGCCTTCCTCGCCAGTGTCGGTGCGCGAGGCGAGGCCCAGCGGGTCGGCTCCGAAGGCGGCGACAAAATCGGCAAAGTCGGCACGTTTGAGGGGGTTGGTCTTGCCATAGGCAGGCGCGCCGGAACGCATGTCGTAGATCCAGACCGCCTCGGTGGCGTCCACGGTCGGGGCTTCCTCGTCGGCGCGGGTGAAGAACAGGACGTTGGTCTTGACCCCTTGCGCATAGAAGATGCCGGTGGGCAGGCGCAGGATGGTGTGGAGGTTGCACCAGCTCATGATGCGCTGGCGCAGCTCCTTGCCGCGCCCGTCGTCAAACAGGACGTTGTCGGGCACGACCACCGCCGCGCGGCCACCGAGCCTGAGGGCGCGCACGATGTGCTCCACGAAGGGCAACTGGAAGGAGGAGACGCGCGAGGTGATCGTCAGGTCATCGCGCGTCGGCGGGCCGCCAGCGGGGCCGAAGGGCGGGTTGGAAAGGATGAGGTCGGCGTTCTTGAACTGCGGGGCACTGCCCTTGGGGGACAGGCTGTCGCCCAGGACCATGTTGTCCGGGTCGATCTTGTGGAGGTGCAGGTTCATCAGCAGCAGGCGGAAGGTATCGGGCACGTTCTCGATGCCCCGGATGGCCTGGCCGAGCTGGAACTTCTGCTGCGCGGGCGACAGCTCGAAGTAGTCGTCGGTCGCCTCGCGCATGGCGTGGTCCGCCGCGATGAGGAAGCCGCCCGTGCCCGAGGCCGGGTCCTGGATCACCTCGCCGGCGCGTGGCTGCATCAGTTCCACCATGACCTCGATCAGCACGCGCGGGGTGAAGTACTGCCCTGCCCCGCGCTTGGTCTCCTCGGCCATCTTCTGGAGGAGGCCTTCGTAGGCATCGCCGAAGGCATCGCGCTCGGCGGTGAACCAGTGCAGGCCGTCGATCGCCTCGATCAGGCGGGTGAGCGTGGCCGGTTCGCGCACGACGGTGGTGGCGTTCTGGAAGATGGCTACGATGGAGCGGTCAGCGACCTTTTCAGGGTCTCCAAGGTCAAGCAGCGCCTTCTTGTAGGTGGTAAGCACCTCGGCTTCGTTCGCGGCCTTGATCGCGCCCCAGCGGTAGGCCTCGGGGATCTTGCCCTCGTCGTGCTGCTCGGACGCCATTTTCAGGAACAGCAGGTAGGTCAGCTCGGTGACGTACTGCTGGTAGGTGATGCCGTCCTTGCGGAGCAGCGTGCACAGGCGCCACAGCTTGGTGACGAGGTCGGAAGCGGGGTTCAAGGGGTACTCTCCTAAGCGGCCTGGCCGCTATCCCAGATGGCGCTGTTGAGGTCCATGAGCACCTCTGAAAGCTTGTGGTCAAATTCCTTGTCGATCTCGGTGAAGCCGCCGTTCTGGGCGAAGGCCCCATCGGCGAGCATGACGGGATCGCCGACGGGCTGTTCCCTCAAGGCACGTCCGATGCGGCTCAGCCAGCGCTTCTGTGCAGGCGTCCAGTCGCGGCTGGCGAGGATCTTCTGCACGCCGTTCTCGACGCGGGTCTCGTAGGGCACGAGCGGATCGCCCAGCGCGGCCTGGCGGACAAACCCGATGATGTGGGCGGCGATGTCGGCATTGCGCGCGCTGCCGTAAGCGCGGCGCAGGGCGGCCTCGGAATAGCCCTGCGCATCGAGCAGGAGGGCGATCTCGCGCAGCTCGGCCCGCGTCAGGTCGCGCGGCTTCTGCGTGGCGGCGATGAGGGCGGGCACGAGGTTCATATTGGCCTTCACGTAGGCCTCGAAGCCCGAGATGTAGTCGGCGGGCGAGGCCTTGTCGCCGAAGTCATCCTCGACCGAGATCAGTTCGTCCTCGTGAGGCGCGACGAAAATGCCTCGCCCATCCCTGCCGTTCGCGCTGTAGAGTGCCTTTGGGAGAGAAGGGTACTGGCGGAATAACGACAGGGTCTCTTCGGGATCAGATGCCCTCAATTTTTCAACCAGTGCATCGAGCGATCCCAAATGGTTTTCAATTTTTGTCCGCTGCTCGTCGCCTAGGCGCCTGATAGCATTCTGAAGCTTCACAACAATTTGGTCACGCACGACTGCCCTGTCGGTTTCAGTGGGAGCCCGTTCGAGATCACGCACCAAATCTGTGAAGGATAGCTGAGGCTTCACCACGACTGGATGCATGTCGGTGAAGTCTTGAAGGTTGGCGTAGATGTCGACCGCGTCGAAGATGCGGAAATAGGCCTTGCCGATCTCGTCGCAGCGGCGCGTGGCGCGCCCGATCATCTGGTCGTAGAGAATGCGGCTGTTGACGCGGCGGACAAAGACGAGGTTGGTGATCGCGGGCACGTCGATGCCTGTGGTGAGCAGGTCGACGGTGACGACGTACTTGGGGCGCGGGTCGTTCTTGAAGGCCTTGATAGCATCCAGGGGCTTGTCCACGCTGCCAGTGATCTTGGCCACGATGTCGTGCGGCTGGGGGCCGTATTCTTCCTCCAGAGCCTCCCTGAGCGCCTCTATGAGGATGTCGGCATGGTCATCCCGCGCGGCAAACAGGAGCGTCTTGCCGGGCTGCTGAGGCGGGCATTCGACGGCAATGGCCTGGGCCACCGCCTTGTTGAACGGCTCGGTGTAGACCTTGCGGTTGAACTGGGCGACCTCGAAGTCGACCTGGTCCTCAAGGTCGAAGAGGTTCACCTCCCCCGTCTTGGGGTCGATGATGGTGACTTCCTCGCCCTGCTCGAAGCTGATGCCGGTCTGGCTGAGCGCGGTGGTGATGCGGCGCGGAGGGCGGTGGTCGATCAAGTACCCGTCGATCACGGCCTGGCGGTAGCCGTAGGAGTAGACCGGTGGGCCGAAGATTTCGCGGGTGTGCAAAGCGGGCGTGGCGGTGAGCGCGATGGTGGTCGCATCGAAGTAGTCGAGCACGCGGCGGTAGGCGGAAAGGTAGTCATCAAGCGTGCGGAAGGCGAGGTCGTCCTCGCGCAGCTCGGCATCCAGCGTGTAGCCCCTGTGCGCCTCGTCCACGATGATGAGGTCGTAGGTACCGGGCGTGGGGCGTTCCGGCCCCGGCTCGTCGAACAGGCGGCGTACCATGGCCTGCACCGTCGCCACCTGGACGCGCGTGGAAGCCTCGGGGAACTTGGTCGCCAGGTCGGCCACGTTGAACACGTCGCTGAATTTGAGGAAGCCCTGCGTGTCCGTGGTAGCCATCGCGTCGAGGGTCTGTCGCCCCAAGGCGTTGCGGTCGACGAGGAAAAGGATGCGACGGAACCGCTTGGCGCGCAGCAACTCGTACATGAGCGCGATGGCTAGGCGCGTCTTGCCGGTGCCGGTCGCCATTGAGAGGAGGATGGACTGCTGCCCTGCCCCGATGGCATCCGTTACGGCCCCGATGGCGTCGATCTGATAGGGCCGAAGCCCGGAGACGCCCAATTCCCGATCTGCCTGTACGCTGGCAGGTTCGCCGACTTCCTGTTGCAGGCGCTCTTCCAAGTCGCGCGGCGAGAACCATTCCGCCAGTGCCTTCGGCGCTTCGCCGGTACGCGCGTTCCAGAACCAGATGCCGGACTTGGTGGCCAACTGCTTGACGTAAGGGCGGCCATTGGTCGCAAACATGAAGGGCACACGGAACAAGTCCACACCCTGCGCCCATGGGCCACCAAGGGGCTGCTCGTCCTCACTGAGGATGATGCCCCGCGCATACCGCTTGGCCTGTGACAACCTGCCTGGAACGTCAGTAGAGCCCCTCTTGGCCTCAACCACGCCGATGCAGCGGCCATCCACAAACAACGCATAATCCACCGGCCCGGTTTCGGTCGGCCACTCGGCAATTGCCATGTTCCGCCCGACGACAGGGCGGGCACCAGAGGCATGGCGAAGGACCACGCTATCCACTTCCCAGCCCGAGGCCCGCAAAGCTTCGTCGATGAGGACACGGGTAGAGGCCTCGTCAAGTTCGATGTTGTCGGCGGCGGTCGCAGCGGCAAAGGCGAGAAGGTCAAGCTGCTGCTGCGGCGCGGCGGCTGCCTGCTCCTGCAACTGCGCAATCTGGGTTTCCGCCTCACGTGCCTTTGCTTCGGTCTCGGCGGCGTACTGTTCCCAGAACTGCCGCTCCTCGTCGCGCTGGCTGGCAAGGTCCACCGCTGACGCCCTCGCAGCCTCCGCGTCGGACGCAGCAAGCCTTGCCTGCGCCTCTGCATCACGTGACGCTGCCACCTCATCACGAAGCGCCTGCATCTCGCGCTCCAGGTGCTCCGTCATATCGACGGGCGGCGCTGGCGGCACGAAAGGGCCGGGCTTGAAATTCGGCTGGTGGCGGTAGGTCTGGTAGAACCACACAGCGAGGCTTCGGGCGAACTTCAGCGCCGTCAGCGCCTCGGAGGCCGTGCCAGCCTCTTCATGCACGGCGCGGTTGCCAGCCTGCTTGAGGTGGTAGAACATGTCCGCGACCTGCCGGGGCAACTCCGAGCGCCTACGCAGCGAGAACAGCACGTCGTCAAAACTGGGGCTGCCTGCCGGGAGAACCCCGTGCGCCGCTGCGACTTCCTTCGCCAGCAATTCCGCGAACGTGCGCAACTTCGCCAGCGCAGACGGGGCATCGTCGCGGAAGTAGCGTTCGGCAAGGGTAGCAAGCCGCCGAAGTCGATCGTCGCCTGACTTAGACAAAAACTCGAAGTTGATCGAAGTAGTTTGCACCAAATGACGATAGCGCCAAGTCGCGAACGCTCAAGGGGGCAAAACCGTTTGCGCTTCGCTATCGTGTTCATTGCTGCCGGCGCGGACTGTCATGACTGGCGATGTGAAATTACCCGAAATCCCGGAATTTGTATCACGGCAGATCTGCTACCCTCACCCCCTTGGCACCTCCGCAGTACATCTAAAGGGTGGTACCCTTCGTAGCAGCGGTGTCTCGCAACGGATGTGAATGTCCGGCTGGTGGTCCGTATGCGGAAAGGCCGCTTAATCCGGCGCCTCATTCCGTTCGAAAACTTTGAAGTCGGTATCTTTGGGGGCTTCGTGGACTGATGCCGCCCCTCTTTGGCAGCATCGCCTGTGGTAAATCGCATCCGGCGAAATCGCGCATACCATTGGCATGAGTTTCGCAGTCCGAGACAGCCGAACTCCAATCGGTCAAAACGCCACCGACGATCAAGTACATAATGATCGTTGTTCTTCTAGCGCCGTCATCGAGGAAAAATGGAGTTATCGATGCCTGATAGACAGGATGGATGGTTGAGATGGATAGCTGGGTGAGGGTCTTGTACAGCAACAATGTCAACTAATGGATGTTGGTTAATTTTGGTTATTATAGAAGTATATCGAAGGTGTTCGATATTGACGTAAAAGAACATCACCCAATGGGGGGGCAAACCCATAGGTGTGAATTTTGAAGACTTACCTCACTAATGAAGAAGCCGCCCAATTTCTTGGATGGAAGCCTGGAACGCTGGATCGGCGCCGATGGCTCGGCCAGGGCCCCAAGTTCTGCCGCGTCGGACGTTCGATCCGCTACAAGGCTGAAGACCTCGAAGCCTTCATCGTGTCGGGAGAAGCCCAGTGACCCTCGACATCGAACGACTGCAGGCTCTGTTCCAGATCGGCGGTGAAAACCCCATCACACTTCGGGCCTTGGCGCCCAAGGGCCAGGCCTTGTCTGCACGCAACTTGAACTTCCGCGCTACCGAGTTCCCTTCTGTAGAGGCACGATGGGCCGCGTTTGCCGAGCAGGCCCTGCACCTCAACGATACAGGTTACAACATTTACACATGCATGAACCCGATCTTGCCGAATTTCACTGGAGATGCCGTCAAAGACGAGCACATCTTGTCGCGGCGTCTGCTGCTCATCGATCTGGATCGCAGCGACACCAACGATGCGCCAGCGACCGACGACGAGATCAAGCTGGCAGGCCATGTTGCAGATGACATCGAAGGCTGGCTTCGCGAACGGTGGAACAGCGAGCCGACGCGCGTCATGTCAGGCAACGGCATTCATCTTTACTATCCGCTGGATGACTTGCCGAACGACCAGGCCTCTCGTGATCACGTCCGCAATGTGCTCAGCAGCCTTGCCGGGCAATTCGTCAATCCGACGATCAAGGTCGACACCTCGGTTAGCAACGCTTCGCGCATCACCAAGGTGCCCGGCACCATCGCGCGTAAGGGAACGCCGACCGAAGGCCGTCCGTTCAGGAAGGCGGTGTTCCAGTGACACTCACGCTGACTGACCTGAAGCAGATCACCGATGAACTGGGTGGTCTGAAGCCCAATAAGGACTCACAGTTCAGGCCGATGCCTGCCTTCGATCATGACCTAGAGATCATGCGAAGCGCGCTCGCCTCAATCCCGCCCGATGTGCCGCGTGGCGATGGGACGATCTTCAGCCCTGATGGCGGCCCAGTCGATGATTACTGGTTCGGTGTCGTCTTGGCAGCACGGCGCGAGGGTGGCGAGGCCGCGAAGGAACTGGTCCGCGAATGGTCCCGGTCCAGCGACAGGTATTCTGATGACGGTTTTGAGCAGGCGTGGGCCGAGTTCGAACCTGAGCATCCGAAACCGGTGACGATGAAGTCAGTCTATCGGTTGGCGCTGTCGTTCGGCTGGAAGCGGCCTGCTCGCGCTTCACGCTTCGAATTGCTCGACCGTACATCCATTATGGCCCTCAAGCCCATCGAGTGGCGGGTGAAAGGGCTCTTCCCGAAGGAAGGCATTGGCGCGATTTTTGGACCGAGTGGCTCCGGTAAGTCCTTCCTCGCCATTGATCTCGCGATCCGGCTGGCATCCGGAAGCAACTGGTTTGGACACAAGACTGTCCCCAGCGCCGTCACGTATGTCATGCTGGAGGGTGAGGCAGGCTTGCGCAACCGCATCGTTGCTTGGGAACAAGCCAACGCCGGCGAGGTGCCCCTAAACTTCTCGGCGGTTACGCAGAGCTTTGACATCGCGGTGCCTGAAGATGTCGAAGACCTCGCAGCAGCGGTTCCGCACGGTGGCGTCATCATCATCGACACGCTCAACCGGGCAGCGCCCGGCAAGGACGAGAACTCCAGCAAGGATATGGGGGAAACGATCGCGGGTCTGAAGAACCTGCAGAAACTTACAAACGGGCTGGTTCTAGTAGTTCACCATACCGGCAAGGACACATCCAGGGGGATGCGTGGGCACAGTTCGCTACCGGCGGCTTTGGACGGCGCGATCGAGGTGAAACGGAACGGGCAGCAGCGGTCCTGGTCGGTGGCCAAGGCCAAGGATGGAGCCGACGGCATGGAGGTCCCGTTCAAGTTGGAGTTCGTTCACCTCGCCTTCGACGCGGATGGCGAAGCGATTACCAGTTGCGTTGCGGTACACGATGCATTTCCTTTGGTGAGCACGAAAGAACCGCAAGGTAGGCTTCAGAGAGACGCGCTCAACGCGATCCGTTCCAACCCCGGGACATGTATCAGTTGGGATGAGGCAGTTTCGGCGGTGGCAGCCTCGTTGAGTGTCCCATCGAATAAGCGGTCCTACGAGGCACGGCGTGTTTTGACTGATCTCATCAAGCACGGGTTTCTCACGCAAGACCCGACAACCAATGAAATCAGCGCCTGATGGTGTCCAATAGTCCCACCCCATAGGGTGGTGGGACTATTTGGACAGTCCACCACATCCCAAAAGTCCAAATTCGACATTCCGGACTTTTAGGACAGCAACAAGAGAGGCAGAACTTGCACAATAGCACCTCCAATATTTCCAGCGGACATGCGGTATGAGGCCGGGTTATCGGGCCGAAGCCGAAGCTTTCGCAGCTTCTTTGGTCACCCATCTGTTTGCTCTACTGCAGCAGTGTGGCCTCCAGAATACCGAACTCACTGACGTTGAAGTCCCAGGTGACAATATGACTTACACGGTAACGCTGTCGCCGTGGCGTGGCTCTGGTCGTCACTTCTGGGTGCGGCCGAAGGGGCGCAAGCGTACGCCGTTCGTCCGTGGCTTCGTCGATGTCAACGAGAGCGGTCTCTGGTTCCAGCCGGAGCACTATATCCCCGACAGGTCGCGCCGGCAGCGCGTGTGAACCTGATCCAGCAATTCACATAGGGGGCAGTGCGGCGATGTGGCTGTGTTTGGTGAAGTCGCCTGGGCACTCGAGCCCAACGAACTTCGGGCAGCGGCAAAACTAGTCACGGCTGATGGCCTTACAGATCACAATGTCACTAATATTATTCGCCGACAGGGTCTCGTCTGGCGAATGCTTCCATTGCAATCCATACCCTTGGTATAGATGAAATTTTTATTTTTCCGCGCCTTGACCCCGGACTCGCGGACTCCTACGATTTCAAGCGACCCGACCAGAGGCGGCAACCTCCAGCCGGGTCTGACCATCAACCGTCTTTACAGGAGACGACTCAATGGCTGATCAGCCGACTAGCAGCGCAGGCGACGCCTGGGCCAGCATCACCAACATTATCGACACTGTTCATCAACAGCTTCAAGCAGGCACGGGCGACATCCCCGCTGCCGAGGAACGTCTGGTCGCAGCCGAAGAATTGCTGCTGACCATGAAGGCGCCCAACATCGACGCGGTCATCCGAAAACTGCAGATGCTCTGGGAATACCGCCTCGAAGGGATGCACCTGGACGCAGTGTCCCGGCGCCAGATCCTCGACGACCTGCGGCATCTCGCAGCCGCCTGATCCACACCAGCGACTGCTGAACCGATCGGCCGACGACGCGCTGTGCGTCGCCGTGCCCGACTCTGCTTGAAGGAATTGTGCATGAAGCTGCCATCCTATCTGATGACTGAACTTGTCCGCCGTCTTGAGCGCGACGTCGACCGCAAGAAACTGAC
Organism: Novosphingobium album (ex Hu et al. 2023); assembly: GCF_022832385.1. Lineage (GTDB taxonomy): Bacteria > Pseudomonadota > Alphaproteobacteria > Sphingomonadales > Sphingomonadaceae > Novosphingobium > Novosphingobium album. Next base: position 53,331 of record NZ_JALHLE010000043.1, read on the forward strand.
CCGGATCATTGAACCGCTCGGCCTCACGCTGGATGAACCCGGTCCCCCACCTGACACCGACGAGATGGTAGAACGCTACGATACCCCGTGTGATGTCGGTTCATTCGTCCTTGAGGGCCGGCTTGAACTTCTGGGGTTCTCAGTCCCACTTCACTTCCGGGTCAACTACGCCGGGCGCATCACCAGTGATGATCCGATGGACGTACTCTTCGGGGGTCCCTCAATCACGCTCGATCTGCTGACCTGGACCGAAGACAAGCCTTCAGTACCTGAATGGGTGCCAGTCGGGCCGGGCATCTTCAGCAACGCCATGGTCGAACGGGTATGGGGTGAAGTTGCCCTGCATGCCCTGGATCAGGCCTACGCGCCGGAAAATGACACGTAGACCATTGGTATACATGGACCTTCTTCTAGGTCGAACGCGAACATGCGCATATCTGGACGGCTTCCAGCAACTATGAATGGAGGCCGTCTTGATTACCATCAAACACTACACTGTTGGACGCTGCAACGACAATGCAGTCTGAACGCATGAGCCGGATCAAGATACACTATCCAAGCAAGGCCAAGGTTCGGTCAGCTGCTGAGGCGCTTCACGATCTCCGTGTTCAGGGGTTGGACGTTGCCGCAATCGAAGTTGCCCCTGATGGCACCATCAAGGTCATGAGCAGTGCGGCCTTCCCAGTTGTAGCTCGGGATGAGTTTGAAAAATGGGAACAGGACGGCAGGCTTTGACGTCATGAACGGAGGCCCACGCATCCTAAAAGTAGCCCGTAAGGGCAAGAACCTGCGCTGGTACATTTATGCCTGGCGCGACGGCCCTCAGGTGCGCGTGGCAGAGCAGCCCTCCCGACCTCGCCTGACCCCCGCTGACATAGCCCGCATTGCCGAGTTGCAGGCGGCCGATCGCACTCTTCCCACCTCAACCTGTGCCGGCGCGATCATGGCGTTCAAGCGGTCGAAATACTGGCGCGATCTCGCGCCTAGCACGCAGAAGACATGGGGCATCGCGCTGGACCGGATCGAGGCGAAGTGGGAACAGGTCCCGATGCGCGTGCTCGGCGACGCGCGAATGAAGCCGAAGGTCGTCACCTGGCGAGATGGAATTGCCGAAACGAACGCCCGCGGTGCCGACATCGCGGTGATGGTGCTGTCGATGTTCCTCGAATGGTGCGCCCTGCAAGGTCTTTGCATCGGCAACCCGGCAGCGGGCATCCCCACGGTCTATCGCCGCAAAGACCGCGCGCCGGTCGTCTGGCTGCCGGAGGACATCGAGGCTATCCGCAAGGTCGCCCAGCAGCCGCTGTGTGACGCGATTGCGCTGGCCGAGCTGACCGGCCTGCGCCGCGCCGATCTCGTCACCCTTCGCTGGGATGAGGTGGGCGATCTGGCCATCACGCGCATGACTGCCAAGAAGTCGCGCGGAAAACGCTACCGCGTCAGTCTTCCGCGCCTGCCCGAGCTGGACGCCCTTCTCGTCGACCTGAAGAGCAGGCCACGCAAGGAGGGCGTGGAGACGGTCCTTGTAAACCAGCACGGCAACAGCTGGGCAAAGTCTGGGGATGGCCTGAACAGCAGCTTTGACGATGCCCGCGCCAAGGCGAACGACGGCGCCGGGATCTACTATGTCGAGCGAGATCCCGTGACCGGGGAAGAAATCAGGCTGGCCAAGCGACTCCACGATCTCCGCGGCACTTTCGCCACCCGCCTGATGACGCACCCCACCGCACGTCTGACTGACCGGGAGATTGCCGACCTGATGGGCTGGAGCGAGGAGCAGGTTGGCGAGATCCGTAAGAGATACGTTGACGATGCTGCCATCGTCGTGGCACTAGGCCGCCGCCTCAGTGGAAAACGCACTGGAAAACGGCGCGCATAATTCAGCCTAAGTGCTTGAAATGCGGGTGTAGCTCAATGGCAGAGCAGAAGCTTCCCAAGCTTACGACGAGGGTTCGATTCCCTTCACCCGCTCCATTTTCCTGTCCGCCAATGTCCGCAGGCGTCTAGACAAACCCCCAAAATCCAAGGTATTTAACGGCCATCAGGCCGCAAGCGTTCACTCGCGTCCGCATTCAACCATCGATGCATGGGGGTATGATTGGGGGGTATATGCAAAACGGCCAAGTCGATACCCCCACGCATGGGGGTATATTGGGGGTATAGCCCCCTGAAAGGCAGGCAATCCCGTGGCTTTGACCGATGTAGCCATCCGCAATGCGAAACCCGGCACAAAGGCGATCAAGCTGGCAGACGGCGGCGGCATGTTCCTGCTGATCACGCCAGCCGGAGGCAAGCTCTGGCGGCTCAAGTATCGTGTCGATGGGCGCGAGAAGCTGCTGGCCATCGGGGCCTATCCTGAAATCGGACTTGGCGAGGCCCGCAGGCGGCGCGAGGAAGCGCGGGAACTGATCGCCCTTGGCAAAGACCCTTCGCGGGAGAAGCAGCGTGAGAAGGTCCGCGCCCGCATACAGGCAGCGGATACGTTCAAGGCGATCTGCGACGAGTATTGCGAGAAGCGGCGGCGCGACGGGACCAAGGGCTGGGCACCCGCTACCGCCACGCGCAGCGAATATCTGCTGTCTCTGGTCTGCGGGTCCATCGGCAAACTGCCCATTGGCGAGATTGAACCGGCGGACGTTCTGACAGCCATTCGCCGGATCGAAGGCAAGGGAAAGCTGGAAAGCGCGCGGCGCAGCCTGCAACTGGCGGGGGCCGTGTTCCGCTATGCCGTGGCAACGGCGCGGCTGGCGTCAGACCCTACCCGCGACCTGCGCGGCGCACTGACTGCACCAACCGTCACCCACTACGGCGCGATCACCGACGCAAAGAAGGCGGGCGAACTGCTGCGCGCGATTGATGATTACGAGGGAAGCGGTATTACAAAGCTCGCCTTGCAGATTGCGCCTCATGTGTTTGTCCGCCCCGGTGAACTGCGCCATGCCGAATGGAGCGAAATCGATCTGGACGGCGCGCTCTGGATCATCCCGGCGGGCAAGATGAAATCCCGCAAGACGCACCACGTGCCGCTATCCCGGCAGGCTGTTGCGTTGTTCCGCGAAGTGTATGAAGCGACTGGGCCGAACGGCTACGTCTTCCCGTCAACCCGCACGCGCGTTCGCCCGATGAGCGAAAACACCATCAATGCTGGCTTGCGGCGGCTGGGATACTCCACCGACGAAATGACCGCGCACGGCTTCCGGGCCATGGCTTCCACGCTCTTGAACGAAAGCGGCAAGTGGAACCCGGACGCAATCGAGCGCGCGCTGGCCCATGGCGATACCGACAAGGTGCGCGCTGCCTATCACCGGGGGGCGCACTGGAAAGAGCGGCTCGATATGGCGCAATGGTGGAGCGACTATCTCGACACGCTGCGCAAGGGTGCGGACGTTGTGCCCTTGCGCACCAATGGCGCTGCCTGAATTTCAGGATTCATTTTCCCCGACTTTGTGCAGCGGCATAAGTGCTGCATATTGAATATTCCCGATCTGTTCTCATAAGTGCAATTCGGGGATAGGCAGGCCAGCCGACAAGCGCGCATCCCACGTGCTTCCCCGCTTCGATTTGGGAGCCGCGAGGGAAGCGGATTGGGCGACGATACCAAGAAAACTAATCCTCTCACGGAGGCAATGCGAGCAGACCCCCTGGGTCGAGCGCAGAAGCAGTTGATCGAACTGCGCGATCATTGGGCGAAGCATGGCGTTTCGACCTCGCCAGTTCCCTTGTCACCGAAGGACCCAGAAAAGCCGGGACGCGACTGGCTTCCTGAACCTAAGTGGATCAGCGGCGGGGACGCCTTTGAGATACTGCGCCTGCAAACCGAGCCGTATGAATACGCGCCGCCTATTGCGCGCATATGCCAGATCATTGCCGATCAATGGGATCGCGAAGAAACTGGCTTGAACTACGCCTTGGACAGCCTTCCACCAAGCCATGATCTGCTTCGAGATTTCGCCGTTGGTTCCGTCCAGTGGTTTCGGGCGCTTTACAGCTTGCTGATCCTGAAAGGGGCAGAAGACATCGAAGGGTGGGAAGGACTGGTCAGCGATCTTTACGAATGGGGCGTAATGTATGACTGCTTGAGAATCCGAACGCGGGATGTGTTAGTGAATGCGCTTGAGCATCACTGGTCAGTTCACGAACTGTCATTGCCCGAAGCCAAACAAGAGCCAGTCTGGTCGTTCCCCAAAGCGATGGCTTGGATAGCGACCAGAGACTACCTCGCCTTGGCTAGAATGCCTGTCTTCACCCGACCGACAAGCGAGGCGGAAGAGGCTGTCGCGATTGATGGCGTTTGGAAGTACGCGACGAAGGCCCTTGGTTGGCTGCATTGCGAAATCGCGTACAGGCACTGCAATTGCGGGGCGCTGCCCGATTTCGGAGTAAGAGCATACAAGCATTGCACGTGCATCTCTGTCGCCTGGGAGGAACTGGTGCGCTTCAGGGGCGGCCTGTCGACAGACACGCCAGAACTTGTGTTCAATCTCCAAGAGGGCTGGCTATCCATGACGTGGCCCGAGGGGGCAGACGACATTCGTTTTCTGCGCCGGGACATTCTTGATCGCTGGCCCGCGCTGCCTGCCGTTCAGCCAGAGGCACCTGCCATCGGGCATTCGACGACGATCGGCGAGCAGGAATGCCGCGAGTGGCTGGCCAAAGAGTTTGCCGCTGATCCCGATCGGCGACGCTCGAAGAAAGACTTTCGCGAAGCTGCGCTGGCCGCGTTTCCGGGTCGATTGAGCGAACGCGGGTTCAATTTGAGGGTCTGGCCCGATCTGGCACGCGATCATGGCCGCGATGGCGCGGGGGCAAAGCGCAAATCGTAACGCCAAATCGAATCGCCAGTATTTCGCGACCGCTATTCGATCAATTTTTGACTGCCGATGTTTGGCCTCGTTCAATCAGCAACGAGGTGTTTCCATGCCGTCCGAAAAGCCCAATCTTCCGAAGATCGCCTACAGCATCCGCGAAGCCTGCCACGTGTCCAGCCTGGGCAGGACCACGATCTACAACCATATCGCAGCGGGCCGTCTGCGCGCGAGGCGCATTGGTGGACGCGTCGTCATTCCGGCGGAGAGCCTGCACGCTCTGATCGAGGGGCAGGACTAACCGCTATGCCCGCTCGCCGGGTCAATCCTAACCGGGTGAAGCTGCACCGCAGTTACAGCGTCGAGGAACTCGCGCGCTGTCTCGACGTGCACAAGAACACTGTGCGGCACTGGCAAGCCAAGGGTCTGGTGCCGATCGACAAAGGCCGCCCGGTGCTGTTCCAGGGGGCAGCGGTGCGTGACTTCCTGACCAAGCGCAATTCCAGTCGCAAGACACCCTGCTCACCCGGAACCCTCTACTGCTTCCGCTGTCGAGAGCCACGCGCCCCGGCGCTGGGCATGGTGGATTTCGTCCCCATGCGCCCCGGCAGCGGCAACCTGCGCGCGATCTGTGAGTGCTGCGAGACGGTCATGCACCGGCGAGTCCGCGAAGTCGATATTGCCAAGGTCATGCCCGGTTGCACCGTCCAATTCACGCAAGGCCAGCCAAGCCTAAGTGGGCAGACCGCACCTTCCCTGAATTGTGACTTCAAGAGGACAGGCTAAACCATGGCAAAACACAACGCATCGAACGAACGGGTGAAGCGTGAATATTTCCGCTTCCTGGCCGAAGCCAAGGGCCGCGACACCGCGACGATCGACCGCGTGGCGAAGTCGCTTGCCCGCTTCGAGGCCGATACCCGGCACAAGGACTTCAAGCGGTTTCACCGCGAACAGGCGGTGGCCTTCAAACGGCGGCTGGCCGAGGCAAACAGCGAGCGTTCCGGCGATCGGCTCAGCAAGGCGACCATGCAATCGACCTTGCGCGATCTGAAAGCTTTCTTCGAGTGGCTGGCGCGCGAACCGGGTTTCCGCTCGCATATCGAATATGCCGATGCCGACTATTTCAACCTTAGCGAAAAGGATACGGCGATAGCCCGCGCCCGGCGCGAGAAGGCTGTGCCAACGCTGGTACAGGTGCGGCACGTCCTGTCGGTCATGCCGTCCGCCACGTTGCTGGAGCGACGCGACCGGGCGCTGGTGGCCTTCGCTGCCATTACCGGCGCGCGGGTAATGGCACTGGCAAGCTTCCGGCTTGGTCACGTTGATCTGGAAGCGGGGCACGTCGAGCAGGATGCCCGCACTGTGGCGACCAAGTTCGCCAAGAGCTTCCGCACGATCTTCATGCCCGTCTGCGAGGGCGCGCAGGAGATCGTCGCGGAATGGGTAACGGAACTGTGCGACATGCACCTATTCGGTCCCAATGATCCACTGTTCCCCGCAACCGCGATTGGTTTGGGCGACGACGGCGGGTTCCAGCCGCAAGGCCTAGCCCGCCACGGCTGGTCATGCAGTGGTCCGATCCGCGATGTGTTTCGCAAGGCCTTTGAACGTGCAGACCTGCCCTATTTCAACCCGCACAGCTTTCGCGACATGCTGGTGCGCCATGCCATGTCGTTGGGCTTGACGGCAGAAGAACTGAAAGCCTGGAGTCAGAACCTCGGTCACAGTGACCTGCTGACGACTTTCACCAGCTATGGAACGGTGCCGCTTCACAAACAGGCGGAACTAATCCGCGCCGCAGGACGCAAACCCGCCAACGATCTGCTCGACGATCCCGACATTCGCGCGCTGATCACCAAAATCAGGGGCTCGCCGTGATCGACGCATAACGTGTGATCTCCCGAGGCGAATTTAAGCTGAGCGTTTAGCCACTCGACTCGACATGTTCTCAAAGGAAAAAAATTGTATTTCATTGATAAAAAATTTCGGATTTCAATTGCTTGACACTCTTCCAGTAGATCAGGATATTTATACTCAAGGGTGATCGTAATAAGTAATCATGGAGGCGATTCGGGCGTGGGGGCGAATGAAATCACTTTCTTCGATTGATGTGTTGGCGGTGTTCGCGGGCGCCGCGCTTGTCCTTTCCTCGACACCCGCGTTTGCGGCGACACGTCCGAACGACCTTTCTGGCGCGAGTCGTGCGCAGTATGACCGGTTGCAGCAGGACCGC
>NZ_JALHLE010000044.1 GCF_022832385.1 Novosphingobium album (ex Hu et al. 2023)
AAAATCTAAAACAGATTTTGGGCCACTCAGAAGGGGGCAGATCAGCAGAGCATTTTCGCAAGTGTAAAGTTACACAATACACCTTCAGAGAATCCCGCAGTTTCTGACCTGCGCTCATGACGCAGTTGCATCCGCACTGCATGGATCTTACTGACTAACCAATCAGTCATTACGAGTCGAGGGAGAGGGCATGATGCGCAAGCGGTCCCGCAGTGATCCGGAAGAACGGCGCAGCCACATTCTCGACGAGGCGATCCGCATCGTCGGCCGGCACGGCTATCATGGCTTTACCATCCAGCAGCTGGCGCAGGTTTGCGGGATGACCAATGGTGGGCTGTTGTACCACTTCCCCTCGAAGGAGAACCTGCTGGTCGCCATCCTGGAAGAGCGGGACCGGCGAGATGCCGCGATCGTCCCGCAGGACGTGGACCTGAGCGCCCGGGATTGCGGCAGCGACAGTGGCTATGCGCTGTCTACCGTGCGGTCACTGCTGCGCGCGATTGTAGCGCGGACCGTGGCGGAACCGGAGCTGGCGCGGCTCCATGCCGTCCTTCAAAGCGAGGCCATGGCCCCTTCACACCCGGCTCATGGCTATTTTGAGCGGCGCGAGGCGATGGTCCTCGAAGAATTCGCCGCGATGCTCACCGGCCATTGCCGGGATCCCCGGTCGGCAGCCCGTCAAACGCTGGCGATGATCGACGGCCTGGTCCAGCAATGGCTGCGGGCGAACGGTGCCTTCGACCTGATCGCACAGTGGGATGCCGCGGCCGCCGCGATCCTGCCGGCTTCTTCCGCCCATGACTGAAAGGCTCGCCATGTTCCGCACGCTTGACCGGCGCACCCGCGACGATGCCGCGTTTCACGCTTTCGACCCGGAAAGCTTCTTCACCGCCGAATTTCCGGCGCTCGCTGCCCGGCACGGCCATCTGGTGGCCGGCGCGATCCGCATGCTGGGCGTGCCGCCGCTTGCGATCGAATGCGACGGCAGTGCCTGGACCATCACGGGAGAGGGCGGCACGGGACAGGATGGCACGATCTGGGCCGAACGGGGGATCGCGCCCGGCGCCATGGTGCTGACGCTCACCGGGGAGCAGTTCGGCGAATGGGCACAGAACCGGCTGACCCTTAACGGCATGATGACCGCGCGGTCACTGGTCTTCCGCGAGGGAACAGTGCGCGACATCTCGTGCTGGGATGCCATTTCGCATGCTCTCCTCGAAGGGTGGCCGGTGACAGACGATGGCCTGACGTTTACCGACCGCCAGGGCGCCCCGCTGGACCTCGCCCGCGCCTTCACGCCCAGGGACGATCCGGCGGAGATCTTCCAATTCCTGGCGCAGGCCGGCTATGTGCATCTGCGTGGCTGGCTGGATCCTAGGGACATGGCCGAAATCTGCGCCGACATGGACCGTGCCCTGCCGCATTACCGCGAGGGCGACGGCAAGTCCTGGTGGGCACAGCTGAGCGACGGATCGCGCCGCTGCGTGCGCCTGCAGGAATTCGTCGAACATTCGCCGGCGACGCGCCGCATCCTTTCGGGGGAGACCTGGGCGCGGATCCGCCATATCGTTTCGGGCGACGACACCCTCAAGGTGCTGCCGGCCGAAGGACGGGTGATAGAAGCGCTGTTCAAGCCGGCAGGCGTCGTCTCCGGCCCCTCGGACGTTTCGTTCCACCGCGACTGCCACCTCGGCCGCCACGCCTACAGTTGCTCGCGCCGGGTGGTGGGCATCGCCCTGACCGCCAGCAGCGCGGACAACGGCCTGCTGCGCGTGGTGGCCGGGTCGCACCGCGTCCATATGCCAGTGGAGCTGGCGAAGACCGCCTCCTACCTGCCCGTGATCGCGCTGCCGACCGAGCCGGGCGACGTGACGGTTCATCTTTCCTGCACCCTGCACGAAGCGACCCGGCCGGTTTCGGCCGAGCGCCGGGTGATGTACACGGAACTGCCGCATGCCGATGCGGTCTCCTATGCCGACACGGCCGAAGGCGAACTGCGCGAGCAGGTAACCGGCATACTGCGCGACCTGGAGCCTCGGACGGCCGCCTGACCGTTACAGCCACACCATGAACCGGGTCCTGGCGGGCCAGGCCCGGGAAGGACCTGCGTTCAACGTGAGGTTTTCCGGTCTTGAAACGGCTTCGTGCGCCAGCCATCCTTGTCTCAGAACAGAACGCCGGCGCGCGGCTTCGCCCAGGGTTCACTGGTGCGCTCGACATCGAGCGGGCCATCCCACGTCCGGCACAGGGCAAAGGCCTCTTCCGGCGTCCCTTCGACCCATTGCCGCCAGTGCTCCGGCCGCAGAATGGTGGGCATCCGGTCGTTGGCATCGCCCATCCGTTCACAGCCATCGACCATGACCATCGAATAGGCCTGCCCCCAGGCATCGGTCGGCCGCCAGATCCCGGCAACGGCAAAAAGAGCGGCATCGGGCAGGCTGAACCAGGTCCGGGTCATGCGGCCCTTCTCGCCATCCGCCTCGGCCCAGGCGGAGACCGGGACGAGGCAGCGCCGGTTCACGAAGCTGTCGCGCCAGAACGCGGTAGCGAGCTTGTCCTCGCGCGCATTGTTGACCGGCTTGGGCTTCAATGGCTGTCCGGTTTTCCTGCTCCTCAGCACCAGCGGAAATCCCCAGGTCATGGCGCATAGCGCACCCTCGGCAACGACCAGCCCGGGATAGCCGGGATAGACCTCGCCCGCGAAATTCGCCGGAGCGCCCGGATCGGCCCCGAACAACGTGGAAACGGCCTCGCGCGGCGCGGTCATGCGGTAGAGATTGCACACGCCGCGAGCATGACCTGCCAGGGCCAGGTGTCAATCGGACTGCGCCCAGCGCTCAGAATGTTCTATATACGTTCTCATGAACGCAATCCCGACTCGATGCCTGCGATGCGCTGGTCCCGCGACGGGGTAATGCTCCCCACCTGCATTCTCGAGGCGGCCACCTTCCAGCAATCGGTCCAGCTCACTTGCCGGTGCGGGCATACGGGGCGTTTCGAGGCCCACGGGCTGTGGTGGCATTTCGAGAGGCGGGGCTGGGACGACCGCTTCGCGGCTGCCCGGCCCCGCTTCTGGTGCCGGGTCTGCGCCTCGCGCGAGCGCCGCAAGGTCCATCCTGACCGGCTCGAGGCGGTGCCCTGGCAGCAAGGCGATGTCGAACTGCCCTGGCCGGAGGAGCGCCGGTGGAAACAGGCGACCGCGCGCTTGCGCTGAGACACGGCCCATTCGCTCCCGGGCTCTACGGCGCGACTGCAGCCCCCTCGCCTTCAACACGCGCGGTATCCCTGGAGCACTGTCCAGCCAGGACGGCGAACAGGCCTCCCGGACTCTCTTCACCCGGGACGGCCGGATCCCGCGCGCAGCGCAGGACCAGGAAGATCCCTCTCCCGGGTCCGCGCGCCTCGCGGCCATCTCCTGCGGCAAGCCGGACATCCAGCTTTGCAAGGTAGGCACGCGTTTCCGGGGGAAGCGGGCGTCCGGGGTCGAGATATTCGGCGTAGCGGGCCGGCCCCGCATTGTAGGCGGCGAAGAGGCCGGGATACCCGAACCGGTCGTAGAGCAGCCGCAGATAGAAACTGCCGGCGAGGATATTGTCGCGGGGATCGTGCGGATCGGGCCCCAACCCCAGCCGGTCCCGCATCGCGGCCCAGGTCCCCGGCATCAGCTGCATGAGGCCCATGGCGCCCGCGCGAGACGATCGGGCGGCCTGCCAGCATGGTGTGCCCGCCGCTCTCGGCCGCCATGACGCGGGCGATCCTCGCGGCGGGAATTCCGAAGCGCGAGGACGCTTCCGCGACATAGGCGGCCCAGCGCCCGCCGCTATCGGCTTGAGAGACTTGCGTTGCCAGCGAGGCGGCCGGCATCGGGAGTCTTGCCGGGGCCGCGCTCGCAAGCGCGAGCGACACCAGGCCAATATTCAGCGGGTCCATAGCGGCCATGCCTTGCCGACGATGGCGCTGCGCGTAGCGGCATTGACGCGGCTGAGAAGGTCGCGGGCCTCGAGGGCCGCAACCGGATCGGGAGCGGCAAGCTCGCAATCGTCGGCATTCACATGGAGATCCTGCGCGTGCCGGACTGCCATTCTCGCCTCATCGCGCACGAGGTTACCGGCGATACGGGTGAGATAGGCCCGGGGTTGATCGAGATCGTACACAGCCATTGCGGCGCCGCCCGTTCCATCATGCCTCGCTCGACTTGTCCGCGCTCAGGGGAGAAACCCCGCGTGTTTCAGCCGGGTTACGGATTCTCGCGCGACAGGTGCCATCTGACCGCTTGTGAGATGGATGACCCAGCTCCGTCCCGCCGAGACGGCCCGGTCGATGCCGATCCTTGCCACCCACCAGCTGCGATGAACCTGCTCGCCGGGAACGCCTTCCATCTCGGCTATGGCATCCCTCAGGCGCATCAGCAGAAGTTCACTATCGCTGGCACCATGGACACGGACGTAATGATCCTCGCCTTGAAGAGCGAGTATGGGTCCGGCGAAGCGCGGTGAAAGGCGATTGGCTAGGGGCGGTTCGAAAAGCCCGGATGCAGTACCTTCGGTTGCCGTCCGGTTTGCGTCCTTCTCCGCGCTCTCCTTCGTCCCGTCCTGCAAGGGCTTGTCCTGCATGTCTGTGGACACCCCTGCCAGCCTCAAGTCCGCACCTGAGGCCCAGCGTACCACTCCAAGCACAGCCAGCGCGCAGAGCAGTGATGATGGCAGGAGAACCGAGAGGCCCTCCAGCATCCTCAACTGCTCCTTTCCGATCAGGAGCCAGATCGCGACAAGGGGAGCTGAACAGAACCATACGCCCCAGAACACCAGCGGACCGCGCCGCATTCCTGTTGCAGCGGCGAGCTTGCCGAGCAGGAAGATCGCGGGCCGGACAACCAGATATGCCCCCAGCAGCAGAATGGACCAATCCAGGATACGGCCCGCAAGCCCTGTGGGTTCGTAAGTGTCGAAAGGCCCCAGGAAGCCGACCACGGCAGCAAGGACAAACATAGCCCAGAACTCGAGCAGCAGCCGGCGCATGTTGATCACATCATCCTCGTGCCATTTGGCGCAGCGTGAAGAGGAATATGGGCGATTTTCCGAAGGTTTTGCAAGTCGGATTGCCGAGTTACGGATTTGCGGTTGCGCCGGGGAGGCCTTGCACGATTAGCTTGTCCCGGCAGGACAGCGCAGTGCGGCCTAACAGGCCGGACCGTTCCTGCCGCGATACAAGATCATAACGATCGCAATGTCGGGAAGAGGCAGCAGATGGCCCCACTTTTTTCAAGGAACGCGGCAGTTCTATTGGTCTCCGCCGCCAGCCTGGCAAGTTGCACAGGTGTGACCCACAAGGAGACTGGCCTGACGCGGCCTGAGATCGGACGCTATCAGATCTCGACCGTTCCCTTCGACCGGGATCTTGTCCTGCGATCGGCGACCTATACGCCATCGGGCCGGGTTCTGGTGACTTACGCGAAGGATGAAAGTCAGGGAGAACGCCAGCTGGCCCTGGCCACGATGGACGACGACGGGCAGAATTTTCGCCCTTTCTTCTCGCAGCTCATCCCGCAACGGCCCAAGGACAACGGCATCCGCTTGATGGTCTTTCCCGACGACAGACGCATCTTCCTGGGTGACTTCGTCATCGAATGCAGCACGAGCCTGGAAACGTGCAAGGATCCGGCCCTCTTGCCGGTGGAATATCCGGCAGAGGTCGCGATTGGCGATTATATCTCGCACCGCTGGTCGGAAATCGTCGTTGCGCCGGATAACCGCCACATCGCCTGGAACGCACTGCTGTCCAATTTCGCCGTTGCCGTCTTCACAGGCGAATTGCGCAAGTCGGGCGGCACCTACGCCATCGTCAGCCCGCAGATCGTCAGCACGTTGGACCCCTTCCGCCCCGATCCGGATCATCCCGGCGGCGTGCTGCCCGCCCCGCTGCGCGGCGGCGAAGTGAAGCAGTTCATCCACGGCGGCACGGCGCTTTCGATGGTCGGCGCAGTTCGCCGCGACGTTCCGGATTCCGTCGCGCTGAGCCTGGTTACCGGCAAGACCGAGGCGATCACCGACACCCCCGGCTACACCGAGACCACCATCTTTTCGCCCGATGAACGGCTCGGGATCACCATGACTTCCCGCTTCTCCAGGGTCACCGACCCGGCAATCCTGGGCCTGGTGCCCCGGCCTTATCCGGACAGCCTCAACATCGGCGTCAGCATGCTGGCCTATACGTATGCCGTTACCGGAGTGCGCAACCAACGGCCCGGCAACATCGGCCCTGCCCTCATCGATATCCAGGCCTCGAAAACACAGGAGGGGTATCAGGGCATGGACCTGAACACGCAGGAGGACTGGGTATACTATTCGCCCATGTCATGGTCGCCGGACGGCAGGAAGGCCATGTGGATCGAAGGCCGGCGCGACAGTCCATCCAAGCGAATCCAGCTCGTGACCTTGCCCGATTACCGTCCGGGCCCGCCGGTCGCCGCCGCCACCACGCCGGATCGCATAGCCTTTGGCTCAAGTGACCTATCGCGGGTGGAGGACTATGCCCGGGCCGCCCAGGACATCGACGTGAAGGTCTATGGGCGAAAGTCCGGCTATCTCACCTATCGCCACATGCCCGGCGGCGTGATCGAGAAGCACTACTTTGACTTCAGCGACGACGGGACAGCCATCTATTCGGGCGATGAACGGCTGGAAGCCAATCCGCTTGGCCGCTCTACCTACAGGGCCGATCTGCGCCTGACAGGCCCGAAACCGGGCGCCATGCATCTGCGGATGACCTTTGGTCCGCTGGGTGGTCTCTTGCCGGCACAACTCATCTTCAGCCCGGACAGCAACGGTCTGCCGCTCACCCGGGGCTATGCGGAATACGACGGGCACCGGCTCGATGTTTCGACCCTCGTGCCGTGAAGGCCGGTGTCCGTGCCGACAAATCGTCAGAACAGTCCAGCCGAGATTGCATCCTCGTCCGACATCCAGTGAACGAAGCGCTGCAGAGGGAACATCGCATCATGCGGTCCGCCCATCACGTGCTTCGCCGCCCCGCCCAGACGGACCACACGCTGCGCACCTGCACTGGCGAGGCGGTCGCGCAGCGCGCGTTTGCGGGAGCCAGGATAGACGCCAATTGTCTGGGTCGCGACGTTAACATGCCGCACGGCCTGTTCCAGTGATGGCACATGCACCACGTTGGCTGTCTTGTTGGAGGGATGGAAGCCGACTGGCTCCTCTGTCAGCACGACCAGTCCGCGGCCATCGAAAGATCCCCAGACCTTCGCTTCATCCATGAGCGCCAGCATATCGACCTCGTCCTTGATTTCTGACGAAGGCGGCGGGGCATCGGCAGACGCCGAAAATCTGTCAACCGCGAGACGGCGCGCGAGCACCTCGCAAAACGTCTCGATCCCGGCACGCTCGCCTTCGACGAAGATGAAGCGGCTGGCGAGGCAAGCGTCCTGGTTGAATACCGTAAGATCGCTTGCGGCCAGCTCCGCAACCTCGTCGATCACTTCGTCCGATACGAAGGCCTCCGCACCAATCATCGAGATCGAGGTCTTGGGATCGAACGACACCAGCTGGATTCCCGGCCCCAGGTACTTGATGACGTTGTTGATCGCATCGCCGCCGCCCCATGCAACGATACGGTCAAAATATTGCGGGCGGTAAAGCATGCGCTCGACGCGTTCGTCGCCCCCCTTCCAGTACACAGCCGACATCGACCTGACGACCGGGTGCGACGGATCGACGTCGGCCATGGTCCGCAAGATGGCCACGCAAGTGAAGGGATCGCTTGAGGGCATCTTGAAGACATTGACCGCCTTGACCAGAGCGCCCTGGGCAATCGAGGAAATGCATCCTGTGGGCGAGTTCCCCGCCAGCATGTGCACCATGCGCGGCGGGAAGGCCCTGAGTGCGCCGACATTTCCAAGCACGTCCGTGCGCTCGACCCAGCCGTCCAGCACGGCAGGATTTGCGAAGTTCGCCTCGACATTGCTCCACAACGCCGTGGGAGAAAGGTACCCGGGGGCGCTGCGAAACAGGTTTTCGATTACGCGCCTCGGCAGGGGATTGACCTTGCACGTGTGTTCGAGCGCATGCTGCATGTAGGGGTTGGTATCGAGATCGAGGTGTTTCCCGCATTCCGCGAGGAATTCGATGATCTCGGAGACCGGAACATCGAGCAGGGGCGGCAGTTCCGAGCGCGGGGTAACCAGGGCATCGCCATCGATGGCTGGCGTCGCGAAATCGACGCCGAGATCGCGCGAACGATGCCTGACGGCATCGCCGCGCACCAGTTCACCCCGAATGAAGAAATCGACAGGAACCGGAATTTCGCCTGCTCCAGCCGGCGATTCCGTTCTGATGTTGGTCGCGGTCATGACAGTCCTCGCACATAGGCATCGACAGTTCCCGAGCAGCTGATCTTGTCATCGCCCTCAAGGTCCGAATAGCGGGCGATGTTGTCCCGGATGGACGGAGACGAGGCACCGCATTCGCAGCGGCCAAAATCGATCTGGATCCTGTCGCCGGAGATCAGGCCACCCCAACGCCCATCGAGCGACAGGTCGAAAAAGGCGGCACGCCCCTCGACTTCACCGCTGCCGGGGATCGGCACGAGGGCATCACCCTCCTTGTTGAGCGGCAGGCAGACCAGCCATGGCGGCACGTGGTAGCGCCCTCCCTTCTGGCAGCGCGGCATGGCCGTCTGTATCTCCTGCATGCTGTACATCTGATAGCTGTTCGCGGCCTGCAGGTTGAACGTCTCGAAAACGAATTCCCGGTAGTTTTCGGGCAGTTTCGCCCCTTTCAGGCCGCCTGCGACATAGGATATGTTTTCAGGGTGGAAGTCTTTGGCACCGTAGCCGCGGTTACGGACTTCTTCCGCAATCGGGAAAAGGGCGCCCCACATTCCCGAAATGAAGAGCTTTTCGCCTCGAGCCTCGATCAGTGCGTCGGCGCAGATGCCAACCGCTGCATCCATCGCCTTTTGCCGCTCGGCCGAGACTTCCTCGAACTCTGCGATGTCGCCGGGGCGGGCGGTTCCCTCGGCAATAGCCTTGCGCAGCGCGATCATCCGGCTGATGGACCCAACCGTAATCGGGGGAACCGGATAGCTGAACCGTTCCTTGCCGGGCACGCCAAAGGCGTCGCGCAGTGCCTCGCCGATCACGGCATTACGCGGCACCTGGGTGATGGGCGCAAGACCGAACACGATGCGGTCCTGTTGCGGTCTCACCCCGGTCCCCCAGGACACTGCATTGACGTTGTCCTTGCAGAACCACTCGATATCAGACGGAGACGACGGCAACATGGCGGGCTTGCCGGTCGTGCCGCTGGTGCACGAGATATAGTGGCCTGCCGTCTTCAAACGCTCAACCCATTCGTCGATATCGGCTATGCCTTCCAGGTCGACGCCGTTCAGTGGATGGGCATCTACGGTGCCAAGCCATTTGGTCAGGCGATCCCACTGGCCATCGCTCAGGACGCGCTCGGGATAGCTCTTGTAGGCCGTATGCGGCAGCAGCAGCGGCACGACATCCGCAAGCTCCCGGATCCGGGTAATTCCGGCTTCCTTCGCACGGTGCGCAACCAGCTTCACCTTGCCGGCGAATTCCTGCAGCCGTTCATCGAGAGCCGCGACTTGTGTCTCGCGCAGTTCCTCGATCGGGACGCAGTAAGCTTCATCACTGCCCTGCATCCCCATAAGCCTGTCGACAGCCTCTCCCATTCTTCTCTCCTCTCGTCAGGTCAGGGCGGAGAAGCCTCGGCCCCTCGGGGATTGACCTGCATTTTGTATCGCATTACGATACGTTATATTGCATAACGATATAGGACTAGATTTGGGTCATGGCTGTCAAGTCAAATCAGAGCGCGGAACGGGTCCTGCAGGTTCTCGACGCGATCGCGGCCAACCAGCCGGTCGGCGTCAGCACGCTCTCCCGGATCCTGGACTTGGACAAGAATGCCGTACAACGCGCCCTGGTCACCCTGGCGCAGACCGGGTGGATCGCGGCGGCGCCTTCGCCAAGCAAGGGTTGGGAACTGACGGCGCACATATTTTCCATAGCGCACAAGGGGCAGCGCAAGAACGACCTGCGGCAGCGCGCACGCCCGGAACTCGAGGCGCTGCGCAATGCGACCGGTGAAACCGCGATCCTGACCATCCCGACTTTCGACGAGTTCATCATTGCCGACGTAGTCGAAAGCCGTCAGGTACTGCGGTCCGTGCCCGACATCGGAGAGATAGCCCCTCCCCGGAACAGCGCCACGGGACTGGCGGTGCTGCCCTACCTGCCTGCGGAGCGCCAGCGCATCCTGCTGGGCACCGCCCCCGATCAGCCTCTGCTCGAACAATATGCGAATACGCTTCGGCGCGGCTTCGCGGTGGCAGTCGATGCTCCGGTCGCGGGCGGCGCCAGTATTGCCGCAGCGATTTTCGATGCGCAGGGCTTGCCATGCGGCGCCATCGTCATTGCCGGCCCGAAGGACCGCTTGCCGCCTCAACGCCAGGACGAGATCGGCGAACTGGTAAGAACTGCCAGCATCAACCTGTCCCACGCCGCCCCGGTACGGCATCCGGCCGCCTAGCGGCCTTCGGCAGCAGGACAGTCCGCGCCTGCCCGGGTAGCGAGGTTCGAACTCGGGCTATTGACCCTGCGCGGTAAGGCTTAGCCGATCACGCAGGGTCAACCAGTCCTGAGCAATGTCAGGCAGGTTCGGCATGTTTGGTGAACATGGCGATGATGTCCCCCGAGGTCACCGGCCGCGGCTGTTCACCGGCCGCCAGCGGTGCTGCACCGCCGGTCGATATCAGGGCGGTATCCACCCCTGCTTCCCTGGCCTGAGCCCGCAACGCTCCGACCGTCAGTTCCTCGCGCTTGTGATGATCGAACATCGGGAAGTTGTAGAGCCGCATGGCATTGCGATGCGTCACCTTGTCGATCTGTTCATCGGTCAGGAACTGGGCCGACTTCCAGAGGATTTCCGGTGCATTGGGCCACGGTGCATCCGAATGCGGATAATCGACTTCGTAGCAGACGTTGTCCTCGCCGATGAGGTCGAGGTTACGAAGACCATAGGCATCGTCGATGAAGCAGCTGGAGAAGTGGCGCCTGAAGCGCTCGCTGGGCTTCTCGTCGCCGAAGTACTGGTTCGAGTGCGTCCAGACATGATGCTGTTCGTGGCTGTAGTCGGCCCGTTCCATCAGATAGGGAATCCAGCCGATGCCGCTTTCGGAAAGGCACACCTTCATGGACGGATAGCGGGTCAGTGCCGCCAGATTGAGCCAGTCGGCGGCACCGAAGGCCACCGCCATAGGCATCGTCGCGATGTTGACCTCGATAGGGCTTTCCATCGACGGGTGCGGCGAGACATTGCCGGTGCCGATGTGCAGGCAGATCGCGGTATCGCAATCGGTCACCGCCTTCCACAGCGGCTCCCAGTATTCATTGTGGATCGAGGGCAGCCCGCGCATGGTCGGATTATCGCTCATGGTGACCGCGAAACAGCCCTTGTCGGCGAGCCGCCGCACTTCCCTCGCTGTTTCGTCCATGTCCCACAGCGGCAGGCAGCCGATCGGGATGAAGCGGCCCGGATATTTCCCGCACCATTCGTCGATGTGCCAGTCGTTGTAGGCACGCATGTGAACCAGAGCCTGCTTCTTGTCGTCGGCGGAAATGAACAGGCCGCCATCGATGCCGGCAAAGCTTGGAAAATTGAGGCTGGCGGCAACGCCGTTGACGTTCATGTCGCCGATGCGTGCATCGACGTCCCAGCAGCCCTTGCGGAGCTGGTCGAGGTTGGTCGGCTCCATGCCGTATTCCTCGCGCACGCGTCCGGTAACAGCGTTGAGCGCGACCGACTGGATCTGCTTGCCCTGATATTCCCAGTAGTTGGCACCGTCCGGCTTCACCTTGAGCTTGGGCGCCGTCGCGTAGTCCTGGCCCGACAATTGATTGTCGAACACGGTTCCCGGCTCGGTGATGTGATCGTCGACACTGACAATCACCATGTCTTCCATTTTCATGGCTTCACTCCCATGCGCGGATCTTCTGCCGCGCGTTTCCATTTGCAATTGCTCACCAGACGAGCGGAACCGCAGCGGGGCCCACGACGCCGCCGGGCTTGTAGGCGATTTCCGTTCCCGGCTTCACGGAGAACCTGGGAATCCGCTTGAGCCATTCCTCAAGGGCGACCCTGAGTTCGAGCCGCGCAAGGTGCCCGCCCATGCAGCTGTGAACACCTACCGTGAACGCGAGGATCGTCTTGCGGGGTCTGTCGAAATCGACCTTGAGCGGATCGGGGAACACGTCCGGATCGAAATTCGCGGCCGGCAGGCAGGTCATGACCCGGTCACCGGCTTTCATGCGCACGCCGCGCAGCTCGATGTCATGCGTCACATAGCGGCTGGAGAAGGTAACGGAATATCTCCGCAACAGCTCCTCGACGATCTTGTGCATGTCGCCCGGGCGGTCGATGATTTCCTGGACCCGGTCCGGATTGCGCGCGAGCCACAGCCAGATGTTGTTGAGCGTGGCGTAGACCGTATCCAGCCCCCCGATCCACAGGAAGCAAACGAAGCCGAACACTTCCTTGTCGGAAAGCGGGCGCCCGTCGATGCTGGCATTGGCAATAAGGCTGATCACGCCCTCGTCGGGATTGGCCTTCTTCTCCGCAATAGCCCCCTTGAGGTAGGCAATGGCCTTGCCGAAGGCCATGCCCACTTCGGCCGGATCCTGGGAGTGGATCATGATGTCGGCCCACTCGACGAAAGTCGGCAGCATGTCCTGGGGCAGCCCCATGATGTCGAGGAACACCGAGACGGGCAGAGGGCGGCCGAACGCCGTCGTGAACTCGCATTCGCCCTTTGCCGCAAACTGGTCGATCAGATCGCCTGCACGCTGGCGGATCTTGCCTTCCAGCTTCGCGACGCCGGCGGGACAGAACAGCGGATCGACGATGTTGCGGTATTTCCGGTGATGCGGCGGATCGATCTCCTGCGGAATGAAGAAGAAATAGTCGTTCGGGTCACGCGGAAAGGGTGCTGCCTCCAGGTTCCGGAAGGTCTCGGCATTGCGCAGAACGTGCAGGCAATCCTCATGCTTGGTGAGAATCCACGAGTTCCCGAACGGCGAGACGTTATAGAACACCGGCGGAAATTTCTCATGCATCGCCGCCATGTAGTCATGGGGCTCCTGCAGATATTCGGCGCCGGTAATCAGCCCGGCGTCGAGGATCAGCTCGGGCGGCACATGATCGGGAATCTGGTCCGGTCCTGCCCGCTTCGGCAGGTTGGGGCATTGGGGATTGGCAGGGTCCTGCACGAAGACCATTTCGCTGCTTTCAGTCGCCATTGAACCTCTCCGTTCGCGGTGGTCAGAATTGGGTTTCGGGCAGATGTACAATCAGCCCATCGAGATCGTCCGTCACCGTGATCTGGCACGAAAGACGGCTCGTGGGCTTCACTTCGCAGGCAGCCGCCTCAAGCAGCTCCTTCTCGACGTCGTTCGCGGGACCACCGACCGTCGCGGCCCAGGCCTCGTCAATGTAGCAATGGCAGGTCGCACAGGACGGCGCGCCGCCACACTCTCCCGCAATGCCTTCAACGCCATTGTAGAGCGCACCGTGCATAACATTTTCGCCAACGGGAACCTCAACGGTGGCCGCACGGCCATCATGCGACACGTATGTGATCTTCGGCATTCCCTCGTTCCTCTGCTCCGGCGGGGATTTTCTCCCCCACAATCCGGGATTGTCCGCCCTCCCCCCTGCACAATGGGACTCAGTGCAGTATGGAGGTTGCAATCCCTATTGAAATACACAATATTCAGGACATACTGAACATGTCAAACGATAAACTCACCCCGAGCCAGCAGGCTTTCATCGACGCTTTCGCGAACATGCTTCTCAGCTGGGGCATGACGATCGGTCCGGCGCGCCTCTATGGATATCTGCTGCTTGTGCAGGCGCCAGTTTCGCTGGACGAATTCACCGAGGTTCTGGGCATCAGCAAAAGCGCCGCCAGCACGGCAGCCCGCGAACTCGAATCCATGGGCATAGCCCACCGGATCACGGATCGCGGCAGCAAGCGCATTCGCTACGAAGTATCAAAAGACCCCGGAATTGCCTTGCGCAGCCATGCCGACCTGCTCGGCAAGATGGCCGACCTCATCAGCGCCAATTGCGATGCGATAGTTTCCGGTACCGCGCGCCAGCGCCTGACAGAACTCGCCAGTTTCCACCGCAACCTGAAGCAGGCGATGGAAACGGTGATCGATCAGCATCAATCCGGGCTGGCAGAATGAGGCGGGGCAGCGAAATCGCCGTCGAGGCAGCACAGGCTGTCCGGCAATACCATGCCCCGGCCTTATTCTGGTTTTGAGGCCCTGCCGGAAAGCGAGAGGCCGTCCTCAAGCTGCACGCCAATGGCGACCAGCCCCCAGGCCACCATGGTGAAATATCCCGCAGCGTGGATCAGATCCATGATCTGCTGGCACGACATGACGGCAGTAAGCTCGGCCCAGGCCGCATCGTCAATCTTGCCGCCGTCGCAGGTCTGGTCGACCGCTGTCAGCAGCATGCGGTCTTCGCGATTCCAGATGGGCGATGAGCCGCCGGTCCTTACGGCCGCAATCTCTGCTTCGGTCAAGCCCGCCTGACGCGCGGTCAGCGAGTTGTGCCCCCACTGGTATGTGGAGTTGTAGCGATGGGCGACGCGCAGCACGATCAGCTTCTGCTGACGCGGGCTGAGCGTCGAATTGAGGATGAAGTACTTGCCGAGATCGAGCGAAGCCAGCGCCAGTGGCGGGTGATTCGCCAGCGTCATCATCGTGTTGGAGCGCGAGCCCTTCTCACGGGCCTCATCCCCTTCCCAGAACGCGAAAACGTCTCGCGCAGCCTCTGTCCATTCCGCGCGCGCCAGCGGGGCAATGCGGGGCGTTTTCGCCTCAGTCACCAGATCATCTCATCCCTTATTGGACACGCGTGAAGCACGCTCGTGCATGACCCGGCCGTGCCAGCGGCGCCGGCCGGGTCCACATGTCCTGAGCGCGATTACGCCCGCGCGATCCGGCTTAGTCTCAGGAAAAGGCTTCCTCGCCTTCCAGCTTGGTGCGGTGCATCTGCCGGTCGCAATCGAGCGGATAGGCCATCGCGCGATGCATGGTGCCGGTGTTGTCCCACAGCACGGCATCCCCGACTGACCAGGTATGGCTCAGCGAGAAACGCTCCTGCGTCGCCCAATCGCGCAGCTTGACCAGCAAGCGGCGGCTTTCCAGCGGATCCATGCCGACGATGTAGTCCGCGGTGGACCCCAGCACGAGCGACTTGCGGCCGGAATCGTGCGTCCAGACCAGCGGCAGCTCGTTGGTCCCCAGAGCTTCCCATTCCTCATACTTGGCAAGGCTGGGCTCCGGATCGACATAGAGCTGCGAGTTCACGAAAGAGTGCACCACGCGCAATTTGCCGAGCGCTTCCTTCTCCTCGTCCGACAGCGCGTCATAGGCAGCGTAAGTGTTGCAGAACTCGGTATTGCCGCCGACGGGCGCGGTCTTCTTGCAGGTCAGGATCGACGCGAACAGCGGCACTTGCTGCATGGTGCCGTCTATGTGCCAGTAAAAGGCGCCCTTCACGTAATCGGCCTGCGGATTGACCTTCTTGTCCATCGAGATCTTGAAGACGTCGCCGCGCATTTCCGGGACCCATTTCCCGAGCGTCTTGGTGAACTCGATCTGCTCCTCGTCGTCGAAATGCACCTGCGAGAAGACGATGACACCGCGATCCTCAAGCATTTCGCGGATCTGGCCGGCAAACTTGCCGCTCAGAAGCGCTTCCTTGCTGGCATCCACCACCGCGCCGATCAGCGGCTTCACTTCCTGAACGGCGAACTTGTCTGCAACGGCTGCTGTCATATGCCCAAACTCCTGCCCAAACTTCTCAAGGCCTGCGGCTTTGCCGGATACTGGCCTGAATCACAAAAAATTTGAACACCTGTTTAGCGCATTGCGGCCAGCACCGTCAATTCTGATATTATCAAATAATATTAGTATGTTACAGAGAGAACCCACCCTTCCGCCCGATCGCAAAACGGGGCTGGAGAATGCGAATGCGGTCTGCCAGCCGAGTGCTTGGCCAAGCCGCCAGCCCCCTCGGCGGCGAGCATGGGCGGGCACGCCAGCATCTGGCGAAGCCGCCCCGGCAGTGTGCGGCAAAGCGCCCTGCACACCTCAGCGCAGACGCGCAAATAGCTGCTACTGAAGAGCGGCATCCGGCCGGACGATGCGATGCACCGCAGGCCGGATCGACAGAGTCAGCGGTCAGGCTCGTAGAGCGTAAACACCTGATGTATCAGGTCCCGCGCCTCTTCGTGCCCCGCCGATATGCCCAGCTGATCCTCGCGCGACAGTGACAGCGCCAGACTCGTCGCGATGAGCGCGAGGCAAGACGAAGGCAGCGGCGCCTTTCCGGCCATGCGGCTGACGGCACCTTCGATGGCCCGCACCTGGACGGCCCTGGATTCCTCAATGAAATACGCGACTTCCTGCCGCAACCCCTCGATGCGGTTGGCCAGCGCCATGAATTCGGAGATCAGCCGCACGTCGGTTGTATGAATGCAGACGTCCCACAGTTCCCGCAGCGGTTTTTCGGTTTTGGCTGCCTCGGTAAGGCGGGCCAGTTCACGTTCGGAAAGCCGGTGGAAAGTGTGGACGATCAATTCGTCCATCGTGCGGAAATAGTAATAGATGAGGCGCTGCTTCACCCCGATATATTCCGCCACGCGGCGCGAGGTCAGTGCAGCGTGCCCTTCCTCACGCAGAATTACCTCCGCGCCGTCCAGCATGGCATGCCAGTTCTCCGAACCAACCGGCCCCATGCGCCGATCGGATTTTTGCTGCGTCTTGGCCATGACCCCCTTTCGAAACGATCCGGTTGCGTAGACAGGTCGAGCCCTTGCGTAAAGTCCTCCAGCGGAACGCTTGACATGCCGGGAAAGCGCTAACAATGTGACGAACAATTCAACCGTGAAGAAGCAGTCAGGCAAACAGGGTACGCGCTTGCGGCGAAAACTCCGGGACGAGACCATAAGACCACCAGCTTCGCGAACACCCGGCCTGCCTTGGACCAGGACCGGTTGCTGCATTCATTCTGGAGCTCATTGATGCCTTTTTCCTTCGACCTGGATCAATGCCCGTTCATCGAAACATTGATCGACGAGGCAGGACGCGAAATGGATTTCACCGAGCTCGGCGATCCATCGCGCAATGCCGGCATGGAAGCCCTTCTCGAATCCATGAGAGAAGAAACCTGGGCGCAAATGACCCCGAAGGCCCGGGAGCTGGCGACAGATACCCTGCTCCACTATCTCGTAAACCGCATGTGGCTTGCAGCTGACCGCGCGGCCTTCCCGGAAATCACCCGCCAGAAGATCGAGGCGCCGCTGATCATTGTCGGTCCTCCGAGGTCGGGATCGACGTTGCTGCACACGCTGCTCAGCCTTGACCCGGATAACATGGCGCCGGAACACTGGATCTGCCGGGAACCGAGCCCCCCGATCGCCAGGCTTGCCCCCTCCCCGGAACGCATGGAGGAGGCACAACGGCGCATGATGAAGCAGTTCGAGCTCGTCCCGGACATCTTCGTCACGCACCCTTACATGATCGAGGAAGGCTCCGGCGCACTCGCGGAATGCGGAAGCGATATCCTGAGCATGGCAGGCACCAGCCAGCAATTGTGGTGCTTCTGGGGCGGCGAGACCTACAAGCGCTACCTGCTGGAGGCGGACCACACGGCCGCCCTGGGATTTCATCACGACTTCCTGCAGCACGTGCAATGGGGCAGCGACGGCAAGCGCTGGGCCCTGAAGGGCTCGGATCATATGCTGTGGCTGGCCGAACTGGCAGCGCGGTATCCGGACGCCAGGCTGATCTGGACGCACCGGGACCTTGCCCAGCAACTCGGATCGCTGGCCAGCGTTCAGTCGATCCTGCTGGGTCTGCGCGGCCACCCGGTCACCCCGGAACAGCGGCATGCGCAAGGCATACGGGCGATCGAGTTGCAGCATGCGGCCATCGAAAAGGCGATGAAGGCGCGCGAGGCCATCGGGGAAGATCGCTTCATCGACGTTTCCTATCACGACATGATGGCCGATCACCTCGGCACTGTGCGGCGCATCTATGAACAATGCGGCCTCGAGGTTTCACCGCGACACGAAGCCAGCATCCGCGCCTGGCTCGCGGATCACCACCAGACGAAACACGGCGTTCACAAGCACTCGCCGACGGAATTCGGCCTGGATGCAAGGGCCATCAATGAACGTTTTGCCGGCTACCTCGATCGCTTCGGCTTCGGGTTCGGCATCCGCCCCGAACTGACCTCGTGACCGGACCGGCCGCCGATCTTGCCGGAGGGCTCGACGCCGCGCTGGAATATTTCCAGCCCGAACGCCCTGCCGATCCTGAAATGCGCGATTCGGCCACCCTGTGGGTCATGGACAAGTCCGGCCGCTTCGCCCTGCCCCGCGTCACGATCGATGTCGTGGGCGGAGAATGGGAGACGCCGCGCCTCCAGCTGAATTTTGCCGCAGAAGGCGGCAAGGTGATGCGCGTGTGGTCGCAGGGACCGGGCGGGCTGGCTCTCGACGGCGATGGCCGCGCAATGACGCGCGATGCCGGGGCATTGCGGTTTGCCTGCCTCGAACCCTTTCGGCGCTGGGCGCTGGAATTCGACGGCACCGCGATGCGTACGACCACCCAGGCCGAGCTGGAAGCAAGCCAGGATGCGGTCCCAGCTGCGCTCGCCTTCCGGCTGGAGGCCGAAATGGCTGCCCCTCCCTGGCTGATGGGCGGTTTGACGCCCGAAGCGGCAAGCAGGATGCTGGGGGGAGATGCCTCGGCACTGATGGGCGGCGTGCGTTACGAGCAGCTATGCCGGATACGCGGAACGATATCCTATGATGGCGCGGACCACGACGTGGACGCAACCGGAATGCGGGTACGCCGGCAGGGCGTGCGCAACATGTCCTCTGCCATGGGCCATTGCCAGCACTCCGCCCTGTTTCCGTCCGGCCGGGCGTTCGGCGCGATCGTCATGGCGCGCGGCCCCGAAGGCCCGGAGACCTTCAACGAGGCCTTTCTGCTGCAGGGTGACGGCCGCAAGGTGGCAGCGCGCGTTGCCCGCGCGCCGTGGATGACCAGACTCGGCCCGGGAGGGGAAGACGTCGGGCTCGTCCTGGAAAGCGAGGTAGGCACAATCCGCATCGAAGGGCAGGCACTGCTGTCGATGTTCGATCACTACAACTTCGAAATGGCCGGCACCTCGGTGCTCCACCAGGGAACGGCGCGGTATGTCTGGGACGGCGAGGAAGCGATTGGCCTGATCGAGCGGTGCACCTTGCGCAGCCGCCTCAACGGGCTCTGAGGGGAGGAGACCGATGAAGACAGCACTGGTCACCGGCGGCGGTGCCGGTATCGGACGCGCTGCGTGCATGCGCCTCGCGCGTGATGGCATGGCCGTTGCCGTGCTTGGGCGGCGCATCGGGAACGCCCGTGAAGTCGCCGATGCGATCGCGGCGCAGGGTGGCCGGGCGATTGCCGTCGCTGCCGATGTCGCGGACGAGGTGCAGGTGAGCGCTGCACTAGCCCGGATCCGAAGCGCGCTTGGCCCCGTCGCCGTTCTCGTCAACAATGCCGGGATCGAGGAGTTCACGCCCTTTGCCGGGATCGATGACGCGGCGTGGGACCGGGTCATGGATGTGAACCTCAAGGCAGTCTACCGGCTCACGCAGAATGTCCTGCCGGACATGGAAAAGGCCGGCTGGGGGCGCATCGTCAACGTGACCGCCCTTGGCGCGCAGATCGGTGCGGCCAACATGGTGCACTACACCGCCAGCAAGGGCGGGATTACCGCGATGACCCGCTCGCTGGCGGTCGAACTGGGGCGCAAGGGCATTACCGTCAATGCCATTTCGCCCGGCTTCATCCTCACGCCTATGGCGCAGCGGGCCATCGATGGTGATCTGTTCCCCGTGCCTTATCAGGATATCGTCGCGACTTATCCGGTGCCCCGTGTGGGCCGGCCTGAGGAAGCGGCTGCTGCGATTGCCTATTTCGCCAGCGAGGACGCCGGCTACGTGACCGGCCAGGTCCTGGGCGTGAACGGAGGCTGCTGCCCCTGACGCGGGCGGCAGTATCGCCGCGAGGATGGGCGCAACGGCCGATTGACCATCGCCAAACCCATCGCTAACAATACGACGAACAATCGAATTTGGGAGAATTGATGTGAGCGGTTCGGGAAGACTCGAAGGCAAGGTTGCGATCGTTACCGGCGGCGGTCAGGGCATCGGCGAAGCGATTGCCGTAGGCTACGCCAGGGAAGGCGCCAGGGTCCTCGTGACCGGCCGTACTCTCGGCAAGCTCGAGGATGTCGTCGCCAAGATTACCGAGGCCGGCGGCACGGCCATGGCGCTTGATGCGGTGGCTGGCGAAGCCGAGCAGTCGAAGGCCACTGTCGACAAGGTCATGGCCGAGTGGGGCCGCGTGGACACGCTGGTCAACAACGCCCACTCCTTCACGGACTATCTGCCGCTCGCCGACCCCAAGATGGAAGAGAACTGCAAGATCGACTTCCAGTCGGCGTTCTTCGGATCGCTGCAGCTCATGCAGCTGTGCTACCCGCACATGGTCGCGCAGGGCGGCGGATCGATCATCAACATGGGTTCGAGCTACGGTATCCGCTGCGAGCCCGGCTTCCTCGCCTATGCCGCGAGCAAGGAAGCGATCCGCGCCCTGACCCGAACCGCTGCCCGTGAGTGGGGCAAGGACAAGATACGCGTCAACACCATCCTGCCTTCGGCGCTCTCGCCCAAGGCGCTCTGGTACCTGGAAGAGAGCAAGACCTACGACCTGGAACTGTCCAAGGTCGCCATGGGCCGCTTTGGCGCACCGGAGGACATCGCCCCGACCGCGATCTTCCTCGCCAGCGACGAATCCGACTTCGTGACCGGTCAGACGATCGGCGTCGAAGGCGGCGCGGTGATGTTCTAAGCCAAACCACGCTCTCAAACAGGGAAACGCCAGGTAATGACGGACCACAGGGTAGCGCTGGTCACCGGCGGCGGATCGGGCATGGGCAAGGCGACAAGCATGCGCCTTGCCCGCGAAGGCCGTGCCGTTGGCGTGCTGGATATCGACGAGGCGGCAGCGAAAGCCGTTGCCTCGGAAATCACCGCCGCGGGCGGCAAGGCCATTGCGGTTGCCGCAGACATTTCGGACCGCGGCCAGGTCAAGGCCGCCCTGGGAAAGGTCCGTGCCGAACTCGGCCCGGTGACCATTCTCATCAATAACGCCGCCATTGAGAACTTCTGCCCGCTGGGGGAACTCGACGACGAAACCTGGGACCGGCTCATGGCCGTCAATCTCAAGGGCTTCTACATCGTGACCCAGGAAGTCCTGCCGGACATGGAAGCGGCCGGCTGGGGGCGCGTGGTGAACCTCTCGGCAATCGGCGCCCAGACCGGCGCCCCGGACATGGCGCTCTACACCGCCAGCAAGGGCGGCGTCATCGCGATGACGCGCTCGCTCGCGGTGGAACTGGGCCGCAAGGGGATCACTGTGAACTCGGTCTCGCCCGGCTTCATCGACACGCCGATGGCTCGGCGTGCCATTGATGGCGACCTGTTCCCGGTTCCTTACGAACAGATCCTGCAGGGTTATCCCATACCGCGCCTCGGCCTGCCCGAGGAAATCGCCGCGGCCTGCTGCTTCTTCGCCAGCGAGGATGCCGGTTACGTTACCGGCCAGCTTCTCGGCGTCAACGGAGGCGCCGCAGTCTGACCGGACTTTTCACGCTCGAATACCGCAATTGGGAAGAGGATTGAGCCATGAAGAAATTTATCAATCACGTCGATCACGTCGCATGGCTCTCGCGCCCGGAGAACCTCGACGCCAACGTCGCCCAGCTCGAAAAGCTGACTGGCGCCACGCTGACCCGGTTCGCCCGCAAGGACATGGGTTTCACCATGTGCATCAGCTGGGAAGCGGGTCTCGAGGTCGTTGCCCCGATGGAAGAGCGCACCGACTTCAACACCTGGCTCTGGAGCGAGCTCGAGGCCAAGGGTGAAGGCGTCAGTTCGGTCGTTTTCGGTGTGAAGGACCTCGATGCCCACAAGGCGCGCCTCGAAAAGATGGGCTTCCCGGTCGGTCCGCTGATGGACGATCATCCGGATTCGCCCTGGCACGACAAGCTGGTGCTCTGGGAACGTGCAGCCGGCGAAGCGATGAACACCAACATCATTCTCGGCGATATCGATTATGCCGACGAAGTGATCCCGTTCGTCGATTCCGAAACCGCCGAAAAGGTCTGACGCATGGCCATTGCCGACGTTTCGGACAGCTCGATAGCCCAGCTCGTATCGCTGGAAGGCCGCTGCGCGGTCGTGACCGGCGGTGCACAGGGACTGGGCAAGGCCATGGTTCGCCGGCTCGCAGAGGCCGGCGCCAGGGTCCTGATCGGCGATCTCAAGGAATCAGAAGCCACCGCGGCCGCCGAGGAGATCTCGGCCCGCTACGGCACCATGGTCATTGCAACCCGGCTGGACGTTACCGACAGCGATGCGATCCGGGCTGCGGCAGACCTGGCCTGCAGCGAGTTGGGCGGCCTTGATATCTGGGTCAACAACGCCGGCCTCTATCCGAATGTCCTGCTCGAAGAAATGACCGATCCGGTCTGGGACCAGACGATGGCCGTCAATCTGCGCGGTGTATTCGTCAGTTGCCAGGAAGCAGCGCGCCGGATGAAAGATGCCGGTACCCAGGGCGTCCTCGTCAATGTGGTATCGACCGCCGGCTTCAAGGGCGTCGCACCCGGAATGGCTGCCTATGTCGCTTCCAAGCACGGCGTGCGCGGGCTGAACAAACAGCTTGCCATCGAACTCGCCCCGCACGGCATCCGCGTACTGGGCGTGGCGCCGACATTCTGCGAAACCGAAGGCAACATGGCCGCGCTCAATGCACTGCCCGAACGGGTGCGCACGGAAATCGCGGCGACCCTCACCTCCGCGCTCGGGCGTGTCGGCGTTCCCGATGACATTGCCCGCGCCGTCCTGTTCTGCGCTTCGGACATGTCCCTGTTCATGACCGGCAGCACACTGCTGGTCGATGCCGGGGAAACGGCCTGAACGGATCCGCCGGCCCCGTCCCATTCGATCCGTACAAACGAACCGGCCCACTCCCCTCACGGAGCGGGCCGGTTCCTTGATTCAGGCCGGATCGAACTCGACGTAAAGATCGGACAGGCTCCGGAAGGTATATGTCGGCTCGAAATTGAACTTGCGGTTTCCGGGTGTCCCGTGATGCTCTTCCGACAGGCGCACATTGGACGTGCGCGCAAGCAGCCGTTCGATGGCGATGCGCGATTCCATGCGGCCGAGTGGAGCACCCAGGCAGCCATGCGGTCCCCGGCTGAAGCCCATGTGGTCGCGCACATGCGGCCGGTCGATGTTGAACTGCTCCGGGTTTTCAAACTTGGCCGGATCGTTGCTGGCAGCCATGAGCGCCGCCGCGACGATGGTACCGGCAGGAACATCGACATCCCCGACCCTGGTATCCCTCGTCGCAAGACGGTAGGAGACTTTCACCGGTGCGTCGAAACGCAGGCATTCCTCGATGAAGTCCTTCACGCGCTCCGGATCCGCACGCAGTCGTGCTTGCAGCTCCTGATCGTCGGCAAGGATGAGAATGCCCATCGCGATCAGGCGCGAGGTCGTGTCCTGCCCGGCTGCAAAAAGGAAACGGGCAAGGCCCGACAGCACCTCGAAATCCGGTTCGCTGCCATCCTTGAGCCGGGTATTCATCAGGTCGGACATCAGGTCCCCGCGGTGGGTTTCCTTGCGGTCCCGCAAGTATGTATCGAACAGGGGTTTCATGGCTTCGAGCGGATCGGGCCCGACCTTGCCGACGTCGCCTTCCAGTTGGCTGGGCGGTGCGCCGATCTGCTGGAGCAGGACAGGACGATCCTCCATCGGAATGCCCATGAGGTCGGAAATGGCATAGACCGTGGTGGCATGGGCATATTCGGGAACAGCGTTGATCGCCCCTTTGCCGATAAAGCCGTCGATCAGCCGGTCAACGAGATCATAGAGGTAATCTTCGTTCTGCTTGAGCCTCTTGAAGGTCAGCAAACCACCCATGAGCCCCCGGTATTCGGCGTGCTTTGCCCCATCGAAAGCCACCAGGTGATCGGCCCACGGCATCCGGGCCCGATGCGCATCGAGCTGTGCCAGGATGTCATGGCCTTCGGGCTTGAAGGGCAAGCCCGGAATGGGGCCGACAACCGACGCGGCATTCGAGAAGACACCCTCCTTGTCGTTCAGAACCGCCAGCGCTTCGTCGTAACCTGTGACCATCAGGGTGCCGTGATAGGGTTCCCATGCCACCGGCCCTTGCGCCCGCTTGAAATCGAAATAGGCCTTCGGATTCCCGATGACCGCCGGGTCCTGATAGAAATTGGGTTCCGCCTTGTTCATGGCACTTCCTCACCACACTCGCATCTTTGTTCGTCGACTTGTTAGCAAAGGGTCCGGGAAATCACAAACTCTCTTGATGAATTCTCGTCGCGCCGTCGAAGGTAACGCCAGGACGGCACAGCAAAAGAGGCAGCAAGGCATTGCCGGGCATGCCGCGCCCGGACAGGATCGCCACTGGATTTGCCTGACCGGCGTGACGTCAAGGACCCGCGAAAAGCGAACTTCCTGGCTGGAGATGATCCGGGATCGCATGCAGGCATTGTGCGGAAAGCACTGGCTCCCCTCCCGGATACAGTCCCCGGAGCGCCAATGAAACGAGCCGGCCGAGCCGATCATGTTCAGGACTGACAAGACCGGAGGAGACCTGTCGTATAATTCCAAGAGAGCGGGCGGGCGCGTGAAGAAGGGATAACAACCCGCCCGCTCTCCGCCTCAATTCGCTCCGAAACGGTAGCGAAGTGAGATTCCGTAAGTTGCCGGCTCACCGTAGATCACGCCTGCAGCGGCGGTACCGACCTGGATCTGCGTGTAGTAGGTCTCGTCGAACAGGTTGTCGCCGAAAGCGGCAACGGTCCAGTGGTCGCTGGGATCCGTCCACTCGACCCTTGCGCTCAGGATGTCGTAGGTCCCCTGCGAGAACTGGTTCGCGGCGTCGAAGTAGATCTTTGACGTGTGGAACAGGCTTGCCGATGTCACCAGCCTGCCGCCGGCAAGTTCGCTCGCATAGCGGGCGGATACATTGCCGCTGAACTTCGGCGCATGCTGCACTCGGTTGCCATCTGCAGCAACCGTACTCGATGTGTTGAAACCTTCGAAGTCGTTTACGCCGTCCCCGTCCGTATCGCGATAGATGACAGGCGCGAAATAGCCGGCCGAAGGGAAATTACGGTACTTGGCGTCAAGATAGGTTCCCGCCGCGGAAACTTCGAAGCCATTGCCGAAATCGTAGCGCATGGATGCCTCGAGCCCCTTGATACGCGACTTGGCAGCGTTCGAAAGGATCGTCTCGCCGACCCTGTAGTAGCCGTTCTGAAGGTTCTTGTAGTCGTAGTAGAAGCCCGCCAGCTCAGCCGAGAAATGGCCGGTTCCGTACTTGAAACCCGCCTCCCAGGCAGTAACTTCTTCCGGTTCAAGATATTCGCTCCCCGATGTTGAACGGTAGTCGGGAATGGCTGACTTGTACCCCTTTGTGAACGAGGCGTAGATGCTAGTTTCCTGCGTAGGCTTGTAGCGCAGCACGATACGCGGTGTCAGCTTGTCGTCTTTCCGGTTGCTCTGATAGGTGAACAGACCGGCGACGCCCGGGTATGTCTGGTAGTATGGATCTTTCACCTCGTCGCGGCTCAGGCGAAGCCCCCCGGTCACGAAGAACCGGTCGAACACTTCATAGGTAAGATCGGCGAAGGCCGCGTAAGTACTGATCTTGGCACCGGTGGCGCTGTAATCGAAGAAGGTGTTGGCGTCGGGTGCGAGCCCGTAGAGGGCAGCAAAGGGAGCAGCCAGATCGACTTTCGCTGCCACTTTCTGGCGGAACAGGAAGATTCCTCCGGAATACTGGAGGCGTCCACCCGGCTTCGAGTTGAGCACGAGTTCCTGGGACATGATCTTGTCACGCTCGGGAAGGCTCAGGGCGAGCACGGAAGCCGATGAGTAGTCGCCTTCCAGGAACTGGGCGATCTGCTCCTCGCGGTACTGGCTGTAGGACTTGAGATCGGCAGATCCCAGATCGAACTCGCCGGTCAGTTGCACGGTATCCGCGCGAAGCCGGAAACTGGTCCTGGCATTGGCCACGAAATCGCGCCGCCCCAAAGCGAAAACCGTCCCTGGCAACGCATCGCCGGCACTGTAGATCTGGCCATCTTTCGCATAGGTCCCGTCCAGGACGCCGCGCGGATCATCCCGGTCCTCGTGCATGTAGCGCAACATCAGCGTGGCGCTGTCCGAAAGCCACGCCTTCACGCCGGCGCGAACAGACCATTTCTCGTATGCGCCGGGGTGACGAATGCTCACACCCGGCGCGTAGCCGCCCCCGGTCGCGAGGCTGCCATCATAGAGGTTCGCGTGCTGGAAACCGTCGCCGGCGCTGTATTGCCCTTCGATCGAAAATGCGATGTCAGGGGTGATGCCTGCCGTGACATAGCCCTTGATCTTGCGGGCATTGAAGCGCGCGTAAGACGCCTCGACGCTTCCGCCGGTCTCGGTGCCGGGATCGGCGGTGGACACCAGAATGGCACCGCCCGTCGTATTGCGCCCGAACAGGGTACCCTGAGGTCCCTTCAGCACCTGGATCCCGGTGACGTTGACGAAGTCGAAATCGAGCGCAAGCGCGTTGGGAAGGTAGAAACCATCGACATAGGTTCCGACGCTGGAGCCCACACCCGTCTGCACCAGCGTGGTGCCGATGCCGCGGATAGTCGGCTGGGTATAGGAGCCCTGCTGGTCGATCCTGACACCGGGGGCAAGCTTGGGCAGCGAGACCAGCGACTGCACATTGGCCGCCTCCAGTTGCCCGGCACTGGCGCTCGTGACGGTGATCGGCACGTCGCGGGACAGTTCCTGGCGGCGCTGGGCCGTCACCACAATCGCGTTCGAGGTATTGTCTGCTGCTGCCTCCGTTGCCTGTGCCGCAGCCCCCTCGGGCATAGCCATCAGGGCCATGGCCGAGGCTCCACCCAGAAACACAACTCGCGAAAAATCGCGCAGACCTGCGCCACCTGACCAACGCGTCATCGTAGACCTCCCCAAATGTTCGTCGCTTTGTTAGCGTTTCGTCACAATGTTAGCGAATGGATTTGCTGTCAAGGCGGAGTTTGCTGCAAGCACAAGCTCCCGGCGAGGACGGTTTGCGCCCTCCCGGCACAAGGATTGCCTGCCGGGAGTTGACCGCCGGGGGTTTGCAGCCAAGGTTCCGGCCCGAAAGTCAGGCGGAGGTGGCTACGCCGGCAAGCGAGGTCCAGCCCCCATCGACGATCAGCGGCGCGCCGGTCACGAACGAGGAATCGTCACTGGCAAGGAACAGGGCACCCCTGGCCTGCTCGATAGGCTCGGCAAAGCGGCCGAGCGCCGACATCCGGTAGATCATGTCCTGGTCGACCAGCCCATGCTCTTCCATCTCTTTCAATTCGCGCTGCGTCAGCGGCGACATCGTCGCCCCCGGGCACAACGAATTGACCCGGATACCGTACTGCGCCAGCTGCACCGCGCCCACGCGCGACAAGGCGACGAGCCCTGCCTTGGACGCGCAATATCCGGCGGTAAGGGCCGCAATGAAGGCACCGATCGAGGCGGTGTTGACGATGGAGCCGCCGCCCGCCGCGATCATGTGGGGCACCACGTGCTTCATCATCAGCCACGGCCCCTTGAGGTTGACCTCGATGACACGGTCGAAGGCCTCCTCACTCACTTCGTGGAGCGGCTGCTTGTTTTCGGTATCGGTGCCGGCATTGTTCAGCAGGACAGTCGGCAAGCCGAGTTCCGCGACCGTGCGCGCGACGATCCGCTCGACGTCCGCGGTCCTGGTCACGTCGGCCCCGACGGCAATGGCCTGCCCCCCTGCCCTGCGGATGGTGTCCACCGTGGGCTGTGCGGCCTCTTCCTTGAGATCGACCACGGTGACGCTGGCGCCTTCCTGCGCGAAGAGGATGGCCGAAGCCTCTCCCATGCCGCCGGCCCCGCCGGTGACGATTGCAACCTTGTCCTTCAGTCTCATTCCTTTGTCTCCCCATCCCGCCACCGGCGGTGAATGTAAAAGTCGCCGCGCAGGCCGTTCAGACCGGAATCTTTCCGCCAATCGCCTCGAACACGGCTTCGTAGAATTGCTCGGAGCCTTCGTTGCGCTCGATCAGCTCGACCAGCGCCGAACCGGCCATTTCGCCTTCGAGATAGCACCAGGGGACATCGTTTCCGGGGCCGGTCCCATCGACGAGAATCTTCGGGTCCACGCCCCCTGCCCGCATCTTCGCAATTTCGCCGCGGACCGAGTCCACCCAGTAGGCAAGGTGATGCAACCCTTCCCCGCGCTCCTGCAGGAATTCGTAGTGCGGCGAACGGTCGTCCATCGGCTCGACGATCTCCACGGCCGTGTTGCGCATCCACACGAAGGCACCCTTCAGCGACAGGCCCCTTTCCCCGTTCGCGAGCAGTGCATCGGGGAAGATTCCCTCGAACGGGAACGCGGGCCCGAAGCCCATGGTCCCGGAGAGATTGGCCAGTGCCTTGTCCCGGTCGCGCACGACCATGCCGATGTGGTGAACTGGCGGAAACCCCGAGCCATCGGAGCGGGAGCCCTGGTAGCGCGGGCTGACCGCAGCGCCCGCCCCCGCGCCCATCGGCCCGCGCACCGCAGGCACAAGTCGCCGTCGCCGCGCCGACATGCACATGATGCAGGGGCACGAGCCGATATTGTCTCCAGCAATGCGCATGAACTCTCCCGTTACCGCCAGACGGATGACATGTTCGTCATGTTGTTAGCAGCGAGGTAGCCCGGCTGCAGCCACCGGTCAATCGGGACCAGCCGGGCCGGCCGAGTGAAGTTTCAATTCCATTGCTAGCGGGCCGGGTCGCCAGACATGCCCTGGCCAGCCTTCATCACATCGATTCTCCGCCATTGACCGCGAGAACCTGTCCAGTCACGAAGCGCGAGGCATCCGAGGCGAGGTACAACAGGGCAAAGGCGATGTCCGATGGCGCGCCCAGACGGCCAAGCGGGGACTTGGCCGCCATTTCGCGCCGCACGGCCTCCTTGCGCTCTTCGCTGATCCGTCCGGTCTCGTCCCGGAAAAGATCACGGCTCATGGGCGTTTCGATCCATCCCGGAGCGACAGCATTGACACGGATACCCATGGGACCGAACTCGGCTGCGCTTGTCCAGGTCAGCGAATTCACAGCCGCCTTGGTCATCCCGTAGATGCCAATGCCCGGGAGCGGCTTGGAACCGCCGCCCGACGAAATGTTGATGATGGCACCGCCGCCGCGCCCGCCCATCACGCGCGCGGCGGACACGCAGCCCCAATAGGCCCCCATCATATTGACGGCGACAGTGTGTTCGGCCCTGGCCGGATCGGACTCCAGCAGGGAATGCAGATAGGAAATCCCGGCGCCGTTGACCCAGACATCGAGCCCGCCCGCTTCGTGCAGCGCCCAGTCCGCCAGCGCACCGAGTTCTTCCCGGCTGGAGACATCCACCTTGCGCGTCAACGCCGATCCCGTCCGCAGCGCTTCGGCCGATGCAGCAAGTCCCTGCTCGTCGATATCGGCCAGCACGACCCTGGCGCCTGCAAGCGCGAATAGCCTTGCCGTTTCCCGTCCCAGCCCGGATCCTGCCCCGGTTATGACCGCGACCCTCCCGTCCAGCGAAAATCCCTGCGCCACTTCGGGCGCCAGCCCCACCTCTCCTGTCATACCTCTCCCCTTGGTCTTCCTGCCGGCTCCCGTGACTTTCACCGGTTACGCTTGACAGTGCGAAGCTGTGCTAACATTGTGACGAACGTAGGTGCAAGGGCCCATGCAGATCACGCAAAGGCACCGAAAGCGCCGCATTCATCGCATGTCATGGGAGAGAATCATGCCGCAGGCCGCCATTGAGGCTTTTGAAAAGGTCGCATCGGGAATCTATCTCGAAGGGCTAGCCATAGACCATGGGCGGGATGTCGTCTGGTACAGCGATGTCATTGCCGGCGGCATTCACGGCGTGAAGCCCGACGGGACCAGGGTCGTCACGTTCAATCCCGAACGCATGTGGACTGGCGGCGTGATGATGAACGCCGATGGCAGCGTGCTGTCGACCGGCGAAGGCGGGATCATGTGGAACAACCCCGACACCGGGAAGTCGGGCTGGCTGATCGACACCATCGATGGCAAGCCGGTCAACGGCATCAATGAAATGGCCCCAGACGGCAAGGGCGGCATCTTCTTCGGCACCAGCGATATCGAAATGGTCATCAAGGGCGAGCAGACCCGGCCGACCCGGATCTACCGCCTCACCGCAGATCGCGAACTCATAAGGCTGGCGGACGATATCGGCTTCACCAACGGCATCATGTTCGATCCGGTTCGCAGCCGGCTCTATTGCAACGACACGTTCCACGGCACCTGGGCATTCGATGTCGACGCCGGCTGGACGCTGTCCAACAAGCAGTTCCTCATCGAGAAGGAAGACGCGGACGGCATGGCGCTCGATGCGAGCGGCAACCTGTGGATCACCGGCTTCCGGTCGAACTTCTTCACGCGGCTGGCGCCCGGCGGAACGCGCCTCCCCGACTATGCGACCCCGGCAGGATCGATCACGCAGATCCGCTTCGGCGGGCCCGATATGCGCGACATCTTTTTCAACTCGGTGCCATCCGACGGCGGCGACACGCTCAAGGAGGGCGGCGAGATCACGGCGAAGAACTCGTTCCTTTTCAAGGGGCGTTCCGAAACGCCCGGCATGAAGCTCGAGCCCGCGCGCTTCACCCTCGACTGACCATTCCCGACGCACAAGGGAGAGAGACATGAACGAAATGAGCAATTCCGGCCTTGCCATCGAAAAGCCGGTTCGCATTCCGATCGAGGCCTACGTATCCGAAGACTATGCCCGGGCCGAAAACGGGAAGCTCTGGGCCAGGGTCTGGCAGATCGCGTGCCGCGAGGAGGAAATTCCCAAGGTCGGCGACTATGTGACCTACGACATTCTCGACGAGTCGATCATCATCGTACGCAGCGCAGAGAACAAGATTTCGGCGCACTATAACGTCTGCCCGCATCGCGGACGGCGCATCACCAAGAATTGCGGTCACGCCCAGCGTCTGCACTGCCGTTTCCATGGCTGGGGCTGGGATCTTGAGGGCAACAATACCTACGTGCTGGACCCGGAGGACTGGGGCGACAGCATCTCTGCCGAAAGGCTTCACCTGAAGCCTGTGCAGGTGGACACCTGGGGCGGCTGGGTCTGGATCAACATGGATCCGGACTGCGAGCCGCTGCTCGATTTCCTCAAGCCCGCCTCGCCGATGCTCGATGCCTTCAATTTCGACACGATGCGCTATCGCTGGCGCAAGTGGCTCCGGTTTCCCTGCAACTGGAAGACGGCGCTGGAGTCCTTCATCGAGAGCTTCCACGTCGATGGCACGCACCCGCAGCTGATCCAGTGGGGCAGCAACCGCTGGTGGTGCCGCACCGAAGGGCTGCACGCCTGGCACGGAATCGGTGCGGGCCGCGGCACGGCCACGCGCTCGGGCGCAGGCGCGATCACCGTGGGGGTCGACGACGGGATGGATCCCCGCGTCACCATGGCAGAACTCTTCACCGAACTCTGGGAAACCGTAGGCACGACCACACAGACCCTGGTCGATGCGGCGAACCGTCTTGTCGACGAGCTGCCCGCGGATACCCCGCCGGATCAGCTCACCTCGCACGTGATGCAGACGGCGGCGATGACCGATGCCCAGCGCGGCGTGCCCTGGCCCGACATGACGCCCGAGCATTTCGCCGATTGCGGCATGGACTGGCACATCTTCCCGAACTCGGCGATCCTGCCGGGGATCACCTACGCCTTGTGCTACCGTGCGCGGCCGGACGGCTACAACCCCGATTCCTGCATCTTCGAAGTCTATATCATCGAGCGCTTCCCGGAAGGCGAAGAGCCCAGGACCGAATGGATCGAGGAGCCGGAACCGACCGAAGACAAGTGGCAGCTCATTCTCAGCCAGGACTTCCAGAATATCGGCGAGATCCAGAAAGGCATGAAGTCGCGCGGATACGAAGGCGCTATTCCCAGTCCCTATCAGGAAGTGCCCATCATCCACTTCCACCGTACCCTGGCGAAATACATGGGCACTGGCGAACCCGAGCCGCTCGACAAGCCCTGACCCCGCGGATCATTGCGCATGAGCATCGATTTGCTGTTCGGCTGCTGCCAGATCGAGACATGTGCGCACGATCTGGATGCCGCCCGCACCTTTCTCACCGATGTGCTTGGCGGTGCACCGGTCGAGCAGGAACTGGCCCGCCAGATCGCCGCACTGATCCCCGGCGATGCCTACGACGTGGACCATGTCGGTTGCGGCAGGGCCGTATTCCAGATCAACCGTCCTTCGCCCGCGATGGCGTACAGGGGCAACCCTTCGGTTCACCAGCAGTACCTTGACACCTCAGGCCCCTGCGTCACCAATCTCAACTACTTCGTAGACGACATTGCGCACGCCCATGCCCTGCTGACTTCGCTCGGCGCCCCGACACTCATCGAAGGACCCAGTTCGGCGGCGCGCGCATTGGCCGACTATGGCGAGGCAAACACCCGCCCCGGCGCCGACGAACGCCCGTTCCTGTTCATGGGCACGCGCAATCTGATCGGGTTCGACCTGGAAATCATGGAACCGAATTTCCTCCACTTCGCGGACCAGACCACGCAATTTCCCGCCTTCGTAGAACCACGCCCCGGCGCCAGCGGCGGCGACCTCGAATTGCACCGACTTCTCATCGCGGTGCCAGACCTGCAGGCGCTGCTCGATTCCCTTCGCACGATCTTCACGCCGGCCAGTCGCAGCAAACCCTATGCACTGATCGATGGACCATCGGGACGCTCGTTTCGCCTGGCACTCGGCGGCATGGAGATTGAATTCTGCGAACCTCGCGGTGCGGCCGGCGATCTGGCCCGCACCCTTGCCGAACGCGGCCCGGGAGTTTTCACTATTGCGTTCGGGACTGCAGATCCTGCCCCGCTTCTCGAAAGGGCCGCCGCGGCCGGAATTCCCGCCGCCCGTCAGCACACAGATCACCTGGGGAATCCCACAGCGTTGCACTCCACACTCCTCGCCAGCCAAACGGCCGCCGGTTTTGACACGCTGGTCGAGCCGCCAGAGGTCTTTTGGTGCGCCTGAGCGATCTTGCAGGGCATGCCCATTGGTACGCCAGTGCAGCGTTGACGCCATGCGCCGCTGACTGCTAACAACATGACGAACATACAGTCACCCGGGAGAGAGACTATGGCCACGAATGAAGCAGTTGCCGACCGCACGCTCGATTGTTCGGACCTCGACAACTATATCGGCAAGCCGATGACCCCCTTCAGTCTGAAGGAGGACCTGCACAACAACGATTTTCGGCGCTGGGCGCAGGCCATGCATTACCCCAACCTGCTGCACTACGATGCCGAATATGCGGCACGCGGCCGTTTCGGCAGGCTCGTTGCGCCGCAGAGCTTCACGATCTCCGCCGGAGAAGGTCATGGTGCCTGCCCTGCAGGCATCGGCAACATTCCTGATTCCCATCTGATTTTCGGCGGTGACGAATGGTGGTTCTACGGCCCGCGCCTGTTCGCCGGAGACCGCGTGATCCACGAGAAGATTCCCTTCGACTATGCCGTCAAGGAAACAAAGTTCGCCGGACCGACCTGCTTCCAGCGCGGCGACAACAACTACTACAAGCAGGACGGCACGCTCTTCGCCAAGCAGCGTTCGACCAGCATCCGCTATCGCCGCGACCTCGCCGTGGAGATGGGCTCGCTCGACCAGACGGAAGACCCGGACTGGACCGACGAGGAACTGGCGGACATCGAGAGCCGCAAGCTGGAATTCATTCAGGCCGTTCACGAACTCGGCCACGGCCGGCGCCACTGGAACGACGTCAACGTGGGCGACCAGCTTCCCGTGCGCGTATTCGGTCCGCATTCGGTCGCGAGCTTCGCCACGGAATGGCGCGCCTACATGATGACGATCTGGGGTGGATCGCACCGCAACCAGGACTGCGACCCGGCCAAGCTGGGCTTCGTCGGCCCTATGGCAGGCTGGGAAATGGATCCGGTCGAGGAACTGGTAAATCCGGAAAACACCGACGGCGCCTACATCGGCCCGTCGCGCGGGCACCTGTTCACGCGCTGGGCCCAGTATGTCGGGATGCCGCGCCCCTATGGCTATGGCGCTTCGATGGGTGCGTGGATCATCGACTACCTCGCCGGCTGGGCCGGTGAATGGGGCTATGTCGTGCACTGCAACTCGCAATATCGTGGTCCGGCATTCTCCGGCGACATCACCATCCAGACCGGTGAAATCGTCGACAAGATGACCGACGATCAGGGCCGCAAGCTGGTGCAGATCAAGTCAAAGATGGCGAACCAGGACGGAACGACGATGGCAACGGCTGTCGCCGAAGTCGAACTGCCCGAATAAGCTCGGGAGGCATTCTGCCGTGGAAGGCTTTGCATGGGTACCCGATCCCGCCATTTCGGTCGCCAAGGGCATACCGCTGTCGGAAGAGCCCGGTCTCGGAACGCTAACAGTCTCGGGCTGGCTGCGTGAAGTAACCGGACAATTCGGGCCGCGCGAGGCCCTCGTCCAGCCGCGCCCGGACGGATCGACCGAGCGCTGGACTTATGCCGATCTCTGGGACCGGTCCATGGAAGTGGCCCGGTCGCTGGTCGCCTGCGGGCTCGGCAAGGGTGACCGCGTCGGCATCCTTGCCACCAACCGGGCCGAGTTCATCTCGGCCTTCTTGGGCACGGTCCTGGCCGGCGGGACGGCTGCGCCGCTCAGCACCTTTTCCACACCCGGCGAACTCGACCAGCTGATCATGGCCAGCTGTTGTTCTGTCCTGATCGTGGAGCCGAACGTGCTCGGCAAGGACTTCGTCGAAGTCATCGCCGATCTGGATCCGGCCATCGAGAAAACCGGGCCCGACGGCATAGTCTCGGAGCGGTATCCGTTCCTGCGCCATGCCATCGCCATGGACCTGAAAACCGTCCGCCGGGGCTTCGAGCCCTGGAACGTATTCCTGCGCAGCGGGAAGAACATTCCCGACGCAGTCGTGGCCGGACGGGCTGCGAGCGTCACCCCGGCCGATGCCGCGGGACTGTTCTTTTCCTCCGGCAGCACCGGGCGCCCGAAAGGCATCCTCAACTCCCATCGGGGCATAGCAATACAGCTCTGGCGCTGGCCGCGCATCTTCGGCCTCAGGTCCGACGAGCGCGTTTGGGTCCTCAACGGTTTCTTCTGGTCTGCTCCCTTCGGCATGGGCCTTGGCGGCGCGCTGAGCATCGGCGGTACACTTGTGCTGTTATCGACCTTCGACCCCGAGAAGGCGATCGCGCTGATCGAAGCCGAGCGGATCACCTGCCCGATGGGCTGGCCGCATCAATGGGCCCAGCTCGTCGCCGCGCCGAACTTCACAAGCGCGGACCTGTCCTCGCTGCGTTGCGTGCATCCGGAGAATCCCATCAGCCAGCACCCCACTGTCAGCACGGACTGGCAGGAACCGACGCGGATTTACGGCAATACGGAAACCTTCACGCTGAGCACCGGCTATTGCTCGGGGACGCCCGAGGAAATCCTGCGGGGTGCGCACGGGTTCCCCCTGCCCGGCATGACGGTAAAAGTGCGCGATCCCTTCACGGGCGAGGCCCTGCCGATGGGCGAGCGCGGCGAACTCGCCGTGAAGGGCGCAACGCTCATGCTCGGCTATGCCGGCGTGCCGATAGACGAGACGTTCGACGACGAAGGCTACTTTCCCACCGGCGATGGCGGATATATCGATGCCGAGGGCCGCGTGTTCTGGGAAGGCCGCCTCAACGACATCATCAAGACCGGGGGAGCAAACGTCTCGCCAGTCGAGGTCGATGGCATCCTGTTGCAGTGCCCCGGCGTGAAGATCGTCAAAACGGTCGGCATACCGGACAGCCTCCTGGGAGAGATGGTCGTCTGCTGCGTGGTCGCTCACGAAGGCGCCGCAGTCACCGAAGCCGGTGTCCGCGCTTTCGCGAAGGAACACCTGGCCAGCTTCAAGGTGCCGCGCCGCGTGGTCTTCCTTTCGGAAGACCAGCTGTCCCAGACCGGCAGTGCCAAGGTCAAGACAGCGGACTTGCGGACGCTTGTGGCGGATATTCTGGAAACCGAAAGCGTCTGACCACGGCCGCTTCCCGCACAGCCGCCCCACACCTTGGAATGGGCCCGGCCAGCGCTGCTGCTGAACGATCCATGGGATGAATTGATGAAAGAGCGTTACGACTACATCGTCATCGGTGCCGGTTCGGCAGGCTGTGCGCTCGCCAACCGGCTGTCCGCCGATCCGGCCTGGTCGGTGCTGCTGGTCGAAAGCGGGCCCGCAGACAAGAGCCTGCTCATCCACATGCC
Source organism: Novosphingobium album (ex Hu et al. 2023) (assembly GCF_022832385.1). GTDB lineage: Bacteria > Pseudomonadota > Alphaproteobacteria > Sphingomonadales > Sphingomonadaceae > Novosphingobium > Novosphingobium album. The sequence goes on from NZ_JALHLE010000044.1 coordinate 36,606, forward strand.
GCGCGGCCTGGGCATCATCAACAATCCCGGCAGCAAGTACATCTGGGAATACAACGTCCACACCGGCGGCAATCAGCCCGATGAACGCTGGTTCCGCGGACGCACCCTCGGCGGGTCGAGTTCCACGAACGGCATGATCTACATGCGCGGTGCCCCCATGGACTACGACGGCTGGGCAGCCAGGGGCTGCACCGGCTGGAGCTGGGCCGACATCGGCCCCAAGTTCGTCGAACTGGAAGATCACGATCTCGGCGCGGCGCAGTGGCGCGGCGCGGGCGGCCCCCAGCGGATCACCACCCACCCCAAGGGCAACCCGCTGTTCGACGCGATCGTGACCGCAGGCGAGGAAATGGGCATCGCCCGCGTCGAGGATGTCAACGACCTCACCTCCGTGCGCGAAGGCGGGATCGGGTATCAGCCCAACACCCGCTACAAGGGGCGGCGCTTCAGTTCCGCGCGCTCCTTCCTGCGCCCTTCCCTCTCGCGCAAGAACCTTGACGTGGTGACTCAGACTGACGTCCTGCGCATCGAGTTTGAAGGCAAGCGCGCCACAGGCGTCGTCCTGCGCAATGCGCAGGGACAGCGCACGATCCGGGCAAACCGGGAAATCATCCTGTCGGCAGGTGCGATCCAGACGCCAAAGCTGCTCCAGCTTTCAGGCATCGGTCCGGCCGCTCTGCTCAAGTCCGTCGGCGTCGAAGTCGTCGCGGATTCGCCAGGCGTCGGCCAGAACATGCGCGAACACCGCCATGTCGACTTGCGCCTGAAAGTGCGCGGGTGCAGCCAGAATCAGGAACTCGCGGGCATTCACGCGGTCTGGTCGGTTCTGCGCTACCTTGCCGCCCGCAAGGGCCCGATGTCGCACGGCGCCCACGAAGTCGGCGGCTTTGCGAAATCGGAACCGGGACTGGACCATGCCGATCTGCAGTTCGGCCTGATGTCCTTGTCGGCCAGCAGCAGCGGCAAGGACGGCGCCGTCGCGCTGGACACTTATCCGGGCATCACCTTCATCACCTATTTCACCCGGCCCGAAAGCCAGGGCGAAGTCCGCATCCAGTCGAGCGATCCGGACGTTGCACCTTACGTCAACGTCAATCATCTTTCGGCCGAGATCGACCGCCGCAAGTTCTGCGCGGCATTCCGCTGGAACCGCCGCCTCGCGCAGCAGCCGGCCTTGCAGAAATGGGTCGAGGAGGAAACCTTCCCCGGCCCCTCGGTCCAGACCGATGAAGAGATCCTCGCCATGGCCATGGAACTTGGCGGCAGCTGCTTCCACAGCGCCGGCACCGCGCGGATGGGCACGGACGATCAGGCCGTTCTGGACCCGCAACTGCGCGTGCGCGGGGTGGAGGGACTGCGTGTCGCGGACACCTCGATCATGCCGACGCTGGTCTCGGGCAACACCAACGGCCCTGCCATGGTGATCGGCCTGCGCGCTGCCGATTTCATCCTGGCCGACCGTTAGGGCGGATCGACATTCAGCCCTGGCGGCCTGCAAATGGCGCTTTACCGTGCTTCCGGTGCTCACGTACCGAAAGTACGCTCCGCTCCGGGTCACGGAAAATCACCATTTTCGGCGCGCCATCATCTGAATGTCGATCCGCCCTAGTCCGCCCGCACCTGATTTCCTCGCTGCAAAGACCCGGACTGCCGGAAACAATCTGCGCGCCTTGAGCGGTGAACGCCCGCTCAAGGCGCGCATTTTGCGCATGGAGATGAAAACCCGCATCTCAGATGCAACCCGGAACGCTTGCCCGCCCCGGCGCTTCTCCACCATAAATCCTGTACTTTAGACAAGGACAGGCAAAGCTGCGGAATACCCGCCGGCCGCCACAAGCGGCCTCGCGCGGAATCCGGGCTGCGCCTTACGGAGAGGATGCACAGAATGATGGCGGGCAAACCCGGGGAGTGGATGGACACGTCCCTGCCCATTTCTCAGGTCGATTTCAGCCAATGGCGTATGCGTGTCCCGGCCGATCGTTACAATTCCGACGAATACGCGGCCAGGGAACGCGAAAATCTCTGGATGAAAGTCTGGCAGATCGCCGGACGCGCCGAAGAGATTCCGTCTCCGGGTGACTGGAAGGTACACCGGATATTCGATCAGTCGTTCATCCTGGTGCGCGGCAAGGACAATGCCGTGCGCGGCTTCGTCAATGCCTGCCGCCACCGCGGCAACAAGATGTGCGAAGGCAAGGGCAATTCCTCGCGCTTCACGTGCCGCTATCACAACTGGACCTTCGGTCTGGACGGGCAGCTTCTCGCGCTTGCGCACCCGGATTTCGAGGGCACGATCGAGGAATTTGCTGCACCAAAAAGCGAACTGGGGCTGCTTCCGGTGCAGGTCGAATGTTTCGCCGGATTCATCTTCATGAACCCCGACCGCAATGCGGCCCCGCTTTCCGAATTTCTCGGTCCGGTCCGCCATGTGCTCGATGCGTACCGCATGGAAGAATGGATCGCCACCGGCACCAATGTGCGCGAAGAGATGGATTGCAACTGGAAGGTCGTGATGGACGCCTTCGGCGAATCCTATCACATTCAGGGCGTTCATACCGAACTGGTCGGCCTGTCGGATACGAGCCGCGAACGCTTCGCGGCCTTCGGCGACCACTGCGCGGCAGCCGTGCCTTTCGGCGCGGCCTCGAACGGCGATGCCGAGGAGGATGTCCGCACCATCCTGGGCGTGCCGGTGGAACAGTTTCCGCTCTATGCCGACGTCCTGCCGCGCTTTCGCGAAGCGGTAGAGGGCTACCGCGATGAAAACGGAAAGCTGATTCTGCCGGAGGGCCTTGCAGCCAAGGACCTGTTCCGCCAGCTGATCCGCAAGGATCTGACATCCAAGGGCTATGACGTCAGCGGCCTGACGGACACGCAGATGACGGACTATCAGTACTGGCTGCTGTTCCCCAATATCTTCCTTCAGGTCTGCGCAGGCGATGCAACGATCATCATCAACGAGCCGCACCCTGATGGCGACCACAACCGCTGCATCTGGCACGTCATGTTCCTGCACTGGGTGCCCGAGGCGGAGCGCAGCGCGAAGGCTGAACCCGTCAAGGTCATGCCGGCCGGCGAGCATTATCCCTATCACTGGGTTCTGGAGCAGGATTACGTCCAGATGCCGATCCAGCAGGAAGGCCTGCGCAACCGGCTGTTTGAAGACATGCAGCTGACGCGCAGCGAGCCCAGGGTCGCCCATTTCCACTCCGCGCTGGACCGGTGGATGGCCTGACAGCACGGCCGCCTCAATTCAATAAAAGGGAGACATCAGTGCCTTTCACCGGCCCCAGAGAAGACCGTGATGCAATTCGCGAACTCTATGCCACTTACGGCGATGCCAGCACATGCGGCGATACGGAGCGATTCCTCGCCTGCTTCGCCGAAGACGGGCAATGGAACACGCATATATTCCAGCGCACGGGCAAGGCCGAATTGCGCGCGCAATGGGATCAACTCTGGGCCGGTTTTGAAAGAGTCGGGTTTCTCGGTGAAGTCGGCTCGATCGAAGTGGAAGGTGATGCCGCGTGCTGCCGCTGCGTAGCCAGGGAAATCGTGCTGCTGAAAACGGGCGGCGTCTACAAGCTGATCGGCCAGTATACCGACCGTCTCGTCCGGCAGAACGGCGCCTGGCTTTTCGCGCAGCGGGATTACCGCCCGATCGTAGAGGAATTGCCCGCGTAGCAAAATGCTCAATGCTTGCCGCAAACGCCGTTCGGGCATACCATCCGCTGTGTCTGGATCCGCAATTGCTGCGGCACCGGGCGGGAGAGGATAGCAAGTCCCGAAACAGCATGATGTACGAACTGATCGAGAAGATTGTGCCGCTTGACGGTGTATCCGTGCTCATCGGCGTGAGCGAATGGCTGGCGCCGGAAAACTGGAGCTGCCCTGCGGATAGCTACGTCGTGTGCCAGAGGCTTTCCGAGGGACATTCCCCGCTCCGCCTGACCACCGACGATGCGGGAACGCTGGAAGTCTATCCGCAGGTCCGCTCGCTGGGTTTCATGCCGTCCACGCGCGGGATCGTCATGTACCCGCTCGAACGCCAGTTGCGCACGCTCAACTGCTTTTTCGACAAGGCCTTTTTCGAGGAAACGACCGGGATCGATGCGGACGGCTGGTACGACCGCAGCGGTTCCTTCATGATGCTGTCCAACCGCACCATCGAAAACCTGATGCGGACGATCCATAGCGAGCTGCTGCAACCCGGTTTTGGCTCGGAACAGATGATCGAGGCAGCCAGCACGATGATTGCGGTGGAAATGGCCCGCCTTGGCAGGCAGGCGAACCGAAGTGCCGCGAGTACGCTATCGGCCGGAAACCAGGGCCTGGCCCCCTGGCAGATGCGGCGAATTCGCGAACGTCTCGATAGCGCGGGTGAAACCGGCTATCCGGGAATTCAGGAACTGGCGCAGCTTTGCGGGATCAGCCGCAGCCACCTGATGCGCATGTTCAAGGCTTCTACCGGCCAGCCGTTGCAACGCTTTGTCATGGTGGAGCGCTTGAACGCAGCGCGGCGGATGCTGGCGGACGACAAGCTGAGCATCAAGGAAATCGGCGCGGTCCTGGGCTTTTGCAACACCGCACATTTCAGCAATGCATTCCGCCGCGCCGAGGGCATGGCTCCGTCCGAATTCCGCAACCGTTCGCGCGTCGTCCCGGCCAGCGCCTCCGGCAACGGATCGTCCCATATTCACTGACCGCCCGGCGCCCTGACCCGACCGGCCCGGACCTTTTCAGCACCCAAGTGCAACTGTGCCGCGATCGTGCAACGCGCGGCCATTGAACCGCTTCGCGCGCTGCTGCACCTCTCACATTCAAAGGTCGGTGCACGCGCCATTCCAGCCGGAGTCGCGCGGCAGCAGCCGCCATGTGTAAAGCGGGAGGATATACGTGCTCCGAAATCTGCCGGAGAAGTGGGACACCGAAGTCGACATCGTCGCGATCGGATCGGGTGCTGGCGGGCTCTCCGCAGCGATCACCGCGCACGAGCTTGGCGCCAGCGCACTGGTGGTGGAGAAATCCGATCAGGTCGGCGGGGTCACGGCCCTGTCCATGGGCGAGGTCTGGGTCGCGGGCAATCATCTGGCCGAAGCTGCCGGAATCGCGGATTCCGTCGATGAAGGGTACAACTACCTGCAGACGCTTTCGATGGGCTACGGCAACGACCTTGCCGTGCTCAACAAGGTTATCCATGCCCGCCATGCGCTGAAGTTCTTCGAGGAGAAAATCGGCCTGAAGATGGAAGTCATCAAGGGCTGTCCGGACTACTACTACAAGGCCAATCCCCACGGCGTCAGCGAAGGGCGTATGCTCGAAGCGGTGCCCTTCCCAGCCGCCGAGCTTGGCGAATGGCAGGGCAAGACCCGGCTTTCGCCGCAGATGCCCTATGGCATGACCCACGCCGACATCTTCGATGCTGGCGGTTCGGCCAACATGATGAAGTGGGACTTCGCCAAGATGGGCGAACGCCTCACCAGGGACGAACGCTGCCTCGGCCCGGGGCTCGCCGCCTACTTCGTCAAGGGCGCGCTCGATCGCGGCATTCCGATGTGGACCGGCGCTGCGGCCGAGGAACTGATATCCGACGGCGAACGCGTCGTCGGCGTGCGCGTCAAGCGCGATGGGCAGGATGTCTACGTCAAGGCAGCCAAGGGCGTGATCGTGGCGGTCAGTTCCTACGAGCGGCGCCAGGACTACAACAAGACGCTCGGCACCCAGCTCGATCTGGGGTCCATGGTGTTCTCCGCCATTGACGGGTCGAATTTCCGGCTGGCCGGGCCGCTGGGCGCGCGCATCGCCAAGGTTCCGGACATCACCTCGCTGGGCTTCACCATTCCCGGCGAAGAAGACGAGGAAGGCGGCGCACTGTGGCGCACCGCCCTGGGCGCGCTGGGCCAGCCGCACACCGTGGTCGTCAACCGCAAGGGCAAGCGCTTCGGCAACGAAGCCTTCTACCGGTCCTTCTACTACGAGGTCGACCGGATCGACGGCGGCAACCAGACCCATCCCAATTTCCCGTGCTGGGTCATCCTCGACAGTCAGGGGCGCGAGAAATACCCGTTCATTTCGATCACGCCGGATCAGGACTGGCCCGAAGGCTTCGGCGCGGTTGCCGATACCCTCAGCGAGCTCGCAGACATGATCGGCGTCGATGCAGCGGGCCTTGAGGAAACCATTGACCGCTTCAACGAATATGCCGAAGCCGGAGAAGATCCGGAATTCGGGCGCGGCAGCCATCCATGGAGCAAATGGATGTGCGGGGATCCGTTTCACAAGCCCAACGCCAATCTCGGCACCTTGCGCAAGGGTCCGTTCTACGCGGTCGAACTGAAGCGGATGGGCGGCACGGCCATCCCTTCGACCGGATTGCTGGCCGATCATCATTCGCGCGTCATGGGGTGGGACGACAAGCCCATTGAGGGCCTCTACGCCGCCGGAAACTCGGTCGCCCGCATGGAAACCGGCGCCGTCATGCAGAGCGGTGTCTCCAACGCGCGCGGCATGACCTATGGCTGGCTGGCCGCCCGCCACGCCTGCGGCGATCCCAGCCCGCTGCTGCAACAAGAAGCCGCCCGGCTCGGTCTTGCATAGGGCATTGCGATGATTGAAACGGCCCAGACCGTTCCCGTCCACGTGCCGGTCGGCAAGGTGTGGGAGCATGTGAAGAACATCCGCAACTGGGCAGAATTGATGCCCGGTTTGCAGGACTGCACGATCATCGACGACGACGATTCCCGCTGGGTGCTCAAGGTCGGCGTCGGAGCGATGGTCCGCACTGTGAAAGTGGCCGTGCACGTCGATGAATGGGACGGCCCTGAACGCGTGTTCTTCTCGTTCAAGCTGCAGGGCGATCCGGTAACCGGCGGAGGCTCCTATCTGGCCGTGCCGACGAGCGATGGCTCGGTCGACATGACCCTCACGCTGCAGGTCAAGGGCACCGGCCCGATGGCGCCTATGTGGGAAGCCATGGGCGGTCCCTTGTTGCCGAAATTCGCTCATGCCTTTGCCGAACAGCTGGCTCGGGGCATCGAGGAAGCGAACGGCGTCTCCGTCCGGGCGGAGGCCTCGCGGGTTTCGCTCGTGGCCAGATTCGGCGCATTGCTCGGCCGGCTGCGGCGCTGGATAATGGCCTCGCCATCCGCCTGAGCGTGCGGAACTGCCATGCCTTCCCGGGGCGCGGCATGAAGGGAAGGACGGCCATGACCGTATCTGTCGAAATGGAAATCGGCGTGCGCCGCCTTCATGCCCTGTGCACCGACGCCGTATGGCGGCGCGACCCAGTGGCATTCGGAGAGTGCTATACCGCAGATGGCATCTGGAAGATCGCCGGTCTCGAATTTCAGGGACGGGACGCGATCGGCCGGGCGCTCACCGATCTGGGCGCCGGCAACGAACGTGTACTGATGATGTTCGGCTCACCCATTCTGGATCTTGCGGACGGCGTCCTCACCGCGCGGACCTACACGGTAGAGCAGGTCAAACTTCTGGACGGCGGCGGATCAGCGACGGTCGGCATCTACTATGAGCGCTTCGTGGAGCAGGATGGGCGCTGGCTGTTCCAGTGGCGCCATTTCGATTTCTGCTATCTCGGGCCGCCCGACCTCTCGGCGCCGTTTTTTCCTTTTCAGGATTACGGTCCGGCGCCTGCGCTCCCCGGCGGTACCACTGCGACAGCGGGCCTGCGCGTCGGCGACTGAATCCCTTGCGGGTAAACCGGTCCATATCATTTGTTTCGGTTGCGCTACCTTTTACGCACGGCGCCCCGCGGAGGGCAGCTGTGTTTTGTCGAGCGACGAACGCAGCCGATGCGGTTTTCGCCGGCTAATGGGCGTCAGCCCCCCATGACGGGGGTTTCAACGCCGGTCCAGGAAGTACCCCAATGCAGGCAAGCGCAAGCCACCGACGCTAATCCGGCGGGGTGCTTGCGCCCCCTGATCAGGGCCGCTGGAAATCTCCGCCATCCACGCTGAGCACTTGCCCGGTAATGAAGTTACCTTCATCGGCCATCAGTAATGCGGCCAGCGCGGCGATGTGTTCCGGAGTGCCGAGGCGCTTGAGGACCGTCTGTTGCAGAAACGCAGCCATCGCCGCTTCGGGCATCGCGCTTTCAAGGCGGGGATGCATGATGACCCCCGGCGCGATCGCATTGGCGCGGATACCTTCGGAGCCGAACCGCGACGCCACATGGCGCATCAGCGGCAAAATCGCACCTTTGCTCATCGCATAGGCCACCCGCACAGGCTCGCCGACATAGGCGGCATTCGACGACGTATAGACAATCGCTCCGCCGCCCCGTTCGAGAAGAGCCGGGATCGCATGGCGCGTGCACAACACATAACCACGAGTGTTCACGCGCATGGCTTCATCGAAGTCGGCCATATCGAGGTCGAGGATATCGACGGCCCTCGACCCGTCTCCAAGTTCGGCGAAATTCACATGGATGCCATCGAGCCCGCCGAATTGAGAAACAGCCAATCCTATCAATTCTTTGCAAGAAGAATCCTCGGCTCCGTCAAGAGACGTCGCAACGGCCGTGCCGCCGTTCGCCCTGATGCGTTCGACGACCGATTGCGCAGCATCGGCATTAATGTCGCCCAGTACGACTGACGCACCTTCCTGAGCGAAGCGCACGGCAAGTCCCGCCCCTATTCCACCGGCTCCAGCGACCACGATGACTTTGTTTTTAAGCCTCTCCATCTTTTGTCCTTCCCGGCGGTCCTGCATGGCGAGCCTTCTGGAGTGCCTTCATTCGGCACCGTTCAGCGCCATTGGTGCATTCCCGGCCATGCAACACCGGCGATCCATGCTTGTGCAGCATGGACCGCCCAGTGTCCGAGAGCCCCCGCCGGAGATGGGTCAGTCCGTGCGGAAGTGCGGCATGACTTCCTTGGCGAACAGGCGCAGTTCCTCGATCTGCTTTTCCGGATCAGGCACGCCAGTCGGCGTGATGAAGAACCATTCCGGATTGAGGATGTCGCGGATCCGCGTCATCTCGCGGATACAGTCGTCAGGGGTACCGACGACGGCCCGGTTGGGCGCAAATTCCTCCAGGCTGACCTGCTTGCCGCCGAACATGACTTCGCTCGACAGTTCGTCCCGGTCTGCATCGGCGCCGATGTTTTCGTAGCTCTGCCAGACTTTGATGATGTTCGGCAGGAAGTTCGGATCGATCTGCTCGCGTGTCGGGGCGACATGAACGTCGCGCATCAACACAACCGTGGACGGACGCCCGTGCTCGGCCGCAATGGCCTTGTAGGTGGCGACCTTGTCCTGCAGCTGCAGAAGGTGCTCGGCGAAGCTGATGATCCAGCCGTCACCCAGGCGCCCTGCCCGCTTCATTGCGGGCTCGCTGACCGCACCGACCCAGATCGGCGGAATTTCGCCGCGCAGAGCGGCCGGTTGAATCATGACATCGTTGATGTCGAAATGGTTGCCCTTGTAGCTGAAGCGCTGCCCCGTCATTGCCAGACGCAGCACTTCCATGCACTCCTCGAACCGCTTGGCGCGGGTCTTGAAGTTCCAACCGCAATTCTCGAACTCGTCCGGCTTGTAGCCGATACCGCCGCCGAGAATGAACCGGTTGTTGCCCATCTCGTTGATGGTGTTGATTTCCTCGGCCAGCTCAAGCGGATGGCGTGCGGGAACCAGCATGATGTTCGTGCAGAACTTCATGGTCTTCGTGCGCGCCATCAGCGGAGCCAGCATGGACAGCGGCGCCGAAGGCTCGGTCGCGCTCTCCTGCCCGAAGGCCGTCGACTCGGAAAAGCGATGGTGCCCGCACCATCCCAGATCGTAGCCGAGATCTTCCATCTCGTTGAGATAGCTGAACAGCCGCCCGTAAGGATCGGACGAATTGCGGTCGATCATCTTTCGATTCACGATGACACCAAACTTCATTGGCAGTCCCTTCCTCCCATTCAAATCTATATCTTGAGGGCGCCTCGCTATCGGGGCCCCTAAACTACCGCAACAGGATAAGTTCGTCACCTTGTTAGCAACGCGCTGAAACGAGATCAAGGCAGTTGAAGGTGGACTGCCATCAATCGCCGGATCGATCATGAAACCCGATACGGAAAGCCTCGTTGACCCCCATCGCCAGCATCGCTAACGACCTGACGAACATCAATCCACGCTGGGACGCGCCGTCAGCATTCGCCAGACCTGGGGAAGCGCGCACGAGCAGAACCCTGCCGTCACCGGGAGAATGATCTAGATGCCGCAGAGCAACCTCGAGGACCGTTTCCTCATTCGCGAAGTCTATGGGCGCTATGCCCTCGCCGCCGCCCAGCAGGACGGCAAAGCCTGGCTGGATTGCTGGTCCAGCTCAGCCACCTGGAAGACCCCGCATTTCGAGGTCAGCGGCCAAGCGGCGCTGGAACAGGCATGGGCGGCAACGTGGACCGATTTCGTCAATGTCGCCGCTTTCAATGAAGTTGGTGAGATTGCTGTTTCCGGCGACACCGCAAGCGCGGTCTCGAGCGTACTGGAAATCGTCACCCTCAAGGCCGGGGGCCTGCTCAAGATGGCCGGGCTGTACACCGACCAGTTCGTGCGCGAAGACGGTGCCTGGCGCTTCTCGAACCGCGAATATGTCTCTCTGAGCCAGGAAATGAGCGCATCCGCCTGAGCGGACGAAACGTCTTCAGCCTTGCCATTGCATGCCTGAGCGCCGCGATTGCCGGGCAAACAACAAACGGAGCATCACATGCCAGACTCTTCACCCGTAGCGGTCGTAACCGGCGCGAGCCGCGGCGCGGGACGCGGAATTGCAATCGCACTGGGCAGCCACGGGTGCACGGTATACGTCACGGGGCGCTCGCAGAAGCAAGGCGATCACGCCCTTCCCGGCACCATCTATGAAACGGCCGAAGCCGTGACGGCTGCGGGCGGCAAAGGCATTGCGGTACGCTGCGACCATGGCGACGATGAGCAGGTCAAGGCCCTGTTCGACCAGGTCCTCGCCGAACAGGGCCGTATCGACATTCTCGTCAACAATGCCGCTGCCGTTTACGACGAACTCTCCATGCCCGGCAATTTCTGGGAAAAGCCGATGAAGCTGGCCGACATGATCGATGTCGGCATCCGCAGCGGATATATCGCCAGCTGGCTGGCGGCACCTGCCATGGTCAGGCAGAACCATGGCCTGATCATCTTCACCTCGGCGTCCGGTGCGGCCCACTATTCGATGGGGCCTGCCTATGGAGCCCACAAGGCGGGCATGGACAAGATGGCCTTCGACATGGCCATCGACTTCAAGGACGCCAGGGCAAATGTCAACGCGTTGTCGGTCTGGATGGGCGCGCTGGCCACCGACCGCCTCCTGGGCATGATCGAGGCCGATCCCGAGAAGTTCGGTTACCTGCGCGACCAGATCGAGACACCCGAATTCACAGGACACGTGATCTGGGGGCTGTACAACGATCCGAACCTGGCCGAGCTGAACGGCGAAACCGTAATCGGCGCGGAGATGGCCGTGAAATACGGCATCAAGGACGAAGGTGGCCGCCAGCCGCCGTCATATCGGGATACGCACAAGGTCGTGCCGCACAAGCATCATCCCCTCGTCATCCGCTAGGACATGACCGGCAGATGAGGCCCGTTCGCGACATCCTGATCTGCGGTGCAAGCATCGCCGGTCCGGCTCTGGCATGGTGGCTCCACCAGCACGGGTTTCGTCCGGTCCTGCTGGAGAAGGCGCCAGCCCCGCGTCCCGGTGGTCATGCGATCGACATTCGGGGTGCCGCGCTCGGCGTGATCCGTGCCATGGGCCTTGAAGCCTCCATCCGCGCCAACCGGACGCAGATGAAAGGCACATCCAGGCTCGACAGGGACGGAAACGAAGTCTGGCGCTCCGAAGAGATGACGATCTCCGGAGGCAGCTTTGCCAGGGACGCAATCGAGATCATGCGCGAAGATCTCTCGCGCATTCTTCTCGGTGCGCTCCCGAAAGACGTAGAGACGATCTACGGCGACAGTGTGGAGATGCTGCGCGAGGACGCAGACGGCATCGATGCCACATTCGTCAGCGGCACGCAGCGGCGCTTCGATCTTGTCGTGGGGGCTGATGGCCTGGCATCGTCCATGCGCAGGCAGGTGTTTGGACCGGACAGCGAATACCTGCTCCCGTTCGACATGGTCCTGGCGCCGTTCAGCAGTCCGAACATGATCGGGCTCGAGGACTGGCAGATCACATATGACGACGGCAACGGCAGCTGCATGATCTACACTGCCCCCGGCAACGAAACCCTGCGGGTCTGCTTCGGCTTTACCGCTCCTCTGAAAGACCTGCTCGAGGACCGCGCAAGCCAGATCGCCCTGGTGCGCGAGAACTGTGCCGGCATGGCCTGGCACGTGCCAGGACTGCTCGACAACATGGAGGCAGCGCCCGACTTCTACCTTGGCCCAATTGCGCAAGTGAAGATGAAGGGGTGGACTCGCGGCCGGGTGGCTTTGGTAGGCGACGCTGCCTATTGCCCCTCACCCTTCACCGGTCAGGGCACAAGCCTCGCATTGGTGGGAGCTTACGCCCTGGCCAGGGAAGTCGCACATTACCCAACGGCGCCTGCCGACGCATTCGCCCGCTATGAGGCGATCATGCGTCCGTTCGTGGAGGTCAACCAGGCCATAGCCGGCTTGTCTCGCGACCCGCGGTTCGGAAGCGACCCGGGCTACTACACCGACGTCATCGAACCCGCCATGGCGCATGCTGAGAACGCCGTTAAGCTACCAGAGCTGACCGGCGCGTACACCTAAGGCCCCCGAGACGACGGCAAGGACCGGGCCATTAGGAGCAATGGCCCGGCTCAACCCGAATTGACAAATTCGATGCGAAGGCGTCCGGCTGCGGCGCCTTGCACCGCAGCCGGCGGATTTCAGAAATTGAACCGCAGCGAGGTGGAAATCGTGCGCGGGTTTATGGTTCGTGCTGTCACCACCCCGCTCGACGGTATGAAGCCCGCGTCCACTTCGACCAGGCCGAGAACGTCGAAGAGATTGTTGGCGTTGAGCATGATCGAGACGCGTTCGTTCGGGCGGTATTGAACGAAGGCATTGGTAACGACGTAGCCTGGCATTTTCAGCCCGTTGTTGTCAGCCGCATAGCTGCTGGTGGTGCCGTAGAAATTGGCGCCGACCGAGAAGCGTTTTGTTTCCACTTGCGGGGTGACCTGGAAAATCAGGTCGGCCTGGTGCTTCGGCGTGTTGCCGACCGTGCTGGGATCGATGACATCCCTGGTGATCTCCGCCTTGGTCCAGGTGGCGCCGCCGTTCACCAGGAAGATACCCCTGCGGTAGCTGCCCTCGAATTCAAGTCCATAGGCCCGGTAGGAACGTTCGAGACCGATATTGTGCTCGCCGGTCTTGGCCCAGAACCCGGTTACATAGGCTTCGAGGCTGTCGGAACGGTATTTGATGCCGCCCTCGGCCTGCTTGACGGAGTCATAGGCAGCAGAAGGCACCAGAAGCTTGCCGCTAACCGGGCTGACGTAGTTGGCGAACAGGATGCGGTCGGC
>NZ_JALHLE010000045.1 GCF_022832385.1 Novosphingobium album (ex Hu et al. 2023)
GAAGCTCGTCAACTTCCGTCTGTTCCCCCGGCAGCGGACGCACCGAAAACGGCGCGTTCATTGGTGTTGCACTCTCTGTTCCATTATCAGTCCGCACCCTGACAGGACTTCCGCAACGACGGGCACATGCTGCAACGCTATATGCCCGGCCGATTGAAAACTAAACCAGCAATGACAAAAAGTCTTATCTGTCAAACCGTTCTGTTTATCGGCTATTTAGAATTGAGCCTCCCGGTCCTCGTAATCTTCACAAGCCCTTCGGCCAACAGCAATTCCGAGTCGTGGCTGTTGCTCATCAACGACTGGTGCAGGGAAACGAGCCCGGCAACGAGCCGTTCGAGCCGCGGGCCACGCCAGATCTTGAGCTGTACGCCCAGGGCAGGCTGGTCTTTCCAGAAAATGCGGCGCGCACCAGCCTCTGCCTTGAGGAAACCGGACACGTCAGGACTCCGGCCCAGTCGCGCATTGAGTGCGGCCAGCTGCGCGGCGCGCCGCTCGAAAGCGAGCAAAAGACCAACCGGGTTCAGGCCCAGTTCGCGCATGCGCCTGAGTTCAGGCCCGATCGCCTCTCGCCGGCCACCGAGCACGGCATCCACCAGCGGTGCGAAATCGTCGTCCTCGGTCTGCGCGCTGACGGCGTCGAGGTCTGCCACCGAAACCGGCCGCGGCGTTTCCGGCAACGCATCGAGATAGAGCGCCAGCTTGGTCACTTCCGACCGGGCGATCCGGGTATCGAGACCCGATGCCCGCGCAATTCGCTCGGCGATCTCGCTGCCCATCTTGAGCCCGGCGGCATTGGCCATGGTTCGCACCGACGCCGTGACCGAGCCGAGATCGGGCGGATAGAACATGGCCACCAGCCCGTCATTGCGATTGGCAAGCAGTTTGGCAGTACGCGACTTGTCAGTGGCGCCCGTGGCCACAATCAGGACGGGACAGGCCTCAACCGCGTTTTCGAGGAGGATCTGCACGGCATCGTGTGCCTCGTCGCCCTGAGCGCGCACCCAGATATGGCGCGTGCCACCGAACAGCGAATTGGACCGGGCTTCGTCCCCCAGCTTCACCGGGTCCTTGCGCAGATCGGAACCGGCCATCTCGACCCGTTCGCCAGGATCGCGCAGCAGGGAAACGATCCGGGCGGCGGCATCACTGGCACCAGCCTCGTCGGGGCCGCAGAAGAAAAACACGCGGGCCTGCTCGGCGACGCGGCCCGCCATCCCGGCAAAGTCCTTTTGCGTCGCCTTCACGAGCCTTTATCCATGGTGTTATTGCGCCGTATTGCCGCGCAGGCGCAGGGCGACACTGGTGACAATACGGCTGGCGACGTCTTTCGACAGGTTTTCCAGCGCCGTCTGTTCAGCCGCGATCGTGGCATAGTCGGACGAGACGACGTCGATACCGGCATCGGCCCCCGCCGTTGCATCGAGGACAACTTCCCCGTTCGCCATGTCGACAAGCTGATAGCGCGCGCGCAGGGTGCGGCGCTCACGGCCGATGGTATCGTCCGACAGGAGCGCGAAGCCTTCCAGTTTGTCGTCGAGGCGCACATCGAGCCGGTATTTGGGCGTAACACCCGCCTTGCCGGAGCCGAGCTGGTCCACGAGCGCATTGCGCACCAGCCAGCCAGCCTTGCCCTCGATCGCCGAGACCTGCACGTCCGCGAGTCCACGCGCCACGACGCCGTTGCCACCGCCTGCATACATCGGTTGAAGCCCGCAACCCGACAGCACGGGAATAGCCAGCATCAATGCGGCTGCACAGGCGCGCGGCCTCCTCACGCGACGAGGTTCACCAGACGGTCGGGCACGACGATCACCTTGCGGATTTCAGCTCCATCAAGGGCACGCTGCACCTTCTCGCTGGCCAGAGCAAGCGCCTCCAGCTCTTCGCGGTCAGTGCCCTTGGCCACCGTCAGCGTGTCGCGCAGCTTGCCCTTCACCTGAACGGCGATGGTCACTTCGTCCTCGACCAGCAGCGCCGGATCGACTTCAGGCCACGCAGCATTGGCGGCAAGCCCTTCGCCGAAAGTGGCATAAGCCTCTTCGGCCAGATGCGGCATCATCGGCGAGACCAGCAGCAACAGCGCCCGGATCGCTGCCGACCGGCTTGCAGACGGCGCGGCCTTCTCGATCACGCCGGTCAGTTCGTAGATGCGCGCCACGGCCTTGTTGAAGCCGAGCGACTCAATGTCTTCGGCCACGGCGGCGACAGTCTGGTGCGTCTTTCGGTCGACAGCCTTGTCTTCGCCCTCGGCCGCCGCGTCATGCTGGCCGAACAGGCGCCACAAGCGCTGCACGAAACGGGCACAGCCTTCGATGCCAGCCTCGGACCACGGCAGGTCACGCTCGGGCGGGCTGTCGGAAAGCATGAACCAGCGGATCGCGTCGGCGCCGTAAGTGGCGACGATCTCGTCGGGATCGACCACGTTCTTCTTCGACTTCGACATCTTGATGACCTTGCCCACCGTGACCGGCTGGCCATCTTCCTTCAGCGTCGCGCCGTCAGACGTGCGATCGACTTCGGACGGGCCGAAGTATACCGGACGGCCCTCTTCCTCGCGCGAATAGACCTCGTGCGTCACCATGCCCTGCGTGAACAGGCTGCCAAACGGCTCCTTCACCTCGATCTTGCCGATGCGGGCGAGCGCGCGGGTCCAGAAGCGGGCATACAGCAAATGCAGGATCGCGTGCTCGATGCCGCCGATGTACTGCTCCACCGGCAGCCACTCAGCGATCTGTGTGGGGTCGAACGGGCGGTCGTCCGGCTGGCTGGCAAAGCGCAGGAAGTACCAGGACGAATCGACGAAGGTGTCGAGCGTATCGGTCTCGCGGCGCGCGGGCTTGCCGCACTGCGGACAGTCCACATGCTTCCAGGTGGCGTGACGCGCCAGCGGGTTGCCGGGGGTCTTGAAGTCCACATCCTCGGGCAGTTCCACGGGAAGCTGCTTCTTGGGCACCGGAACGACGCCGCAGACCTCGCAGTGGATGAACGGGATCGGCGTGCCCCAGTAGCGCTGGCGCGAAACGCCCCAGTCGCGCAGGCGCCACACCGTCTTGCCTTCGCCCCAGCCGCCGCTTTCGGCGCGGTCGATGACTTCGGCCTTGGCCTCGGCCACGCTCCTGCCGTCGAGGAAGTCCGAGTTCACGCAAACGCCGTCACCGGCTTCCGCCTCGCCTGCGAACGGCTTGTCCGCATCCTCGGCGCTCGCAGCGACGACGCGCAGGATCGGCAGATCGTACTTGGTGGCGAACTCGAAGTCGCGCTGGTCGTGGCCGGGCACCGCCATGACCGCGCCCGTGCCGTAGTCCATCAGCACGAAGTTGGCGATGTAGACCGGCAGATCGGCGCCCGTGAACGGGTGCTTCGCGGTGAGGCCGGTATCGAAGCCCAGTTTCTCCGCCGTCTCCAGCTCTGCCGCGGTCGTGCCGCCCTGCTTGCACAGCGCGATGAAGTCAGCCGCTTCCTGCGAACCGGCCGCCACGCCCTGCGCAATTGGGTGATCGGCGGCGACGGCGACGAAGCTTGCACCGAAGATCGTGTCCGGGCGCGTGGAGTACACCTCCAGCGCCTCGCCATTCGACAGCGTGAAAGCGAACTGCAGGCCCTGGCTCTTGCCGATCCAGTTTTCCTGCATGGTCCGGACCTTCTCCGGCCACTTGTCGAGCGTGGATAGCCCATCGAGCAGTTCGTCGGCGAAGTCGGTGATCTTGAGGAACCACTGCGAGAGCTTGCGCTTCTCCACCAGCGCGCCCGAGCGCCAGCCGCGCCCGTCGATCACCTGCTCGTTGGCTAGCACGGTCTGGTCGACCGGATCCCAGTTGACCGCCGATTCCTTGCGGTAGACGAGGCCGTGTTCGTAGAGATCGAGGAACAGCGACTGTTCCTGCCCGTAGTATTCGGGATCGCAGGTCGCCAGTTCGCGGCTCCAGTCGAGCGCAAAGCCCAGACGCTTGAGCTGCGCCTTCATGTTGGCGATGTTCTCGCGCGTCCAGCCGCCGGGGTGGACACCCTTTTCCATGGCGGCGTTCTCGGCAGGCATGCCGAAAGCGTCCCAGCCCATCGGGTGCAGGACCTCGAAGCCCTTCATCCGCTTGTAGCGCGCCAGCACGTCGCCCATTGTGTAGTTGCGCACGTGGCCGATGTGGATGCGCCCGGAGGGATAGGGGAACATCTCGAGGACATAGCTGCGCGGCTTCGCACTGCTGTCATCGGCCCTGAAGCACTGCGCCTCGTCCCACGCGGCCTGCCAGCGGGTATCCGCCTGAGCCGGATCGAACCGCTCATTCATGTCAGTCTAGTCTCCTGCGGGCCTGAACACCCGCGAACCAAATTCGGATCAGCCGCCCATCGAGTTGCGGCGCAGGTCGCGCGCGCGGGTCAGGATGATGTCTTCGAGCTTCTGCACGGTAGCCGCCTGCACCGGCGCCGGCGCCCAGCCACCGCCCTGCGCGACTTCGCGCACAGCCGTAACCTTCAGCGCGTCCGCACGCAGGTCCTTGTCGAGAATCATCACCGAGACCTTCACGCGCTCGCCGGGATTCTTGGGATTGATGTACCAGTCGGTGATGATGACGCCACCTGCGCTATCGGACTGGAGCAACGGCATGAACGAGAGCGAATCGAGGCTGGCGCGCCACAGGTAGCTGTTCACGCCGATCGTCGTCACCTGTGAAGGCGCCATGACCGCACCGGTCTGCTTCTTGCCACCGCCGCAACCGGCTAGTGCGAGCGCGGCCGCGGCACAAACGGCCGTTGTGACCAGCGAGCGCGCAGTGAAAAAGCCGGTATCGGTGCTGCCTGTCATTGTCGTTCCCAGTTCCTGATCTCTGCTGGCAGCCCCGGGATACCGGAACCTGCCGTCCTTCGCCTCTATAGCCGCCGTTGCCGGGGCGGCAAGTGCGCGTTCCTCGGCGCTGCCGCCTAAACGACGGCTGAACGCTCCCTCTGCTCCATCTCCCCAAGACGATCAGACTGTGTTAAGGTCAAGCCTTGCATGAGAGGTTGCCCGCTGCATCCCATGGCCAGCACGAGCCAGGCAGTTCGGCAAAGCGATGTTAACAGGTCTGCGTGATGGTTTCGAAAGTCCAGGTTGCCTCGAAAAGTGGCATGCAGACCGGCGTGATGCTTGCCGCCTGCGTCGGCGTGCTCGCGCTTCCCAGTGCGGTTCTGGCTTTTTCCGCCAGCTTCTCCAATCATTCTTCTGAAGCTGGAGGTATCGGCGCCCTGGCCCCGGAAGCATCGCCTGAAAATCTTTCGCGGATCATTGCCATGCGGTCCCTGGCCAAGGGACAACCTTTCCCGTTCACCCCCGCAGGCACCCCCAACCGTCCGGAACGCGCCGTAACGGTAGCTGTCCGCGTCGATCCCGAAGCCGCCAAGGCCATCATCGTGCATGGCACGCCCGAGGCGGTAAAAGCCGCCAACGATCCCGGGCGGGTACGCATTGCGCAAGCCGCCTTCAATCTCGGGATGTCACGGGGCTATCAGAACTTTGCGCAAGACCTCGTTCCGCAAGCCGCAAGCAAGCCTGGCGCGGCAGAGCTGCCTGATCTCAAGAAGTTCAGTCTGCAGCCCGCGACAGATGCCGCCGCAAATCCGCGCTTCAGCACGCGGCTTTCGATAGACGAAAAGCGCGCGCCAGGACGAGCGCCCCGCACATTCGCGGGAGAAGCGGGTGAAGTGGATCTTAGTGGGGCCTATCGGGTGACGGACCATATCGACGTCACGGCAGGCCTGCGGTATTCGCAGGACCGCGAGCGCCTGCTGCCTCTCACCGATGGCCGGCAGGACAGTCAGGCGGTCTACGTGGGCACCCAGTTCCGTTTCTGATTCCGGCAATTCGAATTGCATGAAAAGCAATTCGAAGCGGGTCTAACAGCGACCGAACAACGCCGCACCGGCCTTGCTCAATTACTTGGTATTTCCTAGCACTACGCTTGGTGGATGCACACTAAGCGAAAGGCTTGATATGGCACGTGTTGCAATTGTTACGGGCGGGACCAGAGGCATCGGCGAAGCTATCTCACTGGCTCTGAAAGACCGGGGACACACGGTTGTGGCCAACTACGGCGGCAACGAGGAAAAAGCCAAAGCCTTCACCGAGGCGACCGGCATACCGGCCTACAAGTGGGACGTGGGCGATCACGAAGCCACGCTGGCGGGCTGTGCGCGGGTCGCCGAGGAAGTGGGCCCGGTCGACATCGTCGTCAACAACGCCGGCATCACGCGTGACGGCGTGCTCCACAAGATGAGCTTTGATGACTGGAACGAGGTGATGCGCATCAACCTCGGCGGATGCTTCAACATGGCCAAGGCCTGCTTCCCCGGCATGCGCGAGCGTGGCTGGGGCCGCGTGGTGAACATCGGTTCGATCAACGGGCAGGCTGGCCAGTATGGTCAGGTCAACTACGCCGCCGCCAAATCCGGCATCCACGGCTTCACCAAGGCACTGGCGCAGGAAGGCGCCAAGTACGGTGTGACCGTGAACGCCATCGCGCCGGGCTATATTGACACCGACATGGTCGCAGCCGTGCCCGCGCCGGTGCTCGAAAAGATTGTCGCCAAGATCCCGGTTGGCCGCCTCGGCCATGCCTATGAGATCGCTCGCGGCGTTGCCTTCCTCTGTTCGGAGAACGCGGCTTTCGTCACCGGCTCGACCATGAGCATCAATGGCGGCCAGCACATGTACTGATCCGGGAAAAGGGGGCGGGCCCCGGCCGCCTGCGGCGACAGACAGAACTGTTCTCCCGCCCCCTGATTGCTGCGATTGCAATCAATTGCATAGCTTCTTTCAGAGGGCGATCCAGACCTCGAAATCAATGCCAAATTAACTATTGTTTGCCATCCGTTGCTGGATGAACAAAGCGGCAGATCTGATCGGGCGCGTGGCCCGTTCCGCCTCCCTGAAGGCGGCGTTGACTGGCGCGATAGGCTACTTCCTGCTGGCCGCAACGACGATTCGGCTGACGAGCGACGGCCGCAATCACGCAACGGTCTGGCCTGCCGACGCCATCATCCTGGCCCTGCTGCTTGTCTCGCCCCGGCGGCGATGGCCCATTATCATCCTGGCAGGCTGGGCGGGTAACTTCGCCGCCAACGGCATCACCCGTGGGTGGATGATCGGCCTGCTGCTATATGGCGCGATCAACATGGCGCAGACCGCCCTCGCCGCAGTACTGCTGCAACGGTCGAACTCCGGCAAAGAGCTACTGGCCGACACGCGTTCGTCGCTGCATTTCCTGCTTTCCGCAGGCATCCTGGGGCCTGCCCTCGGCGCATTCCTCGGGTCGCTGGCTTCGCTGGCCAACTACGGCGAGGCATTCGGCCCTTCCTTTATACGCTGGTTTGCCAGCAACGCGCTGGGCCTGCTGATCGTAACCCCGGTGCTCAAAGGCCTTCTCGATGGGAGCTACCTGCGGTGCTACATCGAACGGAGCTGGGTGGGACGGCTTGAAGCGCTTGGCCTGCATGGCGTGCATATCGCGCTGACTGCAGCCGTGTTTGACCAGAACACGATGGAACTGCTGTTCCTGCCGATCTGCTCGCTGCTCCTGCTGTCTTTCCGTCTGGGCAGGCTGGGCACGCAAGCCGGCGTCATCATGATTGCCCTGATTGGCGGTGTGGCCACATATCGCGGCCTCGGCCCGGTTCACCTGATGCACCAGACTGCGGACTTCGACGCGATCTTCTTTCAGGTCTATCTGGGCACCC
Source organism: Novosphingobium album (ex Hu et al. 2023) (assembly GCF_022832385.1). Lineage (GTDB taxonomy): Bacteria > Pseudomonadota > Alphaproteobacteria > Sphingomonadales > Sphingomonadaceae > Novosphingobium > Novosphingobium album. The sequence continues at coordinate 7,711 of NZ_JALHLE010000045.1, forward strand.
TGCTTTGCACGGCCCTTCCGGTCGCGGCCTCGGTTTCAGCCAATACCGAAGCATTGACTCGTCTGGCAGAACGGGACGAGGCGCTGAGCCTGATCCTGAGCAATTCTCCCGACGCGATCATCAGTTTCGACGCCGCTGGCGTCTGCCGGTGGGCAGCCGGCCGGCTTGAAGACTATCTCGGTGCCGGGGCCGACGACCTGCTCGGCGCCACCCTGCCCGAAATCGCCGAACGGACGGGCATGTCGGTCCCGTTCCTGACCGGCGCCGCGAGCGGAGATGAACGGGCAACGGCTGAATTTTCCCCGGCCCGGCGCTCGCAGATGACCCTCGAGGCCTCCATCGGCTTGGTCAGGCGCGACGGCGCGCGGCTGGGCTCCATTGTCACGCTGCGCGACGTCTCGGCACGCAAGGCAAAGGAAGCGGCGATTTCGAGAATGGCGGAAACGGACGACCTCACCGGCGCTCTCAACCGCAAGGGCTTCCGGCACCGCCTCGACGAAGCGGTAAAGGATGCAAGCCGGCAAGTCTCACTGGCCCTGATCGACGTCGATCACTTCAAATCCATCAACGACACCTTCGGGCACACGGTCGGCGACCGGGTGCTTCAGGAAGTCGTCGCGCGCATCAAGGCGATCACGCGAAACACCGACGCCGTAGCCCGTCTGGGAGGGGACGAGTTCGCCATCCTGTTCGATGGAGACATGGCCATTGCCCAGTCCGTGTGCGAACGACTGACGGCATCGTTCGGGAACCTGCCAGTGTTCGAACAGCATAATGTCAGCCTGCACGCCTCGATCAGCTGCGGCATTGCCGAGTTGCATCCCAACATGTCAAAGGGTCATTTCTTCGAAGCCGCCGACATCGCGCTTTACGACGCCAAGCATCAGGGCCGCGGCTGCGTCCGCGCGGCGGCCTGACGCAGAATTCGGATTCCGCAACAGCCGGGGACGGACTAGACTCGCGTGATGACGCCGCTCTACCACCCGCCGGTCAAACGCTCGGTCGAAATTGCCGGGCATAAGACCTCGATCAGCCTCGAGCCGGTGTTCTGGGACCTGTTAAAGGCAGCGGCTGCCCGCGAGGGCATTCCCGTCAACGCCCTCGTGGCGCGCATCGACGCGGAGCGCCTCGAAGCGCAAACGCCGCCGGGCCTGGCCAGTGCCATCAGGGTCTGGCTGGCTGCCCGGTCCGACCTGCCCGGTCAGTAAGTCGCCGGCGGATCACTTGCCGGAAAGCTCTCGTCGCTCGCCTCGTCGGTTTTCGACCAGCGCTCCGGCGTGGTTTTCATGTTTTCGGGGCCGGCATCGCGCACTGCGGTGAAATGCCCGCTTCCGGCCTTGACCGTGTCGCGGTCCCTGCCTTGCATCGCATACTTGTACATGGCGTAACCGGCCAAACCGACGGCAGCCTACTTCATCAGGCCCATATCCAGGCTCCTCCATCATTCTCGCGGGTTCGTGGAGGAAAAACGCGTGGTGGCCGGAGATAGTTCCTCAGTCGCCGCCGACCCGTTCGATCTGTGCACCGGCCAGCGCCAGCTTCTCTTCGAGGCGCTCGTAACCGCGATCGAGGTGATAGAGGCGGTGGACCTGCGTCTGCCCTTCTGCGGCAAGCCCGGCGATCACGAGGCTCATCGAAGCGCGCAGGTCGGTGGCCATGACTTCGGCCCCATGGAGCTTTTCCACGCCGTGGACGATCGCCGTACGCCCCTTGGTCTCGATACGCGCGCCCATGCGGTTCAGCTCGGGCACGTGCATGTAGCGGTTTTCGAAGATCGTCTCGGTCAGGACACTCGACCCCTCGGCAAGGCAGAGCAATGCCATCAACTGGGCCTGCATGTCGGTCGCGAAGCCCGGATAGGGCGCGGTGGACAGCGTTACCGGCCGCAGCTTGCCGTCCGATGCGACGTGCAGGCCTCCTGCGACCGGCTCGACATGGACACCCGCATCGCGCAGCGCCTGCACCGTTGCTTCCATGTCCTCGATCTTGGCGCCCTTGAGCGTGACTTCGCCTCCGGTGATCGCCGCCGCGCAGGCATAGGAGCCGGCCTCGATACGGTCAGGCATGACCATGTAGGTCGCACCATGCAGGCGATCGACGCCATGGATCGCAATATCGGATGTACCGATGCCCTCGATCTGGGCGCCCATCGCCACCAGCAGGTTGCACAGGTCAACGATTTCCGGCTCGCGCGCGGCGTTGTGCAGGGTGGACTTGCCCTTGCAGAGCACGGCCGCCATCAGCGCGTTCTCGGTAGCGCCGACGGATACGACCGGGAAGGAATAGCGCCCGCCGGGCAAGCCCCCATCGGGAGCAATGGCCCGCACGTACCCCGCCGCCAGTTCGATAGTCGCCCCGAACGCTTCCAGCGCCTTGAGGTGCAGGTCGATCGGACGGTTGCCGATGGCACAGCCGCCGGGCAGCGACACGGTCGCCTCGCCCATGCGAGCCAGCATCGGGCCCAGCACCAGAATCGAGGCGCGCATCTTGCGGACAAGGTCGTAAGGCGCGACAGAACTGGTGATCCGGGTCGCCTGCAGCGTCATCACACGCCCGAAGTCTTCCGGACGCGACCCCGCGATCATCGTCGAGATGCCGAACTGGTTCATCAGGTGCTGGAACCCGTCTATGTCGGCGAGGCGGGGCAGATTGCGCAGAGTCAGCGGTTCTTCGGTCAGCAAGGCGCAGGGCAACAGGGTGAGGGCTGCATTTTTTGCGCCGGAAACCGGGATAGTGCCAGAAAGGCGTTTTCCGCCCTCGATAATGATCTTGTCCATCCCTGCCATTTAACGGGAAACGCAGGCACGGCAACGGGGGAACGGGACAATGACGAGGGCTGTTAAATGAAATCGTGCCGGTTGCATGTGCCCGGGCAAGCCGTACAAGCAACACGCAACGCAGGAGGAAACGTAGAAGCCCATGAATAATACGAACTTCCGCAAGCCTGTCCGCAAAGCCGTGTTCCCGGTGGCAGGCCTTGGCACACGCTTTCTGCCCGCCACCAAGGCCATTCCAAAGGAACTGCTTCCTGTCGTCGACCGGCCATTGATTCAGTACGCCGTGGACGAAGCACGCGAGGCCGGAATCGAGGAGTTCGTGTTCGTGACGGGCCGCGGCAAGACCGCCATCGTCGAACATTTCGATACGGCCTACGAACTCGAATCGACGATGACGGGGCGCGGAAAATCGCTCGATGTGCTCGACCCGACTCGCATCCAGCCCGGAAGCCTTGTCACCGTGCGTCAGCAGGTGCCGCTGGGCCTGGGTCACGCCGTGTGGTGCGCGCGAGCCGTCATCGGCGACGAACCTTTTGCGATCTTCCTGCCAGACGAGCTGATGTACGGCTCGCCCGGCTGCATGGCGCAGATGGTCGAGGCCTACAACGAAGTCGGCGGAAACCTGGTTTCGGTGCTCGAAGTGCCGATGGAAGAAGTCTCCAGCTACGGCGTGATCGCCCCGGGCGAAAGCAAGGGCAACCTTACCGAAGTCAAGGGGCTGGTCGAAAAGCCCAAGGTCGCCGACGCTCCCTCGAACAAGATCGTTTCCGGCCGCTACATCCTGCAGCCCGAGGTCATGGACCTGCTGGCCAGCCAGGGCAAAGGCGCCGGTGGCGAGATCCAGCTTACCGATTCGATGGCCAAGCTGATCGGTGAGCAGCCGTTCCACGCCGTCACCTTCAATGGCCGCCGCTTCGACTGCGGCTCGAAGGTCGGCTTCGTCGAGGCGACTCTCGCGATTGCCCTCGATCGCGAAGACATGGGCGAAGAAGTGCGGAAAATGGCAAAGAAGATGCTGGGCTGACAGCAGGCAAAGGGGCGGAAAATCCTGCCCCTTCGTCTGATTACGTCCTGTGTCCTACCGGCGAACCGTGTCGGTCAGGCGGCCCATGATCGCGGCAACGTACTCGCGGGTTTCACGAATGTTGGGAATTCCCCCTGCCTTTTCGACCCGCAACGGGCCGGCATTATAGGCCGCCAGCGCTTTTTCGACATCGCCATTGAAGGCATCGAGCTGCATTCGCAGGTAGCGTGCCCCACCTTCCAGATTGGCCATCGGATCGCTGGAATTGACGCCCATCTGAGCCGCCGTTCCCGGCATGAGCTGGGCAAGGCCGCGCGCGCCCGCGGGCGATACGGCACGCTCGTTCCAGCGGCTTTCCTGCCAGACGACCGCTTCGAGCAAAGCCGGGCTGATATCGTACTTTGCAGCGAGTTGCGCCACCTGGACCCGCCAGCGGGCAGGTCCCGCCGCCTCATCGGCCACGGTCATCGACTGCGGGTGCAGCGCCGCATCCACAGCCAGCGGTGTCTCCTGCACTGCGGCCGACGCGTCACCATAGAGGAATCCGGCCTCTCCCGCCGTGAATTGCGGTCCAGCCGGTGTTGGGCCGCCCGCAATCCATTCGGGCCCCGACGCGCCGATCTGCATGACGTCCGCCATGGCCGCGGCAGGGGCCGCAAGCAGCCCTGCAGCCATGGCCATGCCGAACGCGGAACGCACGCTCACCGTCTGGAGTCCTCAATCATCAGGCGCCCTTTACTGCAAAGACGGCACAATGCTCAAGAGTACTGACCATGGCCGGGCCCGCCGCAAGCTCAGCGGATGCCGAGCGCCTCGCGGATGGCACGCCATGACAGCAGCTTGAAGTTCTGCGCCTGCGGTGCGTTGTCGCCATCCTGCGCGATGAACAGGCCCTCGGGATACTGCGGCCCGAAATCGCCGAGCGCGACCTCGATGCCGTCCGTGTCACTGGTGCCGTCGATTGCGCCGCCATTGATCCGGAAGCGGCCAGCGAGCTTGCCGGTGCCAAGATCGAACAGGGCATAAGCATTGTCGCCCTGGCTCGATGCCACGAGCCAGCCCCGGCCACTCGCCTCACGCGCGATCCCGAGGCCCTCGACATCGTCCACCAGACCATCGGTCACACCGACACGGGCGAAGGGCCGCGCCTTCAGCTCGCCCTGCAGTGGCACTTTCCAGATGCCCACATACTCTTCTGCGATGAACAGGGTCTGCGTGGCATCATCGACGACGCAGCCCTCGGACTGGGTAGCCAGCTTCACTTCGCGGAAATACTCTGGAACCACGCGGTCATCGTGCTCGTAGAGCCCGCTTTCCGCGACAGTGCCATCCTTGAGCACCACATAGGCGCGGGCGAGATCGCCGTTGTCAAGGCTGCCACCCATGCAGAAACCATAGGCCTCTGCCGGAGCATGCCCTTCGAAAAAGAACGTCTCGGCCCCAAGCGAGGTGAGCTTGCCGCTCGTTCCGTCGAGCCAGAACAGCGCAATACGCGGGACAGCCTTGTCGGTACGATCGCTGGCGGCGACGAGTATGCGGCGCGTGCCGTCGGCGCGCGTGACTTCACGCAAGTCGACGTTGTTGAGCGCGCCGGCAGCCACGAAATCGCGCACCTTGCCGTCGAGCCCGTAGACATAGAGACCCGCCTTCTTGTCGGTGGCCACGATCAGGCTGGCAGCCGGGTCCGCGGCGTTGCGCCAGATAGCCGGATCGTCGGCGGCGTCGGCATGACCGGTGCCGACCGGATCGGTCTCCGCCTGTGCAGGCACGTCGATGGCCGGCAGATAGGCCTTGGGCGCCTCCTGCCCCGTGGTCGCACAGGCAGACAGCAGAACGGCCGGGAGCAAGGCTCCCGGCCGGATCGAACGGATATCGATCAATCGCATCATCAGAAGTTCACTCGTGCGCCGAACTTCACGGTCGAACCATACTGCTCGTACTGCAGCAGGCGCTGGGCACCGGCGAAGTTCTGGTAGGCATAGTACTTCGCGTTGTTGACGTTCACCCAGTCGGCAAACAGGCGAATGTTCTCGGTTACCTTGTACTTGGCCGAGAGGTCGATCTGGAAGTGCTGATTCACCCAGCGATCATCCTCGGCCGAATCGCCCACCTCGTCGAGGTACTTGTCGCGATAGGTCCCGGCAATACGCAGGTCGATCGGGCCCTTCTCGTAACCCAGCACGACGTTGAACGTGTTGCGCGAGCTGGAAGGCAGCGAGATTCGGCGGGACACGTTGTCCGTATCGACGATCGTGCCGCGGGCATAGGTGTAGGTGTAGTTCACCTGCGTCAGAAGCCCGTCGAAGGGTGCCGGCAGCATCGAATAGACCTGGCTGTAGCTGGCCTCGACGCCGACGATGTCCGCGGTGTCACCGTTGGCGTAGGTATCAACCTGGTCGTAGACGACGCCATTGACCGCCGTATCGTACATCCGCACCGGCGTGATGTAGTCGGAGATCGACTTGTAGAAGGCGTTGACCGACAATCCGCCGTTACCCGAGAAGTAATAGTCCAGTCCGAAATCGAGGTTCCACGACTTGTAGGGCTTCAGGTAGGGATTGCCGACCTCGGCCTCGTTGTCCTCGTTGACCGAGAAGCGCGGCGCCATGGCCGAAAGCTTGGGACGCACGAGGCTCTTGTAACCCGCCGCGCGCATGATGAGGTTGTCTTCGGGGCTGTAGCGGATCGTGAGGCTCGGCAGCCAGTCGGTGTAGCTGCGCTTGAACTGGACCGGGGTGACCGGCGGCAGGTCGTAAGTGTCCTCGTCGTCGATAACGACGGAGCCGTTCATCTCGTTCCTGGTGTGCTCGACACGGACACCACCGATTACGCGCACGGAATCGCTGTCCCAACGGCCCAGCAGGTATCCGGCAGCCACGTCTTCCTTGACGCTGTAATCCGACGTCGCGGAATCCAGCGCAGACTTGTAGTCGTCGATGGAAAGATCGGCCTCGTTGGCCAGGAACCAAGCCTTCGTCCCGGTCTTGCTCGCCACCGGGCCCATGTCCAGCAGTCCATAAGTCTGCGTGCCGAGGACGTCCGCCAGCGTATAGTCCTTCGACTTCTTGTAGCGGGTCATTTCGAAGTCGTAGGACTTCTCGCGCCAGCGCATCTTGGCGCCCGCCTGCACGGTGAAGTCGCCGTTGTCGCCCGCGAAAGTGCGCGCGAGGTCAGCCTTGACCGCGTATTCCTCGTCCTGGCTGTCAGACAGCGTGGTCAGTTCGACGCGGTTCAACGTGTAGTTGTCCGCCGAGTTGACGGCATCCGCTCCGGCGCTCACCGCGTAGGACGGATAGTAGCGGCCCGAATTGTCGATATCGATCACGACACCGTCGCCATCGTCGAAGTCGGCAGCGAAGCGCACCGGATCGAGCGAGAAAGTCTCCTTCTCGGTTGACTTGGCGTAGCTGGCCGACCAGTCGAACTTCCAGATGCCGGTGTCGGTCTTGGAGCCGACAACGACCGAGCGGATACGCTGGCGTTCGAAGCGGTCCTTCAGGTCGCGCTCGATGGTGATGTCGTTGTTGGCCGAATCGAACGAGACGGTCGAACCGGACGCGGCAGACGGGCCATCATCTTCGAATTCGCCGAAATCGAAGGTGGTGCGGCGGCGGTATTCGTGGTCGTCGAACTGCGACCAGTTGCCGCGAATATAGGCCTTGGTCGTGTCCGAGGCGCGCCAGTCGAACGAAAGCGCGGCGCTGATGCGGGTGCGCTCCACGTCGTAGTCGCGGTATTCTATGACCGGGGCATAAGCCGTGCCGTTCACCTCTTCCCAGGGATCGGCCTCGACGTTGTCGGTCTCGAACTTGCGCTTGTAGTAGCTGACGCCGCCGGCGATGCCGAAATCGTCACCCAGGCGCTTGGAGAAGTCGAAGCTGCCCTTGGGCGTGACCTTGCCCGAATAGTCGTTGTAGCTGCCCTCGGCGCGGACCGCGTAATAGTCCTTCTTGCGGTCGAAGGCGCTGGTCGTGTTGATCTCGACCGAAGCGCCGATGGTGTCGGCGTCCATGTCGGGGGTGAGCGACTTCTTCACTTCGATCGATTCGATGATGTCCGACGAAATCACATCGAGAGCAACAGAGCGGACGTCCGATTCGGGGGCGGGCAGGCGGACACCGTTGACCGAAGTCGAGTTCAGCTCGGGATCGAGACCACGAACCGAGACGAAGCGGCCTTCGCCCTGGTCGTTGAGAATGTTCAGGCCCGGCAGGCGCCGCAGCGATTCGGCGACGTTCTGGTCGGGGAACTGTCCGATGGCGTCGCGGGTCAGGACCGATTCCACGCCGTCAGCCGCCTTCTGGCGCGACAGGGCGCTGGCCTGGTTGGCGGCCTGGCCAATCACGAGGATGTCACCGCCGCCGATGCCGGCAAGCGCGAAGTCGCCCTGCACGCGGCCCGTTTCGGGAATCGAGATCGTCTTGGTTTCGACGATCGCGCCAACGTAGCTGACTTCCACCGTATAGTCGCCCGCCGGGATGTCGGCGAAAATGTAGCTGCCGTCGCGATCCGTCTCGGTTGCGCGATCAAGTTCGACAATTTTTACGGTTGCCGACTGCAGAGCTCGGGTTCCGGTGGCGTCATGAATGGTACCGGAGAGATCACCTGCGTGGGCAATGGTTGTGAAAGAGGCCGAGGCGAGCAGCCCCGCGACAAGGCGGAGAGACGTTTTCATGGTAAAGGGGATCCCTGTTGCGAGCGATTTTCAGGGGCCCTAGTCACCGTGCGTGACACTCCGGTGCCATTCCCGAGACAGTTTCGTGACATTTCGCAGGTGCGGCAAATCAGTCACGGTCACATCATTGGCGCCGTTTCCGCAAAGCAGTCATGCCAGGAGAAATGGTGCTGCTGGGGAGGATTGAACTCCCGACCTCACCCTTACCAAGGGTGGAAAATCGGACTTATGGGGACGGCAATGGATCAAAGAAACGCTGAAATTGCGCCATTTCATGTCCACCGTTGTTCCGATGCATCCCCTGATGTATTCCATACGCATTCCATACGGAACGGAAAGGCGGCTGGCAGTGGCAACGGAACCGGGGAAGGCGAACAAGCGGAAGCGGCGCAAGGCTGTGGACCTGAGCAAGGTTGGCGAGCGCAACGAACTGAGGGCGCAGCGTGAACCGTTCTGGCAGCGGTTGCGCACCGGATGCTTCCTCGGGTTTCGTCCTTCAAAGCGCGGCGGCAAGGGAACGTGGATCGCCCGCGCCTATGATGAAGATGCCGGCAGGTATCATGTGAAATCGCTTGGCGACTTTGGCACGCTTGCAGGCAATGAAATGTTCGCCGCTGCCAAAAAGGAAGCCGAAAAGCTGGCGGAACTGGTCGAAGCGGGGGGCGAGGTTCGCCGCAAGGTCGAAACGGTTGCCGATGCCTGCCGGGAATACCTCAAGACCCATCCCGGCAAGATTGCCGAGGGCGTTTTCAACCGGCACATTTACAGTGATGCGGTAGCAAAGGTGAAGCTCGACAAATTGCGTCGTCACCATTTGCGGGACTGGCGCAAGCGGCTGGAAGAAGCCCCGGCCATTGTCAGCCGGAGTCGCAAGGGCGAAGTCCGAACAAGGAATCGCGCGCAGTCCACCGTCAACCGCGACATGGCCCCATTCCGAGCGGCGCTGAACAAGGTGCTGGCCCCCGGCGCGCCGAACAGCGAGGCAGCTTGGCAAGAGGCTCTCAAGCCCTTCGAGAATGCCGACCAGCGGCGCTTGCTCTATCTCGACAAGTCAGAGCGGCGCACGTTGCTGGCCCACATTGCCGATGATGCGCGCCCATTCGTCCGGGCGCTGTGTCTATTGCCGCTTCGTCCTGGGGCAATGGCGGCACTGGTGGCGGGCGATTACGACAAGCGCACCGCTGAATTGACCATCGGGAAGGACAAGGCAGGCGGCAAGCGACGCATTCTTTTGCCGACCGAGTCAGCGGCACTGTTTGCCCAACAGGCAAAGGGCAAGCTACCAGCCGCATCCATGTTCATGCGCGCCAACGGCAAGCCTTGGGACCGAAACTCATGGGGCGATGCCATCGAGAATGCAGCAAAGGCGGCGAAGCTACCCAAGGGCACCACGGCCTATACTCTCCGCCACAGCACGATTACCGACCTTGTGAGCGCGGGCTTGCCCTTGCTAACCATTGCTCAAATTTCAGGCACCAGCGCCGAAATGATCGAACGGCACTATGGGCACCTTGCCAGCGATGCAGCGGTCAAGGCGCTCGGGGAATTGGCCCTTTGAGCAAAGCGCCCCCCTACCGTGGAAATGACCCTACCGTAGGCATTGCGGTGCAGGATTGGCTCTCTATCGCCAAAGCCGCAAAAATCCTTGAACCGGGATCCGGTGGATTTGATGTAGCGCAGGAGCGTGTGACAAACGCCCTTCGTGACAACCAAATCCGAGTGAAGGCTACGCGCCGGTCACCACCGCACGATTCGCCGGAGTGGAACGAGGTTGCAGGTGGCGTGACTTGGTTTGACCGGAACCGGGATCGTGAAAGGGCCATCGTTCAAGGCATGGCTGCTTGGCGAGCGGAATGGCATGAATTCCTGTTCGAAGGCGGCTTGGTCGTTCGCCGGGAGGACGTAGAGGCGCTTGATGGTCCCCGTTCGTGGGAAAAGGTCACACCTGACCTCATTGCTAATTCCAAGGGGCTAGTCACCAACTGGAATCTGCCGGAAGCCTTGGCCTGGGTGGCGACGCGAAATTACGAGCAAGTCGCCCAGATCGGTTGCGACGGGGCATGGCGGCGGATCGATGGTGAAGAGAATTTCGATGGCCAACGAGTGTTTGAAGAATTCAAACAGCGCGCATCGATCGGCTGGCTAATCCGGTTTGTCTCATTACACCATTGCGCTTGCGGAGCGCACTCCAACGTCGAGCGAGAGGCATGGGAAGATTGCAATTGCACCATTTCGGCATTCGAGCAGCTTTGGGATGCCGTAAACGACGGAAATCTTGCGGCATACGATAAGCTATCGAAGGCACCGATTGAGCCTGGCGAGGTGCCCGGCTTCGAACTCGATTGTAGGCACTTCACACTATCCGCCCCTAGACACCCTGGAGCTGTCGTTTTTCGCCGAGTCGACCTTGAGCGGCTGTGGCCTTCCTTGCCAACACAACTGAACGCCCAACAAGCAGATAAACCGCGACTGTGTGACGCAGATTTGCAGCGGTGGTGGACTGAACAAGCGGAGGTCGAAGCAACGCCGGTCGAGCGATTATGGGAGCAAGCAAAGAGCGCCTTCCCCTTGCATCAAATTAGCCGCGAGAGGATTCGATCTTTGGCAGGCACCCGAAAGCGCGGACCGAAGCCAATGGGCGGCAAAGTGACCGCGAATTATCCGCCGAAATAGACCGCGAAATTTCGAGCAGTCATCCCCAGCCATGCCCTGAAGCACGGCGGCGTTTCGTTCCGTCTCTGCATGGGCATGGAAGCCGAACATGATGAAATTGCCACAATTTTGCGAGCGGTATGCGACATCGAGAAGTGCCGCATACCGCGAAATTTCTGCCGGTCGCCTGCGCGTCACGAAGGTTGGGCGAGCGGTGCGGATCAAGCACGAAGATGCCGAAGCGTGGGCTGCCAGCCTGCCGACGCACGGCGGGGAGGTGACCAATGGCTGACCTGTTCGAAGATGCCCCCAGCACCGTTGCAGCGGTCCTGGGGGCGGTTGGCAATGGCTCGGGAGCCAATGGGCCGGGTTCGCCTTATCATCTGCCTCAGCCGCCCCACAAGCGGCTTCTCGTGAAGGCTACCGGGCCGGAAGGCCAGCCGTTCACGGTGACAGGCCAAACCGCCCGAACGCTCCTTGCACTGGTCAAGGCCGGAGCGGCTGGCGTAACCGCGCTGGAAATCGCCTCGTGGGCCTTCCGCCTGTCACATTACATCATGGTCCTGCGCCACACGCACCGGCTAGCAATCCCGATGCTTTGGGAAGCCCACGAAGGCGGCAAGCACGGGCGCTATGTTCTGCGGTCAACCGTGACCATCCTCGAAATCATTTCGGACTGACAGACGGGATCGAAGCGGGGCGGCTGGCAACGGTCGTCCCGTTTTTCGTTCGCCGGATCAGTCGCGCTGCCGAGAGTGAATTGCCGTGCGCAAGCGGAACAAGAACAAGCCAAACCACACGGGCCGCAATCCCACCTCACGCTTTGCCCGGCTGGACCATCGCCTGTTGAACTCGCCAGCCTATCGCGCGCTCAGCGTTGCCGCCCGCGCCCTACTGGTCGAGCTGACGATGCTCGACAATGGCGAGAACAATGGCAGCCTTTATCTCAGCATCCGCGATGCGGCGGGCCGCCTTGGCATGGCCGACCTGTCCGCTGTTCGCTGCGCCTTCGATGAATTGCAGGAACTCGGCTTCATCGAAATGACCGAGGATGCCTCTTTCCACGTAAAGGTCGCCGAGAAGTCCCGCGCCCGATGCTGGCGGCTAACCTGGCTGGCTGGTCCCGGTCGGAAAGGTCCGTCGATGACCTTTGTAGAGCGCCAGCCGCCCCCTGGCACCAAAGCGCATAGGCGGATGGAACGCGGATTGCGCGCATTGAAGGCGTTCCGGAAGGACCGGGATACAGGCCGTTTGCCGGTGTTGGATTCCGACACGATGGGTGGAAACTGAAGGTAACTGGTGCTAACGACGGTGTCGGAAACCGATACGCTGAGAGGCGGAAACGGCAGAATTCTGCCAAACGGCAACGTGTCGGATTCCAACGCACACTCAGCTGCTACCACGGGTATCTGTAGCGCAAACGCCGCCTCAAATTTATGTCGTCCAGACGATAATCACGCTGCATTAGCGAATGCGCTAATTGACTCAGGACTCCAATCATGATTCTTTGGTGCCCAGACGCAAGCAGGCATGAAATGGGCGCTCGCAAAGAGGCCTGCAGCAGTCGGACTCATTTCTGACTCATTCGTCGGACAAACACCACATGTCGTCTGGCATCGGAAACGGTCCAGAAACCGTTAACCTTGCCGAGGTATAGGAGAGCATCATGGAAAACGACGTCCCCCCTAAAGACGAAGAAATCCTGGCGCTCATCGGCAGCAAGCAAGGTCGCATCGATCCCCGAGAGCTGATCGAGTCTCTCTCCGGCGACCATGAAACGAAAAATGTGATCGAAGCGCTGCAGCGGGCGATTGAGCGTCGAAAAATCACACTGGATCCGGATGGCATGGTCATAGCGTTGGAGCAGTTCGCAGAAGCTGCCTGACCGGATCTGCAAATTGCCATCACTGGACGAACAGCGCGCTTCTCGCTGCCACATTCCTGACGACCTGTCGCAACTCGATCAGCGCCTAGGCTTTGAGCGCGACCGAGACCGTGTCCTGTACTCATCCGCATTTCACCGGCTGGCAGGTATCACGCAGATTGTGCGCGCCGGCGAGTTGGATATTTTTCATACACGCCAACAGCACACCTACAAGGTTGCCCAGATTGGCCGAAGGCTAGCCGAAAACCTCCTGAGAAAGCAGGGCGCGGCGGCGAGCATGCATGGTCTTGATCCGGAAGTCGTGGAGGCCGCGTGTCTTGCCCATGACCTCGGGCACCCTCCGTTTGGCCATGCGGCTGAAACAGAACTAGACCGCATAGTCCGAAATCCCGTCGAATGTCGCGGCGAGCGGTCGGATGCCGCTTCAGATGGGTACGAAGGTAATGCGCAGACCTTTCGCATTATCACCAAACTGGCAGTTCGGTGGGGCCGCGAGGCGCCTGGCCTCGATCTCACAAGAGCAACACTTGCAGCGACGCTTAAGTACCCTTGGCTGCGAGATCTGTCAGACGACAAGAAAAAAGACAAATGGTCTGCCTACAAGACCGAAGAACGCGAGTTCAAGTGGGCTCGCGAGCATTGCCGAGGCGAGTACAAGACAGCCGAAGCAGAGTTGATGGATTGGGCAGACGATATCGCTTATTCAGTCCATGACTTGGAGGATTTTCATCGGGTAGGGATCATACCGTGGGGAAGGATCACCGCTCCGCAGGCAGAGCCAATGCTGATCGAAGGCGCCTCCGCCGCTTGGTCTAAAGATCCAGAATGGCCGGCTAATGCAAACGCCCGCCTCAAGAGCGCACTCGAGCGCATTCGCCGCAAGATCTCGCCCTTCTACGCCATGACCGAGGAATCCTACGAGGGAACCCGCGAGCAGCGCAGACAACTAAGAAACTTCTGTTCTCTGCTGATTGGGCATTATGTGCGCGCCGCAAGCCTAGCAGACACCATTGACGCTAAAGCAGTAATCATCGACCCTAACGCGGCCGATGAAGTTCGCCTGCTAAAATTCTTCGCTCGCCACTATGTCATCGGCCTACCAGCACTCCACGCCCAACAGCATGGACAAAAGCGCATCATCCGCGAGCTTTTTGAAATTTTCCTCAGAGAAGGCAAAGCCTTGACCAAGGAAGGCGGAGCGAAAAAACCGAACCTGCTGCCAATGCGAATGCGCTACATCTGGGAAGATAACATAGGAACCCCAAATGCTCGGCTTGCCGCAGACTGTGTGGCATGTCTAACCGAGAATGAGGCATACAACCTGCATGCTCGCCTCACTGGATCCAGTAGCGGATTGGTGCTTGATCCAATCGTACGATGAAGTGAAACTTCTAACTGCCTGCAATGCGATGACAGACCCCAGTAGGCAAAAATGCGGTCCCAATGCGCTTAGCTGTCATGAAGGAGCCCGGTAGGACCCACAGACTTTCCGCCTACCGCCCTCCATCCCAACCAGTCAAATCCGGGTCGCGGTCACGGTAGCGTTGCGCCGCCTGAGAATGGCGCTTTTCTGCGGTTCTCAATAGCGGTTGACTTGAATCTGATGGGAGATTCGGCGGCAAGTCAAATCTGATTGAGAAGCTGCCATCGCCGGAATGGCCCGGTATTCCGCCATTTCCAGCCGCGATTTGTCGCGTAGGGTGTGTATCGAACTGCACCAGTCGCGACCGGGCGAATTGCCTGAATTGGCAAACCTGCTCTGCGTTCCGGCCCGGATCGGCGCAGCCGCAAACGGGAGGCTGCGCTGCATAAGCGGGCGCCAAAGTACCTCCTTGTTTTCCGTACTCATTCCATACGGAGCCGACGGTGTGCCTGTAAGTCATTGAAACGATGGTGCTGCTGGGGAGGATTGAACTCCCGACCTCACCCTTACCAAGGGTGCGCTCTACCACTGAGCTACAGCAGCGCCGTCGGCCCGGTCTCGCCGGGACAGGGGCGCGCTATTGTCTTCGTGCGCGG
>NZ_JALHLE010000046.1 GCF_022832385.1 Novosphingobium album (ex Hu et al. 2023)
CGCTCTACCACTGAGCTACAGCAGCGCCGTCGGCCCGGTCTCGCCGGGACAGGGGCGCGCTATTGTCTTCGTGCGCGGCAATTGTCAAGCGCCGCTTGCGCTTTCCCGGCGCACGCGGCATGGCCCGCCGATGGAAGAGAACCCGGGCAAGCTTTCCCGCGAGGAACGCCTCGCCGCCAAACTGCGCGAGAACCTGCACCGGCGCAAGGCGCAGGCACGCGCCGTGTCCGCGCAGCAACGCGGCGAAGATAGCGATTCGGGCAGGCTTCCCAAATCGCCCCCGGAAAGCTAGGGGCTGCGGCCTGACATTCGCGGCCGCTGCGTGGAATGCGGCCCGCAAGCCAACAGGGAGCCTGCCTTGCCTCGTCTGATCCTTCTCCGCCACGGCCAGAGCCAGTGGAACCTCGAAAACCGTTTCACCGGCTGGTGGGACGTCGACGTGACCGAGAAGGGCGAAGCCGAAGCGCGTGCCGCGGGCGCCCTGCTCAAGGACAAGGGCATGCTGCCCGACGTTGCGTTCACCTCGGTGCAGACCCGCGCGATCAAGACGCTGCACTTCGCGCTCGAAGCGGCAGGCATCCTCTGGATTCCGGAAACCAAGGACTGGCGCCTCAACGAGCGTCACTACGGCGGTTTGACCGGCCTCGACAAGGCCGAAACCGCGGCCAAACACGGCGAGGACCAGGTCAAGATCTGGCGCCGCAGCTTCGACACCCCGCCGCCGGTGCTGGAACGCGGCAGCGAGTTCGATCTGTCCTCCGATCCGCGCTATGCCGGGATCGACGTGCCGCAGACCGAAAGCCTCAAGGACACGATCGCGCGCGTCCTGCCTTATTATGAAGGCTCGATCGTGCCGCACCTCAAGGCCGGTGCCACCGTGCTGGTCGCGGCACACGGCAACAGCCTGCGCGCACTGGTGAAGCACCTCTCGGGCATTTCGGACGACGAGATCACCGGCCTCGAGATCCCGACCGGCCAGCCGATCGTCTACGACCTCGACACCGGTCTGGGCGTGCTCGACCGCTATTATCTGTCGGAGAGGTAAGTTGGCAGCACCTGTCGCCATCATCATGGGTAGCCAGTCCGACTGGCCGACCATGCAGCGCGCCGCCGAGATGCTGGACAAGCTGGGCGTGGCGTACGATGCGCGGATCGTCTCCGCGCACCGTACGCCCGACCGACTGGTGGACTTCGCCAAGGGTGCGGCGGCGGAAGGCTTCAAGGTAGTGATTGCAGGCGCTGGCGGCGCCGCACACCTGCCGGGCATGGTCGCTTCGATGACACACCTGCCGGTGCTGGGCGTCCCCGTGCAGTCGAAGGCGCTTTCGGGACAGGACAGCCTGCTCTCGATCGTGCAGATGCCGGCCGGCATCCCCGTCGGCACCTTGGCGATCGGTGAGGCGGGCGCGGCCAACGCCGGCCTGCTCGCGGCTTCGATTCTGGCGACGTCGGACGACGCGCTCGCCGAACGGCTGCAGGCTTTCCGCGCGGCGCAGACCGCCAGCGTCGCCGAACGGCCATCCTGATGCTTGGACAAGCTCAGCATGAGCGGGGAAATGACCGCACCCGCAGCACCAGCTCCGCTCGTCCTGAGCTTGTCGAAGGACGGTAGGTAGTACGCCCATGATCGCACCCGGCGAAACCATCGGCATTCTTGGTGGCGGCCAGCTTGGCCGGATGATCGCGATGGCGGTCGCCCAGCTCGGCTACCGCTGCCATATCTACGCGCCCGAAGGCGATTCGATCGCCGCCGAAGTCTCTGCCGCGTTCACCTGCGCGGGCTGGGACGACGGCAAGGCCATGGCCGCCTTCGCGGCGGACTGCGCTGTGGTGACCTACGAGTTCGAGAACGTACCTGTCGCGCCGCTAGCTGCACTGGGCAAAGTACCGCTGCTTCCGCATCCGCGCGCGCTCGAAACCGCGCAGGACCGCCTGACCGAAAAGCGCTTCGTCACAGAACTGGGCGGCACCCCTGCCCCGTTCGCCCCGGTCGATTCAGCCGAGGACCTCGCCGCCGCCATCGACACGATCGGCGCACCCGGCATCCTCAAGACGCGGCGCGACGGCTACGACGGCAAGGGCCAGTGGCGGATCATGTCGCCCGAAGATGGGCAGGCGCTTGACCTGCCTGCCAAGCCGCTGATCTACGAAGGCTTCGTCACCTTCTTCGCCGAGTTCTCGGTGATCCTGTGCCGGGGCAAGGATGGCGACATCCGCTTTTTCGATTCAGCGCACAACGTCCACGAGAGCGGCATTCTTTCCGTCAGCGCCGTGCCCGCCCCCGCCGCGCTGATCGAACAGGTGCCTGCCGCCCGGGCGCTCGCCGCGAAAGTGGCCGAGGCGCTCGACTATGTGGGCGTGCTGACGCTGGAATTCTTCGCGACCGGGAACGGCCCGGTGTTCAACGAGATGGCCCCGCGCGTCCACAACTCGGGCCACTGGACCATCGAGGGCGCCGTCACCAGCCAGTTCGAGAACCACGTGCGCGCGATCTGCGGGCTACCGCTGGGCGAAACCCGGCTGGCGGCCAAAGCGGTCGAGATGCGCAACCTGATCGGCGACGAAGCGCACGACTGGGCCGCAATCCTTTCCGATCCGGCCAATCACCTGCACCTCTACGGCAAGGCCGCCGCGCGCCCCGGGCGCAAGATGGGCCACGTCACCCGGCTGACGCTGGACTGACAGGGCTGGCGGCGTGGCACAGGACCTGTTCCTTATCTACGCGCGCGCCGCCAATGGCGTGATCGGCCGGGACGGCGCCCTGCCCTGGCGGCTTCCCGCGGACCTCAGGCACTTCAAGGCCATGACCATGGACAAGCCGATGGTCATGGGCCGCAAGACGTTCGAGAGCTTTCCCTCGCCCCTGCCCGGTCGCCGCCATATCGTGCTGACGCGCGACCGCGCATGGCGCGCAGACGGCGCCGAAGTGGTGCATTCGGTTGAGGATGCGCTGGCACTGGCCGGTGATGGGGACGTGGCGGTGATCGGCGGCGCGGAAATCTACGCACTTGTTCTGCCGCTTGCCCGCCGCGTCGAATTGACCGAAGTCCATGCCGAATACGAAGGTGATACTTTCATGCCTCTGCTCGGCTCCGAGTGGCGCGAAACCGCCCGCGAGGAACATCCCGCGCAAGGCGATGCGCCGTCTTACGCTTTCGTGACGCTGATCCGCGACCTATAGGCCCTGCCGAAATGATTCGTCTCGACAACCGCCACCCCATTCCCGAATCGCTGCGCGGCGCCGTTGTGGCGCTGGGCAATTTCGACGGATTCCACCAGGGCCATCAGGCCGTTGTCGGCGAGGCCATTCGCTGGGCCAGGGCAGAAGGCCGCCCGGCCATCATCGCCACATTCGATCCGCATCCGGTGCGCCTGTTCCAGCCCGATGCCGAGCCATTCCGCCTCACCACGCTCGACCAGCGCGAGGACCTCTTCGCCGCTGCGGGCGCGGACGCCATGCTTGTCCTCCATTTCGACCGGCCCATGGCCACGATGGGCGCGGCCGACTGGGTCGAGAAGGAACTGGCCGGTCATCTCGGCGCAGCGGGCGTCGTTACCGGTGAAGATTTCACGTTCGGCAAAGGCCGTTCGGGCAACCCACAGGTCCTGCGCGACGCGGGCGCCCGATTCGGCCTGTCGGGCCGGACTGTCGGGCCGGTCCGCGACGCCGACGGCGTAGTTTCCTCCAGCCGCATCCGCGATGCGCTGAAAGCCGGGGACTGCGCGACCGCCGCGCGTCTGCTCACCCGGCCGTTCGCAATCCGGGGCACCGTCCAGCACGGCGACAAGCTGGGCCGCGAAATGGGCTTTCCCACCGCGAACATCGCGCTGGGCTCCTATCTGCGCCCGCACTTCGGCGTCTATGCCGTGACCGGGCGCCTGCCCGATGGCCGGGTGCTGCCCGGCGCCGCGAATCTGGGCATCCGGCCTCAGTTCGACGTGCCCAAGGAATTGCTGGAACCCCATTTCTTTGATTTTTCGGAAGATCTCTACGATCAGGAAATTGAAGTGTACTTCCACCACTTCATCCGCACCGAGGCGAAGTTCCCCAGCTTCGACGCGCTGATCGCGCAGATCGCCGCGGATTGCGTCACGGCACGTGAACTTCTCGCGAATATTGTCTGAACGCGAATCTCTCTCGCCTACAAGTGGTTTGTACGCACTGCGCGCTCTTCCAACGTTAAGGCATTTACGTTAACGCCCGCCGATCATGACCGAGCAGCGCGATTACCGTAGCACCGTCTTCCTTCCGAAGACCGATTTCCCCATGAAAGCCGGGCTCCCCCAGAAGGAGCCGGGTATTCTTGCGCGCTGGCAGGATCAGAAGATCTACGAGACGATCCGCGAGCACCGCCGGGGCCGCGAAAAGTTCATCCTGCACGATGGCCCGCCCTACGCAAACGGCGACATGCACATCGGCCATGCGCTTAACCATATCCTCAAGGACATGGTCGTGCGCACCCAGACCCTGCTGGGCAAGGACGCGCCTTACGTTCCCGGCTGGGACTGCCACGGCCTGCCCATCGAGTGGAAGGTCGAGGAAGAATACCGCAAGAAAAAGAAGAACAAGGACGAGGTTCCCGCCGAGGAATTCCGCGCCGAGTGCCGCGCCTATGCCCAGAACTGGGTCAATGTGCAGCGCGAACAGCTCAAGCGGCTGGGTATCGGCGGCGACTGGGATCATCCTTACTTGACGATGGATTTCGACGCCGAGGCGACGATCGTTTCGGAATTGATGAAGTTTGCTGAAAACGCGATGCTCTATCGCGGCGCCAAGCCGGTGATGTGGTCGCCGGTCGAGAAAACCGCGCTCGCCGATGCCGAAGTGGAATACGAGGACATCGTCTCCACCCAGATCGATGTCGGCTTCGAGATCATCGAATCGCCCGAATGCCCCGAACTGGTGGGCACCATGGCCGTGATCTGGACGACCACGCCCTGGACGATCCCGGTCAACCAGGCGCTCGCCTACGGAAAGCCAGTCGATTACCTGCAGATCGCGGTCGAAGGGAAGAACTACCTCGTCGCCGAACCGCTGGCCGATGCTTTCTGCAAGCGCATCGGCGCCGAAGGCTACAAGTTCCAGATGTACGTGAAGGGCCCGCTGCTGGAAGGAGCGACAGCCCGTCACCCGATGCACCACCTTGGCGGCTTCTTCGCCGAACCCCGCCCCTTCCTGCCCGGCGATTTCGTCACCACCGAGAGCGGCACCGGCCTCGTGCACATGGCGCCCGACCACGGCGAGGACGACTTCGATCTGTGCAAGGCGCACGGCATCAATCCCAAGTTCGCGGTCGAGGGCGATGGCAAGTACCGCGCCGACTGGGGCTGGCTGGGCGGCGAAGGCTCGGTCATCAATCCCAAGTTCAACGCGCCCGACGGTCCGATCTGCACCGCGCTGCGCGAAGCGGGCGGGCTGCTGGCGGCCAGCGCGGACTACAAGCATTCTTATCCGCACTCATGGCGTTCGAAGGCCAAGGTGATCTTCCGCTGCACTCCGCAGTGGTTCGTGCCGATGGACAAGCCGATCCCGGGCCATGGCCTGACCCTGCGCGAAACCGCTTGGGATGCATTGGCGGATACGCGTTTCGTACCGGCCAAGGGCCGCAACCGCATCAGTTCGATGGTCAATACCCGGCCTGACTGGGTGCTCTCGCGCCAGCGCGCCTGGGGCGTGCCCATCACGCTGTTCGTCAACCGTGAGACCGGCGAATACCTCGCCGATCCGGAAGTGAACGCCCGAATCATCGCCGCGATCCGTGAAAAGGGCGTCGACGCCTGGAGCGACGAGCGCGCGCAGGAATACCTCGGCAATGCCTACAAGGCAGAGGACTACGAGCGCATCACCGACATTCTCGACGTCTGGTTCGATTCGGGCTCGACACACGCTTTCGTACTCGAATCGGGCAAGTGGCCCGACCTCCTGCGGCCCGAAGGCTACAAGGGCCCGCGCGCCGACCTCTATCTGGAAGGCAGCGACCAGCATCGCGGCTGGTTCCAGTCCTCGCTGCTCGAAAGCTGCGCGACGCGCGGCCATGCCCCGTACAAGGCGGTCCTGACCCATGGCTTCACCATGGATTCCAAGGGCCTCAAGATGTCGAAGTCGCTCGGCAACACCGTGAGCCCGCTCAAGGTGATGGAGCAGTACGGCGCCGACATCATCCGCCTCTGGGCGCTTTCGGTCGATTTCACCGAAGACCACCGCATCGGAGACGAGATCCTGAAAGGCGTGGCCGACCAGTACCGCAAGCTGCGCAACACCATGCGCTACCTGCTGGGCGCGCTGGCCGATTTCGATGAAGCCGAACGTCTGCCCGTGGCCGAAATGCCCGAGCTGGAGCGCTATGTGCTGGCGCTGACGGGCAAGCTCGACACGACGCTGCGCCAGGCTGTCGCGGACTTCGATTTCAATACCTACGTCCGCGAACTGCTGGATTTCTGCAACGAGGACCTTTCGGCCTTCTTCTTCGATATACGCAAGGACTGCCTCTACTGCGACAGCGCTGCCGATCCCAGGCGCCGCGCCTACCGCACGGTGCTCGACACGCTCTTCCACGCGCTGGTGCGCTGGGCCGCGCCGGTCACCGTCTTCACCGCCGAGGAGGTGTGGACGTCTCGTTACCCAGAAGGCGGGAGTGTCCACCTGCTCGAATGGCCCGAGGTCCCCGAAGCCGAAGCCGACATGGACAAGTGGCGGCAGCTTCGCGCGCTGCGCGAGAAGGTCACCGAAGCGATCGAGCCGCTGCGCCGCGACAAGGTGATCGGCTCCAGCCTCGCCGCCGAAGTCACCGTGCCGCAGGATGCGCCCGAAGCCGATCTGGCAGAGCTGTTCATCACGGCGACAGTGTCGCGCGGCCAAGGCGATGACGTGACTGTCACGCCTACCACCGATCACAAGTGCGGCCGCTGCTGGCGCCACCTTCCCGAAGTTTCGGAAGACGGGGCGCTGTGCGGTCGCTGCGAAGACGTCGTGGGCGCGACGGAGGACGCATGAACCGCGCGGTGCGCAACCGCATTGCCGGGCTGCTGATCGCGGCGCTGGTGTTCCTGGCCGATCAGGCGGTGAAGGTGTGGGTGACCGGGCCTCTTGGCGTCAGCCGCCGCGGAGACAGTCTCGAAATCCTGCCCATCTTCAATTTCACCTTCACCCCGAACTACGGCGTCTCGCTCGGCCTGTTCACCGCCGGATCGCCCGAAGGACGCTGGGCATTGGTGGCGATGACCGCAGCAATCGCGGCGTTCGTGTTGGTGTGGATCATGCGCGAGCGTAAACTGGCCGATATCGCGGCCCTGTCGCTCGTGCTGGGCGGCGCCGCGGGCAACATCTGCGATCGTTACGGGCTCGGCTACGTCGTCGACTATGCCGACCTGCACTTCGGCACATGGCGGCCGTTCCTGATTTTCAACCTTGCTGACGCCGCGATTACCATCGGCGTCCTGATTATCCTTGCCCGATCCCTGCTTTCGCGCGACAAGCCGGACGCAACGGCCGAACCCGCTCCGGAGAGTTGAATTGATACCTATGAAGAAAACCGGTGCCCTTATCCTCGTCACGACCGGCGCCATGCTGCTGTCGGCTTGCGGCAGCACCGGGCTGTTCAACCGCAATCGTCCTGACGAGTTCGCGGTGCAGCGCCAGTCTCCGCTGGTCGTGCCGCCCGATTTCTCGCTGAGCCCGCCCAAGCAGGGCGAGCCGCGTCCCGCCGATGACAACCTTCAGCAGAAGACGCTCGATGCGCTGTTCGGTGGCCCTCAGGCCCGCAGCGATATCGAGAAGACCACGCTGGGCATGGCTGGTACGGCCGATGCCGGCATCCGCTCGAACGTCGGCGATCCCAATACCTATACGGTCGCCAAGGGTCAGGTGACCCGCTCGATCATCGCTGCACCGGAAGGCGACGGACGCGATGCCCAGACCTCGGTCGGCGGCTGAGCCTTTTCGAAGTGTCGATTGCGAAGAGGCCGGGCGAAAGTCCGGCCTTTTTCGTACCCGCTAGCCGTCGCCGCTGACGCCGTCGTCCGTCTCGTCCTCGTCCAGCGATTCGGCGAGCACCTTGTCGATCTTGAGACCATCCATATCGACGACCTCGAACCGCCAGCCCTGATCGGTGAAGTGCTCACCTTCCTTGGGTACTTTCTTGAGCACCGCGAGAACATAGCCGGCGACGGTCGCGAACTCGCGGTCTTCGGGCAGCGTCAGGTCGAGCCGGTCCGCCAGGGCATCCGCCGGCATCGCGCCCGAAACCAGCAGCGAGCCGTTCTCACGCTCAATCACCATCGGCTCGTCGCCTTCGTCCTGATGGCTGACGAACGTGCCTGCCAGCGCCGCCAGCACATCCGACGGTGTGACGAGACCTTCGAGGTGGCCATACTCGTCGTGCACGACCGCCATCGCCACTTCGGCCATCTGCAGCTTGCGCAGCGCGTCCATGGCATCGAGCTGGTCGGGAATGACCTCGGCCTTCTTCATCATCAACCGGATGTCCACGGAGCTTCCGGCAACGAGTGCCGCAAGCACCTCGCGGACCTTGAGGATGCCGACCACGTTGTCGGGCGTATCCTCATCCGCCACCGGCAGCAGCGAATGCGGCGAAGCCTCGATCTTGGCGCGCAAGGCGGCCTCGCCGGCATCGACGTCGATCCAGTCGATCTGGTTGCGCGGCGTCATCAGCTCGCGGACCGGACGGTCGGCAAGGCGCATGACGCCGGCCATCATCGCCCGCTCCTCTTCCTCGATCACGCCGGTGCGCGTGGCTTCGGCGAAGATCATCTGCAGTTCTTCGGCGGTGAGCTGTTCCTGCTGCCCGCCGCGTATCGAGAACAGCCGCAGGATCACGCCGGAAGACTTGTCGAGCAGCCACACGAAGGGCGCCATGACGCGCGCCAGCCACAACATTGGCCGCGCCATCGCCAGCGCCACCGGTTCGGCAAGGCGCAGCGCGAGCTGCTTGGGCACGAGTTCGCCGACCACCAGACTGGCATAGGTCGTGGCGATGATGACGAGCGTGAAGCCCGCCTCTCCCGAAACGCTTTCAGGCAGCCCCAGCCGCGCCAGCCGCTCGCCGACCGGTTCGCCGAGGCTGGCACCCGAATAGGCGCCCGCGACGATGCCGATCAGCGTGATGCCGATCTGCACTGTGGAAAGGAACTTGCCGGGGTCGGCAGCCAGGTCCAGTGCGGTCTTCGCCGCCCCGCTGCCCTTCTCGGCCGAAACCTTGAGGCGTGCGGGACGGGCCGAGACAATGGCCAGCTCCGACATGGAGAACAGGCCATTGATCAGGATCAGGCCGGCGATGATGAGGAGGTCGGTCCAAGGAAAGGGCGTCACAATAGGCGCAGCGCTAGCAGAGAATGATGCGTTCGCGAAGAGCTGCCGGACCCTGCCCCGCATAAAGATAGCGCAAGGGCCTTTCGGGAACACACAGTGCCCGGGCGAGTTGTGCCACCATCATCCATTTGCCATTCATGTTCACTATCACACAGAAAATCCGGCAAGCGACTTACAGAGGAAGGGACACACCATGTTGAAATCGCGCCTGATCACTTCGGCTGCAGCGGCCCTGTCGCTCGTCGCGGTATCCGCCTGCGTCACCGACCCCAACACCGGCGAGAAGAAGGTCTCGCGCACCGCCATCGGCGGCGTCGGCGGCGCCGGGCTCGGTTATCTGCTGGGCAGCGTCATCGGCGGCAAGACCGCCCGTATTGTCGGCGCCGGCATCGGCGGCGTGGCCGGCGGCGTCGTCGGCTACCAGATGGACAAGCAGATCAAGGAACTGAAGGAACAGACCGCCGGCTCGGGCGTCGACGTCACCCAGGAAGGCGACGGCATCCTCGTCAACCTGCCCGACGTGACCTTCGCCGTCGATTCGACCGCGATCAGCCCCTCGTTCCAGGCGACGCTCGACAAGGTCGCGCAGTCGATGAACCAGTACCCGAACAGCCTGATCGACGTTTACGGCCACACCGATTCAACCGGATCAGCCGCCTACAACATGGACCTGTCGAAGCGTCGCGCCGATTCGGTGGGGCGCTACCTGATCAGCCGCGGCGTTTCCTCTGCGCGCATCCAGACGCAGGGCATGGGCGAGGACTATCCGGTGGCGAGCAACGACACCCCCGAAGGCCGCGCGCTCAACCGCCGCGTCGAAATCAAGATCACGCCGGTGACGACCGACGAGGCCAACGCCGCAAGGTAACCGCAATCAAGGTTCCGCTCTCCCGCGGGATTTGGGAAAGGGGCCGGCAATCGAGTGCGCCGGTCCCTTTTTTCGTGCCCGTCAGGCCGAAAACCGCGCAGCGCGTTCCGCCAGCCGCTCCACCGCCTGTGCATGAATGCCGTTTGACGAGCACAGCACGCCGAACGCACGCGGATCGTGCTTGTTGTAGTTGAGCTGCCGTCCGAAAGCATCGGTGACGGCGGCCCCCGCCTCGCGCGCGATCAGGCCAGCCGCTGCAATATCCCATTCGAAGCCCCAGCGCAGCGTCGCCAGCAGGTCTGCTTCGTCCGCAGCGACCATCGCCATGCGCAGCGCGATTGAATTGGGTTGCTCGACCAGTTTCAGATCCTCGTCCTCAGGCGCCAGCTTATGGGCAGGGACACGAGCGCCGGAGAGCGATTCGCGGCGGCTCGCCGTCAGCCGCTCGCCATTGCGCCAGGCTCCCTTGCCCGCTTCTCCGAACCAGAATTCACCACCCTCCTCGCGCCGCCTCGCGGGCGCGTAGAGATAGCCGAGCAGCGGGCGGCGCGTGTTCACCAGCGCGACCGAAATCGCCCAGCCGGTGCGCCCTCGAATGAAATCGCGTGTGCCGTCGACCGGATCGACCAGCCAGACCAGCGCTTCTTTCAACCGCGCCGGTGCATCTACGGTCTCCTCGGAGAGCCATCCCGCTGCGGGAAGCAGCGTATGCAACTCCTTCTTCAGAAACGAATCCACTTCCAGATCGATCGCGCTCACCGGGCTTCCCGGCGTCTTTTCCCAGTGATCGAGCACGTGGCCGTCACCCGGCCATCCCGCTAGCGCAATCCGCCCGGCTTCACGGACAATGGCTTCAAGTTTCGCGCGATCGATCATGGGGGGACATCTTCTTTCGGTAGTCTGGCGAGCCGAACCTATGAAATTGCGCAGGGAACGGGACTTTTCAAGCGCTCAGGGATGTGCTTATGCGGCGCTGCAAAATTCGGCACCCGCGCCTTCCCCGAGGAAACTCCAGCAGAAAGCGATTCAGCGATGAACATTCACGAATATCAGGCCAAGGAACTGCTTGCGAAATATGGCGTGGGTATCCCCGCCGGCATCCCCGCGCTCACCGTCGAAGAAGCCGTCGCGGCCGCCAAGCAGCTCCCCGGGCCGCTCTATGTCGTGAAGGCCCAGATCCACGCCGGCGGTCGCGGCAAGGGCAAGTTCAAGGAACTCGGCCCCGACGCCAAGGGCGGCGTGCGTCTCGCCAAGTCGATCGAAGAGGTCGAGGAATGCGCCAAGGAAATGCTCGGCAACACCCTCGTCACAATCCAGACCGGTGAAGCCGGCAAGCAGGTGAACCGCCTCTACGTGACCGACGGCGTCGACATCGACAAGGAATACTACCTCTCGATGCTCGTCGACCGCGCCAGCGGCCGCCTCGCCATGGTCGTCTCGACCGAAGGCGGCATGGACATCGAGGAAGTCGCCCACAGCACGCCCGAGAAGATCACCACCATCACGATCGACCCGGCCGAAGGCTTCAAGCCCCACCACGGCCGCGCCGTCGCTTTCGCGCTCAAGCTCTCGGGTGACCTCAACAAGCAGGCCCAGAAGCTCGCCGCTCAGCTCTACGAAGCCTTCGTAGCGATGGATTGCGACATGCTCGAGATCAACCCGCTGGTCGAAAGCAAGGGCGGTGAACTGCTCGTGCTCGACACCAAGATGAGCTTCGATTCGAACGCGCTGTTCCGTCACCCCGACATCTTCGCCCTGCGGGACGAGACCGAGGAAGACCCGGCCGAAATCGAAGCCTCGAAGTACGATCTCGCCTACATCAAGCTCGATGGCGACATCGGCTGCATGGTCAACGGCGCCGGCCTTGCCATGGCGACGATGGACATCATCAAGCTGAACGGCATGTTCCCCGCCAACTTCCTCGACGTCGGCGGCGGCGCCAACAAGGAAAAGGTCACCGCGGCGTTCAAGATCATTCTTGCCGACCCCGCCGTGAAGGGCATCCTCGTCAACATCTTCGGCGGCATCATGAAGTGCGACGTCATTGCCGAGGGCATCGTTGCCGCGGCCAAGGACGTGAACCTCTCGGTTCCGCTGGTGGTTCGCCTCGAAGGCACCAACGTTGAGCAGGGCAAGGAAATCCTCGCGAATTCCGGCCTCGCCATCGTTCCGGCCAACGACCTGGGTGATGCCGCCCAGAAGATCGTCGCGGAAGTCCAGAAGGTCGCCTGATTCGCGCCTTTCGGGACCGAGCGGCTCGATTGAAACAACAGGCGGCGGGGGTTCAGCGACCCCCGCCGTTTGTTTTTTGGGAAGCGCCGTTCGTTTTTCTGTTCGGCCCGACGATGAATGCAGCCCCGCGGAACACCATCGCTTTTTGCAGGGCTTGACGTTACGGGCATAGACAGCAATAGCGACGCCGTTTGAGTTTAATCGCGCGGTTAAATTGTTCCGCGCTGCACAGTGAGAGGACTGATCGCAATGAAAATCCTCGTGCCCGTGAAGCGGGTGATCGACTACAA